>NZ_JBIRGJ010000007.1:0-678911 GCF_044327915.1 Streptomyces afghaniensis
AAGGAACGGTCGCTTCCTTTGTACTCACCCTCTCGGGCTTTCCTCCGGGCGCTTCCCTTCGGTCTTGCGTTTCCGACTCTATCAGATCTTTTTCTCGATCCGATTCCCTGTCGGCGGGATTTGCCGGGCGGCCTTGGCTTTCGCTCGTCGGCCTTTCGACATTCACTACGTTAACCGATTCGCCGTCCAACTCATAATCGAGTCCGTCGGCGCCGAATTCAGGCATGCGGGCACGCAGAATTCGCCCCTGCTGAGGGGAGTCGCTAGGTAGTGGGTTGGCCGCTTCCGGCTGCTGGCGAATGCCGTACCCGGGTCAAGCGGCTCGGGCTACATTACGCATCCTGCGGGTACGCGTCAACTTCGGCGGCGCCTCGGGACATGGGCCCGATAAGGGCTCACCGTCGGATCGTTGGCGATCCAGAAGCGCCAGGGGTGGATGTCGCCGTTGCCCCCGTCGCCCGCGACTCCGGTGCGTGGGCCGTTGCGTACCTGGTCACGCGGTACGGGCGTGCCCGTGAGCATCCTCAGGG
This sequence comes from Streptomyces afghaniensis, assembly GCF_044327915.1. NCBI lineage: Bacteria > Bacillati > Actinomycetota > Actinomycetes > Kitasatosporales > Streptomycetaceae > Streptomyces > Streptomyces afghaniensis. The sequence goes on from NZ_JBIRGJ010000007.1 coordinate 531, forward strand.
GGGTGGCGTCGGAGGTGCATGCGTCCGTGCCGTCCAGGGAGCGGTCCACGTCCAGAGCCGTGGCCAGACGGGCCGGGCCTTTGGCCAGTTCCTTGTCGTTGCGGGCCGAGAGTCGACGGGTGCGGGCCAGCTCGGCGCCCTCGATGATCTCGCCTGCACGGAGCAGGACCGCGCTCGCCTTGCCCTCGGGGCCGCACACCAGGTTCATGCAGAACCACATGCCGTAGGTGAAGTAGACGTAGACGTGCCCGGGGGGACCGAACATCACGCCGTTGCGGGCCGTGCGGCCGCGATAGGCGTGTGAGCCGGGGTCGTCGGCACCGTCGTAGGCCTCTACCTCTGTGAGGCGGAGGGTGATCGGACCGTCCGGGGTGGTGCGTACCAGGATGCGGCCGAGGAGGTCGGGGGCGACATCGAGGACGGGCCGGTCGAAGAACTCCCTGGGCAGGGGCGTACGGTCGGGGGTCGCGATCATGCCGTCCGAGGGTACTGGAGACGGGTGGTGCGGCGGGGTGGCCTCAGAGCGCCGGCCTTGCCAGGGTGAGGGTGTGGAACCGGCCACGGCCGGATCGCGTTTGTACTGATCAGGGATTCACCCGTAGTGGGCGAGAGGGAGAGACATGGCGTTCAAGAAGCTGCTCGCGAGCCTGGGGGCCGGCGGGGCTTCGGTCGAGACGGTGCTGCACGAGGTCAACGTCGTCCCGGGCGGTGTCGTCCAGGGTGAGGTGCGGATCCAGGGCGGGTCCGTGAACCAGCAGATCGAGGGGCTCTCGGTCGGGCTCCAGGCCAAGGTCGAGGTGGAGAGCGGCGACCAGGAGTACAAGCAGGACATCGAGTTCACGAAGTCCCGGCTGGGCGGGGCGTTCGAGCTTCAGGCGAACGCGGTGCACGCGGTGCAGTTCGGGCTGGAGATCCCGTGGGAGACGCCGATCACGACGATCGACGGTCAGGAGCTGCGCTCGATGCACATCGGGGTCTCCACGGAGCTGGAGATCGCGCGGGCGGTGGACTCCGGTGACCTGGACCCGATCAAGGTGCACCCGCTGCCGGCGCAGAAGGCGATCCTGGACGCCTTCATCCAGCTGGGCTTCCGCTTCAAGAACGCGGACATGGAGCGCGGGGTCATCCGGGGTACGCGGCAGAAGCTGCCGTTCTACCAGGAGATCGAGTTCTACCCGCCGCAGCAGTACCGGGGGCTGAACCAGGTCGAGCTGAGCTTCGTGGCCGACGCGAACGCCATGGACGTGGTGCTCGAGATGGACAAGAAGCCGGGTCTGTTCAGCGAGGGCAGCGACACCTTCCGGTCCTTCCAGGTGGGTCTCAACGACTACCAGGGGACCGACTGGACGGCGTACCTCAACCAGTGGCTCTCCGAGGTGGGCAGCAAGCGCAACTGGTTCTAGGAGAGGCCCTAGGCTCGGGGTCAACTGCAAGAACCGATCAGGAGGTACCGAGGTGACCGAGCTCAAGCGGCGGCCGCTCCCCCACGACTTCCATCCGCCTGTGCCGTCGTTCACGGTGACGAGCGAGGACGTCCAGGAGGGTGCGACGCTCAAGGACGCTCAGGTCCAGGCGGCCGGCAACACCTCGCCGCAGCTGCGGTGGGAGGGCTTCCCGCCTGAGACCAAGAGCTTCGCCGTGACCTGCTACGACCCCGATGCCCCGACGGGCAGCGGGTTCTGGCACTGGGTGCTGTTCGACATCCCGGCGTCGGTGACCGAGCTGCCGGCGGGTGCGGGCAGCGGGTTCGAGGGCCTGCCCGAGGGTGCGGTCCACGCTCGTAACGACTACGGCGGCAAGGAGTTCGGCGGTGCCGCGCCGCCGCCCGGGGACGGGCCGCACCGGTACGTGTTCACGGTGTACGCCGTGGATCAGGAGAAGCTCGGTCCGGACGCGGAGGCTTCGCCCGCCGTCGTGGGCTTCAATCTTCGGTTCCACACGATCGGGCGCGCTCAGTTGATCGGTGAGTACGAGGTGCCCGCCGAGGGCTGACGAGCCGCCCCGCGATCCCGGCGTTCACGGAACGTTTGCCCGCTCCTGGTCTTGGAATTGATCAGGAGCGGGCATTTTTGTTGCCGGGGGCCGCGGGGGTCACCCCCCGTGGGAGCAGCAGATATTGCGTTGTCCATCTCGGCGTGCCCGGCCAGAGTTGATCCCAGCCCGCCATGGGGTGGGCCGGTGCACACGGGAGGTGGGCTGGTATGCGGGACACGCTGGTACTCAACGCGAGCTTCGAGCCGCTGTCGACGGTGACGCTGAACCGAGCCGTCGTTCTGGTGCTTCAGGACAAGGCCGTCGTCGAGCAGGCCCACCCCGAGCTGCGGATGCGGGGAGCCGCGGTCGACATACCGGCGCCCCGGGTGATCAGGCTCTGCCAGTACGTACGGGTGCCCTTCCGAAGACGAGCGCCGTGGTCGAGGCGGGGTGTGCTGGTCCGGGACCGGCACCGGTGCGCGTACTGCGGGAGGCGGGCGACGACCGTCGACCATGTGGTGCCGCGGTCGCAGGGCGGTCAGGACACCTGGCTGAACACGGTGGCCTCGTGCGCGCAGGACAACCACCGCAAGGCGAACCGGACTCCGGAGGAGGCGGGGATGCCGCTGCTGCGGCAGCCGTTCGAGCCGACTCCGGCGGACGCGATGCTGCTGGCTCTGGGGCGGGACGACTTCGACGCGCTGCCGGAGTGGCTGGCCCAGCCTGCGGCCTAGGGTCCGTCGCATGAAGGGGCCCGCTTCCGATCGGAAGCGGGCCCCTTCATGCGTGCCGGGTCAGTCGATGGACGGCTTCTCGCGGCGCTCCTGCGCGGGGACGTGGCCGCCGGACGCGCCGCCGTTGCCACCGGAACCTCCGCCGATGCCGCCGAAGTTGCCCATCGCGCCGGACAGGCCCTTGAGGGCGTCGCCGATCTCGCTGGGGACGATCCAGAGCTTGTTGGCGTCGCCCTCGGCGATCTTCGGGAGCATCTGGAGGTACTGGTAGGAGAGGAGCTTCTGGTCCGGGTCGCCGGCGTGGATGGCCTCGAAGACCGTACGGACGGCCTGGGCCTCGCCCTCGGCGCGCAGGGCGGCTGCCTTGGCCTCACCTTCGGCGCGCAGGATCTGGGACTGCTTCTCACCTTCGGCGCGCAGGATCTCGGACTGCCGGACACCTTCGGCCTGGAGGATGGCGGCGCGCTTGTCGCGGTCGGCGCGCATCTGCTTCTCCATCGAGTCCTGGATGGAGGTGGGCGGCTCGATGGCCTTCAGCTCGACGCGGTTGACGCGGATGCCCCACTTGCCGGTGGCCTCGTCGAGGACGCCGCGCAGGGCCGCGTTGATCTCCTCGCGGGAGGTCAGGGTCCGCTCCAGGTCCATGCCACCGATGATGTTGCGGAGCGTGGTGACGGTGAGCTGCTCGATCGCCTGGATGTAGCTGGCGACTTCGTACGTCGCGGCGCGGGCGTCGGTCACCTGGTAGTAGATGACCGTGTCGATGTTGACCACCAGGTTGTCCTGGGTGATCACCGGCTGCGGCGGGAAGGGCACGACCTGTTCGCGCAGGTCGATGCGGTTGCGGATGGTGTCGATGAACGGGACGACGATGTTGAGGCCGGCGTTCAGCGTCCGCGTGTAGCGGCCGAAGCGCTCGACGATGGCCGCACTGGCCTGTGGGATGACTTGGATCGTCTTGATCAGGGCGATGAAGACCAACACCACCAGAATGATCAGGACGATGATGACCGGTTCCATCGTCGTTCCCCGTACCCTTCTCCGCCTCGGCGACTTCGGCAGATCTCATGGTTGTCGAAGATCTTGCTGGTCGAGTCTGTCAGACCGTCACGTAGCTGGCGAGGAGTTCACTCCAGTTACGTCCTGCGAGGTCACATGACGATCGCAGTGGCTCCCTCGATGTCCACGACGTCCACTTCCTGCCCTACTTCGTAGGCGCGGTCGGTGTCGAGGGCGCGGGCCGACCAGACCTCTCCGGCCAGCTTGATCCGGCCGCCGGAGGCATCGACGCGTTCCAGGACGACGGCTTGTCTGCCTTTCAACGCGTCCACGCCGGTGGCGAGTTGGGGCCGCTGGGCGCGGTGCCGGTTCGCGATGGGCCGTACGACGGCGATGCCCGCGGTCGAGATGACGGCGAAGACGACGACCTGGGCGACGGCTCCGCCGCCGAACACGCCGTTGACGACCGCGGCGCCGATGGCGCCCACCGCGAGCATGCCGAGTTCCGGCATCGCGGTGACCACGAGCGCGATCCCGAGCGCTGTCGCGCCGATCAGCCACCACAGCCATGCGTCGATTTCCACATGGTCATGGTAGGTCCGACGGCCCTGTCACCGACAGGGCGCCCAGCGTGTGAAATGCCGTTCTTACTCTGGGATTTGCGGGGCGAGGCGCCGGGTCAGGACAGCGGGAGGCCCTGTGCCGTCCAGCGCTCGCCCGCCTGTTCGACGACGAGGGGGAGGCCGAAGCAGAGGGAGAGGTTGCGGGAGGTGAGTTCGAGCTCCATCGGACCGGCGGCGAGGACCTTGCCCTGGCGGATCATGAGGACGTGCGTGAAGCCCGGGGGGATCTCCTCGACGTGGTGGGTGACCATGAGCATCGAGGGGGCGATCGGGTCGCGGGCGAGGCGGCCGAGGCGGCGGACGAGGTCCTCGCGGCCGCCGAGGTCGAGGCCGGCGGCGGGCTCGTCGAGGAGCAGCAGCTCGGGGTCGGTCATCAGGGCACGGGCGATGAGGGTGCGCTTGCGCTCGCCCTCGGAGAGCGTGCCGAACTTGCGCTCCAGGTACTCGCTCATGCCGAGGCGGTCGAGGAAGGCGCGGGCGCGCTGTTCGTCGATCTCCTCGTAGTCCTCGTGCCAGGTGGCGGTCATGCCGTAGGCGGCGGTCAGCACCGTCTCCAGGACCGTCTGGCGCTTGGGGAGCTTGTCGGCCATGGCGATGCCGGCCATGCCGATGCGCGGGCGCAGCTCGAAGACGTCGGTGCCGGGCCTGCCGAGGGTCTCGCCGAGGATGGCGGCGGTGCCCGAGCTGGGGAAGAGGTAGGTGGAAGCGAGGTTGAGGAGGGTGGTCTTGCCGGCGCCGTTCGGGCCCAGGATGACCCAGCGCTCGCCCTCCTTGACCGACCAGGAGACCTGGTCCACCAGAGCCCGGCCCTCGCGGACCACGGATACGTCCTGAAGCTCCAGAACATCGCTCATGAGCGCGTTGTCTCCCCTTGCAGTGTGGCCGGTCTCGGCTGTCGCGTAAGCCTGTGGCTCGGTCCGCCGCGCCGGTGGGCGCAGCCCTCCATGAAATCTACGCCACCGGTCGGCCGGGACATTCCCTCGGTCCGGTCCTTGGAGGGTCCTAGGGTGGGGACATGCTCACGGAACCACGCGCTGGACGTCTCGCTGCATGGGGAAATGCCCTTTTGGCCGGACTTGTCTCACCGGATGACGCTGTGCTCGCCATCGTCGGCGAGGACGCGGTGCATCGGGTGGAAGGGCTGCCGGGAGAGTCGGGCCAGGTCGGGCTGACGCTCGCGCTGGGGCGGCTGCGCAGGCTCGGGGTGACCGGGCTGCGGGTGGCACTGCCCGCGCCGGGGCATCCGCTGGGGCTGAGCGGGCCGCCGGAGTTCAACGCGCGGGCGCTGGAGGCCGAGGAGGCGGTGGTCTGTTACGGGGCCGCCCTGGGGTTGGTGCCGGACGTGTACGACGCCGGGCCTGAGGGTGTTCAGGTCGAGGTGGTGTGGCATGTGCTGCCCGTGCGGGAGGCGCCGCCTGCGGACGTGCCGTCGCTGGGTGAGGCCGAGCGGGAGCTCGCGGAGGCTCTCCGGGAGGCGACCGAGGTACTGACGCGGCTGGATGTGGCCGGGTCGGGGCCGGTGGCGGAGGCGGCGGTCGACGCGTATCGGGCTCGGGCCGAGCGGGGGCGGGAGGTGCTGGCGCCGGGGTATCCGTCACGGGCGGTGCGGGTGCTGGAGTTGGCGCAGCGGGTGGGGACGCTCATCGTTGTGGCGACGGAGAGCGGGCACGGCGGTGCGGTGAGTTCGTCCGAGATGTCTGCGCGGCGGGAGGCGTTGCGGCCGGTGGAGCGGACGGCTCGGCGGGCGCAGGTCGCGGCGTACAACTCCGTTGTGGAGGAGCGGGAGCGGGGGGTGCGGTGACTGTGGGTTGTCTGGTGCTCGGCGTTGGTGCTGAGGGCGGGTGTGTGCGCAGCCCGGCGTGGCGGGGTGCCGCTGCGCCCACCCGTGCCGCCCCAGCGGCACGACTGCCCGCAGCCAAGCGGGGCTGAGCGGGCCGGCCTCCCAGTGGGACTGGGAGGCCGGTGGTCACCTCCGGCTCGGAGACGGAGGTGGGGGGTCAGTGGTTGACGGCGTGGTTGCCGAAGGCCGGGTTCAGCGCGCCCACGACGTTCACGCTGTTGCCGGAGACGTTGACCGGGACGTGCACCGGGGCCTGGACGACGTTGCCCGAGCCGACGCCCGGGGAGCCCACGGCCTGGCCGTCAGCGTGCGCGCTGGTGGCGGAGGCGATGCCCGCGCCCGCGGCCAGCAGGCCACCGGTCACCATCGTCACGGCAGCGGCCTTCTTCAGGTTCTTCACTTCTGAGCCCTCCTTGCGATTGCCGCGGCAGGCGCCGCAGCACGCACTGGAGAACGGCGGAGATCCACCGAGGTTGCGCCATGTGAGGGACGTTCCCACGACAGTATGAATCTCGGTCTGGAATGGAACCCTCCGTGTTGCCGTGGGATGAGCGTGTCAGCCGGTCACGCCATGGCGAACGGCCCACAGGGCGGCCTGGGTCCGGTCGGACAGGTCGAGTTTCATCAGGATGTTCGAGACGTGGGTCTTGACGGTCTTCTCGGAGAGGACGAGCGCGCGGGCGATCTCCCGGTTGGAGCGGCCGTCCGCTATCAGGCCGAGCACCTCGCGCTCCCGGTCCGTGAGCGAACCGGCACGTCCCGGGCCCGAGTTGGCCTCCTCCTGGGACAGCAGGGCGTCGGCGACCTCCGGCTGGAGGAGGATGTGCCCCGCGTGGACGGAGCGGATGGCTCCGGCGAGGGCGTCGGGGTCGACGTCCTTGTAGACGTAACCGGCGGCGCCCGCGCGCAGGGCCGGGACCACCGTGCGCTGCTCCGTGAAGCTGGTGACGATCAGCACGCGCGCGGGGTTGTCCAGTTCGCGGAGTCTGCGCAGGGCGTCGACGCCGTCCATGCCCGGCATCTTGACGTCCATGAGGATGACGTCGGGCCGCAGCTCCTCCGCGCGGTCGACCCCCTCGGCGCCGTCCGCCGCCTCGCCGACGACCTCGATGTCGTCCTGCACCTCGAGGAACGTACGCAGGCCCCGGCGGACGACCTGGTGGTCGTCGACGAGCAGCACCTTGATTGCGTCAGCCACCGGGGACCTCCATCTCGATCGTGGTGCCCTTGCCGGGCGCCGATTCCACGGTCAGCGTGCCGCCGGCGCCGCTCGCCCGGTCCCGCATGGAGACCAGGCCCAGATGGCGTCCTGCGCGGCGGACCGCCTGCGGGTCGAAGCCGCTGCCGTCGTCCGTGACGCGCAGGACGGCTCCGCTGCCGCGGCGGTCCAGGGTGACGTCCACGTGGTCGGCGCCGGAGTGGCGCAGGGCGTTGTGCAGGGCCTCCTGGGCGACGCGCAGGACGGCCTCCTCCTGGGAGGCGGGCAGAGCCTTCACACCGCGGCCGGCGAAGGTGACGCGGGCGGAGTGCGCACGGTCGAGCACCTGGACCTGCGTCCGGAGGGTGGCCACGAGACCGTCCTCGTCGAGGGCGGCGGGGCGCAACTCGACGACGGCGGCGCGCAGTTCGTCGGCGGCCTCGGCGGCGAGGGCCGCCACCTGCTGGAGTTCGCCCTTGGCACGGGAGGGGTCCCGGTCCACCAGGCGGGCCGCTGCCTGGGCGGTCAGGCGGAGGGAGAAGAGCTTCTGGCTGACCGCGTCGTGCAGTTCGTGGGCGAGGCGGGAGCGTTCCTCGGCGATGGTGAGTTCTCGGCTGCGTTCGTAGAGCCGGGCGTTGGTGAGGGCTATCGCCGCGTGCTGGGCCAGGATGCCGAGCAGTTCCTCGTCGTCCTGTGTGAAGCCGCAGCCGCCTTGCGGCTTGGGGCAGTTCTTGTTGGCGAGGAAGAGTGCGCCGATGACCTCGTCGCCGTCCCGGATGGGCAGGCCCAGGAAGTCGACCAGGTCGGGGTGGGCGCTCGGCCAGCCCTCGAAGCGGGGGTCCTTGCGGACGTCGGCGAGGCGCTCGACCCTGGCCTCGTGGAGCATCGCGGCGAGGATGCCGTGCTGGCGCGGGAGCGGGCCGATGGCCTTCCACTGCTCCTCGCTGACGCCGTCCACCACGAACTGGGCGAAGCCGCCGTGGTCGTCCGGGACGCCGAGCGCGGCGTACTGCGCGTCGAGCAGTTCGCGGGCCGAGGCGACGATCGTCTTGAGGACGTCGCGCACCTCGAGATGCCTGCTCATGGCCAGCAACGCGGAGCTCACCGCGGCGAGGCCGGACCGGGGACCGTGACTCATGTCCTCACGGTACCGGCGGGCTGTGACATCGCGGATCGGACCGGTGGGGGCGGGCGCCCGGTCCGGTGGGCCTAGGTCGCGGGGCCGATGCGGCCGGGCGGCGCGGCGTAGGGCCCAGGGCGCCGGGCCGGTGGCGTAGGGCGAAGTGACCCGGTGGTCTGCGGCCCGCGTCCGAGGCGGTCGGGGTGTCTCCGTTCCTAGGTTGAGGGCACACGATCACAGCGAGGGAGCGGATCATGCCGGTTGCGATCATCACCGGGGCCTCGAAGGGCCTGGGCCGGGCGCTCGCGGAGGCCCTGGCCGGGCGGGGCTGGGATCTGGTGCTCGATGCCAGGGGCACCGAGGCACTGACGGACGCGGCGGAGGCCGTCTCCGCGCACGGCACGCGCGTGACCGCCCTGCCCGGGGACGTCACGGACGCAGCGCACCGTGCGGCGCTGGTGGCGGCGGCGTGGCGGCTCGGCGGCGTCGACCTGCTGGTGCACAACGCGAGCGCGCTGGGCGCCGAGCCCCTGGTGCGGCTGGAGGAGCTGCCCCTGGAGGGGCTGCGGCGGGCGCTGGAGGTGAACCTGGTGGCGGGTCTCGGCCTGGTCCAGGAGGCGCTGCCGCTGCTGCGGGCCTCGCGGGCGGGCACCGTCGTGGCGGTCAGTTCGGACGCGGCCGCCGAGGCGTACGAGACCTGGGGCGGCTACGGGGCGTCCAAGGCGGCCCTGGACCAGCTGATGGCGGTGCTCGCCGTGGAGGAGCCGGGGCTGCGGGTCTGGGCGGTGGATCCCGGGGACATGGCCACGGACCTGTATGCGGCGGCCGTACCGGACGATCACGGTCCGCGGCCGGAGCCGGCGGCTGTGGTGCCGGGGTTCCTGCGGCTGCTGGAGGAGCGGCCCGCGAGTGGGCGGTACGGGGCTCCGGCCCTGGTGGACGAGGCCCGATGACACTGGCCGTGCGAGTACCGGATGAGCTGTCGGCCCGGGTGCCGGTCGAGCAGCGGCGGCCCGGGCTGGACCGGGACGCCGTGCGGATGCTGGTGTCCCGGGGCGTTGAGGTGGCGCATCACACGTTCCCGGAGCTGCCGCGGCTGTTGCGGGCCGGGGATCTGCTCGTGGTCAACACGTCGGCCACGCTGGCGGCGGCCGTGGACGGGTGGATCGGGCACGCGCGCGTGGTGGTGCACTTCTCCACGTGTGGGGACGACGGCCGCTGGGCGGTGGAGCTGCGGGAGCCCGACGGGCGGGGCACCACGCGCGCGCGTGCGGGTGGGCCCGCGGGTACGGGGGTGTGCCTGCCGGGAGGTGGGTGGCTGGTTCTGGAGGAGCCGCTGAGCGGTCGGAGCCGGCGGCTGTGGTGGGCGCGGGTCGCCGGGCCGGGGGTGCCGAGGCTGCTGCGGGAGCACGGGCGGCCCATTCGCTACTCGTACACGGAGCGCGACCAGCCGTTGTCCGTCTACCAGACGGTGTTCGCGCTGCCGTCCGAGGACGGGGCGGGCAGTGCGGAGATGCCGAGTGCGGCGCGGCCCTTCACGGCGCGGTCGGTGGCTGAGCTGGTGAGCCGGGGCGTGCAGTTCGCGCCGGTCACGCTGCATACGGGGGTGGCGTCGGCGGAGGCGCACGAGCCGCCGTATCCGGAGCGCTTCGCGGTGCCCGAGGCGTCGGCGCGGCTGATCAACGCCGCGAAGGCCGGTGGAGGCCGGGTCATAGCGGTCGGGACGACGGCGGTGCGGGCCGTGGAGTCGGCGGTGGGCGCCGACGGGGGCGTACGCGCGCGTGCGGGGTGGACGGATCTCGTCGTCACTCCGGAGCGCGGGGTGCGTGTGGTGGACGGGCTGCTGACCGGGCTGCACGAACCGGAGGCCTCGCATCTGCTGATGCTGGAGGCGGTCGCCGGGCGGGAGGCGATCGAGCGTGGCTACGAGGCCGCGCTCCAGGGCCGTTACCTGTGGCACGAGTTCGGGGACGTGCACCTCGTCCTGCAGTAGCAGGGGCGTGCAGGACCCTCACGCTGAGCATCGCTTGTGCAACCAGCGGTGAGACCACCCTTCGCCGGGTGTGAGCCCGCGCATAGGACCCACGTCACGTACGAAAGTGCATAGGAGACAAAGCCGCACCTATTGAGCGGCGCGGACAGTCCAGTCTGCCCCGATTTGCCCCTCCCTGATCCACTATCGGGCATCGTACGTCACACCTTTGCCACGCGATTTTGCGGCCGCTAAGAATTGCTGGCGTCGCTCAGCGCCGTGGGTTCACCTCCGCGGCGTTCGTGTCGGAAACACACCGAGTCCAACGCCGGACGCCGAGCGACTCCCGCGCTATTCGAAGAGGTCCACAGCAGCATGCCCAAGAACATCTTCAGCCGTGTTCAGAGTCGTCGCCTGACCCGTCACCACAAGATCGCCATGGCGGGTGTCGCCACCCTCGGCGCCGCCGCCATCGGCCTCTCCGCGGTGCCGAGCGGCGCGTCGACCAAGACCACGACCGAGGCCGCTCAGCCGGCTGCGGTGGCGTTCAGCACCGAGCAGATCAAGGACGTCAAGGCGAGCGTCACCGACCAGATGGCCAGCGCCAGCCTGAAGGCGGAGCAGATCGCGGCGAAGAAGAAGGCCGACGCCGCGGCCGCCGCCAAGAAGAAGGCCGCCGCCGAGGCCGCGAAGAAGAAGGCCGAGGCCGCACGCAAGGCCAAGGAGGCCGCGAGCCGGGACGCCAAGCGCGCCCAGGTCAAGAAGGCCGCCGCCAAGAGCTACCCGAACAACCTCGACGGCTGGATCCGCGAGTCGCTCGACGTCATGAAGAAGCACGGGATTCCCGGCTCCTACGACGGCATCAAGCGCAACATCATCCGAGAGTCCTCGGGTAACCCGAAGGCGATCAACAACTGGGACATCAACGCCATCAACGGCATCCCGTCGAAGGGCCTGCTCCAGGTCATCCCGCCGACCTTCAAGCACTGGCACGTCCCCGGCACCTCCTGGGACATCTACGACCCGGTCGCCAACATCACCGCCGCCTGCAACTACGCGGCCGACAAGTACGGCTCGATGGACAACGTCAACAGCGCGTACTGAGGCTGGCGCGGACCTCTGCTTCGCTGACTGAACGCCGAAGGGCGGCACCCCTCCTGACGGGGTGCCGCCCTTCGGGCACGGTGGAGCGGTGACTACTTGCGCATGACCTCGGGCTCGTGGCGGCGCAGGAAGCGGGCCACGAAGAAGCCGCAGATCACGCCCAGGACAAGGAGCGCGCCCATGTCCATGGCCCAGGCCCCGACGGTGTGCTCCCACAGCGGGTCGTTGTCGCCGGCCGTCTCGGGCGGGCTGATCTTGTTGAAGTCCAGCGTGGCACCGGAGGCGGCGACCGCCCAGCGCGACGGCATCAGGAACGAGAACTGGTTGACGCCGATCGAGCCGTGCAGCGTGAACAGGCAGCCCGTGAAGACGACCTGGATGATGGCGAACATCACCAGCAGCGGCATGGTCTTCTCCGCGGTCTTGACCAGCGACGAGATGATCAGACCGAACATCATGGAGGTGAAGCCCAGGGCCATGATCGGCACGGACAGCTCCAGCAGCGTGGCGCTGCCGAAGACCAGGCCCTCCTCGGGGATCTCCCGGCTGGAGAAGCCGATGACGCCGACCAGCAGGCCCTGCAGGACGGTGATCATGCCGAGCACGAACACCTTCGACATCAGGTACGCCGAGCGCGACAGGCCGGTCGCGCGCTCCCGCTCGTAGATGACCCGTTCCTTGATCAGCTCGCGGACCGAGTTCGCCGCGCCCGCGAAGCAGGCGCCGACCGCGAGGATCAGCAGGACCGTGGTGGCCGTGCCGTTCGGGATGATCCGGCCGGTCTGCGGATTGGCCGGGTTGGGCAGCAGACCCTTGTCCGCGTCGATGAGCAGGCTCACCGCGCCGAGCACCGCCGGCAGGATCACCATCAGGGCGAGGAAGCCCTTGTCGGACGCGATCACCGAGACATAGCGCCGGACGAGCGTGACGAACTGGGACATCCAGCCCTGCGGCTTCGGCGGCTTCATCGCCTGCATCGGCGGAACCTGTACGGACTGCGGCGCGACGGCGTCGATGTCCGCGGCGTACATCTGGTAGTGCTGCGAGCCCTTCCAGCGGCCCGCCCAGTCGTAGTCGCGGTAGTTCTCGAAGGCGGAGAAGACATCGGCCCAGGTGTCGTAGCCGAAGAAGTTCAGCGCCTCCTCCGGCGGGCCGAAGTAGGCCACCGCGCCGCCGGGCGCCATCACCAGCAGCTTGTCGCACAGCGCCAGCTCCGCCACGGAGTGGGTGACGACGAGGACCGTACGGCCGTCGTCCGCCAGGCCGCGCAGCAGCTGCATGACATCGCGGTCCATGCCCGGGTCGAGGCCGGAGGTCGGCTCGTCCAGGAAGATCAGCGACGGCTTGGTGAGCAGCTCCAGGGCCACGGAGACGCGCTTGCGCTGGCCGCCGGACAGGGACGTGACCTTCTTGTCCTTGTGGATGTCCAGCTTCAGCTCGCGCAGCACCTCGTCGATACGGGCGTCGCGCTCGGCGGCCGTGGTGTCCGCCGGGAAGCGGAGCTTGGCCGCGTACTTGAGGGCCTTCTTGACGGTCAGCTCCTTGTGCAGGATGTCGTCCTGCGGGACCAGACCGATGCGCTGGCGCAGCTCGGCGAACTGCTTGTAGAGATTCCGGTTGTCGTAGAGGACCTCGCCCTGGTCGGCCGGGCGGTAGCCGGTGAGCGCCTTGAGCAGGGTTGACTTGCCGGACCCGGACGGGCCGATGACCGCGATCAGCGACTTCTCCGGGACGCCGAAGGAGACGTCCTTGAGGATCTGCTTGCCGCCGTCGACGGTGACGGTCAGGTGGCGCGCGGAGAAGGACACCTCACCGGTGTCGACGAACTCCTCGAGCCGGTCGCCGACGATCCGGAACGTCGAGTGGCCGACGCCGACGACATCGGCAGGACCGAGCAGCTGCGTGCCGCCCTTGGGGATCGGCTGGCCGTTGACGTACGTGCCGTTGTGCGAGCCCAGGTCGCGGATCTCCATGCGCCCGTCGGGCGTCGAGTGGAACTCGGCGTGGTGCCGGGAGACCTGGAGGTCGGAGACGACCAGCTCGTTCTCCAGGGCCCGGCCGATGCGCATCACGCGGCCGAGGGAGAACTGGTGGAACGTGGTCGGGCTGCGGTCGCCGTAGACCGGCGGCGCCCCCGCGACGCCGCCGGGGCCCTGCTGCTGTGGGATGTGCGCCGCGTGCTGCTGCGGCTGCTGCTGCCAGCCGGCCTGGGCCTCCTGCTGCGGGGCCTGGAACTGCTGGTGGGGCGCCTGCTGAGCAGGGGCCTGCTGGGCCCAGCCGGGATTCGCGCCCTGTGCGGCGTACGGCTGCTGCTGGGGCTGGGCCTGCGGCGTGGCGACGGAGGCTGCGGCACCGGAGAAGTCCAGGCGCGGGCCGTCGGTCGCGTTGCCCAGGTTGACCGCCGAGCCCGGGCCGAGCTCCAGCTGATGGATCCGCTGCCCCTGCACGAAGGTGCCGTTGGTGCTGCCATGGTCCTCGATGACCCAACTGCGCCCGTTGAAACTGACCGTGGCGTGACGCCAGGAGACCCTGGCGTCGTCGAAGACGACGTCCCCCTGCGGATCACGTCCGAGGGTGTAAGCCCTGGACGGATCGAGCGTCCAGGTACGTCCGTTTGATTCCAGTACGAGTTCCGGCACTCCATGCCCCACTGAGTTGTCCCCCGAGTTACCCCCGACATGGGGAGTCTAGGGATGTCGAACATCGGGGGGAACTATTTCAGTAGCGGCCGCCTGACCGAAAGTCGGGCCTTGTGAAGACCGCGTTCGGACGCATCAGCCGTTTCCGTTGACGGGGTTGAAAACGGGCCGGAGAGTGGTATTTCGACGCGAGGGGGACGGACGCGGTGTTCCCGCCGCGTAGCGGATCGGGGGGTCTGCCATGGGTGCCGGTACAGGTGCGGAGACGGCGAGGGGCGGCACGCGCGTGCCGTGGGGGGACGTGCTGATGTCCGCCGTGGCCGCCGTGAGCTGGGCGTTGATCGGAATGGCGGGTACGGCTGCGCTGGGTCTGCGGCTGCTGGAGGCGGACACGGCGGGCTCCTTGGGGCCGATGACCGCGGCGGTGGTGGCACTTGGGGCGGGTGGTTCGGTCACGCCGTCCGGTGATGTGTCGGCGTTCGGTCTCACGGGTGCGGAGGCGGACACCGCCATCGAGATCACGCCACTGGGGGTGAGCCTGGCCGGGGCGGTGCTGCTGTCGTACTTCTTCCTACGGTCCTTGCGGGCGGCGGGAGTTGTGATATCGCCCGCCGAACTCCTCGCGCGTGCGGGCGCGGTGGTCACGCTGTTCGTGGCGATGCTGGGCGGGCTGGCCTGGGCGGGGCACGATGTCATCACGATCGACGGCGGCGCGCTGGGGCTGGACGACCTCACGGGCGGGGGCGGTGGAGACGGCCTGGAGATTCCCGGGCTGGGGGACGTCGGCGGGTTGCTGCCGGACCGGATCGGCGATCTGGTCGACGCGCGGGCGGCGGTCGGGTTCACGGTCGACACCGCTCCCACGCTGCTCGGCGGGCTGGGCTGGTCGGCCGGGATCCTCGTCATCGCCCTGCTGGCCTCGCGCCGCACGCCGCTGCCGCGGGGCTGGGAGGCCGTGCACCGGGTCGTACGGCCCGCCGTTTCCGCGGTGGTGACCGTGCTGCTGGTGGCGGTGGCGGCGGGGCTCGCGGCGGCGGCGTACGCGGCGACCGGTGACGACCATCCCCGCCGCATCGCCGGCGCGGCACTGCTCGGGGCGCCGAACGGGGTGTGGCTGGGCGTCCCGATCGGTCTGCTCGTGCCGTGGGACGGCCGGGCCACGGGTGAACTGACCCGTCTCCTGCCGGACCCGCTGGACGACCTGCTCGCGGGCCGCTCCGAGCCGGTGACGCTGGGGCGGCTGGCCGAGCTGGACGGTCGGGTGTGGCTGCTGGGGGTGGCGGCGGCGTTGATGATGCTGCTGGCGGGGGTGTTGGCGGCGGCGCGGACGCCGGTGCCCGGTCCGGCGGGCGTACGGGGTTCGGGGGCTCTCGGTTTCGCGGGGCGGTGTGCGCTGCGGCTGGGGGTGGTGACCGCGCCGGCCCTGCCGCTGCTCGCCTGGCTGACGGACGTGTCCGTGACCGCCTCCCTGTCCGTGCTCGGCTTCGACGCGTTCGGCGCGGGCGTCGAACTGCACGGCCACCTCGGCATGGCCCTGCTGCTGGGCGCGGTGTGGGGTGCGGGGGCCGGGGCGGTGGGGGCGTTGCTCGCGTGGGCGAGCGGGGCCGCGGGGCGGTCGGCTACGGCTTTGGCCCGGGGGGCGGCCGGACCAGCGGCGAGCGGGGTGCGGACCGGGTACGACGCCGGTGCCGGGCGGTCCGGGGAGTGGGACGGGACCGACGCCGGGCGGGCGTCGTCGTACGGGGAGGAGGCCGGGCCGTACGCGCCGGGAGTGCCGTACCGGCCGCCGAACCCGGCCACCAATCCGTACCTCCGGGTGCCGGACGCACTGCGAGAACCGCAGGACGCGCGGCCACGCCCCGGCGAACCCGGGGCACCTCACGCATCACGCTCGGGCAGTGACCCGGCTGCTCACCGGGACGGGGACGGGGACGTGTACGGCGCGCCCACGGTGGCGCGGCCGGTCGGGCCGCCGCCGCGTGGGCCCCGGCAGCCGCCCAAGCCGAAGGGTGGGAACCGTCCGCCGGCCCGGCCGGACGACGGGCCACCGCCGCCTCCGCCTCCTCCCCCGCCGCCGCGGAAGCCGCGTGGGGGGACGTAGGCCCGTCGGGGACAGCAGCAGGCGCCGGGGACGGGGGACGCAAGGTTCGCGCCACCCGTGTGTCACCCATTGTTCGCTGTCCGCCAGGCGGACCTCACGGGCGGTGTGACCTGCCTGCCGGATACGGTGGAACCACCATGAGCGCTTCGCAGACCTCGTCCTCCGACGTCCCCACCCTCCTTGTCAAGATCTTCGGCAAGGACAGTCCGGGCATCACGGCCGGCCTCTTCGACACCCTCGCCGCCTACTCCGTCGACGTCGTCGACATCGAGCAGGTCGTCACCCGTGGGCGAATGGTCCTGTGCGCGCTCGTGACCGAGCCGCCCAAGGGGCTCGAGGGCGATCTGCGGGCGACCGTCCACAGCTGGGCCGAGTCGATGAAGATGCAGGCGGAGATCATCTCCGGCCTCGGCGACAACCGGCCGCGCGGGCTGGGCCGCTCCCTGGTGACCGTGCTCGGGCATCCGCTCACCGCGGAGGCCACGGCGGCGATCGCCGCGCGGATCACGAAGACCGGTGGCAACATCGACCGTATCTTCCGGCTCGCCAAGTACCCCGTGACCGCCGTCGAGTTCGCCGTGTCCGGCGTGGAGACCGAGCCGCTGCGGACCGCCCTGGCGCCCGACGCGGCGAAGCTCGGCATCGACGTGGCGGTCGTCGCCGCGGGGCTGTACCGGCGCGCGCAGCGCCTGGTCGTCATGGACGTCGACTCGACGCTCATTCAGGACGAGGTCATCGAGCTGTTCGCCGGGCACGCCGGCTGCGAGGACCAGGTCGCCGAGGTGACGGCGGCCGCGATGCGCGGCGAGCTGGACTTCGAGCAGTCCCTGCACGCGCGCGTGGCGCTGCTGGAGGGGCTCGACGCCTCGGTCGTGGACAAGGTGCGCAGCGAGGTGCGGCTCACGCCGGGCGCCCGCACCCTGATCCGCACACTGAAGCGGCTCGGCTACCAAGTCGGTGTCGTCTCCGGCGGTTTCACCCAGGTCACCGACGATCTGAAGGAGCGGCTCGGGCTGGACTTCGCCCACGCCAACACGCTGGAGATCGTCGACGGGAAGCTGACGGGCAAGGTCACGGGCGAGATCGTCGACCGTGCCGGCAAGGCCCGGCTGCTGCGCCGGTTCGCCGCCGAGGCCGGTGTGCCGCTGTCGCAGACCGTGGCGATCGGTGACGGCGCCAACGACCTGGACATGCTGAATGCGGCCGGTCTCGGCGTCGCCTTCAACGCCAAGCCGGTGGTGCGCCAGGCCGCGCACACCGCGGTGAACTTCCCCTTCCTGGACACCGTGCTGTACCTGCTGGGCATCACGCGCGAAGAGGTCGAGGCGGCGGACACCCTCGACACGGTCTGAACCGGCCAAGTGAGCCCGGCACCGCACGGTGCCGGGCCCCGCTCACGCGGAGTCGGTCACTCGGTCGGCGCCCAGTAGTCCTCCAGCGTGGCCACGCCCGGCTCCAGGCTCTTCCACGAGCCGGTGAAGGACAGCAGGGCGAAGGCTGCGGCCGGGAACCCACGGCGGGTCATCCGGTCGCGGGCGTCGCCCTCGGCCGTGCCCGCCAGGATGTCGGCGAGGCCCTGGACGCCCGGATTGTGGCCGATCAGGAGAAGGTTCTGCGCGTCGTCGGGGGTCTCGTTGAGCACGGCGATCAGTTCGCCGGGCGAAGCCTCGTAGATCCGCTCCTCGTAGACGGTTTTCGGCCGCTGTGGGAACTCCTGGACGGCGAGCTTCCAGGTCTCGCGGGTCCGGACCGCGGTGGAGCACAGGGCCAGGTCGAAGGCGATGCCGGTGTCGGCCAGCCTGCGCCCGGCCTCCGCCGCTTCTTTTCGGCCCCGGTCAGCGAGCGGACGCTCGTGATCACTCACCTGTGGCCAGTCGGCTTTCGCATGGCGGAAGAGGACAATCCTGCGGGGTTCTGCGACGCTCATGAGATCCAGCTTCGCACGAAACAGGCCACGGGGCGCAGGGAGTTGACCACCGGCTTTCCGCCGTGCTCAGCGGGCTATCAGCTGCTGGACGCGCTCGAAGAGGTGGGTGATCACCGGGTCGCCGGTGGCCGCCTGGGCGTCGGACGGGTTCAGGATCAGCACGAGCAGCGCGACGAAGGCGAGCGTGGGCAGGGCGAGGGCCCACCAGGGCAGCCGGCTGTCGACGCCGGCCCGGGTCGCCGGATGGGGCCGGGTGTGCGTAGGAGCCGACATGGTGCCTCCGCTCTTCGAATGGTCCGTGCCCGCGTCTCGCGGTCACACGTCGAAGTTACGGAATCCGAGGCGGCCGGCCCATCCGGTGATCCACCCACTTGACCCTGACCCTCACCCCCTAGGGGACAGGGGGGCTAGCCCCACCATGGGCGGGGCGAGGGCCGGTCATGGCGAGGCGATGGTCGCGATGACGCCGATGATGATGAAGATCGCGAAGAAGGCGCCGAACACGAGCAGCATCTTCTTCTGACCGTGCTGGGGATTCGGGTCGAGCACTGGCATGGGGCAAGTCTCGCACCCGCCGCGGGCACCGGTCGCCCCGGGGTGAGATCAACGGCTCCGCGGCGGGGTCAGCGGCCCGCCTCGTCCTCGACCGTGCGGTCCCGGCCCGCCAGGAAGCCGATCGCCATCTGCGGGATCATCAGGGCGCTCATCAGCGCGATCGGCAGGCCCCAGCCGCCGCTGTGCTGGTAGAGGACGCCCACCAGGAGCGGCCCCGGGATGGAGATCAGGTAGCCGGTGCTCTGCGCGAACGCCGACAGCTGGGCCACGCCCGGGCCGGTCCTGGCCCGCATGCCGACCATGGTGAGGGCGAGCGGGAAGGCACAGTTGGCGACACCGAGCAGCACGGCCCAGGCCCAGGCGCCGGCGGCCGGCGCTAGGTACAGCCCGGCGTAGCCGGCGAGGCCGCAGACGCCCAGGGCGAGCACGATCGGGCCCTGGTGCGGCAGCCGCGTGGCCAGGCGCGGTATGACGAAGGCCAGGGGTACGCCCATCACCATGGTGACCGCGAGCAGCAGCCCCGCGGTGCCCGCGGGTACGCCCGCGTCCCGGAAGATCTGCGCCATCCAGCCCATGGTGATGTAGGCGGCGGTCGCCTGGAGCCCGAAGAAGACGGCCAGGGCCCAGGCGGTGCGGCTCCGGGTGATCCGCAGCCGCGGAGCCTCTTCGCGCGCGTGTGTCGTCGAAGCGGAGGCGGAGGTCTCCTCGCGCGAGTGTGTCGTCGAGGTCGAGGCAGAGGTCTCCTCGCGCCCGGGTTCCGTCCCGGCGGAGGCCGGCGTCTCCGCCGCGGCGCCCCGGGCAGACGCGCGTCCGTCTCCGCCCCGCTCCCCCGCCCCGGGCGCCGCCGCACGCCCCCGTACGAACGGCAGCCACGGCAGGACCGCCGCCACGGCCAGCCCCGCCCACAGGGCGAGGCCCGACTGCCAGCTGCCGCCCAGGGCGTCGGTCAGGGGCACCGTGACCGCGGCCGCGAGGGCCGTGCCCAGGGCGAGCGCCATGGAGTACAGGCCGGTCATGGAGCCCACGCGGTCGGGGAACCAGTGCTTGACGATGACCGGCATCAGCACGTTGCTGACCGCGATGCCCATGAGGGCGAGGGCACTGGCGGCCAGGAAGCCGGCCGTGCCGCCGGCGTACGGCCGGATCGCCAGGCCGGCGGCGATGGCGGCCATGCCGGCGCACACCACGGCGCCGGCTCCGAAGCGGCGGGCGAGCCGCGGGGCCATGACGCCGAAGACGGCGAAGCACAGCGGCGGCACGGAGGTGAGCAGCCCGGCCACGCTGCCGCTCATGCCGAGCCCGTCGCGGACCTCCTCCAGGAGGGCGCCGAGGCTGGTGATGGCGGGGCGGAGGTTCAGCGCGGACAGCACGATGCCGAGGACGAGCAGCCGCATCGTCCACGCGCGCGTGGAGGAGCCGCCGGGTTCCCGGGCCTCGTGCGCGGCCGAGCTGCGTACGGTCGGGGGCGTCATCGTCCGGGTTTCCTCACTAGCCATGCGGCCCATCATAGAATCATAGGATGATTGACTGTCCACTTCGCTCCCTCCCAGGCCGCGCCCCGGCGCCCCGGTCGTGCGAAGGTGTGCCATGCCCCTGAGCCATCCCCGACGTTCGGCCCTCTCCGAACAGGTCATCGCCGCCCTGCGGGCCCAGATCACCTCCGGCGAGTGGCCGGTCGGCTCCCGCATCCCGACCGAGCCCGAGCTCGTCGAGCAGCTGGGTGTCGCCCGCAACACGGTCCGCGAGGCCGTCCGCGCCCTGTCGCACAACGGCCTGCTGGACATCCGCCAGGGCTCCGGCACGTATGTCGTGGCGACGAGCGAGCTGGCGGGGGTGATGCAGCGGCGGTTCGCCGGTGCCGACCCCCGGCACGTCGCCGAGCTGCGCTCCACGCTGGAGTCGGCGGCCGCCCGGCTGGCCGCCGAGCGGCGTACGGAGAAGGACCTCAAGCAGCTCGACGCACTGCTGCTGCGGCGTGAGGAGGCCTGGGAGTCGGGTGACGCGGAGGCGTTCGTGACGGCGGACGCGACCTTCCACCTGGCCGTGGTGTCCGCCTCCCACAACGACGTGATGACGGCCATGTACGCGGACCTGGGCGAGGTCCTGCGGGACTGGCTGCGCGAGGACGTCGGCGAGGAGCTGACGCCGGAGACGTACATGGAGCACGCGCGGCTGCTCGACGCGATCCGCACGGGCGACGCGGAGCAGGCGGCGGCGGAAGCCGCCCGCTATCCGTTCCAGTGCCGCCTGGGCGGGATCAGCTCGCCCGCCGGTGACTGATCCACACGTCGCCGACTTCCTTCCAGCAGCGTCCCGTCAGCCGCACGGTCTGCGCGGGCCCGGCCTCCACCGGGGAGCTGTCGGTGTCGATGTCCCACCAGCGGGCGCACTCGACGTGCAGGCTCACGCGGTCGGCCTCGGGGTACGGGTTGTGGCAGTACACGGTCACCTTGGAGCCGGTGACGCGGATCCGGCACGCGGCGCCGAAGGGGTCGGCCGGATCCTGCTCGCCGGCGGGTACGCGCGCGTGGGGCACCGCCTCGTACGCCAGGATCAGGACGAGGGCGATGGCGAGGGACAGTGAGGCCGTTCGGCGGGACAAGCGCACAAGGGGACCTCCTCGGCCGTGCTGGGGAGGGGATCGCGTGGTGACGCGTACTCCAGCGTGCCCGGGGGTGCGCCTCCCCCGCCCGGCCGGATGAGCCGAACGGGTGACGCCCCGCTCCCCGCGCACTGCGGGAAACGGGGCGCCTACGACGTACGGGAGATCAGGCTCCGTACGGGAGATCAGGCTCCGTACGGGAGATCAGGCTCCGATGGCGTGCAGACCGCCGTCCACGTGGATGATCTCGCCGGTGGTCTTCGGGAACCAGTCGCTCAGCAGGGCGACGATGCCGCGGCCGGCCGGCTCGGGGTCCTTCAGGTCCCACTCCAGCGGGGAGCGGGAGTCCCACACGGAGGCCAGCTCGCCGAAGCCCGGGATGGACTTCGCGGCCATGGAGCCGATCGGGCCCGCCGAGATCAGGTTGCAGCGGATGTTCTGCTTGCCCAGGTCACGGGCCATGTAGCGGCTGGTCGCCTCCAGGGCGGCCTTGGCCGGGCCCATCCAGTCGTACTGCGGCCAGGCGTACTGCGCGTCGAAGGTCAGACCCACGACGGAGCCGCCGTTCTGCATCAGCGGCAGGCAGGCCATGGTGAGCGACTTCAGGGAGTACGCCGAGACGTGCATGGCCGTGGCGACCGACTCGAACGGCGTGTTGAGGAAGTTGCCGCCGAGGGCGTCCTGCGGGGCGAAGCCGATGGAGTGGACGACGCCGTCGAGGCCGCCGAGCTCCTCGCCGACGATGTCGGCCAGGCGCCCGAGGTGCTCGTCGTTCGTCACGTCGAGCTCGATGACCTTGGTGGGCTTGGGCAGCTTCCGGGCGATCCGCTCGGTCAGCGTGGGCCGCGGGAACGCGGTCAGGATGATCTCGGCGCCCTGCTCCTGGGCCAGCTTGGCGGCGTGGAAGGCGATGGAGGACTCCATCAGCACACCGGTGATCAGGACGCGCTTGCCCTCGAGAATTCCGCTCATGGTGATCAGTGACCCATTCCCAGTCCGCCGTCAACGGGGATGACGGCTCCAGTGATGTACGAGGCGTCGTCCGAGGCGAGGAACCGCACCGTGGCGGCGATCTCCTCCGGCTGCGCGTACCGGCCGAGCGGGACCTGCTTCACGATGCCGGCGCGCTGCTCGTCGGAGAGCACCGCGGTCATGTCGGTCTCGACGAAGCCGGGCGCGACGACGTTGAAGGTGATGTTGCGCGAGCCCAGCTCACGGGCGAGGGAGCGCGCGAAGCCGACGAGGCCGGCCTTGGAGGCGGCGTAGTTGGCCTGCCCCGCGGAGCCGAGCAGCCCGACGACCGAGGAGATGAGGACGACGCGGCCCTTCTTGGCGCGCAGCATGCCGCGGTTGGCGCGCTTGACGACCCGGAAGGTGCCGGTGAGGTTGGTGTCGATGACCGAGGTGAAGTCCTCCTCGGACATGCGCATCAGGAGCTGGTCCTTGGTGACGCCGGCGTTGGCGACCAGGACCTCGACGGGGCCGTGGGCCTCCTCGATCTCCTTGTAGGCCTGCTCCACCTGCTCGGCGTCGGTGATGTCGCACTTGACAGCGAGGAAGCCCGCCGGGGGCTCACCCGAGCGGTACGTGATGGCGACCTTGTCGCCGGCATCGGCGAAAGCGCGGGCGATGGCGAGGCCGATGCCCCGGTTGCCTCCGGTGACGAGAACCGAGCGGCTCAACGGATCACCCTTTCGATAGCGGTCTGATACCCCGCCCGGGCGCCTGGACGACAGGCGGCGAAGACAGGCGGCTTCCTCGAAAACCTATCGGTCCGGGCACGCTCGCGGACAATCGGGCACCGACAGTGGCGTAGGGGACTCGCTGTCGGGTCCCTACAGAAATGCGCGCACCCGGGTCACGAAACTCGTGGCCCGAGCGCGGGCCGAGACGACATGATCGGAACAGTCACGAAGTACGGCGACCACCCTCACCTCGACAGAAAGAGACGGCGGTGCCTCATACCATCGACGAGGCCTTCACGGCCCTCCCCCTACGCGCCCTCGCCGACGCGGCCCTCGCACGCGCGCGTGCGCTGGGCGCCGAGCACGCGGACTTCCGGTTCGAGCGGGTGCGCAGCGCCTCCTGGCGGTTCCGGGACGCCAAGCCCGCCGGGTCGTCGGACACCACCGACCTCGGGTACGCGGTGCGGGTGGTGCACGGCGGCACCTGGGGGTTCGCGTCCGGCGTGGACCTCTCCCTGGACGCCGCCGCCCGGGTCGCCGGGCAGGCGGTGGCGATGGCCAGGCTGTCCGCCCAGGTGATCAAGGCGGCCGGGTCCGACGAGCGTGTGGAGCTGGCCGACGAGCCGGTGCACGCCGAGAAGACCTGGATCTCGTCGTACGAGATCGATCCGTTCACCGTGCCCGACGAGGAGAAGGCCGGGCTGATCGGGGACTGGAGCGCGCGGCTGCTGGCGGCCGACGGGGTCGACCATGTGGACGCCTCGCTGCTCACCGTCCACGAGAACAAGTTCTACGCCGACACCGCCGGGACGGTGACCACGCAGCAGCGGGTGCGGCTGCACCCGGTGTTCAACGCCGTGTCGGTGGACGAGTCGAGCGGCGAGTTCGACTCGATGCGCACCCTCGCCCCGCCCGTGGGACGCGGCTGGGAGTACCTGCGGGGCACCGGCTGGGACTGGGAGAGCGAGCTGGAGCAGATCCCGGAACTGCTCGCCGAGAAGATGCGGGCGCCGAGCGTCGAGGCGGGCCTGTACGACCTGGTCGTCGACCCGTCCAACCTGTGGCTGACCATCCACGAGTCCATCGGGCACGCCACCGAGCTGGACCGGGCGCTCGGTTACGAGGCCGCCTACGCCGGCACCTCCTTCGCCACCTTCGACCAGCTGAACAAGCTGCGCTACGGCTCGGAGCTGATGAACGTCACCGGCGACCGCACCGCCGAGCACGGGCTGGCCACCATCGGGTACGACGACGAGGGCGTCGCGGCGCAGTCCTGGGACCTGGTGAAGGACGGCAGGCTCGTCGGCTACCAGCTGGACCGGCGGATCGCGAGACTGACCGGCTTCGAGCGGTCCAACGGATGCGCCTACGCCGACTCCCCCGGGCACGTGCCGGTGCAGCGCATGGCCAACGTGTCGTTGCGTCCGGACCCGGCCGGGATGTCCACCGAGGACCTGATCGGGGGCGTGGAGCGGGGCGTCTACGTGGTCGGCGACCGGTCCTGGTCGATCGACATGCAGAGGTACAACTTCCAGTTCACCGGGCAGCGCTTCTACCGCATCGAGAACGGGCGGCTCGCCGGGCAGTTGCGGGACGTGGCCTACCAGGCGACGACGACCGACTTCTGGGGCTCGATGGCCGCGGTGGGCGGTCCGCAGACGTACGTCCTGGGCGGCGCCTTCAACTGCGGCAAGGCCCAGCCGGGCCAGGTCGCGTCCGTGTCGCACGGCTGCCCGTCGGCCCTCTTCAAGGGCGTCAACATCCTTAACACGACCCAGGAGGCCGGTCGATGAGCGGGCGTATCAGCAAGCCGCACGAGGTCGTCGAGCGCGCCCTAGAACTGTCCCGGGCGGACGGGTGTGTCGTCATCGCCGACGAGCAGTCCACCGCCAACCTGCGCTGGGCGGGCAACGCGCTGACCACGAACGGGGTCACGCGCGGACGCACGCTCACCGTCGTCGCCACGGTCGACGGCAAGGAGGGCACGGCCTCGGGGGTCGTGTCACGGTCCGCGGTGACGCCCGACGAGCTGGAGCCCCTGGTGCGGGCCGCCGAGGCCGCCGCGCGCGGCGCCGGGCCCGCCGAGGACGCACAGCCGCTGGTCACGGGCGTGACGCAGGCGCCGGAGTTCATGGAGACGCCCGCCGAGACCTCCTCGGCCGTGTTCGCCGACTTCGCTCCGGCGCTCGGCGAGGCCTTCGCACGCGCGCGTGCGGGCGGCCGGGAGCTGTACGGCTTCGCCAACCACGAACTGGTGTCGACGTACCTGGGGACGTCCTCGGGGCTGCGGCTGCGGCACGACCAGCCGAACGGCACGCTGGAGCTGAACGCCAAGTCGCCGGACCGGACCCGGTCCGCCTGGGCCGGTCGCTCCACCCGGGACTTCAAGGACGTCGACCCGGCGGCGCTGGACGCGGAGCTGGCCGTGCGCCTCGGGTGGGCCGAGCGGCGCGTGGAGCTGCCCGCGGGCCGGTACGAGACGCTGCTGCCGCCGACGGCCGTCGCCGATCTGCTGATCTACCAGATGTGGTCGGCGTCCGGCCGGGACGCGGTGGAGGGCCGCACGGTGTTCTCCAAGCCGGGCGGGGGCACGCGCGTCGGCGAGAAGCTGACCGAGCTGCCGCTGACCCTGCGCAGCGACCCGCACGAGCCCGGTCTGGAGTCGGCGCCCTTCGTGATCGCGCACTCCTCCGGCGGCGACCAGTCGGTGTTCGACAACGGGCTGCCGCTCGCGGCCACCGAGTGGATGAGCCGGGGTGAGCTGCGGCACCTGACGACCAGCAGGCACAGCGCGGGCCTCACCGGCCTGCCCGTGGCGCCGGTCATCGACAACATCGTCATGGACGGGGGTGAGGACCGCTCCCTGGAGGAGATGGTCGCGAACACCGAGCGCGGGCTGCTGCTGACCTGCCTGTGGTACATCCGGGAGGTCGATCCGGCGACGCTGCTGCTCACGGGTCTGACCCGGGACGGCGTCTACCTGGTCGAGAACGGCGAGGTGACCGGCGAGGTGAACAACTTCCGGTTCAACGAGTCGCCGGTCGGCGTGCTCGGCCGGGCCACGGAGGCCGGCCGCACCGAGAAGACGCTGCCCAGGGAGTGGAGCGACTGGTTCACCAGGGCCGCGATGCCCGCGCTGCGCGTACCGGATTTCAATATGAGCTCTGTCAGTCAGGGCGTATAACCTCGTAGTCGGCTGTCACCCGACTGCCCGAAGATCATCAAGGAGACACGAGAACCGTGACGGACATCGTCGACGAGCTGAAGTGGCGCGGGCTGTTCGCCCTGTCCACTGACGAGGACGCTTTGCGCAAGGCGCTCGCGGACGGTCCCGTCACGTTCTATTGCGGCTTCGACCCGACGGCGCCGTCGCTGCACGTGGGGCACCTGGTGCAGGTGCTGACCGTGCGCCGGCTCCAGCAGGCCGGTCACCGGCCGCTGGCGCTGGTGGGCGGCGCCACGGGCCTGATCGGCGACCCGCGCCCGACCGCGGAGCGCACGCTGAACGATCCGGAGACGGTCGCCGGCTGGGTCGGCAAGCTGCGCTCCCAGATCGAGCCGTTCCTGGACTTCGAGGGCGAGAACGCGGCCGTCATGGTCAACAACCTCGACTGGACGGAGAACCTCTCCGCGATCGAGTTCCTGCGGGACATCGGCAAGCACTTCCGCGTCAACAAGATGCTGACCAAGGACTCCGTCGCCCGGCGCCTGGAGTCCTCCGAGGGCATCAGCTACACGGAGTTCAGCTACCAGCTCCTCCAGGGCATGGACTTCCTCCAGCTGTACCGGCGCTACGGCTGCACGCTCCAGCAGGGCGGCAGCGACCAGTGGGGGAACCTCACGGCGGGTCTGGACCTGATCCACCGGCTGGAGCCGGACGCCACGGTGCACGCCATGGCGACCCCGCTGATGACCAAGGCGGACGGCACCAAGTTCGGCAAGACCGAGGGCGGCGCCGTCTGGCTCGACCCGGAGATGACGACGCCGTACGCGTTCTACCAGTTCTGGCTGAACGTGGACGACCGGGACATCTCCAAGTACATGCGCATCCTGTCCTTCCGTTCCCGCGAGGAGCTGGAGGAGCTGGAGCAGCAGACCGAGGAGCGTCCGCAGGCCCGGGCCGCGCAGCGCGCGCTGGCCGAGGAGCTGACGACGCTGGTGCACGGCGCCGGCCAGACGGCCGCCGTGATCGCCGCGTCCAGGGCCCTCTTCGGGCAGGGCGAGCTGGCCGAGCTCGACGAGCGGACGCTGGCCGCGGCCCTGTCGGAGGTGCCGCACATCCAGGTCGCCGAGCTCGGTCCGGCCGTCGACCTGTTCGCCGAGGTCGGCCTGGTGGCCAGCAAGTCGGCCGCGCGCCGCACGGTCAAGGAGGGCGGCGCCTACGTGAACAACGTCAAGGTCGCCGGCGAGGACGCGGTCCCCGCCAAGGAGGACCTGCTGCACGGCCGCTGGCTGGTGCTGCGCCGGGGCAAGAAGAACCTGGCGGCGGTGGAGGTCACCGGCGCCTGAGGGCGCGAGGACGCGAGGAAGGGGGGCGGTCTCCGGTGCGGAGGCCGCCCCCCTTCGCCGATCGCCCCGTTATGCCCTCATCCGTCTCGTCATGCCCTGCGTCTGCTTCCCCTGACCGCCGTCCAGGCCCGGTCGCCGAGACCGACGAGGATGATCGCCATCGCCAGCTGGAAGACGTGCCGCCACCAGTCGATGCCCTCCGTGGCGTCGACACCGGCCGCCCGGGCGATGGCATTGCCGGCGATGGCGCCGATCATGCCCAGGATGACGGTCAGCCACAGGGGGACATGCTGCTTGCCCGGAATGATCGCCTTGGCGACCAGGCCGAGTACCAATCCCACGATGATCGCCCACAACCAGCCCATCGCTGCCTCCTCGTACGGCTCGACGTGAGCACTACGCCCAGTGTCGGTCGAGGCGCCCTACGCCGCATGCCAGGGATGGCCGTACGTAGCACGGCTCAGGCCGTTCGCCCGGGCCGGACCGGCCCCGGTCTCGTAGCCGACGCAGGCGCGGCGTAACGTGGAAGCTGTCCTGGCCAGGCTCCCCGACCGGCCCAGGGCGGCTACGGGGCGGGGAGATCCGATACGGGCGGATGGTGGAATGCGATGCGGAAGCAGCATGGCGGCGGACACGTCGAGGTGTTCCGGATCACCGGCGCCCGGGCCGGACTCCAGGAGGACGTCCGCGGGCGGCAGCGCCGGTACGTGATCTCGATGACGGTCCGCACGATCTCCGTGATCCTCGCGGCCACGCTGTGGAACGTCGAACGGCACGTCGCCGTCGTGGCGTTGGTGCTCGGGCTGGTGCTGCCGTACATCGCGGTGGTGATCGCGAACGCCGGGCGCGAGAACGCGCCGTCCCTGCCGTCCACGTTCGTGGTGCCGCCGGTGCGGCCGATGATCGCGCCGCCGGAGACACAGGACGGTCCTTCGGAATCCGTCGCGGAAGATGCCGTGTCCGGGACGGTGCCGGGAGCGCGGTCCGAGTCGCAGGAGCGGTAGAGGCGCTCCGGAGCGATCGCAAGCGGAAGTCATCTTCCCGCCAAGCTCAAGAAAAGCTCAGATCAATCATGTTGTTCAGGTGCCGGGCCCGGGGTTACCCGTGACATACTTCGTACGCGCTCCGCATCCCCCGTCGGAGCGACGGACCGACGCCGGGCAGCTCCCCCCGTGGCTGCTCGGCGTCGCCTTTTCTGTGTGCAGTGGTGAGACGAAGCTGTGAGTGACGAGACGCCCATCTGTTCCGCGAAGGGCTGCCGTGCGGACGCCGTGTGGGTGCTGGCGTGGAACAACCCGAAGATCCATACGCCGGAGCGGCGCAAGACGTGGCTCGCGTGCGAGGAGCATCGCGAGCATCTGTCGCAGTTCCTCGGGGTGCGGGGGTTCTTGAAGGACGTGGTGCTGCTGAAGGAATGGGAGTCCTCGCAGAACCCCTAGCTAGCCACCGATCGCCGACATGGGACGGTCCGGCTGTACGAAGGTCGGGTCGTCCAGCCCCGCTCCCGCCTTCTTGCCCCACATCGCCAGGCGCCAGATGCGGGCGATCTCCTCGTCCGGGGCGCCGGAGCGCAGGGCGGCGCGCAGGTCGGTCTCCTCCCGGGCGAACAGGCAGTTGCGGATCTGCCCGTCGGCGGTGAGGCGGGTGCGGTCGCAGGCGGCGCAGAAGGGGCGGGTGACGGAGGCGATCACGCCGACGACGTGCGGGCCGCCGTCGACCAGCCAGCGCTCCGCCGGGGCCGAGCCGCGCTTCTCGTCGCCCTCGGCGGTCAGTTCGAAGCGCGTGCGCAGGGAGGTCAGGATGTCGCCCGCCGTGATCATGCCGTCGCGCTTCCAGCCGTGCTGGGCGTCCAGGGGCATCTGCTCGATGAAGCGCAGCTCGTAGTCGTGCTCCACGGCCCAGGCGAGGAGGTCGGGGGCCTCGTCCTCGTTGAGCCCCGGCATCAGGACCGAGTTGACCTTGACCGGCGTGAGGCCCGCGTCGCGCGCGGCGTGCAGTCCCTCGATGACGTCCTTGTGGCGGTCGCGGCGGGTGAGGGTCTTGAAGACCTCCGGGCGGAGCGTGTCGAGGGAGACGTTGACCCGGTCCAGGCCCGCGTCCTTCAGGGCCGCCGCCGTGCGCTTGAGGCCGATGCCGTTGGTCGTGAGGGACATCTGGGGGCGCGGCTGAAGGGCCGCGACGCGCTCCACGATGCCGACCAGGCCGGGGCGCAGCAGGGGCTCGCCGCCGGTGAAGCGGACCTCCTCGATACCGAGGGAGGTGACCGCGATGTCGATCAGGCGGACGATCTCGTCGTCCGTGAGCAGGTCCGGCTTGGCCAGCCACTGCAGGCCCTCCTCGGGCATGCAGTACGTGCAGCGCAGATTGCAGCGGTCGGTCAGCGAGACCCTCAGGTCGGTGGCCACTCGGCCGTAGGTGTCGATGAGCACGTGGGCCCCCTCCCTCGACGCGGATCGTGCCCGGAGCACTTCTTCTCCGACACCTGAGAGCCTACGTGACCCCGCTGACATCACCACAGGCCCGATCCCACGACGTGGAACGCGGCCGCGCCGCAGGGACCTGGAGGTTCCTACGACGCGGCCGCGCGAGGGGGTTCGTGCTCAGTGGGCGCCGGTGCCGGTCAGGGACCGGACCTCCAGCTCGGCGTACTTCTTGACGTCCGGCTCTTCCTTGGACAGGACCGTGCCGAGCCAGCCCATGAGGAAGCCGAACGGGATGGAGATGATGCCCGGGTTCTTCAGCGGGAACCAGGCGAAGTCGACCTCGGGGAACATCGCCTTGGGGTCGCCGGAGACGACGGGCGAGAACAGCACCAGGCCGACGGCGACGATCAGACCGCCGTAGATCGACCACAGGGCGCCCTGGGTGGTGAACCGCTTCCAGAACAGGCTGTAGAGGATCGTCGGCAGGTTGGCGGAGGCCGCGACGGCGAAGGCGAGCGCGACCAGGCCGGCCACGTTCAGGTCGCGGGCGAGGGCGCCCAGGCCGATGGAGACGACGCCGATGAAGACGGTCGCCCAGCGGGCCGCGCGGACCTCCTCGGCGCCGGAGGCCTTCCCCTTGCGGATGACGTTGGCGTAGATGTCGTGCGCGAACGACGACGACGAGGCCAGGGTCAGGCCGGCGACGACGGCGAGGATCGTCGCGAAGGCCACCGCCGAGATCGTGGCGAGCAGGATCGCGCCCCAGGTCGAGTCGACGCCGCCCAGGTGCAGGGCGAGCAGGGGTGCCGCCGTGTTGCCGGACGGGTTGGAGGCGATGATCTCCTCCTGCGAGATGAGCGCGGCGGCGCCGAAGCCGAGCGCGATCGTCATCAGGTAGAAGCCGCCGATGATGCCGATGGCCCAGTTCACGGACTTACGGGCGGCCTTGGCGTCGGGCACCGTGTAGAAGCGGATCAGGATGTGCGGCAGGCCGGCGGTGCCGAGCACCAGGGCGATGCCGAGGGAGATGAAGTCCAGCTTGGAGGTGCCGGTGGCGCCGTACTGCAGGCCAGGCTCCAGGAAGGCGGCGCCCTTGCCGCTGTTCTCGGCGGCCTGGCCGAGCAGGTCGGAGATGTTGAAGTTGAACTTCAGCAGCACCAGGAAGGTGATCAGGATGGTGCCGCCGATGAGCAGCACGGCCTTGATCATCTGGACCCAGGTGGTGCCCTTCATGCCGCCGATGGAGACGTAGACGATCATCAGGATGCCGACGAGGGCGACGATGAGGATCTTGCCGGCGTCGGTGGTGATGCCGAGCAGCAGCGACACGAGGACGCCGGCGCCGGCCATCTGGGCCAGCAGGTAGAAGATCGACACGACGATCGTGGAGGTGCCGGCGGCGGTGCGGACCGGGCGCTGGCGCATGCGGTACGCGAGGACGTCGCCCATGGTGTAGCGGCCGGAGTTGCGCAGCGGCTCGGCCACCAGGAGCAGGGCGACGAGCCAGGCGACCAGGAAGCCGATGGAGTAGAGGAAGCCGTCGTAGCCGAAGAGGGCGATGGCGCCCGCGATGCCGAGGAAGGACGCGGCGGACATGTAGTCGCCGGAGACGGCGAGGCCGTTCTGGAAGGCGCTGAACTGGCGGCCGCCGGCGTAGAAGTCGGCGGCGTCCTTGGTCTGGCGGCCCGCCCAGATGGTGATGCCGAGGGTGGCGACGACGAACAGCGCGAACAGGGTGATGATCAGCGGGCGGTGCTCGCTGGCCTCGTTCGCGGCGAGAAGGGTCTGCTGTGCGGGGCTCATGCGCCGCCCTCCATCCGGGACTTGATGGCCTCGGCCTTGGGGTCGAGATTCGCCGCGGCGTGCTTCGAGTACCACCAGGCGATGAGGAACGTGGTGACGAACTGGGCGACCCCGAAGACGAGGGCGACGTTGATGTTGCCGAACAGCTTGGTGCCCATGAAGCCGCCCGCGTAGTTCGACAGCAGGACGTACAGCAGGTACCAGGCGATGAAGGCGACGGTCAGCGGGAAGGCGAAGGAGCGGTAGGAGCGGCGCAGTTCACCGAACTCCGCGCTCTCCTGCACCTCGCTGAACTCCTCGGGTGAGGGGAGTTTGTGTTGCTCTTTCGAGGGGGGCGGTGCGTCGGTGGCCACGGAGAGTCTCCTCGCGATGACGGAAGCGGTTGTGAACGGGGACGGAGGCGAGTGTCCTCGCGCTCCTTGTCCAACGTCACGGCGGCACGCGAGAACCGGTTCAACCGCGCGGCGTTCTTTCCGAAGTCGTTTCGACAAAACGTTGCTGGCCAGCGAGAGCGCGAGATAGCTTCGCCCTGCACCACCTCGTCATGTACCTGCCCGAGCACCACCTGTGCCTCGGGCCGGTTTCGTTTCCGGAGGATGTGGAGACCCCATGTCTCACTCGCGTTCCAGACGCCGGCTCGCCCTCGCCGTGCCCGTCGTGCTGTCTCTGACGGCCTCTCTGGGCTTCCTGCCCGCCGCCGCGTCGGCGGCCCCGCAGGCGGAGTCGGCCGCCCGCACGGCGGACGCGCCGAAGCTGGCGTACGTCGTCAACACCAAGGTGGACCGGCACACGATCGCGTCGGTGAAGAAGGCGATCGGGAAGGCCGGCGGCTCGGTCGTGGCCACGTACCAGCGGATCGGCGTGATCGTCGTCCACTCCTCGAACGCCGACTTCGCCAAGACCATACGCACGGCCCGCGGGGTCCAGTCGGCGGGTGCGACGCGCACGACGCCCCTGACGGCCGCGGGGACGAAGGAGGAGGGCGCGGTCGAGTACCTGACGGCCGCGCAGGCGAAGCGCACCGAGGCCGCCTCGGCGAAGACGCCCGAGAGCGAGCCCCTCGAGGCCGATCAGTGGGATCTGCGCGCGATCGGCGCCGACAAGGCCGCGAAGATCAACCCGGGCAGCAGCAAGGTGACCGTCGCCGTGATCGACACCGGCGTGGACGACACCCACCCCGACATCGCCCCGAACTTCTCCGCGTCCCAGTCCGCCAACTGCGCCGGCGGCAAGCCCGACACCAGCGAGGGCGCCTGGCGGCCGTACACCGCCGAGGACTACCACGGCACGCATGTCGCGGGTGAGATAGCCGCCGCGCGCAACGGAATCGGCGTCGCCGGCGTCGCACCCGGTGTGAAGGTCTCCAGCATCAACGTCACCGACCGGGCGAACGGTCTCTTCTACCCGGAGAGCGTGGTGTGCGCCTTCGTGTTCGCCGCCGACCACGGCGTCGAGATCACGAACAACAGCTACTACGTCGATCCGTGGCTGTACAACTGCATGGACGACCCGGACCAGCGGGCCATCGTCGACGCGGTCAACAGGGCGCAGCTGTACGCGCAGAAGAAGGGCACGCTCAACGTCGCCGCGGCGGGCAACTCCAACCACGACCTGGACTCGGACGCGATCGTCGACGACTCCAGCCCGGACGACTCCACCCCCGTCGAGCGCACCATCGACCCGCACGAGTGCTTCGACGTGCCGAACCAGCTTCCGGGTGTCGTCACGGTGAGCTCGACGGGCGTCGACAGCGTGAAGTCGTACTTCTCGACGTACGGCGAGGGCGTCGTCGACGTCGCGGCGCCGGGCGGCGACCGGCGCTACCAGATACCCGACACGCCCTCGAAGGACGGCCGCATCCTGTCCACGCTGCCGAACGGCGCGTACGGCTTCCTCCAGGGCACCTCGATGGCCTCCCCGCATGCCTCCGCGGTGGCCGCGCTGCTGAAGTCCAAGCACCCGTGGGCGTCCGCGGCCCAGCTCCAGACCCTGCTGAAGGCGCAGG
This sequence comes from Streptomyces afghaniensis, assembly GCF_044327915.1. NCBI lineage: Bacteria > Bacillati > Actinomycetota > Actinomycetes > Kitasatosporales > Streptomycetaceae > Streptomyces > Streptomyces afghaniensis. Next base: position 34,344 of record NZ_JBIRGJ010000007.1, read on the forward strand.
CCGACCGGACGGCGTGCCCCGAGTCGTACGACCAGGACGGTGACGGCACGCAGGACGCGGTGTGCGAGGGCGGCAAGCGCGTCAACGGCTTCTACGGCTACGGCATCGTCAACGCGCTGCGCGCCGTCAAGTGACGCGCGCTGCCCAGACTTTCCGCACAGTCCGCCCGTACCGCGAACGAACTGGAGACTGCATGACTGCGCCGCACGCGCGTTACCGCCGCGCCGTCGCGATCCCGGCCGGAATGGCCGTGGCCACGGCCCTCGCTTTCCTGCCGAACACCACGGCCACGGCCGCCGACGAGGCGCCCGCGGCGGTCTCGGCCGACGCGACCTCGCTCAGCTACGTCGTCAACGTCAAGCCGGGCCACGGCACTTCGGCGTACGTGAAGAAGGCCGTCGGCAAGGCCGGGGGCACGATCGTGACGTCGTACGACCAGATCGGCGTCATCGTCGTCCACTCCTCGAACCCCGACTTCGCCAAGAGCATCCGCACGGTGCGCGGGGTGCAGTCGGCCGGTGCCACCCGCACCAAGCCGCTGCAGTCGGCGTCGACGGGTGACCTGGGCACGCCGAAGGCGTTGAGCGCGGCCGAGGTCGCCAAGGCCGAGGCCCCCGCCGGGCAGGACCCGCTGGAGCCGCAGCAGTGGGATCTGCCCGCCATCAAGGCGGACAAGGCGCACGAGAAGTCGCTGGGCAGCAAGAAGGTCACGGTCGCCGTGATCGACACCGGCGTCGACGACACCCACCCCGACATCGCACCCAACTTCGACCGGGACGCGTCGGTCAACTGTGTCTCGGGCAAGCCGGACACGTCCGACGGAGCCTGGCGGCCGGGCGCCGGGGAGAGCCCGCACGGGACGCACGTGGCGGGTGAGATCGCCGCCGCGAAGAACGGCGTCGGCATGACCGGTGTCGCGCCCGGGGTGAAGGTCTCCGGCATCAAGGTGTCCAACCCGGCCGGCTTCTTCTACACGGAGGCCGTGGTGTGCGGCTTCGTGTGGGCGGCCGAGCACGGGGTCGACGTGACGAACAACAGCTATTACACCGACCCCTGGTACTTCAACTGCAAGAACGACCCGGACCAGAAGGCGCTGCTGGACGCGGTCGGCCGGGCCTCGCGGTACGCGGAGAAGAAGGGCGCGGTCAACGTCGCGGCGGCCGGCAACGAGAACTATGACCTGGCCTCCGACGAGATCACCGACCCGTCCTCGCCGAACGACACCACGCCGGGCGACCGGGTCGTCGACCCGTCGGAGTGCCTCGACATCCCGACCCAGCTGCCGGGCGTCGTCACGGTCGCCTCGACGGGGGCGAAGGGCATCAAGTCGTCCTTCTCCAACTACGGTCTGGGCGTCGCGGACATAGCCGCCCCGGGCGGCGACTCGACCGCCTACCAGAAGCCGGAGGCGCCGGCCACGAGCGGGCTGATCCTCGGCACGCTGCCGGGCGGCAAGTGGGGTTACATGGCCGGTACGTCGATGGCCTCCCCGCACGTCGCGGGCGTCGCCGCCCTCATCAAGTCGACGCATCCGTACGCTTCTCCGGCCCTGGTGAAGGCCCTCCTGTACGCCGAGGCCGACGCCACGCCGTGCACGGACCCGTACGACATCGACGCCGACGGCAAGATCGACGCGGTGTGCGAGGGCTCGAAGAACCGCAACGGCTTCTACGGCTGGGGCATCGCGGATGCGCTGGACGCGGTGACCAAGTAGAGCTCGTGTGGAGGTAGTCAGGGCCGGGCGGGGGCACCCGCCCGGCCCGCTCCATGCCTGCGGCAGGATTCCTTGTCATGGACGTGTACGAGGATCCGGCGACCTGGACGGCTCAACCGGTGCGGCCGAGATGGCAGTTGGCCCTGCGGTTCGCCGGGAGTGTGGTGTGGTTTCCGGTGGTGTGTGTGCTGTGGGCGGCGGTGGCGGCCGCGTTCCTCGTCGTCGGCATGTTCGCCGAGGTGATCACGGTGTTCAGCAACACCCTCGAACGCGGCTACCTCCGCGCCATGGACGTGATGCTGAACCGCGTCGCGCGCCTGGCCTCCTGGTGCGTGTCCTGGCCGGAGCTGCGGCATGAGGGAGATGCCGGGTACTACAAGGCACGCGTGGACAAGGCGGTCGCGAAGCTGACCGCCCGGGCCTCGGCTCCGGTCGAGCCGAACAAGCCGCGGCCGCCGGCCGAGGGCGCGATACCGCTGCGGGCCTACCGCGGCGTCGGCGGCTGGTACGTCGCCGAGGTCGCGCTCGCACAGGGATGGGAGCTGCGGCCGACGGACGTGTGCAAGGAAGTCCGGTTGTGGTGGTCGGCGGCGTCGAAGGTCGCCTGAGTTCGTCCTCGAGGATTTGCCCAGCCGTGTGAAGGCTGGTGAAGATCTCGGGGTGACTTTGACAAGACCCGTCGCCGTCCTGGTGCTGGTGGCCCTGGCCGCGCTGATCCCGCTGCTCGGCCCGTCCTCCGCGCTGCACGGCACCGGGGAGGCCGCCGCGCCCGGCGCCGGCGGCATAGCACTGCTGCGCGCGGTGCTGTTCGCGGCCCTGTGCGTACCGATCGGCGAACTGTTCGTGAACCGGCTGGCGCGTTCCGTGCCGGGCACTGAGCGAGCCGAAGGCCATCCGGTCGTGCCGCGCAGTTGGTCGGCGCTCGCGGCCGCCGCCGGTTTCGTCGCCGCGCTCGGGCTCGCCTCGGTCGTGGCCACGGGCAATCTCGTCCCTGACGGCCCGTCGGACATCGACGTCGGCGGCCTCTACGCCTCCCGGGACGGCAAGCTGGCCCTGCTGGAGGTCAACGCGTTCCTCGTGGCGGGGCTGTGTGCCGTGTCGCGCCGGCCGGCCACGCAGGTGTGGCCGCTGGCCGCCGTGGTGGTCGCCGAGGCCCTGCGCGCGCACCCCGCGACCGAGCACACCCCGCTGACCGGTTCCGGGCTGACGCTCGTCCACCTGACCTGTGCGGCGCTGTGGACGGGCGGTCTGCTGCACGCGCTGCGGACCCTGCGGCTGTGGCACGGCCGGTACGGCACGGAGGCGGGCGCGGCCCTGCTGGGTCTCTACGCGCGCGTGGCAACCGTTCTGCTGGCCGCCATCACCGCCACGGGCGTGTGGAGTTCACTGCGCCGGATGCCGCCGGAGACGGTCCTGGAGCAGCTGACGACGACGGCGTACGGACGGACCCTGCTCGCCAAGGTGCTCCTCGTGGCCGCCGTCGCCGCCCTCGCCCTGTGGGCCCGGCGGCGGCTGCGCCGGGCGGCCGACCCGCTGACCGCCTGTGCACCGGCGCGCGCGGAGGTGGTCGCGCTGGGCCTGGCGGTCGCCGTGTCCGGGCTGCTGACGGCCCTTCCGCTGCCCATCCGCTGGTGACGCCGGCCATCCGCCGGCGAGCCTCAGACGGCGCGCATCTCTCCGTACGTCGCGGCCGGTGCCCTGCGCGCGTTGAGCGCCCCGAGCGTGCCGCCGGCCAGCAGGGCCTGCGCGGCGATGTACGTGAGCATGATCCAGAAGTCCGGCGCGGGCGGCTGCGCCCAGTCGGCGACGCCGGTCGCGATGAGCGTGTCGGACAGCAGGAAGAGCGCACCGCCGAGTCCGGTGAAGAGGCCGAGCCGGATGGCGGCCCGGTACGCCATGGCCGTGAGCAGGAGGCTGTACCCGGCGACGGGCAGCCGCAGGTCAGCGGGCAGGTCCGGCCACAGCAGCGCGACGGTCGTGACGAGGGCGGTGGCGTAGCCCAGGGCGAGGAGGGCCGCACGCGCGCGGGGGACCGCGTACCGGCTGCCGTACCTCCCGAAGAGGACGAGGTAGCAGACGTGTCCGGCCGCGAAGCAGCCCATGCCGGCGAGGAAGGCCGGCTCGGCGTCGGACAGCAGCAGCACGTCCCCGCCCCAGCCGAACAGCAGGGCGGCCACGAGCGGCCGGGGCGCCCGGCGCAGGACGGCCCAGAACGCCAGGAGCGGCATCAGCAGCGGCTTGGCGACGGCGTGCCCGGCGTCGAAGCCGGCCGCGAGGGAGAGGAGGTCGACGACGACAGCGAGACCGAAGGCGCCGAGCAGGAGTCGGGAGCGGCTCACGCCGACGTGCTCTCAGCAGCCGTACCGGCAGGGGACACCGGCGCCGCGGCCGGCGCGGGCCCCCACCCCGGCCCCCGGAACACGCGCCCCGCGCGCTCGCGCCAGTCGCGCGCCGCCTTCAGGTCCTTGGCGATGGACACGTACTCGTGCGTCGCCACCTTCAGCGGGTTGTAGGTGTCGATGTTCTTGGTCAGTCCGTACACGGGCCGCACGGTCTCGGCGACGAAGGATCCGAACAGCCGGTCCCAGACGATGAGGATGCCGCCGAAGTTGCGGTCCAGGTAACCGCCCTGGGAGGCGTGGTGGACCCGGTGGTGCGAGGGGGTGTTGAAGACGGACTCGAACCAGCGGGGCATCTTGTCGATCCGCTCGGTGTGGATCCAGAACTGGTAGACGAGGTTCGCGGAGGAGCAGAACGCCAGCGCGGCCGGGTGGACTCCGGCGGCGATGAGGGGGACGTAGAACGGCCACACGGTCAGGGAGGTCCAGGGCTGGCGCAGCGCGGTGGTGAAGTTGAACTTCCGGCTGGAGTGGTGGACGACGTGGCAGGCCCACAGGATGCGGACGACGTGGTGGCCGCGGTGGGACCAGTAGTAGAAGAAGTCCTGTGCGAGCAGCATCAGCGGGACGGTCCACCACAGGACGGGCACGCGCAGGGGCGTGAGTTCGTAGAGGACCGTGTAGAGGGCGACGATCGGGATCTTCCAAAGGAAGTCGAAGACGAGACTGCCGAGCCCCATGCCGATGCTCGTCGCGGCGTCCTTCGCCTCGTAGCCCGCGGCGTCCTCGTCGGGATGGAGGCGGTAGCTGACCATCTCCACCACGGTGAGCAGCACAAATGCGGGTATCGACCACAGCACGACATCGGGCAGGTTCGGCATGCCTGAACCGTAGGGCGGGCGTCCTGTCCCCACCAGACGTTGTTACCCACAAGTATTACCAACGGTACGCGCTTGCTTCTTGGCGATCTCCGCCAAACGGAGCGGGACGACAACACCTGAGCCTCGATCAGACGTACCCCTCACGAACGGACAGACCGGACAAGGCGCCTGAGGGGGCATCGGAAGAGCGGAGCTTGCGCACCTGGCGGACGGCGGTGTCAGTCGTGGCCCGTATCCTCAGGAACCATGCTGGAAGACCTGACAACCGCAGCGTTCTCTCCCACGTCGTGGCCGGCCGCGTATCCCAAGGGGTACGCGGTCGTTGACGTGGAGACCACGGGCCTGGCCCGGGACGACCGCATCATTTCGGCGGCCGTCTACCGGCTGGACGCGCGCGGCGAGGTCGAGGACCACTGGTACACGACGGTCAATCCGGAGCGCGACCCCGGCCCCGTATGGATCCACGGACTGACGAGCGAGGCACTCGAGGGCGCGCCCCTCTTCCAGGACATCGCCGAGGAGTTCACGGCCCGGCTCCAGGGTCGGGTGCTCGTCGCGCACAACGCCGTCTTCGACTGGCAGATGATCGCCCGGGAGTACGCGCGCGCGAAGTGCGAGGCGCCGGTGCGGCAGCGGCTGTGCACCATCGCGCTCTCCAAGGAGCTCGGGCTTCCGCTGCCCAACCACAAGCTGGAGTCGCTCGCCGCGCACTTCGGCGTCGTCCAGCGGCAGGCGCACCACGCGCTGGACGACGCGCGCGTGCTGGCGGAGGCGTTCCGCCCCAGCCTCAGGGCCGCGGCGGCGAGCGGCGTGCGGCTGCCGCTGCACGAGTGCCGGCCGCTGACGGAGTGGTCGGACCGCCCCGCCACGCCCCGCATCGGGCAGCAGGCGGGACCGCGAGGCTACGGCGGCTACCGCCAGACCAGTTGGCGCCCGTCCCGGAAGCGGCCCGCCTGCCCCTACCCGAACCCCGGGCGCTACGAGACGGGCGGGCGGCTCAAGCAGGGCATGCGGGTCGCCTTCTCCGGCGACACCTCGACCGAGCGCGACCTGCTGGAGGACCGGGCGACCGAGGCCGGGCTGCACGTGGCCACCAGCCTGTCCAGGCTGACCAGCCTGCTCGTCACGAACGACCCGGACTCCGGCACGTCCAAGGTGGTCAAGGCCCGGCAGTTCGGCACCCCGATCGTGGACGAGGCGGCGTTCGGGCAACTCCTCGCGGATGTGGAGCCGGCTTCGGAGGGGTGACCGTACGGACGGGTGACCGTACGGACGGATGACCGTACGGACGGGTGACCGTACGGACGGGTGACCGTACGGACGGGTGACCGTACGGACGGGTGACCGTACGGATGGGTGATTGACGGGCGACTCGCCCGGCGGCCGCTCGCCCGGGCGGGGACGACGGCTCACCCTGTGGCGCATGGCGACCTGTGAGGTATGTGGCAATCAGTACGGAATGACCTTCGAGGTGCATGCGCAGGGGGCGGTGCACGTCTTCGACTGCTTCGCCTGCGCGATCCACCGCATGGCCCCCATCTGCGAGCACTGCCGGGTCCAGATCATCGGCCAGGGCGTCGAGGTCGAGGGTCACTGGTTCTGCGGAGCCCACTGCGCCCGCGCGGAGGGAAAGGTGGGAATTGTCGACAAGGTCTGAACCCGTACCCGCCTGAATGCGCCCCACGACCGAGTTGTACGGTCGTGGGGTGTACCGCTTCCTGATGTCCCGGCAGTGGGTGATCCTGACGCTGATCGCCCTGCTTCTCATCCCCACGATGATCAGGCTGGGCATCTGGCAGATGCATCGCTACGAGGAGCGCACGGCCCGGAACCAGCTGGTCACCGACGCGCTGGCGGCCGAGCCGGTGCCCGTGGAGAAGCTGACCGCGCCCGGGCGCACCGTCACGAGCGCCGAGCGGTACCGGACCGTGACCGCGAAGGGCCGCTTCGACACCGAGGACGAGGTCGTCGTCCGCCGCCGCACCAACTCCGACGACGAGGTCGGCTACCACGTCCTGACCCCGTTCGTCCTCGACGACGGCAAGGTCCTGCTGGTCAACCGGGGCTGGATCCCCTCGGACGGCCCGAGCCAGACCACGTTCCCGAAGGTCCCCGCGCCGCCGGCCGGCGAGGTGACCGTCGAGGGGCGGCTGATGCCGAGTGAGACGACCGCGGCGAGCGGGATCAAGGACCTCAAGGGCCTGCCGGACCGGCAGATCATGCTGATCAACAGCGAGCAGGAGGCCCGGCGCCTGGACGCGCAGGTGCTCGGCGGCTACATCGCGCAGACGGCCCCCGAGCCCAAGGGCGACACCCCCGAACTGCTGGGCGACCCCGGCAAGGAGGACGCCGCCCTCAACTACGCCTACGCCATCCAGTGGTGGCTGTTCTCCGCCGCCGTCCCGGTCGGCTGGGTGGTCCTGGCCCGCCGCGAGGCCCGCGACCGGGCGCAGGCGGCGGCCCGGGAAACCGACGCGAGTGAGACGGAGCCGGCGGCGGTGTGACCCCCGCCGGCCGTCCCTCGGCCGCGTCAGCAGCAGCGCCCCTGCCGGCACTCCTCCCGGTGCGACCGGTTCAGTACCTCCGCCAGTTCCCGCACGTACCAGCGCACCGCCCGCGCCCAGCGCACCACCCTCATGTACGGGCTCCCGCCAGCGGCTCGTCCGGCACGTCGAGGCGGGACTCGACGTACGGCGCCTCCGTGACCGGAGTGGAGCCCGGGGCCCGGATCGCCCGCACACAGACCACCGCGGCGTTGCCGATCACGACGGCGACCAGCAGCAGGAACAGGGCGATCAGCACACCGTCGACCGTGGAGTTGGTGACCACGGTGTGCATGTCGTCGAGGTTCTTGGCGGGCGGCAGGACCTGACCGGCGTCGAGGGCGTCGGCGTACCGCGCGCGCTGGGCGAAGAAGCCGGTCTTCGGGTCGGCGGAGAAGATCTTCTGCCAGCCCGCGGTGAAGGTGATCGCGACGACCCAGGCGAGCGGGAGACCCGTGACCCAGGCCCAGCGCAGCCGGCCGGACTTGATCAGGATCGTGGTGCAGACGGCGAGGGCGATCGCGGCGAGGAGCTGGTTCGCGATGCCGAAGAGCGGGAAGAGCTGGTTGATCCCGCCGAGCGGGTCGGTGGCGCCGGTGTGGAGGAAGTAGCCCCAGGCCGCCACGACGAGGGCGCTGCACAGCCAGATGCCCGGCTTCCAGTTGACCCGGCCGGCCGGCTTCCACACGTTGCCGAGCATGTCCTGGAGCATGAAACGGCCGACGCGGGTGCCCGCGTCCACCGTCGTCAGGATGAACAGCGCCTCGAACATGATGGCGAAGTGGTACCAGAAGGCCTTCATCCCGGCGCCGCCGAAGACTCCGGAGAAGATCTCCGACATCCCGACGGCCAGGGTCGGGGCCCCTCCGGAGCGGGCGATCAGCGTCTGCTCCTCCACGGCCTTGGCGGCCTGGGTGAGCTGGTCGGGGGTGATGGTGAAGCCGAGGCCGGCGACGGCGTGGGAGGCCGACTCGGCCGTCGTGCCGAGGAGGGCCGCCGGGGCGTTCATGGCGTAGTAGAGGCCCGGTTCCAGGGTCGCCGCGGCGATCAGCGCCATGATCGCGACGAACGACTCCATCAGCATGGCGCCGTAGCCGATCATCCGAACCTGGGACTCCTTCCGGATGAGCTTCGGGGTCGTCCCGGAGGCGACCAGCGCGTGGAAGCCGGACAGCGCGCCGCAGGCGATGGTGATGAAGAGGAACGGGAACAGCGCCCCGGCGAAGACGGGCCCCGCACCCGACGAGGCGAAGTCGCTCACCGCGTCCGTGCGCAGGACCGGCGCCGCGACGACCACGCCGACCGCGAGCAGGGCGATGGTGCCGATCTTCATGAAGGTGGAGAGGTAGTCGCGCGGCGCGAGCAGCATCCACACCGGCAGGACGGAGGCGACGAAGCCGTAGCCGACGAGGCAGAAGACCAGGGTCGTGGGACTGAGCGTGAAGGCGGAGGCCAGCGAGGACTCCTGGATCCAGCTGCCGCCGACGATGGCGAGCAGCAGCAGGACCACGCCGATCAGACTGGTCTCGACGACCCGGCCCGGTCGGATGACGTGCAGCCAGAAGCCCATGAACAGGGCGATGGGGATGGTCATCGCGACGGAGAAGGTGCCCCAGGGGCTGTGGGCGAGGGCGTTGACGACGACCAGCGCCAGGACCCCCAACAGGATGATCATGATGGCGAACACGGCGATCAGGGCGGCGGCCCCGCCGGCCCGGCCGATCTCGTCGCGGGCCATCTGCCCGAGCGACGTGCCGTCCCGCCGCATCGACAGGAACAGCACGACCATGTCCTGCACCGCGCCCGCGAAGATCACCCCCGCCACGATCCACAGGGTCCCCGGCAGGTAGCCCATCTGGGCCGCGAGCACCGGCCCCACGAGGGGTCCGGCGCCGGCGATCGCGGCGAAGTGGTGCCCGAGCAGCACCCGGCGGTCGGTGGGGTGGTAGTCGACGCCGTCCTCGAGGCGTTCGGCGGGGGTGGCCCGGCGGTCGTCCGGCTCCAGGACCCGGCGGGCGATGAACCTGGAGTAGAAGCGGTAGGCGATGGCGTACGACCCGAGCGCGGCGATCACCAGCCAGACCGCGGAGATCCGCTCGCCGCGGGCCAGGGCGAGGACGCCCCAGGCGACCGCACCGAGCAGGGAGACGGCGGTCCACAGCAGAATCGGCCGTGTTCTGGACTTTTCCGGCACCTCGGGCCCGGATTCGGGCAGGGCTGATACGGGCATGGCGGCTCCTCACCTCGACGGGTGTGCACAACGGGGAGTGCGGATCAGGGCGTGCGGATCAGCGGTCCCGATCCGTCAGCGCGTACGCCGCGAGCAGGCACAGACCGCAGCCCGGTACCCACGCGAGCTGGTACCAGTAGAAGAACGGCGTCCCCGCGAGCCGCGGACCGGCACCGGCGTACAGCGGGACCCACAGCAACCCGGCCGCGGGTGCGAGCAGCAGCAGGGCGACGGCGACGCGCCGTAGCCGGGGGTGCCCGGTGCGTGCCATGACCTGTGCTCCTCTCCCGCTCGCTGTCGGTCTGTGCAAGAGTTGCGCACTCGCCGGAAGTGGTTGACACGGCGTTCGAGAAAGATTTCCCGCCGGTTTCCTGTCCTCCGGACGGGCCGTCCGCGCAACTCTCGCGCGAGGGCACAGGCACACCAAGGACGGTGACCCATGGCTGACGGCGCCATGACCGCGACGTTCCTCGCCGTGATCGGCGGGGCGTCGCTGCTCGCCGTCACCGCGCGGCGGCTGCACCCGGTCGACCGGCTGCCCTCCCTGGAGGGCTGGGCCCTGGCCGACCGCTCCCTCGGCCCCGGCTGGACCTGGCTGCTGCTGGGCGGCACGATCTTCACCGCGTACACCTTCACCGCGGTACCCGGACTGGCCTACGGCAACGGCGCGCCCGCCTTCTTCGCCGTGCCGTACACGGTGATCGTCTGCCCGCTCGCCTTCGTGCTGCTGAGCCGGCTGTGGAGCGTGGCCCGGCGGCACGGCTACATCACCGCCGCCGACTTCGTGCGCGGCCGGTACGGGTCGCCGCCGCTGGCCCTGGTGGTGGCGCTGACCGGGATCCTCGCCACGATGCCGTACCTGGCGCTGCAACTGCTGGGCATCAGGGCGGTCCTGACGGCCGGGGGCGGGTACCCGCGGGGTGCTGTCGGGGACCTGGTGCTGGTCGCGCTGTTCGCGGGGCTCGCGGTGGCCACGTACCGGCACGGGCTGCGGGCGCCCACCGTCATCTCCGCGCTGAAGGCGGTGGCGGTGTTCGTCTCGCTCACCGCGGTGACCTGGCTGGTCCTTGCGCGGCTGGGCGGCCCGGGCCCGGTCTTCGACGGCGCGGCGCGGCGGCTGGGCGGCCCGGCGCTGCTCCTGTCCCCCGCGCAGCAGCCGGCCTACGCCTCGCTCGCGCTCGGCTCCGCGCTCGCCCTGCTGATGTACCCGCACGTGCTCACCGCCGGTTTCGCCGCCGACGGACCCCGGACCCTGCGCAAGGTCTCGGTGGCGCTGCCCGCCTGGACCGGGCTGCTCGCGCTGTTCGGCTTCCTCGGCATCGCCGCCCTCGCCGCAGGCGTGCGGGCGCCGCGCGGGGGTGCCGAGGCGGCCGTGCCGATGCTGGTGGACCGGCTGATGCCGGCGCCGCTGGCCGGCCTGGTGTTCGCCGCGATCACCGTGGGGGCGCTCGTCCCGGCGGCGGTGATGTCGATCGCCGCGGCCACGAGTTTCGTCCGCAACGTGTACGTCGAGTACGTCCATCCGACGGCCACGCCGAAGCGGCAGGTACGGATCGCCAAGGCGGTGTCGCTCACCGCGAAGGTGGGGGCCGTGGCGTTCGTGTTCGGGCTGCGCGACCAGGACGCCGTCAACCTCCAGCTGCTCGGCGGCGTGTGGATCCTGCAGATCTTCCCGGCCGTCGCCGTGGGGCTGTTCACCGGGTGGCCGCACCCGCGGGCGCTGCTCGCCGGGTGGGCCGTGGGCATGGCGTCGGGGACGTATCTGGTGGTGCGCGAGGGGTTCTCCCCGATCGTGCCGCTCGGCACCGGCGCCCGGCCGCTGGAGATCTACGCCGGGCTCGCCGCCCTGCTGCTCAATCTGACCGTCGCGGTGACCGTCACCGCGGTGCTGACCCGCCTCGGTGTCCCGCGCGGCGCCGACACGACCGACCTGCCGTCCCGCCTGACCGTCCGGCGACGCCCGGAGACCGGAGCGAACAACCCGTGAGACGCAGACAGAACCCCACGCTGCCACCGGTGCCGCCACCGGCACCGGCACCGGCCGAGCCCCTCGCTCCCCCGGCCGGCGACTCCGCCGACCTGGAGCGCGAGGCCGGTGTCGCCCGCCTCTTCGAGCTGCACTACTCCTCGATGCTGCGCCTCGCCGTCCTGCTCGGCGCCGACGACCCGGAGAACGTGGTGGCCGAGGCGTACTACCAGATCTACCGCAAGTGGCGGCGGCTGCGGGACGCGGCCGCGGCGGAGGCGTATCTGCGCTCCACGGTCTGCAATCTGACGCGGATGCGGATCCGGCACCTTCAAGTCGCCCGCAGACACGAGGAGAACCCGCCGGACGACACGGTCGCCTCCGCCGAGCACGCCGCGCTGCTGCGGGACGACCAGCGCGTGCTGATCGACGCGCTCCAGCAGCTGCCGCCCCGGCAGCGCGAGGCACTGGTGCTGCGGCACTGGCTCGGTCTCAAGGAGAGCGAGATAGCCGCCGCGATGGGCATATCCAGCGGTTCGGTCAAGACGCACACGGCACGCGGCATCGCCGCCCTGACTCAGGCGATGGAGGCCCGGCGATGACGAACCGAGACAACACTCCGTCGCGCGGCACCAGTCCGGACACCGCCGGTCACGGCCGCACCGAGGAGGAGCTCCGCGAGGCGCTCCGGGTACTGGCGGGCGGGGTGCTTCCCGACCCCGACGCGTACCGCACGGCACGCGGTGAGTGGCTGCGGCGCGAGCGCCGGCGGCGACTCGTGCTCGCCGTGCTGATCGCCGTCGTGTTCACGCTGGCCACCCTGATCGGCCTGTGGGTGCTCAACCAGGCCCCGTCGGACCCGGGGGTGATCTTCTCGGGCACGCGCGCCCCGGTCGCCGAAGGCCCGTCACTCCCCCGGCCCCTGCCCTGATTGCCGCACCGACTTGCCGGGAACCCGCACTCCGTGCACCCGAGCATCGAGGACTACGCGCTCATCGGCGACGAACAGACCGCCGCCCTGGTCGGCACGGACGGATCCGTGGACTGGCTCTGCCTGCCCCGCTTCGACTCGGCCGCCTGCTTCGCCAAGCTGCTCGGCGACGAGGACAACGGCTCCTGGCGCATCGCCCCCGTGGGGGCGGACCGGTGCACCCGGCGCGCCTATCGCCCCGACACCCTCGTCCTGGACACCGAGTGGGAGACCGGCCGGGGGACGGTCCGCGTCACCGACCTGATGCCGCAGCGCGACCAGGCCCCCGACCTCGTCCGCGTCGTCGAGGGCCTGGACGGCGAGGTGACGCTCCACAGCGTCCTCAAGCTGCGCTTCGACTACGGCTCGATCATCCCCTGGGTACGCCGGGCCGACGGTCACCGCGTCGCCGTCGCCGGCCCCGACTCGGCCTGGCTGCGCAGCGAGCCGGAGGTACGCAGCTGGGGCGAGGACTTCGGCACGCACGCGGAGTTCACGGTCCGCAAGGGGGAGAAGGTCGCGTTCGTCCTCACCTGGCACCCCTCGCACGAGGAACGCCCGCCGCTCGTCGACCCGTACGAGTCACTGCGCCACAGCGTCGAGGACTGGCGCGCCTGGGCGTCGCGCTGCCGCTACGACGGACCGTACCGGGACGCCGTCGTCCGCTCTCTGATCACCCTCAAGGCGCTCACCTACGCCCCGACCGGCGGCATCGTCGCCGCCGCGACCACCTCACTGCCCGAGGAGCCGGGCGGGGTGCGCAACTGGGACTACCGCTACTGCTGGCTGCGCGACTCCACCCTCACCCTGGGCGCGCTGCTGGCCGCGGGCTACCAGGAGGAGGCCGAGGCCTGGCGCAACTGGCTGCTGCGCGCGGTCGCGGGCGACCCGGCGGACCTCCAGATCATGTACGGCGTGGCGGGTGAGCGACGGCTGCCCGAGTTCGAGGTGCCGTGGCTGTCCGGCTTCGCCGGGGCCGCCCCGGTACGCATCGGGAACGACGCCGTGAACCAGCTCCAGCTGGACGTCTACGGCGAGGTCATGGACTCCCTGTCGCTGGCCCGCGAATCGGGCCTGTCCGCCCAGCCGGACGTGTGGGCGCTGCAGAGAGCCCTGATGGACTTCCTGCGCACGCACTGGCGGCAGCCGGACGAGGGGCTGTGGGAGGTGCGCGGCGGCCGGCGCCAGTTCGTGCACTCGAAGGTGATGGTGTGGGTCGCCGCCGACCGTGCCGTGCGCACCCTGGAACGCCATCCGGAGCTGGACGGCGACCTGGACGGCTGGCGCGCGCTGCGCGACGAGGTGCACCGCGAGGTGTGCGACAAGGGCTACGACCCCGCGCGCAACACCTTCACGCAGGCCTACGGCTCGCGGGAACTGGACGCCGCGCTGCTGCTCATCCCGCGCGTCGGTTTCCTGCCGCCCGACGATCCACGGGTGGTCGGCACCATCGACGCGGTCCGCGAGGAGCTGGACCACGGCGGCTTCCTGCGCCGCTACTCCACCGACCACACGGACGACGCGGCCGTCGACGGACTGCCCGGCTCCGAAGGCGCCTTCCTGGTGTGCTCGTTCTGGCTCGCCGACGCCCTGCACATGACGGGCCGTACGAAAGAGGCCCGGGAGCTGTTCGAGCGGCTGGCGGGACTCGCCAACGACGTCGGCCTGCTGTCCGAGGAGTTCGACCCGGTGACCGGCCGGCAGCTCGGCAACGTCCCGCAGGCGTTCAGCCACATCGGCCTGGTCAACACCGCCATGGCCCTGTTCGGTGAGGACGGGGCAGGATAGGGGCCATGGATCTTGGACTGAAAGACCGGGTGTACGTCGTCACCGGGGCCACCCGGGGCCTCGGCAACGCCACCGCGCGCCAGCTCGTCGCGGACGGGGCGAAGGTGGTCGTCTCGGGGCGGGACGAGAAGAGCGTCGCCGACGCGGCGGCCGCGCTGGGCCCGAACGCGGTCGGGGTGGCCGTCGACAACGCCGACCCCGACGCCCCGGCCCGGCTGATCGGTGCCGCGCGGGAGCACTTCGGGCGCTTCAACGGCGTCCTCGTCAGCGTGGGCGGGCCGCCGGCCGGGTTCGTCTCGGACAACACCGACGAGCAGTGGCAGGCGGCTTTCGAGTCGGTGTTCCTCGGCGCGGTGCGGCTGGCTCGCGCGGCGTCGGCGGAGTTGGAGTCGGGGGGTGTCATCGGGTTCGTGCTGTCCGGGTCGGTGTACGAGCCGATTCCGGGGCTGACGATCTCGAACGGACTGCGGCCGGGGCTGGCCGGGTTCGCCAAGTCGCTGTCCGACGAACTGGGGCCGCGAGGCGTTCGCGTGGTCGGTGTGCTGCCCGGGCGCATCGACACGGACCGCGTGCGCGAACTGGACGCGCTGTCGGCGGATCCCGAGGCGACCCGGGCGGCGGCGGAGTCGCGTATCCCGTTGCGGCGGTACGGGGCGCCCGAGGAGTTCGGCCGGGTGGCGGCGTTCCTGCTGTCTCCGGCGGCTTCCTATCTGACCGGGGTCATGGTGCCGGTGGACGGCGGAGCACGGCACGGGTTCTGAGCGCCGGGTTCTGAGCGCCGTTCTCCGACCGGGACGGTCAGCTCACCCTCTCCGCACCGTGCTTGACACCCCGCAGCCGTACCTCCGCCGGCAGTGCCGCGAGGCCCGCCGATGTCCGGGCGTGGGTCAGGGCGCCGGTCGTCAGGTCGTGCAGGGCGGTGCCCGGGTCCACGTGCGGTTCCAGTGCGAGCCGTACGCGGGCCTCGGGGGCGCTGCGGCGGCCCGTCAGACGGGCGTGGGCCCGGTCGACACCGTCGACCCGGGCCGCCTCCTCCGTGAGGGCGTTCTCCAGGGCCCGGCCGCGCAGCAGGGCGCCCTCGCCGTCGCCGGTGTCCACGAGGACTTCGGCGAGGCGGCGTCGGCGGAGCACCGCGACCAGCCACCACAGGGCGAGCAGCAGCGCGACGGCGAGTACGGCGATGACAGTCGGCCACCACCAGCCGTCGTCCCGCCAGCGCGTGCGCTCGGCGTCGCTCAGCAGCACGTCGTGGCGGCTGTCGTGGATCCACCACGAGGGTGCCGGAGCGCCGAGGCCGACGGCCAGTACGGAGCCGCCCAGCACCAGCAGGACGAGGCCGACGAGCCCCAGGAACACGCGGTTGACGACCCTGAGCATCGCGGTCACTCCTTCCGGCCGGGCCGCCGGACGCGCACCGACAGCGCGGGTGGCCGGGAGAGTCCCAGCCCGCGGATCGCGTCGGTGAGCACGGCGTCCAAGTCGGTTCGTACGTCGTCCAGTTCACGGAAGTGCGACATGGCGCGGGCTTTCGCCCGCCTCCGGCGCACGCGCACCCGCACCGACTGCACGCCGGCCACTTCCATGGCCCGGTCGCGCAACGCGGTCGCGGCGGCGTCCCGGTCCAGTCCGGCGCGTACGTCGGCGTGCGTCCGCCGCATCGGGAGCACGTGCCGCAGGCCGGGCGTGGCGGCCAGCACCAGCAGCCAAAGCCCGAGGGCGGCGGCGACCCCGGCCCCGACGAGCACCCAGGTGTCGTCGAGGGGCCGCTCGGCGAGCTGCCGGGCCAGCTCCCGGCGCCAGCTCATGACGGGCCGGTCGGCGCGCACGGACGCGATGTCGTAGAGGAACAGTCCGGCGAGTCCCAGGAGCAGCAGGGCGACGATGCCCGCCGGGACGCGGCGTGCCGACCAGAAGCGGCCTTCGCGGCCGCCCTCGCCCTCGAGTGCGGGCGGCGTTCCGTTCCCGGCTTCGGGCGCGGACCGGTCGGGTCCCGTGCCGGGCTGCGACTTCTCGAGGACGGGCAGCCGCTGTGTGGTGCCCTCGGGCTCGGGCGGTTCGGTGCCCCGGGGTTCGCTCATCGCGTCCTCCCCTGTACCGCGCCGGGCCCGGCGGCCAGGTGCAGCCGCTCCACCTGGACGACGACCTCCGGCACCTGCATTCCCACCAAGTCGCCTACCCGCTCGGCGACTCGGCGACGCACCTGGCGGCAGCGCGCGCCGACGTCGCAGGGGTAGTCCAGCTCGACGTGCACGCGGACGTGCGCGACGTCGTGGCGCACGGCGACGGTGGCGGACGGCCGGTCGGCGTCGGGCGGCAGCGGCCCGACGGCCTCGCGGGCCGCCTGTGAGGCGATCTTCGCGACGACCCGGTCGGCGATCCGGGTGGCACCCCGCTCGCCCGGCGGGACGACGGTCAGGGGTCTGTCGAGCTCACCGGCCCCTGCGCTCACGGCCGTCACCGCCGCCGATCACGGGGACGGAAGAAGTCGCCGAAGTCCATGTCCCCCTCCAGGAACCGGCCGACGACCAAGCCGACGGCGCCCAGCGCCGCCACCAGCAGGAAGGCGCCGAACCCGCCGAAATACCCGGCGAATGCCAGTGCCATGCCGGCGATCATGCCGGCGACGGCCATGCTCATGCTGCGCTCCTCAGCTTCTCGGTCGCTGCGCTCTGCGGTGGCGGGTGCCTCACTGGATCCGGCGCTCCGGTTCCTCTTCCTCCTCGTCCGGCAGCTTCACGTCGCTCACCGCGATGTTGACCTCGACGACCTCGAGGCCCGTCATCCGCTCGACGGCGGTGATGACGTTCTCCCGCACGTCGCGGGCCACATCGGCGATCGCCGCGCCGTAGACGACCACGATCTCCAGGTCGAGGGCGGCCTGTACCTCGCCGACCTCGGCCTTCACACCGCGCGTCACCGACTTCGCGCCGCCGGGCACGCGGTCGCGCACGGCTCCGAAGGTGCGGGACAGGCCGCTGCCCATGGCGTGCACGCCGTCCACATCGCGTGCGGCGAGTCCGGCGATCTTCTCCACGACGCCGTCCGCGATGGTCGTCCGTCCCCGGGATCCGGGGTCTCCCCCGGCGCGCTTGGCCAGCGGACTCCTGCGCGCCGCCGACGTCTCGGTCTCCCCGCCCCGGTTCTCGGTCATGTCAGTCATCGCCGTACGTCCTTTTCGGTTGTCGTCCTTCGACCACGGTAAGCACGGTTGCGTGGATACGCGCCTTTGATACGGCAGGCTGGAGGAATGACGGCCGACCGATGGACGCAGGCAGTGAGACATCAGCTGGGCCTCGGCAGGCTCCTGCCGCTGGGTGATGCGCGGGATGGCGCTTGGATCGCCGAGCAGGCGGCCGAGGCGGTGCTGCGGCGCGCGGCGGCGGACGCTCCGGGCGTGCGCATCGACGCGCTCCGGGTCGCGCTCGCCGATCCGGCTGACACCGGGAGCCCGGCCGTGCCGGCCCCGCCGAGCGGTCTGCCGCCCGGGCCACTGCGGGTGACGGCGGAGTTCGCGGCCACGGCCTCGCAGCCGCTGCCGACGACGGCGTCCCTGCTGCGGGCGACGCTGGCGACGGCCGCGACGCAGCGGCTCGGTCTGACGGTGACGGAAGTGGATCTGCGCGTGACAGGTCTGCTGGACGAGGAGACGGAACCGGCCGGGCCCACCGCGCCGCTCCCCGAGCCGCCGCGCGCCGCGCAGGCCGGGGGCGACGACGAGGGTCGCGTCGCCGCCGCCGCGCTCAAGGTCCCGGGCGTACTCCGGTTGACCGGCGCGCTGGGCCACCCCGTGCACATCGAGGTGCTCCCGGGCGACGCCGCGCTGGCGCACCGCCACGTCCGGCTTGAACTCGCGGTGCGCGAGGACCACCGGGCCCGGGACGTGGCGCGCCAGGTCCGCACCGCGGTGCGGACGACACTGCCGGACCACCCGACGGTGGCGGTCCTGGTGAGCGGGATCGGCTGAGGGACCGGCACCCGCCGCGGGACGTCCGCCACCCGGCGGCACGGCTGAGGGAGCGGCACCCGCCGCGGGGCGTCCACCACCCGGCGGCACGAGCAGCCGTCGCACCCGCCGCGGGACGTCCGCCACCCGGCGGCAGAGCAGCCGTCGCACCCGCCGCGGGGCGTCCGCCACCCGGCGGCACGGCTGAGGGAGCGGGCCCGCCGCGGGACGTCCGCCACGCGGCGGCACGAGCAGCCGTCGCACCCGCCGTGGGGCGTCCGCCACCCGGCGGCAGAACAGCCGTCGCATCGGCCTGGGCCGCCCCAGCGGCAGCACAGGCACCGCGCACCGTGGGCACCCGCCGCCCGGCGTCATGGGTGGCGCTGCCGTCCGCCCGCGTCGGCCCAGCAGCAGCGCGGGACACCGCGCGGTCGGCGGCAACTCCCGTGCCGGCGCCCGTACTACGGCCGGCTCAGTCCCCGACGCCCGCGAGGTCGCGCAGGCGGCGGGCCTGGGCCTGGCGTTCCGCGCCGCGCTGGTCCTCGTAGGTGCGGTCCTGCGCGCCGCGCAGCAGTGCCTTGGTCTCGACGACCGCGTCGCGGGGCGCGGCGAGCACGGCCGACACGAGGTCGCGGACGGTGTCGTCGAGTTGGCCGACGGGCACGGCCACATTGGCCAGCCCGGTGTTCACGGCCTCCTCGGCCGTGACGAAGCGCCCGGTCACGCAGATCTCGAGCGCGCGGGCGTATCCGACGAGTCCCACCAGCGGGTGCGTGCCCGTCAGGTCGGGCACGAGCCCGAGGCTGGTCTCGCGCATGGCGAACTGCACGTCGTCCGCGACGACGCGCAGATCGCAGGCGAGGGCGAGCTGGAAGCCCGCCCCGATGGCGTGCCCCTGGACAGCGGCGACGGAGACGATGTCGCTGCGCCGCCACCAGGTGAACGCCTCCTGGTACTCGGCGATGGTCGCGTCCAGCTCGGCGTCGCTGCCACGCGCGAGGTCGATGAACGACGGTTCCCCGTCGAAGCCCTCGGGCGTGAACGCCTGCCGGTCGAGACCAGCCGAGAAGGACTTGCCCTCGGCCCGCAGCACCACGACGCGGACGGAGCCCGGCAGCTGCCGCCCGGCCTCGGTCAGCGCCCGCCACAGAGCGGGGCTCTGCGCGTTGCGCTTGGCCGGATTGGTCAGCGTCACCGTGGCGATCGCGTCGTCGACGGTGAGCCGTACGCCGTCCTTGTCGAGTACGGGAACGAGGTCCTTGTCGGGCGAAGCCATGGGACGCCTCCGATGTGTGCGGTCAGCTAAGTGACTGCACAGTAACCACCCGGCCGATCAGCCGACCGACCGGGTGGCCACCATCGAAGCCGAGGGGCCACCCGGGGTCAGGCCGTGGCCTTTTTGCCCCGCGTCGCCCCGCCACGCCCTCGCAGCGTGACGCCCGACTCACTGAGCATGCGGTGCACGAAGCCATACGAGCGGCCGGTCTCCTCGGCCAACGCCCGGATGCTCGCACCGGCGTCGTACTTCTTCTTCAGGTCTGCCGCGAGCTTGTCGCGCGCGGCGCCGGTCACCCGGCTGCCCTTCTTCAGAGTCTCGGCCACCCGTGCCTCCTCATGGGAAGTGCGCTCTGGTCTCCTCATGATCACCCCTCCGGGCCCCGATGGCCACCCATTCGGCAAGGTCCGTGAGACAAGGTTGTGACGACGGGAGCGCGTCCCCACAAACGGAATGCAGAATTCCGAAGAGTGGTGTCCGTACACCCGAACGGATTCCCACGGGAAAGGCCAGGTCAGAAAGGCGTCGCGGCCGAGCCCGGAAGAATCGGGGACTCGGCCGCGAAATCGATGTAGGACACACCTCGGTACGAGGAGATCTCACACAGATGATGGATCACCGCTAGGCCGAATGATCCATACGCCGTTGATCACGCATTCGATCAAGCGAGGGCGACGAGATCCGCGTAGTCGGCGCCCCACAGGTCCTCGACGCCGTCCGGCAGCAGGATGATCCGCTCCGGCTGGAGCGCCTCCACGGCGCCCTCGTCGTGCGTGACGAGGACGACCGCGCCCTTGTACGTGCGCAGCGCGCCGAGGATCTCCTCGCGGCTGGCCGGGTCGAGGTTGTTGGTCGGCTCGTCGAGGAGCAGCACGTTCGCCGAGGACACCACGAGGGTGGCGAGCGCCAGGCGGGTCTTCTCGCCGCCGGAGAGGACACCGGCGGGCTTGTCGACGTCGTCGCCGGAGAACAGGAAGGAGCCGAGCGTCTTGCGGACCTCCACCAGGTCCAGGTCGGGGGCGGCCGAGCGCATGTTCTCCAGGACCGTGCGCTCCGGGTCGAGGGTCTCGTGCTCCTGCGCGTAGTACCCGAGCTTCAGACCGTGGCCGGGGACGACCGCGCCCGTGTCGGGCTGCTCCACGCCGCCCAGCAGCCGCAGCAGGGTGGTCTTGCCGGCGCCGTTCAGGCCCAGGATGACGACGCGGCTGCCCTTGTCGATGGCCAGGTCGACGTCGGTGAAGATCTCCAGCGAGCCGTACGACTTCGACAGGCCCTCGGCCATCAGCGGGGTCTTGCCGCAGGGGGCGGGCTCGGGGAAGCGGAGCTTGGCGACCTTGTCGGACTTCCGCTCGGCCTCCAGGCCGGCCAGCAGCTTGTCCGCCCGGCGGGCCATGTTCTGCGCGGCGACGGTCTTGGTGGCCTTGGCCCGCATCTTGTCGGCCTGCGAATGCAGCGCGGAGGCCTTCTTCTCGGCGTTCTGCCGCTCGCGCTTGCGGCGCTTCTCGTCGGCCTCGCGCTGCTGCTGGTAGAGCTTCCAGCCCATGTTGTAGACGTCGATCTGGGCGCGGTTGGCGTCCAGGTAGAACACCTTGTTGACGACCGTCTCGACCAGGTCGACGTCGTGGGAGATCACGATGAAGCCGCCGCGGTAGGTCTTGAGGTAGTCGCGCAGCCAGACGATCGAGTCGGCGTCGAGGTGGTTGGTCGGCTCGTCGAGGAGCAGGGTGTCCGCGTCGGAGAAGAGGATCCGCGCCAGCTCGATACGGCGGCGCTGACCGCCGGAGAGCGTGTGCAGCGGCTGGCCGAGCACCCGGTCGGGCAGGTTCAGCGCGGCGGCGATGGTGGCGGCCTCGGCCTCGGCGGCGTACCCGCCCTTGGTGAGGAACTCCGTCTCCTGGCGCTCGTACTGCTTGAGCGCCTTCTCGCGGGTGGCGCCCTGGCCATTGGCGATGCGCTGTTCGTTGTCGCGCATCTTGCGGATCAGCACGTCCAGGCCGCGGGCGGACAGGATGCGGTCGCGGGCCAGGATGTCGAGGTCGCCGGTGCGGGGGTCCTGCGGGAGGTAACCGACCTCGCCGGAGCGGGTGATGGTGCCGCCGGCGGGCACGCCCTCGCCCGCGAGGCACTTGGTGAGGGTGGTCTTCCCCGCGCCGTTGCGGCCGACGAGGCCGATGCGGTCGCCCTTGGCGATGCGGAAGGTGGCGTTTTCGATGAGGACGCGGGCACCGGCGCGCAGCTCGATACCGGAGGCGGAGATCACGGACAGACTCCAGGGCGGATACGGGGGCGGGATGGGCGGCTGAGGACGTTCCCGCCGTCTAATGCGCGAGGAGAAAGGCCATGGGGGACAGTCTAACGGGGGGATGCAACCACTTTTTCTGCGTGCGGGTGTTCGGTTGGTCTCGCCGGGTCGGTGTCAGTGGTGGGTGCCAGACTGGGCGGCAGAAGGGAGTGGTCGGTATGGCAGGCACGTCCGGCGGGCGTCCGAGCATCTGTCCCACGCTGCTGTACGCCGACGCGAAGGCGGCGATCCGGCAGCTCACGCAGGCCTTCGGTTTCACGGAGCTGTCGGTGTTCGAGGGCGAGGACGGCGCGGTGATGCACGCCGAGCTGGTGCAGGGCAACGGCGCGGTGATGATCGGCAGCAAGGGCACGGGCAGCGTCTTCGACAAGGCGATGAAGGACGCGGGCACGACCGGGGTGTACGTCGTCGTGGACGACGTGGACGCGCACCACCGCCGCGCCGTGGATCACGGCGCGGAGATCCTGATGCCCCCGACGGACCAGGACTACGGCTCGCGGGACTACATGGCCCGGGACCTCGAGGGCAACGTGTGGAGCTTCGGGACGTACGCACCGGAGATATCCGGCTGACGGCCCGGCCGGGCCCCAGGGCCTGTCGTCGGCGCTAGCTGCCGCCGGTGTGGACCTGGAAGGCGGCCCGGCGTACGGCCTTGGCCAGGGCCGGGTCGGGGTGTGCCGCGGCGAGGGCGACCAGGACCTGCACGGTCCTCGGATGACCCACGGCGCGCACCTCGTCCAGCAGCATCGGGATGGTCGGCTGGACGGCGGACTCCAGGTGGCGGACGAGCAGCGGGGCCTCACCGTGGTCGGCGACGGCGGCCGCGGTGTCCACCCACAGCCAGGTCGCCTCCTCCCGGGTGAGGACCTCGTGGGCGTCCTCGGGGTCGGCCCCGTCGTGCTCGGCCAGCCACAGCAGTGCGTACGGCCTGAGCGTCGGCTCGTCCAGCACGGCGCGGACGTCCGGCTCCGCGGGGGCGCCGACCACGCGCAGCGCCTCGAAGGCGAGGCCGCGCAGCAGGGCGTCCTCACCGCGGGCGGCGCCGAGGAGTTCGGTGACGGCGCTGCCGACGGGGCGGGCGGCGAGCCAGGCGCGGTACTCGGCACGGGCGGCGTTCGGGCGCAGCTGGGCGCAGCCGCGGAGCATGTCCTCGGCCGCCTGCTCGATGTTCCCGGCGGGGCTCTGGGCGGCGACGCAGATCTGTTCCAGCTTGACCCAGACGGCCCAGCTGCCGAGCGGGGTGAGCGTGGCCTGGCCGTCGCCGTAGGTGAGGGCGCCGACGGAGGCGAGGGCGCGCAGGGCCCAGTCCAGGAGCGGGGCGAGCGGGGCATCGGCGGGCGCCGGTTCGGCCGGCGGCTCGGGCTGCGGGCCGTAGGGGATCTCGCAGCGCGCGGTGCGCAGCTCGGTGACGCGCTGCTCCAGGAGGTCCAGGAGCTGCTCCACCGGGACGGGGCCGGCGGACAGCTGGAGGAACGAGAGCGCCTGCGGCATGGCCGAGACGACCTCGGCGACGGCGGCGGGCTCGTGGTCCTCGGGTTCCGGATAGGCGAGCGACCAGGCGTCGAAGAGGGCGACCCAGCCGCGCAGTACGGCGCTGTCGTCGCGGTCCCAGGCGCGCAGCCGCCAGCCGGGGCGGGCGCTGTCGCCGTGCACCTCGACGAGTCCGGCGAGACGGGCGGTGTCCCAGTCGGCTCTGACCTGATCCGGGGTCAGGCCCAACTCGCGGGCGGCCCGTTCGGCGGTCGCGGCGGAGAGGGTGGCCTTGCCGTCGGCGGTGGCGCTGCCCCGTCCGGGGCCGAGCTCGGTGTCGGCCCAGCGGGCGACGCGGGCCGCGTCGGCCAGACCTGAGCGAGCCATTCTGGCCAGCTCCGCCGGTGCCGGGGTGCCCTCCGGGGGGCGCGGTGCGGGTCGGCGCGAGCGCCGCTGGTTCATCGCTTGCGGGGCGGCGGCCAGGGGTCGCGGGCGGACGAGTCGAAGCCTGGAGTCGCGCGGGATACGGGACGTCACGAGGGCAGTCTTCCGGTTGACGGTCCGAAAACCCAAACGGAATGTCACGGCGGGCGACGGGGATGGCCAACGCACGGGGTCCCGCGAGTGGTCGAGGGCCGCAAACAGGCCACTGGTACGACGCTAAACGGAATCATCACGACCGGTCGTCGGGGAGCGGGACGGGACGTGGTTGCGACGGGGCGAAGGGGGCGTGAACGGGGGGTGCTGACGCGTCGGGGTCACACGAGAGGGGTCAGGAAGCGGCGCAGGGCCTCCTCGTAGGCCTGCGGGTCGGCGTTCCACATGGCTCCGTGGGGCGCGTTGCCGACGGTGCGGAGGGCGACCATGTCGGGGCGGGCGTCGGCGAGCCGGCGGGAGAGCTGCCAGGGGGCCACCGTGTCGTCGGGTCCGTGGAGGACGAGCGCCGGGACCCGGAGCCCGGCGGCGGGGGCGTCGCCCGGAGCGCGGTCGCCGTGGAGGCCGGTGCGGCCCTGTGCGGCGCGGACCGCCAGGGGAAGCAGCGCGCCCGGGGTGCGGCGGGCCGCGGCGAGCGCGCGCAGGGTGGCCTCCCAGCTGAGCACCGGGGAGTCCAGGACGAGCCCGCAGACGCGGTCGCGCAGCTCCGAGTGCTCGGCGGCGCGCAGGGCCATGGTGGCGCCGGTGGACCAGCCGTGCAGGACGACCTGCCGGGCGCCGTGGCGCACGGCGTGGCGGATCGCCGCGTCGAGGTCGCGCCACTCGGTCTCGCCGAGGTGGTTCAGGCCGTCGGGCGAGCGGGGTGCGCCCAGGTCGCCGCGGTAGGCGAGGGCGAGCACCGGGATGTGGCTGCGGTGCAGGAACCCCATGACGTTCATGGCGAGTTCCCGGGTGGTGCCGAGGCCGTGCACGGCGATCACCCAGGTGTCCCGGGCGCCGGGTACGAACCACGCGGGCAGGGATCCGAGTTGGCCCGGGATGTCGACGTCGGTGTGTTCGATGCCGAGGGCGGCGCTCGGGTTGCCGACGTACACGTTCGGGGTGAGCCAGACCTTGTCGCCGGGTTTCAGGGTGCCGTGCGTGACCCGCTCCAGGCGGCGTACGACGGTGTCGGCGGAGTGCGGGGCGTCGGTCAGGACCGGGCCGACGACCGCGTGGGAGCCGTTGCCGGACAGGCCGTAGCGGCCGGGCCGCAGGGCGGCCAGGTCCCGGGTGAGGCTGATCTTCCCCGCGGTGGTGCCGTGCACGGTGAGCCGGGGTTCGGTGGGCAGGGGCCGGCCGGGAGGCGCCTTGAGCGCCGCGTCACTGGCGAACCGTCCGGCGGCCACGGCGGCCGCACCGACTCCGACCACGGCGGTGACGGCAGCGGCCGTCGCTCTGGCAGTGCGCACGCCTCCAGTGTCCCGGTGGACCGGACGACGGACCAGTGGGAGGCAGCCGCGGGGTGACGGGGGCGGACGGCCGGGGCGGAGGGTCAGCGGCGCTGGCCGTAGCCCCGCAGCTGTTTCTCCACCTCCGCCAGCTGCTCCCCCGACAGCAGGCTCGGGGACAGGCCCGGTACCGATGCGGCGGTCAGCCACAGGCGGCACATCCATTCCAGCTGCGCGGTGCGGTCGTAGGC
The DNA here is from genome assembly GCF_044327915.1 of Streptomyces afghaniensis. Lineage (NCBI taxonomy): Bacteria > Bacillati > Actinomycetota > Actinomycetes > Kitasatosporales > Streptomycetaceae > Streptomyces > Streptomyces afghaniensis. The sequence continues at coordinate 59,882 of NZ_JBIRGJ010000007.1, forward strand.
CTGGTCCAGGGACGCGCCGTGGGTGACCGTGCCGTGGTTCTGGAGGAGGCAGCCGGAGCGGTCGGCCAGGGCGCGGAGCATGTTCTCGGCCAACTCGTCGGTGCCGTACGTGGCGTACGGGGCGACCCGGACGGGTCCGCCGAGCGCGGCGGCCATGTAGTGGATCAGCGGCAGCTCGCTCACGAGCGTCGAGACGGCCGTCGCGTGCACGGCGTGGGTGTGCACGACGGCACGGGCGCCGGTCGTGCGGTAGACCGCGAGGTGCATGGGCAGCTCGCTGGTCGGCACGAGCGTGCCGAGGACCTGCCCGCCGTCGAGGCCGACGCCGGTCACGTCGTCCGGCCTCAGCCGGTCGTAGGGGACGCCCGACGGCGTGACCAGCACGGTGTCCCCGACGCGCACCGAGACGTTCCCGGACGTTCCGACGACGAGTCCGTCGGAGACGGTCCGGCGGGCCGTCGTGACGAGTTCCTCCCAGGCGTGCGCCTCCTCGGGACGCACAGCCCTCCGCCGCGGCTCCCCCGCACCCTGTCCGCCATCCCGGACGTCCCCCGCGCCCCGCCCGTTCCCTCGCTCCTCAGCCATGCGGCGATCCTGCCAGGCGGGCCCTCAACGCGCCGCCGGGCGGGGGCACTTTAGGCCGGAAGCCGCCCCTCCGTAAGGGCACATACCTGGACAGAAACCCCACGCAGCTCTCTTGGCCGGAGATCTCCGGGCATTCAACGACCTTCCAGTACTCTCTGGGGGATTTGCCGTGCACGTCGCCATTCCGGGGGGAACCATGGCCCGTGACCGCATACCGTTCCGACACCGAGCCCGATGGCTCGCCGCGTACGCGGCGGCACTCGCGCTGGGAGGCACCGCCCTCGCCGAGGCTCCCGCCTCGGGGGCGAGCCGCCCGAAGGGACACGACGTCTCGTCGCACCAGAAGAACATCGACTGGCAGGGCGCGAAGGCGAAAGGCGCCAGGTTCGTCTACGTCAAAGCGACGGAGTCCACGACCTACCGCAACCCCTACTTCGGCCGGCAGTACAACGGCTCGCGCACGGCGGGTCTCGTCCGCGGCGCCTACCACTTCGCGGTGCCCGACAGGTCGTCGGGCCAGGCGCAGGCGGCGCATTTCGTACGCAATGGCGGCGGCTGGACCGCGGACGGCTGGACGCTGCCGCCCGCGCTCGACATCGAGTACAACCCGTACGACAAGAAGCACAAGTGCTACGGCCTGAGCAGGGCGAGGATGGTCGGCTGGATCAGGTCGTTCAGCGACGAGGTCGAGCGGCTCACCGGACGCCGCCCGGTGATCTACACGACCACCCACTGGTGGAACACCTGCACGGGCGGCAGCCGCGCCTTCGCCGCCGACCACCCCCTGTGGATAGCCCGTTACGACGCCGCGAGCGCGGGCACCCTGCCGGCCGGCTGGTCCTCGTGGACCTTCTGGCAGTACGACAACGGATCGGGGACCCTGCCGGGTGATCAGAACCTGTTCGACGGGTCACTCGATCGGCTGAAACAGTTCGCGCGCGGCGCCTAGCCTTCGGGGGCGTGGGGAGCCTCACAGCAGGGCGGAACGGTAACCCTCGGTCGTGGACATCCCAGCGCCCCTCCCAGTTCATCTTCCGTTCACTCAGGTTACCTACGTTCGTCCGGCCAACGACCTCGAACGATTGCCTGGGTAAATGGAAAGCTTCTCGCTGATCCTCGCGATTGTGGTGGTAACCGCACTCGCGTTCGATTTCACGAACGGTTTCCACGACACCGCGAACGCGATGGCCACGACCATTTCCACGGGCGCCATGAGACCCAAGGTCGCAGTGGCCATGTCCGCGGTCCTGAACCTGGTCGGCGCCTTCCTGTCCGTGGAAGTCGCCAACACGATCTCCAAAGGCCTCGTCGACGAGGCCGGCATCCGTCCCGAGGTCATCTTCGCGGCCTTGGTCGGCGCGATCCTCTGGAACCTGCTGACCTGGCTGGTGGGCCTGCCGTCCAGTTCCTCGCACGCCCTTATGGGCGGCCTGATCGGCGCCACGATCGCCTCGGCGGGCGTCGGCGCGGTGCACGGTGACGTCCTGGTCACCAAGGTGCTGATCCCGGCGATCGCCGCCCCGGTGGTCGCGGGCATCGCGGCACTGCTCGCCACCCGGCTGACGTACTCCCTCGGCAAGAAGGCCGACGGCAAGGCCTCCGAGAAGGGCTACCGGGCGGGCCAGATCGCCTCGGCGGGTCTGGTCTCGCTGGCCCACGGCACCAACGACGCCCAGAAGACGATGGGTGTCATCACCCTCGCCCTGGTCGCCGGCGGCGCCGTCGCCCCCGACTCCGACCCGCCCATGTGGGTCATCCTCTCGGCGGGTCTCGCGATCGCGCTCGGCACGTACCTCGGCGGCTGGCGCATCATTCGCACCATGGGCAAGGGCCTGACCGACCTCCAGCCGCAGCAGGGCTTCGCCGCCCAGACCAGCGCGGCCACGGTCATCCTGGCCTCCTCGCACATCGGCTTCTCCCTGTCCACCACCCACTCCGTGTCCGGCTCGGTGATGGGCGCGGGGCTCGGCCGCAAGGGCGGCGTCGTCCGCTGGTCGACGGCGACGCGGATGTTCGTCGCGTGGGGTCTGACGCTGCCGGCGGCGGCCCTGGTGGGCGCGCTCGCCGAGTACGTCACCGGCTTCGGCAGCTGGGGCACCGCGGTGGTCGCCGTCTTCCTCGTCGCCTCCAGCGCGGCGATCTGGAAGATCTCGCGGCGTGAGGTCGTCGACCACACCAACGTCAACGACGCCGACGTGGCGGAGCCGGCCGGTGTGGTCACCACGGCGATGGCCGCGGTGACCCCGCCTCCGGCGGGCGGCACGGCCACGGACGGGCCGAGCGTCACGATCCCGGCGCAGGCCTCGGCCGAACGCGAGCCCTCCACCACGACCACCCCGGTCTGACCCCGCCCACTCGGTTACAAGGAGAACCTCTGCCATGAAGATCGACTGGGCGGCCCTCGGCGCCGTCTTCGGTGTCAGCCTCGTGGTCACCGTGGCCCTGGTGGCCCTGTTCACCCTCGGCATCACCGGCCTGTCCCGCCACGAGCGGGCGGCCGCGGAGGGCGGGTCCGCGGGGCTCGCGGTGACGGGCGCGTACGCGTGCTTCGCGGCGTGTGCGGCTGCCGTGGGATACGGGATCTATCTGATCGTGGCCTGATCACGATCGACTCCGCCGGGCGGTACGGGACTTGGGTCCCGTACCGCCCGGTCGTCGTGTGGCGGGGGGACACCAACTCGGTGTCAGAGCGGCGGTGTGGGCTTCTCCACACTCTCCCCTCGCAGGTCAACGGCAAGTTGACGGCCGTTCCCGGCCGTGGTGGACTGCCGGGGCCAGTACGGCGGCAGGAGAGGAAGCCGGTGCGAGTCCGGCGCGGTCCCGCCACTGTCACCGGGGTAGCAATCCCCGGGAGCCAGGAACTCTCACCGCCGGTCTAGTCGAACCAGGGCGTGGACACCCTGAGTGAGGACATATCGCCATGCGCGGCTGCCGATCGAGGTTCAGTACCCCACCCCTGCCCGCCCCTGCGGCCGGCTGAGCCCATGGGTGCCGGTCGCGTCTTCGCGTACGGCGCCGCCGCCGGTCTGATCGGTGACCTGCTGCTCGGCGATCCCCGCCGGGGGCATCCGGTCGCCGTGTTCGGACGGACCGCGGGCGCCGTGGAACGGGTGTTGTGGCGGGACCACCGGGGGTGGGGCGCGCTGCACACCGTGGTGTGCGCCGGAGGTGCCGTCGCGCTCGGGGGCGCCGCCGCGCGTGCCGTGCGGGACTCCGCCGCCGCGTCCGTCGCGCTGACGGCTGCCGCCACCTGGGCCGTGCTCGGGGGGACTTCGCTCGCGCGGGAGGCCCGGGCCATCGGGCGTGCCCTGGAGGCGGGGGACGTCGAGGGGGCCCGGGCGCGGCTGCCGCATCTGTGCGGGCGGGATCCACAGGCGCTCGACGCCGACGGGATCGCCCGGGCCGTGGTCGAGTCCGTCGCGGAGAACACCTCCGATGCGGTCGTGGGGGCGCTCGTGTGGGGGGCCGTCGGTGGTGTGCCGGGGCTCGTCGGGTTCCGGGCCGTCAACACCCTCGACGCCATGGTCGGGCACAAGTCGGCGCGGTACCGGCGCTACGGGTGGGCCTCCGCGCGGCTGGACGATCTCGCGGGCTGGCCCGGGGCCCGGCTGACCGCCGTGCTCGCGGTCCTGGCAGGAGACGATCCACGGGGAGCGGCGCGGGCCTGGCGTGCCGACGCCGACCGGCATCCGAGCCCCAACGCCGGGCCTGTGGAGGCCTCGTTCGCGGGGGCGCTCGGGGTGCGGCTGGGCGGGACGCTGTCGTACGGCGGGCGCGTCGAGCACCGGCCCGTGCTCAACGGGGCGGCCGGTCGCGCCGTCCGCACCCGGGACATCGAACGGGCCGTACGGCTGTCCAGGCGTGTCGGCTGGCTCGCGCTCGGCGTCTGTGTCGCCGCGCGCCGCATCGCGAAAGGGCGTACGTCATGACGGGCGGTGGACTTCTCGTCGCCGGTACCACCTCCGACGCCGGCAAGAGCGTCGTGACCGCCGGGATCTGCCGGTGGCTGGTGCGACAGGGCGTCAAGGTGGCGCCCTTCAAGGCGCAGAACATGTCCCTCAACTCCTTCGTGACGAAGGAAGGCGCCGAGATCGGGCGCGCGCAGGCCATGCAGGCGCAGGCCTGCCGCGTCGAGCCGACCGCGCTGATGAACCCGGTGCTGCTCAAGCCCGGTGGCGAGCGCAGCAGTCAGGTCGTGCTGCTGGGCAAGCCGGTCGGGGAGCTGAGCGCACGCGGGTACCACGGCGGACGGCAGCAGCAGCTGCTCGGGACCGTGCTGGACTGCCTGGAGCAGTTGCGGGGCACGTATGACGCGGTGATCTGTGAGGGGGCGGGCAGTCCCGCCGAGATCAATCTGCGGCGGACCGACATCGTCAACATGGGGATCGCCCGGGGCGCCGGGCTCCCCGTGCTCGTCGTCGGCGACATCGACCGGGGCGGTGTCTTCGCCTCGTTCTTCGGGACCGTGGCGCTGCTGTCGCGCGAGGACCAGAGTTGCGTCGCCGGGTTCCTCGTCAACAAGTTCCGGGGGGACGTCTCCCTGCTGGAGCCGGGGCTCGACATGTTGCTCGGCCTCACCGGGCGGCGTACGTACGGCGTCCTGCCCTTCCGGCACGGGCTGGGGATCGACGAGGAGGACGGGATGGGGGTCCCCCCTGCTCGAGCGGAGTCGAGAGCTTGGGGGAGTGTCTCCCTGCGGGGGACGGTCCGGGAGTCCGTCGTCGCCCCGCCGGTCGGCGAGGACGTGCTGCGCGTCGCCGTGTGCGCTGTTCCGCTCATGTCCAACTTCACGGACGTGGACGCGCTGGCCGCCGAACCCGGAGTCGTGGTGCGGTTCGTGGACCGGCCCGAGGAACTCGCCGACGCCGACCTCGTCATCGTGCCCGGGACCCGAGGGACCGTCCGTGCCCTGGAGTGGCTCCGGGAGCGCGGACTGGCCGACGCGCTCGTGCGCAGGGCCGCCGAGCAGCGGCCCGTCCTCGGGATCTGCGGCGGCTTCCAGATCCTCGGCGAGCACATCGAGGACGACGTGGAGAGCCGCCGGGGTCATGTCGAGGGGCTCGGGGTCCTGCCCGTGCGGGTGCGGTTCGCCCGCGAGAAGACCCTGACGCGGCCGGAGGGCGAGGCCCTCGGGGAGCGCGTGGAGGGCTACGAGATCCATCACGGGGTCGCCGACGTCACCGGCGGCACTCCCTTCCTGGACGGCTGCCGGGTCGGCCAGACCTGGGGCACGCACTGGCACGGCTCGCTGGAGTCGGACGGCTTCCGGCGGGCCTTCCTGCGCGAGGTGGCCGCCGCCGCTGGGCGTCGCTTCGTACCGGCGCCGGACACCTCGTTCGCCGCGCTGCGCGAGGAGCAGCTCGACCGGCTCGGGGACCTGATCGAACAGCACGCGGACACGGACGCGCTGTGGCGGCTCATCGAGTCTGGCGCACCGCGAGGACTGCCCTTCATTCCACCGGGAGCACCCGCATGAGCACTGTGTTGTTGTTGTCGACCGCCGACACGGACCTGCTGGCGGCCCGGGCGGCCTCCGGTGCCTCGTACCGGATCGGCAACCCGACCCGCGTGGATGTCCAGGAGGAGCTTCCGGCTCTCCTCGACGGCGCGGACATCGCCGTCGTACGGCTGCTCGGCGGCAAGCGGGCCTGGGAGGACGGGCTCGCCGCGCTGAAGGCCTCGGGCGTCCCGACCGTGCTGCTGGGCGGCGAGGCGGTGCCCGACGCGGAGCTGATGGCCGAGTCGTCGGTGCCGGCCGGTGTCGTCGCGGAGGCGCTGAAGTACCTCGTGGAGGGCGGGCCGCCCAACCTCACCGAGCTGGCGCGGTTCCTGTCCGACACCGTGCTGCTCACGGGCGAGGGGTTCGCCGCGCCCCAGCGGATGCCGGAGTACGGCGTCCGCGGCGAGCGCGCGCAGGTCGAGGGCCGGCCGACCGTCGGCGTGCTCTTCTACCGGGCGCACGAGCTGAGCGGCAACACCGCCTTCGTGGACTCCCTGTGCGACGCGATCGAGGCGCGGGGCGCCAACGTGCTTCCCGTGTACTGCGGTTCGCTGCGCGGGGCCGACGCGGGGCTGTACGAGATCCTCGGGCGGGCGGACGCGCTCGTCGCCACCGTCCTCGCCGCCGGCGGCACCCACGCCTCGCAGGCCTCGGCGGGCGGTGACGAGGAGTCCTGGGACATCGGCGCCCTCGCCGAGCTGAACATCCCCGTGCTGCAGGGGCTGTGCCTGACGTCCTCGCGGCGCGCCTGGGAGGCGTCCGACGCCGCCCTCTCCCCCATGGACGCCGCGATGCAGGTGGCGATCCCGGAGTTCGACGGGCGGCTGATCACCGTGCCGTTCTCGTTCAAGGAACAGGGTGCGGACGATGTGCCCGTGTACGTCGCCGACCCGGAGCGGGCCGCGCGGGTCGCCGGGATCGCCGTACGGCACGCACGGTTGAAGCACAAGGCGAACGCCGAGAAGAGGCTCGCGCTCGTCTTCACCGCGTACCCGACCAAGCACTCGCGGGTCGGCAACGCCGTCGGGCTCGACACCCCGGCCTCGGCCGTGCGGGTGCTGGACGCCCTCAAGGACGCCGGGTACGGCCTCACCGAGTACCCGGACCACGGCGACGAGCTGATCCACCGGCTCATCGCGGCCGGCGGGCACGACGTGGAGTGGCTGACGGACGAGCAGCTGGCAGCCGCGCCCGCGCGGGTGCCGCTGGCGGACTACCGGGCGTGGTTCGACAAGCTCGACCCGGAGCTGCGGGACGCCATGACCGAGGCGTGGGGCGAGCCGCCGGGCAGCCTCTACGTCGACGGGGACGACATCGTGCTGGCGTCCCTGCAGTTCGGGAACGTCGTGGTGATGATCCAGCCGCCGCGCGGCTTCGGCGAGAACCCGATCGCGATCTACCACGACCCGGACATGCCGCCGTCCCACCACTACCTGGCGGCCTACCGCTGGCTGGAGAACAGTTTCGGCGCGGACGCGATCGTGCACATGGGCAAGCACGGCACGCTGGAGTGGCTGCCCGGCAAGGGCCTCGGGCTCAGCGGCGGGTGCGCCCCGGACGCCGTGCTCGGGGAGCTGCCGCTGATCTACCCGTTCATCGTCAACGACCCGGGCGAGGGCACCCAGGCCAAGCGGCGCGGGCACGCCACGGTCGTCGACCACCTGGTGCCGCCGATGGCCCGCGCCGACACCTACGGCGACCTGGCGAAGCTGGAGCAGCTCCTGGACGAGTACGCGCTCGTCTCCGACCTGGACCCGGCGAAGGCCCCGGCCGTGCGCGCGCAGATCTGGACCCTCGTGAAGGCCGCCGAGCTCCATCACGACCTGCATGTCGACGAGCAGCCGGACGACGAGGCGTTCGACGAGTTCGTCATGCACATCGACGGCTATCTGTGCGAGATCAAGGACGTGCAGATCCGCGACGGCCTGCACATCCTGGGCGGCGGCCCGGTCGGCGAGCCACGCGTCAACCTCGTGCTCGCGGTGCTGCGCGCCTCGCAGGTGTGGGGCGGTCGGGCCGACGCGCTGCCGGGGCTCCGGGCGGCGCTGGCGGAGCACTTCGGGCTGGTGGAGAAGGAGCTGCTGGCCGAGCCGGGCGCTCCCGAGAAGGTCCCCGCGGAGCTGACGGAGCTGGTGGCGGGCCCGGCGCGCACCGCCGCCGACGCGATCGACCTGCTGGAGCAGTTGTGCCGGCGGATCGCGGAGGGCATGGAGGAGCGCGGCTGGGCGGTCGCCGAGGCCCCGGCACTGGTCCGGGAGGTGCTCGGCGGGGACGTCGCCGACGCCGTGGCGGTGCTGGAGTTCGCCTGCACGGAGGTCGTGCCGCGGCTGGCCAGGACCACCGACGAGATCGGCCACATCCTGCGGGCCCTGGACGGCGGTTACGTCCCGGCGGGTCCCTCCGGCTCGCCGACCCGCGGCCTGGTCAACGTCCTGCCGACGGGACGCAACTTCTACTCCGTCGACCCGAAGGCGATCCCGTCCCGGCTGAGCTGGGAGGTCGGGCAGTCGCTCGCGGACTCGCTGGTGCAGCGGTATCTGACCGACACGGGCGAGTACCCGAAGTCCGTCGGCCTGACGGTGTGGGGGACCTCGGCGATGCGCACCCAGGGCGACGACATCGCCGAGATCCTCGCGCTGCTGGGCTGCCGGCCGGTGTGGGACGACGCCTCGCGCCGGGTGACCGGGTTCGAGGTGATCCCCCCGGAGGAGCTCGGCCGGCCGCGCATCGACGTGACGGTCCGGATCTCCGGCTTCTTCCGGGACGCGTTCCCGCACGTGGTGGGGCTGATCGACGACGCCGTCCGCAAGGTCGCCGAGCTGGACGAGCCCGCCGAGCAGAACTACGTCCGGGCGCACGCCGACGAGGACACCGCCGAGCACGGCGACCGGCGCCGGGCGACCGCCCGGATCTTCGGGTCCAAGCCGGGGGCGTACGGGGCCGGTCTGCTGCCGCTGATCGACGCCCGCAACTGGCGCTCCGACGCGGACCTCGCCGAGGTGTACGCGGTGTGGGGCGGCTACGCCTACGGGCGGGGGCTCGACGGGCGGGCCGCGCGCGGCGACATGGAGACGGCGTTCCGGCGGATCGCGGTCGCCGCGAAGAACGTCGACACGCGTGAGCACGACCTCGTCGACGCCGACGACTACTTCCAGTACCACGGCGGCATGGTCGCCATGGTCCGCCATCTGACGGGCGCGAGCCCCGAGGCGTACGTCGGCGACTCTGCCACCCCGGACCAGGTGAAGACCCGCACGCTGGGCGAGGAGACGCACCGGGTGTTCCGCGCCCGCGTGGTCAACCCGCGCTGGATGGCGGCCATGCGGCGGCACGGCTACAAGGGCGCCTTCGAGATGGCCGCGACGGTGGACTACCTGTTCGGGTACGACGCCACGGCCGGGGTCGTGGACGACTGGATGTACGAGAAACTCAGCGCCGAGTACGTCTTCGACCCGGAGAACCGGGAGTTCATGAAGACGTCCAACCCGTGGGCGCTGCGCGGCATCACCGAGCGGCTGCTGGAGGCCGCCGATCGCGGACTGTGGGCGGAGCCGGACGCGGAGACGCTGGACCGGCTGCGTGCCACGTACCTGGAGCTCGAAGGCGACTTGGAAGGTGACGACAAGTGAGCACCCCGTTCCCGTTCACGGCCGTGGTGGGCCAGGACGACCTGCGGCTAGCGCTGCTGCTGAACGCCGTGTCGCCGGCGGTCGGCGGTGTGCTGGTGCGCGGTGAGAAGGGCACCGCCAAGTCGACGGCCGTGCGGGCTCTGTCCGCGCTCATGCCGGAGGTGGACGTCGTCCCGGAGTGCCGCTTCTCCTGCGCCCCCTCCGCCCCCGACCCCGCCTGCCCCGACGGGCCGCACGCGCCGGGTACCGCCGGGCATGCCCGTCCGGCCCGGATGGTCGAACTGCCCGTCGGTGCCTCGGAGGACCGGCTGGTGGGCGCGCTGGACATCGAGCGGGCGCTGTCGGAGGGCGTGAAGGCCTTCGAGCCTGGCCTGCTCGCCGCCGCGCACCGCGGCATCCTCTACGTGGACGAGGTCAACCTCCTCCACGACCACTTGGTCGACCTGCTGCTGGACGCGGCCGCGATGGGCGCCTCGTACGTGGAACGCGAGGGCGTCTCCGTACGGCACGCGGCCCGCTTCCTGCTCGTCGGCACCATGAACCCCGAAGAGGGCGAGCTGCGGCCGCAGTTGCTCGACCGGTTCGGGCTGACCGTGGAGGTCGCGGCCTCGCGGGAGCCCGAGCAGCGGGTGGAGGTCGTCAGGCGGCGGCTCGCCTACGACGCCGATCCGGACGGTTTCGCGGCCCGGTGGGCGGACGAGGAGGCCGACGTACGGGCGCGGATCGTCGCGGCACGGGAGCTGCTGCCGTCGGTGCGGCTGGGCGACGGGGCGCTGCGGCAGATCGCGGCGACCTGCGCGGCCTTCGAGGTGGACGGCATGCGCGCCGACATCGTGATGGCGCGGACGGCGACGGCGCTGGCGGCCTGGGCGGGGCGTACGGACGTGCTCGCGGAGGACGTCCGGCAGGCCGCGCTGCTCGCGCTGCCGCACCGCCGGCGGCGCAATCCCTTCGACGCGCCGGGTCTTGACGAGGACAAGCTGGACGAGACCCTGGAGGAGTTCTCCGGGGACGACGACCCGGACCCGGACCCCGACCAGGGGCCGGACGGGCCCGACGGAGGCGGCGGGGGCGGCGGACAGCCGGAGCCCGACGAGGGCCCCCAGGGCGATGACACCGGGGCTCCGCCCGAGGCCGGGGAGAGCGGGCAGCCGCAGCCGTCGGGCGCCGGTGAGCAGTCGGCCGTACGGGCTGCCGAGCCGTTCCGGACCAAGGTGCTGAGCGTGCCCGGGATCGGCGAAGGCGCCGCCGGGCGGCGTTCGCGGGCGCGCACCGAGCACGGGCGGACGACCGGGTCCCGGCGGCCGCGGGGCGCGCTCACCAAGCTGCACCTGGCGGCGACCGTGCAGGCTGCGGCACCGCACCAGCGGGCGCGCGGGCGGTCCGGGCCGGGTCTTGTGGTGCGCCGGGACGATCTGCGGCAGGCGACCCGCGAGGGGCGCGAGGGCAACCTCGTGCTGTTCGTCGTGGACGCCTCCGGGTCGATGGCGGCGCGGCAGCGGATGAGTGCCGTGAAGGGGGCCGTGCTGTCGCTGCTGCTGGACGCCTACCAGCGGCGCGACAAGGTGGGGCTGGTGACGTTCCGGGGTTCGGGCGCGGACGTCGCGCTGCCGCCGACCTCGTCGGTGGACGCGGCGGCGGCCCGGCTGGAGTCGCTGCCGACCGGCGGGCGTACGCCGCTGGCCGCCGGGCTGCTGCGCGCGCACGACGTGCTGCGGGTGGAGCGGCTGCGGGACCCGGCACGGCGGGCGCTGGTCGTGCTGGTGACGGACGGGCGGGCCACCGGGGGCCCGGAGCCGGTCGCCCTGGCCGGGCGGGCGGCACGGCTGTTCGCGGCCGAGGGCGTCGCGTCCGTCGTCGTGGACTGCGAGTCGGGGCCGGTGCGCCTCGGGCTCGCCGGGCAGCTCGCCGGTGAGCTGGGCGGCACCGCCGTCACGCTGGACGAGCTGCGGGCCGACTCGATCGCCGGGCTGGTCAGGGATGTGCAGGGGACTTCGAGGAGGGCCGCGTAATGCCGCAGGGACAGCCGAGTGTCATTCCGGACGACGGTCTGACGACCCGACAGCGCCGGAACCGGCCGCTGGTCGTCGTGCACACGGGCGTCGGCAAGGGCAAGTCGACGGCCGCCTTCGGGCTCGCGCTCAGGGCCTGGAACCAGGGCTGGCCGATCGGGGTGTTCCAGTTCGTCAAGTCGGCGAAGTGGAAGGTCGGCGAGGAGAACGCGCTGCGTGTGCTGGGTGCCTCCGGTGAGGGCGGGTCCGTCGCCTGGCACAAGATGGGCGAGGGCTGGTCCTGGGTGCAGCGCGATGCGCAGCTCGACAACGAGGAGAAGGCCCGGGAGGGCTGGGAGCAGGTCAAGCGGGACCTGGCGGCCCAGACGTACCGGCTGTACGTGCTGGACGAGTTCGCCTACCCGATGCACTGGGGGTGGGTGGACACGGACGAGGTCGTGGACGTGCTGCGGAACCGGCCCGGTACCCAGCACGTGGTGATCACGGGGCGCAACGCTCCGGAGAAGCTCTTGGACTTCGCCGACCTGGTGACCGACATGTCCAAGGTGAAGCACCCCATGGACGCGGGGCAGAAGGGGCAGAGGGGCATCGAGTGGTGATGTCCTCGTCCGTGCCCCGGCTGGTCGTGGCCGCGCCCTCGTCGGGCAGTGGCAAGACCACCGTCGCCACCGGGCTGATGGCCGCGTTCGCCGCGCGGGGGCTCGCCGTGTCCCCGCACAAGGTCGGGCCGGACTACATCGACCCCGGGTACCACGCGCTCGCGACCGGGCGGGTGGGGCGGAACCTCGACGCGTATCTGTGCGGGCCGGAGCTGGTCGGGCCGTTGTTCCTGCACGGGGCGCGCGGGTGTGACCTGGCCGTCGTCGAGGGCGTGATGGGGCTGTACGACGGGGCCGCCGGGGAGGGGGAGCTGGCCTCCACGGCTCATGTCGCGAAGCTGTTGCGGGCGCCGGTGGTGCTGGTCGTCGACGCGTCGTCGCAGTCGCGGTCGGTGGCGGCGCTGGTGCACGGGTTCGTCTCCTGGGATCCGGAGGTGCGGGTCGGGGGCGTGATTCTGAACAAGGTCGCGTCGGACCGGCACGAGGAGATGTTGCGGGAGGCGCTGGAGCAGACGGGGGTGCCTGTGCTCGGGGTGCTGCGGCGGGCTCCGCAGGTGGACACGCCGTCGCGGCATCTGGGGCTGGTGCCGGTCGCCGAGCGGCGGGCCGAGGCCGTGGAGGCGGTTGCGGCGATGGCCGCGCAGGTCTCCGACGGTTGTGATCTCGACGGGTTGATGGGGTTGGCGCGGAGCGCGGGGGTGTTGGCGTGCGAGGCCTGGGATGCGGCTGCGGCAGTGGCTTCCTCGCCCCCGCCGCCCCTACCCGTCCCGTCCTCCAGGGGCTCCGCCCCTTCGACCCCGCCGGGGGGCTCCGCCCCCTGGACCCCCGATCGGCCTGAACGGCCTCGTCCTCAAACGCCGGACGGGCTGGTGGTCGCCGTCGCCGGCGGTGAAGCCTTCACCTTCTCCTACGCCGAGAACACCGAGCTGCTCGCCGCCGCCGGTGCCGACGTCGTGCCCTTCGATCCGCTGCGGGACGAGGAACTGCCCGAAGGGACGCGGGGGTTGGTGATCGGGGGCGGGTTCCCCGAGGTGTACGCCGCCGAGCTGTCCGCCAATGAACCCCTGCGCAAGGCCGTTGCCCACCTGGCGGAGAGCGGCGCTCCGGTGGCCGCCGAGTGTGCCGGGCTGCTGTATCTGTGCCGCGAGCTGGACGGACAGCCGATGTGCGGGGTGCTGGACGCCGGGGCGCGGATGACCGGACGGCTGACCCTGGGGTATCGGGACGCGGTGGCAGTCGGCGACAGTGTGCTCGCGGCGGCGGGGACACGGCTGCGCGGGCACGAGTTCCACCGGACCGTCGTGGAGCCCGGGGCGGGTGCCGAACCCGCCTGGGGCCTCAGGACCCCTCAGCGGCGCGTCGAGGGGTTCGTGCGGCGCGGTGTGCACGCGAGCTATCTGCACACGCACTGGGCGGCGGAGCCCGGTGTCGCCCGTCGGTTCGTGGAGAGGTGCCGGACGTCATGAGCAGCAGGCTGGTCGGGGTCGGGGTCGGGCCGGGGGATCCCGAGCTGGTGACCGTCAAGGGCGTGAACGCCCTGCGGGAAGCCGAGGTCGTCGTCGTGCCCGTCATGGACACGGGAGAGCGCGGGCGCGCCGAGGCGACCGTGCTGCACTACGTGCCCGAGGAGAAGGTCGTCCGGGTCGTGTTCGCGCTGAACGAGCGGAGCGACCGGGCGCGGCGCGAGGCGGCCTGGGACGCGGCGGGCGAGCGGGTGGCCGAGCTGCTGCGCGGGCACGGTGCCGTCGCCTTCGCGACCATCGGGGATCCCAACGTGTACTCCACGTTCACGTATCTCGCCCAGACCGTCGCCGAGCTGGTGCCGGGGACCGTCGTCGACACGGTGCCCGGGATCACCGCCATGCAGGACCTCGCCGCGCGGTCGGGTGCCGTGCTGACCGAGGGGACCGAGCCGCTCACGCTCGTGCCCGTCACGGCGGGGGCGACGGTGCTCAAGGAGGCCCTCGCCGGGCCCGGGACCGTCGTCGCCTACAAGTTCGGTCGGCAGGCGCACGAGGTCGCCGAGGCGCTGCGGGAGACCGGGCGGATCGGCGACGCGGTGTGGGGATCGGCCCTGGGGCTGACGGAGGAGTCGATCCGGCCGGCCGCCGAACTCGACGGCACTCCCCTGCCCTATCTGTCGACACTCATCTCCCCCGCGCGGCGCGACGGCGGGCGGGGCGGAAAGCTCTGACGCGCCCGCCCCTCACCCCGCCCACCGGTAACCCCCTGTACGAGAGGACCAACCCCATGGCCGACGCCCCCACCGGCAAGGTGACCTTCGTCGGTGCCGGCCCCGGCGCCGCCGACCTGCTGACGTTCCGTGCCGCGCGCGCCATCGCCGAGGCCGACGTGGTGATCTGGGCGGCGAGCCTGGTCCAGGCGGAGGTCCTCCAGCACGCGCGCGAGGACGCGGAGATCCTCGACTCGGCGGCCCTGTCCCTGGAGGACGTGGTGGCCGTGTACGAGCGGGCACGCGAAGAGGGGCTGAAGGTGGCCCGGATCCACTCCGGTGACCCCGCCCTGTGGGGCGGCACCCAGGAGCAGCTCGACCGGTGTACGGAGATCGGCCTCGCGACCGAGGTCGTGCCCGGGGTGTCCGCCTTCTCCGCCGTCGCCGCGCTCGCGCAGCGCGAGCTGACCATCCCCGAGGTCGCGCAGTCCGTCGTCCTGACCCGGCTGGGCGGGGGCAAGACGCCCATGCCGCCCGGGGAGGAGGTCCGTGAGTTCGCCAGGCACGGCACCACCATGGCGATCTTCCTCTCCGCCGCCCGCAGCGGGCAGCTGGTGCGGGAGCTGCTGGAGGGCGGTTATCCGACGACGACCCCGGTCGTGATCGCGTACCAGGCGACCTGGCCGGAGGAACTGGTCGTGAAGTGCACGATCGGCACGTTGGAGGAGACGGTCAAGGAACACAAGCTCTGGAAGCACACGCTGTTCCTCGTCGGCCCGGCGCTCGACGCGCACGGCACCCGCTCGCACCTCTACCACCCGGGCCACTTCCACGGTTACCGCAAGGCCGACCCGGAGGCCCGCAAGGCCCTGCGCGAACGGGGTGCCCGCACATGATCGTCCGGCCTCCCGTACCTGTCGGGCGCAGGGAAGACATCGCAGAAGGAGTCGCTCAGTGATCGGCCTCATTTCCGCCACGGCGGCGGGAGCGGCCGCGCGGGACCGGCTGGCCGCCGCGTGGCCGGACCGCACGCGCGTGTACGAGGGTCCCGTCGGGGACGCCGTACGGGCCGCGTTCGCACAGTGCGAGCAGCTCGTGTGCTTTCTGGCGACCGGCGCGGTGGTGCGGCTGGTGGCACCACTGCTGTCCGGCAAGACGGCGGACCCGGGCGTGGTGTGCGTCGACGAGGGCGGCCGGTTCGCGGTGTCCCTGGTGGGCGGGCACGCGGGCGGGGCCAACGAACTCGCCCGGGAGGTAGGTGAGTTGCTGGGTGCCGAGCCGGTCGTGACCACGGCGACGGACGCGGCGGACCTGCCCGGCCTGGACACCCTCGGTCTGCCCGTGGAGGGCGATGTCGCCGGGGTCTCCCGCGCCATGCTGGACGGTGAGGCGGTGGCGCTGCGGGCCGAGGTGGCCTGGCCGCTGCCGCCGCTCCCGGTGGCCGGTGAGGGGTCGTACACGATCCGGCTGACCGACCGGCTCGTCCCGGCGGCCGAGCGCGAGGTGGTGCTGCGCCCGCCGTCCCTGGTCGTCGGGGTCGGGGCGTCGAAGGGTGCCCCCGCCGAGGAGGTGCTCGGGCTGGTCGAGGGCGTCCTGCGGGAGGCCGGGCTGTCCGCCGCGTCGGTCGCCGAGCTCGCCACCGTCGACGCCAAAGCGGAGGAGCCGGGCATCGTCGAGGCCGCCCGGCGGCTCGGTGTCCCTCTGGTGACGTACTCCGCCGGGGAGTTGGCCGGGGTGGAGGTGCCCAATCCGTCCGACGCGCCGCTCGTCGCCGTCGGTACGCCCTCGGTCGCGGAGGCCGCCGCCCTGGTGCGCGGGGGCGAACTCCTCGTCCCCAAGCGGAAGTCGGCCGCGAGCCCCGCCATGGCGACCTGTGCCGTCGTACGGCGCCCGGGGCGCGGACGGCTCGCGGTGGTCGGGCTCGGGCCGGGTGCCCGGGACCTGCTCACGCCGCGTGCGAAGGCCGAACTCCGGCGCGCTTCCGTGCTGGTCGGGCTCGACCAGTACGTCGACCAGATCCGCGACCTGCTGCGGCCCGGCACCCGGATCCTGGAGTCGGGCCTCGGGGCCGAGGAGGAGCGGGCGCGCACAGCCGTCGAGGAGGCCCGCGCGGGGCGGGCCGTCGCGCTGGTCGGCAGCGGGGACGCGGGCGTGTACGCCATGGCCTCCCCGGCGCTCGCCGAGGCCTCCGACGACATCGACGTGGTCGGTGTGCCCGGTGTGACGGCGGCGCTCGCGGCAGGCGCGATCCTGGGCGCCCCGCTGGGCCACGACCACGTGTCGATCAGCCTGTCCGACCTGCACACGCCGTGGGAGGTCATCGAGCGGCGGGTACGGGCGGCGGCCGAGGCCGACATCGTGGTGACGTTCTACAATCCGCGTTCGCGCGGCCGCGACTGGCAGCTGCCCAAGGCGCTGGACATCCTCGCCGAGCACCGGGCGCCGACGACGCCGGTCGGTGTCGTGCGCAACGCCTCGCGGCCGGACGAGTCCGCCCGGCTCACGACTCTGGCCGCGCTCGACCCGGCGACGGTCGACATGATGACCGTCGTCACCGTGGGCAACACCGCGACCCGCGAGATCGCCGGGCGCATGGTGACGCCGCGCGGCTACCGCTGGCAGGAGGAGCCCGAGTGAACCGCGCCGTCCACCACCCCACTTCCGCCGAGGAGAAACTGTGACCACCCCGCCCGCCCTGCTCATCGCCGGCCACGGCACCCGTGACGACGCCGGAGCCGAGGCGTTCCGCGACTTCGTGCGGGAGCTGGGGGCCCGCCACCCGGAACTGCCCGTCGCGGGCGGCTTCATCGAACTGTCCCCGCCGCCGCTGGGCGAGGCCGTCACCGAACTGGTGGAACGGGGCGTACGGCGGTTCGCGGCCGTGCCGCTGATGCTGGTGTCCGCCGGGCACGCCAAGGGCGACATCCCGGCGGCGCTGGCCCGCGAGCGGGAGCGGCACCCCGGGGTCTCGTACACGTACGGGCGTCCGCTGGGTCCGCACCCGGCGCTGCTGAACGTGCTGGAGCGGCGGCTGGACGAGGCGCTGGGCGGCACGGCGGGGCGCAGGCCGGGTGACCGGGCCGATGTGACGGTGCTGCTGGTGGGGCGCGGGTCGACGGACCCGGACGCCAACGCCGAGGTGCACAAGGCTGCCCGGCTGCTGTGGGAGGGGCGTGGGTACGCGGGCGTCGAGACGGCGTTCGTGTCGCTGGCGGCGCCGGACGTCCCGAGCGGACTCGACCGGTGCGTGCGGCTGGGCGCCCGCCGGATCGTGGTGCTCCCCTACTTCCTGTTCACCGGCATCCTGCCGGACCGGGTGCGGCTGCAGACGGAGGGCTGGGCGGCGGCGCACCCGGAGGTCGAGGTGCGCTCGGCCGACGTCATCGGGCCGGAGCCGGAGCTGCTGGACCTGGTGTGGGAGCGGTACACGGAGGCCGTCGAGGGTGATCTGCGGATGAACTGCGACTCGTGCGTGTACCGCATCGCGCTGCCGGGCTTCGAGGACAAGGTGGGGCTGCCGCAGCAGCCGCACTTCCACCCGGACGACGACGGCCACCACCACGGGCACGGGCACCACCACGGGGCGCACTCCCATGTCCACTGACGGCGGGCACGATCTGCGGCACCACGGGGACGCGGAGGTCCGGGACGACGGCGGCTCGCTCGTCGACCTGGCCGTGAACGTCCGCGCGGACACCCCGCCGGCGTGGCTGCGCGAGCACATCGCCGCCTCGTTGGGCGATCTGGCGGCGTACCCGGACGGGCGGGCCGCACGCGCGGCGGTGGCGGCGCGGCACGGCTTGGGCGTGGAGCGGGTGCTGCTGACGGCGGGGGCGGCGGAGGCGTTCGTGCTGCTGGCGCGGGCGCTGAAGGTGCGGCGGCCGGTCGTCGTCCATCCGCAGTTCACGGAGCCGGAGGCCGCGCTGCGGGACGCCGGGCACACGGTCGACCGGGTGCTGCTGCGGGAGGAGGACGGCTTCCGGCTGGACCCGGCGGCCGTTCCCGAGACCGCGGACCTGGTGGTGATCGGCAATCCGACGAACCCGACGTCGGTGCTGCACCCGGCGGACGTGATCGCCTCCCTCGCCCGGCCCGGGCGGCTGCTGGTCGTGGACGAGGCGTTCATGGACGCGGTGCCGGGCGAGCGGGAGTCCCTCGCGGACCGCGTCGACGTGCCCGGCCTCGTGGTGCTGCGCAGCCTGACCAAGACATGGGGGCTGGCGGGGCTGCGGATCGGTTACGTACTGGCGGCGCCGGAGACCGTCGAGGACCTGGAGCGGGCGCAGCCGCTGTGGCCGGTGTCGACGCCGGCGCTGGCCGCGGCGCAGGCGTGCGTGGGGCCACGGGCGGTGGCGGAGGCGGCGCACGCGGCGTACCGCATCGCCGCGGACCGGGCCCACCTGCTGACGGGCCTCGCCCGCTTCGCCCCGGCCGGGCTGCGGGTGGTGGAACCCGCACAGGGCCCGTTCGTCCTGATCCGGCTTCCGCACGCGGCGACCGTACGCGGCCGCCTGCGCGACCTCGGCTACGCCGTCCGGCGCGGGGACACCTTCCCCGGCCTGGACGAGGAGTGGCTGCGGCTGGCGGTACGGGACCGGGCGACGATGGACGGGTTCCTGCGGGCACTGGAGCGCGCGCTGGCCGACTGACGGCTCACCGCCGGGCGTTCCCGGCCGTCTCCGTCCCGGTCGGTGCGCCGACGCAACGGGACGGCGGAACAGCACAACACCGGCCACGGCGACCCGAAGCCCGGCCGACCACGGCCAGCCGCCGGGGCCAGCCGACTGAGGCGGCGCGAACGAAGACCGACCGGTGCCCACCACGACGGCTCACCGCCGCGCGCTCCCGGCCGCCCCCGTCCCGGTCGGTGCGCCGACGCAACGGGACGGCGGAACAGCAGAACACCAGCCACGGCCGGCCGACCGGCAACCGACTGACGGCGGCGCGGAGGGTGACAGGCCCGTGCCCAGCAGCATCAGTCCCTCCGAACGACAGGCCTACCCGACCACGCGCCCGTTCAGCACCACCCGGCGCGGTGCCGCCAGTACGCCCACGTCCTTGCGCGGGTCCTCGTCGTAGACGACGAGGTCGGCCGGGGCGCCCTCGTCCAGGCCGGGGCGGCCGAGCCAGGCGCGGGCCGTCCAAGTCCCCGCGGCCAGGGCCTCGACGGGCGGGATTCCCGCGGTGACCAGTTCGGCGACCTCGGCCGCCGCGAGGCCGTGGGCGAGTCCGCCGCCGGCGTCGGTGCCGACGAAGACCGGGATCCCGGCGTCGTAGGCGTTGCGCACGGTGTCGTAGCGGCCCTCGTGGAGCCGGCGCATATGGGCCGACCAGCGCGGGAACCGGGCCTCGCCGCCGTCGGCGAGCTGCGGGAACGTCGCGATGTTCACCAGCGTCGGGACGATGGCGACGCCCCGTTCGGCGAAGAGCGGGATGAGGTCCTCGGTCAGGCCCGTCGCGTGCTCGATGCAGTCGATGCCCGCCTCGACGAGGTCCTGCAGGGAGTCCTCCGCGAAGCAGTGCGCGGTGACCCGGGCGCCCAGCCGGTGCGCCTCGGCGATCGCCGCCTCCACCGCCCCGCGCGGCCAGCAGGCCGACAGATCGCCGAGATCGCGGTCGATCCAGTCGCCGACCAGCTTCACCCAGCCGTCGCCGCGCCGGGCCTCCTGGGCGACGTAGGCGACCAGGTCGTCCGGCTCGATCTCCCAGGCGTAGTTGCGGATGTAGCGGCGGGTGCGGGCGATGTGCCGCCCGGCGCGGATGATCTTCGGCAGGTCGTCGCGGTCGTCGATCCAGCGGGTGTCGGAGGGCGAGCCCGCGTCGCGGATCAGCAGCGTGCCCGCGTCCCGGTCGGTCAGGGCCTGCTTCTCGGCGACGTCCCTGGGGACCGCGCCGTGCCGGTCGAGTCCCACGTGGCAGTGCGCGTCGACGAGGCCGGGCAGGGCCCAGCCCCTGACGGTACGGATGTCGCGGGCGCCGGCGGGACGCTCGTAGGAGATCCGGCCGTCGACGACCCACAGCTCGTCGCGGACCTCCTCGGGCCCGACGAGCACCCGTCCCTTCACGTGCAGCACCGTGCGATCGCTCATGTACGGCACCCTAGCCAGCCGCTAGTCGGCCTTGCCCACCTGGTCCGAGGTCTCCTCCTCCACCTCGGCCATGGCGGGGTCGAGGAGGCGGGAGAGGAAGTGGCGGGTGCGGTCGTGGCGCGGGTTGCCGATGACCTGCTCGGGGGTGCCGTCCTCGACGATCACACCGCCGTCCATGAAGACGACCCGGTCGGCGACCTCGCGTGCGAAGGTCATCTCGTGGGTGACGACCATCATCGTCATGCCCTCGTCGGCGAGCATGCGCATCACCGCGAGGACGTCGCCGACCAGTTCGGGGTCCAGCGCCGAGGTCGGCTCGTCGAACAGCATCACCTCGGGGCCCATGGCCAGGGCCCGGGCGATGGCGACGCGCTGCTGCTGGCCGCCGGAGAGCGAGGAGGGGTAGGCGGCCGCCTTCTCGGACAGGCCCACGCGTGCCAGGTTCTCGGCGGCCACCTTCGCGGCCGCCGCCTTGTCCCGGCGCAGCACCCGGCGCTGCGGCAGCGTGAGGTTCTCGGTCACCGTGAGGTGCGGGAAGAGGTTGAACTGCTGGAAGACCATGCCGATGCGGCGGCGTGCGGCGTCGATGTCGACGTCCGGGTCGGTCAGTTCCGTACCGCCGACGAACACCTGGCCCTTCGTCGGCTCCTCCAGCAGGTTCACGCAGCGCAGCAGCGTCGACTTGCCGGAGCCGGACGGGCCGATGACGCAGACCACCTCGCCCCGGGCGATCTCCAGGTCGATCCCGCGCAGCACCTCGTTGGCGCCGAACGACTTGTGCAGCGCGCGCACCTCGATCTCGGGTCGGCTCATTTCACGGCCTCCTGGGCCTTCGCCTCCATGCGGCGTACGACGAAGCCGAGCGGGATCGTGACCAGCAGGTAGCACAGTCCGGCGACCAGGATCGGCGTGGAGTTGGCGGTCTGGCTGGCCAGGTCGCGGCCGTACTTGGACAGTTCGCGCTCCTCCAGGGTGACGCCGAGGAACAGCACCAGCGAGGAGTCCTTGAACAGCAGCACCAGTTCGTTGGTGAGCGGCGGCAGGATGATGCGGAACGCCTGCGGGATGATGATGGAGATCATGGCCCGCGCGGGCGAGAAGCCGAGCGAACGGGCCGCCTCCAGCTGCCCCTTGGGCACGGCCTGGATGCCGGCGCGGATCGTCTCCGCCATGTACGCGGCGGCCACCAGGCCGAGCGCGAGGGCGACCTTCCCGTACGTGCCGCCGATGATCTCGGTGCCGGGGAAGGCCAGCGGCACGGCGACACCGATGAAGATGAAGATCAGCAGGGCGGGCAGGCCGCGGAAGATCTCGATGTAGATCCCGGCGAGCCAGCGGTACGGCCCCACGGAGGACAGCCGCATCAGCGCGATCACCATGCCGAGGGCCAGCCCCACCGCGAAGCCGGTCACCGTGTAGAGCACGGTGTTCTTCAGCGCCAGCGTGATGACGTCCGGGAACATGCGCTCGGCGATGTCCGCCTGCGCGAACTGGTTCTGGAGCCGGTCCCAGTCGGCCGATACCGCGAAGGCGATCACTGCCGCGACGAAGACGGCGTACTGGACGCCGCGCGAGAGGCTGCGCTTCTGCCGCCGGGTGAGGCCCTTCTTCTCGGGCCGGACTTCGGGCGTGGCCGTGTCGGTCATGAGGCGGCGGGCGAGGCGGCGGACTCGTCGTACGGGCCGATCCACTGCTCGTACAGCTTCTTGTACGTGCCGTCGGCCTTGGCGTCCGCGATCGCCTTGTTGATCGCGGCGCGGAGCTTGGTGTTGCCCTTCTTCACCGTGAAGCCGTACTGCTCGCCGGTCTCGATGTTGTCGACGACCTTGAAGGCGTCGGCGTTGGCCTTGTCCTTCAGCCAGCCCTGGACGACCGGGTAGTCGATGACGACGGCCTGGACCTGGCCGGTGCGCAGGCCGTTGAGGACGGCGTCGGAGGACTCGAAGGAGACCGGGTCGAGGCCCTTGCTCTTGGCGTAGTCCTCACCGGTCGTCTGCGCCTGGGCGCCGAGCTTCTTGCCCTTGAGCGCGGCGAAGGAGCCGATGCCGCTCTTCTTGTCGACCAGCACCGCCTGGGTGGCGTTGAAGTACGGGTCGGAGAAGTCGACGTTCTTCTTGCGCTCCTCGGTGATGGTCATGCCGGCGGCGGCGAGGTCGCACTGGCCGGCGTTGAGGGACCCGCCGGTCTTGAAGTTCTCGAAGGGCTGGTCGACGATGTGCTGCCGCACGCCCAGGTCCTTGGCGACCAGGTCGATCAGCGACACGTCGAAGCCCTGGACCTTGCCGTCGATCTCCGACTGGAACGGCGGATACGGCAGGTGGGTGCAGGTGGTGAGCCGGCCCGCCTTGACGAGTTCGACGCCGCCCGCGGCCGTCTTCTTGCCGCTGCCGCCGTCGTCGGTGGAGGTGCAGCCGGCCACGAGCAGCAGCCCGGCCGTCGCGGTGGTGGCGGCCAGGATGCGGGCCCGGTGCCCGGGGTGCGTGTTCACGGCGAGCCTCCTGTGAGTGAACTATGGGTTCCGATCATAAGGAGAAGTTTGGGCTCCTGAAAACAATCCGATGGCTGCGGAGCCGCCGGACCTGGGAAGTCGCCGGTCGCAGCGGGCCGGGGCACGGCGGTTACCCTCGTTCCCGTTGTTCCCGCGAGTGAAGAGAGCGCCACCGTGACGCATCCGTTTCTGGACCTGGCCCCGCTCGGTGCGGACCGTTTCGCCGCGATCGAGGACCGTGTGGCCCGGCTGCTGAGCACCGAGCAGGACGTCGTGATCATGCAGGGCGAGGCGCTGCTGCCGCTGGAGGGCGCGATCCGTGCCGCGGCCGGTCCGGGCACGACGGCCCTGAACGTGATCACGGGCCCGTACGGGCAGACCTTCGGCGACTGGCTGCGGGACTGCGGGGCGACGGTGGTCGACCTGGCGGTGCCCTTCCACACGGCGGTCACGGCCGAGCAGATACGGCAGGCCTTCGCCGAGCACCCGGAGATCGACTTCGTGTCGCTGGTGCACGCGGAGGCGGCGACCGGCAACACCAATCCGGTCGCGGAGATCGGCGAGGTGGTGCGGGCGCACGGGGCCCTGTTCTACCTGGACGCGGTGGCGTCGATCGGTGCCGAGCCGGTGCTGCCGGACGCGTGGGGCGTGGACCTGTGCGTGATCGGGGCACAGAAGGCGATGGGCGGGCCGGCCGGCGTGTCGGCCGTGTCGGTGAGCGAGCGGGCGTGGGCCCGGATGGCGGCGAACCCGCGGGCGCCGCGCCGCTCGTATCTGTCGCTTCTGGACTGGAAGGAGCGGTGGATCGACGGCGGCCGCAAGGCGCTGCTGCACGCTCCGGCACAGCTGGAGATGCTGGCGCTGGAGGCGTGCGTGGAGCGGATCGAGGCGGAGGGGCCGGACGCGGTGATGGCCCGGCACGCCTGCGCGGCAGCGGCCACGCGGGCCGGGGCGGTCGCACTCGGTGGCGGGCTGGAGCCGTATGTGTACGAGGCCCGGGACGCGGCGCCGGTCGCCACGACGCTCCGGGCGCCTTCCGGGCTGGTGGCGTCGGAGCTGGTGGCCAGGGCGCTTCAGGCGGATCCGGCGGTGCCGCTCGCCGCCGGCGGAGGTGCGCTGGCCAAGGAGATGATCCGGGTCAATCACTACGGGGCCGATGCCACGCCGGGGGCTGTGCGGGCGAGCTTGGCGGCGTTGGGGACCGCGCTCTGGGAGGCGGGGCTGCCGGTGGACGTGACGGGGGCGCTGCGGGCGGCCGAGGATGCGTGGCGGTGGCCGGGTTCCGGCGCCGGACGGTAGCCGGAGGCCGGCGCGCGGCGGTCGCCCGGTCCCGCAGCCGCTGTCAGTGGTCCGTGCCATGCTCCCCGTATGACCACCAACACCCCCGCCGACACCCCCATCACCCTTCCCGACGGCCGCCCCGTCCCGCACCTCAGCGGTGACGAGCGGGCCATGCTCGAGAGCTGGCTGGACTTCCACCGGGCCACGCTGGCGCTGAAGTGCGCCGGGCTGGACGACGCGCAGGTACGGACGGCGTCGGCCGAGCCGTCCGGGCTGACGCTCCTCGGGCTGGTGCAGCATCTCGCCGAGGTCGAGCGGAACTGGTTCCAGCGGGTGGCCGCCGGCCTCGACGTGCCGCCGGTGTACGAGGACGGCACCGGCTACACGCTGGACCCGGGGCGAGGGCTCGACGAGGCGCTCGGGATCTGGCGGCGGGAGATCGCGCGGGGCCGGGAGCTGTGCGCGGGACTGCCGCTGGACCACATCGGGCGGGTCGCCGAGGGGCCGGTGCCCGGGATGGAGGTCAGCATGCGCTGGGTGCTGATCCACATGATCGAGGAGTACGCACGGCACAACGGTCACGCCGATCTCCTGCGGGAACGCATCGACGGAGTGACCGGGGCCTGAATTAGACGTGCTTTCCGAAGCGACCCATATGTAAGCTGGCACACAATTAGGAATTCTTTCAAGAACAGCTTCCCGTATTCTTCTGCCCGCTTTCTCCGATCCTAAACCCAAAGATTTTGAGAACACTCGGAGAGGGAATTCGGGCAGATCTCGTGGTGATTACATGGCTGTGACGCGTTACACATCGTGACCGCTATGCCCGGTATTACCCGGGCAATATCGGGCATCTTGCCGCCTTCCGATGTGAAGCCTCGCGCTCGCGCGATAACACAGGCATGGCTCATACGTAACCCCTCACGGCGATGCAATTTTGAATTTCGCTGGGTAAGTTCAATTCGCATGACTGCCGTACAAGCAGATCCGCAAATCGACCGCCCCACGGTGGCTGACGGAGCCGCACTGTGGCGGATGGCGAAGGACTCGAAGGTTCTCGACCTGAACTCGTCCTACAGCTATCTGCTGTGGTGCCGCGACTTCGCGGCCACGTCGGCCGTAGCGCGTGACGAGCACGGCGAGCCGATGGGTTTCATCACCGGGTACGTGCGGCCGGACAGCCCGCGCACCCTGCTGGTCTGGCAGGTGGCGGTGGACGAGGCGCACCGCGGGCGCGGGCTGGCCGCCACGCTGCTCGACGGTCTGGTCGCCCGGACCGTCACCGAGCGCGGGGTGACGACGGTGGAGACCACCATCACCCCGGGCAACACCGCCTCGGAGCGCCTGTTCACGTCGTTCGCCGAGCGGCACGGCGCCCGGCTGGAGCGCGAGGTGCTGTTCGACACGGCCGTGTTCCCCGACGGGCCGCACGACCCCGAGGTCCTGTACCGCATCGGCCCGCTGGCCCCCTGACTTTCCGCCCGACTCCCGCAGACTTCCCCCACGCACCGAGGAGCGATTCTTCGTGACCATCACCCAGCCCGACCTGAGTGTCTTCGAGACCGTCGAGTCCGAGGTACGCAGCTACTGCCGCGGCTGGCCCACCGTCTTCGACCGTGCGGTGGGCAGCCGCATGTACGACGAGGACGGCCATGAGTACCTCGACTTCTTCGCCGGAGCCGGGTCACTGAACTACGGGCACAACAACCCGGTCCTGAAACGCGCCGTGATCGACTACCTGGAGCGGGACGGCGTCACGCACGGGCTCGACATGTCGACCACCGCCAAGCGCACGTTCCTGGAGGCCTTCCAGAACCTGCTGCTGCGCCCGCGCGACCTGCCGTACAAGGTCATGTTCCCGGGCCCGACCGGCACCAACGCCGTGGAGGCCGCGCTGAAGCTGGCGCGGAAGGTGAAGGGGCGCGAGTCGATCGTGTCCTTCACCAACGCCTTCCACGGCATGTCGCTGGGCTCGCTGGCCGTGACCGGCAACGCCTTCAAGCGGGCCGGCGCCGGTATCCCCCTGGTGCACGGCACGCCCATGCCGTTCGACAACTACTTCGACGGCACCGTCGAGGACTTCCTGTGGTTCGAGCGGCTGCTGGAGGACCAGGGCTCCGGCCTGAACAAGCCGGCCGCCGTGATCGTCGAGACCGTGCAGGGCGAGGGCGGCATCAACGTGGCCCGGCCCGAGTGGCTGCGCGCCCTGTCGGAGCTGTGCGAGCGGCAGGACATGCTGCTGATCGTCGACGACATCCAGATGGGCTGCGGCCGTACCGGCGCCTTCTTCTCCTTCGAGGAGGCGGGCATCACGCCGGACATCGTCACCGTCTCGAAGTCGATCAGCGGCTACGGCCTGCCCATGTCGCTGTGC
This sequence comes from Streptomyces afghaniensis, assembly GCF_044327915.1. Classification (NCBI taxonomy): domain Bacteria; kingdom Bacillati; phylum Actinomycetota; class Actinomycetes; order Kitasatosporales; family Streptomycetaceae; genus Streptomyces; species Streptomyces afghaniensis. The sequence continues at coordinate 86,612 of NZ_JBIRGJ010000007.1, forward strand.
CTGTTCAAGCCCGAGCTCGACGTGTGGGAGCCCGGCGAGCACAACGGCACCTTCCGCGGCAACAACCCCGCCTTCGTCACGGCCACAGCGGCCCTGGAGGCGTACTGGGCCGACGGCTCCGCGATGGAGAAGCAGACCCGCAAGCGCGGCGAGCAGGTCGAGCAGGCGCTGATCTCCATCACGGAGGAGAACCTGGCCGACGTGAAGGAGTACCGGGGCCGCGGCCTGGTGTGGGGCATGGAGTTCCACGACAAGGCCCGCGCGGGCAAGGTCGCCAAGCGCGCCTTCGAACTCGGCCTGCTCATCGAGACGTCCGGGCCCGAGAGCGAGGTCGTGAAACTGCTTCCCGCCCTCACCATCACGCCCGAGGAACTGGACGAGGGCCTGTCGATGCTGGCCCGCGCCGTCCGCGAGACCGCCTGACCAAGTAACCGGCACCACCCCATTTAGGAGGCATCGCAGCACCGTGATTGTCCGTTCGTTCAAGGAGATCGAAGGTACCGACCGGCACGTGAAGTCGGCGTCCGGCACGTGGGAGAGCAAACGCATCGTCCTCGCCAAGGAGAAGGTCGGCTTCTCCCTGCATGAGACGGTCCTGTACGCGGGTACGGAGACGTCGATGTGGTATGCGAACCACATCGAGGCCGTCGTCTGCGTGGAGGGCGAGGCCGAGCTCACCGACCACGAGACCGGGAAGTCGTACACCATCACGCCCGGCACCATGTACCTCCTGGACGGGCACGAGAAGCACACGCTGCGGATCAAGAAGGACTTCCGCTGCCTCTGCGTCTTCAATCCGCCCGTGACCGGACGGGAGGACCACGACGAGAACGGCGTTTACCCGCTGCTCACCGAGGAGGTGTGACGTTTCCATGACCGCCACCACCGACACCACCACCGGTATCCCCGACCTGTATCCCAGTCGTGGCGCCACCGAGGTGCTCACCCCGCGCCAGGACCCGGTCGTCTGGGGCGCCCCCGACGCGCCCGGTCCGGTCGCGCCCGCCGACCTGCTCTCCTTCGAGCGTGACGGCTTCCTCGCCATCGACGAGCTGATCACCGACGACGAGGTCGCCGTCTACCGGAACGAGCTGAACCGGCTGGTGAACGACCCGGACATCCGTGCCGACGAGCGGTCGATCGTCGAGCCGATGTCCAAGGAGATCCGCTCGGTCTTCGAGGTGCACAAGATCAGCGAGGTGTTCGCCAAGCTGGTGCGGGACGAGCGGGTCGTCGGCCGTGCGCGGCAGATCCTCGGCTCGGACGTCTACGTCCACCAGTCGCGGATCAACGTCAAGCCGGGCTTCGGGGCCAGTGGCTTCTACTGGCACTCGGACTTCGAGACGTGGCACGCCGAGGACGGTCTGCCGCGGATGCGCACGGTGTCGGTCTCGATCGCGCTGACCGAGAACTACGACACCAACGGCGGGCTCATGATCATGCCGGGGTCGCACAAGACCTTCCTCGGGTGCGCGGGGGCCACGCCGAAGGACAACTACAAGAAGTCGCTGCAGATGCAGGACGCGGGCACGCCGTCGGACGAGGCGCTGACCCTGCTGGCCTCGCAGCACGGCATCAAGTTGTTCACGGGCAAGGCCGGTTCGGCGACCTGGTTCGACTGCAACTGCATGCACGGCTCCGGCGACAACATCACGCCGTTCCCGCGCAGCAACGTGTTCATCGTGTTCAACAGCGTGGAGAACACGGCGGTGGAACCGTTCGCGGCGCCGGTGCGGCGTCCGGAGTTCATCGGGGCGCGGGACTTCACGCCGGTGAAGTGACCGTGTGACCAAGCTGCCGGGTGGGGCCTCCTCGTGTGGGACGGGAGGCCCCACCCGGTTTTTTCATGCCTTCATGCCTTCATGCCTTGAGGATGTCCAGGAGCCGGTCGACGTCCGCCGCCGTGTTGTAGAGGTGGAACGCGGCTCGCAGATTCCCGGCCCGGTCGGACACCTGGATGCCCGCCCGGCTCAGCTCGCCCTGCCGGTGGCCGAGCCCCGGCACGGACACGATCGCCGAGCCCGGCGCGGGCACCGGCGCGTGGCCCAGCTCGGCGAGCCCGACGCGGAAGCGGTCCGCGAGGGCGACGTCGTGGGCGTGCACGACGTCGATGCCGATCTCCTCCAGCAGCTCCAGGGAGGCGCGCAGCCCGGCGTAGCTGAAGAGTGCGGGGCTGATGTCGAAGCGCCGGGCGGAGTGGGCGAGTTCCTCGACGGGGCCGTAGCAGCTCTCCCAGGGCTTCTCACCGGCGACCCAGCCGGCGAGCAGCGGGGTGAGCCCGCCGAAGTCCCGCGGGGCGACGAAGAACGCGGCCCCGTGCGGTCCCAGGAGCCACTTGAAGCCGACGGCGGCGAGGAAGTCGTCCGCGTCGGCCTCCATCGGCAGCCAGCCGGCCGACTGGGAGGCGTCGACGTAGGTGCGGGCCCCGTGCGCCCGGGCCGCCTCGCGCACGGCCGGCAGGTCGGCGAGGCGGCCGTCGGCGGACTGGACCGTGCTGACCGCGACGAGCGCGGTGCCGGGGCGGACGGACTCGGCGAGCCGCTCCAGGGGCACGGCGCGCACCTTGAGGTCCCCGCGCGCGTGGAAGGGGTTCACCAGGGAGGCGAAGTCGGCCTCCGCGGTGAGGACTTCGGCGCCCTCGGGCAGCGAGGCGGCGATCAGCCCGCCGTACTCGGCCACCGAGGCACCGGTGGCGACCCGCTCGGCCGGCACGCCGGCCAGCCGGGCGAAGGACGCGCGGGCCGCCTCGACGTCCTCGTACAGGGGCCCCAGGGGCACGCCCTCCGCGCGCATCAGCACCGCCTGGTGCAGGGCGGTGACGGTCCGGGCGGGCAGGAGCCCGTTGCTCGCGGTGTTGAGGTAGGTGTGCTTCGGGGCGAACTCGGCACGGACGAGGTTCTCGAAGGTCTCCATGGAACCACTCTGCGTCCCCTGGATCTCCCCGTCCATTACCGATTTCTGCGTGATGTCGCTAAGAGGCGCTTATACATACGCCCCGACCTGCGGCTTCAGCGCTGGGGCACCGCGCAGCCGTCCGGCCCGCACGCGTCCGCGTCGCCGCCGTCGACGATCGTCAGGGGCGAGCGCTCGCCGTACGCCTGGGTCAGGGCCTGGGCGAAGACCTCCGCGGGCTGGGCACCGGAGACACCGTACTTGCGGTCGAGCACGAAGAACGGCACACCGCTCGCGCCGAGCTGCGCGGCTTCCCGCTCGTCGGCGCGTACGTCGTCGGCGTAGGAGCCGGGGTCGGCGAGCACCGCGCGGACGGCCTCCGCCTCCAGTCCGGCGGCGACGGCGAGCTCCACCAGCCGCTCGTCGTCATTGAAGACGGAGCGCTCCTCGGCGAAGTTCGCCCGGTACATCAGGTCGAGCAGCCGCTCCTGGTGCCCCTGTTCCTTGGCGAAGTGCAGCAGGCGGTGCATGTCGAAGGTGCTGCCGTGGTCGCGGCCCCTGGTGCGGTAGTCGAGCCCCTCGGCGGCGGCCTGCGCGCCCAGGTTGTCCTCACCGGCCTCGGCCTGGGCCTCGCTCATGCCGTACTTCCTGGTGAGCATCGTGATCACGGGCTGGATGTCGTCCTTGGCGCGGCCCGGGTCCAGCTCGAAGGAGCGGTGCACCACCTCGACCTCGTCGCGGTGCGGGAAGTCCCGCAGCGCCTTCTCGAAGCGGGCTTTGCCCACGTAGCACCAGGGGCAGGCGATGTCGCTCCAGATCTCGACGCGCATGTCTTCGGCTCTCTCCAGCTCGTACGGGGTGCGGAGGCTCCCTCCGCCGAGTTGGTGAACGTTCAAGCAGCCGGGTTCATTCCGTGGTCAGGGGGAGCCGCATCGTCAGGTGGTGATCCCCCGGCCCGGCCGGTTCCGGCACCCACCCGTGCCGCCGGTAGAACCGCTGCGCCCGCCGGTTGTCGACGTGCACGTCGAGGACGGCCGTCCGCCTTCCGCCGGATGTCCACGCCTCGACGCAGGCCGTGTGCAGGGCGGTGCCGACGCCGCGGCCCCAGTGGTCCGGGTCGACGTGGAACTGGAACAGCTTCACCGTGTCCGACGGGGCGCCCCCGGGGGTGCGGAAGGAGGCCAGGCCGACGATGCACCCCGCCTCTTCGACGCACCACACCCGCCCGTCCGGCCGCGCGAGGGCGCTCCGCCAGGCGGCGAGCCAGTCGGTGCCGTCCTGCGGCAGCCCGTCGGGGTAGTAGGTCGCCCGGGCCCGCGCATGCAGCGCCACGACGTCCTCCACATCGGCGGGCAGGACGGTACGGATGACCACCAGGCCTCAGCTTCCGTCGCGCAGGTCGTTCGGCCAGTGCGGCCTGAACTCGATGTGGTCGTACGTCACCACGCAGCCCTCCCCCATCGGCGACTGGGTCATGAAGCCGACCAGGGCCGCGCCCGTCTCCTTCTCGTCGCCGAGGGTGAAGAGGCGGACGAAGGTCCAGCGCTCACCGTCGCGGGAGGCGTGGAAGGCGAAGGCGCGGCCGGTGCGGCTCACCCGGAGCCAGACGGAACTGCCGTCGACGGTGAAGGAGTTGGCGTCGTCGGAGTGCCCCCGGGTGACCACCGTGCAGACGGTGGGCACGTCCGGGGAGTACTCCAGACAGAGCTTGGCCCAGGCACGCTCGCCGACATGGACGTAGAGCACCCCGGCGTCGAAGGCCGCACCGAACCCGACCGTGACCCGGGCGATCAGCTGAAAGTCCCCTTCGGGCGCCCCCAGCAGCCGCGGCGCGTCGGAGGCGGGGTCCAGCCCCTCCCCGGTGGGCGGCACAAACCGATCCTGCCGCGCCCCGGCCCACCCGGTGAGCACCCCGTCCTCGTGGGACCAGTGGGCCTCGGGCCCGTAAGTGCGCAGAGCGAAAGGAAGTTCGGGAAGTTCCAGTTCCATTCGCCCCACTCTTCCAGCTCCGACCTGAAGGGGCGCGGGGAACTGCGCGATCAACCACAACGAACCGGCACCCCGCAACTCACCGCACCCCTACGGCGCTATCGCTCCAGACGCCCGTTGAACCGCCGAGGCAGCCCCAGCGGGTTCTCGTCCCGCAGCTCCGCGGGAAGCAGCGCCTCCGGAGCGTTCTGGTAGACAACCGGCCGCAGCCACCGCTCGATCGCCGTCCCGCCCACCGACGTGGACGTCGACGTCGTAGCCGGATACGGCCCCCCGTGGTGCTGCGCCGGCGCGACGGCAACCCCCGTCGGCCACCCGTTCACCAGCACACGCCCGGCCAGCGGCGTCAGCTCCTGGAGCAGCTCCGCGCCCCGCCCCTCGCCCGCGGCCTCCTCCTCGGACAGCTGCACCGTCGCCGTGAGGTTGCCCGGCAGCCGCGACAGCACGGCCTTCACCTCGGCATCGTCCTCGTAGCGGGCCACCACGGTGACCGGCCCGAAGCACTCCTCCAGGAGCAGGTCGTGCTCCCCCTCCGCCGCCAGCCTGCTCGCCGGAACGGTCAGGAAGCCCGCGCTGACGGTGTGCTCGCCGCCCGCGCCGGGCGTGACCGGGGAGTCGACGTCGGGCAGTTCGGCCCGCTCGGCGACACCGGCCACGAAGTTGTCACGCATGCGGTGGTCGAGCAGCACCCCGGCGTCGGTGTCGCTGACGGCGTCGGTCAGCGACTTCAGCAGGGCGTCACCGGCGGCGCCGGACGGCGCGAGGACGAGGCCCGGCTTCACACAGAACTGGCCGACGCCCAGCGTCATCGAGCCGGCGAGGCCCGAGCCGATCGCCTCGGCCCGCTCGGCGGCGGCGGCCTCGGTGACGACGACCGGGTTCAGCGAGCCCAGCTCGCCGTGGAAGGGGATCGGCACGGGACGCGCGGCGGCCGCGTCGAACAGCGCACGCCCGCCCCGCACGGACCCGGTGAAGCCGGCCGCCGAGACCAGCGGGTGCTTGATCAGCTCGACGCCCGCCTCGAAGCCGTGCACCAGCCCGAGGACGCCGTCGGGGATGTCGTGCCGGGCGGCGGCGCGGCGCAGCACCTTCGCGACGTACTCGGACAGGGCCGGGTGGTCCGGGTGGGCCTTGACCACGACGGGGCAGCCGGCCGCGAGGGCGCTCGCGGTGTCGCCGCCGGCGACGGAGAAGGCGAAGGGGAAGTTCGACGCCGAGTAGACGGCGACGACGCCGAGGGGCACCTTGTAGCGGCGCAGGTCCGGGATCGGCGGGGTCGCCGTGTCGTCGGGGTGGTTGATGACGACGTCGAGGAAGGCGCCCTCGTCGACGATGTCGGCGAAGGCCCGCAGCTGGTAGCAGGTGCGGGCGAGCTCGCCGGTCAGCCGGACCGGGCCGAGCGCGGTCTCGGCGTCGGCGGTCTCGACGAGACCGTCCTTGGCCGCCTGCAGCTCCTCGGCGGCGCTGCGCAGGAAGGCCGCGCGGACGCTACGGTCCGCGAGTGAGCCACGCGCCTCGTGCGCGGCGCGGACGGCTGCGTCCACCTCCTGGGCTGTGGCCTCCACCGCAACCTGTTCACGCTGCTTCCCGGTTCGGGGGTCGACACTCCAGACTGGTGCTGCTGCCACCGCGGGTCCCTCCACACATGTAATGCCGCAGTACTGGGTCATCCACCAGGGGCGTTCGATATACTGAACGCTGTCTCTGATGATGAATATGCTGTGGAGACTATTTCCCGTCGAACGAAGGGGTCAAGGGCGATGTCGGCTGGCGAGACGGGCGGCGGGGCGCAGGTCAAGTCCGCGGTACGAACGGTTGAACTGCTCGAATACTTCGCCGGGCGTCCCGGTATGCATTCGCTCGCGGCGGTCCAGGAGGCCGTCGGGTATCCCAAGTCCAGTCTCTACATGCTGCTGCGCACGCTCGTCGAGCTGGGCTGGGTGGAGACGGACGCGACGGGCACGCGGTACGGCATCGGGGTGCGGGCCCTGCTGGTCGGCACGTCGTACATCGACGGCGACGAGGTGGTGGCGGCGGCCCGCCCGACGCTGGACCGGCTCTCGGACGACACGACCGAGACGATCCACCTCGCCCGCCTCGACGGCACGAACGTCGTCTACCTCGCCACCCGCCAGTCTCAGCACTACCTGCGTCCCTTCACCCGGGTCGGCCGCCGCCTGCCCGCGCACTCCACGTCCCTCGGCAAGGCCCTGCTGAGCACCTACTCGGACGAGCAGGTCCGCAAGATGCTGCCGGAGACGCTGCCCGCGCTGACCGAGAACACGATCACCGACCGCGAGAAGCTCATCGAGGAGCTGGCCCAGGTCCGGGAGCAGGGTTTCGCCGTGGACCGCGAGGAGAACACGCTGGGGCTGCGCTGCTTCGGCGTGGCCATTCCCTACCGCACGCCGGCGCGGGACGCGATCAGCTGCTCGGTGCCGGTCGCGCGGCTCACACCGGCGCACGAACAGCTGGTGAAGGACGCGCTGTTCGACGCCCGGGACCGGCTGACACTGGCCACCCGTAGGCTCTGAGGCATGAACGTCGAGCTGCGCCAGGTCCACGACAGCGATCTGCCGGTCTTCTTCCGGCAGATGAACGACCCCGAGGCCCTCCGGATGGCGGCCTTCGTCCCCAAGGACCCGGCCGACCGGGGCGCCTTCGACGCCCACTGGGCCAGGATCCGGTCCTCGTCCGACGTGGTGCGGACCGTCCTGGCCGACGGCGACGTCGTCGGCAGCGCGGCGGTGTACGGCGTGCCGGGCGAGCGCGAGGTGACGTACTGGGTCGACCGCGCGTACTGGGGGAAGGGCATCGCCACGGCGGCCCTGGGGGCGCTGCTGACGGAGGTGCCCGAGCGCCCCCTGTACGCCCGGGCGGCGTCGGACAACGCCGGCTCGCTGCGCGTACTGGAGAAGTGCGGCTTCCGTGCCGTGGCGACGGCCAGCGGGTACGCGAGCGCTCGGGGCGCGGAGATCGAGGAGACGGTGCTCCTCCTGGAGGGCTGAGCCGCCCTCCCCCGTCCGGCGGAGGCGGATCATCGTCGTGCAGGAGGTGCCGCCGGCCCGCCGCGCGGGAGCCTGATCGCATGACGCAGTCACACCGCACGACGCGGTCACTCGCTCCCGCCGCCGTCGACCGCCCCGCCGTCCGGCTCAGCCGTCCCCGGCGCCTCCTGCGTGCCGTCGCCGTCCTCTCCTGCGTGCCGTACCTCGGGCTCAAGGCCGCCTGGATCGCGGGGAGCCACGTCGGTATCCCGGAGGGCAGCGGGCTGCTAGACGACCGGGTGGGCATGGCGGTGATCAACGGCATTTCCGTGCTGCTGGACAGCGCGGTGATCGTGCTGGCGCTGGTGCTGACCCGGCCATGGGGGCTGAGGGTGCCCGCGTGGCTCCTGGCGTTCCCCGTGTGGGTCGCCGGCGGGCTGCTCGCGCCGATCATGGCGGGGTTCCCGGCGCAGCTGGTCGTGAGGGCGTTCGGCGGAGGGGGCGCAAAGTCCCCGGGGCGGGACGCCTTCCTGGCCGAGTGGGTGTTCGCCGTCGTGTACTCGGGGTTCATCCTCCAAGGGCTCGCCCTGGGCGCCCTGTTCGTGCTCTACGCCCGCGACCGCTGGGGGCACCTGTGGCGCGGGCGGGTGTGGGAGGTGCCCGTGGGTGTCGTGGGGCCGGCCCACCGCGCCCTCGCCGTCGCGGCCGCCGTGCTCGCCGTGCCGCCGCTCGCCCTCCACGTGCTGTGGGCCTGCGGCGGCACCGCCGGGCTGAGCGAGGGCCGGGCGGCGGACCGCGGCGGTGACTTCCACGTCCTGGAAGCGGTGTTCGTGGTCTTCCTCCTCGCGGCCGTCGCCGGCGGCTTCCTGCTGGCCTTCCGGCGCGGGCGGGCGCTGCCCGTGGCGGTGCCGCTCGGCCTGGCCTGGGTCGGCTCGGGCGCCGTGGCCTGCTGGGGCGGCTGGCTGTCGCTCGCCTCCCTCGGCGGCGTCGAGGACATCGCCGACCGTCCGACGCCGCTGATGAACCTTGTCTACGCTGGGCAGATGCTCGTCGGCTTCCTCGTCGCCGCCATCGGCGCCTACTACTTCGCCGAGCGCTCGGCCCGGGCCGCACGGCGGACTCCGTGAGACAGGCCGCCCGGTCCCTGTTCGGCCGGCGGGCCCGGCTGCGCTGGGTGCATCTGATCCTCGGCGGTGCGCTCGCGATGCCGTACGTCCTGGTCGGCTCGGTGATCATCGGTCCGGCCACCGGCGGCACGGACGTCTTCACGTCCTTTCCCCTCCAGCTCGCCTCCTTCGGCGTGGGGCTGCCGCTCGCCGCCGTCACGTCCCTGTTCCCGCTGACCCGGCCGCTGGAGGCCGCCGCCGTGCGCTGGCTGTGCGGTGTCGACACCGACCGGCTCGCCTTCGGACCGGCCCGGACGCGGAGTGAGAAGGGCCGCACGGCGGGCTGGTTCACGCTGCATCTCGGGTTCGGCGGGATCATCGCCGGGATGTCGCTGGCCGTGCCGCCGTTCGCCGTGGTGCTGATCGTGCTGCCGGTCGTCGCGGGACTGCGCGGCGGGCGGCTCGGGCTGCCCGAAGTCCTCGACCACACCTGGGCATTGGCCCTCGCCCCGGTCGCGGGCGCGGCGATGCTCGTCGCCCTCGCCGGCTGCGCGGCAGGCGTCGGTGCGCTGCTGGCCCGCTGGGCGCCCGCGCTGCTCGGCCCGTCCCCCGAGGGCCGGCTCGCGGCCGCCGAGGCACGCGCCGCCGACCTGGCCGTCCGCAACCGGCTCGCGCGGGAGCTGCACGACTCCGTCGGCCACGCGCTGAGCGCGGTCGGTCTCCAGGCGAGCGCGGCCCGCCGCGTCCTCGACTCCGATCCGGAGTTCGTCCGCGAGGCCCTCGCCGCGATCGAGGACACGACCCGGCGCACCGTCGGCGAACTCGACGCCGTGCTGGGCGTGTTGCGCGAGGGCGACGCCCCCGGCACGGCCCCGGCGCCGACGCTGGCGGCCGACCTCGACGGGCTGCTGCGCCGCACCCGGGCGGGTGGACAGCGCGTGACGGCCACCGTCGGCACCGACCTGGAGGTGCTGCCTGCGCTGCTGTCCCGGGAGGGTTACCGGATCGTGCAGGAGGGGCTGAGCAACGCCCTCCGGCACGCGGGCGACCGGGTCGCCGTCGACGTACGGATCGCGGTGGTGGGCGGAGCGCTGGAGATCACCGTGGAGAATCCGGTGACCGGCCCCGCCGCGGTCACCGCTCCCGCGTCCTCCCGTCCCGGCGGCGGCCACGGGCTGCGCGGCATCGCGGACCGGGTCAGGCTGCTGGGCGGGACCATGACGGCCGGACCGGCCGCCGGTTCGTCCGGAGCGGCCGGGGAGAACTGGCGGTTGCACGTCCGTCTGCCGATGAAGGGACCCGTATGACCCGCCCCGCCCCCGTCCGTGTCGTCCTCGCCGACGACGAGCGCATGGTCCGCACCGCGCTGCGCGCCATCCTCTCCGCCGAGCCCGGCCTGGAGGTCGTGGGCGAGGCGGCCACCGGCGCCGAGGCCGTGTCGGTCGTCCGGGACCTGCGGCCGGACGTCGTCCTCATGGACGTCCGCATGCCGGAGATCGACGGCATCCGCGCCACCGAGCAGATCCTCGCCACGCTGGACGATCCGCCCCGGATCGTCGTCGTGACGACCTTCGAGAACGACTCCTACGTGTACGACGCGCTGCGCGCAGGAGCCTCCGGGTTTCTGCTGAAGCGGGCGGACGCCGACGCGCTCGTGCAGGCGGTCCGGCTGGTGGCCCGCAGCGACAGCCTGCTGTTCCCGGCGGCCGTCCGCACCCTCGCGACCGAGCACGCACGCGCGCACCCGGCGCCGCCGCAGTGGGTGGCGAAGCTCACGGGACGCGAGCGGGAGGTGCTGCGGCACATGGCGCAGGGGCTGACCAACACGGAGATCGCCCGCCGGATGGAGGTCGGTCCCGCCACGGTGAAGTCGCACGTGGCGGCGGTGCTGGCCAAGACGGGCACCCGGGACCGTACACAGGCGGTCATCGCGGCGTACGAGGCGGGCTTTCTGAACGCCGGATGAGAAAACCGGACGGGTGGGAACGATCCGCCCCGCCTGGCTCGTCCTCATGTTCGGGATGAACAAGACGATCAGGCGCGCATCGGTCTTCACGCTGCTGCTGGTTCTCGCTCTGCTGGTCAGGGCGACCTGGGTGCAGTTCTACGAGGGCCAGGCGCTCGCAGACGACAAGGACAACCGGCGGAACGCGATCGAGACGTACTCGGCGCCGCTCGGGAACATCATCGTGGGCGGCCGGTCGGTCACCGGCTCGGCCCCGACGAAGGACAGCGACCTCAGGTACAAGCGCACGTACACGGACGGCGAGCTGTACGCGGCGGTGACGGGCTATGCCTCGCAGGCGTACGCGCCGACCCAGCTGGAGGGCATCTACACCGACCTGCTCAACGGCACGGACAACCGTCTGAAGTCCGTGATGGACACCATCACCAACCAGCGGGCCGACCCGGGCAACGTGGTCACGACGATCGACCCGGACGTGCAGAAGGCGGCCTACGACGCGCTCGGCGACAAAAAGGGCGGGGCCGTCGCCATCGACCCGAAGACCGGGAAGATCCTCGCGGTCGTGTCGACCCCGTCGTACAACCCCTCGTCGCTGACCGACGCCAACACCGCGGGGGCGGCCTGGAAGAAGCTCACGACCGACCCGGAGAAGCCGCTGGTCAACCGTGCGCTGCGGCAGCCGCTGCCGCCGGGTTCGACGTTCAAGCTGGTCGTGGCGGCAGCGGCGCTGGAGGACGGGCTGTACCAGTCGGTGGACGAGAAGACCGCCAGCCCCGACCCGTACACGCTGCCGGGCACCTCCCGGGACCTGTCGAACGAGAACCCGAACGCGCCCTGTACGAACGCCACGATCCGTACGGCGCTGGAGTACTCGTGCAACAACGTCTTCGCGAAGATGGCCGTCCAGCTCGGCCAGGACAAGGTGAAGGCGATGGCCGAGAAGTTCGGCTTCAACGACGACGAGCTGGACGTGCCGGTCCGGGCCTACACGAGCGTGTACCCCTCGGACATGTACCCGTCGCAGACGGCCCTGACGGGCATCGGCCAGTTCGATGTCACGGCGACGCCGCTCCAGATGGCCATGGTGTCGGCGGCCATAGCCAACGGCGGCAAGCTGGTTTCGCCGCATATGGTTTCGCAGATCACCAACAGCGGTGGTGATGTGTTGCAGGACTACGACGACGACGCGGGCTCGAAGGAGATCGTCAGCTCCTCGACCGCCGAGCAGTTGCAGTCGGCGATGCAGACGGTCGTGGAGAAGGGTACGGGCACGAACGCCCAGGTCCCGGGCGCGACGGTCGGCGGCAAGACGGGTACGGCGCAGCACGGCGAGAACAACAGCCAGGTGCCGTACGCCTGGTTCACCTCGTACGGGAAGTCCGACTCGTCGGGCAAGGAGGTCGCCGTGGCGGTCGTCGTCGAGCAGTCGAACGCGGCCCGCTCGGAGGTCAGCGGCAACGGCCTGGCGGCGCCGGTCGCCAAGGCGATGATGGAAGCCGCGCTGAAGGACTGAACCCCGGCCGCGTGAAAGCCGTCTGTACTGATGGGCCGCCCCCTTCCCCCCGGGGGCGGCCCTTCTCTCTACTTGGCTCCCAGGAGCTGCTCGACCGGGTCGATCGCGAAGTACACGAGGAACAGCGCCGAGGTCCCCCACAGCAGCCAGTGGACCTCCTTGGCCTTGCCGAGCACGGTCTTGATCACGACGTACGCGAGGAAGCCGGCGCCGATGCCGTTGGTGATGGAGTAGGTGAACGGCATCACCGCGATGGTGAGGAACGCGGGGATGGCGATCTCGTAGCGGTCCCAGTCGATGTGCTTGACCTGGGTCATCATCAGGAAGCCGACGGCGACCAGGGCGGGGGCGGCCGCCTGGAGCGGGACGATGGTGAGCAGCGGGGTCAGGAACAGCGCGAGGCCGAACAGTGAGCCGGTGACGAGGTTGGAGAAGCCGGTGCGCGAGCCCTCGCCGACGCCGGCCGCCGACTCGATGTAGGAGGTCGCCGAGGAGGCCGAGGCCGCGCCGCCCGCGACCGCGGCGGCACCGTCGATCAGCAGCACCCGGCCGAGGTTCGGGACCTTGCCCTCCTCGTCGAGCAGGCCCGCTTCGGCGCTGATGCCGACGACCGTGCCCATGGTGTCGAAGAAGTCGGACAGGATCAGCGTGAAGATCAACAGCACGACGGTGATGACGCCGACGCCCGGGGCACTGAAGGCGCCGAACAGGTCGAAGTCGCCGACGAGTCCGAAGTCGGGGGCGTCGACGAGCTTGTCGGGCCAGGACGGTGTCGTCAGGCCCCAGGTCTTGATGTCGGCTATGGAGTTGATCACTATCGCCAGCGCCGTCATGGTGACGATGCTGATCAGGATGGCGCCCTTGACCTTGCGGGCGAGCAGACCGATCGTCAGCAGGATGCCCAGGCAGAAGACGAGAATCGGCCAGCCGGTGAGCGTTCCCGTGCCGCCCAGCTGAACCGGCACGGTGGTGTTCGCGGCGTCCGGGATGCGGCTGACGAACCCGGCGTCGACGAAGCCGATGAAGGCGATGAACAGGCCGATGCCGACGCTGATCGCCTGCTTGAGCGGCTGGGGTATGGCGTGCATGACGGCCTCGCGCAGCCCGGTCACCACCAGCACGCAGATCAGCAGGCCTTCGAGGACGATGAGGCCCATCGCGTCGTCCCAGCTCATCAGCGGGGCGATCTGGAAGGCGACCACGGCGTTCAGGCCGAGTCCGGCGGCCAGCGCGAGGGGCAGATTGCCGCCCACGCCCATGATGATCGTCATGACCGCGGCCACCAGGGCGGTGGCGGTGGTGAGCTGGACGGCGTCCAGCTGGTGCCCGAACTTGTCCTTCGCGCTGCCCAGGATGATGGGATTCAGGACAAGGATGTAGGCCATCGTGAAGAACGTGGCGAAGCCGCCGCGTATCTCACGGCCGAAGGTGGACCCCCGCTCGGAGATCTTGAAGAACCGGTCGACGCTGTTCACCGCCGGTGGTGCGGCGTCGGACCGGTCGGCCACCTTCTGCGATTCGGACATGGGGAGTGCTCCTTGATGCCTGGGTGATCGGTGTGCGGATGCTGGCTGGATTGTTCCCGCGTTGAACCACATTCAGGTTTTCTTCGTGTTACGGAATCAGAGTCCGGCCTGCCATACGCCGTTCGAAGCTCCGTACGAACCGTCCTGAGAACGCTGCTACGCTTCCCGATCTCGTCCGGACCTCCCCCGGATGATCACATGTCATCTACATGACACGCATAGGCACCCCCGCCCGGAGTGCCCGAAGCCGCTGCGAGGAGAGGTCGCCCGTGGGCACAGTCGTCGACGACGCCGCCTCCGTGGAGTTCCACGCCTTCTTCGAGCGTCACTACGCCGAACTGTCCCGCCTGGCCTATCTGCTGACGGGCGAGTCGGACACCGCCGACGATCTGGCGGCGGACGCGTTGCTGGCGCTGTGGCACCGCTGGGACCGGGTACGCGCGGCCGACCATCCGGCGGCGTACGCGCGCGGTGTGGTCGCCAACCTGGCCCGCACCCGGATCCGCAGCGCCGTGCGCGAGCGCCGGCGCATCGCCCTGTTCTGGTCGCAGCGCGAGGAGAACACCGAGAACCCGGACGTCCCGGGCGTGGTCGACGTCCAGGAGGCGTTGCGCAGACTGCCGTTCCGCAAGCGGGCCTGTGTGGTGCTGCGGCACGCCTTCGACCTCTCGGAGAAGGACACCGCGCTCGCCCTCGGCGTCTCGGTGGGTACGGTGAAGAGCCAGACCTCCAAGGGAATGGCCGAACTCCAGCGGTTGCTGGGCACACAGGGAGTACCGCAGCGGATGCACGCGGCGGTGGGCGCTCCCCGTAGCTCACCGGTCGTGGAAGGCTTGCGGGCGCGCACCGGTGAGGGCGGAGGAAGGGACCGATGACCATGCGGCGGGACGTGCACGAGGAGCTGCGCGCCCGGCTGCACGAGGCGGCCGGGACGCACCAGCCCGACCGGGAGCAGATCCTGGCCCGGGTCGAGCGGGGCATGGCCGGTCCGGCCGGTTCCGGCCACCGGGCGACGCGTCCGCCGGTGTTCGGGTGGATGCGGGTGGCCGGTGCGACGGCCGCGGTGGCGGGTGTGCTGGCGGTGGGCGGTTACGCGGTCGCGTCCGCGGTGAAGGAGGAGACCGCCCCGCAGCAGCAGGACGTGGCGACGTCGCCGACGCCCACACCGTCGCCGGAGGCCACGAGCCGGGCCCCCGCGCCGCCGGTGGACCCCACCCCGTCCGCCCCGCCGGAGCGCAGCGAGTCCGCTCCGCCGCCCTCGCGGACGCCGAGCACCTCCGTCACCGGGCGGCCGCCCGCCGCCACCGAGGACGGGCCGCTGTGGTCGGACGGCTCGGTCGACCCGCACAGCAACGACTTCTGGGCGCAGAGCAACATCACGATCAAGACGCGCTCGGAACTGACCGCGCTGACCGTGCGGTTGAGCGTCGCCCAGACCGGCGGGGTCTCCGACGCGGGCGCCTGGCGGTCGCTGCCCGAGCAGGACTTCACACTCACGGTCGGCGAGCGGGACGGCTTCCTCGTCTACACCTGGACCCTGAAGGAGGGCCGCAGGGTCCCGGCAGGCGAGTGGGTGTTCGCGGGCCAGTTCGACCACGAGCGCGGCGGCCGTGATGCCGGCGCCGACCGCTACGCGGTGACGGCCGCCGCGGGTTCGCAGGGCTTGTCCGTGGGCGGCGGTTTCGCGGCCGTGGACGACACCGACGACGACTCGTGAAAAATTCCTGAAGACGCGGCAACCCTTTCCTCACGGGTGGCGACCACCAGGCGCAAGAATCACCCCCCATTGAGGAATCGGTACATGACTGCACCAGCAGAACAGCGCGTCCGCCATCGCCGCCGGGTCACCAAGCGGCGGGCGGTGATCGCCGGGTTAGCCGCCTTCGGCATCACGGGAGCGGCGGTCGTCACCACGTCGATGCTGTCCACCGCGGGCGCCGCGACCTCCTGGCCCACGGACAAGGGCAAGACGCCCGTGTCGAAGACCATCCCGGTCTCCGGTGTCCACGACGGCGGGATGAAGATGTTCTACGGCTCCGGCGCGCTCGGCGGCGACAGCCAGGACGAGGGCCAGGACCCCATCTTCGAGCTGGCCGACGGCGCGGTGCTCAAGAACGTCATCATCGGCACCCCGGCCGCGGACGGCGTGCACTGCAAGGGCAGCTGCACGCTCCAGAACGTGTGGTGGACGGACGTCGGCGAGGACGCGGCCAGCTTCAAGGGCAAGTCGTCGTCGGCCGTGTACAAGGTGATCGGCGGCGGCGCGAAGAACGCCGACGACAAGGTGCTCCAGTTCAACGGCGCCGGGACGCTGAACGTGTCGGGCTTCCAGGTGCAGAACGCCGGGAAGCTGGTGCGCTCCTGCGGCAACTGCAAGACGCAGTACAAGCGCACGGTCGTGCTGAACGACATCGATGTGACGGCGCCGATGAACTCCATCGTCGGCGTGAACGCCAACTACGGCGACACGGCGACGCTGTCGAAGATCCGCATCCACGGCGACAGCAAGAAGAAGATCAAGACGTGTGTGCGCTTCGAGGGCAACAACACGGGCAAGGAGCCCAAGGAGCTGACCCCGCCCGGCCCGGACGGCAAGACCTGCAAGTTCAAGGCCTCGGACATCAGCTACCAGTGACGCCGCGGCACATGTGAACTCCGGCCGGCCCGAATCCCCCCTTCGGGCCGGCCGGCTGCCGGATGTCCGGGCCCCAGTCGGACCTCCCGGCACCCCCGGCCCTCCGGAGCCCCCCTTCGGACGGCCGGACAGCCCTGGCCGAGCCCCCCTCGGCCGGTCGGCAGGACGCCCCCGCCGGTGAGAACCGGCGGGGGCGTCGTCGTACCTCCGCATTGATGCGCGTATCGCATGGACAGATCTCGGTTTGATGCTGGACAGGGATCCGGTGGTGCTCCGAAACTCTCGCGTAACACCTCACGCTCGCGTAATACCTCGGCCCGCCCCCCAGCCCGATGACCGAGACGAGGACCCATGAGATCGATCCCCAGACGTACGGTGCTCGCCGTCACCGCGGGTGCGGTCGCGGCGCCGACCGTGAGCACGTCGGCCACGGCAGCCCCGTCCGAAGGACGGCAAGCGGCCTCAGGACCCAACCCGGTCCTGCGGACGGACCTCATCACGCAGGTGACACCGAGGAACAACTGGCTGGTGACAGCCGTCGCCGTCCAGTACGCGCACCGCATCGACTTACCCGGCGGGACGGTCCCGCCCACCGCCTTCCAGGTGCAGGCCACCGTGGGCGGAAAGACAGCGGCTCGTACGGTGACCCGGGTCTACTCCCACACCTCGGCCGCGGTGGACGACCGCTCCCACCCCGGACGACCGGGGGACCGCCTGATCATCGAGCTCGATCCGAACGACGCAGGCGCGAGGGCGGTCGGCACCACCGATCCCCTTCCGCTCGACCGCGCCTACTGCGTCAGACAGGTGGCGGACGTGCGCACCCCGGCGGGTGAACCGGTCCTGAAAGCCGGTCCGTTCGCGCACCGGAACGACGACGTCATCACTCCCGTGGTAGACGACTTCGCCGCCGGTTCCTTCACCGACTCCGCAGGCTTCGAACTGGACTTCCGGCTGTACCGGCCCGCGGGATTCCTACGGAACCCGCAGACCCGTACCCGGTACCCGCTCGTCGTCACCCTGCACGGCGGTGGCGAAGTCGCGGACAACAACATGACCCAGCTGACTTCCAACCGGATCGCGGTCACGTTCGCCGAACCGGAACGACAGCGGCGCAACCCCGCGTTCGTCCTCTCTCCGCAGGTCCCCCTGCCCCGTCCCATGGACGGACCCGACGGCACGGACTGGACCGACGCGAAGGTCCAGGCCGCGCTGATCGAACTCATCGACACCTTCGTGCGCGAGCACCCGGACCACGTGGACACCGGCCGGCTCTATCTGGTCGGCCTGTCTTCGGGCGGGCGCGGCATCTACAGCCTGCTGGCCGAGCGACCCGACGTGTTCGCCGCCGCCCTGCCCACGGCCGGCTGGGGCGAAGCGGCCGCCATGGACAGGATCACGCACATCCCGATCTGGGCCGACCACTCGGTCGACGACCCGGTCGTCCCCTACCGGGAGGGCCGGTTCGGCAACCCCGGCACCTGGACCCTGATGAACGCGCTGGAGACCGCCGGTGCGCGGGTCACCCGCGGGGAGTGGGCCAACGACCTGCCGAAGGCACAGTTCGAGGCCCGGTCGCGGGCCCTCCTGCGGCAGGCCCGGGCCACGCGCAGCCACGTGCTGTTCACGAGCTACACGGCCGGAACGACACCGGTGAACCCCCACCTGTCATGGGCCCAGACGTACGAGAACGACGTGGTCATCGACTGGCTCTTCGCGCAGTCCCGCTAGCGCTTTCCGGAGGTAGAGCAATGCGTCCATCTAGTCGTTCCACCGACTCCAGCGCGCCGTTACGGACTCGATCCCGCCCCGTGACGGCGCTGATCGCACTGGCAACCACCATCGGCTTGGCGCTGACTCTGCTGACGGCCACCGCCGCGCCGGCAGTCACCGCCGGCATCCCGTCCCCGACGACCGCCTCCCTGGAGGCCGCCGACGGGCCGCTGACCACCGCCGCCTACACCGTTCCCCGCCCGAGCGGGTACGGCTCGGGTACGGTCACGTATCCCACGGCCAAGGGCTCGTATCCGGGCGTCGTGCTGATGCCGGGCTACCAGGGCACCCAGCAGAACCTGCGGTGGCTGGCACCTCGCCTCGCCTCCTGGGGCTTCGTCGTCATCAACGTCGGAACGAAGACACTCACCGACGATCCCGAATCGCGCGGCCGCCAGATCAGCGCCGCCGGCACCCAGTTGCTCGCGCTCGGCAAGACCCCCGGCAACCCGCTGTCGGGGAAGCTCGACGGCACCCTCGGCGCGGCCGGTCACTCGATGGGCGGCGGGGGCGTCATGGCGGCCCTCCGGGACGACCCGCGCTTCCAGGCGGGCGTGCCGACCGCCCCGTACCACCCGAACGGGAACTTCTCCTCGGTCACCGAGCCCACCTTCTTCCTGACCTGTCAGAGCGACCCCGTCGCCCACGGCGACACCTTCGCGGTGCCCTGGTACAACTCCATGTCCCGGGCGGAGAAGCTGTACATCGAGGTACCGGGCGACCACCTGTGCCCGATGACGGGCTACGGCGACAAGGCCAAGCAGGGCAAGTGGATCGTGTCGTTCTTCAGCCTCTGGCTGCGTGCCGACACCCGCTTCGGCCCGTTCCTGTGCGGTCCCGCTCGTGACGCCGACAAGAACGACACCTCGCTGGTCACCCGCTGGATGGACACCTGCCCGTGACCGGCCCGCCGAGGAGGCACGGCGCTACTCCATCGTCGACCCGATGGCCGTGGGGCCGGTGGTCAGGAACGTCGTCGCGGGGAGGGCGCCGTCCGCCCCGCGCGCGGCGTACGCGCTTTTCGCGTCCGTCGACGTGAAGGGCGGGGTCGCGACGCCGCTGTCCCAGTTGTTGCCGGCGGAGACGGCCGCGGAGCCCAGCTTCGCGGGGCCGCCCTTGTCGCCCACGGCGAGGTTCTTGCCGAGGCGGGCCTTGCCGGTGGCGAAGTGGAAGCCGTTCCGGGCGTTGGCGTACGCGGTGTTGCGGTTCAGGGCGATGGCGCCGGTGTTGGAGTTCTCGGTGAAGCCGTGCAGCCTGTTGTCCCAGGCGGCGTTGTTGTCGACGACGTGGGCGACCGACGCTCCCCCGCCGCCCAGTTCGAAGCCGTTGCCGTTGCCCTCGAAGGCAGGGGCGCGCCGGCGGTTGTCGCCGTTGCCGAAGGCCCAGGAGTGCTCGATGGTGACCGGCGAGGAGAACTGCCACAGGTCGAGCCCGTCGTCGGAGTTGTCGGACAGCCGGGCGCCGGTGATCCTGTTGCCCGTCCCGGAGCCGAACTTGACGGCGATGCCGTCGGCGTTCCGGCCCTGGCCGGCCGGGTCGTAGTTGCCATGGCTGTCCAGGTTCTGCACGAGGTTGCCGGTCGTGCCGTCGCCGCGCAGGGTGAAGCCGGAGTCGCCGTTGTCCGCGGTGACGAGGTTCCGGAAGACGCCGCCGGCCGAGGACGTGGCGACGAAGCCCTGGGCCGGGGAGTTGACGAAGGCGAGGTTCTCGACGGTCCAGTAGTCGCCGTGGATGGCGGCCAGCCAGGAGCCGTCGGGCAGCTCGGAGCCGTCGATCCGGACCCTCTCGCCACCCTGTGCCCGCAGGGTGATGCGTGCCGAACTGGTGCCGTTCGCCGTGGACTTGAGGGTCGCGGCCGGGTGGTAGGTGCCGCCGTGGACCTCGATGACCGTGCCGGCGGTGGCGTTCCGCACGGCCGCTTCGAGCTGGGCCGTGGTGGAGACGGTGACCGTCGACGAGGCGGCCTGCGCGCCGCCGCCCGAGAGCCCGAGATAGACGCCGCCCGCCCCCGAGGCACAGACCACCGCGGCGGCGATGGTGAGCGTACGGGTCCTGCGGTGGCGTCCTGTGCTGAGCAGCACGGAGCGTTCCTTTCCTAGGCGACGGGGTCGGAAACGGTTCAGAGGGGCCCGCTCCGGCCCGTTTCCGACCAGCAGTCGCCGCCGTGCCGCGAAAGGGTTGCCGCCGTCGCCACCGTTGCCGCTGTCACGTGCACGGGCGTGCCCGCGTCTGCGAAAGTTTCGGAACCACCCGCCTCATGCACACCCGTTGACGCCCTGTCCCCGTCCGGTGAAACTCCGAAGGCCGCCACTCCAACAGAATCCCCCAGACTCCGACAGGAAGTGTCATGCGCCCCCGCACGCTCCTGCTGCCGTTCCTGGCCCTGACCGGCCTCGTCCTGACCCTTCTCACCGCGCCGCCCAGCACCGCGGACTCCGGAGCACCACCCGTGAAGCACTCCAAGTACGCCGGCTATCTCTTCGCCTACTTCACGGGTGAGGGCACCGCCGACGGCGAGCAGATCCGTTACGCCCTGAGCCGGGGCAACGACGCGCTGCACTGGCGTGAGCTGAACGCCGGCAAGCCGGTCCTGACGTCGACGATCGGCGAGAAGGGCCTGCGCGACCCGTTCGTGATCCGCTCCCCCAAGGGCGACAAGTTCTTCCTGATCGCCACCGACCTGCGGATGTACCAGAACTCCAGCGGCAGCTGGGACCAGGTGCAGCGGCACGGCAGCAAGTCGATCATGGTCTGGGAGTCCACCGACCTGGTCCACTGGACCGACCAGCGCCTGGTGAAGGTGTCCCCGGACAACGCGGGCAACACCTGGGCCCCGGAGGCCTACTGGGACGACGAGCTGGGTGAGTACGTCGTCTTCTGGGCGTCGAAGCTGTACGCCGACGACGACCCGGACCACAAGGGCAACACGTACAACAAGATGATGTACGCGACCACCAAGGACTTCCGCACCTTCAGCAAGCCGAAGATCTGGAACGACCCGGGCTACTCGGTGATCGACTCCACGGTCGTGAAGTACAAGGACGAGTACTACCGCTACACCAAGGACGAGCGGGACCCCAGCTCCTCCAGCCCCTGCTCGAAGTTCATCACCGGTGAGAAGTCGACGTCCCTGACCTCGACGAAGTACGACTTCGTGGCCGACTGCATCGGCAAGGGCGCGATGGACCGCGGCGAGGGCCCGACGGTGTTCAAGTCGAACACCGAGAAGAAGTGGTACCTGTTCATCGACGAGTACGGCGGCCGCGGTTACGTTCCGTTCGAGACCACCGACCTCGCTTCCGGCAAGTGGACCCCGTCCACGGACTACCAGCTCCCGGCGAGCCCCCGGCACGGCACGGTGCTCCCGGTGACGCAGAAGGAGTACGACCGGCTGCTGGCGGCGTACCCGGCCACGCCCACCTCGGTCGTGGACGCGACGGCGAAGCACCAGAAGGGCTACTCGATCGTCACGGACAGCGCGTCCAAGGTCGTCCTGCCGATGGAGCCGGATGCCGATCTGCGCGGCCTCGCCCCGAAGCTGTGGGTCGGTGAGGGCGCCACGCTGAGCCCGGAGTCCGGGACCCGGCGCGACTTCCGTACGCCTCAGAAGTACACCGTGACGGCGGCCGACGGCACCAGGCGCACCTGGACGGTCGAGGCGGTCCGCACCCGCAGCCCCATGCTTCCGGGCCTGAACGCCGACCCCGACGTCCACTACCTGAACGGCAGATACTGGATCTACCCGACGACGGACGGCTTCCAGGGCTGGAGCGGCACCAAGTTCAAGGCGTACTCGTCGAAGGACCTGGTCCACTGGAAGGACCACGGCGTCATCCTCGACCTCGGGCCCGACGTGACCTGGGCCGACAAGTACGCCTGGGCGCCCGCGATCGCCGAGCGCAACGGCAAGTACTACTTCTACTTCTGCGCCGAGCAGCAGATCGGCGTGGCGGTCGCCGACTCCCCCGCGGGCCCCTTCAAGGACGCGCTCGGCAAGCCGCTGGTCGCCAAGGGCGGGGCGCTCAAGGGCCAGATGATCGACCCGTCGGTCTTCACGGACGACGACGGCCAGGCGTACCTGTACTGGGGCAACGGCCACGGGTACGTCGTGCCGCTGGGCGACGACATGGTGTCCTTCGACGCGTCGAAGGTGCGGGACATCACCCCGGACAACTTCCGCGAGGGCTCCTTCGTGATCAAGCGGAAGGGCACGTACTACTTCATGTGGTCGGAGGACGACACCCGCAGCGAGAACTACCACGTGGCGTACGCGACGGGACCGTCCCCGCTCGGCCCGTGGACCAAGCGCGGGACGATCCTTCAGAAGCGGCCCGAGTACGGCATCCTCGGCACCGGTCACCACTCGGTGGTGAACACCCCCGGCACCGACGACTGGTACATGGTCTACCACCGCTTCGCCCTCAACGGCCCGGGCAGGCCGGGCGGCGACGGTATGCACCGCGAGACCACCATCGACCGCATGGAGTTCGCTGCCGACGGCACGATCAAGCCGGTGGTGCCGACGCTGGAGGGCGTCGAGCCGGTACGGCGATGAGCCTCACAGGACGTCGTCGAGCCAGCTGAAGACCTCGTCCTGCATCTCGTGGGTGAAGACGTGGCCGAGCTCCGGCCACGTCTTCGTCCGTATCCGCTCCCCGGCGTTGCGCGACCGCCAGACGGCACGCAGCTTGTCGTACGCGACCCGTACGCCGTCGGCCGGGAACAGCGTGTCGAGCCCACCGTTCAGGAACAGCATCGGCCTGGGGGCGGCGATGCTCGCCACGTCGGGGATGTCGAGGTGCCGGGCGAGACCCGGGTGCAGCATGTAGTACGCCGACTGTCCGCGCAGCGTGTTGTTGCCGGGCACCATCATTTCCTTGAGGCCGGTCATCCAGCACACACTCGCGGCGGCGGCGATGTGGTCGCTGAGGGCGGCGGTCTGCCAGGCGCGGTAGGCGCCCATGGAGAAGCCGACGGCCGCGACCCGCCGGGCGTCCACCCGGTCGAGTCCCGCCAGGAAGGCGGCTGCCCGCTGGTCCTCCCGGGCCATGAGCCCGGCGAGCGAGGAGCCGAGGTTGTAGAAGTTGGCGGCGAGGGCCTGCTGCTGGTCGTAGGCGAGCGGGCCGCGATCGCCCCAGCCGAGCGCGTCCAGGCACAGCACCACATAGCCGCGCCGGGCCAGTTCGTCACCGACGAACCGCCCGCTGAAGTACTTGTCCGCCCAGGCCCGGGCGGAGGCCAGACGCGTGTCGTCGTACCAGGGCAGGACCAGTTTCTCCTTCCCGATGTCGAACTTGGCGCCGTGGTCGTGCAGGAGCAGCACGGCGGGGAAGGGGCCCTTGCCGTGCGGGGTGAGCAGGGCGCCGCGCACGCGTTCGTAGCGGGTGAGGGAGACAGTGATCAACTCCCTTGTGTATCCCTCTCCCTGAGCACGGCCAGCGACCTGCGGCGCGTACGGCGTCCCGTCCTGCCGTTCGACGAGCAGGTGCTCCTCGACCGTGGCCCGGGCGGCGCGCCGCCAGGCGCCGAAGTCGCGGACCGGGGATCTCCCCCAGGCGAGCGGAAAGGTCAGGGCGTCCTTCAGCGCCGGATGGAAGTCGGGCAGCGGGCCGTCCGCGACCGCGGCCTCCGCCCCGCTCACCGCTCCCCCGGCCAGCAGCGCCGTGCCCGTGCCGACCACGAACGTCCGCCGGCCGAGCGGCTCATGGGTGCCCATACGACCTCCCGGTTCCGGCGTGCCGCAGCACGTACCGCTCTACCGCCGACGGGGACGTCAGTGCGCGGTAGTCGTACACATCGGCGGGATCCCAGCCGACGTCGGTTCCGAGGCCGAGGCCGCTCGCCACGGCGTTGAGCCGGGCGGGCCGGCCGTTGAACCAGGAGCCGGTGTCGCGGAACCGTTCGCCCCCGTAGTCCGCGACGGCGAGGGACGGCCGTCCCCCGGGATACCGGAAGACGTTGCGCTCGGAGAAGATCGCTGACTCCACGCCGACGCCCAGGGCGTAGAGAGGTGCCTGCCCCCGGTGGACGTTGTTGACGACGTGCACCTGCCCGAAGCGGACCCGCGGGGCGCGCTGCACGATGCCGCTGAACAGGTTGCGGACGAAGGTCACCTTGAGGTGTCCCCGGTCCCGGTCGCCGCGGCCGTCGCCCGACCCGATGAGGATCGCCTTGTCGTGGTCCTCGAACCGGCTGTCGGAGACCGTGACGAGGTCGGAACCGTCCTCGATGTCGAGCAGCCCGTCGTGCCGCTGCACGCGCTCCCCGTGGAAACCGAGGGGTGCCTCGCGGTCGGGGAACCGGCCGTCGGTGAAGGTGCAGTGGTCGATCCAGATGTTCCGGCCGGTGATGACGGTGAGCGCGTCGAAGCGGGCGTTCCAGCTGCCCCGCGTGCCGTCGTCCGGGGACCAGCTGGTGAAGTGGTCGACGGGCGCCTCCAGGTGCAGGTTCCGCACGACGATGTTGCTGCCGGTGTTGACCGTCAGGAACACCCCGAGCAGCCGGGCGTCGCGGCCCGTGCCGACGAGGGTCGTGTTGCTCGGCACGGTGAGCTGGATCTGCGCCTTCTCCTTGTTCGAGCCGGTCTGGCGCAGCTGCCGCTGCTGCTTGCAGTACTCGAAGCGGGTGTCGGACCAGACGGCGCCGTCCTCGCCGAAGCAGGACATGTACGTGCCGAGGTCGTATCCGGGCGCGTAGTCCTGCTCGCCGAGCAGGGAACCGTCGTCGCTCTCGTGGCCGTTGATGTCGCCGACGACCCGGATCACCTTGGGCGCGGTGGGATCGCCGTCGTTCGCGAGGGCGGTCTTGAGTTCGGCGCGGGTGTCCACCGTCCAGGTCCTGCCGCCCGCCCCGCCGCTGGTGCCGGAGCCGGCCGAGGCCCAGCCGACGGGGGCGCGTTCGGCGGCGGAGGCAGGCGAGGCCGGCCAGAGCAGGCAGAGGCCGAGGAGGAGCACGGCGGCCCTACGCATAGGGCCGCCAGTCGCCGAGGTACGTCTCCCTGGTGTGCAGCGCGGCCTGCGCGCGGCCGAGCTGAGGCCGGTTCTCCGGAACGGGGACGGCGGCGCCCGGCCCGGTGTTGCGGTACTCGGCGAACCGCATCGACTGCCAGGGGTAGGCCTCCCGCATGTTGGTGTACGGGGCCGCCGCGTCGATGCCCGGCCCGATCCGGGTCTCCCGCGCCACCAGCGACGGCCAGGCCGTGGTCTCGTACGACGGCACCCAGGGCCGGGCCAGCTTGTAGGCACCGTCCTCGGCTCCGGAGGTGATGCGGCAGCGGACGGCGAGGA
Organism: Streptomyces afghaniensis; assembly: GCF_044327915.1. Taxonomy (NCBI): domain Bacteria; kingdom Bacillati; phylum Actinomycetota; class Actinomycetes; order Kitasatosporales; family Streptomycetaceae; genus Streptomyces; species Streptomyces afghaniensis. The sequence continues at coordinate 112,285 of NZ_JBIRGJ010000007.1, forward strand.
TGCCGTACGGATTCGCCCGGGCCGTGGAGGGCGCGAAGACCATGCCCTTGGGGGTGAAGTCCACGGCCCGCGCCAGCGTGCGGAAGTGGCACTGCTCGAACACGGCGGTCGCCCGCCCGAAGACGAAGTCGACGTCGCCCTCGATGTAGCAGTGCCGGAAGTACTGCCGGTCGAAGGCGCCGAGCGCGGTGGTCTCGACGAAGAGGGTGTCCTGGTGGGCCAGGAGCCGGACGTTCTCGAAGCGGGTGCGGTCGCCGTACGTGTACGCCGCGACCGCCTGCGTGCCGGTGATGTCGGGATGGTCGGCGCGCAGCCAGTCGTTGGCCAGGGTGAGGTCGCGGACGGTCAGCCCGGGGGCCGCCGAGGTGAAGGTGGCGGAGCCGGCCGTGCCGTACGTGCCCGAGCCGTCGGGCCTCGGGGTGCCGTTGGCGTTGTCGTAGACGATGACGACGTCCCGCGGGTCCCGGGTGGCCCCCCTGAGGGTCAGTCCGGCCTTTTCCGCCGGGACGCCGACGACCTCGCGGTACGTCCCCGGGTGTACGACGACGGTCCAGCCCGGGCCCTCCACGGCGTCCACGGCGGCCTGCACGGACTCGCCGGGGCGGACGTGGAGGACGCGGTGACGGCCGGCCGCGGCGAAGGCGGGTGCGGCGCCGGTGGCGACGAGGCCGCCGGCGATTCCGGTGAGCAGGGTGCGCCGGTGCACTCAGCACGCCTCCTTCCACGGCTCCCAGTCGCCGAGGTAGCCGGCGCGGGTCGCCGAACGGGCCTGCCGGGGGGTGAGCTGGGGCCGGTTGTCCGGAACGGAGACGGCGGCGCCCGGTCCCGTGTTGCGGTACTCGGCGAACCGCATCGACTGCCAGGGGTGGGCGTTCGACATGTTGGTGTAGGGCGCGACCGCGTCGATGCCCGGGCCGAGCCAGGTGTCCCGGACGGTGAGCATGGGGCGGGCGGTGATGTCGGAGCTGGGCACCCAGGGGCGGGCGAGCTTGTAGTAGCCGTCGGGAGCCTCGCTGTCGACGCGGCTCCTGGTCACCAGGTACCCGAGCGGGTTGGCGGCGGCCGTCGACGGGGCGAAGACGAAGCCGTACGGGGCGGCCGGCAGGTCGGTCCGGTTCAGGGTCCGCAAGCGGCACTGCTCGAAGACGGCGGTCGCCCGCCCGAAGACGAAGTCGACGTCGCCCTCGGCGTAGCAGTGGGCGAAGTACTGCCGGGCGAAGGTGCCCAGCGCCATCGAGTCGGCGTACAGGGTGTCCTGGTGGCCGAGGAACCGGCAGTGGTGGAAGGCGGACCGGTCGCCCTGGACCTTGAGGGCGACGGCCTGGGTGCCGGTGATGCCGGGGTGGTCGGCGCGCAGCCAGTCGTTGGCGAAGGTGATCCAGCGGGCGGTGAACCCGTCGGCCTGCACGGTGGTGGTGGCGGAGCCGGTGGTGCCGTAGGTGCCGCCGCCGGGCTTGGGTGTCCCTGCCGCGTTGTCGTACACGATGACGACGTCACGGGGGTTCTCGCTGGCCCCGATCCAGGTCATCTCGGTACGGCCGGGGTCGACGGCGACGGTCTGCCGGTAGACGCCCGGGGCGATGACGAGGGTGTATCCGCTGCCGTTCGCGGCGGCCACGGCGTCCCGGACGGTGGTGAAGTCACCGGCGCCACCCGGGTGGACGTACAGGGTCTTGGGCGTCAGGCGGGCGGCCGGTGCGCCGTACCGGCCGAACGGGCGCGGCCGGGTGCCTGCGGCCCGCGCGGGGACGGCGGCGAGGCCGGCGACGGCACCCGCTGCGGCGCTCGCGGCGAGGAACTTCCGGCGGGAGAGGGAGACATGGGGCTGCGAGAGCATACGGCTGCTCCTTCGCGGTGCGGCTGATGCGGGGTAGCCAGTGCGGGGGGGTGGTGGAAGGGCCGGGGCGGGGATGCGATGCCTCCGCCCCGGCCGGTTCACGTGCAGGTCAGGTCAGCACACGCGGCCGGCGCCCGCGCGGGCATCGACGATGCCCGGGACCGCCTTCGCCGGGTCGACGCCGGCCCGCAGCGTCGGCGTCCAGCCGGCGCCCGACTGGAGCGTCTCCCCGGGGATCTCCGCGTTGTGCACGGCGATCAGGTCGACGGCCTTGCCGTTGACGTAGTTGGCGTTGGCGGTGACCGGCGCCTCGTTCCACTTCTTGAGGATCTTCGCCGGGCTGATGCCCTGTGCCAGCGTGAACGCGTTGTGCTCGGCGACGAGCCGGGACTCCTTGCCGATGCCGTAGACGTAGCCCCACTTCTGGCCCTTGGTGACCACGAAGTGGTTGTTGTACGAGTCGACCTGCCCGAACCGCACCCGCGGCGCCCGCTCGACGATGCCCTCGAAGCGGTTGTGGTGCAGCGTGACCTTCAGCTTGCCCGTGTCGTCGGCGGTGGCGCTGTCGCTGTTGCCGATCAGCATGGTCTTGTCGTGGTCCTTGAACGAGTTCCAGGACACGGTCACGTGGTTCGAGCCGCGCACGACGTCGAGCAGCCCGTCGTGCTGCTGGTAGGTCTTGCCGTAGTAGGACGGCAGGGAGCTGTCGGGGTAGCGGCCGTCGGTCAGCGTGTTGTGGTCGACCCACACGTGCGTGGAGCCGTAGACGACCACCCCGTCGTACTCGCTGTTCCAGGCACCGGTCTTGTTGTCGTCGGCCGGGTCCCACTGGGGGAAGCAGTCGACCGGGGCCTCGATGGTGAGGTTGCGGACGATGACGTTGTCGACGCCCTTGATCTGGAGGCTGCCGCCGAGGATCCCGGAGTTCTTGCCCACGCCGACGATGGTGGTGTTGGCGGGCACGGTCGCTTTGATGGCCTTGTCCTGCTGGGCGGCGGACGCGGCCCGCAGGTCCTCCTGCTCACCGCTGACCGGCTTGTCGTGCCCCCAGACGGCGGGGTCGTAGGCGGCGAGGTACTTCTGGAAGTCGTACCCCTCGGCCTCGAACGCCTCGCAGCCCTGGGAGACGGCGTCGATCATCCCCTTCACCTTGATGATCCTGGGCGCGGTCCCGCCGTCCTTCAGGGCGGCCTTGAACTGCTCCCAGGTGGTGACGGTGTAGACGTGCGCGGCATCGGCCGCGGCACCTCCCGTGGTACCGGTGCCGTACGCGCCCCACCCGTCGTTGGCCCCGAGCGTCTGGCGGGCCACGTCCCGGGGCCCGGCCTGCGCGGCGGTACCGCTCAGGGACAGCACGAGCGCGGCACACCCGACCACCGCGGCGACCTTCACTGCGCCTACTCTGTCATGATCATGACACTTCGGAACATTCATGGTGCGGCTCTCTTCCTTCTGCGTCGGGGGTGTTACGCGGCGGCCTGCGGCCAGGTGATCCACGACTCGGGAATCGGCTCGTCCAGCCGGCGCACATCGCGCGGCCCGAGCACCCGGGTCCGGAGCAGCTCCCTCGCCACGAGCCGGGCCACGGCGATCGCACCCGGCGGATTGAAGTGCGTGTTGTCCTGCTCGGTGGCGGTCCAGTTGAAGTACTTCTTCGTCTCCTCGATGCCGAGCTCCTGCCACAGGGCGAGCGACAGCGCCTGCGCATCGAGCAGCGCGACCCGCTCCTCGGCGGCCAGCGCCCGCATGGCCGCCGGGTACTCACCGTGCGTCGGCAGGGCCTTCCCGCCGGCGTCGAACCTCCGCCGCTCCACGGAGGTGGCCAAGACGGGCCGCGCCCCACGGGCCCGGGCCCCCTCGACGTACATCCGCAAATGGTCCTGATACGTCGTCCAGGGCTCGGTGTACCGAGTCGGGTCCTCGGCCTTCTCGTCGTTGTGACCGAACTGGATGAGCAGGAAGTCCCCGGGCCGAATGGCGGAGAGAATGACCTCCAGCCGCCCTTCGTCGACGAAACTCTTGGAACTACGCCCGTTCACCGCATGGTTGGCGACAACCAGCTCCTTGCGCAGAAAGAACGGCAGCGCCATCCCCCACCCGGTCTCGGGCGCGGCGTTCGCATACTTCTGGGCGGCGGTGGAATCACCGGCGATGTAGAGGGTGCGATTACGGCGACCGCCGGCTTGTGCCGTACCGGTGACGGAAAACGCGAGAGGCACGGAGGCGACAGCTGCGACGGCGACTTGTCTTCGACTGAGAGGCAACTCAGGGATCCTTCCGGGAGACTGGTGGGGAGGTGCCTGTCTTGGGGGCGCGGGGAACTGCGCGCCCAGCCAGGGACGGCCCGCACCCGGCAAACCACAGGCCGTCCCACGGCGAAACCCGGCAACCAGCACTAACCCTTCTGCTGGTTCCACTCCTCCTGCGCGGTGTTCAGCTGCTCGGCCAACGTGTCCAGGAATTCCTTCGCACTCATCTTCCCGAGCAGCACCTTCTGGAAGTTCGGCTCATTGTCGGCCTTGGAAATCGTGTTCCAGTCCGGCAGGTAGTACGGCAGCTGCACAATCGTCGTCGACCCGTCCGACAACGCGCCGGCGGCCAGCTTCGTGGGCTCGGCCTTCGAGATCCACTCATCCTTCGCCGCGTCCGTGTTCGCCGGCACCTGCCCCGCCGACTCGTTGAACTTCGAGTTCTCCGCCTTGGACGTGGCGAACTCGATGAACTTCCAGGCGGCGGCCTTGTTCTTGGAGCTCTTGAACAGCCCCATGCCGTCGACCGGGTTGGAGACCTGGACCCGCTTCCCGCCGGGCCCGGTCGGCTGCGGAATACCGCGGAACTTGTCGACCCCGAGCGCCTTCACATGGTCCTGGTACGACCCGAGGTTGTGGTTCAGCATCCCGATCGTGCCGGAGTCCCACTGCGCGACCATCTTCGTGAAGTCGTTGTTGAGGTCGGCCGCGGGGGTGACCTTCTTGTACAGCGCCGCGTACTTCTCCAGCGCCGCCACGTTCTTGGGGTCGTTGACGGTGGTCTTCTCACCGCTGGAGTCCCAGAACGAGGTGATCCCGGACTGCCCGTACATGGCGTCCAGCGCCTGGGCGATGGAACCGGCGCCGCCACGAATCGTGTAGCCGAACTCGTTCTTGCCCTTGTTGGTGAGCTTGTCGGCGGCCGTGAAGAACCGCTCCCACGTCGTCGGCTCCTGGAGCCCCGCCTTCTTGAACAGGTCGGTGCGGTAGTACAGCACACCGTTGTTGGCGGAGGTCGGGATCGAGTACAGCTTGTCGTCACCACCGCCGGCCGCCTTCAGCGACTCGACCATGTCCTTGTTGAGCTTGCCGTTGAGCGAGGACTTCTCGAGCCGCTCGTCGAGCGGCTCCAGCGCGCCCTGCGCGGCGAACCCGGCGAGCATCGCCGCGCCGACACCGCCGACGTCCGGCAGACCGCCGCCCTGGAGGGCGGTGTCGACCTTGGACTGGTACTCGGTGGAGGCGATCCCGACGTACTCGACCTTGATGTCCGGGTTGGCCTTCTCGAAGTCGGCGATGATCGCCTTCCAGGCCTCGGTGCGGACACCGCCGTTGTTGTCCCAGAAGACGATCTTGCCCTTGCCGCTGCCGTCGGCGCCCTTGTCGCCGCCCGCCCCGCTGCCGTCGTCGCCGCACGCGGTGGCGGTCAGCGCGAGTACGGCCCCCAGGGCGACGGCCGTGGCGGCGCGCCTGCTTCTGCGATTGCTGATCTTCATTGGTCGGCTCTCTTCTTCTGGATCCAGCGGAACTTGAGGGTGTGGGGGTCAGTGGCGGGCGTGGGGTGCCCAGTCATCCGTGCCCCTGAGGTAGGCGGCGACGGTGTGGGACCGGGCCTCCTGGTCGCTCAGCTGCGGACGGTCGGCGGTGACCGTCGCGCCCGGGCCGTGGTTGCGGTACTCGGCGAACCGCGCGTCCTTCCACGAGAACCCGCTCATGTCGGTCCACGGCGAGGACTTGACCGCGGCCGGCAGCGCGGTGTCCCGGATCAGGACCTGCGCGATCGCGTCCGGCTCGCCGCCCGGGTGCCAGGGCCGGCCCAGGTGGAAGGTCCCGGCAGGGGCGTCGCTGACGATCTTCGACCGGGTGATCAGGAACCCGTACGGGTTGCCCTTCCAGGTCGAGGCCGCCGTGATGTAGCCGTTGTTGGTGTCCGAGCCCCGGCTCAGCGCCCGGATCACCGACCGCTCGATCACCGTGGTGGCCCGGCCGTAGACGAAGTCGACGTCGCCCTCGATGTAGGAGTCGCGGACGTAGACCCGGCTGCGGGTGGTCAGCTTGGGGCTGTCGGTCATCAGCGTGTCCTGGTTGCCCAGGAACGCGGTGTCCTCGAAGACGATCCGGTCGCCGGTCGTCTTCATCGCCAGCGCCTGCTCGCCCTTCAGCTCGTGCGCGGCCTCGTCGAAGTCGTTGCTGAAGGTGAGGTTGCGAGCCGTCACGTCGTTCGCGGCGATCCGGACGGTGGCGCTCCCCGTCGAACCCCCGTACTCGGCGGGCGAGTCGAAGACGACGACGGTGTCGGAGCGGTCCTGTCCGGTCCCCCGCAGCACGAGGTTCGGCTTGCTCGCCGGGATGAACACCTTCTCGCGGTAGGTGCCTGGCGCGATGGCGATCTCGACGGCGGTGTCGTTGCCATCGGGCACGGCGTCGACAGCCGCCTGCACGGTCGGGTAGTCGCCCGGGACGTGCAGCGTGACAGGCCCGCCGATCCGCTTCTGCGGCCCGGAGAACCGCTTCACCAGCGCGGGCACGGCGGCGGCCGGGTCGAGCCGGTAGGCGTAGAACGCGCCCGGGTCGAACGCCGTGCCCCACGTGTCGTGCCGGCCCGTGGTGTTGCGCAGGACCGAGCCGCGCTGCACCAGTTCGGCGGTGGCGTCGGCCTGGTAGGGGTGCTGGACGCCGTCGTAGAAGCTGTTCTCGATGACCATCTTCGTCCGGCCGCGCGACCAGTTGCCGTACGTCCACACGGGGTCGCCGTCGGACAGCTGCGAGGACAGGTAGTTGTTGTAGAGGTGGGCGTAGGCGACGTTGTCGGCGGACGGGTTGCGCTGCTTGGTGGCGCGGAACCAGTTGTGGTCGACGGTGATCTGCGTCCTGACGTTCGGGGTCCAGCCGATGCCGAAGGTCTTGTTGTTGTTCGTGAACTGGTTGTAGGAGACGGTGACGTACTCGCTGTCCTTGCGGATGTCGAGCTGGCCGTCGCAGATCCGCGAAAAACGGATGTGGTCGATCCACACGTGGTGGGCGGTGTCGAGGCGGATGCCGTCGTAGTCGGTGTCCTTGCAGTCCCAGTTGCCCTCGATGGCCGTGTCGCGGATGGTGAGGTTGCGGATCACGACGTTGTGCGTGCCGGGGTCGAGGGTGAAGCCGCCGTGCACGATCTCGGCGGTGTCGCTCACGCCGATGATGGTCTTGTCGGAGGCGACGGGTATCTCCGTGCCGAAGGGGTCCATGTCCAGGGAGCCCTTGACGCGGATGACGTACGGCTCCTCGGCCGCCGCGTACTTGGCGAGCGCGGCCTGGTCGGTGACGGTGACGACCTTGCCGCCCGCCCCGCCGGTGGTGCCGCCGGCGAGGGAGGCGAAGCCGTGCGGTCGGTCCGTCCAGCGGTCGGCGGCGGGCCCGGTCTTCCGGGAATGCGGGGCGGCCTGTGCGTCCCCGAGTGTCCCGAGGCTCAGCGCGGCGACGAGGCCGAGCACGGCGGCCACGACCTTGCCGTGCCCCGGTCTCGACAAGCGCTTGCTACGGAGGTGCGTCATTGCGGCTCCCAACAGGCTTACGGCTGAGGTGCTTTACGAGGCGCTGATCCGGAACTGGGTGAAAGTGGCCGCGCCGGCGTGTCCCTGACCGGCGGGCGCGAGGGCGACGAGGCCGAGCAGGGCGCCGACCCAGCGCCACGGGGTGGCGGCGAAGACCGGGCCCGACGGCCGGAAGCCGTCGCCGACGTCGGCCGAGAAGCGGCAGCGGGCGCCCGCGCCGATCTCGATCCGCAGCCGGGCCCGGTCCCCGGGTGCGAGCCGCGGGTGGGCGGCGTCGCGCTCGGCGTCCGCGACGGCCTCGGCGAAGCGGTGCACGAGGTGCGCGGTCCCGTCCGCGCCCCGCTGGAGGCCGATCCAGCCGAAGGCGTCCCCGAGGACCGCGAGACCGGCCCGGGCCCCGGGCTCGTCGCTGTCGAGCCGCAGCTCCACCTCGACCGTGCAGGGTGTGCCGGGCAGCCGCTGGGTGAGCACGTTCGGCAGTGTGCGCAGGTCCTGCGCGTCGGCCGAGCGGACGCAGGTCAGCCGGAGCCCGTCCCCGGAGTGCTGGGTGGCCCAGCCGTCGCCCGGGTTGGCGGTCCACTGCCACTGGCGGCCGTACCGTCCGCCGGGGAAGTCGTCGTCGGTGGCGGGCGCGGCGGGCGGCTGCGGCGGCAGACCGGGCTTCTTGTGTACGGCGACGGGGGCGCCGTCGTCCCCGAGCACCGGCCAGCCGTCCGCGCCCCAGCGCATCGGCTGCAGGTGCACGACCCGGCCGTAGGGGCCGCGCTGCTGGAAGTGCAGGAACCAGTCCTCGCCCGAGGCGGTGCGCACCCAGCCGCCCTGGTGGGGGCCGTTGACGTCGGTGTCCTTCTGCTCCAGGACGATCCGCTCCTCGTACGGCCCGAAGAAGCCGCGCGAGCGGAAGGCGCCCTGCCAGCCGGTCTCGACTCCCCCGGCGGGGGCGAAGATCCAGAACCAGCCGTCGTGCCGGTAGAGCTTGGGACCTTCGAGGGTGAACCAGCCGGGTATGCGGTCGCCGTCGACGATCACCTTGCCCTCGTCGAGGAGTTCGGTGCCGTCGGGGCGCATCCGGTGCCCGGTGAGGCGGTTCTTGATGCCGGAGCGGGACTTGGCCCAGGCGTGGACGAGATAGGCCTCGCCGGTCTCCTCGTCCCACAGGGGGCAGGGGTCGATCAGGCCCCTGCCGGCCTTCAGCAGGTGCGGGCGGCTCCAGGGGCCTCTGATCTCCGGGGCGTTGACCTGGAAGATGCCCTGGTCGGGGTCGCCCCAGAAGATCCAGAAGCGTTCGTCGTGGTACCTGAGGGACGGGGCCCAGACGCCGCAGTCGTGGCGGGGCCTGGCGAACTCCTCAGCCGGTTCCAGGCGTTCGAGGGCGTGGCCGACCAGCGTCCAGTTCACCAGGTCGCGGGAGTGGAGTAAGGGCAGCCCGGGGGCGCGGCCGAAGCTGGAGGCCGTCAGGTAGAAGTCGTCGCCGACGCGGACGACGTCCGGGTCGGACCAGTCGGCGTCGAGGACCGGGTTGCGGTAGGTCTCGGTGGTCACGGGCTCACCGCCTTGCGGACGAGGGCCGCCGCGGCGTCCCGGTCGAGCCGGCCGTCGGCGACGACGGTGACCACGCGGCGGACGACGGTCTCGCCCGGCGGGACGGGCAGCCGTTCACCGTGAGCCAGCGAGGAGCCGACGCCCGGGTACTCCTCGGTGCGCACGAACCACGGGTCGCGGCGGGTCTGTTCGGTGGCGCCGGCGAAGACCAGCGTCCAGGTGCCGCCCCGCAGGGCGAGCCAGTCGGCGGGCCGGCCGTGGACCTGCTCCTCGCCCTCGGCCCCGGCCGAGAAGACCTCCGGCGCGGCGGACTCCTTGCGGGCCCGCCAGAAGAATCCGCCGTAGGCCGCACCCGGTCGCCCGTTGGTCGCGGGGCTGCCGATCGACAGCGGGTCCTTGGTGACGTTGGTGAGGGAGAAGGTGAGGTCCAGCGCCCAGGCCTGGTCGGTGAGTTCGGTGGCCGCGACCGTACGGCGCTCGCGCAGCAGCTCGCCGCCCGCGGCGACCCAGCGCAGCTCCTCCACGAAGCCGTCCGGGTCGCGCAGCTGGAAGGCGACGTGCCGCTGGGCGCCGTGGTTGTCCAGCTCGGTCGGGCCCTGGTCGCGGACGTAGGTGCGTCCGCCCCAGAAGTTGAACCCCTCGACGTCGGGAACGGCGACACCGACGCCGAGGTGGTGTGCGTGGTCGGCGGGGGTCAGCTCGGTGACCGCCGTGCCGGCCAGGGTGGTGACGGGGTGCAGATAGGGCCGCGGGGAGAGCCGGGCCGGCAGCTCGGGCCGGGTGACGTACCGGCCGACCGGCCGTCCCGCGACACGCAGCACCGCAGTGTCGTTGCTGCTGGTCATCTGGTGCTCACCTCTTTCGGCAGGTGCTCCGCGCCCAGTGCCCAGGGGGCGCCCAGCTCGGAGTAGAGGGAGAGGGTGTCGGCGGCGGCCGCGACGAGCCCGTCGATGCCGGGGACCACCCGCCGGTTCTCGCCGGGGATCCGGTGCCAGGCGGTGTCGGGCAGCGGCGCCGGGTCGGGAGCCGTGCGGATGGCCTCCACGACCTTCATGAAGGCGCCGGTCTCCTCCGGCGGGACCAGCAGGTCGGCGCCGGTGGTGAGGTGCGCGACGAGGTTCTCCAGCAGGTCGGTGCGGCCGTGCTCGAACTCCTCCGGGCCGTGCCCCGCGCGCTGGAGCAGCACGCGGTCCTGCTTGTACCAGAAGGTGATCCGGCCGGTGCTGCCGTGCACGAGGACGTACGGTTCGTCCGCCCGCTCGGCGCACAGGGTCGCGGCGACGGTGACCGGGTGACCCTGGGCGGTGGTGATCCGGACGCAGGAGGTGTCGTCGGATTCGATGGCGTTGGCGCGCAGCAGTTCGGTCTCGATCTCGGTGACGTCCTCGGCGCGGGTGCTGCCGCCGAGGGCCAGGGCGGTGGCGACGGCATGGGCGAGCGGGTTGGTCAGCGCCCCGTCGATCACGTCGACGCCGCCCATCCGCCGTTTGCCCGCCCAGGGCGCCCGCCGGAAGTAGTCCTCGTCGCGCACCCAGGCACCGGCCCCGCCGAGCCCGACCAGCCGGCCGATCGCGCCCTCGGCGACCAGCTCGCGGATGGCGGGCAGGGCGTGCGAGCCCAGCGACTGGAAGCCGATCTGGCAGACGACCCCGGCCGCCGCGACCCCGTCGGCCATCCGGCGGAACTCCGCGTACGAGGGGGCGGGCGGCTTCTCCAGCAGGAGGTGCACGCCCCGCTGGGCCGCCGTGAGCGCCAGGTCGGTGTGCGTGGGGATCGGTGTGCAGATCACGGCGATCCGGGCACCGGTGGAGTCCAGCAGGGCGCCGAAGTCGGCGGACTGCTCGGGCGTGCCCAGGCCGTCGAGCTCCGCCTCGGTCAGCGGCGTCAGTTCGCAGACGCCGGCCAGCCGGACGAGGCCCTGCTCCTGGAGGCGGCGGATGTTCTCGACGTGCCAGCGGCCGTGGCCCCGGGCGCCGGCGAGGACGACGGGCAGAGGTGTGTTCATGGAGTCGATCATGCGACCGGTCATGGGATCCTCCCCGCACCCGCGCCGCGGGCCACCGCCCGGTCGGCCGCGGCGGCGCTGTCGACCGGCCCGTGCAGGGCGGGCGTCCAGCCGACGTCGCCCGTCAGGTCGCGCTCGCTGCCCGAGTTGTAGGCGTTGTAGATCGTGAGCAGGTCGACCGGAAAGCCGTTGAAGAGGGTGCCGCTCTGGTGCAGGGCGCTGCCGTTCCAGCTCTTGACCAGGTCGGCGACCTCGACGTGGCCGGGGGCGTGGAAGGCGTTGTTCTCGGCGTAGATCTTCGACTCGGTGGAGACGCCGAGGGAGTAGCGGTAGTCGTCGCCGGTGATCTCGTAGCGGTTGTTGTAGAGGTGCACCTGGCCGAAGCGGACGCGCGGGGCGCGCTGGACGACCGACTCGAACTCGTTGTGGTGCAGGGTGACCCGGAGCTTGCCGCGGTCGCCGGTGGCGGTGTCGCCGTTGCCGATGAGCATCGCCTTGTCGTGGTCGGCGAACCGGCTCCAGGAGACGGTCACCAGGTCCGAACCGTTGGTGATGTCCAGCAGTCCGTCGTGGCGCAGGTAGTTGCGGGCGAAGTGGGTGGGCTCCTCGGCGTCCGGGTGGCCCTTGTCGCTCAGCGTCACATGGTCGACCCACACGTGTGTTGCGCCGGCCAGCCAGATCGTGTCGTACGCCGTCTTCCAGTCGCCGAGGCCGCCGGTGTTGGGCTGCCAGACGGGGAAGCAGTCGTAGGCGTCGCGGATGTCGAGGTTGCGGATGATCACGTTGTCCGCGTTCCGCACCTGGAGGCTCGCGCCCTTCAGGACGGCCGAGTCGCCGAGCCCGACGATCGTGGTGTTGGAGCCGACGGGCAGCACGACCCGCTCGGCCTGCCGGGCGGCGGAGGCCTGGCGGGCCTCCTCCTGCGGGCCGCTGGGCTTGGCGGCGCCCCAGGTGCGGGGGTCGTAGGCGGCGAGGTACTTCTTCAGGCTGTAGCCGCCGGTGGCGTAGTCGGAGCAGTCGAGACGGTCGCCGTCGTCGTCGGTGTTGGCGTCGATGGTCCCGGCGATCCTGATGATCTTCGGGGTGTCGCTGCCGCCGTCCAGGGCGCGGACCAGCTCGGCCCGGTCGGAGACGGTGAAGACGTGGGCGTCGTCGGCCGCGGCCCCTCCGGTGGTGCCCGCCCCCTCGGAGGCCCAGCCGTCGTTCGCGGGCAGGGTGTCGCGGCCGATGTCTCGTGCCTCGGCGTGCGCGGGGACGCAGAGCACGCCCACCAGCCCTGCCGCGACGGCGAGTTGGCGCAGTCTCATCCCTTCACCGCCCCCGCGCTGAAGCCTGTGATCAGCCACTTCTGGATGAAGGCGAACACGAGCACGACCGGCACGGCCGCGATGATGCCGCCCGCGGCGAGGGCGCCCAGGTCGACGCTGTCCGCGCTCATCAGGGTGTTCAGGCCGACCGGGATGGTCTGCTTGTCCTGGTTGTTGAGGAACATCAGGGCGAACAGGAAGTGGTTCCAGGAGTGCACGAAGGCGAAGGAGCCGACGGCGATCAGGCCCGGCCGCAGCAGCGGCAGCACGACGATCCGGAAGGCCGTCATGCGGTTGCAGCCGTCCACCCAGGCCGCCTCCTCCAGGGAGTACGGCACGTTCTTGATGAAGTTGCTGATCAGGATCATCGACAGCGGCAGCTGGAAGACCGTCTCGGCGAGGATGACACTGCCGAGGCTGTTGATCATCTGGAGTTCGGCGAAGATCTCGAACAGCGGAACCAGCAGCAGTGCGCCGGGCACGAACTGGGAGCAGAGCAGCGCGAGCATGAACGCCCGCTTGATCTTGAAGTCGAACCGGGCGAGGGCGTAGCCGCCGGCCAGGGCGACGAGGGTCGTCATGACCAGGGTGGCGACACCGACGAGGACGCTGTTGGCGAAGTAGGTGCCGAAGCTGCGCTCCGTCCAGACCTTCTCGAAGTGGTCGAAGGTCATCGGCCAGGGCACGAGCGAGGTCGAGCCGGCCGGGCGCAGGGCGAACAGCAGGATCCAGTAGAAGGGGATGAGGGTGAAGACCAGGTAGATCCCCAGGGGCAGGTAGATCTGCCAGCGGGGCGCCTCGTCCCAGGCGCGCTTCCCCTTGGAGGGACGCGGCGGTTCGGGGGCCGTGGGCGCCGGAGCGGGCGCCGCCTTGGTGGCTTCCTTGACGCTCACTTGCTCTCGCCTCCGAACTTGCTCAGCCGCAGATAGACCATCGAGCAGAAGAGCAGGATCACGAACGCGACCGTGGTCAGGGCGGACGCGTAGCCGAAGTTGTGGGCGTCGACCGAGGTGTTGGCGATGTAGAGCGGGAGGGTCGTGGTCTCCCCCGCCGGGCCGCCGCCGGTCAGTGTGTAGAGCAGGTCGACGTTGTTGAACTCCCAGACGGCGCGCAGCAGCGTGGACAGGATGATGGCGTCCTTCAGATGGGGCAGCGTGATGTGCCAGAACTGCTTGAGGCGGCTGGCCCCGTCGACCTCGGCGGCCTCGTAGAGGTCCTTCGAGACGGACTGGAGGTCGGCGAGGATGAGGATCGCGAAGAACGGCACCCCGCGCCACAGGTCGGCGACGATCGCCGCCGGGAAGACGGTGGAGGTGTCCGACAGCCAGCTGGTCCCGTAGGAGCCGATGCCGATGTCCGCGAGGTAACGGGTGATGCCCGTCTGGGAGTTGTAGAGCAGCACCCAGATCGCGGAGGTGAGCACGCCGGAGACGGCCCACGGGGAGAAGACCATCGCGCGTCCCAGGCCCCGGCCCACGAAGGTCTGGTTGACGATGAGGGCGAGCGCGAGACCGAACAGGAGCTGGAGGCCGACCTCGACGAAGACCCACTTGGCGCTGAAGACGAGGGTGTCCCAGAAGACCGGGTCCTCGGTGAAGGCGTGGACGAAGTTGTCGAGGCCCGCGTATCCGTTGCGCCACGGCTTGGTGGGGTTGTAGTTCTGCAGGCTGTAGTAGAAGACGCTGATGACCGGGTAGGCGATGAAGCCCAGCATGAGCAGGGCGGCCGGTGCGATCAGCAGGTACGGGAGCCTGCGCGGTGTGGCGGAGGCACGGCGCCGCCGGGGTGGCGCGGGCGGTTTCGCCACGGCTGCGGCTTGGGCCATGACTGTTCTCCGTTCTCAGTACGTCGTGGTACGTCGTGCGTCGGTGCACGGGAAGCGCTTTCTTCCCGGGCAGGGTCGTGCCGGGTCGTGCTGAGGAGCAAAGGTGGTGCCGGGGTGGTGCGGTGGTTCAGCCCGCGTACGGGTCCTGCACCTTGCCCGTGCGGGCCAGGAACTCGAAGTCGCAGCCGGTGTCGGCCTGCGTGATCTGCTCGTTGTAGAGCGCGCCGTAGCCGCGCTCGTACCGGGTGGGCGGCGGCGTCCAGTCCGCCCTGCGCCGCTCCAGCTCCTCGTCGTCCACGTGGAGGTGGAGGGTGCGCGCCTCGACGTCGAGGGTGATGGAGTCGCCGGTGCGGACGAGGGCGAGCGGTCCGCCCACGTACGACTCGGGAGCGACGTGCAGCACACAAGCGCCGTAACTCGTGCCGCTCATCCGGGCGTCGGAGATGCGGACCATGTCCCGCACGCCCTGCTTGAGCAGGTAGTCGGGCAGCGGCAGCATCCCGTACTCGGGCATGCCCGGGCCGCCCTTGGGACCGGCGTTCCGCAGCACGAGCACGTGGTCGGGGGTGATGCCGAGCGCCGGGTCGTTGATGGTGCGCTGCATGGTCTTGTAGTCGTCGAAGACGACAGCGGGCCCGGTGTGCTTGAGCAGGTGCCGCTCGGCGGAGATGTGCTTGATGACGGCGCCGTCCGGGCAGAGGTTGCCGCGCAGCACGGCGACCCCGCCCTCCTTCGCGACCGGGTTGTCCCGGGTCCGGATGACGTCGTCGTTGTGCACGACGGCGCCCGCGATCTGCTCTCCCAGGGTGCCGTTGACGGTGGGCCGGTCCAGGTGCAGCAGGTCGGTGATCCGCGAGAGGAAGGCGGGCAGGCCGCCGGCGAAGTAGAAGTCCTCCATGAGGTACGTCTGTCCGCCGGGCCGGACGTTGGCGAGCACCGGGACGGTGCGGGCGATGCGGTCGAAGTCGTCGAGGGTGAGGCCGACCCCGCAGCGTCCCGCCATCGCGATCAGGTGGATGACGGCGTTGGTGGAGCCGCCGAGCCCGAGCACCGTGGTGACGGCGTCCTCGAAGGCCTCGGGGGTCAGGATCCGGGACGGCTTGAGCGCGGTCCAGGCCAGCTCCACGGCACGGCGTCCGGAGGCGGCGGCCATCCGCTCGTGCCCGGAGTCGACGGCGGGGATCGAGGAGGCGCCCGGCAGGGTCATGCCGAGGGCTTCCGCCGCCGCGGTCATCGTGGACGCGGTCCCCATGGTCATGCAGTGACCGGGTGAACGGGCCAGCCCGCCCTGCAGCTCCCGCAGTTCACAGTCGGTCAGGTTGCCCGCGCGGTGCTCGTCCCAGTACTTCCACATGTCGGTGCCGGACCCGAGGGTCTCGCCGCGCCAGTGGCCCGGCAGCATCGGCCCCGCGGGCACGAAGAGGGCCGGTACGTCGGCCGAGGCCGCGCCCATGAGCAGCGCGGGCGTCGACTTGTCGCAGCCGCCGAGCAGCACCGCCGCGTCGATCGGGTACGACCGCAGCAGCTCCTCCGTCTCCATCGCGAGGAGGTTGCGGTAGAGCATCGGGGTCGGCTTCTGGTACGTCTCGGAGAGCGTGGCGACCGGGAACTCCAGCGGGAAGCCGCCGGACTGCCACACGCCCCGCTTGACCGCCTCGGCCCGCTCGCGCAGGTGGACGTGGCAGGGGTTGATGTCGGACCAGGTGTTCAGGACGGCGATCACCGGGCGGCCCTGGTACTCCTCCGCCTCGTAACCGAGCTGGCGCATCCGGGCGTTGTGCGACCAGGTGCGCAGCTGGCCCTCGGCGCCGTACCACTGGTGGCTCCTGAGGTCCTCGGGACGCAGTCGGCCGGTCATATCGACCACCCCGCGGCGATCGCGGCTACCTCGGCGCGCTCGTCCTCCCGGAGGGTCCGGCTCGGCGGGCGGACCTCGCGGCGGCACAGCCCGAGTGAGGCGAGGGCCTCCTTGACGACGGTGACGTTGTTGGCGGAGCCGCTGTCGGCGCGCAGTTCCTCGAAGCGGCGGATCTGCTCCCAGACCTTCATGGCGGCCGGGTAGTCGCCGGAGCGCAGCGCCTCGATCATGTTCAGGGAGACGGCCGGGGCCACGTTCACCAGCCCGGAGGTGAAGCCGGTGGCGCCCGCGGAGAAGTAGGAGGGCGCGTAGGGCTCGGCGAGTCCTGCCACCCACACGAACCGTTCCAGCCCGGCGTCCCGGGCGAAGGCGGCGAACTTGGCGGCGTCCGGGACGGCGTACTTGACGCCGATGACGTTCGGGCAGGCGTCGGCGAGTTCGGCGAGCCGGGCACCGGGGAGCTGCGCGTTGCGGATGTACGGGACGACGCCCAGCTCCGGCACGGCCTGTGCGATGTCCCGGTGGTAGTCGACCCAGCCGGCCTGGGAGACGTACGGGTGGACGGGCTGGTGGACCATCACCATCTGGGCGCCGAGGTCACGGGCGTGCCGGGCGGAGGCGACGGCGGTCGGGATGTCGTGCCCGACACCGACCAGGACGACGGCCCGCTCTCCTGCCTCGTCGATCGTCAGCTCCGTGACGAGCCGGCGCTCCTCGGGGGTCAGGGCGTAGAACTCGCCGGTGTTGCCGTTCGGGGTGAGGGTGGTGACACCGCCGTCGAGCAGACGGCGCAGCAGGGCCCGGTAGGTGTCCTGCTCGACGGAGCCGTCCTCGGCGAACGGCGTCACCGGGATCGCCACCACGTCGGCCAGGGCCGCCCGCTGGGTCTCGAACGCCACGCTGCTCATTCCTGACCTTCCTGTTCCAGTCCTGCCTGGGGGAAAGCACGCTGCACGAAGGACGCGATGTGGGAGTGCAGGGCGCGGGCCGCGCCGTCGGCGTCGCCGTCGAGGGCGAGCCGGAGGATCTCGCGGTGCTCGCCGGCCTCCCGCTCCCAGGAGGGCGAGGCGGCCCACGCGACGGCGGAGACGAGGGCGGCCTGGTCACGGACCTCGTCGAGCATCCGGCCGAGCAGCGGGTTGCCGCACGGCAGGTACAGGGCGCGGTGGAACTCCCGGTTGGCCAGGGAGCGTTCGGCGGTGTCGGTGGCGGCGTCGGCCCTGGTCAGCGCAGTGCGGGCGGCCTCCAGGGAGGCCCCGCGGTGCACGGCCCGCTTCAGCGCCTCGGGCTCCAGCAGCAGCCGGACGTCGTAGACCTCGCGCGCCATGTCCGCGTCCACCATGCGCACCGTGACGCCCTTGTACTGGCTCATCACGACGAGCCCGGTCCCGGCGAGGGTCTTGAGCGCCTCGCGCACCGGGGTCTTCGACACCCCGAACTGCGCGGCGAGCTCGGTCTCGACCAGGGCCTGGCCCGGCGTCAACTGCCCGGTGAGGATGCGGTGTTTGATCCCCTCCAGCACGTACTGCGTGCGGGAGGGGATCGGCGTGGGCACAGAGGTCATGCGCGCCTCTCGGATCTCGCGCCCCGGAGGGATCGCGTATCGGATCTCGCGTATCGCGTCTCATATATGACGTACGAAGTACGACGCGATGACGGTAGGAGGGCGCGTTTGTTTCGTCAATGCTTCTGACGAAGAAGATGTGCCGCCGTTCACACGCTCCTGGTGAGACCCGGGTGCGCGGTGGCGGTGGGCCCGCCGAAGGCGGAGGCGGCTCGTGCGGTCGCCTCCTCGGGGGTGAGCGTGGGCCCGACGTGCGTGACGAGCAACTCCCTCGCGCCCGCCCGGCGGGCGGTCGTGCCGGCGTCCTCAGGGGTGAGATGGACCTGTTCGCCCTCGCGATGCTCGTCGATGTCTGCCTCGCAGAGGAACAGGTCGGCGTCCCGGGCGAGTCCGGTCAGGCCCGGGCAGGGGCCGCTGTCGCCGGAGTAGGCGAGAACCCGCCCGCCGGCCTCGGCACGCAGGCCGTACGCCTCGACGTCGTGATCGACGGCCCGGGCCGTGAGGACCAGGTCGCCGTGGTGCGCCCGGTGTCCGTCGTGCAGGCTCCGGAAGTCCAGGATGCCCTTCAGGAAGTCCACGTCGGGCCGCCCGAAGAACCCGGCGAGACGCTGCGCGCACCCCGCCGGGGCGTACACCGGTACGGGTACGGGCGGGGTGAGCCCGCCGTACGCCAGGCCGTACACCGCGGACAGCAGGTCGGCACAGTGGTCGGCGTGCAGGTGCGAGATCCACACAGCGGTGAGCCGCGCCGGATCGGTGTGCCGCTGCAACTCGGCGAAGGTCCCGGGCCCCGCGTCCACCCACACCTCGGCGCCCCCGCCGCGCAGCAGGTATCCGGAGCAGGGACGGTCGGGCCGCGGGTGCGGGGAGGCCGTCCCGAGGACGGTGAGGGTGAGGGACATGCGGGGAGGCTACGTGCCGCCTCACCGTACGCGCCGCCTGATTTTCCCGGGGATACGGAACGGTGAGTCCCACGCCCGGCCCTCAGCCCACCACCGGCCACCCCCGCGGCGGGAGGCCTCGGCGATCCCGACGGCCCGCCCGGCGGGGACGCCACCCCGGGCCGGTCGCGGTCAGCCGCTTCCCATCACGCGCCCCTCGCCCCGGGACACTCCCCGAGCGGCCGAAACCCCACGCCCGGCCCCCAGCCCACCACCACCCACCCCCGCGGCGGGAGCCTCGGCGATCCGCCCGCCCTGCCGGACCCGCGCCGACGGCCCGCCCGGCAGGGACACCACCCCCGGCCGGTCGCGGCCGGCCATTCCCCGTCACGCGCCCCTCGCCACGCGATACTCCCCGAGCGGCCGAAACCCCACGCCCGGCCCCCAGCCCACCACCACCCACCCCCGGGGCAGGGGCCTCGGCGATCCGTCCGCCCTGCCGGACCCGCGCCGACGGCCCGCCCGGCTAGGACGCCCCCCGGGGCGGGAGGCCTCGGCGATCCCGACGGCCCGCCCGGCGGGGACGCCACCCCGGGCCGGTCGTGGCCGGCCGCTTCCCGTCACGCACCCTCGCCCCGGCATACTCCCCGAGCGGCCGAAACCCCGCGGCCGCGCACTCAGCCCGCCTCCCGCCGCCTCGCCGGTGCGAGCGGCAGCGGCCGCGGGGCCGCTCAGTCCGGTGCCCGGCCCTGCGCCCTCATCACCGCCGCGTCCAGCCCGGTTCCCGCCCGCTCAGCCCCACCGCCCGGTCCAGCAGGGGCGCGTCCGGCTCGACGGGGACGACGGGGGCGAAGATCTCGCCCCGGCCGGGGTCGTCGACCGACGCGGCGAGGAAGTCGTGGCAGACCTGGAGCGCGGCCGGGCAGGGGGTGTACGCCTGGCCGGTCGCGCGGGCCAGGTCCCAGCCGTGGATCACCAGCTCGTCGGTGGCGACGAGCCCCGCGATCTCGCCGGGCAGGTCCACGCCTCCGGCCCGGGTCATGCCGGTCCAGGCTGCCGGGTCGCGCCAGGCCTCGGCCAGTTCGGCGAGGATCTTGGGCCACTCCTCCCGCCAGCCGGGCCCGAGGTCCGGGAGGGCGGAGCCCGGGCTGGTGTCGGTCGTGACGCCCAGGTCCTTGCGGCCGGCGTCGCGGAAGGCGACGGTCAGCCCGACCAGGTGGCCCAGCAGGTTGCGCACCGTGTACTCCGGGCAGGGCGTCGGGTCCGCCAGTTGCTCGTCGGTGACGCCTTCGGCCAGGTGCGCCAGGACCGCCGTCTGCGGTCCGAGGTCGAGGGTCGGGGTGGTGTCGGTCATCCGCTGTGCCTCCTGGTTTCGTTCCTGGGAGGTAGACCGACGGCGACCGCGGAACTCATCGCGCGGCCGCCCGCTTTCTACGGCACTTTCCCGATCCCGGCCCGCGGGCCTTAGCGCCACGATGACCAGGCATGACGACCAGAACGACCTGGCCCGTGGTGCGTGTCCTGCGCGACCGCGACGCCGGGCTCTACCTCTTCGGCGTGGTGGTCTCCGGCTTCGGCACCTCGGCGCTGTGGCTGGCGTCCGGCGTGTGGGTCAAGGACCTCACCGGCTCGGACGGCCTGGCCGCGCTGTGCATGCTCGCCATGTGGCTGCCGACCCTGGCCGGACCGCTGCTGGGCACCCTCGCCGACCGGGGCCGCCGCAAGCCGCTGCTGATCGGCGTGAACCTGCTCCTGGCCACCCTCCTGCTCACCCTCGTGGGCGTCGACGCCCCGGGCGATCTGTGGCTGCTGTACGCGGTTCTGTTCGTGTACGGCGCGGCGGGCGTCGTACACGACGCGGCCGAGTCGGCGCTAGTGGCGACCGCCGTCGACCCGTCCCTGCTCGGCGACTTCAACGGCCTGCGCATGACGGCCACCGAGGGCATGAAGCTCCTGGCCCCGCTGGCGGGCGCGGGCCTGTACGCGGCGTACGGCGGCGCGAGTGTCGCCCTCCTGGACGCGGCGACGTTCGTCCTGGCCACGGGCCTGTACGCGCTGCTGCGGGTGCGGGAGGACAAGCCCGCGCCGCCCACCGGCAGCCGTCGGGAGCGGACCGCCGAGGGCGTCCGCCACCTGTGGGCGCACCCCGTGCTGCGCCCTCTGGTTCTGGCGGGCAGCGCCACCATGCTGTGCGCCGGCCTGAACGGGGCGATGGCCTACGCCGTCGTCGACGACCTCGGGCGCTCCCCCGCGTACGCCGGTGTGCTGTACGCCGTGCAGGGCGCCGGGTCGGTCGTGGTCGGCCTGTGCTCCGGCACCGCCCTGCGCCGCCTGGGCGAGCGGCGCTTCGCGGCGTACGGCATCGCCCTGCTGGCCGTCGCGGTGGCCCTGCGGGCGGTGCCGTCCGACCCCCTGGCGCTGGTGTGCAGCGCGGCGATCGGGGCGGGGCTGCCCGCGGTGCTGATCGCCGCGCTGACCTCGGTGCAGCGCGAGACGCCGGGGCCGCTTCTGGGCCGGGTCACCGCCACGGCCACGACGCTCGTGTACACGCCGAACGTGGTCGGACTGGCCGCCGGGGCCGCCCTGGTCGAGCTGGCGAGCCACCGGCTGGTGCTGGTGGCCCTGGGCGTGGCCCTGCTGGTGACGGCGGCCCCGCTGTTTCAGCGCCCGGCGAGAGCGGAACGGACCGTCTCCAGGTCGTCGTCGGACGCCAGCCCGGCGTGATACAGCCGCAGTTCGGTGGCGCCGAGCCGCCGCGCCTCGGACGCGTCGGCGGCGAGGGTGCCGGGGCTGCCGCCCATGCCGGAGACGACGGTGAAGTTGGCGGCGATGACCGCGCCCTGCCTGCCCTGCCGGGCGAACGGCGTCAGGGTGCCGGTGCCACCCGCGCAGGGCACGACCACACCGTCGGCGACGGACAGGATGTGCGCCGGGTCGACCCCGGGGTTCGCGCCGACGTGGTAGGACACCGGGTCCGCGTGCAGCAGCACCTGGAAGCCCTCGGGCGCGGCCTCGCGCACGGCCCGGACCGCCGTCTCCTGGAGTGTGCGGGCGGTTTCGTCCCGGTACGCGCGCGTGGTGTTCGCGAGCGTCTCACCCAGGAGCTTCTCGACGCCCGTCCAGCCTCCGTCGGAGGGCGTCACCCCCTGCCACACCGGCTCCAGCGCGGTCCGTACGGCGGCGGCCAGCTCGTCGCCGTCCAGGCCGTGCCGGCCGTAGCCCTCCCGGCAGGCCGGGCAGAAGCACAGCGCCATCAGGTACTGCCCGGCGTCGCCGAGGCCGACGCCGCCGGTCTTGTCGTGGGCGTGCAGATGCTGCAGGCCGTACCAGCCGAGCGACTCCAGTTCGGTGCCGCGCGCCCCGGGCCGTACGGCCGCCTCCGCCGCCAGGTCGGTCAGGTACGCGCGCGTGGCGGGCTGCGCGATGCAGGGCGCCCAGGGGTAGCGGTCGCCGTAGGCGTTGACGACCGAGGTGCCCGGGTGCTCGGCGCCCAGGCGGGAGTTGTGCGCGAGGACGACCCAGGTGTGGACCTCCAGGCCGGCGTCCGTGAGCGCGGCGGCGGCCTCGCCGAAGGCGTCCCCGGGGGCCCAGTCACCGGCCGGGTAGGGGTGCAGCTCCCGTCCCTCCCAGCGGTCGTCCGCCGGGTACAGCACGGCGGCGTGCTCGGCGGTGACGATGCGGTGGCGCGGGTGGCGGGGGGTGAGCGCGCGCGTGGAGTGGTAGGCGGCGGCGAGCGTCACCTGCTCGACGCCGAGCGCCGCGATCCGCGCGGGCGCCTCCGGGTCCCCGTTGACGTCCCAGGGGTAGACGAATGCCGACGCCTTCACTTGGCCTCCTCAAGCAGCGCGTAGCCGCGCTCGATCACTTCGGCGAGCTGCTTGACATGATCCTCGGTCGGCTCGTGCAGCGGGGGCCGCACCTCCCCCACGTCCAGTCCGCGCAGCCGTACGCCGGCCTTGACGAGGGCGACGGCGTAGCCGCGCCCTTGCGCGCGCAGCTCGACGAAGGGGCGGTAGAAGCCGTCCAGCAGCTTCTCCACGGTGCTGTCGTCGCCGCTGCGGAGCGCCTGGTGGAAGGCGAGGGCGATCTCGGGCGCGAAGCAGAACACGGCGGACGAGTAGAGCGTGACGCCGAGGGCGCGGTAGGCGAGCTGGGTCTGTTCGGCGGTCGGCAGGCCGTTGAAGTAGAGGAAGTCGCCGGGGCCCTCGGAGCGGACGGCGCTGATGACGCGCTGCATGAGGTCGAGGTCGCCGAGCCCGTCCTTGAGGCCGATGATCCCGTCGGTACGGGCGAGTTCGACGACGGTCTCCGGGGTGAAGACGGCGTTGTCCCGCTGGTAGACGATGACCGGCAGGGCGGTCGCGGCGGCGATCTCCCGGTAGTGCCGCAGCAGGCCTTCCTGCCCGGCGACGACGAGGTACGGCGGCATGGCGAGCAGCCCGTCCGCCCCGGCCGCCCCGGCGAGCCGGGCGTAGCGCACGGCGAGCGCGGTGCCGTACCCGGCGCCCGCGACGACCGGCACGCGCCCCTCGGCCGCCTCTACGGCGACCCGTACGCACGCCTCGAACTCCTCGGGCGTGAGCGCGTGGAACTCGCCGGTGCCGCAGCAGGCGAACACGGCGGCGGCTCCGGCCTCGACCCCGCGGCGCACGTGCGTGCGGTAGGTGTCGAGGTCCACGGAGCCGTCGGGGCCGTAGGCGGTGACCGGGAAGAACAGCGGTCCGCTGGGGATGTCGAGTCGAGCGGCGAGAGGGGCTGACGTCACGAGCTCTCCCGGTTCCATATTCATGATTGCCGTCTACATTTCTGAACAACCCCACGTTAAAGCGCCGCTTCGGCGCCGGTCAAGCGCGCGAACCCGCCACGCACCAGCGGATTCGCTCTTTCCGCGGCATACTTGACGGGCTCCGCTCCAGATCCTTAGCGTGTCCACGAATATGAATGCCGTGCACCCATCTGCACGGTGGGAGATTCAAGGAGACCGAGGATGCCCGCTCCCCGCACCGTCCTGCTCACCGGCGCCGCCGGTGGCCTCGGCACCCTGATGCGGGAGCTGCTCCCGGACTACGGCTACGAGCTGCGCCTGCTCGACATGCGCCCCGTCGAGGGCGCGCCGGACGCGATCACCGCCGACCTCGCCGACCGGGACGCGGTGCGCGAGGCGGTCCGCGGCGTCGACGCGATCATCCACCTCGCGGGCATCTCCCTGGAAGCCCCGTTCGAGAAGATCCTCAAGGCGAACATCGAGGGCACCTACCACCTGTACGAGGCCGCCCGCGAGGAGGGCGTCGGCCGGATCGTCTTCGCCTCCTCCAACCACGCCGTCGGCTACACCCCCCGCCCCCAGGGTGACGACCCCCTGATCCCGGTCGACGCCCCGCGCCGCCCCGACACCTTCTACGGCCTGTCCAAGTGCTTCGGCGAGGACCTCGCGCAGCTCTACTGGGACAAGCACGGCCTGGAGACGGTCTCGGTGCGGATCGGCTCCTGCTTCCCCGAGCCGACCAGCGTGCGCATGCTCTCGGTGTGGATGAGCCCCGCCGACGGCGCCCGCCTCTTCCACGCGGCCCTGACCGCCGAGCACGTCGGCCACACCGTCGTCCACGGCTCCTCCGCCAACACCCGGCTGTGGTGGGACCTCACCACCGCCCGGGCGCTCGGCTACGAGCCGCAGGACGACTCCGAGCCGTGGGCGGAGAAGCTCATCGCCGAGCAGGGCGAGCTCGACCCGGAGAACGAGGCGCACGCCTACCTGGGCGGCCACTTCGTGACGGACCCGCCGATCTGGCCGTATTGACCGGAAAGAGTCGTCGCGACAGGGCGGGCGGGCAGGACACGGGCCTGCCCGCTCGGTCATTCGGGCAACGCCCTGAGGGGCGCGGGGAACTGCGCGACCAGCCACAACGCACCCGCAGACGGCCATGACCTCCCCGCGAGCGCCCGCGCACGCCCACGACCGAACGGGCACACACGGGCAGGATCGCGCCCGCAACAGACCTGGCCACCGCGGAACACCCGCTGTAGAACTTCCCCCATGACCCACCGAGGGTCCGAACGGGCAGCACAGCAGGAAGGCGGGTGACGGCCATGACCAGAACCGCGGAGGAACGCCAGCGCGAGATCGTGCTGACCGCACGGCGTGCCGGCTCCGTCGACGTCACCGCCCTCGCCGCCGAACTGGGTGTGGCCAAGGAGACCGTCCGGCGGGACCTGCGCGTCCTGGAGGACCACGGCCTGCTCCGCCGTACCCATGGCGGTGCCTACCCGGTGGAGAGCGCCGGCTTCGAGACGACGCTCGCCTTCCGCGCCACCAGCCATGTCCCCGAGAAGCGCCGGATCGCGACCGCCGCCGCCGAGCTTCTCGGCGACGCCGAGACCGTCTTCGTCGACGAGGGCTTCACCCCGCAGCTCATCGCCGAGGCACTCCCCCGGGACCGGCCGCTGACCGTGGTCACCGCGTCCCTGCCGGTCGCCGGCGCCCTCGCCGAGACCGACAGTGTGTCCGTGCTGCTGCTCGGCGGCCGGGTCCGCTCCGGCACCCTCGCCACCGTCGACCACTGGACGACCAAGATGCTGGCCGGTTTCGTCGTCGACCTGGCGTACATCGGCGCCAACGGCATCTCCCGCGAACACGGCCTCACCACCCCCGACCCGGCCGTCAGCGAGGTCAAGACCCAGGCGATCCGGGCCGCCCGCCGCACGGTCTTCGCGGGCGTGCACACCAAGTTCGGAGCGGTCAGCTTCTGCCGGTTCGCCGAGGTCGGCGCGCTGGAGACGATCGTGACGAGCACCCTGCTGCCGGCCGCCGAGGCCCACCGCTACTCACTGCTCGGACCGCAGGTCATCCGGGTCTGATCACCCACCGCCCCTTCACCCCTTGTCCCCACAGGGCACCTCCACGCCCTGCGATGCCCCTTATCTCCCCATACATCCAGGAGCGATCCATGCGAACCCAGAGCCGACGACGGCCACCGCGAGCCACGCTCGCCATGGCCGCCGCAGGGACGCTGCTCGCCCCGCTGCTCTCCGGCTGCTGGGTCGGCGCGGGCGGGGCCGGATCCGGCGGCGACGCCATCAACGTCCTGATGGTGAACAACCCCCAGATGGTCGAGCTCCAGAAGCTCACCCGCGCCCACTTCACCAAAGAGACCGGCATCAAGGTCAACTTCACCGTCCTGCCCGAGAACGACGTCCGCGACAAGATCAGCCAGGACTTCGCCAACCAGGCCGGCCAGTACGACGTCGCCACACTCTCCAACTACGAGATCCCGATCTACGCCCGCAACGGCTGGCTGCACGAGATGAACGGCTATGTGGCCAAGGACCCGGCCTACGACGAGCAGGACGTCCTGAAGCCGATGCGCCAGTCCCTCACCGGCGACGACGGCAAGCTCTACGGCCAGCCCTTCTACGGCGAGTCGTCGTTCCTGATGTACCGCAAGGACGTCTTCGAGAAGAAGGGCCTGACGATGCCCGCGCGCCCCACCTGGCAGCAGGTGGCGGACCTCGCGGCGAAGGCGGACGGCGCCGAGCCCGGTATGAAGGGCATCTGCCTGCGCGGACTGCCCGGCTGGGGCGAGGTGATGGCCCCGCTGACCACCGTCGTGAACACCTTCGGCGGCACCTGGTTCGACAAGAACTGGAAGGCGCGGCTCGACTCCCCCGCCTTCGTGAAGGCGACGAAGTTCTATGTCGACCTGGTCCGCGAGCACGGCGAGTCCGGCGCCGCCCAGTCCGGCTTCGCCGAGTGCCTGAACAACATGACCCAGGGCAAGGTCGCCATGTGGTACGACGCCACCTCCGCGGCCGGATCCCTGGAGGCGGCGAACTCCCCGGTCAAGGGCAAGGTCGGCTACGCCCCGGCCCCCGTCGAGAAGACGAAGTCCTCCGGCTGGCTCTACACCTGGGCCTGGGGCATCCAGAAGGCCTCCCGCAACTCCGACGACGCCTGGAAGTTCGTCTCCTGGGCGTCCGGCAAGAAGTACGAGCAGCTGGTCGGCGACCGGATCGGCTGGTCCAACGTCCCGGCCGGCAAGCGGGCGTCGACC
The DNA here is from genome assembly GCF_044327915.1 of Streptomyces afghaniensis. Taxonomy (NCBI): domain Bacteria; kingdom Bacillati; phylum Actinomycetota; class Actinomycetes; order Kitasatosporales; family Streptomycetaceae; genus Streptomyces; species Streptomyces afghaniensis. The sequence goes on from NZ_JBIRGJ010000007.1 coordinate 138,937, forward strand.
TACGCCAACGCCGACTACCGCAAGGAGGCCGCCGCCTTCCAGGAGATGACCAAGGAGGCCATCGAGGGGGCCCGGCCCAATGATCCCGGCGTGCAGCCGCGGCCCGCGCCCGGCATCCAGTTCGTCGGCATCCCCGAGTTCACCGACCTCGGCACCAAGGTCTCGCAGGAGATCAGCGCGGCCATCGCCGGACGCCAGTCCGTCGAGTCGGCCCTGAAGAAGTCGCAGGCGCTCGCCGAGAAGATCTCCGAGGAGTACGAGGGACGATGACCGCCATGACAACGGCCCCCCTGGCCGCTCCCGAGACGCGCACCCCGGTCCGCCGGCCCTCCGCCCGCCTGCGCGCCTGGGCCACCCGAGCCCCGCTGCTCCCCGCCCTGATCTTCATGATCGTCGTCACCCAGCTGCCCTTCGTGGCCACGCTGGTGATCTCCTTCTTCGACTGGAACTCCCTCTATCCCGACGCCCGCCACTTCACGGGCCTCGGCAACTACCAGGAGGTCCTCACCGACGCGGACCTGCGCCAGTCGGTGTGGACGACCGTCCTGCTGACGGTGGCGGTGGTCCTGGCCAGCCTGGTGCTGGGACTCGTGCTCGCCCTGCTGCTGGACCGGAGGTTCCGCGGGCGGGGCATCGTACGGACGCTGCTGATCGCCCCGTTCCTGGTGGTCCCGGTGGCGGCGGCCCTGCTCTGGAAGCATGTGCTCTACAACCCCGAATACGGCCTGTTCAATGGGCTGTTGCACTATGTGGGCGGCCCACAGCCCGACTGGATCTCCAACACCCCGCTGCTCGCGGTCGAGGCGTCGCTCGTCTGGCAGTGGACGCCGTTCATGATGCTGATCCTGCTGGCCGGCCTGCAGAGCCGCGACCACGAGCAGATCGAGGCGGCCCGGGTCGACGGCGCGAGCGACTGGCAGATCTTCGTCCACCTGACGCTCCCGCATCTGCGCCGCTACCTCGAACTGGGCGCCCTGCTGGGCTCGATCTACATCGTCCAGAACTTCGACGCGGTCTTCACGATCACGTCCGGCGGCCTGGGCACCGCCAACCTCCCCTACACCGTCTACCAGAGCTTCTACCAGGCCCATGAGAACGGCCTCGCCTCGGCCGCGGGCGTCCTGGTGGTCATCGGCTCGATCGTCATCGCGACCTTCGCCCTGCGCGTGGTGTCGTCCCTGTTCCGCGAGGAGGTGTCCCGCGCATGAGCACGAACGCCCTGCGTGTCCGCCGTGTCCGTGGCAAAGGTGCGGGCCTGGGCCTGCTGGCCTGGCTGCTCGGCGTCGCGTTCTTCCTGCCCATCGCGTGGATGGCGCTGACGTCCTTCCACTCCGAGCAGGACGCGGCGACCAACCCGCCGTCCTTCGCCGCCGCCCTGACCCTGGACGGCTACCGCGAGTTCTTCGGCGCGGGCGGCGGTGCGAGCCCCTGGCCGGCGCTGATCAACTCCACGGTCGCGTCGGTGGCCTCGACCCTGCTGGTCCTGCTGCTGGCCTTCCCGGCGGCGTACGCGCTGTCGATCAACCGCGTCCGCAAGTGGACGGACGTGCTGTTCTTCTTCCTCTCCACGAAGATGCTGCCGGCGGTCGCGGGCCTGCTCCCGATCTACCTCTTCGCCAAGAACGCCGGGATGCTCGACAACATCTGGCTGCTGGTCATCCTCTACACCTCCATGAACCTGCCGATCGCGGTGTGGATGATGCAGTCGTTCCTCGCCGAGATCCCGGTCGCGGTGATCGAGGCGGCGAAGGTGGACGGGGCCCGGCTGCCCACGATCCTCGCGCGCGTGGTCGCCCCGATCTCCCTCCCCGGTATCGCCGCCACCGCCCTGATCTGCTTCATCTTCAGCTGGAACGAGCTGCTGTTCGCCCGGGTGCTCACGGGTGTGGTCGCCGAGACCGCCCCCGTCTTCCTGACCGGCTTCATCACCAGCCAGGGCCTGTTCCTGGCGAAGGTGTGCGCCGCGTCGCTCGTCATCTCCCTGCCGGTGCTCGCCGCGGGGTTCGCCGCCCAGGACAAGCTGGTCCAGGGCCTGTCGTTGGGAGCCGTCAAATGAAGGCCGCCGTCATCGAGTCCGTGGGCAAGGCCGTCGTCGCCGAGGTCCCGGACCCGACGCCAGGGCCGCGCGAGGTCGTCGTCGAGGTCGCGGCCTGCGGGCTGTGCGGCACGGACCTGCACATCCTCCAGGGCGAGTTCGCCCCGAAGCTGCCGATCGTGCCCGGGCACGAGTTCGCGGGCGAGGTGGTCGGGGTCGGCACCCAGGTCACCGAGGTGTCGGTGGGCCACCGGGTCGCGGTCGACCCGTCCCTGTACTGCTACGAGTGCCGCTACTGCCGTACCGGCCACAACAACCTCTGCGAACGCTGGGCGGCGATCGGCGTCACGACGGCCGGAGGCGCGGCGAAGTACGCGGTCGCCCCCGTGGCGAACTGCGTGAAGCTCCCCGAGCACGTCCGCACGCAGGACGCGGCCCTGGTGGAGCCCCTCTCCTGTGCGGTCCGCGGCTACGACGTGCTCCGCTCCCGCCTCGGCGCGCACGTCCTGATCTACGGCTCCGGCACGATGGGCCTGATGATGCTGGAGCTGGCCAAGCGCACGGGCGCGGCGAGCGTGGACGTCGTCGACGTGAACCCGGCCCGTCTGGAGACGGCCCGCCGCCTCGGCGTCTCGGCGTCGGCGGCGAGTCCGGACGAACTGGACCGCCCGCAGGGCTGGGACCTGGTCGTCGACGCCACGGGCAACGCGGCGGCGATCCAGGACGGCCTGGACCGGGTGGCGAAGGCCGGCACGTTCCTCCAGTTCGGCGTGGCCGACTACGCGACCCGCGTGACGATCGACCCGTACCGCATCTACAACCAGGAGATCACCATCACGGGTTCGATGGCGGTGCTGCACAGCTTCGAGCGGGCGGCGGAACTCTTCGCGAACGGTGTCCTCGACCCCGAGATCTTCATCAGCGACCGGATCCCGCTGGAGCGCTACCCGCAGGCGCTGGAGCAGTTCGCGTCCGGGGTCGGCCGCAAGATCGTGGTGGTGCCGTAGGACCGCTGCGGGGGCAGGCGAAATCCGCTGGGCGCCTGCCCCCGCCCCCTCGTACGCTCACGGCATGCCAAGACCCCACGGATTCGCTTACGAGCAGCACGCGGGCGGAACCGTCCGCATCACCCACCACGGCCGCCCCGCCACCACGCTGAACGGCCCCCGGGCCGCACAGTTCCTGGCCGAGGTGGAGACCTCCGACCCGCAGCTCGTCATGGCCCGCTGGACCGGCAACTACAAGCGGGGCAACGAACGCACCGCCCGGGACCACCCCCGCAATCGCCGCTGAGACCCCCGCGATCGCCCGGTGACCCGATTGGCGGCAAGGTAAGGGAACGGCAAAACCACCTCGCTCGTTCACGGGTCATGACAGCTATGACCCCCGGCTCGAACATCCCCCTGTCCGCCGCCCGCGTGACGGTGGACGTCGCCGCCCCGGTGCGGCTCGACGTATCGGGCCTGCTGCTCACCGCCGACGGCAAGGTGCGCTCCGACGACGACTTCATTTTCTACAACCAGCCTTCGGGCCCGGGCGTGACGTACCGCTCGGGCGGCGGCGCCACGCCCGACGCGATCGTGGTCGACACGACGGCCGTGCCCCCCGGCATCGAGAAGATCGTCGTCACGGCGAGCCCGGACGCCGCGGGCCAGACCTTCCGGGGCATCGAACCGACGGCCACGATCCGCAACGCGGACGACAGCTCCGTCCTGGCCTCGTTCACGCCCCCGCAGCTCGGTGACGAGACAGCCCTGGTGATCGTGGAGATCTACCTGCGCAACGGCCAGTGGAAGGCCCGGGCCGTCGGCCAGGGATACGCCAACGGCCTCGCGGGCATCGCCACGGACTTCGGTGTCACGGTGGAGGAACCGGCCGCGGCAGCCCCGGCCCAGCCGGTGACCCCGCCGCCGGCCCCGGCGCAGCCGCCGGTGGCTCCGCCGGCCCCGCCCGTCACCACGCCCGCGGCGCCCGCGGCTCCGGCCACGCCTCCGCCGCCCGCACCCGGCGCCGGGAAGATCAACCTCGACAAGGGCCGCGTCAGCCTCCAGAAGAACCAGACCGTCTCCCTGGTCAAGGGCGGCCGCCCGCTGCTCGCCTCGGTCAAGATGGGCCTCGGCTGGGAGCCGGCCTACCGCGGCAAGGACATCGACCTGGACGCCTCGGTCATCGCCTACGGGCCGCAGCGCAACCACATCGACAGCTGCTACTTCGGCAAGCTCCAGATCGTCGGCGGCGCGATCCGGCACTCCGGCGACAACCTCACGGGCGAGGGCGGTGGCGACGACGAGGTCATCACGGTCGACCTGGGTCGCCTCCCGCAGGAGGTCACCGGCCTGGTCTTCACGGTCAACTCCTTCTCCGGCCAGAAGTTCACGGAGGTCGCCAAGGCCTACTGCCGCCTCCTGGACGGCACCACCGGCGAGGAACTGGTCCGCTTCGACCTCACCAGCGCCGAGCCGCAGACCGGCGTGATGATGGCCAAGCTGATCCGCCAGTTCTCCGGCGAGTGGGAGATGACGGCGATCGGCGACTTCGTGAAGTCCCGCACGGTCAGGGGAATGGTGAAGCCGGCGGCCCAGTCTCTGTAACGGCCCCGCGCGACGAAGCGACGCCCCCGGCCCGGGCCCGTCCCACGAGCCGGACCGCCGGGGGCACGCGACACCGTCCTGCCACGCCGGCGTGGCCCGTCGCTCACCCGCCCCGCGGCCGCAGGCCCTCCGTCAGCAGCGCCAGATACCGCCGGATGTGCCCGCCCTCCCCGTCGGCCAGCTCCGCCGCCGTCGACACACCGTGCGCCAGTCGCAGGAGGTCGATCGGGTCGACGTCCCGCCGGAGCGTGCCCTCTTCCTGTGCCGCCCGGACCAGGCGCCCCGCCGCGCTCTTCACCGAGTCGCCGCAGGTCGTGGCCGCGGCCGGGCCGCTCTGCGTGACGGCCGGGCCCAGCAGGGCCCTGAGGCCGCGCATCCGGAGCATCCCGGCGCCGAGTTCGTACAGCCACTCCACCAGCGCCTCACCCGGCGGCAGTTCCGCCGCGAGCTCGTCGGCCCGGGCCGCGATCGCCTCGACACGGTCGAGGTACGCGGCTTCCAGCAGCGCGTGCCGGGTCGGGAAATGCCGGTACAGCGTGCCGGAGCCGACCCCGGCACGCTTGGCGATGTCGTCGAGCGACGCGCCCTCCCCGTGCTCGGCGAAAGCCTCCACGGCCACGCTCAGCAACCGCTCATAGTTGCGCCGAGCATCCGCCCGCATGGGCCTGACCTGCGCCATGCAGCCACTCCTCACGAACCGGGGACCCTCTCCGCACCTTACCGAGACGAAGCCCGAGGAGCCCGGCCCCTCATCTGTTTCTCGCAAGGGTGCCCCGACGTTCACGCCGGGGAGGAGTCGCATGCGGGTGTTGCGACGCGGAACGTCGCCGCATCCTGTGCAGGGCGCGGAGTGCCCGTGTCGCTGACCGGTGTTTCCGTGGTGATGCGAACGCGCGTGCCTGCTGTCGCTGGTCGGGGTGGTGACTGCGGGATCCAGAATGTGTGTGCGGAGATCGTGCGTATGGTCTTTTGCAAGGTTCGGGATGCCTTGTCGTTACGGAGGGGAGGGATGGCGCACGTGGGCGCGGCCTCGGAGGCGGCCGGGCATGCCCGCTTTACCTTCCGGCTGCGTGTGTCCTCCGCCGCCCGCAGGGCGCTGGTGGCGGAGTGGGACCGTTGTTGACCGAGGCCCGGAGGACGATTCCGTGGCTACGGGAGGGCTCCTCGGTTGTCCAGCAGCAGAGCATCCGCGACTTCGGCCGTTCCCGCGCCAAGGCCCTCAAGGACATGAAGGAACGCCTGCCCAGGTCACGCCGGGCGGGGATGCCCACGCACAAGAAAAAGCGCGAGACACTGCCGACCCTGAACTACACCCGGCGTGGGTTCTGCCTGCGGGGCGGCCGGTTGCACTTGGCTGGGGGCGTCGTCGTGGGAGTGGTGTGGTCGCGGGAACTGCCCGCTGAGCCGTCCTCGGTGCGCGTGTACCAGGACAGCCTCGGGCACTGGTACTGCTCCTTCGTCGTATCCGCCGAGGTACAGCCCCTGTCGCCGACCGGCCGGGTGCTCGGTGTCGACTGGGGCGTGAGGGAGACTGCGACGACCACATCCGACGCGCACGACCTGCCACACACCGGGCACGGCAGGAAGGCCCAGAAGAAGCTGACCCGCTATGACCGCATGATGGCCCGTCGCAGGCCGAAGAAGGGGCAGCCCGGGTCAAAGGGATACCGCGAGGCGAAGAAGCTGCGGGCGAAGGCGTACAAGAAGGTCGCACGGCAGCGCCAGGACACCGGCCGCAAGTGGGCCAAGAAAGTGGTCCGCGACCACGACGCCGTAGCAGTTGAGGACTTCCGTCCCAAGTTCCTCTCCAAGACCATCATGGCCCGCAAGGCGGCGGACGCCGCCATCGGCGCCACCAAGACCGCTCTGATCTCGATGGGCCGCAAACATGGGCGGGACATCCGCCTGGTCCACCCGGCGCACACCACGATGGACTGCGCGCAGTGCATGACGAGAGCCAAGCATGCCCTGCCGCTGGGTGAGCGCACCTACACCTGCACCACATGCGGAGCCGTGTCCCCAAGGGACAAGAACTCCGCACGCGTGATGCTCGTCCGGGCTGGTCTCAACCCGGCTGGTGCTGATGGCGCAAGACCTCCTGGAGCGCTGCTCCAGGAGGCAGCCTGAGCCAGGAATCCCCTTCCTTCAGGAAGGGGAGGATTCAAATCTTCATCGCCCCCGCCGCCAGGTCCCGCAGGAAGTGCCGCGCCCCGATCAGGAACACGACGATCAGCGGGACGACGCTCATCAGCGCCCCGGCCATCACCAGCGAATAGTCGGTGTTGTAGAGGACGTTGAGATTCGCCAGGGCGACCTGGAGGGTGACCTTGTCGGGGTCGATCATGACGACCAGGGGCCAGATGTAGTCGTTCCACAGGCCGATGAACGTGAAGATGCCGAGGAAGGCGAGGGCCGGCCGGAACAGTGGCAGGACGACCGCCCAGTAGAGGCGGAAGAAACCGGCGCCGTCGATCCGCCCGGCGTCCAGCAGCTCGTCCGGCAGCGAGTTCTGCGCGTACTGGCGCATCCAGAAGATGCCGAAGGCGTTCGCCGCGCCGGGAATGATCAGCGCCTTCAGGGAGCCCGCCCAGCCGAACTCGGCCATGGTCACGAACTGCGGCACCAGGGAGAGCTGCGCAGGGATCATGTACGTCACCAGCAGCATGCCGAAGAGGAACTTCTTCGCCGGGAACTCGTACTTGGCGAAGGCGAACGCGGCCAGCGAGTCGAAGAACAGCACCAGCACGGTCCCGAGCACGGCGACGACGACGGTGTTGAACAGCGAGCCGAAGAAGTCGACGGTGTCGAGCACCCGCCCCATGTTGTCCAGCAGATGCGGCCCCGGCACCAGCTTCGGCGGGTAGCGGTAGATGTCCTGTGTGGTGCCGGAGGCCAGCACCACCAGCCAGTAGAAGGGGAACAGCGAGACCAGCACACCGAGCAGCAGCACCGCACGGACGCAGATGCGGCTGAGCCTGCTGCCGGAGCCGATGGCCAGGCCCGCGCTCCCGGTCGACCTCTGTTCAGCGGCCACGGCGAGCCCCCTTGCGGCGCAGCAGACCGGCGATGCCCGGCCGGCGGTCGTCGTCCGAGCCGGCGACCAGACGCCAGTTGATGACGGTGAAGACCGCGATGATCGCGAAGAGGACCCAGCCCATGGCGGCGCCGTAGCCGAACTGGTGCTCCTTGAAGGCCTTCTGCCACAGATAGAGCACGATGGTCATCCCTTCCTGTCCCGGCCCGCCCGTGGTTCCGACGTCGGTCGACTGGAAGAGCACCTGTGACTCGGTGAAGATCTGCAGGCCGTTGATGGTGGAGGTGACGGCGGCGAAGAGCACCACCGGGCGCAGCTGCGGCAGTACGACCCGGAAGAGGGTCTGCCTGCTGTTCGCGCCGTCGACGCGGGCGGCCTCGAAGTGCTCGGTGGGGATGGCCTGGAGGCCCGCGAGGAAGATCAGCGCGTTGTAGCCGACCCACCGCCAGATGATCATGATGGAGACGGACGACTTGATGCCCCACTCCGAGGACAGCCAGCCGACCCCGTCCAGCCCGATCGCCCGCAGCGCCGAGTTGGCGAGGCCCGCCTGGGCGAAGACCGAGCCGAAGACGACGGTCATGGCGACCATCGAGGTGACGTTGGGGACGAAGTACGCCACCCGGTAGGCACCGGCGAAGCGGACCTGAGAGTGCAGCAGGAACGCCAGCACCAGGGCCAGGAACAGCATCGGCACCGTGGACAGGAACCAGATCTCGAAGGTGTTGAGCACCGCGTGCCAGAACACCGAGTCCTGGAGCAGCCAGCCGTACTGCTTGAGCCCGACGTAGCGCATGTCGCCGATGCCGTCCCAGTCCTGGAAGGACAGGTAGACGGAGAAGAGGATCGGGAAGGCGCCGAAGACGGCGAACAGCACGTAGAACGGGGAGATGGCGAGCAGCGGCGGGAGGTGCCGCCGGCGTCCGCCCGGGGTGGTGGGTTTCGTACGGCCGGCGGGCGGCTTCTCGTTCGCCGCCGGTGCTCCGGCCGGTTCGAGCACGGTCGCCATGTCAGCTCACCCCCACCCGGGACAGCGTGGTCTCGGCGGTGTGCACGGCGTCCCGCCAGGCCCGGTCGGGGTTCTTGCCGAGCATTTCCACGTTGGTCAGCTCCTGGAAGAACGGGGTGTTGGCGGATTCCTCGTAGGGGCTGAAGTAGACGACCGGGGCCTTCTCGGCGGCCGGGCCGAAGACGTCGATGGGCTGCTGACCGCCGAAGAAAGGGTCGGGCCTGTGCATCGCCGGGTCGGTGTACGCGGCCGGAGTGGTGGGGAACAGGGCCATCTCCTGGTAGCTCTTCAGCTGGTTCGCCGGGCTGAGCAGCCACTTCAGGAAGGCGAAGCCCGCCTCGGGGTCCCGGCAGTAGCGGGTCAGCGTCATGTACGAGCCGCCGTAGTTGGCGGGGCCGTCCGGCATGGTGGTGAGCCGCCAGGAGCCGGCGGTCTTCGGGGCGGTGTCCTTCAGGCCGTTGATGGCCCACACCGCCGTGGTCATCGTGGCGATCCGGCCTCCGCTCATGGCCGCGTTGAAGTCGGGGGTGCCGTCCGTGATCTTGGCGCTGAGTCCCTGGCGGAGGATGTCCACGGACAGGTCCCAGGCACGCCGGATGTGCTCCTGGTCGCCGATGAAGCGGTTGTCGGCGTCCACGAACTGCCGGGAGCTCTGCAGCAGGACCTGCTGGAAGACGTTGCCGATGTTGCTGACCAGGTAGGGCTTGCCCGGCCCCTTCGCCCGCAGGGTCCGCCCGGCGGCGATGAACCTCTCCCAGGTGGGGAGCTCCTCGGCGACGTCCGCCGGTTCGTGGGCCAGTCCGGCTTCCCGGAAGAGGTCCCTGCGGTAGTAGAGCGCGGTGGGGCCGGCGTCCAGCGGAAAGCCGATCATCCTGCCCGTCGGGGTGAAGCAGGCCTTCCACTTCCAGTCGAGGTACTGGTCGCGGACGGACTGGGCGCCGAGCTCCCGCAGGTCGAGGAACTCGTTCTCGTCGGGGAAGAAGGTGGCGAGGTTGTCGCTGTTCACGACCGTCACGTCCGGCACGTAGGCGCGCGCGGCGAGGCTGGTGCGCACCTTCGAGTCGATGTCGCCGTCGGGGATCTGCGAGCCCCGCACCTTCAGCCCCGGCACCCCGGGGACGCCCCGCCTGGCGGTGGCGAGCAGTTTGTCGCTCAGCGAGCCCTTCCAGTACCAGAGGCTCAGGTGGTCGGTGCCGGCGGAGGCCGATCCCTGCGCGGACCCGCATCCGGTCAGTCCGAGCAGGCCCGCGCCCGCACCGCCCAGGGAGGCCCCCAGAAAGCGTCTGCGGGACATCGTTCGGTGTTCCATGGCGCGCACTCGCATCTCACGGGGATGGGGGGGAGGCTTCCCCTCGTGAGGGAAGTGAAGACAACGATGTCGGCGGGTGCGTGGTGGTCGGGCCGACAGTCTCGCGGTGTGGGGGTTCTGGGGCTCGTGAACGTTCACGTGAACGTTGCCGTCGAGTATCGGCACGCCCGAAAACCGGTGTCAAGGGAGCTGCACGGACCAAGGCCGGACGGGTCAGGCGGAGGCGCGGATCACCAGCTCGGGCACCACCCAGGCGTCCGCGCCCCGCAGCGGCTCCTCACCCGCGCGCAGCCGGGCCACCTGCTCCACGGCCAGCCGTCCCAGCCGCCGCTTGTCGATGTGCAGGGTGGTCAGGGCGGGGTCCACCAGCTCGCCCAGGGAGAGACCGTCGAAGCCGAGCACCGCCAGGTCGTCCGGGACACTCCGGCCCCGGCGGCGGGCGGCGCGCATCGCCCCGACGGCGATCAGGTCGTTGAAGCCGAAGACCGCGGTGATCTCGGGCCGCGCGGCCAGGAGCCGTTCCATGCCGGCCTCGCCGCCTGCCACGCTGTGCTCGGGACACACCGTGACCCAGTCCTCGTCGGCCGGCAGTCCGAGCCGCCGCGCCTGCTCCAGGAAGGCCAGCCTGCGGGGGCCGGGGCCGTGCACGCCGTCCAGCATGCCGATCCTGCGGTGCCCCGCGCGGAACAGGTGGTTCATGCCCTGCTCGACTCCGGTGGCGGCGTCGATGCCGACGGCCGCGAACCGGGTCTGCTGCGGGCCGCGCTCCAGGAGCACCAGCGGCACGCCCCCGAGGTGCCGGGTGAGGACATCGTCCGGGTCCTTGAAGTAGCCCACGACCGCGTCCGCCTGGTGGGAGAGCACGTCGAGCGCCTGCCGCTCCCTGGCCTCGTCGATGCGGGAGTCCCACACGACCACCTGCCAGCCGCGCTGCTCGGCCGCCTCCAGCACTCCGGCGGCCACCTCGGGGAAGAAGGGGTTGCGCAGGTCCGGGATGACCAGGCCCGCCGTCACCGCCCCCTTCTGGACGAGTCCGCGCGCGAAACGGCTGGGCCGGTAGTCCAGGAGCCGGGCCGCCTCCAGGACCCGTTCCTTGGTGGCCGGGTCGATCTCACCCTTGTCGTTGACCGCCCGGGAGACCGTCTGCCGTGACACCCCCGCCAGTCGTGCGACGTCGTGGATCGTGGCCCGGCGCCGGGCACTGCCGGGCCGCTCGGCACCCGGCTCGGCGCCCTGATTGTCGGTCCACACGCTGAGCACCTTATCCGGCGGGGGAGGCCGTCCGGCAGGGGCGACCGAGCGGGCGCCTCAGCCGTCGAGCTCCGTGAACAGCGTCAGCTGGAGGGCGCCCGGGGCTTCGAGCCGGGAGTTCAGCGAGTTCCAGGGGGTGCGCGTGGGCTCGGCGACCACCTCGGCTCCGGCGGCGGCCAGCTTCGCCGTGACGGCGACGGAGTCGTCCACCTGGAAGGCGACCCGGACATGTCCGGCGACCCGCCGCCCCACCTCGACCTCGTCGATGAAGGCGGCGTGGTTCGGGTCGGTCAGCTCCAGGGTGGCCCGCCCGGCGTCGAGGATCGTGACCCGCCCGTCCTCCGACGCGAACGCGCCCTGCTCGGTCAGGCCGAGCACGTCCCGGTAGAAGTGCAGCGCGGCGTCGTAGTCGTCCGCGGTGACGACCAGGCGGAGTTCTCGCACGGCTGGTTCGTCGGGCATGGGGGGCTCCTTCGGGGTCTCGGGTAACCGCAGACAACCCGGGGGACGGACGGTTGATTCCCGGGCCCGGCCGGGGGAAGGAGCCCCCACCGTCAGGAGTCAGAACAGCGCGCTGTACGCGTTCAGCGCGGGCTGTCCGCCCAGGTGGGCGTAGAGCACCGTGGAGTCGCGGCCGATCTCGCCCCGCGAGACCAGGTCGATCATCCCGGCCATGGACTTCCCCTCGTACACGGGGTCGGTGACCATCCCCTCCGTCCGGGCCGCGAGCCGCATCGCCGCCAGGGTGGACTCGTCGGGGATGCCGTACGTGCCCGCGTGGTACCGCTCGTCGAGTTCGACGTCGGCTTCGGTCAACTCACGCTTGACGCCGATGAGTTGCCCGGTCCGGTGCGCGATCCGGGCGACCTGGGTGCGGGTCGCGGCCGGCTTCGCCGAGGCGTCGACGCCGAGCACGCGCCGGGGCCGCCCGCCCGCCTCCTCCAGCGCAGCGAACCCGGCGACCATGCCGGCCTGGGTGGAGCCGGTCACCGAGCACACGACCACGGTGTCGAAGAAGACGCCCAGCTCACGCTCCTGCTCGGCGACCTCGTACGCCCATCCGGCGAAACCGAGGCCGCCGAGCGGATGGTCGGAAGCCCCGGCCGGGATGGCGTACGGCTTGCCGCCCGCATCCTCGACCTCCCTGAGCGCCTGCTCCCAACTCTCCTTGAACCCGATCCCGAACCCGGCCTTCACCAGCCGTACGTCGGCCCCGGCGAGGCGGCTGAGCAGGATGTTGCCGACCTTGTCGTACACGGCGTCCGGCCACTCCACCCAACTCTCCTGCACGACGACGCAACTGAGCCCGGCCCGGGCGGCGACCGCCGCGACCTGGCGGGTGTGGTTGGACTGCACCCCGCCGATCGACACGAGGGTGTCGCAGCCCTGGGCGAGCGCGTCGGCGACCAGGTACTCCAGCTTGCGGGTCTTGTTGCCGCCGTAGGCGACACCGGAGTTGCAGTCCTCGCGCTTGGCCCACAGGGCGGCACCGCCGAGGTGCGCGGTCAGCCGCTCCAGGGGGTGGACGGGCGAGGGCCCGAAGAGCAGGGGGTAACGCTCGTACGAGGCAAGGGACGGGGAAGGGGACGGGGAAAGGGACATGGGTCCTCCCGGGGTCGGGACGGGATGGGGATCGGTCTCAGTCGGCGAGCTCTTCGAGCCCTCGCCAGATCTCCGCCGTGACGCGGACCGCCTCGGCCACGTCACCGGCCGCGCAGGCCTCGATCAGCCGCTCGTGCAGTCCGGCCGAACGGCAGCTGCCGCCCTCGCCGAAGCGCTGTCGCTCCAGGCGGCGGATGAGCGGGGTGTAGCGGGCGACGGTCGCGGCCGCCGCTCTGTTGCCGCTCACCCGGACGAGGACGTCGTGCAGCCCGTCGTCCGCACGCAGGGCCCCGTCCACGTCTCCGGTGCCGACGGCGGCGGCGAACCGCTGGTTGGCGGCGCGCATCGCCTCGATGTCCGCGGCACCCAGCCGGGGCACGGCGACCCGCGTCACCAGCTCGTGCATGGCGCCGACCACGGCGGCGGCGTCCCGGACGTCGGAGGCCACGAGCGGGGTCACCCGGGTGTAGCTCTGCGGCTTGCTCTCCAGCAGCCCCTCGTCCACGAGCCGGGAGAACGCCACCCGCACCGGCGCCCGGGACAGCCCCAGCCGCTCCGCGAGCTCGGCGTCCCGCACCACCGCGCCGGGTTCGATCTCCCCGGCCACGATGGCGTCCCGGATCGCCTCGTACGCCCGGTCCCTGAGCAGGGTCCGGGGCACGGGCCGGATGGCCTCCATAACTGAAATGTTAGATGTCAGCCTCAATGAGAACAAGGGCCCGGACACGATCGTGGCCCGCACTCCCCTCGCGGTGCGGGCCACGGTCCCTCAGGCCGCCCAGGGCCAGTCGGCGTCCCGGGAGGCCTCGATCAGCGGAACCATCCGGAAGGCCGCGTCCGTGAGGCCTCCGAAGGTGTGCCGATTCCCCGTTCCCGACGGGCCGTGGCCCGCCCGGTATCCGGCGAGGTTCCAGGTGTAGACCGGCACGTCGGCCGGGACCTGCTCGGTCGGGTCACCGCGGTGGTGGTGCGTGTACTGCTCGTCGGTGACGATCAGCACCCGGTCGTGCTTCCGGTAGTGCCGGCGCACCGCCTCGGTGGTGTCGGTGCCGCCCAGGTCGCCGAAGCGGCCGAGGATCTTGAGCACCGACTCGCCCCCGCGGAACCTAACGCGGTCGCTCGTCGATCCGAACTCGACCAGGTCGGCGCGCTCCGCCCGCAGCGCGAGCGCCGTGCCGAAGATCGCGGCGGCGTCGGCACGGGTGAGCTCGGAGCGGTCGGACAGCCGCGACCAGAACATCGAGCCCGAGCGGTCCACGAGCACCAGCGTCCGGCCGGGCAGCGCGGGCACATTGGCCAGCGAGTGGCCGAGCGCCCGCTCCAGCGCGTACGACCAGCGCAGCGACGGCGCGTGCTGGTAGGCGGCGAGGTACCGGAAGGGGAACTGCCGCGAGCGCGCGACCTCCGCCGGGTCGCTGATCCGCGCGGCGACCCGCTCGGCCACCTCGTCGGACACCCCGGCCTCGTCGAAGTTCCGCAGGTTGCGCACGAGCGCCATGACGCCCATGGACGGGATCACGGCCTCCCAGGCCGCCTTGTCCATCGGCCCCTGGAGCCAGCCCGCCAGCGTCTCCCACGTCATCCCGGCCTCGGCCAGCCGCTCGGCACCGCCCTCGGCGGTCACGACCGCGCGCCGCTGAGCCACCGGCAGCGCCATCAACTCGCGGTGGGCGGTCAAGACGCGGTCCGACGCGGGCGGCACCGCGGTGTCGGGGTGGTGCCGCCGGTCGAGGGCGTACCGGAACAGCTCGCCCTGCCAGGGCTTGTCCGGGTCCGGCGCGGCGTGCACGAGGTTGAGGATGTCGCCGAAGCGGTAGCCCTTGGAGGCGGTGTCGTACTTCAGCAGCGCCTTGCCGTGGTAGAGCCGGCGCACGGCGTCGGCGATGCCGCGCTTGACCGGCTTGGGCACGTTGCGGCCGTACGTCGCCGTCCAGTACGCGAGCAGTTCGCCGGGCTCGTCGGGCCGCTGGAGCACGGAGGCGACGACCTGCCGTCCCGTCGGGCCGTCGCCGGTCACGCCCGCGTCCAGGCGGGCCTTGACGTACTCGGCGGCGCCGACGACGGAGGCCGTCCGCAGGTTGCCCTCGCCGCGCAGCCAGCCGAGCAGGCCGGCCGTCCACGCCGGGTCGGTGACGGCGAGTTCACGCACGAGCTTCGCGAAGCGGTCGTCTCGGTCTGCGCCGGTCTCGTAGAAGGTCTGCTGCGACACGAAGTTCGACACCGCGAGCAGGAAGAGCTCCGAGCGGGCGTCGCGCTCCCGGCCCCGGCCGCCCTCGTAGGTGCGCAGCACTCGCCCGGTGGACGTCACACGGGAGACGGGACGCGCCCGCGCCGCCTTGCTGTTGAATCGCGCCATGATGAATTCCCCCGAATTCTTTACCGGTTTCCGAGGGAAGCGCGCATGAGAAAGGTGGGTGCCCGAGAACAGAAGTCGGCGACGGACTCATCCGGATGCTCTGCCGATTGAGCTACAGCGACCCGAAGTCGCTGACGGGACTCGAACCCGCAACATTCCGATCAAAGGAAGTAACCGTTGCCTGCGCACCGGGCACCCACCACATGCTGCGCCTCCCGAGATCAAGTCGGCGGCGGCGTCGGATTCTTTGGAAGAGAAGTAGCCGCTGCCATCGCACCGGGAGGTGCGTGACGTTGTGATCTCACTGTAGGAGGCGCAGCGCGGGCCCTGCGAGCGAATTAATTACGCTTCTGCCGCTTCCAGGGGCCGGTGAT
This sequence comes from Streptomyces afghaniensis, assembly GCF_044327915.1. Classification (NCBI taxonomy): domain Bacteria; kingdom Bacillati; phylum Actinomycetota; class Actinomycetes; order Kitasatosporales; family Streptomycetaceae; genus Streptomyces; species Streptomyces afghaniensis. The sequence goes on from NZ_JBIRGJ010000007.1 coordinate 154,498, forward strand.
GGCGAGCAGAATGCCCGGGGTCTGGATGTTGGCGTAAAGGGTCTTGCCGTCGGGCGAGAAGGTGACGCCGGCGAACTCGCTGTATTCCGGCTCCTCTTCGGTGCCGACGTTCAGGTCGTTGCGGGCGATCGGGTACGTGCGGCCGCTCTCGGTGGCGCCGAAGAGGTGCGAGACGCCCTCGCCGTCCTCGGCCAGGACGATGCCGCCGTACGGGGAGACGGTGATGTTGTCGGGGCCGTCGAACGCGCCGTCCTTCGACGGGTCGGGGTTCACACCGAGCAGGACCTTCAACGTCAGCGTCCGGCGCCTGGGGTCGTAGAACCAGACCTGGCCGTCGTGCCGGCCGGGGCTCTCCTCGCGGGCGTACGAGGAGACGATGTAGGCGCCCCCGTCGCCCCACCACATGCCCTCCAGCTTGCGGGCGCGGGTGACCTCGTCGGCGGCGAACTGCTTGCGGACCGGCGTGGTGCGGGCGTCGCGGTCGGGTACGTCCACCCAGTCGACGCCGTAGACGGTGCCGATCTTCGTGGCGCGGGACAGGTCGTCGACGAACTTCCCGCCCGAGTCGAAGCACTTGGGCGCCTGGAGGACACCGGCGTCGTCGGCGAGCTCGCGGAACTTCCCGGGGCCGTACTCGAAGCCCTTGGGCGGGGTCCAGCGGAAGAAGAGGCCGTTGGGGCCGGCGGCGTCCTCGGTGAGGTAGGCGTGGCCGCGCCTGGGGTCGATGACGACGGCCTCGTGGTCGTAACGGCCGAAGAACTTCAGCGGCTTGGGGCTGCGGTTGGCGCGCCGGTCGCTCGGGTCGACCTCGAAGACGTAGCCGTGGTCCTTGGTCATGCCGTTGACGCCGGCCTTGTCGGAGTTCTCCTCACAGGTGAGCCAGGTGCCCCACGGCGTGCTGCCACCGGCGCAGTTGGTGGAGGTTCCCGCGATGCCGACCCACTCCGCGACCCGTCCGTCGGGGCGTACCTCGACGACCGTGCAGCCGCCGGCGGCGGCCGGGTCGTAGACGAGGCCCTCGGTGAGCGGAACAGGGTACTTCCAGTTGGCGCGCGGGCCCTTCAGCTCGTGGTTGTTGACGAGCAGGGTGGTTCCGCGGGGGCCGTCGAAGGTGGCGGTGCCGTCGTGGTTGGACGGCGTGAACTCACCGGACTCCAGCTTGGTCTTTCCGCTGTAGGTGATGATGCGGTACGTGAAACCCGCGGGCAGGGCGAGGATCCCCTTGGGATCCGGGACGAGCGGCCCGTAGCCGACCCCGTGCCGGGCGTCCGCCGCGCCCTCCGCACTGTCGGTGTCGTAGGACGCGAGGGCGTTCGGCGCGGTGGCGAGGGCGCCGACGCTGCCCGCCAGCGCGACACCGGCACCGGTGATCGCGGAGGTTCTGGCGAAGTCCCTGCGGGTGAGCGACATGGGTGTCTCCTGTGACGGTGGATATGCCGTGGAGGGTGGCGGACCTCGTTCGGCGAAACCGTCCCGCTCATATATGAACGAGGGTTGAACAACGCCCAACAGGGGCGCGGGGAACTGCGCAACCAGCCACAACGGACCCGCACCCGCGAGCCGGGCTCAGCCCCCCTGCTGCGACCGCGCCTTGAACGCAGCCTTCCGCGCCTCCTTCGCAACCCTCTTGTCGGGATGCAACCGCCCCATCGCCTCCAGCACATCAGCGGTAGCGGGATGATCAACCCGCCACACAGCCTCGAAAAACCCACCGTGCTGCCGTGCGAGCCCTTCGACCAACGCCCGCAACTCCTCGGAATTGCCCTCCGCCGCGAGCTGCGCCGCCACCGTGTCGATGGTCAGCCAGTACACCATCGCCTCCGACGGCGCGGGCACGTCCGCCGCACCGTGCTCGGTCAGCCACACCCGGGCGAGCCCGCCCAGCTCGGCGTCGTCGAGCACCTCCCGCAACGCCGGCTCGGCCGAAGCACCCACCAGCGACAAGGCCTGCTGGCACCGCAGTCGCCGCAACGGCGCCCCGGCATCCGCGCCCCGCGCCGCCGCCAGCAGCTCGCGTGCCGCGGCGAGCGCTTCCCGGTGCTGAAGCCACTGTTCGGTCTCCGCCTGCGCAGCACCGGGCGGGAACGCCGCCGTGCCGTCGAGCAGCGCGTCGGCTCCCTTGTCCGCGAGGTCCCCGACGGCCGGCGCCTCGAACCCGGCCTCGAGCAGCCGGGCCCGCAGGCCGTAGAGCCCGAGCGGGGTGAGCCGGACCATGCCGTACCGGGAGACGTCGGTGTCGTCGACGGGCGCCGCGGGCTCCTCGTCGGCATCGGCCATGAGCGCCTCGTCCACGGGCCGGTACGCCACGAGCCCCACCGGCTCCAGCATCCGGAACTGGCCGTCCAGCCGCATCATCGCGTCGGACACCTGCTCCAGGACGTCGTTGGTCGGCTCGCTCATGTCGCTGGGCACGATCACCGACGCGGCCAGCGCGGGCAGCGGCACGGGAGCCCCGGCGGGCGTGTCCTCGCCGACGGTCAGCAGGTAGAGGTTGCCGAGCACACCGTCGAGGAACTCGGCCTCGGCCTCCGGGTCCCAGTCGAGGGCGGAGAGGTCGACCTCGCCGTCCTCGGCCACGAGTCCGTCCAGGTCGGGCACGCTCGCGTCGGCGAGCACCGTCTCCAGGGCGGCGAGCCACACCGCGAGCACGTCCTGCGGCGAACCGCCGGTGAGCAACGCGAGGTCCTCGCCCGCCGTGACGGTGCCCTCCTCCTCGTCGACGATCTCGACGAGCCCGGTGTCCACGGCCACCCGCCACGCCTCACTGGCGTCGGCGGCGGCGTCGTCCCCGCTCAGTCCGAGCACCTCGGCGGCTGCGGGCAACTGCTCGTCGACGAGCCCTCCCCCGGCGTCGACCCGGGTCTCCGGCCCGGCCCAGCGGGCCAGCCGGGCGGCCCGGGACAGCAACGGCGTGGACAGCGCGTCGCGCGCCAGCTCCGCTTCGGAAGTCAGCCGCACCGGCGGCAGGGGGGAGCTGTCTGACATCGGGGGTTTCTCCTAGGGCGCCTCATACGACTCAGCCGCTCAGCCTAGACGGATTTACACCCATGCCGCCTACTTCATGTCCCCGTCAGGTGCTGTACATGGCCGAAACCTTGACAAGTGACCTGAGCAGGCTGGAGATTGACGCGCGTAGAAGTCGGCGGACACTTGTTTACCGGGCCGGCCCCACCAGTCCCGCCGTCCACCGTCCTCTACGCGCGTCACACCGCCCGCCCCACAGGTAGCGGCAGACAGTCCACGCACCACCCTCGTCCCGGCGCCCTGTCACGTCCCCGGAGGGATTCCCGTTGCCGAGCAAGTCGTCCGCGCGCCTCGCCGCGCTCACCGTCGCCGCCGTGTGCTCCGCGGCATCCACGATCGTCCTCACCACCCCTGCCCACGCGGACTCGGTCCGCATCCACGACATCCAGGGCAGCACCCGGATATCCCCGTACGCGGGCAAGCAGGTCACGGATGTGACCGGAATCGTCACCGGCATCCGGACCTACGGCTCGTCCCGCGGGTTCTGGATCCAGGACCCGAACCCGGACGCCGACCCGGCGACCAGTGAAGGCGTCTTCGTCTTCACCAGCTCGACGCCGAAGGGGGTCGCCGTCGGCGACTCCGTCACCGTCAGCGGCACCGTCTCGGAGTACGTCCCCGGCGGCACCGCCTCCGGCAACCAGTCCCTGACGGAGATCACCAAGCCGACCACCACGGTCGTCTCCAGCGGCAACCAGCTCCCGGCCGCCACGACGATCGACGCCAGGTCGGTCCCCGCCGCCTACGCACCGGCCGGCGACACCACGGCGAACGGCTCGGTCAACGCCCTCCCCCTCAAGCCCTCGAAGTACGCCCTGGACCACTACGAGGCGCTGGAGGGCATGACCGTCCGCGTCAGCGACACCCGTGTCGTGGGCGCCACCGACCCGTACACCGAACTCTGGGTGACGGTGAAGCCGCACGAGAACCCCAACCGCCACGGCGGCACGGTCTACGGCTCCTACGACGCCCAGAACACCGGCCGGCTCCAGATCCAGTCCCTCGGCTCGACGGCGGACTTCCCGAAGGCGAACGTCGGCGACACGCTCACCGGCACGACGGCGGGCCCGCTGGACTACAACCAGTTCGGCGGCTACACCCTGGTCGCGAGCGAACTCGGCAGCCTCAAGTCCGCTGGCCTGGAGCGCGAGACGACGCGCAAGCAGCGCTCCTCGGAACTCGCGGTCGCCACCTACAACGTCGAGAACCTCGACCCGACCGACGACACCTTCGCCGAGCACGCCTCCGCGATCGTGAACAACCTGAAGTCGCCGGACATCGTGTCCCTGGAGGAGATCCAGGACAACAACGGCGCGAAGAACGACGGTACGGTCGCCGCCGACCAGACCATGGGCAAGCTGATCGACGCGATCGTCGCGGCCGGCGGCCCGAGGTACGACTGGCGCTCGATCGACCCGGCCGACAACACGGACGGCGGCGAGCCCGGCGGCAACATCCGCCAGGCCTTCCTCTTCAACCCGGAGCGGGTCTCCTTCACGGACCGCGCGGGCGGCGACGCCACGACGGCGACCGGCGTGACGAAGATCCACGGCAAGGCGCACCTGACCCTCAGCCCCGGCCGCATCGCGCCCGCCGACGAGGCCTGGAAGAACAGCCGCAAGCCGCTGGCCGGCGAGTTCGCCTTCCGCGGCCGCACGGTCTTCGTGATCGCCAACCACTTCAACTCCAAGGGCGGCGACCAGGGCCTGACCTCCCAGTACCAGCCGCCGGTCCGCAGCTCCGAGACCCAGCGCCACCGGCAGGCCACGCTGGTGAACGCCTTCGTCAAGGACATCCTCGACACCCAGAAGAACGCGGACGTCATCGCCCTGGGCGACATCAACGACTTCGAGTTCTCGCAGACCACCCGGCTCCTCGAAGGCCGCGGCGAACTCTGGTCGGCGATCAAGTCGCTGCCCAGGAGCGAGCGTTACTCGTACGTCTACCAGGGCAACAGCCAGGTCCTCGACCAGATCCTGATCAGTCCTTCGGTCCGCCGCGACTGCGACTTCGCGTACGACAGCGTGCACGTCAACGCGGAGTTCAACGACCAGATCAGCGACCACGACCCGCAGGTCCTGCGCTTCCGCCCGTAATCACGGCCCCAGGGGCCGGCTGCACCATGGGTCCAGCCGGCCCCACGGCACACCCCTCTCACCCGGGCACGAGCCCCAAGGCATGCCGGCACCGGCTCCCGCTCACCGCGCCCACCCCCGGGTACGTCCGCACCCGCTCCCACGTGCCGGTCCCGGGCGCCGCCAAGGCCTCGTCATAGGCCTGATCGCTCTCCCACTCGGCGTAGTTCAGCACGTGCCCGCCATCGGTACTCAGATGGAAATGGGCGGAGATCAGCCCGGCATGGCCCACCGGATCGTCACCCAGGGCCTTGAGCACGAGATCGACCCACTCCTCGCGCCGCTCCCCGCCTCCTTCCTCGAAGTCGATCCGCACGGTGACGATCACTCCCGGCACCCGCACGTCCGCGATGCTCCGCTCCAGGCTGCGATACCGCCGGTACCGCCCGAGCCCCACCCGCTCGATCCCCGGCACGGCGGTGTCGATCTCGTCGACCCGCTCCTGCCGATGAGTCTTGACGAAGGCCTCGTATCCCTGCTCGCTACTCCACTGCGAGTGGTGCATCAGCGTGGAGCCGTCGTGCCCCGTGTAGACGTGGTAGCCCAGCAGATCACCGGCGGGCCAGGGCCGCCGCTCCCACGTCCGCCCGATCACCTCCACGGTCTGCTGCTGCCGCTCGGGTGTGCCGACTCGCCAGGTGCTGAAGAAGGGAGCACCGATCCGGGGGTCGGTGAGGTCGGGGTGCTGCTCGGTTTGAAGGCTCATTGAGCACTCCAGTCGTATGCGCCGGTTGCTGCACCCTCACCTTTCAACCTCGACCAAGCTTGAGGTCAAGCGAGGGTTACACCGACGCAGCGGCCGGCCGGCAGCTACGGCGGCCGAGACGTACGCGCACCCGCCGACGGCGAGAAAGGGGACGTGTCGGGGGGTGTCCGCCCGCAGCGGTTGGCGCGTCAACGGACGGTCAGCCGGTACGCAACCCCATCGCGCCGTTCCGAGGACGGACACCCCCCGGCGCGGCCCCGACCCACCACCCGGCGTCAGGCGCAAACGGCGCACGCGGACACCGCTCAGCGATGCACGAGATGCCAGAGACGCCCGTGAGCAGCCTGCTGCCGACGCCGCAGCACCCCGACGGTCACCACCACAGCCCCCGCAGCCGCCCCGGCAACCAGCACCGGCTTGGGATGCTTCACCCCGGCCTGAACGACACCCCGCACCGGCCGAGGCCCCGCATGCGTCACATGGGTCGCCTTGTCGTGCACCGTATGCCCGGCCTGCGCGGCGCTGCTGCGCAACTGCACGGTCATCGCCCCGGCCTTGTCCCGCAGATCGGCCGCCCGCGCCCGCGCACGTCCCTTCACATCCGCCTTCCCCGCCAGCTCTTCCACCGTGTTCCCGAGTTCACCACGGGTCCGCTCGATCTGCTGCCGCAGCTCATCGGGCCCCTTGGCTCCACCCGTCGCTTCCGTCATCGATGTGCCCTTTCCTTGATCTCCTCCACGTCCGCCTTGACACTGCCCAGAGCCGCCTCAGGCGTGGGAGGCGTGGCCCGGCGCAACTGCGCCCGGCCGGCAGCACCCAGCACGGCCGCGATCACGAACAGCACTCCCGTCACGATGAGCGCCGCGGCCCAGACGGACAGCACCAGCGAGAGGGCGGCGACCCCCGTCCCGGCCAGCGCGAGCAGCCCGGCGTATGCGACGGCACCCGCCGCACCGAGCAGCCCACCGCCACGCCCCGCACGCCGCCCCTTCTCGGCCAGTTCTTCCTTGGCCAGAGCAACTTCCTGCCGCAGGAGCCGGGAGAGCTGCTCGGTGGCCTGTGAGACGAGTTCGCCCACTGAGCGGTGCTCGTCGTGCACGGCCCGATGATCGATGGTCCCGGTCACGGTGTTCCGCCTCCTCTCGAAGTAGGAACCCCCGAGTACCCGGCCCCTCCCCGGCTACCCCTGCAGACGGCCTGGCTGCGATCCCCGGAGTCGGCACGGCCGGAAAGCATCCCTTAGGAATACCAGGTAGCAGAATTAACTAGAGCTACACAGTCGCGCTGCCGACACTACTCACATGACGACCCCCTTCGGCCGCGCCCTGTGCGCCATGATCACCCCGTTCACGACGTCCGGCGCACTGGACCTCGACGGCGCCCAGCGCCTCGCCGCCCACCTGGTCGCACAGGGATGCGACGGCCTCGTCCTGTCCGGCACGACGGGCGAGTCACCCACCACCACGGACGCCGAGAAGTCGGCCCTGATCACAGCCGTCCGCGAGGCCGTGGCCGACCGGGCGTCGATCGTCGCGGGCGTCGGCACGCCCGACACCCGCCACACCGTCGACCTGGCCCGGGAGGCGGAAAAGGCGGGCGCGGACGGCCTGTTGGTGGTGGCGCCGTACTACAGCAGACCCCCGCAGGACGCGATCGAGGCGCACTTCCGCGAGATCGCCGACGCCAGTGAGCTCCCGCTCATGCTCTACGACATCCCGAACCGCACCGGCGTCCGAGTCGAAGCGGAGACGATCCTCCGCCTCTCCGCGCACCCCAGGATCGTGGCCGTCAAGGACTGCTCCTACGACTTCCTGGCCGCCCAGAAGGTGCTGGCCCGCACGGACCTGGCGTACTACGCGGGCTGTGACGAGCACAACCTCGCCCTGTACGCGGTGGGCGGGTCCGGCTACGTCAGCACGGTGTCGAACGTGATTCCGGCCCGGCTGCGAGCCGTCCTGGACGCGTTCGACTCGGGCGACACGACCCGGGCGGCCCGCCTCCAGCAGCAGGCCACCCCGCTCATCGAGGCGATCATGTCGGCAGGCCTCCCGGGCACGGTGACGACGAAGGCGCTCCTCACCGCCCTGGACCTCCCCGCGGGCCCGGTCCGCGCCCCGCTCCGGCCGGCCGGCCCCGCCACGACCGACGCCCTGCTGGCGCTCCACGCGGACCTCACCCGGACCTGATCACCGCTCCGCGAACACCGGCTCCCACCGCCCCTCGGTGTTGTCCTTGGGCGACCGGAAATCACTGAGCGGGGTCGTCTTCTCGCCGCCGATGGACACCAGCACCAGCCGCTGGTGGTACTCGTTCCCGTCCGGCCCGATGTCCCAGGCGACGAGCGAGTTCCCGTCCGCCCAGGCGAGCAACTGCTGCCCGCGTACCTCGCGCTGCTTCCCGGTGCGCGCGTCGAGCACGAAGGAGGACGTCTTCCACCTCTGTCCCGCGAACGGGCCGGCGACGAGCTGCCCGTCCGGGGACACGCCCGCTTCGACGGACCAGTCCCGGTACCGTTCCAGCGCGGGCGCGGGAACCTCCCTGCCGGTGAAGTCGTAGAACTCCTTGCCGGGTTCGGTGGGCATCCCCGACCAGACGAGACGGCCGTCGCGGGTGAACGCGAAGTCCTGGCGCGAGTTGATGAACACATCGGGGTTGTGCGCACCCCCGCCGATCTCCACCCCCGCCCAGGAACTGCTTCCGGAGGCCACGTCGATGACGTGGAACCCGGTCCGGTCCGACTCCATGAAGGGGGCGTCCCAGCCCTCTGACCCGTCGATCTTCACCCGGCGGTCGGGGTTCTCGCTGTACGTCGTCGCGACGAGCTTCCTGCCGTCGGTGGAGAACTCCACGCCCGCCACGGGCCGGTCGACCGGGATCCACCGCTTGACCTGACCGCTCGCCAGGTCGAGCAGCCCGATACGCGGCACGGGCAGGTCCCGTTCGAGAACGGCGGCGGTCGTCATCCCGGGGGCGACGGCGACGTACGACCACCGGTCGTCCTTCACATACTTGTTGGTCTTCGGGTTCAGCAGCCAGTACGTGCGCTTGGAAACGGCCCGGTCGGCGGACTGCTCGACGATCGATCTGGTGAAGTACGCGGCCAGGGCGACCCGGCCGGCGGCGATCAGATCGCGCGGCGGCGACTGGTCCGGACGGGCGGTGATGCCGGTCTGCTCCACGCCGCCCGAGGGACGCACGTCCTGCTTGCCCGAGTCCAGCATCGGCACGGCCACAGCGACGGCGACCACGGCGGCGGCCGCCGCGGCGGCGGAGGCGAGCCGGCGGCTGCGGCGGCGCCGGCGGACCGCGAGCACCCGGTCGGCGAAGCCGGGTGCCGCCGGCGGCTGCCCGTCGGCCTGGTCGCGCAGCGCGTCGCGCACGAGTTCGTCGACGTTCACTGACGCACCTCCACGGGCGAGTAGTCATGGGACGGCCGCTGTTCCGCGGCGGCCGGACCCAGGGCGGCCAGCTCGGGCGCGAGGGCGCGCAGCCGGGCCAGGGAGCGGTGGGTGGCGGACCGTACGGTGCCGACGGAGCAGCCCAGGATGCGGGCCACCTCGGCCTCGGGCAGGTCCTCGAAGTAGCGCAGCACGAGCACGGTGCGCTGCCGCGCGGTCAGCCGGGCCAGCGCGCCCCGCATCACCAGGCGCAGCTCGGCCGCGCCGGAGGCGTCCGGGGCGGCGGAGGTCTCCGGCGGTTCGGCGACGCTCAGTTCGCGCCTCGGCCACTTCAGCCGCCAGCGGCTGACCTGCTGGCGGTAGAGGATCTGCCGGACGTACGCCTCGGGTTCGTCGATCCGGTGCCAGCGGCCCGCCGCCTTGAGCAGCGCGTTCTGGAGCAGGTCCTCGCCGGTGTGCCGGTCGCCGCCGCTCAGCAGGACCGCGGTCTTCAGCAGCGCGGACGATCTGTTCGCCACGAATTCCCGGAAGCTCTCCTGCGCTTCGGCATCCATCGTCACCTTCGCTTTCCCCCGGGGCAGACCCGCTGTCCGCCCCCGTACCCCTTGTGACGCGCGCGGGAGCCTCCCGCTATGCCACCTGCCGGACACGAAAAACGGGCCGGGGCCCGTACCGCAAGTGTGTGCGGTACGGGCCCCGGCCCGTCGAACTGCCGGCTCAGTTCCAGGCGTACCCGTCACCGAACAGCAGCGTGTGCTCCAGCACGTCCTCCGCCGGGTCGTCGACCTGGCCGACGTTGACGTTGACCAGCCCGACCCGGTGGCCGTTGTGCGAGCCCGTGTTGGTCTCGTCGGCGTGCGCGGCCCCCGCCGGAAGCCAGCACACCACCAGCGCCGTGACCGCCCCGGCCAGACAGCGCGCCACGGCCCGCCCCCGCTCGTTCCTCATGCCCCGGTCCTCGTTTCGTAGCTTCGGCTTCTGATCGGACACGGCGTCCACCCGTTCATCTGCAAAAGCCACCACGAGGTCACGCCGGGTAACTCGTACGTGGCCGATGACAACCGGGCACCGACCTCGCTCGCCGCCGACAGGCACTCCTCGAGGTCTGATTTTCTCAGTCTCCCCTGTTGGGCAGTGCGCTGTCGTACACGATGTAAGCGTCACTGTCTGTGGGCCGCCTTCGAGCCACAGCTCCTTCCGTCCATCCGAGGAGAACAGTTGCTTCTCAGCGATGCCGATGGGCTCTTCGCTGCCTTGGCTGCTCTGAAACTCCCCCGCAGCGACTACGTGGTGTGCGGCTCTGCGGCCCTCTACGTACGTGGGTTACGCGCGCGCATGGGCGACCTTGATGTCCTCGCACGCGGCGAGGCCTGGCAGTGCGCCCTTCGTCTCGGCGCACCGGAGCCCACCGTCTCCGGGTACGGACTCAGAGTCGTCCACCCGACTGCCTCGATAGAGATCATGGACCGTTGGACCCCGGGTTGGTCAACGGACCGGCTCATCGATGATGCGGACGTCATCGATGGCGTCCCCTTCATGCGCTTGGGTGACATCCTGCGGTGGAAGATCGCCGCTGCCAGGCCCAAGGATCACGCCGACATCACGGCTATCCGTCACCTCTATCGCGTCTGGACGGGCGAAGTGGAGCCACTCTTCCCGCCCGCCTCTGACCCCTCGGACGCTCAGCGAGGCACGTGAGTCAATGCATGAGCGCCCTCCCGAGCCCGCCATGGGCTGTGGAAGGGCGCTCAACGATGACCGACGTCGACGGCTACCGACAGCTCAGCAGCAGGTCAGGACGTTGATCGACAAGGCGGCCGCAGGTCACGGCCGTCGATGGTCAGTTGTGGCTGTGCAGGATCTCGTTCAGTCCGCCCCACACCGCGTTGTTCGGCCGGGCCTCGACGGTGCCGGTGACCGAGTTGCGGCGGAAGAGGATGTTGGAGGCGCCGGACAGCTCGCGGGCCTTCACGATCTGGCCGTCGGGCATGGTGACGCGGGTGCCGGCGGTGACGTAGAGGCCGGCCTCGACGACGCACTCGTCGCCGAGGGCGATACCGACGCCCGCCTCGGCGCCGACCAGGCAGCGCTCGCCGATGGAGATGATGACGTTGCCGCCGCCGGACAGCGTGCCCATGGTCGAGGCGCCGCCGCCGATGTCCGAGCCGTCGCCGATCACGACGCCCGCGGAGATACGGCCCTCGACCATCGACGTGCCGAGCGTGCCGGCGTTGAAGTTGACGAAGCCCTCGTGCATGACGGTGGTGCCCTCGGCGAGGTGCGCACCGAGGCGGACCCGGTCGGCGTCGGCGATCCGGACGCCCTTGGGGGCCACGTAGTCGGTCATGCGCGGGAACTTGTCGACGGAGGTCACCTGGAGGTGCAGGCCCTCGGCGCGCGCGTTCAGCCGCACCTTCTCGAGGTCGTCGACGGCGACCGGGCCGAGCGAGGTCCAGGCGACGTTGGCGAGGAAGCCGAAGATGCCCTCCAGGCTCTGGCCGTGCGGCTTGACCAGGCGGTGGGAGAGCAGGTGCAGGCGCAGGTAGACGTCGTGCGCGTCGATCGGCTTCTCGTCGAGCGAGGCGATGACCGTGCGGACCGCGACCACCTCGACGCCCCGGCGGGCGTCCGGGCCGATCGCCGCGGTCGCACCGCCGCCGAGCAGCTCGGCGGCCTGCTCGGCGGAGAGCCGCTCGGTGCCGGACGGGCCGGGCTCGGCGGCCAGTTCGGGCGCGGGGAACCAGGTGTCGAGGACGGTGCCGTCGGCGGCGACCGTGGCGAGGCCGGCGGCCACGGCGCCGGTGGTACGAGGAGCAGTCGTGTCGGTCATGAGGGCAACCTAACCGGCGGACAGCGGTCGATGCGAACCGGTGCGGGGACGTCTCACGTGCCGGGCGGTACGTCTCGGTGCAGGTCGACGGCACCCAGCGACGTCCCCACCCACCGGCCTCACTCCCCCGCCCCCGCCACCACCCGCCCCAGCACCTCGCGGGCATACGCCTCGTCGTACGGCACCCCGGTCAGCAGCACCTGGAGACAGATGCCGTCGACGACCGCCACCAGCGCCCGCGCGGTCACCGGATCCGTACGCCGGGACAGCAGCTCGGCGACCCCCTCGGCCCACTCGGCGGCGACGGGCCGCAGGGCGGGCCGGCGCAGGGCGGCGAGGTAGAGCTCGTACTCCAGCTCGACGCCCGTGCGGTCGCCCGCGAGCCACTCCCCCATCCACGCGGCCAGCTCGGCGGCCAGATCGGTCCGGGGATCCTCCAGCGCGCCCCGCCCGGCGACGACCTTGGCGAAGCCTTCGTTGGCCTGCCGCAGGGCGGCGACCAGCAGTTCGTCGAGGGTCTTGAAGTGGTACGTCGTCGAGCCGAGCGGCACATCGGCCTCGGCGGCGGCGGTGCGGTGGCTCAGCCCGGCGATGCCCTTCGCCCCGACGACCCGGATCGCCGCGTCGATGATCCGCTGCCGCCGCTCGGGGTCGTGACGCCGGGGCATCAGTGGGCACCTCCCAGGTTCAGCACCACGACCCCGACGATGATCAGCGCGATCCCGGCGGCCTTGGCGACGGTCATGCCCTCTCCCAGGAAGACGAACCCGATCGTGGCGATGGCGGCGGTGCCGACGCCGGCCCAGATGGCGTAGGCCGTTCCGACGGAGACGGTCTTCAGTGTCTGCGCGAGCAGCGCGAAGGAGACGAGGTAGCCGAGGAGCGTCAGCAGCGAGGGTCCGAGCCTGCTGAAGCCCTCGCTGTACTTCATGGCGGTCGTCGCACCCACCTCGGCGGCGATGGCCCCGGCCAGCAGCAGATAACCCATATGTACGAGCGTACACAACATCTGTACACCCGTACGCAACGGGGACGCGACGAGGACGCATCGAGAGAAGAGATACCGCTTTCAACAAACGCCCCACAGGAATCCCACTGGTCCACTACGGTGTCACCCGATCACACACCGGGCCACCACAACTGCGCCGCCGTCAAGGGTGCCCGCCGGAGGAAAAAGCGCATGTCAGAAGAGAAGTCCCGGCCCCCGCTGGACCGCCCGTGGGAGAGCGGCTGGGCCCCGGACACCACCCGGGCACCGGGGACGCGACGGCTCTGGCTGGCAGGCGCCCTCGCCCTGGCCACCGTCACCGCGTGCGTGACCGCGATCACCGTGATGGACAGCCGGCCCGGCGAGCCGACCCCTTCGGCGGCGCAGCCGACGACCCTCAGCAGCTCGGCACCGGGCGGCCTGATCTCCTTCGCGACGCCCTCCAAGTCGGGTAACGCGCCCGAAAAGGAGCACAAGCGCCCGTCCCCCACCCCCACCAGAAGCACATCGCCCCGCCCCGAGGCCAGTCCGGAGCCGCACACGAAGGCGCCGAAGCCCCCGGCGTCCCACAAAACTTCGCCGAGCCCGAAGCCCCCGGCCGCGAAGAGCGGGACCTCCATACGCTCCGTCAACTACCCCGACCGCTACTGGCAGACCAGCGGCGGCTACGTCACCCTCGCCCCGGCCGGCTCGGCCTCGGCCCGCCGCAACGCCACCTTCGAACGGGTGGCGGGCCTGGCCGACTCCTCCTGCTACTCCTTCACCACGGCCGACGGCGCCTATCTCCGCCACCGCAACTTCGTCCTGCGCGCGGAACGCAAGGACGACTCGTCCCTCTTCCGCAAGGACGCCACCTTCTGCCCCCGCCCCGCCAGTTACTCGGGCGCGATCATGCTGGAGTCGGCGAACTACCCGGGCCGCTTCCTCCGCCACCGCAACTTCCAACTCCGCCTGGAGCCGTACCAGTACGACGGCCTGTACCACGCGGACTCGGCCTTCCGGCTGGTGGCCGGGCTGGACTGAGACACGCGAAGGGGCGGCACCCCGGGAGGGTGCCGCCCCTTCGTCAGTCAGTGCATACCGGACGTGGATCTCAGACGTTGAACCCGAGCGCCCGAAGCTGCTCCCGCCCGTCATCCGTGATCTTGTCCGGGCCCCACGGCGGCATCCAGACCCAGTTGATGCGCAACTCGTTGACGAGGCCGTCCGTGGCGGACTTGGCCTGGTCCTCGATGACGTCCGTCAGCGGGCAGGCCGCGGAGGTCAGGGTCATGTCGACGGTCGCGATGTTCGACTCGTCGACGTGAATGCCGTAGATCAGGCCGAGGTTGACGACGTCGATGCCCAGTTCGGGGTCGACGACGTCCATCAGGGCCTCACGGAGTTCTTCCTCCGAGGCCGGCTTCATCTCCACGGTCTCGCTCATGCCGTCGTCTCCTTCTCGGCGTCGGCTCCGCCCAGCACCTGGGCCGTCGCGTCCTTCCAGGCCATCCAGCTCAGCAGGGCGCACTTGACCCGGGCCGGGTACTTGGACACCCCGGCGAACGCGACCGCGTCCTCCAGGATGTCCTCCATCGCGTCGTCGGGTTCGAGCTTCCCCTTCGACTGCATCAGCTCCAGGAAGGTCTCCTGGATCTTCCGCGCGTCGGAGAACTCCTTGCCGACGAGGAGTTCGTTCAGTACGGAGGCCGAGGCCTGGCTGATCGAGCAGCCCTGGCCCTCGTACGAGACGTCCTCGATCTTCGTTCCGTCGTACTTCACGCGCAGTGTGATCTCGTCACCGCACGTCGGGTTGACGTGGTGCACCTCGGCGTCGCCATCCCGCAAGCCCCGCCCGTGCGGGTTCTTGTAGTGGTCCAGGATGACTTCCTGGTACATGGAGTCCAGTTTCACCGTTCAGCACGCCCTTCAGCCGAAGAAGTTCCGTACGTGCTCCAGGCCGTCGACCAGCGCGTCGATCTCGGCCGGCGTGGAGTACAGATAGAACGACGCTCGCGTGGTCGCAGGAATTCCGTACCGCAGGCAGACCGGCCGCGCGCAGTGGTGGCCGACCCGGACCGCGATGCCCTGTTCGTCGAGGACCTGGCCCACGTCGTGCGGGTGGATGTCCCCGAGGGTGAAGGAGATCGCCGCGCCCCGCTCCTCGGCCGTGGTCGGGCCGATGATGCGCAGGTCGGGGACCTCCAGCAGCCGCTTCACCGCGTACTCGGTGAGGGCGTGCTCGTGGGCGAGGATCTTGTCCATGCCGATCGAGTTGAGGTAGTCGATCGCCGCGCCGAGACCGACCGCCTGGGCGACCGGCGGGGTGCCCGCCTCGAACTTGTGGGGTGCCGGGGCGTAGGTCGAGGAGTGCATCGACACCGTCTCGATCATCTCGCCGCCGCCGAGGAAGGGCGGCAGGTCCTCCAGGAGCTCCTGGCGGCCCCAGAGGACGCCGATGCCCGTCGGGCCGCACATCTTGTGGCCGGTGAAGGCCACGAAGTCGGCCTGCAGCG
The DNA here is from genome assembly GCF_044327915.1 of Streptomyces afghaniensis. Taxonomy (NCBI): domain Bacteria; kingdom Bacillati; phylum Actinomycetota; class Actinomycetes; order Kitasatosporales; family Streptomycetaceae; genus Streptomyces; species Streptomyces afghaniensis. The sequence continues at coordinate 170,074 of NZ_JBIRGJ010000007.1, forward strand.
CCTGCACGTCCAGCGGCATGTGCGGCGCGGCCTGCGAGGCGTCGATGCAGACCAGCGCACCGACCTGCTGGGCGCGGCGCACGATCGCCTCGACCGGGTTCTGGGTGCCCAGGATGTTGGAGACCAGCACGAAGGAGACGATCTTCGTCTTCTCGGTGATGACCTCGTCGATGTTGGACAGGTCCAGACGGCCGTCGTCGGTCAGGCCGAACCACTTCAGCTTCGCGCCCGTGCGCTGCGCGAGCAGCTGCCACGGCACGATGTTGGAGTGGTGCTCCATCTCCGTGATGACGATCTCGGTGTCGGAGTCCACGCGGTAGGGCTCGTCGGCCCAGCCCAGCATGTTCGCCACGAGGTTGAGCGACTCCGAGGCGTTCTTGGTGAAGATCACCTCGTCACGCGACGGCGCGTTGATGAACTCCGCGACCTTGTCGCGCGCGCCCTCGTACAGCGCCGTGGCCTCCTCGGCGAGGACGTGCACGCCACGATGGACGTTGGCGTTGTAGCGCTCGTAGTACTCGTTGAGGGCGTCCAGCACCTGACGCGGCTTCTGGCTGGTCGCCGCGTTGTCCAGGTACACGAGCTTCTTACCGTCGTGGACCTGTCGGTCCAGGATGGGGAAGTCCTTGCGGAGCGCCTCTGTGTCGAGGAGGCCCGGCAGCTGTGTCACGCGGATGCGCCACCCTTCGTGTATGCCTCGTAGCCCTCTTCCTCCAGCTTGTCGGCGAGCTCGGCACCGCCGGACTCGACGATCCGGCCGCCGGAGAAGACGTGCACGTGGTCGGGCTTGATGTAGCGGAGGATGCGCGTGTAGTGCGTGATCAGCAGGGTGCCGACCTCGCCCGTCTCGCGGACGCGGTTCACACCCTCCGACACGACGCGCAGGGCGTCGACGTCCAAGCCGGAGTCGGTCTCGTCGAGGACCGCGATCTTCGGCTTGAGCAGCTCCAGCTGGAGGATCTCGTGGCGCTTCTTCTCACCGCCGGAGAAGCCCTCGTTGACGTTGCGCTCGGCGAAGGCGGGGTCCATGTTGAGGCGCTCCATGGCCTCCTTGACCTCCTTCACCCAGGTGCGCAGCTTGGGGGCCTCGCCGCGGATGGCGGTCGCGGAGGTGCGCAGGAAGTTCGACACGGAGACACCCGGGACCTCGACCGGGTACTGCATCGCGAGGAACAGACCGGCGCGGGCCCGCTCGTCGACGGACATCTCCAGGACGTCCTCGCCGTCGAGGGTGACGGTGCCGCCGGTGATCGTGTACTTCGGGTGTCCCGCGAGGGAGTAGGCGAGGGTCGACTTGCCCGAGCCGTTGGGGCCCATGATGGCGTGCGTCTCGCCCTGCTTCACGGTGAGGTCGACACCCTTGAGGATTTCCTTCGTGCCGTTCTCGACCTCGACGGTGACGTGCAGGTCTCGGATTTCAAGCGTAGCCATGGGTGCCTCAGGACTCCTGGGTGAGGGAGACGAGCACGTCGTCCCCTTCGATCTTTACGGGATATACGGGGACGGGGCGCGTCGCGGGAAGGGCGTCGGGCTTGCCGGAGCGGAGGTCGAAGCGCGAGCCGTGCAGCCAGCACTCGATGTGGCAGTCGTCGACCTCGCCCTCCGCCAGGGAGACGTTCGCGTGCGAGCAGATGTCGTGGATCGCGAACACCTCGCCCTCGGTCTGCACGATGGACACGGGCGTGCCGTCGAGTTCCACCCGCTTCGGGGTGTCCTCCTCCAGCTCGCCGAGCCCACAGGCGCGTACGAAGGTCATCCGACCGCCGCCTCCAGCTCCTCCTCGATCTTGGCGATCAGGCGCTCCTCGATGTCGGGGACGCCGATCTGCTGGACGAGCTCGGCGAAGAAGCCGCGGACCACCAGGCGGCGGGCCTCGTGCTCCGGGATGCCGCGGGCCATCAGGTAGAAGAGCTGCTCGTCGTCGAAGCGGCCGGTGGCGCTGGCGTGGCCGGCGCCGACGATTTCGCCTGTCTCGATCTCCAGGTTGGGCACCGAGTCGACCCGTGCACCGTCCGTGAGGACCAGGTTGCGGTTCATCTCGTAGGTGTCGGTGCCCTCGGCCTTGGCCTCGATGAGCACGTCGCCGATCCACACGGCGTGCGCGTTGTCGCCCTGGAGCGCGCCCTTGTAGGCGACGTTCGACTTGCAGTGCGGGGTGTTGTGGTCGACGAGGAGGCGGTGCTCCTGGTGCTGGCCCGCATCGGTGAAGTACAGGCCGAACAGCTCGGCCTCGCCGCCGGTGCCGGCGTACGTCACGCGCGGGTGCAGACGGACCAGGTCGCCGCCGAAGGTCACGACGACCGACTTGAAGGAGGCGTCGCGGCCGACGAGCGCGTTGTGCTGGGCGACGTGCACGGCCTTGTCGTCCCAGTCCTGGACGGAGACGACGGTGAGCTTGGCGCCGTCGCCCAGCAGGTAGTCGACGTTGGCGGCGAGCACCGCGTCACCTGTGTGGTCGATGACCACGACGGCCTCGGCGAAGGCGCCCAGCTCGATCACCTGGTGGCCGAAGGCGGTGCCGCCCTCGCCGTGCACCGCGATGCGGATCGGCTCGGTGAGGACGGTCTCCTTCGGGACGGTCACGACCGAGGCCTTCTCGAAGGCCGAGTAGGCCTGGGCGGCGACGCGGTCCACCGGGGTGCCCGCCTTGCCGAGCCGCGCGTCGTCGCGGCCGACGGCCTCGACGGTGACGCCCTCGGGGGCCTGGACGTCGACCTTCACACCGTTGCCGTCGGCCACGGCGGTGCCGTCGTGCAGCCCGCGCAGGCGCTCCAGCGGGGTGAACCGCCACTCCTCCTCACGTCCGTGCGGAACGGGGAAGTCCGCCACGTCGAAGGAGGGGGGCGCGCTCATGCGGGTGGCGACGGTCGACTCGGCCGCCACCGCGATCGAGCCGGTGGTGGTGGAGCCCACCGGGATGTTCTGGGCCTCAGCCATGGCTGTCGTAGTGCTCGCTTTCCGTTGCGTAAGGGGCCTGATGGGACTGCGGTGGGGGTTAGCCGACCGCGCCTTCCATCTGCAGCTCGATCAGCCGGTTGAGCTCCAGCGCGTACTCCATGGGGAGCTCCTTGGCGATGGGCTCGACGAAGCCGCGCACGATCATCGCCATCGCCTCGAACTCACTCAGACCGCGGCTCATCAGGTAGAAGAGCTGGTCCTCGGAAACCTTGGAGACGGTGGCCTCGTGCCCCATGGACACGTCGTCCTCGCGGACGTCCACGTAGGGGTAGGTGTCCGAGCGGGAGATCGTGTCGACCAGCAGCGCGTCACAGAGCACGTTCGACTTGGAGCCCGCGGCGCCCTCGCCGATCTCGATGAGACCGCGGTAGGACGTACGGCCGCCACCGCGCGCGACGGACTTCGACACGATGTTGGACGACGTGTTCGGCGCCATGTGGACCATCTTGGCGCCCGCGTCCTGGTGCTGGCCCTCGCCGGCGAAGGCGATGGACAGCGTCTCGCCCTTGGCGTGCTCGCCCATCAGGTAGACGGCCGGGTACTTCATCGTCACCTTGGAGCCGATGTTGCCGTCGACCCACTCCATGGTCGCGCCCTCGTAGGCCACGGCGCGCTTGGTGACCAGGTTGTAGACGTTGTTCGACCAGTTCTGGATGGTCGTGTAGCGGCAGCGGGCGTTCTTCTTGACGATGATCTCGACGACCGCGGAGTGCAGCGAGTCCGACTTGTAGATCGGGGCGGTGCAGCCCTCGACGTAGTGCACGTAGGCACCCTCGTCGACGATGATCAGGGTCCGCTCGAACTGGCCCATGTTCTCCGTGTTGATGCGGAAGTAGGCCTGGAGCGGGATCTCCACGTGGACGCCCGGCGGCACGTAGATGAAGGAGCCGCCCGACCACACGGCGGAGTTCAGCGACGCGAACTTGTTGTCGCCGACGGGGATGACGGTCCCGAAGTACTCCTTGAAGAGCTCCGGGTGCTCCTTCAGGGCCGTGTCGGTGTCGAGGAAGATGACGCCCTGCTCCTCCAGGTCCTCGCGGATCTGGTGGTAGACGACCTCCGACTCGTACTGCGCGGCGACACCGGCGACGAGGCGGTTCTTCTCGGCCTCGGGGATGCCCAGCTTGTCGTACGTGTTCTTGATGTCCTCGGGCAGGTCCTCCCAGGAGGCCGCCTGCTTCTCCGTGGAGCGCACGAAGTACTTGATGTTGTCGAAGTCGATCCCCGACAGGTCCGAGCCCCAGTTCGGCATGGGCTTCTTCTCGAACAGGCGCAGGCCCTTGAGGCGGAGCTTGGTCATCCACTCCGGTTCGTTCTTCTTGGAGGAGATGTCCCGGACGACGTCCTCGCCCAGGCCGCGACGCGCCGACGCACCGGCATCGTCCCGGTCGGCCCAGCCGTATTCGTACTTGCCCAGGCCCTCGAGCTCGGGGTGGGCAGTCTCCGTGGGGAGAGTCATGCGGGGTTCCTCCCGGCCGTGCTTGCAGATGCGTTGTGGGAAATCTTGGGGATGAACGTCGTGCAGACGCCGTCGCCGTGCGCGATCGTGGCGAGCCGCTGCACGTGCGTACCGAGCAGCTCGGCGAAAAATTCCGTCTCCGCCTCGCACAGCTGCGGGAACTGCTCGGCGACGTGGGCGACCGGGCAGTGGTGCTGGCAGAGCTGTTCACCCTTCTGCGGGTGGGGCGCACTGCGCGCCGTAGCAGCGTACCCGTCGGCGCTCAGGGCCTTGGCCAGGGCTGCCGTCCGCTGCTCGGGCGGGGCGGTCTCGACCGCCTCGCGGTACGCGCTCGCCTGCGCGGCGATCCTGGCGCGGGCGAAGGCGGCGATCGCCTCGTTCCCGCCCTCGCGGTCGGCGATCCAGCGCAGCGCGTCCGCCGCGAGCTTGTCGTACGACTGGTCGAAGGCGTCCCGGCCGCAGTCGGTCAGGGCGAACACCTTGGCCGGCCGGCCGCGGGTGCGCGCGCCGTAGACCCGCTGCTCGCGCGCCTCGACGACACCGTCGCCCGCGAGGGCGTCGAGGTGCCGGCGCACGGCCGCCTGGGTGAGGCCCAGCCGCTCGGCGAGTTCGGCGACGGTCGACGGGCCGTGGTCCAGGATGGACCGCGCGACTCGGTTGCGGGTGGACCGCTCCCCGGTCGCGAGCTCCTCCTGAGGGGCCCCCGTGGGGGTCTCCCGAGCCTCGTCGACGTTTTTCACAACGCCATTGTTGCGTAATTCAGAGGGACCGGGCAAGCGGCGTTCGGCCACCCGTGAGGTGCCCTGCGTCACTTAGGTGAACCTAATCTGACCTGCGGAAACGATCTCCGATCGATCAAAGCGGTGGCATGCCGGAGCCGCTTCGGGGACACTCCCGAACCATGTCCACACCGCCTCCGACCGGCCCTCTTGTCACCCGGGACGCACTGCGCGCGCAGCTGTGCGAGCTGGGCGTGCGACCCGGCGAGACCCTCCTCGTGCACTCCTCCCTCAGCTCCCTCGGCTGGGTCAACGGCGGCGCCGTCGCGGTGGTGCGGGGACTGCTCGACGCGCTCGGCCCGCAGGGCACCCTGGTGGTTCCGACACAGACCGGGGACCTCTCCGACCCGGCCCTGTGGGGCAACCCGCCTGTGCCCCCGGACTGGTGGGAGGCCATCCGCGCCACGATGCCCGCCTACGACCCCCGGATCACGCCCACGCGCGGGGTCGGCGTCGTCCCGGAGACCGTGCGCACCTGGCCCGGCGCGCTGCGCAGCGCGCATCCGCAGACCTCGTTCGCGGCGGTCGGCCCGCGTGCGGCGGAGGTGATCGAGGGGCACGCGCCCGACTGCCGGCTCGGCGAGCGCAGCCCGCTCGCGAAGCTGGAGGCCATGGGGGCGCGGGTCCTGCTGCTCGGCGCCGGCTACGCCTCCTGCACGAGCTTCCACCTCGCCGAGTACCGGATACCGTCCCCGCGCGTCGCGGTGGGCCGGCCGGGTCCCGACGGCTGGGAGACCGTGACGGAGGTGTCGATCAGCTCGGACCGGTTCGACGAGCTGGGATACGACTTCGAGCGGGACCGTCCCGTCGTACGCGGGAAGGTCGGGGCGGCCGAGGCGCGGCTGTTCCCGGTGGCCGACGCGGTCGCCTACGCCGAGCGCTGGCTGCCGGTGCACCGTCCCCGTGAGGAGGAGTTCCAGCACCCGCCGCTCTGAGCCCCGGCGCGCGAACCTAGACTCTGGACCCATGCGAAGTGAGCCCGTGGTCCAGGTCCAGGCCCTGGTGAAGCGGTACGGCACGAAGACCGCGGTGGACGGGCTCGACCTGGTGGCCCGGCAGGGTGTGACCGCCGTGCTCGGCCCCAACGGGGCGGGCAAGACGACCACGGTCGAGACCTGCGAGGGGTACCGGAAGCCGGACTCCGGCACGGTGCACGTCCTGGGCCTCGACCCGGTGCGGCAGTCCCGGGACCTGCGGCCCCGCATCGGCGTGATGCTCCAGTCCGGCGGCGTCTACTCGGGCTCCCGCGCCGACGAGATGCTCCGCCACGTGGCCAAGCTGCACGCCCACCCCCTCGACGTGGACGCGCTCATCGAGCGCCTCGGCCTCGGCTCTTGCGGCCGTACGACGTACCGGCGGCTGTCGGGCGGGCAGCAGCAGCGGCTCGCCCTCGCGATGGCCGTGGTCGGCCGCCCCGAGCTGGTGTTCCTGGACGAGCCGACCGCCGGGCTCGACCCGCAGGCCCGCCGCGCCACCTGGGACCTGGTCCGGGACCTGCGCGCCGACGGCGTCTCCGTGATCCTCACCACGCACTACATGGACGAGGCCGAGCAGCTCGCCGACGACGTGGCGATCATCGACGCGGGCCGGGTCATCGCCCAGGGCTCCCCGGAGGAGCTGTGCCGGGGCGGCGCCGAGAACACGCTCCGCTTCAGCGGCCGGCCCGGCCTGGACGTGGGGTCGCTGCTGAAGGCCCTGCCCGCCGACTGCTCGGCCGCCGAGCTGACGCCGGGCTCGTACCGGGTCGTCGGCAAGGTCGACCCGCAACTGCTCGCGACGGTCACCTCCTGGTGCGCCCAGCACGGGGTGATGCCGGAGAAGATCTCGGTGGAGCGGCACACTCTGGAAGACGTCTTCCTGGAGCTCACGGGTAAGGAGCTGCGTTCGTGACCGCCACCGGCACCTATGCGCCGAAGCCGGGGGCCGCGCCCCTGACCCGCATGATCGCGGCCCAGGCCGCGCTCGAGACGAAGATGCTGCTGCGCAACGGTGAGCAGCTGCTGCTCACCGTCGTCATCCCGACCCTGCTCCTGGTGCTCTTCAGCACCGTGGACATCGTCGACACGGGCGCCGGCGAGGCCGTCGACTTCCTCGCCCCCGGCATCCTCGCCCTCGCGGTGATGTCGACCGCGTTCACCGGACAGGCGATCGCGACCGGCTTCGAACGCCGCTACGGCGTGCTGAAACGGCTGGCCTCCTCGCCCCTGCCGCGCTGGGGCCTGATGACGGCGAAGACGCTGTCCGTGCTGGTCACCGAGGTGCTCCAGATGATCCTGCTGACGGTGATCGCCTTCGCGCTCGGCTGGTCGCCGCACGGCAACCCGTTCGCCGTGCTGCTGCTCCTGGTCCTCGGTACGGCGGCCTTCTCGGGCCTCGGCCTGCTGATGGCGGGGACGCTGAAGGCCGAGGCGACGCTCGCCGCCGCCAACCTGGTGTTCCTGCTGCTGCTCGTCGGCGGCGGGGTCATCGTGCCGCTCGACAAGTTTCCCCCCGCCGCGCAGGACGTGCTGGGCCTGCTGCCCATCTCGGCCCTGTCCGACGGCCTGCGGGACGTGCTCCAGCAGGGGGCCGGGACGCCTTGGGCCGACCTGGGGATCCTCGCCGTCTGGGCGGTCGTCGGGCTGGCGGCGGCCGGACGGTTCTTCCGCTGGGAATGAGCGCTGGGAGCAAGGCCATGACGGACCCTCGTGAAAGCGTGCACAAGCGGCGTCCTACGATGGGTCGCGTGCCAAAAGTGACCCGCGCCGACGCCAGGGCGGCCCTGCGCAACCCGCTCGCCTTCATCGCCGAGCGCTGGACCCCGGAACCCCGGACGGTCCAGCGTGCGGCCCTCTCCGCAATCGTCATGTCGGTGCTCATCGTGGTCACCGGCGGAGCCGTACGGCTGACCGGCTCGGGCCTCGGCTGCCCGACCTGGCCCAAGTGCACCGACGACTCGCTCACCGCCACCAGCGCGATGGGCTTCCACGGCGCCATCGAGTTCGGCAACCGCATGCTGACGTACGTGCTGTGCGCCGCCGTCGGCTGGGCGATCATCGCCGCGCGCTCGCAGAAGCCGTACCGGCGCGGCCTGACCCGGCTGGGCTGGACGCAGTTCTGGATCGTGATGAGCAACGCGGTGCTCGGCGGCATCGTGGTGCTGGTCGGGCTCAACCCGTACACGGTCGCGGCGCACTTCGTGGCGACGTCCGCGCTCATCGCGGTCGCCACGGTCATGTGGCAGCGCACCCGTGAGGGCGACGCTCCGCCGCGCCCGCTGGTCGGCAAGGCCGTGCAGCAGCTGGTGTGGTTCCTGGTCGCCGCCGCCGTGCTGCTCATCCTGGTCGGCACCGTGGTCACCGGCGCGGGCCCGCACGCCGGCGACTCCAGCGAGGTCGAGCGGATGCCGGTCGACTGGGAGACGGTGAGCAAGCTGCACGCCGTGCTGGCGTGGATCGTGGTGACGCTGACGTTCGCCCTGTGGTTCGTCCTCAAGGCGGTCGACGCGCCGCGCTCCCCGCTGCACCGCACCCGCGAACTGTTCCTGATCCTGCTCGCGCAGGGCGTCATCGGCTACGTCCAGTACTTCACGGATCTGCCCGAGGTGCTGGTCGGCCTGCACATGCTCGGCTCGGCCGTGATGTGGATCTGGGTGCTGCGGGTGGTGCTGTCGCTGCGCGAACGGCCGGAGGCCGTGGCCGACGTGCCCGGTCCCGCGCCCGAGGCGACCCTGACCAAGGCCTAGAAGCCGTCCTGCCAGGGTTCAGTCGAGCCCGTACACCCGGCGCGCGTTCCCCGACGCCAGCATCCCCGCCACCCGCTGCGCGTCGGCCAGGGACCACGCGCCCTCGGCGACCCAGGTGCCGAGCACCCGGCCGAGCGCCTCGCGGAACAGCCGGGCGCCGACGACGTGCAGCTCGGGCAGCCCCTGGGCACCGGTGGAGAAGAGGATCTTGCCGAAGGGGGCCAGCTCCAGGATCTCCGCGAGTACGGTCGCGGCGCGGGCGCCGGTGCGGACCAGGGCTGCGCCGGAGTCGACGTAGACGTGCGGGAAGACACCGGCCAGGTGGGCGGCGTGCCGGTGGTACGGGTAGCCGTGCAGCAGGACGAGGTCCGTGCCGAGCCCGGCCGTGGCCCGTACGAAGTCCGTCAGCAGCACCGGATCCGTACGGTCGATCCGCAGGCCCGGCGCGCCGAGCCCCGCGTGGAGCTGGAGCGGCAGCCCCGAGGCGACGGCGCTCCACAGCAGGTGCCGCAGCAGCACGGGGTCGCTCAGCTCCCCGCCGACTGCGCGCCCCGCGAGCCAGCGGCCGACGGCCCCCCGCACCTCCCCCGGCCCGGGCGGCTCCGGCGCCAGCGCGAGGCCGTGCCGCAGACCCGCGACCGAGGTGAAGGCGACGGCGTTCGAGGCGGCGGCGTGCACGGACTCGGCGAGGTTGGCGAGGAAGGACTCGACGGTCCCGGAGGTGTCGGCGACCTGCTCGGCGAGCAGTTCCAGGCGGACGATCTCGCGGGCCTCGGCGGCTCCGGCGGAGGCCAGCTCACCGGGTTCGGTCAGATCACCGGGCAGGCCCGTGTCGACCAGGTACGTCGTGATGCCGCTGCCGCGCAGGAGCCGGCGGGCGGACTCCAGGACACCCAGTTCACGGCGGCGGGCCAGGTAGCGGGCGGGTGCGCAGTGCGGTTCCAGGCCGAGCAGGGGCGGGCACCAGCGTCTTACGGCGAAGCCGGTCTGGGTGTCGAAGAGGGTGGTGCCGGGGGCCGGCGGGCCCTCCGTGCGGGAGAGGTGGGCCTCGAAGGTGCCGAGGCCCAGCTCCGCGCGGAGCACTCCGTGGCAGTACTGGTCCACCAGTGACGGCGTTTCGATCATCCGGGCCTCCCGGTGTGGACCCTGTTGCTCTTACGGGTCCTAACGGGTGAACCGGGTTTGAGGTCGCGGTCCCGGAGTGGGCGGCCGATGCCGTGCGGCGGGTGCGGACCGGATGTGGCTGGTCGCGCAGTTCCCCGCGCCCCCGAGAAGGTCAGTCGTTCTTGGGTCCGCCTACCTGGATCCCGGCCATCCGGCTCCACTCGTAGCGGCCCGTCTTGACCTTCGCCGCGAATTCGCCGTCGAAGGACTCGTGGGTCGTGATGCCGGACTTCTCCACGGCCTGCTCGGCGATCTCGTACGAGGGGGCCACCAGGTCGCCCCAGTTGCCGTCCTCGCCGACCAGGACGATGCGGGCGCCGCGTTCGCCGAGGTAGGCGACCTGGCCCTCGGCGCCGCCGTGGGCCTTGGAGAAGGAGCTGATCTGCTGGGCGAGCCGGGCCGCCTTGCGCTCGGCCTTCGGGTCAACCTGCTGCGTGTCTGCCATGGTGGCGATGCTACTCACGGGTAGATCGACTGGCGAGAGCAGGGCGCTGTGACGTACGTCAGCGCTGCGTCAGCGCAGGAAGGGGTCGACCGCGACGGCCACGAACAGCAGCGAGACGTAGGTGATCGACCAGTGGAACAGGCGCATCTCCTTCAGCTTCGCGCCCGTCACCTCCGCCTTCGCGCGGTTCTGCAGGCCGTGCGCCTCCCAGAGCCAGAAGCCGCCCGCCAGCAGCGCGACCGAGGTGTAGAACCAGCCGGTGTAGCCGAGCGGGGTCAGCAGGAGCGAGACGGCGACCATGACCCAGCTGTAGATCACGATCTGCTTGGCGACCACCTTGTTGGAGGCGACCACCGGCAGCATGGGCACGCCCACGCGCGCGTAGTCCTCCTTGACCTTCATGGACAGCGGCCAGTAGTGCGGCGGCGTCCAGAAGAACATGACGAGGAACAGGATGACCGGCGCCCACGACATGGAGTTCGTGACCGAGGACCAGCCGATCAGCACGGGCAGGCAGCCGGCGATGCCGCCCCACACGATGTTCTGCGAGGTACGGCGCTTGAGGATCATCGTGTAGACGACGACGTAGAAGAGGAGCGCGCCGAGGGAGAGCCAGGCGCTCAGCCAGTTCACGGTGAGGCCGAAGAGCAGGGTGGAGGTGATCGCCAGAGTGATGCCGAAGGCGAGGCACTCGCGCGGGCTGACCATGCCGGTGACCAGCGGCCGCTGCGAGGTGCGGTCCATCAGGGCGTCGATGTCGCGGTCGATGTACATGTTGAGCGCGTTGGCGCCGCCCGCGGACATGTAACCGCCGACACAGGTCAGGAGCACCAGCGTCAGGTCGGGCACACCCTGCTGCGCCAGGAACATCACCGGGACGGTGGTGATCAGGAGCAGTTCGATGATCCGCGGCTTGGTGAGAGCCACGAACGCCTTGACACGGGCCCCGAACGGCCGGTGGGCCGGGCTCTGGTCCGTCCCGAGCATCCCCGCTGGACGGGATTCAACGGCCGTCACGCACACCCCTACAGAGACATCCCAGCAAGCCTCACCCGTGTGAAGTCCCGGTAAAGGCTCGCGCGTACCACGCCACTTTAGACGTTGCCCAGAGTCGGACATTCGCGGGGGTCGGGTCGTGTTGGAGGGCGGCTTCCGAAGGGCGCGTGGAAGCTCGATTGAGCACCCGGATGAGCGGCTCCGTATTCACTTGCCGAATGGGATACGGCCCAGTCAGGAAGCGGATCGCAACGAGTCCCGGCACTCTGGAGTGACTCGAAAGAACGCACGTCCCACGGGGGTAGGCTCGACTGCGGCCGGTGGGCGCCCCGATACACCGGCATCCGACTTGCGAGAGGAGCCCTGACCCAGGGTGAGCACCAAGCCGACCACCACAGACCTCGAGTGGACCGAGTTGGACCAGCGGGCCGTCGACACCGCGCGTGTCCTGGCCGCCGATGCCGTACAGAAGGTCGGTAACGGCCATCCGGGTACGGCGATGAGCCTGGCGCCTGCCGCCTACACCCTCTTCCAGAAGGTGATGCGGCACGACCCGGCGGACGCCGACTGGGTCGGGCGGGACCGCTTCGTGCTGTCCGCAGGCCACTCGTCCCTGACCCTCTACACCCAGCTGTACCTGGCCGGCTTCGGCCTTGAGCTGGACGACCTGAAGTCCTTCCGCACCTGGGGTTCGAAGACCCCGGGCCACCCCGAGTACGGGCACACCACCGGTGTGGAGACGACGACCGGCCCGCTCGGGCAGGGTGTCGCCAACGCGGTGGGCATGGCGATGGCCGCCCGCTACGAGCGCGGCCTGTTCGACCCGGAGGCCCCGGAGGGCGAGTCCCCCTTCGACCACTTCATCTACTGCATCGCCGGTGACGGCTGCCTCCAGGAGGGCATCTCCGCCGAGGCCTCGTCGATGGCGGGCCACCAGAAGCTCGGCAACCTGATCCTGCTGTGGGACGACAACCACATCTCGATCGAGGGCGACACCGAGACGGCCGTGTCCGAGGACACCGCCAAGCGCTACGAGGCCTACGGCTGGCACGTGCAGCGGGTGGAGCCGCAGGAGAACGGCGACCTGGACCCGGCCGCGATCTTCGAGGCGGTCCAGAAGGCCAAGGCCGTCACGGACAGGCCGTCGTTCATCGCGATGCGCTCGATCATCGCCTGGCCGGCCCCGAACGCGCAGAACACCGAGGCCGCGCACGGCTCGGCGCTCGGCGACGACGAGGTCGCGGCCACCAAGCGGGTGCTGGGCTTCGACCCGGAGCAGAGCTTCGAGGTCTCCGACGAGGTCATCACGCACACCCGCAAGGCGCTGGAGCGGGGCCAGGCGGCCCGCGCGGTGTGGGAGAAGGCCTACCAGCAGTGGCGGGACAACAACCCCGAGCGCGCGGCCGAGTACGACCGCGTCGCCAAGGGTGAGCTGCCCACGGGCTGGGAGGAGAAGATCCCGGTCTTCGAGGTCGGTAAGGGCGTGGCCACGCGTGCCGCTTCCGGCAAGGTCCTCCAGGCGCTCGGCGCGGTGATCCCGGAGCTGTGGGGCGGCTCGGCCGACCTGGCGGGCTCCAACAACACCACGATCGACAAGACCAGCTCCTTCCTGCCGGCGGACAACCCGCTGCCGGAGGCGGACCCGTACGGCCGCACGATCCACTTCGGTATCCGCGAGCACGCGATGGCCGCCGAGATGAACGGCATCGCGCTGCACGGCAACACCCGGATCTACGGCGGCACCTTCCTGGTGTTCTCCGACTACATGCGCAACGCGGTGCGGCTGTCGGCGCTGATGCACCTGCCGGTGACGTACGTGTGGACCCACGACTCCATCGGCCTGGGCGAGGACGGCCCCACCCACCAGCCCATCGAGCACCTCGCCGCGCTGCGCGCCATCCCGGGCCTGAACATCGTGCGCCCGGCCGATGCCAACGAGACGGCCATCGCCTGGCGCGAGATCCTCAAGCGCTGGACGAAGGAGTTCGGCAAGGGCCAGCCGCACGGTCTGGCGCTGACGCGTCAGGGTGTGCCGACGTACGAGCCCAACGACGATGCCGCCAAGGGCGGTTACGTCCTGTTCGAGGCCGACGGCGGCGAGCCCGAGGTCATCCTCATCGCCACCGGCTCGGAGGTGCACGTCGCCGTCGAGGCGCGCGAGCAGCTCCAGGGCGCCGGCGTGCCCACCCGTGTGGTGTCCATGCCGTCGGTCGAGTGGTTCGAGCAGCAGGACCAGGGGTACCGGGACAGCGTCCTGCCGCCGTCCGTCAAGGCTCGCGTCGCGGTGGAGGCCGGGGTCGGACTGACCTGGCACAAGTACGTCGGGGACGCCGGCCGCATCGTTTCCCTGGAGCACTTCGGTGCTTCGGCCGACGGCAAGGTCCTTTTCCGTGAGTTCGGCTTCACTGCCGAGAACGTTGCCGCCGCCGCGCGGGAATCGATCGCCGCAGCTCAGCGCTGACGCTTACATACGACACGTAGGAGATGGAATTTCCATGACAGACGCACTCAAGCGCCTCTCCGAGGAAGGCGTCGCGATCTGGCTGGACGACCTGTCGCGCAAGCGGATCACGTCCGGCAACCTCGCCGAGCTGCTCGACCAGCAGCACGTCGTGGGCGTCACCACCAACCCGACGATCTTCCAGAAGGCGATCTCCGAGGGCGACGGCTACGACCAGCAGCTCTCCGACCTCGCGGCCCGCAAGGTCACCGTCGAAGAGGCCATCCGCATGATCACCACGGCGGACGTCCGCGACGCCGCCGACATCCTGCGCCCGGTCTTCGACGCCACCGGCGGCCAGGACGGCCGGGTCTCGATCGAGGTCGACCCGCGGCTGGCGCACAACACCAAGGCGACGGTCGCCGAGGCCCGCCAGCTGGCCTGGCTGGTGGACCGGCCCAACACGCTCATCAAGATCCCGGCCACCAAGGCGGGCATCCCGGCGATCACCGAGACGATCGGCAACGGCATCAGCGTCAACGTCACGCTGATCTTCTCGCTGGAGCGCTACCGCGAGGTGATGGACGCCTACCTGTCCGGTCTGGAGAAGGCGAAGGCCAAGGGCCTGGACCTGTCCCAGATCCACTCGGTGGCGTCCTTCTTCGTCTCGCGCGTCGACACCGAGGTCGACAAGCGGATCGACGCGCTCGGCACCGACGAGGCCAAGGCGCTGCGCGGCAAGGCCGCCATCGCCAACGCCCGTCTCGCCTACCAGGCGTACGAGGAGGTCTTCTCCTCGGACCGCTGGAACGCGCTGGAGCGCGAGGGCGCCAACAAGCAGCGTCCGCTGTGGGCCTCCACCGGTGTGAAGGACAAGGCGTACCAGGACACGATGTACGTCACCGAGCTGGTCGCGCCGAACACGGTGAACACCATGCCGGAGGCGACCCTGTACGCCACCGAGGACCACGGCGAGATCACCGGCAACACCGTCGCCGGCACGTACGAGCAGGCCCGGGCCGACCTCGACGCGGTCGAGCAGCTCGGGATCAAGTACGACGACGTGGTGCAGCTGCTGGAGGACGAGGGCGTCGAGAAGTTCGAGGCGTCCTGGACCGACCTGCTGAAGTCGACCGAGGCCGAGCTTCAGCGCCTCGCCCCTTCGGAGGGCTGAACAGGTGTCGAGCAGCAACCCGCTGCGTGACCCCGCGGACCGACGGCTCCCGCGTATCGCGGGGCCGTCGGGCCTGGTCATCTTCGGCGTCACGGGCGACCTGTCCCGCAAGAAGCTCATGCCCGCCGTGTACGACCTCGCCAACCGGGGTCTGCTGCCGCCGGGCTTCTCGCTGGTGGGCTTCGCCCGCCGCGAGTGGGCGCACGAGGACTTCGCGCAGGAGGTCCACGACGCGGTCAAGGAGCACGCCCGCACGCCCTTCCGCGAGGAGGTCTGGCAGCAGCTCATCCAGGGCATGCGCTTCGTGCAGGGCACGTTCGACGACGACGACGCGTTCGAGCGGCTGCGCTCCACGATCGAGGAACTGGACAAGGCACAGGGCACGGGCGGCAACTTCGCCTTCTACCTGTCCGTGCCGCCGAAGTCCTTCCCGGTGGTCATCCAGCAGCTGAAGAAGCACGGGCTGGCCGACCAGAAGGGCGGCTCCTGGCGGCGCGCGGTCATCGAGAAGCCGTTCGGGCACGACCTGAAGTCGGCCGAGGAGCTCAACAAGGTCGTCCACGAGGTCTTCGCCCCGGACCAGGTCTTCCGCATCGACCACTACCTGGGCAAGGAGACCGTCCAGAACATCCTGGCGCTGCGCTTCGCCAACACGATGTTCGAGCCGATCTGGAACCGGTCCCTCGTGGACCACGTGCAGATCACCATGGCCGAGGACATCGGCATCGGCGGCCGGGCCGGGTACTACGACGGCATCGGCGCCGCCCGTGACGTCATCCAGAACCACCTGCTCCAGCTCCTGGCGCTCACCGCCATGGAGGAGCCGGCCTCCTTCGACGCGGACGCGCTGGCCGCCGAGAAGACCAAGGTGCTCGGCGCGGTGAAGCTGCCCAAGGACATGGGCCGGGACACCGTACGCGCCCAGTACGCGGCCGGCTGGCAGGGCGGCACGAAGGTGCGCGGCTATCTGGAGGAGGACGGCATCAACGCCTCCTCGAAGACCGACACCTACGCCGCCATCAAGCTGGAGATCGACAACCGCCGCTGGGCGGGCGTCCCCTTCTACCTGCGCACCGGCAAGCGCCTGGGCCGCCGCGTCACGGAGATCGCGGTGGTGTTCCAGCGGGCCCCGCACTCCCCCTTCGACACGACGGCCACCGAGGAGCTGGGCTCCAACGCGATCGTCATCCGCGTCCAGCCGGACGAGGGCGTCACGGTCCGCTTCGGCTCGAAGGTTCCCGGCACGTCGATGGAGATCCGGGACGTGTCGATGGACTTCGCGTACGGCGAGTCCTTCACGGAGTCCAGCCCGGAGGCGTACGAGCGTCTCATCCTGGACGTCCTCCTCGGAGACTCGAACCTCTTCCCGCGTACCGAGGAGGTCGAGCTGTCCTGGAAGATCCTCGACCCGATCGAGGAGTACTGGGACGAGAACGGCAAGCCCGCCCAGTACCGGGCCGGTACCTGGGGCCCCGTCGAGGCGGACGAAATGCTCGAGCGACACGGACGGAGCTGGCGCCGGCCATGAAGATAGACCTGACGGACACCACGGCCAGCAAGGTCAACAAGGCGCTGGTGCAGGGCCGCCGGGCGATCGGCACCCCGGCGGTCGGGATGGTGCTCACGCTGGTCATCGTGACCGACGAGGAGAACGCCTACGACGCGCTGAAGGCCGCGAGCGACGCCTCGCACGAGCACCCCTCGCGCACGCTCGTGGTCATCAAGCGCGTCTCCCGCTCACCCCGCGACCGTACGCAGTCCCGCCTGGACGCGGAGGTCCGGGTCGGCGCGGAGGCCGGCACCGGCGAGACGGTCGTCCTCCGGCTGTACGGCGAGGTCGCCGACCACGCCCAGTCGGTGGTGCTGCCGCTGCTGCTGCCGGACGCCCCGGTGGTGGTGTGGTGGCCGGTGAACGCGCCGCTCGACCCGGCGAAGGACCCGCTGGGTGCCCTCGCCCAGCGCCGCGTCACCGACACGTACGCCTCCGAGCAGCCGGTGCGGGACCTGGCCACCCGGTCCGGGACCTACACCCCCGGCGACACGGACCTGTCCTGGACCCGCATCACGCCCTGGCGTTCCATGCTCGCGGCGGCCCTCGACCAGGTCACCTGCGAGGTCAGGGCCGTCGAGGTGGAGGGCGAGGAGTTCAACCCGAGCTGCGAGCTGCTGGCGATGTGGCTCGCGGACCGGCTGGACGTCCCCGTGAAGCGCTCGCTGTCCGGCGGCCCCGGTCTGACGGCGGTCCGCATGGACACCACCTGCGGCGCGATCACCCTGGACCGTGCCGACGGATCGCTCGCGACCCTCTCCATCGAGGGCCAGCCCGCCCGTGGAGTGGCGCTCAAGCGCCGGGACACGGCCGAGCTGATCGCGGAGGAGCTGCGGCGGCTGGACCCGGACGACACGTACGCGTCCGCCCTGCGGTACGGGGTGGACCGGCTGAAGTCGTCCTGGTCGGCTCAGGTGGCGAAGGAAGAGCCGGTGGCCAAAGGAGAGCCCAAAAGTGACGGCCGGGAACGGCTCGCCCTCCCCGCTCCCGTCGAAACGGCTGCGAAAGCTCCCGCTGCGGAAGCGACGGCGCAGGCACCGGTGAAGCAGGAACCGCCTCAGTTGGAACCGGTACGGAAGGCGACGACGAAGTGAGCACGGCACCGCAGCTGGTCGTCCACCGCGACAAGGAGCTGATGGCGCAGGCCGCGGCGGCCCGGCTGATCACCAGGATCGTGGACGCGCAGGCCTCCCGGGGTTCGGCGTCCGTGGTCCTGACGGGCGGCCGCAACGGCAACGGCCTGCTGGCCGCCCTGGCCGCGGCGCCCGCCCGGGACGCCGTCGACTGGAGCCGGCTCGACCTCTGGTGGGGTGACGAGCGGTTCCTGCCCGAGGGCGACCCGGAGCGGAACGTCACACAGGCGCGGGAGGCACTGCTGGACTCGGTGCCCGTCGATCCGAAGCGGGTGCACGCGATGCCCGCGTCGGACGGCCCCTACGGCGACGACGTGGACGCGGCGGCGGCCGCGTACGCGGAGGAACTGGCGCGGGCGGCGGGCCCGGAGAACCACGGGCCCGTCCCCACGTTCGACGTGCTGATGCTGGGCGTCGGCCCGGACACGCACGTGGCGTCGCTGTTCCCGGAGCTGCCGGCGGTGCGGGAAGTCGACCGTACGGTCGTCGGGGTCCACGGCGCGCCGAAGCCGCCCCCGACGCGGGTGACGCTGACCCTGCCGGCGATTCGTGCGGCGCGGGAGGTGTGGCTCCTGGCCGCGGGCGAGGACAAGGCCCAGGCCGCGGCGATCGCGCTCTCGGGTGCGGGCGAGATCCAGGCACCGGCGGCGGGGGCGTACGGCCGCCGCCGGACACTGTGGCTGCTGGACGGGCCGGCGGCTTCCCAACTGCCGCGTTCCCTGTATCCGCCGGCTTCGGCTTAGGCCTCAAGGCCTTGGCCCACCCACCACCCGAAGCGGTCAGCCGGGAGGCTTGACTCGCGGGTTGCCCCCATCAAGGGCAGTTTCGGGTGGCGGGTGGGCATAGGCGGGGGTCCAGGGGGCGGAGCCCCCTAGTACTGCGGCTACTTGACCGACCCGGCCATGACCCCTTGCACAAAGTGCCTCTGGAACGCGAAGAACACGACGACAGGCACGACCAGGGACACGAACGCCCCGGGCGCCAGGACATCGATGTTGCTGCCGAACTGCCGTATCTGCGACTGGAGTTCCACCGTCAGCGGCTGTGAGGAACTGTCCGCGAACAGCAGCGCCACCAGCATGTCGTTCCACACCCACAGGAACTGGAAGATGGCCAGGGAGGCGATCGCCGGCCGCCCCACGGGCAGCACGAGCCGCGTGAAGATGCGCCATTCGCTGCCCCCGTCCATCCGCGCGGCCTCCAGCATCTCCCTCGGCATCTCGGCGAAGTAGTTCCGGAGGAGGAACACCGCGAACGGCAGGCCGTAGGCCACGTGGAACAGCACGACACCGGGGATCGTGCCGAACAGCCCCAGCTGCCCGAAGAGTTTGGCGACCGGCAGCAGCCCGATCTGCACGGGCACCACCAGCAGCGCGACCACGACCAGGAAGACCGCCTCCCGCCCGGGGAAGTCCAGCCACGCGAACGCGTAGCCGGCGAGCGCCGCGATCACCACGACCAGCACGGTCGTCGGCACCGATATCAGCACCGTGTTCCAGAACGCCTGGGTGATGCCGGAGTTCTGCAACAGCGAGGAGTAGTTGTCGAAGGACAGTTGCCCGGGGCTGGAGAACACCGTCCACCAGCCGCCCTTCGCCGTGTCCTCGGCGGACCGCAGCGAGGACAGGAACAGCCCGGCCAGCGGCGTCATCCACACCAGGCCGACCACTACGAGGAAGGCCTGGACGACCCCGTTGCCCAGTCCGCGCCGGACCGCGTTCATCGCTGACTCCTTCGGAAACGGCGGACGTTGAACACCATGGCCGGAACCACCAGCAGCAGGAGCAGCACTCCGAGCGCGCTGCCGAGCCCCTGGTTGTTGCCGCCGCCGAACGACACCAGCCACATCTGCGTCGCGAGGACGGTCGCGTCCTCCTGCACCGGCCCGGGCGCGATGATGTAGACGAGGTCGAAGACCTTCATCACGTTGATGACCAGGGTGACGAAGACGACCGTGAGGACGGGCGCCAGTAGCGGGACCGTGATCCGCCGGAAGATCTGCCACTCGTTCGCGCCGTCGATCCGCGCCGCCTCCAGCGCGTCCCGCGGCAGCGTGGACAGGCCTGCCCCGATGAGCACCATGGCGAAGCCGGTCCAGATCCACAGGTAGGCCCCGATGATCGCCGGTGTGACGAGCGCCGGTCCGAGCCAGGAGACACCCTCGTAGGGCGGGGCGAAGTTGGACGCCGGCAGTTTCACCTCGTAGGAGCCCGGTGCGAGGCCCTCGAAGCGGAAGGAGCCGTCGGAGGCGGTGGTCGCCGTGGCGGCCGTCTCACCGTCGCGTACCGCCTCGACCTTCATCTGCGGCAGTCCGCTCTCCCGCCGGTCGACCTTGCCCTGCTCCCCTCCCCCGCCGGGCGTGAAGTCCAGGTAGACCACGCCGCGCAGTTCGTCGGGGGCGGCCTTCCGTCCCGCCGCCGCGTACGCGGGTTCCGTCCCGCCCGGCAGGTCGTCGGGCAGCACCCCGACCAGGCCCAGGGTCACCGCGTCGCCCGGGGACACGCTCGTACTCGTGCGGTACGAGCCGTCCTTGTCCTTCGTCAGGCCCTGCCCGTCACGCGCCCGGGCCGTCGGGTAGGAGGACTCCCCCTTGAAGGCGTCGTGGACGGAGACGACCGCGGCGTTCAGGACGCCCTTGTCGGGGTCCTCGTCGTAGGCGAGCCGGAAGATGATGCCGGCGGCGAGGAAGGAGACCGCCATCGGCATGAAGAGGAGCAGCTTGAAGGCGGTGGCCCAGCGGACCTTCTCCACCAGGACGGCCAGGATCAGACCGAGGCCGGTCAGCAGGGCGGGGGCCACGACGACCCAGATGGCCGTGTTGCGGACGGCCGTGAGGGTCGCCGGGTCGCGGAACATCTCGGTGTAGTTCTCGCCGCCGACGAAGGTCGTCCCCGAGGCGTCGAAGAAACTGCGGCCGACGCTGAACAGCACGGGGTAGACGACGAGCGCGCCGAGCAGCAGCAGGGCGGGCAGCACGAACAGCAGGGCGATGATCTTGCCGCGCCGCCGCAGCCGCCGGGTGCGGTCGGCGATCGTGACGGGCGGCGGGGGGTTCGTCTCTTTGACGAGGGTCGCTGTCATGGCGGATCAGTCCTGGTAGGCCTTGGCCGCCGCGGCCTCCAGCTTCGCCGCGGTGCCCTTCGGGTCGGACGGGTCGCGCAGGAAGTCCTGGAGCAGCTTCCACTCGCCGGTGCCCTTGGTGCCGCCGAAGGCCGCCGGGGCCTGGTCGGACATGTCGAAGCGGACGGAGTCCCCGGCCTGGACGAGGGACTTGGCGGTGGCGCGGGTGACGTCGTCGCCGTAGGAGGCGAGGTCGAGCTTCTTGTTCGGGGAGAGGAAGCCGCCGGCCTCGGCCCACACCGCGGAGGCCTCCGGGGTGGCCAGGAACTCCAGGAGGGCCTGGGCGGCCTTCTGGTTCTTGCCGTCCTTGAGGACGACGGCGGCGTCACCGCCGCTGACGACCGGTGCCTCGCCGCCGCCGACCGCCGGGAACGGGAAGAAGTTCGCGTCCTCGCCGACCTTCTTGCCGAACTGGTCCTTGGCGACGCCGGCGACGAAGTCGCCCTCGTAGACCATGCCGGCCTCGGGCTTCGGTCCGAACACCTTCTCCACGGAGCCGGGGAAGTCGGTGTTCAGGGCGCCCTTCTGGCCGCCGGCGATGAGCTGCTTGTCCTTGAAGAGCTTGCCGAGCGTGGTCAGGGCGTCGACGACCGACGCGTCCGTCCACTTCAGCTTGTGCGCGGCGAGGGCGTCGTACTTCTCGGGTCCGGCCTGGGAGAGGTAGACGTTCTCGAACCAGTCGGTGAGGGTCCAGCCGTCCTGCCCGGCGACGGAGAACGCGGCGAGGCCGGAGTCGGACACGGTCTGCCCGGCCTTCAGCATCTCGTCGTAGCTCTTCGGCGGCTTCACACCGGCCTGCTCGAGGGCGTCGGGGCTGTACCAGACGGTCGACTTGTGCGCGGCCTTGAAGTAGAGGCCGTAGAGGGTGCCGTCGACGCTGCCGTACTGCTTCCACACGGGGGCGTAGCCGGCGTCGACGGCCTGCTCGGTCTTCTTGGACAGCGGCTTGAGCCAGCCCTTCTGCGCGAACTGCTTGAGCACGCCGACCTGCGGGACCATCACGACGTCGGGGGCGTTGCCGCCCTCGATCTTGCTGCCGACGACGGTGGAGACGTTGTCGCCGGTGGACGTGAACTGCGTCTTGGCGCCGGTCTTCTCGGTGAAGGCGTCCAGCACCTTCTGGAAGTTCTTCTGCTCGGTGCCGGACCAGACGCCGGCCACGGTGATCGACTGGCCGCTGAGCGCCTTGTCGCCGCCGCCGGCCGCGACGGGTCCGCCGCCGCAGGCGGTCGCGCCGAGCGCCAGGGCGAGAGCGGTGCAGCTGGTGAGCAGGGTGGTACGTCGTCGCATCATCGTTGATGTCCCTTCGGGGAGTTGACTTCAGGGGCGTTCAGGAACGGATCCACCAGGCGGCCGTCGAGCCGGAGAGCACTCGGGGCGGGCAGGGGCCGCTGGCGAGCAAGGGGGTGCCGGAGACCGGCGCGGGGGTGGGGGCCGTACCGAAGTTGACGGCGCACACCAGGTCGTCACCGCGGGCGAAGGCCAGGACGCCGGGCGGGGAGTCCAGCCAGCGCAGTGTGCCCTCGCCCAACTGCGGCAGGGCGGCGCGCAGTTGGAGGCCGTCGCGGTACAGGTGCCAGAAGGAGCGGGTGTCGGCGAGGGCCCGGTCGGTGGCGTACTCGGCGAAGTACTCCGGCTGCGGCAGCCACGGCTTGGCGCTCTCCTCACCGGAGGTGAAGCCGAACGGCGAGGCCTGCCCCGACCAGGGCAGCGGCACCCGGCAGCCGTCGCGGATGCGGGCCCGGCTGCCGGTGCGGCGGAAGATCGGGTCGGTGAGCACGTCGTCGGGCAGGTCCACGACCTCGGGCAGGCCGAGCTCCTCGCCCTGGTAGATGTAGGCGGCTCCGGGCAGCGCCAGCATCAGCAGCGCGGCGGCACGGGCGCGGGCGGCGCCGAGTCCGCTGCCCTCGGTGGCGGGCTCGCCGTAGCGGGTGACCGTGCGGACCTGGTCGTGGTTGTTGAGGACCCAGGTGACGGTGGAGCCGGTCCCGGCGATGTCCTGCATGGCCTCGGAGATGACCTTCTGGAAGGCGTCCGGGTCCCAGGGGGCGCTGAGCAGGTCGAAGAAGAAGGCCTGGTGCAGCTCGTCGGGGCGGACGTACTGCGCGTGCTCGCGGGCTGTCGGGACGGAGACCTCGCCGACGAGGAGGCGTTCGCAGCCGTCGCGCTCGGTGTACTCCTCGCATATGGAGCGCCAGCGGCGCCACACGTCGTGCACCTCGGGCTGGTTCCAGGCGAGCGGGTTGACCGAGTCGCGGGTGCGGGCGTCGGCCTCCGGGTCGTCCGAGTCGGGCAGCTCCGGGTGCTTGAAGAGCCCGGCGGCGACGTCGATGCGGAAGCCGTCGATGCCCCGGTCCAGCCAGAAGCGGAGGATCCGTTCGAACTCGGCGGCGATCTCGGGGTTGCGCCAGTTCCAGTCGGGCTGCTCGGGCGCGAACATGTGCAGGTACCACTGGCCCAGCCGGCCGTCGGGCTCGGTCACGCGGCTCCAGGCGGGGCCGCCGAACATGGAGTGCCAGTTGTTGGGCGGCTCGGACCCATCGGGGCCGCGGCCGTCGGCGAAGTGGAAACGGGCCCGGGCGGGGCTGCCGGGAGCGGCGGCGAGCGCCTCGCGGAACCAGGGGTGCTCGCTGGAGCAGTGGTTCGGGACGATGTCGAGCAGCACCTTGATGCCGAGCCGCCGCGCGGCCCCGACCAGCAGGTCGAACTCGTCGAGGTCGCCGAAGAGCGGGTCGACGTCGCAGTAGTCGGCCACGTCGTAGCCGTGGTCGTGCTGCGGCGAGGGATAGAAGGGGCTCAGCCAGATCCCGTCGACGCCGAGCTTCTTCAGGTAGGGCAGTCCGGCCCTGACTCCGGCGAGATCGCCGATGCCGTCGCCGGTGCTGTCCAGGAAGCTGCGGACGTACACCTGATAGATCACTGCGTCACGCCACCAGTGGTGCCTGTTCAACCCATCGACCTGTCTCTGAGGAGGGCAGCGGTTATGCATTCATGTTAAGTAGGCGTGTCGAGAGGGTGTCAATGAAAAGGCAGAAGCTACCGAGGAGTTGAGGTGGTGTAATTCGGTATCTATCGGACATAACTCGGCCAGATGAGACGTCCGCGTTACCTAACAAGTAACTAGAAGATCTAGCCGCGCGAGATGACGGCGAGTTCGCGGGCCAGCCGGCGCACCGCCGCCGCGGGCGTCTCGTGCCCGGCCATCGCGTCGTGCACGACCGCCTGCACGACCAGGCTGACCTGGTCGTAGCGCGGGCTCTTGGGGCGCGGCGCGGCCGTGCGCACGCTCTCGCGCAGGGTCGGCAGGTAGGGGAACCTGCGGATGAGCGCGGGGTCCTCGTAGAGATCCGCCCGGACGGGCGGCAGCGCGCCGCGCGTGAGGACCTGGCGCTGGACGCGCTCGCTGGTGAGGTACGCGATCAGGCGGGCGGCCGAGTCGGGGTGCCGGGCGTGCGCGCTGACAGCCAGGTTGGAGCCGCCGAGGACACTCGTCCCCGGCCCGTCCGGTCCCGGCAGCGGTACGGCGCCGACCTTCCCGGCGACCGCGGAGCCCGGCGCGGAGGCGCCGACGTAGGCGTACGGCCAGTTCCGCAGGAAGAGCAGCCGGCCGTCCTGGAAGGCCTGCTTGGACTCCTCCTCCTTGTACGTCAGCGCTTCCTTCGGGATCCAGCCCTCGCGCACCCCGCGCGCCAGGAAGCCGATGCCCTCACGGGCCGCCGCCGAGTCGACGGTGACGCGCTCGCCCTCGTCGCCGAGGATCGAGCCGCCCGCCGAGTAGACGGCCTCGGCCGCATTGACGGTGAGGCCCTCGTAGGGCAGGAACTGTCCTGCGTAGCCGTCGAGGCCGTACTTCGGGGCGATGGTCTTCGCGTACCGCTCCAGCTCCGCCCAGGTGCGCGGCGGCTCGACGCCCTCCTCGGCGAGGACGTCCTTGCGGTAGAGGAGCAGGCCCGCGTTGGTGACGTACGGGACGGCGTACAGCTGTCCGTCGTAGGTCGCCGTGTCCACGACCGGCGGGAGGAAGGTCTTCAGCGGGAAACGGTCGCGGGGCAGCGGCCGGATCCAGCCCGCCGCGGCGAACTCCGAGGTCCAGTTGACGTCGATGTTGAGCACGTCGAACCGGCTGCGGTCGCCGTCGCGCAGGTCGGTGACCATCTGGGCCTGGGTCTCGTCGGCGGAGTCCGGCAGCTCGACGAGGGTCACTTTTTCGCCGGGGTGGGTGCGGTTCCAGCCCTCCAGCAGGGGACCGAGGTAGCCGGTAAGGTCTCCGGCGGTGGCGAGGGTGAGCGGTCCGCGGCCACCGCCGGCGGGCTCGCCCGCCTGCGCGCCCGCGGCAACGTAACCGGTCAGGACCACGACGAGAACGAGAAGGCCCCTACCCGCGGCATGGATCCACCGCATAGGTTCCTCCCTGTACACCGGCGACGGGCACCCTTGCCCGGAATCAGAGGCCATGTATACCTGTTAGGTATGGGCGATACTAGGGCCTGGAGCACATTGGACCGGACAGGAGGACTGCACGCGTGCGCCTGCCCCTCCTGGCACTCCTCGCCCGCGGACCCGCCCACGGCTACGAGCTCAAGCAGGACCTTGAGCAACTGCTGGGCTCCGCGTACCCTCAGCCGAATGTCGGCCAGATCTATGTGACCCTCGGCCGCCTCGAGAAGTCGGGACTGATCGAGGGCGAGGACGTGGCGCAGTCCAGCCGGCCCAACAAAAAGGTCTACCACCTCACCGAGGCCGGGCGGGAGGCGCTGCGCGCCTGGTTCGAGGAGCCCGAGGACGAGCCGCGGGTGCGGGACGACTTCTTCATGAAGCTGGCGCTCGCTCCGCAGACCGGGCTCGCCGACCAGATCTCCCTGATCAACCAGCAGCGGCGCCAGTACCTGAACACCATGCGGCAGCTGTCGAGGCTGGCCGCCGCCGAAGACCGCGACAACCGCATCGCCCACCTGCTGATAGAGGGCGCGATGCTGCACCTGCAGGCCGATCTCGACTGGCTGGAGCGGTGCCAGGAAGAGCTGGAGGAGCTGGAGTGAGCGACGACCGTCCCGCTCCTGTGCTGCGCGCCGAGGGGCTGGTGAAGACGCACCACGGCGAGGGCGCGCCCGCCCATGCCGTGCGCGGGGTCGACCTGTGCGTACGGCCCGGCGAGTTCGTGGCGATCACCGGCCCGTCCGGCGCCGGCAAGTCGACGCTGCTGCATCTGCTCGGCGGCCTGCAGCGGCCGGACGCGGGCCGGATCTGGCTCGACGGCGAGTCCACCGACACCTACAGCGAGGCCCGCTGGGCGGTGGAGCGCAGGAAGCGGATCGGGATCGTCTTCCAGTTCTTCAACCTGGTGTCCAACCTGTCCGTCGCCGACAACGTGGAGCTGCCCGCCCTGCTCGCCGGGACCTCGCCGAAGCAGGCCCGGGCCGAGCGGGAGCAGCTGCTGGCCGAGCTGGGCCTGACGGGCAAGGAGCGCAGCATGCCGGGCGAGCTGTCCGGTGGTGAGCAGCAGCGCGTCGCCCTGGCCCGGGCGCTGGTCAACCATCCCCCACTGCTGCTGGCCGACGAGCCCGCGGGCAGCCTCGACAGCAAGGGCACCCGCGAGGTGATGCGGCTGCTGTCCCGCTTCCACCAGCGCGGCCAGACGATCCTGCTGGTCACCCATGACGCGCGGCTGGCGAGCGCCGCGGACCGGGTGATCAGCTTCTTCGACGGCCGGATCGCCGACGACGCGGAACTCGACGGCGGCACACCGCCGCGCCGGTCCGGCATAGCCGGTGTGCTGGAACTCAGGGACTGACATGCGGGTGAAGGACTGACATGCGGCTGTACGACGGCTGCCCGGCGCCCGGGCCGAGAGGCTGAGGCCCGTGCGAGCCACCCTGCGCTGGGCGCACTCCGATCTGCGCACGCACCGCGGTGAGGCGCTGTTCCTGGTCCTCGCCACGGCGGGCATCGTCGCCTCCCTGCTCCTGGCGACGGCCCTCTTCGGGTACGCCACCAACCCCTGGCAGCGCGTGTTCACACAGTCGCACGGAGCGCATGTGTGGCTGCACACCGACACCGCGGCCGACGCCGGGAAGCTGGCCGAGCTGGACGGCGTCGACTCCGTCGCCGGCCCGTACCCCACCGCCGCCACCACCGTCGCCTCGCGCGGCAGCCGCGCCGCCGTGGAGCTGCGCGCCACTCCGGAACGCCCGTCCGTCGGCCGCCCGCCGGTCGTCTCCGGCCACTGGCTGGACCCCGCGACCCCGAGCGGTGTGGTCCTGGAGAGCCGCCTCGCCCGCGCGCTGCTGGCCGAGCCCGGCGACACCCTCACCGTGCCCGGCACCGCCCGCGAACTGACCGTGGTGGGCCTCGCCGACAGCGCCGAGCCCCGCTACCGGCCCGGCGAGCAGCCGGGGCTGGTGTGGGCGCTGCCGTCGGCCGTGCCGGATCCCGGCGGGCAGGTGATCGGGCTGCGGCTGACGGACCCCGGTGACACGTCCTACGTCGTCCAGCGTGCCGTGACCGTACTGGGCGCCGGGGCGATCGGGGAGGTGTCCACCTGGCAGCAGGCCCGGGCCGAGGCCCAGGGCGACAACCGGCTCCTCGGCCAGGTGCTGGGCCTGTTCGGGCTGGGTGCGCTGGTCGCCGCCGGGCTCGCCGTGCACGGGGCGATCGCCACGCGTATCCGCGGCCACCTGAGAGACCTCTCCGTGCTGAAGGCGATCGGCTTCACCCCCGGCCAGGTGGTCCGCATCTTCCTGCTCCAGCACCTCGCCTACGCGCTCCTGGGTGCCGTGGCCGCCGCCGCGCTGGCCGAGGCCCTGGGCAGCCGGATCCCGGGACGGCTCGGGGATGCGGTCGGCGTGTGGCAGGGGTTGCCCGGGCACACCGTGGCGCTGTTCGTGATTCCGGTGGGCGCGGTGCTGTTCATCGGCGCGACCACCGGGCTGGCCGCCTGGCGAGCGGGCCGGGTGCCGCCGGTGCCGGTGCAGCGCCCCGCGGCGGCGCTCGGCGGACGGCTGACCGGGGCGAGCACGGGCCGGTCCTTTGGACCGGGCCCCGCGACGGCTGCACCGGAACGGCAGCCGACCGGGACGACGAGCCGGGCCCCCCGACCACACCCCACAGCGACCACACCTGACCGGCAGCCGACCGCGACAACACCCCGAGCCACCAACCCACACCCCGCAGCGGCACCACCTGGCAGCCGACTGGTCGCCGGCCTGCGCCGGGCCCTCGGGCTGCGGCCCGCGGCTCCCCGGACCGGGCAGCTCTCCGACCTGGCGCGCCGCGCCCTCGGCGCGCGGGTTCCGCCCGCGCTGGTGCTGGGCTGGCACAAGGCGTTCACGCGCCGCCCCCGGTCCCTCGGCACCGTCGCCCGCCTCACCCTGCCGCTGCTGCTGATCGTCGTGGCGATGAGCGCGTGGACCACCATCGACCGCTTCCACAGCACGCCCGAACAGATCGGCCTGCCGACCGCCCTGAGCGTCCGCGCCGACGCCGGTCTGACCGAGCGGCAGACCCGCGCCCTCCTGGAACGCGACCCGGAGGTGGCCGCCGCCTACCCCGGCGTCGAGACGGCCGCCCTGGTCCCGGGCCAGACGGCGACCATCGCCCTGCGCGGGCTCGGCACCGACCAGGACCCCTACCCGTACACCCTCGCCGAGGGCCGCCCCGCCCGCGGCGCCGACGAGGCCGTGGCCGGGCAGGGACTGCTCGACCTGCTGGACGTGCGTGTCGGCGACTGGGTGCGGATGACCGTCGGCGACCAGCCGCAGATCCTGCACATCGTCGGCCGCAGCATCGAGCCGGAGAACGCCGGCCGGGTCATCTCCACGTCCCTCGACACCCTCCGCGCGAACGACCCCGGGCTCCGCCCGACCCTCTACGAGCTGCGCCTGGAACCCGGTGCCGACCCGGGAGAGGTCGCCGACCGGCTGGCCACGGCCGGGCGCGGACACCTGGACGTGCACACCGTGACCAACCCCGCCGACGGGCTCTCCCCACTGCGCGCCGTCGTCGCCGGGCTGATCGCCGTCCTCGCCCTCATCGGACTCATCGAGCTGCTGACCGCGATCGGCGGCACCGTCCGCGAGGGCGAACGGGACCTGCTCGCACTGAAGGCCATCGGCCTGTCCCCCCGGCAGATCACGGCCATCACGGTCACGGCCACCGCCTGCACGGCACTGGCGGCCGTACTCGCCGCCACCGCCCTGGGCCTGCCGCTCGCCCACTGGCTGATCGACGCCCAGGGCAGATCGAGCGGCATCGGCGCCGGGATCGCCCAGGGCCCGTCCGCCCCGCTGATGCTGCTGCTCGGAGCGGCGGCGGTACTCTGCGCGGCCGCACTGGCCGCTGTACCCGCGGCCCGCGCGGCCCGCCGCAGGCTGGCGGACACACTGAGCGCGGTCGCCTGACGTCCTGGCCGCTGCGGGGGTCAGCCCCCGTAGGGGTGCTGCGGGCTGTACGGCGGATGCGGATGCGGGGCGTACGGGTGCTGCCCGCCCGGCGCGTAGGGATGGCCGTACGGGTTCCCCTGCGGCGGCAGGTACGGCGATCCCGCCGGAGGCATCCCCGGAGGCACCGGCGGGACCGGCCCGGGTGCGGGCGCCGGTGCCAGAGTCGCCGGATGGGCCTTCAGCCGGATCCCGTACCGCCGCTTGAGCCGCCCCATCTCCAGCAGCGCGATGGCGGTGACCGTCACCGGAGCACCCAGGATGAAGACAATGCCCAGGGTGAGGCTCAGCCCGTGCAGATCACCGGTGGCGAGGTCCGGGACGGCCACCAGCCAGCTGGTCACCATGGCGAGCAGCGGCGGCAGGCAGCGGTGCGTGGCGGCTGTGCCGAAGAAGTTGCCGGAGACCCGCACCGCGCCGTAGGCCGTGAAGACGAGCATCCACATCATCGTCATGCCGACCCCGATGATCACGACGGGGTTCGCCGAGCCGTTCACCGTCTGGACCAGCAACAGCAGGGCGGCCACGCACCCGACGAACAGCAGGAGCAGCAGAAGGGAGTTGAGCAGCGGCACCCGCAGCTGCCGGACCGTGCCGCCGCGCCGCCAGACCCAGAGCATCACCCCGACCGTCAGCGGCGTGAGGAAGAGCAGGACGACGGAGGCCGTCATCGCGTTCTCCAGCAGCTCCGTGAAGTCGAAGCCGCCCTCGATGAAGGTGTAGACCCCGAGGGACGCGACCGCCCCGGCGATGACCCGGAACCTCTTGAGCCGCTCCACGGACGGATCGAGCGGCTGCGGTATCCACGCGGGGTGGAACACCGCCCGGGCCGCGTCCTGGGGCTTCAGGACGGACCGGACCGTCAGCGTGCCGCCTGTCCAACTCCCGCGTGTGCGTGCCACTTCGCGCTCCCCCGAGCACTCGCCGTGATGATCGTCCGGGAGTCTACGGGAAGCGGAGGGTACGCCGCCGGGCGGTGCTCGCAATCACCGCCCGGCCGCTCGTCACTGCCGGCCGCGCAACTCCCGGTACGTGGCGACCAGGGCCTTGGTGGACGCGTCCAGGCCCTCGACCTCGGCGCCCTCGGTCAGCGCGGGCTCGACGCGCTTGGCGAGGACCTTGCCCAGCTCCACGCCCCACTGGTCGAAGGAGTCGATGTTCCACACCGCGCCCTGCACGAACACCTTGTGCTCGTAGAGGGCGACCAGTTGGCCGAGCACGGACGGCGTCAGCTCGGGCGCCAGGATGGTGGTCGTCGGGTGGTTGCCCTTGAACGTCTTGTGCGGCACCAGCTCCTCCGGCACGCCCTCGGCCCGTACCTCCTCGGGGGTCTTGCCGAAGGCGAGCGCCTGCGTCTGGGCGAAGAAGTTGGCCATCAGCAGGTCGTGCTGCGCCTTGAGCCGGTCGCCCAGCTCCCCGACCGGCCGCGCGAAGCCGATGAAGTCCGCCGGAATCAGCTTCGTGCCCTGGTGGATGAGCTGGTAGTAGGCGTGCTGCCCGTTCGTGCCCGGCGTGCCCCACACCACCGGCCCGGTCTGCCACTCCACCTCACGCCCGTCCCGGCCGACGTACTTGCCGTTGGACTCCATGTCGAGCTGCTGGAGGTAGGCGGTGAACTTGGACAGGTAGTGGCTGTAGGGCAGCACCGCGTGCGACTGGGCGTCGTGGAAGTTGCCGTACCAGATGCCCAGCAGGCCGAGCAGCAGCGGCACGTTGGACTCGGCGGGCGCCGTCCGGAAGTGCTCGTCGACGATCCGGAAGCCTTCGAGCATCTCCCGGAAGTTGTCCGGGCCGATGGCGATCATCAAGGCCAGGCCGATCGCGGAGTCGTACGAGTAGCGGCCGCCGACCCAGTCCCAGAACTCGAACATGTTGGCCGTGTCGATACCGAACTCGGCGACCTTCTCGGCGTTCGTCGACAGGGCGACGAAGTGCTTGGCGACGGCGGCCTCGTCACCGAGCGCGTCCAGCAGCCAGCCACGCGCGGACGTGGCGTTGGTGACCGTCTCGATGGTGGTGAAGGTCTTGGAGGCGATGACGAACAGCGTCTCGGCCGGATCCAGATCCCGCACCGCCTCGTGCAGGTCGGCGCCGTCCACGTTCGACACGAAACGCACGGTCAGCGAACGGTCCGTGAAGGCGCGCAGCACCTCGTACGCCATCGCGGGGCCCAGGTCCGAGCCGCCGATGCCGACGTTGACGACGTTACGGATCCGCTTGCCGGTGTGCCCCGTCCACTCCCCGGAGCGCACCCGGTTCGCGAAGTCGGCCATCTTGTCGAGGACCGCGTGCACTGCCGGCACCACGTTCTCACCGTCGACCTCGATCACCGCGTCTCGCGGGGCGCGCAGCGCGGTGTGCAGCACGGCCCGGTTCTCCGTGGTGTTGATCTTCTCGCCGCGGAACATGGCGTCCCGCAGTCCGAACACGTCGGTGGCGGCGGCCAGTTCGTGCAGCAGCCGCAGGGTGTCGTCGGTGACGAGGTGCTTGGAGTAGTCGACGTACAGGTCGCCGACCCGGAGGGTGTACGCGGTGCCGCGGCCGGAGTCGGCGGCGAACAGCTCGCGCAGCTGGACGTCGCCCAGCTCCTCGCGGTGCTTGGCCAGTGCCGTCCACTCGGACGTCTGGTTGAGCCTGGTACGGCCGTCTGCGTTCATCTCGGGCTTCAGCCTTCTTTCCTGTCCTGCCTGCGTACCTTGCCCCGCTGCCGGTCCCAACCTAATTGATCAGCGCGTGACATCGGCTGTCGTGGCGCCGTCGACCGGCTCGACAACAACTACGTTCGCCTTGAGCGCGGGTATCAGTGCGGTGACGGAGAGAACGAAGAAGGCGGCCGTGAGCAGGGGCGGGGTGTTCGGCCCCCAGGCGGTGGCGACGGCCCCGCCCAGCAGGGCGCCGAGGGGCACGCCGGCGAAGGCCAGGGTCCGGAAGGCCGAGTTGACCCGGCCCAGGAGCCCGGCGGGGCTGCGCTCCTGCATGAGTGTCGTGGTGTTGACGTTCCACACCATGCCCATGAGCCCGAAGACAGCCAGCGCGCCCACCAGCACGGTCAGGCTGCGCACGCTGCCCATCACGACGAGGGCGGCGGTCTGCACCGAGCCGGCGAGCAGCACGGACCGCAGCCGGCCGAGACGCGCGACCAGCCGGCCGTTCACCACTCCCCCGGCCAGGCCGCCCAGCGTGAAGGCCGCGCCCGCCGCCGCGTATCCCGCGGGGCCCGCGTCCAGCCAGTCGGTGACGAGGACGACCAGCATGGCGAGCTGGGTGCCCATGCCGATGTTGCACAGGGCGGTGGCGGCGCACAGGCCGCGCAGGGCGCGGTCGCGCCACAGGGTGCGCAGCCCTTCCGCGATCTCGCGGCGCAGGGTGCTGCCCGACCTTCGCGGTTCGTGGTCGGGCTCGGCGGCCGGCAGTGAGGCCACCAGCGCGGCGGCCACCAGGAAGGTCGCGGCGTCGGCCGCGAAGGGCACGGCGGCCCCGGCGGCCAGCAGCAGCGGGACGACGGGCCCGCCCAGCAGGCCGCCCGCGATGCGCTGGCCGGTCAGCAGCCGAGCGTTGGCGCTGCCGAGGGCGTCCCGGTCGACCAGGGCGGGCAGCAGGGCCGTGGCGGCGTTGTCGAAGAGGGTCTGGAGGGTGGTCAGTGCGAAGGCCAGCACGATGAGCAGGCCGATCGAGGCATGACCGAGGGCGACGGCCGCCGCGAAGGCGGCGACCAGCAGCCCCCGTAAGGCGTCCACCATCCACATGGCGCGCCGCTGGTCCACGCGGTCGGCGACGGCCCCGCCGAGCAGCCCGAAGACGATCCACGGCAGGTAGCCGCAGGCCGTGACGGAGGCGATGAGCAGCGGCTCGTCGGTCAGCGTGACGGCGAGCAGGGGCAGCGCGGCCGTACGCAGCGCGTCGCCGAAACTGGACAGCACGGCTGCGCTCCACAGCCGTCCGAAGCTCCCGCGCCACGCGGGCGCGCGCATGCTGCCCACCTCGACCGTCACCACTGTCCCCCCTCACGGTTCGCCCGATGCACAAACCGTAGAGGGCACCACTGACAATCGGTCCGCCGGCGGCCGGCCGTCGGCTGCGGAAAGCAGCTCCGGCCGGGCACCTGCTGGTGCCCGGCCGGTCTCAAGTCCTAGATCTCGCCCCGCAGTTTGGCGAGCGCCTCGGCGAGGATCGCCTCGCCGTCCGCGTCGCTGCGCCGCTCCCGCACGTACGCCAGGTGCGTCTTGTAGGGCTCGGTGCGCGGCGGGTCCGGCGGGTTGTCCCGGTCCTGGCCGGCCGGAAATCCGCAGCGGGGACAGTCCCAGGTTTCGGGCACCTGCGCGTCGCTGGCGAAGCTCGGCTGGGTCTCGTGTCCGTTGGAGCACCAGAAGGAGATGCGCAGCCGCGGCGCGGACTCGCCGCGCTCGGCCTCGCCCATCGGCCCCGCCCCGACCCGGCTTCCCCGGATCGCGTTGCCACTTGCCACGGTCGTAACTCCCTGCGTGATGGTGCCGCGAAGCGAGTCGGCGTTCCGCTTCGCTGCGAGCGCCTCAGTCTACGTAAGGCCCAACGCGCGTCCAGTGATTGGAGTTACAACCCTCACACCTAGACGCAAGCCCCATGATAGGCCGCGCTTTGCCGCGCGTACCGAACATGGGGCCTTACGTACGTATTGCGTGCGTACGTATTGCGTGCGTGATGCGGGCCGGTCAGTTGTTCACCTTCATCAGGATGCCGAGCACGATGATGCACGCGAACCAGAGCAGACCGACCACGACGGTGATCCGGTCGAGGTTGCGTTCGGCGACCGAGGAGCCGCCGACGGAGGACTGCATGCCGCCACCGAACATGTCGGAGAGACCGCCGCCCTTGCCCTTGTGCATCAGCACCAGCAGCATCATCAGCAGGCTGAAGACGATCAGGGCGATCGAGAACCCCAAAACCACGGCTGGACCAACTTCCTCGGATTCGGATGGACGACGCGGGGCCCAGCACAGTGCTGGACCCCGCAAGGGTACGACGGATCGCCGTTAGCGCATACTCACTGGTCGCGGAAGCGCACGATCTTGACGAATTCGTCGGCGTCCAGCGAGGCGCCGCCGACCAGGGCGCCGTCGATGTCGGCCTGCGCCATGATCTCGGCGACGTTGCCCGACTTCACGGAGCCGCCGTACTGGATGCGGACCTTGTCGGCCAGGTCCTGCGAGTACAGCTCGGCGATCTTGCCGCGGATCGCCGCGCAGACCTCCTGGGCGTCCTCGGCTCCGCAGACCTTGCCGGTGCCGATGGCCCAGACGGGCTCGTAGGCGATCACGATGGTCTCGGCCTGCTCGGCGGGGAGGTCCTTCAGACCGCCCTCGACCTGGGCGAGGGTGTGGGAGACGTGGTTGCCCGCCTCACGGACCTCCAGCTCCTCGCCGACGCACAGGATGGGGGTCAGGCCGTGCTTGTAGGCGGCCTTGACCTTGGCGTTCACCAGCTCGTCGGTCTCGGCGTGGTACTGGCGGCGCTCGCTGTGGCCGATGGCGACGAACGTGCACTTGAGCTTGGCCAGCATGGGGCCGGAGATCTCGCCGGTGTAGGCACCGCCGTCGTGTGCCGAGATGTCCTGGGCGCCGTACTTGATCTTGAGCTTGTCGCCGTCGACCAGGGTCTGTACGGAGCGCAGGTCGGTGAAGGGCGGCAGGACGGCGACCTCGACGGCCTCGTAGTCCTTGTCGGCCAGGGCGAAGGCGAGCTTCTGGACGTGGGCGATGGCCTCGAGGTGGTTGAGGTTCATCTTCCAGTTGCCGGCCATCAGCGGCGTGCGCGTGCTCATCTAGGTCAGTCCTCCAGTGCGGCGAGGCCGGGGAGCGTCTTGCCCTCGAGGTATTCGAGGGAGGCGCCGCCACCGGTCGAGATGTGGCCGAATGCCGTCTCGTCGAAGCCCAGGGTGCGCACGGCGGCGGCGGAGTCGCCGCCGCCGACCACGGTGAAGCCCTTGGATTCGACGAGGGCCTGGGCGACCGCCTTGGTGCCCTCGGCGTAGTCGGGGTGCTCGAAGACGCCCATGGGTCCGTTCCAGAAGACGGTGGCGGCGTCGGCGAGCTTGGACGCGTACAGCTTGCGGGTCTCGGGCCCGATGTCGAGGCCCATCTGGTCGGCCGGGATGGCGTCCGCGGCGACGGTCGTCGGGTTGGCCGGGGCCTTGGTCTTCAGGTCCGGGAACGCGGTCGCGACCAGGGCGTCGACGGGCAGGACCAGCTCGACGCCGGTCTTCTCGGCCCGCTCGAGGTACTCCTGGACGGCCGGGACCTGGTCCTCCTGGAGGAGGGAGCTGCCGATCTCGTAGCCCTTGGCCTTGAGGAAGGTGTAGGCCATGCCGCCGCCGATGAGGATCCGGTCGGCCTTGCCGAGCAGCTGGTCGATCACGGCGAGCTTGTCGGAGACCTTGGCGCCGCCGAGGGCGACGACGTAGGGGCGCTGGAGGTCGTCCGTCAGCTTCTTCAGGACGGCGACCTCCTTGGCGATGAGGTAGCCGGCGGCGTGCGGCAGCCGGGCCGGGAGGTCGTAGACGGAGGCGTGCTTGCGGTGCACGGCTCCGAAGCCGTCGCCGACGTAGAGGTCGGCGAGGGCGGCGAGCTGGTCGGCGAAGGCGCCGCGCTCGGCGTCGTCCTTGCTGGTCTCACCGGCGTTGAAGCGCAGGTTCTCGACGACCGCGATCTGGCCGTCGGTGAGGGCGGCGACGGTGGCCCGCGCCGACTCGCCGACCGTGTCGGTCGCGAACGGCACGTCCGTACCGAGGAGTTCACCGAGGCGCGCGGCGGCCGGGGCGAGGGAGAAGGCCGGGTCCGGGGCACCCTTGGGGCGGCCCAGGTGCGAGGCGACGACCACGCGGGCGCCCGCGTCGGCGAGGGCCTTGACGGTGGGCAGCACGGCGCGGATGCGGCCGTCGTCGGTGATGGTGGTGCCGTCCAGCGGCACGTTCAGGTCGGCGCGGACGAAGACCCGCCGGCCCGCGACCCCTTCGGCGAGGAGTTCGTCGATCGTCTTCATGCAGGGACTCCTGAAAGAACTCGTGATCGCTCGTAAGCGCTCGTGATCGAACAGCTCTGATCTTTACGCGAGTCAGGGCCCGGGCAGCGCGACCGTGCGCTGCCCGAGCCCTGCTCTCACATCGTGGTGCCTGGTCTATTCGATCAGAGCTGGTTGCCGACGAAGACCGTCAGGTCGACGAGGCGGTTGGAGTAGCCCCACTCGTTGTCGTACCAGCCGATGACCTTCACGTTCTTGCCCTCCTGGACCATGGTCAGGGAGGAGTCGAAGGTGCAGGACGCCGGGGCGTTGACGATGTCGGAGGAGACGATCGCGTCCTCGGTGTACTCGAGGATGCCCTTCAGCTCGCCCTCGGCCGCCTTCTGGAAGGCGGCGTTGACCTCTTCCTTGGTGACCTCACGGCCGAGCTCGAGGACGAGGTCGGTGACCGAGCCGGTCGGGACCGGGACGCGCATCGCGATGCCGTCCAGCTTGCCCTTGAGCTGCGGCAGGACCAGCGCGGTGGCCTTGGCGGCACCCGTGGTGGTCGGGATGATGTTCTCGGCGGCGGCACGGGCGCGGCGCAGGTCCTTGTGCGGGAAGTCCAGGATGCGCTGGTCGTTGGTGTACGCGTGCACCGTGGTCATCAGGCCCTTGACGATGCCGAAGTTCTCGTCGAGAACCTTCGCCATCGGCGCCACACAGTTGGTGGTGCAGGAGGCGTTGGAGATGACGTGGTGGTTCGCCGGGTCGTACTTGTCCTGGTTGACGCCCATCACGATGGTGACGTCCTCGTCCTTGGCCGGAGCCGAGATGAGGACCTTCTTGGCGCCGCCCGCGATGTGCTTCTCGGCGTCGGCCTTCTTGGTGAAGATGCCGGTCGACTCGATGACGATGTCGACGCCCAGCTCGCCCCACGGGATGTCGGCGGGGTTGCGCTCGGCGAGGACCTTGATGGTCTTGTCGCCGACGGTGATGGTGTCCTCGGTGTGCGAGACCTCCTGCTTGAGGCGGCCGAGGATGGTGTCGTACTTCAGCAGGTGAGCGGTGGTCGCGGTGTCACCCAGGTCGTTGACAGCCACGATCTCGATGTCTGCACCCTGCTCCAGCAGCGCGCGGAAGTAGTTACGACCGATGCGGCCGAAGCCGTTGATGCCTACGCGGATCGTCACGAACCGATCTCCTCGTTGGTACGCCGGCCATGAAGAGCCGGCGAGCTCTGTTTGGGATGTCCCCGACCGCCTACGACCCTACCTCCCTGAGGCTGCGGTGGTGACATCCAGATGCCCCATACACGGCAGGGCGGTCCGTACCCGCCAGTAGGGGTACGGACCGCCCGTCACCGAGAGCGAGATCACTCGATTTCGCTACCCGGCGTGGTGCCTGTTGACGGAGAGTTCCCAGCTCCTGTGGGGTCACACGTCTGCGGTCACACGTCGAGGGAGGCGAGTGCCTTCCTCATCAGTGCCGCCCGGTCGGCCGCGGTGGCGACGTGCTCCAGGCCGAAGCCCAGCAGCACGGTGTCGTCCGTGGTCACCGCGCCGTATGTCTGGAACAGGGCCCCGGTGCGGGTCCAGTCCTTGAGGACGGCCGGGCTGCCCGCGGGCGGACCGGCTGCCTTCCAGGCGCCGAGCGAGGTCTCGAAGCCCTCGGTCTCCTTCGCCGTGCCGCCGACGACGAGCGAGGCTTCGTCGGCGAGGACGCCGTGTCCGCCGGTGCCCGGGTCGGTGACGTAGCTGATCGAGACCTCGACCGTCTTGCCGGCGTACGCGCTCAGGTCGAAGTCCACCCGCTGCCAGCCGCCGGAGGAACCGGTGAGGCTGTTCCACGAGCCGGTGCTGCCGGTCGCGGTGCAGCCGTCGTCCGACAGGGTCAGGTAGTGCTTCAGCCATGGGTGCTCACGGACGTAGAAGCCGCCCTCGCACTCGGCCGGAACGGCGGCCTTGGTGGCACCGCCCGCCTCGGGCAGGGTCGTCCAGTCGTCGGCGCCCGTGGTGTGGGCCTCGACCAGGACGTTGTCGTAGCCGGGCTCGGTGTCCCACATCAGCTGGGTGCGCAGGGTGGGCTTGTCGGCCGCGTCGACACCGGTGAGGTCCACGGTGCGGGTGAGGCGCTTGTAGGCGTCATCGGTGTGGACGGCGGCGGCCATCGAGGAGCCCGCGTACGGGCCGTACGGGTTGACCGCGCCGGCGAACTGTCCGGCGCCCTTGCTCGCGAACTGCGGGAACTCGTCGGCGGGCAGCTCGTCGGAGGTGACGCCGTACCGTCCCGCCTTGTCCAGGGGGTTGCCGGGCGCGGCGCCGAGCGGGCCCGTGAAGCCGCCCAGCTCGCCGGAGCCGGTGAAGCCGGTGGCTCCGGCGGCCGAGGTACGGCTGTAGGCGCCCAGGTAGTACTGGCTGAAGTCGTTCGACAGGACGCCACCGCCGAGGTCGACGCTGCCGCCGGCCTGCTCGCCGGCCTCGATCAGCCTGCCGCCCTCGTTGAGGAAGGCGCGCAGCTGGAGCTGGGTGGCATTGCCGGGGACACCGGCGCCCGTGTAGTGGACGACGGTGTCGAAGTGGCTCAGCACGCCCAGGGCGTCCGGTGCCCCGCGCTCGGCGACGTCCCAGACGAGCGCCTTGCGTCCGTTGGCCTTGAGGGCGTCCACGTACTTCTGTGCCTGCGTGGCGGCCGCGCCCTCCTCGGCGACGACGAGGGTGTCCGCCCTGGGCCGCTCGGCCACGGTGTAGGTGAAGCGCTTGCTGGAGACCTTCTTGCCCTTCTTCGTCTCCCCGGTGAACCAGACCTCGACCTTGTCGCCCGGTTCGCCGTCCTTCACCTTCGCCCGGTATTCGTCGAAGTAGAGGTTGTCCTCACCGCCGTAGGTCTCGCCGCCCTTCCAGGGCTTGAGTGCCATGTCCTCGGTGCGGCCGCCGTTGACGCGGTACTTCAGCTCCTTGTCGCGCAGCGACTTGCGTGCGACGACGGAGACCTCCTGGTCGGCGCCGCGGGAGTACGACACCGGGAACCCGGCCGGGGTGAAGTCGGCGGCGCTCAGCCCGACCGACGAGGACGGGCGGTCGGGGTGGGCGGCGGATTCGGCGACGGAGAGCGCGAACGGGACGTTCTTGGCGAACTCCTGCTGGATCAGCTTCTCGTCGTCCGGGAAGGTGAAGATCGACCGGCAGTCGGACGCCTTCCACTCGTCGTTCGGGTCGGCATTGGAGGCCGTCTGACAGGTCGACATCTCCGGGGTGAACATCGCCAGGCCGTTGACGTTCGCCGCGTGGCCGTCGGCCTCGCCGTTGGTGGTGTACAGCTCGGAGGAGACCTGCGGGTGGTAGCCCGGGACCGCGGGGTTCTCGGGCGTACCGGCGAGCGCCTCGTACACGACGTCGTCCGGGGTGGCTGTGGCCACCTGCCAGCCGACCCCGTAGAGGATGAGTTCGGCGGCGGAGTGGTAGTTGATGCCGTACGTGAAGCCGATCCGCTTCTGGAAGGCGTCCAGAGCCTTGGTCTCCGGCTCCGAGCCCGGTCCGGCGCCGCGGTAGGTCTCGCTGGTGGGGTTGGGGGACGACCCCTCGTCGTCATAGCCCCATTTGTAGGCGAAGTTGCGGTTGAGGTCGACGCCGTCGCCGGTGCCGATGACGCCGTCGCCGTTGACGTCCCGCAGGTTCTTGCGCCACAGGCGGTTGCCGTCACCGGCGTGGGTGTGGTCGTAGCCGTCGGGGTTGGCCGAGATGACGAACCACAGTTCGGTGGAGTCGACGATCTTCTTGACGCGCCGGTCCTTCTTGTAGTTGTCCAGGTAGTGGTGCATCAGGCGCCGGGTCATCTCCGGCGTGATCCACTCTCGGGCGTGCTGGTTGGACAGGTAGAGGACGGAGGGCTTGGAGCCGTCCTTCGTCTTCTTGGCGCCCTTGGTGAGCTTCAGCGCGAGGATGTCCTGGCCCCTGACCGTCTTGCCGATGGAGACGACCTTGGTGAGGCCGGGGTTCTCCTGCGCGGTCCTGAGGATCTCCTCCTTGATGCCGCCCTTGCCGCTGTACGGACGGAACACGCCCTCGGCGGCGTCCTCGACACGGGCTTCCGCCTTGGCGGAGAGGTCGTGCTCGGTGAGGTCGACGCCCTGCTTCGCCAGCTTCTTCGCCTGCTGGTCGGTCAGGATGACCTCGATGGTGGCCTTGCCCTTCTCGGGCACCTGCTCGCTGAGTTCGTGGCCGTCCTGGCCGGCCGCGAGCAGCAGGGGTACCTGCTCGTGGGTGACGTCGGCGCGGAAGACCTTGACTTCGTCCGGGTCGGACGGGGGTGAACTGTCCGGTTGTGCCTGGGCGATGGGCGCGATGCTCGCTCCGCCGATCAGGAGCGCGCCGACAGCGAGGATCGATCTCGCTCTTCGTCTCATGAACCCCCCTAGCGTGGGTTCGCCAC
Source organism: Streptomyces afghaniensis (assembly GCF_044327915.1). Lineage (NCBI taxonomy): Bacteria > Bacillati > Actinomycetota > Actinomycetes > Kitasatosporales > Streptomycetaceae > Streptomyces > Streptomyces afghaniensis. The sequence goes on from NZ_JBIRGJ010000007.1 coordinate 210,853, forward strand.
AGCAGCGAACAGATGCCAGGCTCATGACAGTCCATGATCGAGTCAAGAGTGCCGGAACGACACGCAAGAGCCGGTGCCGACCACCCAAGTGGACGTCGGCACCGGCTTCTTGACGAACTGTGGGATCAGCCTACGAGATTGTCGGCCAGTTCCTCGGAGAGGTTGGCCTCCGTGCCCGGGATGCCCAGGTCGGAGGCGCGCTTGTCGGCCATGGCCAGCAGGCGGCGGATCCGGCCGGCGACGGCGTCCTTGGTCAGCGGCGGGTCGGCGAGCGCGCCCAGCTCCTCCAGGGAGGCCTGCTTGTGCTCCATGCGCAGCCGGCCGGCCGCTGCGAGGTGCTCGGGGACGTCCTCGCCGAGGATCTCCAGCGCCCGCTGCACACGGGCACCGGCGGCGACGGCCGCGCGGGCCGAGCGGCGCAGGTTGGCGTCGTCGAAGTTGGCGAGCCGGTTCGCCGTGGCGCGCACCTCGCGGCGCATCCGGCGCTCCTCCCAGGCCAGCACCGACTCATGGGCGCCGAGACGGGTGAGCAGGGCGCCGATCGCGTCGCCGTCGCGGACGACGACCCGGTCCACACCGCGCACCTCGCGGGCCTTGGCGGCGATCGACAGGCGGCGGGCGGCGCCGACCAGGGCGAGCGCGGCCTCGGGGCCCGGGCAGGTCACCTCCAGGGAGGAGGAGCGGCCGGGCTCGGTGAGCGAGCCGTGCGCCAGGAAGGCGCCCCGCCAGGCGGCCTCGGCGTCGCAGGTGGCCCCCGAGACCACCTGCGGGGGCAGGCCGCGGATCGGGCGGCCCCGCCCGTCGACCAGGCCGGTCTGGCGGGCCAGCTGGTCACCGCCCGCGACGACGCGCACCACGTAGCGCGAGCCGCGGCGCAGTCCGCCCGGTGCCATCACGATCAGCTCCGAGCTGTGGCCGAAGATCTCCAGGATGTCCCGCTTGAGGCGGCGGGCCGCCATCGCCGTGTCCAGCTCCGCCTCGATCACGATCCGACCGCTCACCAGGTGAAGGCCGCCGGCGAACCGCAGAATGGCGGAGACCTCCGCCTTTCTGCAGCAGGTCCGGGTGACGGGGAGCCGGGAGATCTCGTCCTTCACCGCTGCCGTCATCGCCATGGGCCGATCCTTCCATGCATCCGAAAAATACGGTCGTACGCGGCGGCCAACAGCTCCGGGTCATGCCTCGGGGTCCCGTCGGGCCGGGCCACCGGCGCCAGCTCGACCGCGGCCCCGAACCGCTTGGCGGCATCGGTCAGGGAGTCGCGGTCGGGCACGGCGGCCTCGTCGGCCAGCACCACGTCCAGGGCGAGTTTAGGGGCGTGTCGTCCCAAAACCTCCAAATGACGCTGCGGGGAGAAGCCCTCTGTTTCTCCGGGCTGCGGGGCGAGGTTCAGGGAGAGTACCCGGCGGGCCTTGGTCTGCGTGAGCGCGTCCAGCAGCTCGGGCACGAGCAGATGCGGGATGACCGAGGAGAACCAGGAGCCGGGGCCGAGCACCACCCAGTCCGCGTCCAGGACGGCCTGGACCGCCTCGGGCACGGCCGGCGGGTCGTGCGGCACGACCTGCACGGACTGCACCTCGCCGGGGGTGAGGGCGACGGTGGCCTGGCCGCGGACCGTGTCCACCTCCTCCGGGCGGGCCGGGTCGTGGCCCTTGACCAGGGCCTGGAGCTCCAGCGGGACGGCGGACATGGGCAGCACGCGGCCCTGTGCGCCGAGCAGCCGTCCGACCAGGTCGAGGGCCTGGACGTGGTCACCGAGCTGCTCCCACAGGGCGACGATCAGCAGGTTGCCGACCGCGTGCTCGTGCAGGTCGCCCTTGGACTGGAAGCGGTGCTGGATGACGCGCGCCCAGGTCTGGCCCCAGTCGTCGTCACCACAGAGCGCGGCCAGTGCCTTGCGCAGGTCGCCGGGCGGCAGCACGCCCAGCTCGTCGCGCAGCCGGCCGCTGGAGCCGCCGTCGTCGGCCACGGTGACGACGGCGGTGAGGTCGCCGGTGATCCGGCGCAGGGCGGCGAGCGACGCGGACAGGCCCATGCCGCCGCCGAGGGCGACGACCTTGGGCTGGGTGCCCCGGCGGCGGGGTCTGCCGCCCCGGGCCTCGGCGGGCCGGCCGCCCCTTCCGTCGGTGCTGCCGTCGGGCACCACCCGGCGCAGCCGGCTCAGCCGCGGAGTACGTCGTGTCATTCGCGTCCCATGTCCCGGTGTACGACCACCGTCTCCACGCCCTCGGCGGCGAGCCGGGCGGCGAGCTTCTCCGACATGGCGACCGAGCGGTGCTTGCCGCCCGTGCAGCCCACGGCGATGGTCACGTAGCGCTTGCCCTCACGGCGGTAGCCGGTGGCGACGAGCTGGAGGAGCTCGGTGTACCGGTCGAGGAACTCCTTGGCGCCGGGCTGGTTGAAGACGTACCCGGAGACCTCCTCGTTGAGGCCCGTGTACGGGCGCAGCTCCGGGACCCAGTGCGGGTTCGGCAGGAAGCGGCAGTCGACGACCAGGTCGGCGTCGACCGGCAGCCCGTACTTGTAGCCGAAGGACATGACCGTGGCCCGCAGCTCCGGCTCCTCCTCGCCGGCGAACTGGGCGTCCATCTTGGCGCGCAGCTCGTGCACGTTGAGGCTGGAGGTGTCGATCACCAGGTCGGCGTCGCCGCGCAGCTCGCGCAGCAGCTCCCGCTCGGCGGCGATGCCGTCGACGATGCGGCCGTCGCCCTGGAGGGGGTGCGGGCGGCGCACCGACTCGAAGCGGCGCACCAGGGCATCGTCGGAGGACTCCAGGAAGACGATCCTGCGGGTGACGTTCTTCGCCTCCAGGTCGGCGAGGGACTCGCGGAGGTTGTCGAAGAACCGGCGGCCGCGGACGTCGACGACGACGGCGATCCGGGCCACGTTCCCCTGGGAGCGGGCGCCGAGCTCCACCATGGTGGGGATCAGCGCGGGCGGCAGGTTGTCGACGACGAACCAGCCGAGGTCCTCCAGGCACTTCGCGGCCGTGGAACGGCCGGCCCCGGACATGCCGGAGATGATCACCAGCTCGGGGATGGCCGCGTCCGGGACTCCGGCCTTGTCGTTGGTCGTGCCCGTACTCACCTGTGCTCCGTCTCCGACTTGCTCTTCTTGTCCGTCGTGCTCGTTCACATTCATGTCTCCTGCCCCCGTCGTTCGTCCGGGGCGCCCATCGTCGCGGGCTCCCCACTGGAACCCATGGTGCCGGGTTCCTCCTCCATGATCTCTCCAGTCGCCATGTTGACGGCGGGTGCGGCCGGGGCCGCCTGGGCGAGGGCCACCGCGATGGTCTCGGCGGTCTTGCGGCCTATGCCGGGGACCTCGCAGATCTGGTCGATGGTGGCGGATCGCAGTTTCTTCAACGAACCGAAGTGCTTCAGGAGTGCCTGCTTGCGCGTGTCCCCGAGGCCGGGGACGTCGTCCAGGGGGCTGGACCGGAAGCGCTTGGACCGCTTGGTGCGCTGGTAGCTGATCGCGAAGCGGTGGGCCTCGTCACGGACCCGCTGGAGCAGGTACAGGCCCTCGCTGGTGCGGGGCAGGACCACCGGGTCGTCGTCGCCGGGCAGCCAGACCTCCTCCAGGCGCTTGGCGAGGCCGCACACGGCGATGTCGTCGATCCCCAGGTCGTCCAGGGCCCGCTGGGCGGCCGCGACCTGGGGGGCGCCGCCGTCGACGACGACGAGCTGCGGCGGGTAGGCGAACTTCTTGGGGCGGCCGTCGTCCTCGGTGAGGGTGCCGGCGCTGGTGCTGGTGAGCTGGCCGTTCTCGGCGTTCTCGGCGTCCTCACCGTCCGACCACTCGCCCGTCTTCTCCTTCTCGGCGAGGTAGCGGCGGAAGCGGCGGGTGATCACCTCGTGCATGGAGCGGACGTCGTCCTGCCCGGCGAAGCCCTTGATCTGGAAGCGGCGGTACTCGCTCTTGCGGGCCAGGCCGTCCTCGAAGACGACCATGGAGGCCACCACGTCGTCGCCCTGGAGGTGGGAGATGTCGTAGCACTCGATCCGCAGCGGGGCGCTGTCCAGGTCGAGGGCGTCGGAGATCTCCTCCAGGGCGCGCGAGCGCGTGGTCAGGTCGGAGGCGCGCTTGGTCTTGTGCAGGACGAGCGCCTGCTGGGCGTTGCGCTGCACCGTCTCCATGAGGGCCTTCTTGTCACCACGCTGGGGGACGCGCAGGGAGACGCCCGAGCCGCGCCGGCCCGCGAGCCACTCCTGCACGGGCTCCACGGGGTCGGGCAGGGCCGGGACGAGGACCTCCTTGGGAACCGCGTCGCCCGTCTCCTCGCCGTACAGCTGCTGGAGGGCGTGCTCCACGAGGGCGCCGGTGGTGATCTCCTCCACCTTGTCGGTGACCCAGCCGCGCTGGCCGCGCACGCGTCCCCCGCGTACGTGGAAGATCTGGACGGCCGCCTCCAGCTCGTCCTCGGCGACCGCGATCAGGTCGGCGTCGGTCGCGTCGGCGAGCACGACCGCGTTCTTCTCCATGGCCTTCTTCAGGGCCTCGATGTCGTCGCGCAGCCGGGCCGCCCGCTCGTACTCCATCTCCTCGGCCGCCTCGCCCATCTGCTTCTCAAGGCGGCGGATGTACGTGGCCGTACGGCCGGTCATGAAGTCGCAGAACTCGTCGGCCAGTTCGCGGTGCTCCTCGGCGGAGACCCGGTCCACGCACGGGGCCGAGCACTTGCCGATGTAACCGAGCAGGCAGGGGCGGCCCGTACGGGCGGCGTTCTTGAAGACGCCGGCCGAGCACGTGCGCACGGGGAAGACGCGCAGCAGCAGGTCGACGGTGTCGCGGATCGCCCACGCGTGCGCGTACGGCCCGAAGTAGCGGACGCCCTTCTTCTTGTGACCGCGCATCACCTGCACGCGCGGGTAGTCCTCGTTCATCGTCACCGCGAGGTACGGGTAGCTCTTGTCGTCGCGGTACTTGACGTTGAACCGGGGGTCGTACTCCTTGATCCAGGAGTACTCCAGCTGGAGCGCCTCGACCTCCGTGGACACCACCGTCCACTCCACGGACGCGGCCGTGGTCACCATGGAGCGGGTGCGCGGGTGCAGGCCCGCCAGGTCCTGGAAGTAGTTCGCCAGGCGCTGGCGCAGGCTTTTCGCCTTTCCGACGTAGATCACCCGGCGGTGCTCGTCACGGAACCTGTAGACCCCCGGCGAGTCGGGGATCTCACCCGGTTTGGGGCGGTAGCTGGAGGGGTCGGCCATGTCTCACACCCTACTGGCGAGCACCGACAGTCCGACGGGACGCCCGGACACGACCACGGCCTCGGCGAGGGGCAGTTTCCAACGGCATGCCCCGCCCGGGGTTACGGCGCGCCGGGAGCGGGAATGCAGGCTTCCCACGGGGACACGGCGACGTCCGGCGGACGGAGACCGTGTCGGTGCAGGCACAGGTTGTCGGTGCGGACCGGCCGTTTCCATGCGAAACGGGCGGGCCACGGGTCGGAGGGCTGCGCAGATGAAGCGGATGCGGATCGAGAAATCCCGGCGGGCCGTCCGTGCCCGCCGGTACGCGGACGAACCGTTCGCGCTGCACGACGCCCTCGACCCGCGCGACCCCGACATAGTGCGGGCCAAGCGCCTGGCCGTCGAGGAACGGGCCGCGAGCGACCGCTCGTAGACGGGCGCCGTCTCGGCGGAGGCCCGGCTCGCCGTCAGCGGAGACCGCCCGGGGCGCCACGCGCCCCGGGCGGTCGCATGTCCGGACGGGCCCGGCCGGGAGTACATCACTGTCCGGCATCAGGTGTTGTCGGGACCAGGTCAACACGCTTCAATGCGGAGGAACTCGGGACCCCTGAACGACGGCGTACGGATGTGAAGACCCCCCTGCGCCGGCGGGACGGTCCCGGGCGGCCCGCGCGAACGGTCTGACCAGCCGTCGCCGACTCACAGAGAGGCCCCTGCATGCCGCACGCCCCACAGCACGCGGACGTCGCCACCGCGGAACTGGACTCGGTTCTGCGCGGCGGCCCCTTCCACGTCGCCCTGCGTGCCGCGATCGCCGCCCGCGGGCTGCCGCTGCAACGCGTGCAGCACCATCTGTCCCGTCACGGGGTGAAGGTCGGCGTCACCAGCCTGAGTTACTGGCAGCAGGGGGCCAGGCGGCCGCAGCGCCCCGAGTCCCTGCGGGCCGTGCGCGCGCTGGAAGAGATCCTCGACCTTCCCGAGGAATCGCTGATCCGGCTGCTCGCCGACTCCGGCGAAGGCCCGTCCGGGCAGCGCTCCGCGGCCCGCTCCTACCGCTCCCTCGTCGAAGCCTCCGGAGTCCTGGACCAGCTGCTGGCCGAGCTGGACTGCGTGCCGGACGGCGGTCTGCACACCCTCGGGCACCACGAGCGGCTGCGGATCGGGGCACGGCGCGAACTGGCCGAACGGGAGTCGCACCACATCGTGCGCGCCCACCGGGACGGCGTCGACCGCTTCGTGGCCGTCCACCACGGCGACCGGGGAGCCGCACCGGAGCGCATGAGGGTGCACGCGCTGGAGAACTGCCGTACGGGACGTGTCCGTTGGCACCGTGACACGGGTGTGCTCGCGGCCGAGCTGCTCTTCGACACCCGGCTGCGGGCCGGCGACACGTTCCTGTTCCGCTACGGCGTCGAGGACGGCACGGCGGGTGTGTCACACGAGTACCTCCGCGGCTTCGACTGCCCCGGCGGCCAGTACGCCCTCCAGGTGTGCTTCGACGCGGCGGCCCTCCCGGCCCGCTGTCACCGTTTCACCCAGCACTCGGCGGCGGCCCCGCGCACCGGCTGCCAGGACCTGGCACTGAGCGGACGGCACCGGTCGGTGCACCTGGTCGAGCCGCGGGTGCGCACCGGGTTCCTGGGTATCGGCTGGGACTGGGAGTAGCGGCACCGAGGGCGGCCGTGGTTCGCCGCCCTCTCTCTTCTGTCCTCTGCCCCGTTCCCTCCCGGCTCGACGTAAACGCTTGCGTAAGCGTTTACGTCTGCCTTCGGATGCGATACGTTCCCCCGGAACCTGACAGACGAGGCGGGAGCAGCATGGTGACCATGGCCGACGTCGCTCGGAGCGCCGGTGTCTCCGTGGCGACCGTCTCGCACGTCCTGAACGGCACCCGGCCGGTGCTGCCGCACACCCGCCAGGCGGTCCTCGACGCCGTGGAGGAGCTCGGCTACACGACGAACACGCTGGCCCGTTCCCTGGTGACCGCCCGTACCCGGTCCATCGGACTGGCGGTGTCGGCGATCAGCAACCCGTACTTCACGGAGATCCTCCAAGGCGTCGAGGCCAGTGCCCTGGAGCATGGCTACAGCCTCCTGATCGCCGATCCGCACGACGACCCGGAGCACGAGCGCAAGGTCGTCCAGCTGCTGCACGAGCGCCGGGTGGACGGCATGATCGTCGCGCCCTCCGCGGATCCGCGCGGGCTGCTCGCCTACCTGGGGCGGCACGACGTACCGGCCGTGTTCCTCGACCGGCTGGTGGACGCCGCGGACGGCGGACCGCGTTTCGACCAGGTCTGCGCCGACAACGCCGAACCGACGTCCCGGCTGGTCACCCACCTCGCCGGTCTCGGTCACCGGCGGATCGGGCTGGTGGCGGGGCGACCAGGCCTCAGCACCACGAGCGAACGGATCACCGGCTACCGGACCGGCCTCGCGTTCGGCGGACTCCCCTGGGACGAACGGCTCCTGGTGCACGGCGACTCGGAGTCGGCCGGTGCCGAAGGGGCCACCGCCGCCCTGCTGTCCCTCGCCGTGCCGCCCACCGCGCTGGTCACCGGCAACAACGCCATGACCATCGGGGCGCTGCGTGCCCTGCGCGCGCACGGCCTGTCCGTGCCCGGCGACATCGCACTGTGCTGCTTCGACGACTTCGCCTGGGCGGACCTGTTCTCGCCCCGGCTGACCGCGATCGCGCAGCCCAGCAGGGACATCGGCGCCCAGGCCGTACGCGTGCTCCTGGAACGTCTCGCCGAGCCGGACCGGCCCGCCCGGACGGTGCGGCTCCCCTGCACCTTCGTCCACCGCACCTCGTGCGGCTGCCCCGAGGAGCCGGGGCGGTCCGTGCGGTTCGAGCAGCCCGAGCAGTCCGCGCAGTCCGAGAGAGGAACCGTCGCATGATCGTCGTCGCCGGTGAGGCACTGATCGACCTGGTACCGCGGGGCACGGGTGCCCTGGCGGCACTCCAGCCGGCGCTCGGCGGCGGCCCGTACAACACGGCGGTCGCGCTGGGCCGTCTCGGTTCCCCGGCCGCCTTCTGTTCGCGGGTGTCGTACGACGCCTTCGGGGAGGCCCTGCTGGACCGGTTGCGGGAGACCGGGGTGGACGTGTCGTCGGTGCAGCGCGGCGCCGAGCCCACGACCCTCGCCGTCGCGACGGTCGGCACGGACGGCTCGGCGGCGTACTCGTTCTACGTCGACGGGACGGCGGACCGGCTGTTCACGGCCCCCTCCGCGCTGCCGCCCGGCACCCGGGCCGTCTCCTTCGGGACCTGCTCGCTGGTGCTGGAGCCGGGGGCGAGCGCCTACGAGGAGCTGATGCGTGCGGCGGCCGCGCAGGGTGTGTTCACCGCGCTGGACCCGAACATCAGGGCCGGACTGATCCCGGACGCGGACGCCTACCGGGCGCGGTTCAAGAGCTGGCTGCCGTCGGTGTCCCTGCTGAAGCTGTCCGAGGAGGACGCCCGGTGGCTCGGCGGCACGCCCCAGGAGTGGCTGGCGGCGGGCCCGGCGGCGGTCGTGATCACCCGGGGCGGCGACGGGCTGACCGCCTTCACCGCTGATGGCGGCGAGTACTCGGTGCCGGGCGAGCGGGTCCGGGTCGTGGACACGATCGGCGCGGGCGACACGGTGAACGCCGCGCTGCTGCACGGGCTCGCGGCACGCGACGCGCTCAGCGCTCACGCGACGGCCGCGCTGGGGCCGGACGGCTGGACGGGGCTGCTGGGCTTCGCGGCCCGTGCGGCGGCGATCACCTGCTCCCGGGCCGGGGCGGAACCGCCGTACGCACACGAGCTGGAGGGCTGACACCTCCCGCGATCAGGGCGGCCTACGCAGAACGCGTCCCGGGCGCGTCGCTCAGCCGGCCGTCCCAACGGCCCGCAGCGCGCCGGGGCGACGGCCGTTGAGGCGGTCCAGGGCGGCGGCCGTGGCGTCGTCCGCGGGCAGGTGGACGATCACGCGCTGGCCCTCGTCGGGCAGCGCGAACGTCTCGTGCAGCAGGCGCAGCGAACCGGCCTCGGGGTGCTCGATGTGCTGGGAGCCCGTCCGCCGCGGCGCCGCGGCCAGGTCGGCGAACCGGTCGGCGAAGTCCGCCCCGGCCGTCACCGTCAGCTCGTCGGCCAGCTCGGCGACGTAAGGGTCCCGCAGCGGGACCTCGTGCCGGAGCTGGGCGACCAGGTCGTCGGCCACCCGGTCCCAGTCGCGGTAGGCGCTGCGGGCCCGTTCGTCGGTGAAGAGGTAGCGGAGCAGGTTGGGCGGATCGTCGTCCAGCAGGCCGAGGGGGCCGGCCAGCCGCTCGTATCCCGCGGTGTGGGCCAGGACGTCGCCGATCCAGTTGACCACCAGCGCCGGGGTCGGTTCGAGGCGGTCCAGTACGGACCGGACGGTGGGGCGGGCCGTGCGGCCGAGCTGCGGGGCCGCCGCACAGAGCAGCGGGTCGCCGCCGTCCGCCTCCTTGGTCAGGCGGCGCAGCAGCATCCGGTCGGCGAGAGACAGGTTCAGGACGTCGGCGAGGGCACCGAGCACCTGGGCGGAGGGGTGGCGGTCCCGCCCCTGTTCCAGCCGGGTGAGGTACTCGACGCTGATACCGGCGAGCGTGGCCAGTTCGGAGCGCCGCAGGCCGGGGGTGCGACGGCGCTGACCGGTGGGCAGGCCCACCTCGGCGGGGCTGACGGCTTCACGCCAGGTGCGCAGGAACGTGCCCAACTCGTTGTCGCTCACCCGCCGAACGTACCCCGCCCGCGCGCGGAGAGGGTGTCCCTGCCACTACCAGGCTCCGGCCGGTCTCCCTCCCGGGCCGCGCGCCCCTCAGGGTGGAGGACATGACGAATGACACCGCTACCGCCGCTTCCGCCACCGCTCTGCCGCTGGCCCCGGGGCACTGGGCCCTGGACCCGTTCCACTCCTCCGTGGGCTTCACCGTCCGTCACCTGGGCATCGCCAAGGTGCGGGGGCGTTTCGAGCGGCTGGAGGCCGAGCTGTTCGTCGGGGAGCGCGTCGAGGACGTGCGGGTCTCCGCGACCGTCGATCTGGCCTCGATCGACACCGGCAACGCCGACCGGGACGCGCATGTCCGCGCGTCCGACCTGCTCGACGTCGAGAAGCGCCCGACGATGACATACCGCTCGACGCGTGTGTCGGGTGAGGGTGAGGACTGGACGATGGAGGGCGAGCTGACGATCGGCGAGGTGACCCGCCCGGTGATGCTCGCCGTGGAGTTCGGCGGGCTGGTCGACGTGCCCATGGACGGCAGCCGGCATGCCGGGTTCGAGGCGACGGGTGAGATCCGGCGCAGCGAGTTCGGACTCGACTTCGCTCCCGGTCTGCTCGGTGACGTGGTGAAGATCCAGCTCGACATGCAGTTCGTGGAGCCTGAGAACGCCTGACCGCACAACGACGCGCCGTGCCCCACAGGGAGTTCCTGTGGGGCACGGCGCGTCGGCGGCAGCCTTCAGCCCTTGGCCGGTCAGCCCTTGGTCGTCCGCGTCGTCTTCTTCGCGGCGGCCTTCGTGGACTTTGCGGCTGTCTTCTTCACCGCGGTGCTGTTGACCGTCCTGGTAGCCCTGGTCTGTGCCGGGACCGTCTTCTTCGCCGCCGTCTTGCGCGGGGCCTTCACCGAGGACGCGTCGGTGATCCGGTCGGCGCCGAGGACCTCGCGCAGGAACTTGCCGGTGTGGCTGGCCGGGACCGCGGCGACCTCCTCGGGCGTGCCCTCGGCGACGACCAGGCCGCCGCCGGCGCCGCCTTCGGGACCCATGTCCACGATCCAGTCGGCGGTCTTGATCACGTCGAGGTTGTGCTCGATGACGATGACCGTGTTGCCCTTGTCGACCAGTCCGGACAGCACCGTCAGCAGCTTGCTGATGTCCTCGAAGTGCAGACCGGTGGTCGGCTCGTCCAGGACGTAGACCGTGCGGCCGGTGGAGCGGCGCTGGAGCTCGCTGGCGAGCTTGACGCGCTGGGCCTCACCGCCGGACAGGGTGGTCGCGGACTGGCCGAGCCGGACGTAGCCGAGGCCGACGTCCTTGAGGGTCTTCATGTGGCGGGAGATCGCGGGGACCGCCTCGAAGAACTCCGTGGCCTCCTCGATCGGCATGTTCAGGACGTCGGCGATGGACTTGCCCTTGTAGTGGACCTCCAGGGTCTCCCGGTTGTACCGGGCGCCGTGGCAGACCTCGCACGGGACGTAGACGTCCGGGAGGAAGTTCATCTCGATCTTGATCGTGCCGTCGCCCGCGCAGTTCTCGCAGCGGCCGCCCTTGACGTTGAAGGAGAAGCGGCCGGGCAGGTAGCCGCGGACCTTCGCCTCGGTGGTCTCGGCGAACAGCTTGCGGATGTGGTCGAAGACGCCGGTGTAGGTGGCCGGGTTGGAGCGCGGGGTGCGGCCGATGGGCGACTGGTCGACGTGTACGACCTTGTCGACGAGGTCGTCGCCGTCCACGCGCGTGTGCCGCCCGGGCACGTTCCTCGCGCCGTTCAGCTCGCGGGCCAGGTGCGTGTACAGGATGTCGTTGACCAGGGTCGACTTGCCCGATCCGGACACGCCGGTGACGGCGGTGAACACGCCCAGCGGGAACGAGACGTCGATGTCCTGGAGGTTGTTCTCCCGGGCGCCGTGCACCGTGAGCTGCCGGGACGGGTCCAGCGGGCGCCGGATCTCCGGCAGCGGGATGGCCTTCTTGCCGGACAGGTACTGACCGGTCTGCGACTCCTCGTTGGCGAGGAGCTCCTTCAGGGAGCCGCTGTGCACGACCTTGCCGCCGTGCTCACCGGCGCCGGGGCCGATGTCGACGACCCAGTCGGCGGTCTTGATGGTGTCCTCGTCGTGCTCGACGACGATGAGCGTGTTGCCCATGTCGCGCAGCCGGACCAGGGTCTCGATCAGCCGGTGGTTGTCGCGCTGGTGCAGGCCGATGGACGGCTCGTCGAGGACGTACAGCACGCCGACGAGGCCGGAGCCGATCTGGGTGGCCAGGCGGATGCGCTGGGCCTCGCCGCCGGACAGCGTGCCGGCCGCGCGGTTCAGGGAGAGGTAGTCCAGGCCGACGTCGACGAGGAACCGCAGCCGCTCGTTGACCTCCTTCAGGACGCGCTCGGCGATCTTCTTGTCGCGGGCGCTGAGCTTCAGCTCCCTCAGGAAGTCCGCGCAGTCGCTGATCGACATCGCGGAGACCTCCGCGATGGACTTGTCCATGATCGTGACCGCGAGGACGATCGGCTTCAGGCGCGTGCCCTCACAGGTCGGGCAGGGCACCTCGCGCATGTAGCCCTCGAAGCGCTCCCGGCTGGCGTCGCTCTCGGCCTCGCTGTGCCGGCGCTTGACGAACGGGACGGCGCCCTCGAAGGCCGTGGTGTACCGGCGCTCGCGCCCGTAGCGGTTGCGGTAGCGGACCTCGACCTGGGTCTTGTGGCCGTGGAGCAGGGCCTTCTTGGCACGCTGCGGGAGGCCCGCGAACGGGATGTCCGTACGGAAGCCCAGGGCGTCGGCGAGTGCACCGATCAGGCGGCCGAAGTAGTCCTTGGTGTGGCCGTGCGACCAGGGGTGGATGGCGCCCTCGTCGAGGCTCTTGTCCGGGTCCGGGACGATGAGCTCCGCGTCGACCTCCATGCGCGTGCCGATGCCGGAGCAGTCCGGGCAGGCGCCGAAGGGCGAGTTGAACGAGAAGGAGCGGGGCTCCAGCTCCTCGAAGGACAGGTCGTCGTACGCGCAGTACAGGTGCTCCGAGTACATCCGCTCGCGCTCGGGGTCGTCCTCCGGGAGGTCGACGAAGTCGAGCACGACCATGCCGCCGGACAGACCGAGGGCGGTCTCGACGGAGTCGGTCAGACGGCGCTTGGCGCTGTCCTTCACCGTGAGGCGGTCGACGACCACCTCGATGGTGTGCTTCTCCTGCTTCTTCAGCGTGGGCGGGTTCGACAGCTGGATGGTCTCGCCGTCCACCCGCGCGCGGGAGTAGCCCTTGGTCTGGAGGTCGGCGAAGAGGTCGACGAACTCGCCCTTGCGCTCGCGTACCAGCGGCGACAGCACCTGGAAGCGGCTGCCCTCGGGCAGCTCCAGGACCTTGTCGACGATGGCCTGCGGCGACTGGCGCGTGATCGGGCGGCCGCACTCGGGGCAGTGCGGCTTGCCGATGCGCGCGAAGAGCAGACGCAGGTAGTCGTAGACCTCGGTGATGGTGCCGACCGTGGAGCGCGGGTTGCGCGAGGTCGACTTCTGGTCGATGGAGACGGCCGGGGACAGGCCCTCGATGAAGTCGACGTCCGGCTTGTCCATCTGGCCGAGGAACTGCCGGGCGTACGAGGACAGCGACTCCACGTAGCGCCGCTGGCCCTCCGCGAAGATGGTGTCGAAGGCCAGCGAGGACTTGCCCGACCCCGACAGGCCCGTGAAGACGATGAGCGAGTCGCGCGGGAGGTCGAGCGAGACGTTCTTGAGATTGTGCTCGCGCGCTCCACGAACGATGAGACGGTCGGCCACGCCGGTCCGCACCTTTCTTGAGAGAAGTGACAGGGGCGGGGCCCCCGTGCTTTCTCAGACTAGGGGGAGCCACTGACAACGCCGGTCGGATTCACGGGTTGCCAACAAACCCCGGCTTTCCAGCATGCCCGACGTCACGTCCGACCATATAGCACGCGCATTCGATTACCGGCACTCCTTCACCACCTTCACCCGAAGGGGTGGCGGAGCTAGGGTCAGCACCATGATTGATCACGGTCATGACCTGGCGTCTGTACAAGCCGCTACGGAACGGCTGCTCATCGCAGTCGGCAAACTGGACAACGCCTCTGTGACGCAGCCGTCACGGCTTCCCGGCTGGACCCGGGGCCATGTGCTGGCCCACCTCGCCCGCAACGCGGACGCTCTCGTGAACGTCCTGGAGGGCCGTCCCATGTACGTCTCCGGCGAGGCCCGGGACGCCGACATCGAGCGGGACGCCCCGCGCCCGCTCGACGTCCACCTCGCCGACCTGCGCGAGAGCGCGGCCCGCTTCCAGGAGGCCGGGGCCGCTCCGGCGGACTGGTCGCGCACGGTGGAGCTGCGGAACGGGGTCACGGACTCGGCGTCCCGGGTGCCGTTCCGGCGGTGGGTGGAGGTGGAGCTGCACCACGTGGACCTGGGGATCGGGTACGAGCTGGAAGACCTGCCGGCGGACTTCACGCAGCGGGAGATCGCCTTCCTCGCCGACCGGTTCTCCGGGCATCACGACGTGCCGCCCACGCGCCTCACGGACGGCACGCACGCGTGGAGCACGGGACGGGAGGCCGACGACGGGCCCGGGGTGACCGTCACCGGCCCCCCGGCGGACCTGCTGGGCTGGCTCGCCGGCCGCCGTTCGGGAGCCGCGCTGACGGTGGACGGCGGAGCCCTTCCGGCACTGCCCCCGCTGTAGGACCCGGCCCGCTCCCCCGCTATAGGCTGGCGCACATGACGTACAGCGGACAGGTGACGGTCGGCGGACCTGCCGACGTGCACGAGCTCAAGGACCTGATGATCACCAAGATCGCGGTCGGTCCGATGAACAACAACGCCTATCTGCTGCGCTGCCGGGCCACGGACGAGCAGTTGCTGATCGACGCCGCGAACGAGGCGCAGACGCTGCTCGGCATGATCGGTGACGACGGCATCGCGTCCGTCGTCACCACCCACCAGCACGGCGACCACTGGCAGGCGCTCGCCGAGGTCGTCGCGGCCACCGGAGCCCGCACCTACGCGGGCCGGGACGACGCCGACGGCATCCCGGTGCGGACCGACGTGCTGGTCGACGACGGCGACACCATCCGGGTGGGGCGCGTGGAACTCACCGCGCGCCACCTGGTCGGGCACACGCCCGGTTCGATCGCCCTCGTCTACGACGATCCCCACGGACATCCCCATGTGTTCACCGGGGACTGCCTCTTCCCCGGCGGTGTGGGCAACACCCACAAGGACCCCAAGGCGTTCGCCAGCCTCATCCGCGATGTGGAGACCAAGATCTTCGACGTCCTCCCGGACGAGACGTGGGTCTACCCGGGGCACGGCAACGACACGACGCTGGGCGCGGAACGCCCGCAGTTGCCGGAGTGGCACGCGCGCGGGTGGTGAGTGCTGCCGCGCACGCGCCCCGTGTGAATCATTCGCACACGCCGGTGTCGTACGTACGCTCCCCCTGTACGTAGTTGCGCAGTCAACTGGTAGCAGCCCCGCGCAGGATGACGGCTCCTGGGCGGATGGGCCGCCGGTCTGTCGATCCCCGCCCTCGACCGGCGGCCCCGGCGACCGCCGAACCCGGCGCGCGCCACGGAGTGTTCACACGAACGCAACACCCGCTCCCACGATGCGAGCAGATGCCGTCGTGACCTCGACAAACAGGACCGGCGGCTGCCAATCTCGCGCCATGCATCCTGCCTCGCGTGCCCCGCGCCGCGCTGCCGCCGCCGTCACCGTCGCCCTGCTCGCCACCGCCGTCGGCTGTGCACCCCAGCCGGAGGAGCCCGCGTCCGGCACGTCCTCGGCCGGAAACACGTGCGAGAAAGGCAAGTTGGACACCCGGGCCTCGGGCAAGCTGACGATCGCCACCGACGAACCCGCCTACGAGCCGTGGTTCAAGGACGACGACCCCGCGAGCGGCAAGGGCTTCGAGTCGGCGGTCGCGTACGCCGTAGCGCGGCAACTCGGTTACGGCAAGGACAAGGTGGTCTGGCAGACCGTCCCGTTCAACAAGGCCTTCGCGCCCGGTGAGAAGACGTTCGACTTCGACATCAACCAGGTGTCCGTCAGCGACGAGCGCAAGAAGGCCGTGGACTTCTCGTCCGGCTACTACGACGTGCGCCAGGCCGTCGTCGCCCTGAAGGGCTCCAGGGCGGCGAAGGCGAAGAGCGTCGCGGACCTGAAGGACGCGAAGCTGGGCGCGCAGGTCGGCACGACCAGCCTCGACTACATCGACGACGTGGTGCGGCCCACCCGGGCGGCCGCCGTGTTCGGCAAGAACGACCAGGCCAAGTCCGCGCTGAAGAACGGCCAGGTCGACGCCATCGTCGTGGACCTGCCGACCGCCTTCTACATCACCGGGGCCGAGGTCACGGACGCGACGATCGTCGGCCAGTTCGAGAACCAGGGCGGTACGCCGGAGCAGTTCGGACTCGTGCTCGACAAGGGCAGCGCACTCACCTCCTGCGTCTCGCGGGCCGTGGACGCGCTGCGCGAGGACGGCACGCTGGCGAGGATCGAGCAGCAGTGGCTGTCGGACGCCGTCGACGCTCCGGTGCTCAAGTGACGGTGAACAAGGACGAGCCGGCGGTCGGCTCCGGCGCACACGACGCGCGGGACGGCTACGTGCCGTCGCAGCGTCGCCTGGACCGTGAGCGCTACAAGCGCGCCCGCGCCCGGCGCGCCACCGCGATCGGCGCGATCTCCACCCTCGTCACCGGAGCCGTCCTCTACCTGGTCGTCGTCAACGCCCCCGGCTGGCCGCGCACCAAGGAGACCTTCTTCGACTGGGGGTACGCGCGCGAGGCGTTCCCGAAAGTCCTCGAAGGGCTGTGGCTGAACGTCCGGCTGCTGCTGGTCTGCGGGGCCGCGGTGCTCGTCCTCGGCATGCTGATCGCCGTCGCCCGTACGCTGCGCGGCCCGGTGTTCTTCCCGCTGCGCGTCCTGGCCGCCGCCTACACGGACTTCTTCCGGGGGCTGCCGCTGATCATCAACCTGATGATCGTGGTCCTCGGCGTCCCGGCACTGCGGCTCCAGGGGGTGACCGTCGACCCCGTGCTCCTCGGCGGCACCGCGCTCACCCTGACGTACTCGGCGTACGTCGCCGAGGTGTTCCGGGCCGGCATCGAGTCCGTGCACCCCTCGCAGCGCGCCGCGGCCCGCTCACTCGGGCTCAGCAACCGGCAGGCACTGCGGTACGTGGTGCTGCCCCAGGCGGTGCGCCGTCAGGTGCCGCCGCTGCTGAACGACCTGGTGTCGCTCCAGAAGGACACCGGGCTGGTCTCGATCGGCGGTGCCGTGGACGCCGTACGGGCCGCCGACATCATCGTGGGCCGCAGCCTCAACTACACGCCGTACATCGTCGCGGGTCTGGTCTTCGTCGCGCTGACCATCCCCATGACCCGCTTCACGGACTGGGTGACGGCGCGGATGGACCGCCGGCGGGCCCAGGGAGGAATCACATGAGCGACGCGCCCGACGCGCCCGTGCTGCGCATGGAGGCCGTCCGCAAGTCCTTCGGCGGCTCGGTCGTCCTGCGGGACGTCGACCTGGAGGTCGCCCCGCACACGGTCACCGCGCTGATCGGCGCCTCCGGCTCCGGCAAGTCGACGCTGCTGCGGTGCGCGAACCTGCTGGAGGAGATCGACGACGGGGCGATCTGGCTGGACGGCGAGGAGATCACCGACCCGCGCGCCGACCAGGACGCCGTGCGCCGCCGGATCGGCGTGGTCTTCCAGGCGTACAACCTCTTCCCGCACCTGACGGTGCTGGAGAACATCACACTCGCTCCGCGCCGCGTGCACGGCGTGCCCCGCGCCGAGGCCGAGGCACGCGCGCGTGAGCTGCTGGAACGGCTCGGGCTCGGCGGGAAGGCGGGCGAGTACCCGGACCGGCTGAGCGGCGGACAGCAACAGCGGGTGGCGATCGTGCGCGCCCTGGCCGTACGCCCCCGGCTGCTGCTGCTCGACGAGATCACTGCCGCTCTCGATCCCGAGCTGGTGGGCGAGGTCCTCACCGTGGTCCGCGACCTGAAGGACGAGGGCATGACCATGGTGCTGGCGACGCACGAGATGGCCTTCGCACGGGAGGTCGCCGACCAGGTGTGCTTCCTGGAGGGCGGCGTGGTGCTGGAACGCGGCACCGCCGAGCAGGTCTTCGGGGAACCGCGGCAGGAGCGCACGCAGCGCTTTCTGCGGAGGATCGTGGAGGCGGGACGGTTGTGATCCCTGGCGGCGGGACGGTCGCCGAAGACCTCAGGTGTCGGCGCGCCCCGCCCCGGCCAGCGCCGCGACCCGCTCCACGCCGAAGACGTACCCCTGTACCCCGCACCCCGCGATGACCCCGTCGGCGCGCAGCGAGACGTAGGAGTGGTGCCGGAACGACTCCCGCTTGTGGATGTTGGAGATGTGGACCTCCAACACCGGCATGCCGTCACAGGTGTTGAGGGCGTCCAGGATGGCGACGGAGGTGTGCGAGTAGGCGCCCGGGTTGATCACGATGCCGCAGTGGTTCAGCCGCGCCTCGTGGATCCAGTCCACCAGCTCGCCCTCGTGGTTGGACTGGCGGAAGTCGACCGTGCCGCCGTGCGCGGCCGCCGCCTTGGCGCACAGGGCCTCGACGTCGGCGAGGGTGTCGGAACCGTAGATCTCGGGCTGACGCTGGCCGAGGAGGTTCAGGTTGGGGCCGTTGAGGATCATGATCGGGGCGTTGGCCAGGGTGCGGGGCACGGTTCCTCCGGTCCGTTCGAGGTCGCCGCGGCCCGTGGCGGACCGCTGCTCGGACCCGGTTTATCACGGTGCGCCGGCAGCCCGCCGGTCCGTAGCCTGCCGGCATGACGAGACTCTCCTACCCTCCCAAGCCGTCTCCCGGTGACCGCATCGCCGTGCTCTCGCCCTCCTCCGGCCTGCCCGGGCTCTTACCGCTCCCCTACGAGCTGGGCCTGGAGCGGCTGCGCAAGGAGTACGGACTGGAGCCGGTCGAGTATCCGGCGACCCGCAAGATGGACTCATCGGCCCAGGAGCGGGCCGACGACATCCACGCGGCCTTCGCCGACCCGGACATCAAGGCGGTCATCGCGTCGATCGGCGGGGACGACCAGATCACCGTGCTGCCGCTGCTGGACCGGGAGTTGATCCGGGCCAACCCGAAGCCGTTCTTCGGGATGAGCGACAACACGAACCTGCTCGCCTACCTCCACAACAGCGGCATCGTCGCCTTTCACGGGGCGAGTGTGATGTGCGAGCTGGGCCGCCCGGTGGCCATGCATCCGCAGACCGCCGCGTCCCTGCGCGCCGCCCTGTTCACCTCCGGCCCCTTCGAGTTGCGGCCCGCCGAGCGGTGGCGTGACATCGACCGGGACTGGGCGGATCCGGCGACCTTCGACGCGGAGCCGGAGACCCGGCCCGGGACCGGCTGGACCTGGGTCAACGCCGACCGGGTGGTCGAGGGCCGCAGTTGGGGCGGCTGCCTGGAGATCGTCGGCTGGCTGCTGATGGCCGACCGCGAGATCGCGCACGACCTGTCCGAGTACGACGGCGGCGTGCTGCTCCTGGAGACCTCGGAGGACATGCCGAGCGCCACGGAGGTCTTCTGCACCCTTCGCAACATGGGCGAACGCGGGCTGCTCCAGCGCTTCTCGGCCCTCCTCATGGGCCGCCCGAAGACCTGGTCCTTCGAGCGGCCCAACAGCCCCGAGGAGGCCGCTCGTCACGCGTCCGACCAGCGGGAGGCCGTGCTGCGCGCCATGCGAACCTACGCGCCCGACACCACGATCGTCTTCGACGTGGACTTCGGGCACACCGATCCGCAGCTGGTGATCCCGTACGGCGGCACCGTACGCGTGGACGGACCGGCCCGGCGCATCACGGTCACGTACTGAGGGCCCCCGAGGCCCCCGCGCGCCCCCGTAACCCGCCGTCACGGTGGGTAGTTGACGCGGCATGCACGACGTACGCACCGTAAAGGCACCTTCCATGCCGCGCCTGGCGGCCGCCTCGCTCGCGGGCACAGCCATCGAGTTCTACGACTTCTTCGTCTACGGCACCGCGGCGGCCCTGATCTTCGGGCCGCTGTTCTTCCCGACCTTCTCGCCGGTGGCCGAGACGCTGGCCGCCTTCGCCACCTTCGGCGTGGGCTTCATCGCGCGGCCGCTGGGGTCGGTGCTGTTCGGGCACATCGGGGACCGGCACGGGCGGCGGCCGGTCCTCGTCGCCTCCCTGCTGCTGACCGGCGCCTCCACGGTCGCGGTCGGCTGTGTGCCGACGTACGGGACGATCGGCGTCGTCGCTCCGCTGCTGCTCCTGGTGCTGCGTTTCCTGCAGGGGCTGGGGCTCGGCGGGGAGTGGGGCGGGGCGGTGCTGCTGACGGTGGAGCACGCGCCGGCCGGGCGGCGCGGGCTGTGGTCGAGCTTCCCGCAGGTCGGGCCCGCGCTGGGGTTCCTCCTCGCCAACGGTGTGGTGCTGGGGCTCTCGGCGACGCTGTCCGAGGCGCAGTTCGCCTCATGGGGGTGGCGGGTGCCGTTCTGGGCGGCGGGGGTGCTGGCCGTCGTGGGGCTGTGGCTGCGCTCCTCGCTCGCCGAGAGCCCCAGTTTCCTCGAGATCGACGACCACGCGCGCGTGCCGCTCGTCGAGGTCCTGCGCGACCACTGGCGGCTCCTGCTGCTGACCGGCGGGGCGCTCGCGATCGGCTATGCGATCTTCTACGCCGTGACGACCTGGTCGCTCGCCTACGGGACGGAACGGCTCGGGGTGAGCCGCAGCGTCATGCTGACCTGCATCATGGGCGCGGTGGTCGTGAAGGGCGCGCTCACGCCGCTGGTGGCGCTGCTCGGGGACCGGTACGGCCGGCGGCCCCTGTGCCTGGCCGGATGCGCGGCCGCCGCCCTGTGGATGTTCCCGATGGTCGCGCTCCTCGCCACCGGCGCGCCGCTGCCGATGTTCCTCGGCTTCCTCGGGGCGATGCTCTCGTTCATCACGATGTTCGCCGTGATCGCCGCGTATCTGCCGGAGCTGTACGAGCCGCGGGTGCGCTGCACGGGCGCCGCGGTCGGCTACAACCTCGGCGGGGTCATCGGGGGCGCGCTCACACCGATCGTGGCAACGGCGCTGGCCGAGCAGGGCGGGCGGGTGCCCTGGGGCGTGGCCGCGTATCTGACGGCGATCGCGCTGCTGAGCCTGGGATGCTTCGCGCTGTTGCCGGAGACGCGTCCAGTGCCGGTGGGGGCGGCTGCGGAGCCGGCTTCTGGGTGACTTGGTGGTGAGGCGCGTAAACGCTTGCGTGAGCGTTTGCGCGTCTCTTGCGCGCGTCCCCGGCTTTTTGCGCGCGTCCCCGGCGAGCGTCTACGGGTTGATCGCCAGCTCCAGATAAGCCGCGAACAGCACCAGATGGACCCCGCCCTGGAGCGGTGTGGCCCGGCCCGGTACCACGGTCAGCGAGGCCACCACCACGGTCAGGGCGAGCAGCACCATGTGCGTGGCGCCGAGGCCGAGCACCAGCGGGCCGGAGAGCCAGACGGAGGCGAGCGCGACCGCCGGGATGGTCAGGCCGATGCTGGCCATGGCCGACCCGAGGGCGAGGTTCAGGCTGGTCTGCACCCGGTCACGACGCGCGGAGCGCAGCGCGGCGATGGTCTCCGGGAGCAGCACCAGCAGCGCGATGATCACACCGACGACGGCGTGGTGCAGCCCGGCGGCCTCCACCCCGGACTCGATGGTGGGCGACACCCCTTTGGCCAGACCGACCACGCCGACCAGGGCGAGGCCGAGCAGCCCCAGGCTGATCAGGGCGGTACGGGCGGTCGGCGCCGCCGCGTGCTCCTCCGCGGTGATCACCTCGCCCTGCCGGGTGATCGGCAGGAAGTAGTCCCGGTGCCGCACGGTCTGCGTGGCGACGAACAGCCCGTACAGGATCAGCGAGGAGAGCGCGGCGAAGGTCAGCTGCACGGTGGAGAATTCCGGGCCCGGCTTGCTCGTGGTGAACGTCGGCAGCACGAGGCTGAGCGTGGCCAGGGTGGCGACGGTCGCGAGTGCGGCGCCGGTGCCCTCGGGGTTGAAGACGGCCGTTCCGTGCCGCAGGGAGGCGACCAGGAGGCAGAGGCCGACGATGCCGTTGCAGGTGATCATCACGGCTGCGAAGACCGTGTCGCGGGCCAGTGTCGAGCTCTTGTCCCCGCCGTCGGCCATCAGGGTGACGATGAGGGCGACCTCGATGATCGTGACGGCCACGGCGAGGACGAGCGAGCCGAACGGTTCGCCGACCCGGTGGGCCACCACCTCGGCGTGGTGCACGGCGGCCAGGACGGCTCCCGCGAGGACCAGGGTCGCCAGCGCGACGACCGCGGCCGGCAGATCGCGCCCCCAGGTGAAGATCAGCAGCACGGCCGCGAGCAAGGGCACCAGGGTCGTCCACCGTGCCGTGAGCGGCCTGCGCCGAGCGATCATGGAGTGATCGTCGCAGACGGGCAAGGGCCCCGCACTCCGGTCGTGCGGGGCTCTGTCACGCGTGCCGCGGGGTCAGGCGAGCTCGCGCTCGTCCACCAGGTCGCAGTTGGTGTACACCCGCTCGCCGATGCAGAGCGCGCCCAGTTGCTCCGCCAACCTGCTGGTCTCGGGGTCCTCGCTGTTGCGCATGGCCTCCTCGTAGGACGCGAACTCGATCAGCGCCAGATAGCGGCGCGGATTGTCGCGGTCCCTCAGAAGGAAGCGATGCCTGGGGACGCTCGACCGGCCGGCGAGGCGCCTCCCCGCATCCTCGAGCACGCGGTCCATCTCGTCCAAGCGCTCGGTCTCGAAGTCGATGATCTGTACGAACTTCATGGCACCTCCGGCCGGCCACGGCGCCCCCGGGCCGGGGGACGCGCTCAAGAACAAACAAGCACCGGGACCGGTGGTCGGCAATTCGCCGGCCACCGGTCCCGGTGATGGTTCCTTCTACGTCCCCCGTGGTCAGACGTCGATGCTGTCCTTCGGAGCGCCTCCGCTTTGCTCCTGTGCCGCCTCGGCCGCTGCCTGCTTCTTCGAAGCCCGCAGGCTGGTGATCGTGGTGACGATCAGGACGGCGCAGATCACGCCGAGCGAGACCGGAATGCTGATCTCGGGCACGTGCACCCCGGACTCGTGCAGCGCGTGCAGCACCAGCTTCACGCCAATGAAGCCGAGGATGATCGACAGGCCGTAACTGAGGTGGACCAGCCTCCTCAGCAGACCGCCGATGAGGAAGTACAGCTGACGCAGACCCATCAGAGCGAACGCGTTGGCGGTGAAGACGATGTACGGGTCCTGCGTCAGGCCGAAGATCGCGGGGATTGAGTCGAGCGCGAACAGCACGTCCGTCATGCCGATCGCGAGCATCACGACCAGCATCGGGGTCATGACCCGCTTGCCGTTCTGCTGGATCCACAGCTTGGTGCCGTGGTAGCGGTCGGCCACGCCGAAGCGGCGCTCAGCGGCCTTGAGGAGCTTGTTCTCCTCCCACTCCTCGTCCTCCTCGTCCGCGCGGGCCTCCTGGATGAGCTTCCAGGCGGTCCAGATGAGGAAGGCGCCGAAGAGGTAGAACACCCACGAGAAGCTGGCGAGGATCGCGGCACCGGCGGCGATGAAGATCGCCCGCAGAACCAGGGCTATGAGGACACCGATCAGCAGCACCCGCTGCTGGTACTGCGAGGGAACCGCGAACTTCGCCATGATCAGGACGAAGACGAAGAGGTTGTCGACGCTCAGCGACTTCTCGGTGATGAAGCCCGCGAAGAACTCGCCGGCGGGCTGACCACCGCCGAACATCAGCAGGCCGAGCCCGAAGAGCGCGGCCAGGACGATCCAGACGACCGTCCAGATCCCGGCTTCCTTGATCGATACGTCGTGCGGCTTGCGGCCGATGAAGAAATCGACCGCGATGAGGGCGGCGAGCCCCACGATCGTCAGGACCCATAGGGTCACGGAAACATCCACTGCGCCTCCGGCAGTCGTAACGGCAAATGTCAGCGTCGTCGCTGCCGGAGGTCTCTTCCACCCAAGGATGGGCCGACGCCCCGGGATCTGGCCTGATCCGTATTGACGGGTACGCCGCAGCAGACAGGGAGTACTCCCCTCCGTGCCGTCAACAGTACCCCAATCACCAAGAACAGGTAAAGCGTTTGGCAAAAGAAAGGCCAAAACCCCTGCTCAGAGGGCTATCAGGCGGCTTTACACATACTTGGTGCGGGCGGCCGCGACCTGGGTGAGCACCTGCTGGAGGACCTGGCTGCCCGGCGGCACGAGCGAGGGCTCGTACGTCCAGGCATGACCGACCCACGGGTCGGCGAGGTGATCGTCGGGCACCGGCGTCAGTCGCAGCAGCGAACGCCACAGCGGGTCGAGCAAAGGCCCGTACCCGGACGACTCCTCGCGGTCGGCCACCATCATCAGATGGACGCCGAAGGCGGGGCCCTCGTCGGCGAGGTAGCGCAGCTGGTTCACGGCGCGGTCGTCGAAGCCGTGCGGGAAGTCGTTGACGATGAGTAGCTGCTGGGAGGTGTCGAAGCCCGGCGGGAGGGAGTCGGCGGCCCCTCCCCGTACCGCCATCTGCACCAGGTCGACCCGCTGGGTGAGCCGGCTCAGCACGTCCGCCACTCCTGCGGCGCCGAGCGCGGGCGGGGCCGCGAGCACACCGGTCTGCACGAGGGGCGCGAGCGGCTGCGCGCCCGAGCCGGCCGGGTCGATGACGTGGACGGTGAACTCCCCCGCCGGATAGACGGCGAGCAGCCGGGCCGCGTGCGCGACCGCCGACTCCAGGGCGAGGCGCGCCAGGGCGTGCGAGTCCGCGAACGAACCGTCGGACGATCCGGTCCGGCCGCTGTCGATCCACAGGCCGCGCTCCAGCGGCAGCCGGACCAGCATCGGGATGCGGATCCGGTCCGCCTCGGGGAGATGGAGGTCGCCCAGGCGCAGGGCCATGGGGATCTCCATCGGTACCCGGTAGGCGTGCCAGACAGGGCTGTCCCAGCGGGCGTACGCCGGTGGGAGGGCCGGTTCGACGACCTCGGCCTCGGCCGTGAGCTGGATGAGGTCCCGGTCGAGGGCCTCGCCGGCCTGGGCGACGAGCTGGTCGTGCCGGGCGCGGGCCGCCTCGCGGGCGGCGTCGCCCTGTCCGCCGATCCGGCTGCGCGGGTCGGAGAGGACCTGCTCCAGCTCCTTGTCCATGCGGGACTCGGCGAAGTCGACGGCGCTGCGATAGGCGGCGGTGCTGCGGGCCAGGTCCTCGAACATGCCCCACACCTGGTTGTAGAGCCGCTCGTCCATGGACCAGCCGGTCGCGTCGCCCGCGACGGGCCGGGCGGGCTGACCGGGTGCGGCCGGGGGTGCGGTGGGCGGCGGCGGGGGCGGAGCGGCGTTCTGGCGGCGCGGGTGGCTGTAGTCGACCGGGCCGCCCGCGGTGGGAGTGGACGGCTGAGTGACGGCGTTGGGGTCCGGTGCCGCCCCGGGATACGACGGCGTCTGCGGCGCGGGCTGCCCCGCCCCGTCGGGCGTCTGAGGGCCGTACGGCGACATCGGTGGTGCCTGGCCCGGCTGAGGCGCGGCGCCGCCCTGGTCCGGGCCGAGGGCCGGGGCCGCCGTCTGCCGGGAGCGGTCGCCGTCCGCCGTGCGCGGCGGGGGCGCCTGCACCGAGCGGGCCAGCCCCTGGGCCACCGCGTCGTCGATACTGCCGGCGAGCCGGCGGGCCTCGGGCAGGCCCTGGTCGGCGAGGAGTTCGGCGAGGCCGCCCGCGTAGCCCTGGCCGACGGCGCGCACCTTCCACGCGCCCTGCCGGCGGTAGAGCTCCAGGGCGACGACCGCGGACTCGGCTTCCAGACCGGTGATGGTGTAGCTGGCGATCTCGGCGCCGTCGAGACCGGTGACGGCGACGAACGGGGCGGCCACGGCGCCGAAACGGGCCGGGCCCGCCCCGGCGGCGGGCAGGGCGAGCAGCACACCGACACGGTGGACGGCCTCCGGCACGGCGTCCAGGTCCACGGCGAGGCGATGATCGGCGGCGGCCTGCCGGGAGACCTCGAGCCCCGGCTGGGTGGGCGCGCCCGGGTGGGCGACCCACTCCACGCCGTGGATCCGGCCGTTCTCGTCGCTGAGCGCGGCCGCGGCCACGATCGGCGTGCCGGCCGAGACCCGGATCTCGAGGCGGACCTGGGAGAGCGGGTGGTTCTGCCCCCGCACCAGCTCGGCCGTCATCGCCTTCTCCCCCTGTGTCGTTGTGTGGTGTCGTGTGCCGCACGCCGGCCCGCCCGGGCCGGTCGCCCCCGGGGCCTCAGAGGACGGGCAGGATCGCGGGCATCAGGTCCTGGAAGGTGCGGCCGTTGGCCGGGTTGCCGATGGCCGTCATCGTCCAGCCCGGGCCCGAGCGGTGCACCTTGGCCATGATCTGGGCCGTGTACTGGCCGCCGCCGGCCAGTGTGTAGCGGGCGAGCTCCTGGCCGTTGGTCTCGTCGACCAGGCGGCAGAACGCGTTCTGCACCTCCTGGAACGTCTGGCCCGTGAAGGAGTTCACGGTGAAGACGATCTGGTCGATGTGGACCGGGACGCGCGAGAGGTCGACGAGGATCGCCTCGTCGTCGCCGCCCTGGCCGACACCGCCGACCAGGTTGTCACCGGTGTGGCGCACCGAGCCGTCGTCGCTCACCAGGTGGCGGAAGAAGACGACGTCGACCGGCTGCTTGTCGGCGAACAGGACGGCCGAGGCGTCGAGGTCGATCTCTCGCGTACGCGAGCCGAACAGGCCGCGCCGGGGAGCCGCCTGCCAGCCGAGACCCATGCGCACCGCAGTCAGGCTGCCACCGTCGTTCTTCTGCAGACTGATGGCCTGACCCTTGGTCATGTTGACGGTCACGCGCTGATTCCCCTCTCGGACGTCCCCTGTTGCCGCGCAGTCGCGGTTGATCAGAACACTACGCAGGGGCACTGACAGTGACGTAGCCCGGTCCGCACTTTGTGTCGGTCTTGCAACACTGCGCGTACGCGGTCCGCTGTCAGGCCAGGCCCGCCTCCTTCATCTGGCGCAGTTCCTTCTTCATCTCGGAGACCTCGTCGCGCAGCCGGGCCGCGATCTCGAACTGGAGGTCCGCGGCGGCGGCCCGCATGCGTGCGGTGAGCTCCTCGATCTGTTCGCTGAGCTCGGCCGCGGGGCGGTCGGTCGGCACCGTCTCCTTGGCCTTGCCCTTGCCCTTGGCCGGCTTGGCGCCCTCGGCGCCCCTGCCCAGGGAGGGGACGGGCGACTTGGTGCCCCCGCCGTCCTTCTTCGCCTTGCGGTAGCCCGAGCCGAGCAGCTGCTCGGTGTCGATGTCCTCGCGGGCGATCTGGGCGACGATGTCGTTGATCTTCTTGCGGAGGGGCTGGGGGTCGATGCCCCGCTCCTTGTTGTACGCGATCTGCTTCTCCCGGCGCCGGTTGGTCTCCTCGATGGCCTTCTCCATCGCCGGGGTGATCTTGTCGGCGTACATGTGGACCTGGCCGGAGACGTTGCGCGCGGCGCGGCCGATGGTCTGGATCAGGGAGGTGCCCGAACGCAGGAAGCCCTCCTTGTCGGCGTCCAGGATCGCCACCAGAGACACCTCGGGCAGGTCGAGGCCCTCCCGCAGGAGGTTGATGCCGACCAGCACGTCGTACTCGCCGGCGCGCAGCTCACGCAGGAGTTCGACGCGGCGCAGGGTGTCGACGTCGCTGTGCAGATAGCGCACCTGGATGCCCAGCTCCAGGAAGTAGTCCGTGAGGTCCTCGGCCATCTTCTTGGTGAGCGTGGTGACCAGGACGCGCTCGTCCTTCTCGGTGCGCTGCCGGATCTCGTGCACCAGGTCGTCGATCTGCCCCTCGGTGGGCTTGACGACGACTTCCGGGTCGACGAGGCCGGTGGGGCGGATGATCTGCTCGACGAAACCGTCCGAGCGGGAGAGCTCGTAGGTGCCCGGGGTGGCCGACAGGTAGACCGTCTGGCCGATGCGCTCCTGGAACTCCTCCCACTTCAGCGGGCGGTTGTCCAGGGCGGAGGGCAGCCGGAAGCCGTGGTCGACGAGGGTGCGCTTGCGGGAGGCGTCGCCCTCGTACATGGCGCCGATCTGCGGGACCGTGACGTGCGACTCGTCGATGACGAGGAGGAAGTCGTCCGGGAAGTAGTCCAGCAGGGTGTTGGGCGGGGAGCCGGGCAGACGGCCGTCGAAGTGCATCGAGTAGTTCTCCACGCCGGAGCAGGAGCCGATCTGGCGGAGCATCTCGATGTCGTACGTCGTGCGCATCCTGAGGCGCTGGGCCTCCAGGAGCTTGCCCTGCTTCTCCAGCTCGGCGAGGCGCTCGCCCAGCTCCTTCTCGATGTCGTTGACGGCCCGCTCCAGACGCTCGGGCCCTGCGACGTAGTGGGAGGCCGGGAAGACGTACAGCTGCTGGTCGTCGCTGATGATCTCGCCGGTGACCGGGTGCAGCGTGGACAGCGCCTCGATCTCGTCGCCGAACATCTCGATGCGGACGGCCAGCTCCTCGTAGACCGGGAAGATCTCGATCGTGTCGCCGCGGACGCGGAAGGTGCCGCGGCTGAAGGCCATGTCGTTGCGCGTGTACTGGATGTCCACGAAGCGGCGCAGCAGCTCGTCGCGGTCGTGCTCCTCGCCGACGCGGAGGGGGACCATGCGGTCCACGTACTCCTGCGGTGTACCGAGGCCGTAGATGCAGGAGACCGAGGCGACCACGACGACGTCGCGGCGGGTGAGCAGCGAGTTGGTCGCGGAGTGGCGCAGGCGCTCGACCTCCTCGTTGATCGAGGAGTCCTTCTCGATGTAGGTGTCCGACTGCGGGACGTAGGCCTCGGGCTGGTAGTAGTCGTAGTACGAGACGAAGTACTCGACCGCGTTGTTCGGGAGGAGCTCCCGGAACTCGTTCGCCAGCTGGGCCGCGAGCGTCTTGTTCGGCGCCATCACGAGCGTGGGGCGCTGGAGCTTCTCGATCATCCACGCGGTGGTGGCGGACTTGCCGGTGCCGGTCGCGCCCAGCAGGACGACGTCCTTCTCGCCCGCCTGGATGCGCTGGGCGAGCTCGGCGATGGCCGTCGGCTGGTCGCCGCTCGGCTGGTAGGGGCTGACGACCTCGAAGGGCGCCACCGTGCGTTCGATCTGGGAAACGGGCCGCATGGGATCCACCGTACGACCCCGCACTGACAATGCGTTCCGATCAGCGGTTCTGCGGGGTTCGGGAGCCGCGGTGCTCCACGGTGCGGCGGGGGCGCAACCGCAGGCGCTGCGGATTGTGGTCGCTGTGGATGTGGGCGGGGACGCCCGGCCTCTGCTCGACGGGCACGACCGCGGGCTTCCCCATGACCATCAGCGGGTCGAACATCACCACGACGCCCGCGAGGAGGAGGAAGGCGAGCGGGCCGACCAGCATCGGCGCGAGCAGGGCCGCGGGCGACTCTCCCGCGGCGGGTTCGGCCATGCCGTGCAGGTGGACGCTGAGGGCGGCCATACCGGTGTAGTGCATGCCGCTGACGGCGAGTCCCATGACGAGGCTGGCACCCACGCTCCACAGCAGGCCCCTGACCTGGCCGGCCGCCCACAGGGCGGCGGTGGCGGCGGCCATGGCGATCGCGACGGAGATGCCGACGGTGAGCGTGTCGTACTCCAGCTTTCCGTCCAGGTGCATGCTGGCCATGCCGAGGTAGTGCATCGACGCGATGCCCAGGCCGGTGATGGTGCCGCCGGTGAAGAGGGCCGTCCCGCGGGCTCCCTTGTAGCCGACGATGAAGATCCCGATGCCCACCATCACGATCGCGACGGCCAGACTCGCGAAGGTCATCGGCTTGTCGTAGTGGATCGTGGCTCCCCGGACCGTGAACCCCATCATCGCGATGAAGTGCATGGTCCATATGCCGGAGCCGATGGCGGCCGAGCCGAGAGCGAGCCAGCCGGGGCGCCAGGACTGGGCGACGAGCATGGATCTGGTGGTGCAGCGCAGGCCCAGGGCACCTCCGAGACAGGCCATGAGGTAGGCCACCAGGGGTGTGACCAGGCCGTAGCTGAATCCGTCGACCGTGCCCTGCATGCGCGGCTGCCCTTCCCGCCCTTTGCGTCCCGGAATTCCCGATGTGCGCCCCCTCCCAGGACCGCGGCAGCGGTCAGGGTTGACGCAGAGAGTATGACCCCCACCGGAATGGTCGAACGACTTTCCGGCAAAGAAACACGCCCTTGCCCCAGTTGTGCGGTACCCGTGTGCGGAGTTGGGTCCCCTTCGTTCAACCTGTGGCCATCCTGCACCCCTCTCTCGTTGACCCTCTGCTGTCACAGTTGAGCTGTCTGTGACGGTGTGATCGCTCGACGCGAGGAGTACGTATGCACGCGCGCGCTGTTGCCGCCTCGACCACCGCGCTCCTGGGGACCGCCGCACTCCTGTTCCCCGTCTCCCCCGCGCGGGCCGCAGGCGGTTCGCCGCTGGTCATCGCGCACCGGGGGGCCTCGGCGTACGCCCCCGAGAACACGCTGGCCGCCGTGGACAGGGCGGCCGCGCTGGGCATCCGCTGGGTGGAGAACGACGTGCAGCGGACCAGGGACGGTGAGCTCGTCGTCCTCCACGACGACAACCTGCGGCGCACCACCGACGTCGAGGAGGTCTATCCCGACCGGGCTCCCTGGAAGGTGAAGGACTTCACCGCCGCCGAGATCGCCCGCCTCGACGCGGGCAGCTGGTTCGGTCCCGCGTACGCGGGCGCGCGCGTGCCGACGCTGGAGCAGTTCGTGAACCGCGTCGAGCGTCATCACCAGAAGCTTCTTCTGGAGATCAAGAACCCGGAGCTGTACCCGGGCATCGAGCGGCAGACGCTCAAGGTCCTCGGCAACGAGGGCTGGCTGGAGCGGTCGCATCTGGCCGGCCGGCTGATCGTGCAGAGCTTCAGCGCGGACAGCGTGCGAACCGTGCACGAGCTGAAGCCCGCCGTGAAGACCGGCCTCCTGGGCACGCCGCCCGTGTCGGACCTGCCGGTCCTCGCCGGCTTCGCCGACCAGATCAACCCGTCGTACGGCTCGCTGTCCCCGGCGTACGCCTCCTCCGTCCAGGCGTTCACCGGACCGCACGGCAGGCCGCTGGAGGTCCTCACCTGGACGGTCGACGACCCGGCGACGGCCCAGCGGGTGGCCGGGTACGGGGTCGACGGGATCATCACGAACAAGCCGGACGTGGTCCGGGAGGCCGTGGGCGGGTGAGCCAGGCCGGCTGCCGACGGGCGGTGTACCGGCCGGGGCGGCGTTGTCAGTGGTGGGTCGTACGGTGGGCGCATGGACAGCCATGGGCAGGTCGGGCAGCGGGTCGTATGGGCCGTCGTCGACAGCGGCATCGGCCCGCTGTTGCTGGCGGCCACCCGGGAGGGCCTGGTGAACGTCGTGTTCCATGCCACGGACGCGGTGCGGGACCGGGCGGTCGAGCGGCTGGCGTCCCGGCTCGGCACCGAGCCCGCCGAGGCGCCCGGCTCCCCGCTGCTGGCCGAGGCGATACGTCAGGTCGAGGCGTACTTCGCGGGTGAGCGCCGCGACTTCGACCTGCCGCTGGACTGGTCGCTGATCTCCGGCTTCAACCGGGAGGTCCTGCGCGAGCTGGCATCCGGTGTGCCGTACGGCACGGTCGTCGGGTACGGCGATCTGGCCGGGCGGGTCGGCCAGCCGGGCGCGGCCCAGGCCGTGGGCACGGCGATGGGCGCCAATCCGCTGCCTGTGGTGGTGCCCTGTCACCGGGTCGTCGAGAGCGGCGGTGGCATCGGGGGCTTCGGGGGCGGCCTGGAGACCAAGCGGAAGCTGCTGGCCCTCGAAGGGGTGCTGCCCGAGCCGCTGTTCTGAGGCCGCGCCCGGTCAGTCGTAGTGCCGCGCCTCGAAGACGTTGCCGTCCGGGTCGCGGAAGTAGAAGCTGCGCGTGGCCTTGCCCCGGGCCCCGAAGGAGTCGTACGAGAGGTCCGACACCGGTACGGAGCGTTCCTCCAGGCGGCTGAGGAGGGCGTCGAAGTCGCCCCGGGGCAGTGACAGGCAGACGTGGTTGACGGGGTGCCCCGCGCTGTCGGCGGCGCCGGGCAGCATCGTCATGCGTTCCGCGAAGGTCAGCGGCATGAGGTCGAGAATCGTCTCGTCGTTGACGCGTACGGAGGGGAACGGCACCTCACCGGCGGCGAACTCGGTGAGCCTGACCGTCTCCAGGCCGACGGCTTTCTCGTAGAAGTCTGCGGCAGCGACCGGGTCGCGCACCCAGAGGACGACGTGGTCGAGTCGCGGTGTGTTGTCCGTCATGCACTCCAGGCTCGTGACCTCGCCGACAGCCCGCAAGGGTTTGGCGCGGCGCGCCGCCCGCCAGAGATGAGGGAAGACCGACCGACAGGAGGCAGGCGCGTGGTGCTGGTGGTGTCAGAGGAAGTACGGGAGGCGATCGAGGCGCGTCGGCCCG
This sequence comes from Streptomyces afghaniensis, assembly GCF_044327915.1. Classification (NCBI taxonomy): domain Bacteria; kingdom Bacillati; phylum Actinomycetota; class Actinomycetes; order Kitasatosporales; family Streptomycetaceae; genus Streptomyces; species Streptomyces afghaniensis. The sequence goes on from NZ_JBIRGJ010000007.1 coordinate 243,154, forward strand.
TGGTGGCCCTGGAGTCCACGATCATCGCCCACGGGCTGCCGCGGCCGCGCAACCTCCAGGTGGCGCTGGAGCTGGAGACGGCGGTGCGGCAGGAGGGCGCGGTGCCCGCGACGATCGCCGTGCTGGACGGGCGGCCCCATGTCGGGCTGGACAAGGAGCAGCTGGAGCGGGTCGCGAACGAGGACGGCATCCGCAAGCTGGGCCACCGCGACCTGCCGCTCGCGACGGCCTCCGGGGCGAGCGGGGCGACCACGGTGTCGGCGACGGCGATGCTGGCGGCGCTGGCGGGCGTGCGCGTGTTCGCGACGGGCGGGCTCGGCGGCGTGCACCGGGAGTGGACGGTGACGCAGGACGAGTCGGCCGACCTGGGCTTGCTGGCGCGGACGCGGATCACCGTGGTGTGTGCCGGGGTGAAGTCGATCCTGGACGTGCCTGCGACCTTGCAGCGGCTGGAGACGCTGGGTGTCGCGGTGGCCGGATACGGCACCGACCGGTTCCCCGGCTTCTACCTGTCCGACTCGGGCCATCCGGTGGACTGGACGCTCGGGACGCCGGAGCAGGTGGCGGACGTCATGCGCGCCCAGGACGCGCTCGCCGGGCCGGAATCGGCGCTGATCGTCGCCAACCCCGTCCCCGTGGAGGAACAGCTCGATCCGGAGCTGCACGCGCGCGTGCTCGCGGACGCGCTGCACGCGTGCGAGGAGGAGGGCGTCACCGGCCAGGCGGTCACACCGTTCCTGCTCGACCACCTCGTACGGCACACCGACGGCGCCTCCCTGAGCGCCAACCTGGCGGCGGTCCGCGGCAACGTACGCCTGGCGGCGCGGATCGCGGCGGCCTGGGCACGGGGATGACCGGGGCCGGGGCCGGCCGCGGTGCGGCCGGCGGAGCCGACTCGGCGGGAATCTCGACAGCGGGCGGGGCGCTGCTGGTCGTCGGGGACGTCATCACGGACGTCGTCGCGCGGCATGTGAGGCCGCTCGCTGCCGGTACGGACACGGTTGCCTCGATCCGGACGGTGCCGGGCGGGGCGGGCGCCAACGTGGCGTGCTGGGCCGCGCACCGGGGCGCGGCCGAGGTCCGGCTGCTCGGGCGCGTGGGGGCGGAGGCCGCCGCCTGGCACGAGCGTGAGCTGGTGGTCCACGGTGTGCGTCCGCAGCTCGTCGTCGACCCGCTGGCACCGACCGGCACGGTGATCTGTCTGGTGGACGGGGGCGCTTCGGCGGAGCGGACACTGCTCACCGACAGCGGCGCGTCGTTGCGGTTCGAACCCGCCGACTGGTCGGACGCGCTGCTCGACGGTGTGGCCCGGCTGCACCTGTCGGGCTACCTCCTGTTCTCCGAACCGAGCCGCGCCCTGGTGACGGTGGCTCTGCAGGCCGCACGCGCGCGTGGCGTGCCGGTGAGCCTGGATCCCGCGTCGGCCGGTTTCCTCCGGGAGCTGGGCTCCGGGCGGTTCCTGGCGCTCGTCGAGGGCGTGGACGTGCTGCTGCCCAGCCGGGACGAGGCGTGTCTGCTGACGGGGCTGACCGACGCGGCCGACGCGGCGGCCGAGCTGAGCCTGCGTGTTCCGCTGGTGGTCGCCAAGCAGGGGCACGAGGGGGCGCTCGTGGCCCGCTCGGGAAAGGTGTGCGCCCGCGTGCCCGCCACAGCGGCGACGCCACGGGACACCACGGGCGCCGGTGACGCCTTCACCGGCGCGTTCCTCGCCGCCCTGCTCGCGGGTGCCGGGCCGCAGGAGGCGGCGGAAGAGGGCTGCCGGGCGGGTGCGGCGGCGGTGGAACGGGTGGGCGGCAGACCGCCGCTGCCCGGCTGATCCCCGGTTCCCCGCACGCCCCTGGCTACTGCTTGCGCCCCCACGCCGAGATCATCGGAGCCGTCGTCAGGTCGAGGGCGCCGGACGTGACGTTCGCGAGATGCCGGTCGATGTCCTGGTCCGTGGCGAGGCCCGCGGTGACGAGCTGGTCGCGGATCTGGCGGATCGTCACCGACTCCAGGGCGGCGCAGGCCGGCGAGGCGACGGGGAAGTAGGCGTCGGCGTGCACACGGGTCACGCCGGCCTCCCGGAGCAGCCGGGGCAGGACGCGGCCGCAGGGCAGTTCGGTCCCGCGGTCGGCGAGCAGCCTGCGGAAGCCGTGCCGCAGCCGGTTGGCGAGCTGCTGCTCGGGGCCGTACTCGTCGGGGCAGAGCAGCGGCTGAAGGGCGGGGTCGGCGTCCTCGACGAGGATGCGTCCGCCGGGGCGCAGCGCCTGGACCATGGACCGCAACGCCCGTGCCCGGTCGGCCACGTGGACGAGGGCGAGACGGGCGTGTACCAGGTCGAAGCCCTCCCCCGGCGGCTCCTCGGCGCCGAAGTCGTGCACACGCACGTCGACGGGCGGCCGGGCGACGGGGGCGAGCCGTGAGATGTCGGTGGCGGTCGCGACGACGCGTCCGGTCCGGCCGACCCTCTTCGCCAGCCAGGACACCACGGAGGTGCCGCCGGCTACGACCTCCCAGCACCGCCAGCCGGATCCGACGCCGAGCGCTTCGAGGTGCCGGAACGTCGTGGGGTCGAAGAGAGCGGCGAAGGCGCTGAAGTGCTCTGCCGCCTCGGTCTGCCGGTGGTCCAGGAGGTACCCGTCGGTTCGCGTCATGCCGCGATCATCCCAGTTATCCGACTTGTCCGTGATGGGCGACGCTCCGGTGCGGAGAACCGCACGGCGTCCGACGCGCGTCGAAGTCTCGGGGCGAGGGCACCCGGAGTCGTTCATCCACAGCCGGGAACAAAGCGGAACGAGCCGCTTCCACAGGCTTACCCGCAGCTCACGTCGGCCTGGCAGACTGACGCGCCAAGGCGCGGGAACGGCGCGAGGAGCTCCACGCAAGGAGATGCAGATGTCCATGGCAGGGAATCTGCGGAAGGTCACGGGCCTCGGCGGGGTCGGCGGCCTCCGCAAGGTGGCTCGGCTGGCCCGGCGGCGCCCGCGCGTCGACCTGAGTCACCCGGCCCGCTCCCCGCTGGGCTCCTCGGTGGTGAACTGCGTGACGTACCGGGACGGTGTCCGCACCACCGCTCGCGGCGACCTGGTGGACGCCATGGAGTGGGTCCGCAAGAAGGGCGAGGGCTTCGTCTGGCTCGGCCTGCACGAGCCGACCGACCGGGAGTTCGCGGGCATCGCCGAGCTCTTCGACCTGCACCCCCTGGCCGTGGAGGACGCCGTCGAGGCCCACCAGCGCCCCAAGGTGGAGCGCTACGGCGAGACGCTCTTCGCGGTGTTCAAAACGGTCTGTTACGTCGAGCACGAGGAACTCACGGCCACCAGCGAGGTGGTGAACACCGGCGAGATCATGGTCTTCGTCGGTAAGGACTTCGTGATCACGGTGCGGCACGGCATGCACGGCTCGCTGGGCCCGCTGCGCGAGGAGCTGGAGTCCGACCCCGGCCAGCTGGCCAAGGGCCCGTCCGCGGTGCTGCACGCGATCGCGGACCACGTGGTGGACGACTACCTGACCGTCACGGACTCCGTGCAGGAGGACATCGACCAGGTCGAGACGGACGTGTTCGCGGAGACCGGCGCGCGGGCCGACCCGGGGCGCATCTACCAGCTCAAGCGTGAACTCCTGGAGCTGAAGCGGGCGGTGGTGCCGCTCAGCCGGCCGCTGGAGGATCTCGCCACCCGGCCGATCCGGGTGGTCGATCCGGAGATACAGGCGTACTTCCGGGACGTCTCGGACCACCTGCTGCGGGCGAAGGAGCAGATCGCCTCCTTCGACGAGCTGCTCAACTCCATCCTCCAGGCGCACCTCGCGCAGGTCACGGTCGCGCAGAACGAGGACATGCGGAAGATCACGGCGTGGGCCGCGATCATCGCCGTGCCGACGATGGTCTGCGGGGTGTACGGCATGAACTTCGACCACATGCCGGAGCTGCACTGGCGGTACGGCTACGGCATGGTCATCGGCGTCATATCCGTCGCGTGCCTGGTGCTCTACCGGGGGTTCCGGCGCAGCGGCTGGCTCTGACCGGGGTCGTGACCTGCGGGGTCGTGGTGGGGTGAGGCGCGGTCAGCGCGGGGTGGTCCTGGCGTAGACGCTCTCGGCCCAGGAGGCGATCTGGTCGCCCGCCAGGTGCCGGGCCAGGTCGGCTTCGCTGATCATGCCGACCAGGCGCTTGTCCTGGATGACGGGAAGCCGGCGGATCTGGTGCTCCTGCATCTCGTGGAGCACCTCGCCGACGTCGGCGTCCGCGTCGATCCAGCGAGGCGTGCCCTTGGCCATCTCGCCCGCGGTGACCTCGGCGGGGTCGTGGCCCATGGCGACGCAGCCGACGACGATGTCGCGGTCGGTGAGGATGCCGCAGAGCCGTTCGTTCTCGTCGCTGATGGGCAGGGCGCCGACGTTCAGTTCGCGCATGAGCTGGGCGGCGCGGTCGAGGGTTTCGTGGGCGGGGATCCACTGGGCGCCGCGGTGCATGATGTCTCCGGCGGTGGTCATGGAGTACCTCCCGGTGCCGGACGGCCGGCGCGGCGCGGGAGGCACCGCGAGTCCCGGCGTCCTTCATTCTCGCCGCGTCACCCGGCACCCGCACACGGAACAGCGCCCTGGGCCGGCGGGACAGCGGCTCAGCCGCCCCACGCCGGATGGCGCGGATCATCGGCCCGTACCAGGACGTCGGCCGTGCTGACCGGGTCGGTCTCGTGCTCGTACCGCTCGAAGGCCGGCAGGGTCCAGTGCCCGTCCTCGGGCGTGCGGCGGCGCAGGGCGCCCGGGGAGAGCAGGAAGTGGACGCTCAGATCGAAGGGGAACCAGTGCCGAAGGAGGAAGGGCCCGTGCAGCAACAGCACGCCGCCTGGCGGGAGTCGGACGTAGGGGCTGCGGGTGGCCCGGTCGGCGTCCGGGTCCCACAGATCCGGCAGGACGCGGCCGTCACCCCCGGCTTCGAGGGGGCCGAACACCTCGCGCCACAGGGCGTTGGTGTCGTACCAGCCGCTGTAGTAGGACTCCACGTCCCGGTGGCCGTACTCCAGTCGCACGGAGGCGGGGCGCAGAAAGCCCTCCGTGCCCACGACGAGCGAGGAGCGGCCGCGTATGCGCAGCGCCTCGGAGACCCGCCGGGCGAGGTCTCCCGGGCGGGCGGCGGGGGCGCCGTCGAAGGCGATCCGCGGCCAGGGGCTGCCGTCGGCGGGCTTCAGATCGAGCAGGCGCTCGGCGAGCGTGTCGCCGAGCCGGTCCCAGGTGATCGCTTCGAGTCGCACACGGCCCATGATGCGTCAGACCGCGGCAGGACGTGCCGGGCCCACGAGCGCCGCGGACACCGGGGCGGATGCGGCGGAACGAGAGGCGCCTCGATCCCCGGGGTCTCTTCCGGCGGATGCAGTGTGCGCCGCGTCAGCGGGAAGGAAGCCCCTATGGTCCCGGACCGCCGTACGGCCCCGCGCGCGACGCTCCCACCCCGCACCCCCGCCGGACTCCTCGTCTTCCAGCCCCTCAAGCGACGGCACTGCGCCGAGTGCCGGCGAGGGCCGCTGCCCCTGCTCGTCCTGGAGGACGCTGCCCCGCGCTGCCTCGACTGTGCCGACCTCGGGCACTTGGTGTTCCTGCCGCGCGGCGACACCGCGCTGACACGCAGATCGCGGGAGGAGAGCGCGCTGTCGGCGGTGGTCGTGCGGTTCAACCGGCGCAGGAGCCGCTACGAGCGGCAGGGCGTTCTGGTCGAGGATGCGGCGCTCGCGAGGGCCGAGCAGCGGTGTCTGGCGGACGCCGAGGCACGACGGCGGCGACGGGTGCGGGACGCGCGGCGACGGGCGGCTCAGGACGCCCTGTTCGCCGAGGCGTTCGCGGCGGAGATACGGCGGCTGTTTCCCGGCTGTCCGGCCGACCGTGCGCGGGCCATCGCGGCGCACGCCTCGGAGCGGGGCAGTGGGCGGGTGGGCCGCAGCGCGGCCGGGCGGGCGCTGACGGAGGGGGCGGTGACCTCGGCGGTCGTGGCGTCCGTACGGCATCTGGACACGCCGTACGACCGGCTGCTGATGAGCGGGGTGCCGCGGCACGAGGCGCGGCGGCGGATCGCGGCGGCGGTGGAGACCGTGCTCAGGGGGTGGACCGAAGCGGGGTTCGGCTCCGCCGGGTGACCCGGGCCGGTCGGTCATTCGGTGATGCTCACGCGCACCGTGATCCGTGTGGCCGCCGAACCCGATCCGTGTGGCCGCCGGACCCGATCCGTGTGGCCGCCGAATGCTGGTCCGTGCGGCCGCCGAATGCTGGTCCGGCCCACCGGTGGGCCAGACGCACGCGTATGGCCGCGCGCCGCTCGGCCATGGTCACCGTGCTCGTACGGGATTTCACTTGTGGTGAGGAAGGGTGCCGGGGCAGGATCCCGGCTCGACGGGCGGGAGAGGCTGACATGATCGACGGACCGTACTTCGTGCTGACGGTGCTGGGTGTGCTCGGGACCGGCCTGGTGGCCGGGGTGTTCTGCGGCTTCTCGACCTTCGTCATGCGGGGCCTCGCCACGCTGCCGCCCGCACAGGGGGTCGCCGCGATGAACGCGATCAACGTGGCCGCGGTGACACCGCCCTTCATGGTCGTTTTCCTCGGGTCGGCCGTGCTGTGCGCGGTGATCGCCGTGGTGACGTTCGTGCTGTGGCCGGAGGAGGGGACCGTGGAGCTGCTGGTGGGCAGCGCGCTGTACCTGTTCGGCTCGTTCGGGCTCACCATGGTCGCGAACGTGCCGCGCAACGACGCGCTGCTGAAGATGGAGCCGGGCACCACGGAGGCGGCCGCGTACTGGCCGGCGTACGTGCGCGAGTGGACGATGTGGAACCACGTCCGCACGGCCGCCTCGGCCGGGGCGGCGGTGGCGTACGTGCTCGCACTCACCTGAGCGCCGGCAGGCCCTGACCTGAGCGCGCCGGCAGGCCCTGTCCCGTCCCCTGCGGGTGTGCCGCCGCGGACGTATCGTTGCCGGAAGGAGTGCCGCCCGACGACGCACGGCCTGTCACCCGCGCACGCAAGGAAGACGGCCATGGCCGACCCCAAGGGTTTCATGACCACCCCCCGCCAGGACTGGCCGCGCAGGCCCGTCGAGGAGAGGGTCCGGGACTGGGACGAGGTCTATGTCCCCGGGGCGCTGCTGCCGATCATCGGCAAGCAGGCCGACCGCTGCATGGACTGCGGCATCCCCTTCTGCCACGAGGCCTGCCCGCTGGGCAACCTGATCCCCGAGTGGAACGACCTGGTGTCGAGGGAGGACTGGCGGGCGGCCGCCGACCGGCTGCACGCCACGAACAACTTCCCGGAGTTCACCGGCCGGTTGTGCCCGGCGCCGTGCGAGGCGGGCTGTGTGCTGGCGATCAACCAGCCGGCCGTCACCATCAAGAACGTCGAGTGCGCGATCGCCGACCGGGCGTGGGAGGAGGGCTTCGCCCCGGCGCGGCCGCCGGAGCGGCTGTCCGGCAAGACGGTCGCGGTGATCGGTTCGGGGCCCACCGGGCTGGCGGCGGCCCAGCAGCTGACCCGGGCGGGGCACACGGTCGCCGTGTACGAGAGGGACGACCGGCTCGGCGGGCTGATGCGGTATGGCATCCCCGCGTTCAAGATGGAGAAGCACCATCTGGAGCGGCGGCTGGAGCAGCTGCGGGCCGAGGGGACCAAGTTCCGTACGTCGACGTCGGTCGGGCGGGACATCCGGGCGGATGAGCTGCGGACCCGCTACGACGCCGTGGTGCTCGCCACGGGGGCGACCACCTGGCGCGAACTCGACGTGCCCGGGCGGGAGCTGACCGGCATTCACCAGGCGATGGAGTATCTCCCGCTGGCCAACCGGGTGCGCGAGGGCGATCTGGAGACGTCCCCGCTGTCGGCCGCCGGGAAGCACGTCGTCATCGTCGGCGGCGGCGACACCGGGGCCGACTGCCTGGGCACGGCCGTCCGGGAGGGCGCCGCGTCCGTGACACAGCTGGACATCTACGCGCTGCCGGACCCCGAGCGCGACGAGGACACCGAGCCCTGGCCGACGTATCCGGTGCGGATCTACCGGCTGTCCGCCGCGCACGAGGAGGCCCGTGACCTGCGGACGGCTCCGGTGGCCGACGCGGACGCGCGGCTGTTCGCGGCGTCCACGCTGCGCTTCGAGGGTGACGCGGAGGGCCGTGTGCGGTCGCTGCACCTGGTCGAGGTGGACGCGCGGCGCCGCCCGGTGGAGGGCACCGGGCGGACGCTCCCCGCCGACCTCGTGCTGCTCGCACTCGGCTTCTCCGGGCCCGACCGGAAGGACGGGCTCGTCGACCAGCTGGGGCTGGAACTGCAGCCCCGCGGCACGATCGCGCGGGACGCCGGTTTCGCCACGAACGTGCCCGGCGTGTTCGCCGCGGGGGACGCCGCACGGGGCCAGTCGCTCATCGTCTGGGCGATCGCCGAGGGGCGGGCCGTGGCGGCGGCGGTCGACCGGTATCTGACGGGCAGTTCGAGGCTGCCGTCACCGATCGGACCGTACGACCGGCCCATGGCTGTCTAGGAGAGCAGGCCGGGCAGGAGGGGATCACCGCTCGTCGGTCCCCGCCACCTTCCCCGTCGACAGCGCCACCCTGTTCCAGGTGTTGATCGTGCAGATCAAGGCGAGGACCTGGGCCAGTTCGCGCTCGTCGAACAACGCGGCGGCCGCTGCGTAGACCTCGTCCGGGACACCCGCGTCGGCGACGAGCGTCATCGCCTCCGTGAGGGCGAGGGCCGCCTGCTCCCGCTCGGTGAAGAAGTGCCGGGCCTCGCGCCACACGGCGACCATGTGCAGCCGGTCCTCGCTCTCGCCGGCCTTGCGGGCGTCGTTGGTGTGCATGTGCAGGCAGTACGCGCAGTGGTTGAGGTGCGAGGCGCGGATCTGGATCAGTTCGACGAGGGCCGGGTCGAGGCCCTCGCGGGCGGCGGCGTCGAAGGCGATCAGTGCCCGGAAGGCCTTCGGGGCGGACTTGGCGAACTCCAGCCGGGGCGCCTTCACCTGCGTGCTGTTCGTGCTCGTGTGCGTCGTCATGTCCCTCAACCTACGAGCCGGAAAGACCCGCTGTAGGGTGCATTTTCATGGCGACTTCATGGGTCAATTCCGCGGAACGGATCGGGTCCGACCTGCATCTGGAGCTGACCGGGCCGGGCGGCCGGCGCGCGGCGCTGATCCGGGCCCTGCGGGAGGCCGTACGCAGCGGGCGGCTCGCTCCGGGCACGCGGCTGCCGCCGTACCGCTCGCTCGCGGCCGATCTCGGTGTCGCCCGCAACACGGTGGCCGACGCCTACGCGGAACTCGTCGCGGAGGGCTGGCTCACCGCCCGGCAGGGCTCGGGCACCCGGGTCGCGGAGCGTGCGGAGCCGCTGCGGTCCGCCGCGCGCGTGCCCCGAAAGGCACCTGCACGCGCGCGTGGACCCCGGCACGACCTGACGCAGGGCACGCCGGACGCCTCGTCGTTCCCGCGCACGGCGTGGCTGGCCTCCTACCGCAGGGCCCTCCAGCAGGCGCCCAACGAGGTGTTCGGCCCGGGTGACCCCGCCGGCCGGACCGAACTGCGGGAAGCGCTCACCGAGTACCTGGCACGCGCGCGTGGTGTGCGCACCGAGCCGGGCAGGATCGTGATCTGCTCCGGCTTCGCGCACGCGCTGCGGCTGCTGTTCGGAGGGGGCGTCCTGCGCGGCCCCTTGGCGGTGGAGGCGTACGGGCTCGGATTCCACCGGGAGGTCCTCGCGGCGGCCGGGGTGCGGACCGTGCCGCTCCTCCTCGACGAACACGGCGCCCGGGTCGACCGGTTGGGGCGCGAGCGTGCCGTGCTGCTCACGCCGGCGCACCAGTTCCCGACCGGCGGCCCGCTGCACCCCGCGCGCCGGGCCGCCGTGATCGACTGGGCACGCGCGCGTGGCGGGCTGGTCCTGGAGGACGACTACGACGGGGAGTTCCGCTACGACCGCAAGCCGGTCGGCGCGGTCCAGGGCCTCGACCCCGAGCACGTGATCCACATCGGCTCGGTCAGCAAGAGCCTGTCGCCTGCGGTGCGGCTGGGCTGGATGGTGCTACCGGAGCGGTACGTCGACGCCGTCCTGGCCGTCAAGGGGGACCGGGAGGCGTGGGCGAGCGTCCTCGACCAGCTGAGCCTCGCGGACTTCGTCGTCTCCGGGGCGTACGACCGTCACGTACGGCGGATGCGGCAGCGGTACCGCGGCCGCCGGGACCGGCTCCTCACGGCGCTCGCCGAGCACGCGCCGCACATCGAGGCCACCGGTATCGCGGCCGGGCTGCACGCGGTGCTGCGGCTGCCGCCCGGCACCGAGGCGTCCACGGTCAAGGCCGCCGCCTGGCAGGGCATCGCCCTGGACGGCCTCGCGGCGTTCCGGCACCCGGACACGGACATGGCGGCGGGCGACGGCCTCGTCGTGGGGTACGCGACGCCCTCCGAGCATGCGTACGGGCCGGCCCTGGAGGCGCTGTGCCGTGCACTGCCGCCGCCGTGACCGGCCCGAGAAGCGTGTGGCGCTACGGCTTGCGCGCGACCGCCCCGTACCCCGGGATCACCCCGTCGTCCTGCCCCGGTACGGGCTCGCCCAGTTCGGGGTGCCAGCGGTGGGGCACCTCGACGCCGGGCTCGACGAGGTCGAGGCCGTCGAAGAAGCGGGTGAACTCCTCGCGGGAGCGCAGGGCCAGGGTGACACCCGCGGCACGGAGCTTCTCGGTGGCCGCCTTCGACTCCTCCGGGGTGAAGTCGGCCGTGGCGTGGGTGATGACCAGGTAGCTGCCGGAGGGCAGTTCGGCGAGCAGCCGGCGGACCAGGTCGTGCGCGCCGTCCTCGTCGGAGACGAAGTGCAGCAGCGCGATGAGCGACAGCGCGACGGGCCGGGTGAAGTCCAGGACCTTCCTCGCGCCCTCCAGGATGGCGTCCGGGTCGCGCACGTCGGCCTGGAGGTACTCGGTCGCCCCCTCGTCCGTGCCACGCAGCAGGGCCGCCGCGTGGGCCAGCACGATGGGGTCGTTGTCGCAGTAGACGACCCGGGCGTCGGGGGCGATCTCCTGGGCCACCTGGTGGAGGTTGGGCTCGGTCGGGATGCCGGTGCCGACGTCCAGGAACTGCCGTACGCCGTTCCCGGCCAGCCAGCGGGTGGCCCGGTGCATGAACGCGCGGTTGACCCGCGCCATGACCGGCACCCGCGGGTCGAGAGTGAGCATCTGCCGGCCCATCTCCTCGTCGACCGGGTAGTTGTCCTTGCCGCCGAGGTACCAGTCGTACATCCGCGCGGGGTGGGGTCTGGTCGTGTCGATCTGGACGGCCGGTATGGGGTCCTGCCCGGTCATGAGGCACTCCGTAAGGCACAAAGGGTGGTCAATTCAGCACCAAAGTCAGAAAGTCGAGCGACGGAAAGCCGAGCGTCAGAAAAGGCGATCGCATCAGGACAGCAGGAAGTCCGCCTCCCCCGCCTTCGCCCCTTCGATGAAGGCCGTCATCTCGTCCGTGGTGTAGATCAGCGCCGGTCCGTCCGGGTCGGTGGACTGCCGGACGGCGATCCGGCCGTCGGCGAGTTTCATCGCCTCAAGGCAGTTCCCGCCGTTCCCGCCGCTCCACGGCTTGTGCCAGCCTTCGCTGCCCAAGTCGCGCGCGGGCATGCCGTTGTAGACGTGTTTGCGCGGCTTGATGCGATCCATTCACAGCTCCTTGCGGAGATCCCTGAGGATCTCCTTCGTGCGTTGTGCCGTAGCGGCCTGCGCCGCCATGCGGTCCATGACCTCGAGGTGGGTCGCCACCTCGGCGCGCTCGTCGAGATAGACCGCGCCGGTCAGGTACTCGCTGTAGACCATGTCCGGCAGTTCGGGCATGACAAATCGGAACAGCACGAACGGCCCGTACGTGCCCGGGTGCGGCCCACTGGCGAATTGGGCGATCTGCAACGTCACATTGGGCAGCTTCGTGGCCTCGATCAGCCGGTCGATCTGGGCACGCATCACCTCCGGGCCGCCGACCGGGCGCCGCAGCACGGTCTCGTCCATCACGACCCACAGCCGGGGCGCGTCCTTGCGGGTGAGCAGTTCCTGGCGCTGCATCCGCAGGGCGACATGGCGCTCGATGTCGTCGGGCCGGGTCTGGCCGATGGCGCCCGAGCGGAGCACTGCGCGCGCGTAGTCCTCTGTCTGCAGCAGCCCGGGGACGAAATGGGGCTCGTAACTGCGGATGAGGCCGGCCGCGCCCTCCAGGCTCACGTACATCGAGAACCAGCCGGGCAGGATGTCGTGGAAACGCTGCCACCAGCCGGGTTTGTTCGCTTCCTCGGCCAGCAGGACGAAGGCGTCGGCCTCCTCGCCGGAGATTCCGTAGGCCTTCAGGAGGAGTTGCAGATACGGGATTTTGAGCGCGACCTCGGCCATCTCCATACGGCGGACCGTGGCGGGGGCGACACGGAGGATGCGGGCGGCCTCCTCGCGCTTCATCCCGGCGCGTTCCCGCAGGTCCAGCAGGCGCCGGCCGAGGACGACCTGGCCCACCGTCGGCGCGGACCGCGGTTCGCTCACGCCCCACCTCCACCAAGAGTTCTGACGAGCCGGCCACAAAAGAACGCTGACAGCCCGGCGGCGCCATTCGAAGGCCTTTTCGAAGAGCTGACTATCCGAACAGACGTTCCGAACAAGCCTTCGACGGTCTCAACTGGCGCCGTGCGGGGTGCTGTTGCGAGCAGTGTGCCACGGCCTTCCAGACCGTCACACAGCACTCTGCAATTTTCAGAGTGACACTTGCCAAGTGTTCACGGCGGGGCGATAGTGGCAAGCGTGATTCCGTCCGCGCCCTTAGGAACAGACGCCGCCGCAGGCCCTTACGGCCTGGGTGCCAGCCCGGAAGCAGGCCCCGTCGGGGCCGCTGCCGAGCGCCGGTTCCGTTTCGAGCTGGCCGCACATCCGGGTTCTCCCGCACAGGCCAGACGCCTGACGCGGGCCCGGCTGACCGGCTGGTCGGTGTGCGAGGACACGTGCGACAGCGCGGCGCTGGTGGTTTCCGAGCTGGTCACCAACGCCATCGTGCACACGGCGAGCACGCACATAGTGTGCGAGTTGCACGACGGGGACGACCTGGTGCGGATAGCCGTGCGTGACGAGGGCTGCGCCCCGGGCCAGCCCCACGCGGCCGGCCGCACCCTGCCCGAGGAGGAGCACGGGAGGGGACTGCTCCTCGTCGACGCCCTCTGCGAGGCCTGGGGTGCCCAGGAGCACGGCCCCGGGCTGCTGGTCTGGGCCGACCTGCCGCGCGAGGACGACACCCCGCGCGATCCGGCGGAGCCCCGGAACGACCTGGGCTGGGGCGCGCGTCCGAAGCCGGGCCCGTCCGACGACCCGGGCGACGGGGACGGAGCACACCGGGCGCGCCGCACGAAGGGCGCTCAGGAAGTCCCCGCGCAGCAGCGACGCCGAGAGCGGGGGCCGGCATGAGCCCCGGGCGCGGCGGCCGCGTCCTGCACCTCGACACCCTGGCCCGGCTCCGGCGCGAGCTGCGGACGACGGGCCCGGCTCTGCGGCTGCCCGTGCCCGACGGCATGACCGCCCCGCTCGGCTGCGACGCGGTCGCGGTACCCGCCCGTCTCGGGCCGCTGGTCATGCCCCGGTTGCCCCGCATGGGCTGCGTTTACGCCGACGAGACGCACTGGTGGTGGCTGGTGCCGTCCGACTCCGACCAGGCCCTGGACTGGCCGCTCCCGGCGCACTACGCCACCGGCGCGGTCGTCCCGGACGTCCCCGAGCTGCCGGAACTGATCCACCGCCCGGACGGCACGCTGCCGTACACCCCGCCGATTCCGCTGTACCTGGCCCTGTGCCGGGTGACGGGGACCGCACCGGCCTGGTCGCGGCCGGTCAGCGCCTAGAACTCGCAGAGCTCGCAGAACTCCTGGTACTCGTACAGCTCGTCGGCCTCGTGGAACGCGGCTCGGTCGAGGCGTACGCACCACCCCTACGACTCCGCGCCGCCCCACGCCTCACCCCGTCGGGTCGTGCGCCCGCGCGCCTCCGGCGCCCCGGGCTGCGCCCTGCCCGGGCGGGCTCCGCCCCGGCCATAGTGACCGTTCGTCCACGAGCGGGGCATGAGCAGGGAGGTCGGTCGACGGTGGCGAAGAAGCGGACCGCGCCGGAGGTGTCCGAGTCGGAGCGGCTGCTCTTCGGCGGACCGCTGCGCTACGACATGGGCTGGAACCAGCACGCCGACGCCTTCCTGGAGCTGAACTTCCGCGCCATGATCACCCGGCTGCCGTCCCTGCTGGCGTCCAGCCTGCGGCTCGCCCGGCAGGCCGACCGGGGCGCCGCGCGGGTCGTGCTGGCCGCCGAGGCGGGCCGGGGCGTGGCACAGGCGGTGGCGCTGCTCGCGGTCAACAGCGTGCTGGCACGGCTGATGGGCGGCGGTGCGATCGAGGGCCGGCTGCGCGGCGCCGTCCCCGCGCTGGTCACCGTGGCCGTCGTGATGCTGCTCGCGGCGCTGCTGCGGGCCGCCAGCACCTACGCCACCGGACGGCTCGAGCCCAAGGTGGAGCGGGTGGCGACCGAGCAGTACCTGGAGCGGGCCGCCGCCGTCGAGCTGGCCGCGATCGAGGACCACGCCTTCCACAAGCTGCTGGACACCGCCCAGTACGGCGCTGCCTCCGCCCGCCGGATGATCATGTACGGGACCCGCGTGATCAACGCGATGATCTCGCTGGTCGCGGCGGCCGGTGTGCTGACCGTGCTGCACCCGGCGCTCCTGCCGCTGCTGGTGACCATGACGCTGCCGAGCGCCTGGAGCGCGCTGACCGTGGCCCGGCGGCGCTACGAGTCCTTCCACGCCTGGGTGCAGCACGCCCGTGCGGGCCGGCTGCTCGGCAATCTGCTGATCGAGCCCGAGGCGGCCCCCGAGATCCGGGTGCACGGGGTGGGCGCGTTCCTGCTGCGGCACTTCCGCGCGATGTCGGAGACGGCGGAGGCCGAGCAGGCCCGTCTGGCCCGGCTCGCCGCCCGTACCGGCCTGATCGCGGCGGCGTGGACGGGCCTGGCGACGGTGGCGACGTACGCGACGCTCGGCGGGCTGCTGCTGGCGGGCGCGATGGCCCTGTCGGTGGCCGGTACGGCCGTGATCGCGATCCGGACCGGCTCGCAGAGCCTCGACACGCTCGTGGTGGAGGTCAACGCGCTGCACGAGGAGGCCCTCTTCGTCGGCGATCTGCATCGGCTCTACACCGAGGCGGACCAGTGGGCGATCCCGGCGGGCGGCGCGCCGCTGCCGGAGGATCCGCGCGAGATCCGCTTCGAGAACGTCACGTTCCGTTACCCGGGTGACTCCGCCCGTCCCGCCCTCGACGACGTGTCGCTCACCCTCCCGCTAGGCCGGATCGTGGCGCTGGTCGGCGAGAACGGCTCCGGCAAGACGACCCTGGTCAAGCTGCTCGCCGGGCTGTACACCCCGGAGAAGGGGCGGATCCTGTGGGACGGCGTGGACACGGCGACCGCCGACCGGCACCGGCTGGCCGAGCGGATCGCGATGGTGGCGCAGGACTTCAAGCGGTGGCCGTTCACGGCCCGGGTGAACGTCGCCCTGGGACGCACGTCGGCGCCGGTGTGCGAGCAGCGGCTGGCCGCGTCGATCGCCGAGGCCGGGGCCGAGACGGTGATCGCGGACCTGCCGCGCGGGCTGGACACGCTGCTCGCCCGCAACTTCAGCGGCGGGCACGAACTGTCGGGCGGCCA
This sequence comes from Streptomyces afghaniensis, assembly GCF_044327915.1. NCBI lineage: Bacteria > Bacillati > Actinomycetota > Actinomycetes > Kitasatosporales > Streptomycetaceae > Streptomyces > Streptomyces afghaniensis. The sequence continues at coordinate 258,851 of NZ_JBIRGJ010000007.1, forward strand.
GTGGCAGCGGCTGGGCATCGCCCGGGCGGCCTACCGCAGGGGCCGCATCCTGATCGTGGACGAGCCGACGGCGGCCCTGGACGCCCGGGCCGAGCTGGAGGTCTTCGAGCGGATCCGCGCCCTGGCCGACAGCGGCCAGACGGTCGTACTGATCACGCACCGGCTGGCGTCCGTCCGCCACGCTGATCTGGTGCACGTCCTGGACCAGGGCCGGCTCGTGGAGTCCGGCACTCCGGACGAGCTGCTGGCGACCGGCGGCCTCTACGCCGAGCTGTACGCCCTCCAGGCGGAGCAGTTCGCCACGTCACCCACGACGGCTCCGCAGCCGACGACGGCCCCACAGCCCTCCGCGGTCCAGCCGGTCGCGCAGGTGCCGGCGCCGAAGGCCGGCTGAGCCACGCCCGGCTCGGGGCACGCGTCAGGCCGCGGCGTCGGCACCGTCCCCGCTGCGCACGATCACCAGGAACATGTCCGTGGCGAGATCCATGACGACCTCGGCAGGCAGGCCCTCCAGACGCCGCGCCTGCGCGAACTCCTCCGCCGGCCAGGAGCCACGCGGCCCACCGGCGGGAAAGCTCTCGAGCACTGTTCGCCCGTTCACCCTGCACCTCCATGTCGCGCTGTACTCGTAGAGTTAAACGCCAACCATGGGGTGAACGGCTCGCGAAGTGACGGTTCTGAGACGTAGTTGACACTCATTCACCGCTGAGTGTGACCAAACTCTCAGCCGCTTGGTCTATCTTTTCACTTTACGTATCAGTCGCCACACTCGTCGTGACAATTCGGAGGTCCGTCGAGAACGTCAGGTGTCGTAGTCCTGGATGCGCCGGCCGTGGCTGCGGTCGACGAGGGCGGGCAGGCGCTCCTCCAGCTCGCGTACCACCGCCGGAACGTCGATCGTCAGGAGCGTCCGGTCGCGCATCAGGATCCGGCCGTCGACGATCGTGGTGCGCACGTCGGAGGAGCGGGCGCTGTGCACGAGCGTGGCGGCGAGGTCGTGGACCGGCTGGGTGTGCGGTCCGGTGAGGTCGACCAGGACGATGTCCGCCCGCCGCCCCGGCGCGATGCTGCCGACGCTGTCCCCCAGTCCCACGGCACGGGCGCTCTGGAGAGTGGCGTGGTGCAGGGCCTGGCGGGAGGTGAGCCAGCGGGGGTCGCCCTCGGAGGATTTCTGGACCAGGGAGGTGAGGGCCATGGACTCCCATACGTCGAGGGAGTTGTTGGAGGCGGCGCCGTCGGTGGCGAGCCCGACGTCGACGCCGATGTCGCGCAGGGCACGGACCGGGGTGGTGCCGGGCCAGGCGAATTTGAGGTAGCCGCGGGGCGCGGTGGCGACGGCCGCGGAACCCGCCGCCCGCTCCAGGACGGGCAGGTCGCGGTCGACGATGCCGGTGCCGTGGGCGAGGAGCACGTCCGTGTCGAGGATGCCGGTGCGTTCCAGGACCTCGATCGGGGTGACACCGTGGCGGGCGAGGCTGGTCTCGGTCTGGTCGCGGTTCTCGGCGGCGTGGAGGTGCACGGGCAGGCCGTGTTCGCCGGCGAGCCGGGCGGTGGCGGCGAGATCGGTGTCGCCGACCGTGTAAGGGGAGTGCGGGGCGAGGGCGGTGGTGACGCGGCCGTCGGCGAAGCCGCGGTGCCGTAGCGCGAACTCCAGTGACCGCTCCCGGCCTTCGGGTCCCTGCGAGGAGAAGTAGGCCTCCCCCAGCAGCGCCCGCATGCCGCAGTCCGCGACCACGTCCGCCACCGCGGCCATGGCGAAGTAGTGGTCGGCGAAGCAGGTGACGCCGGCGCGGATCATCTCGGCGCAGGCGAGCCGCGCCCCCAACTCGACGTCCTTCTCCGTGAGGTTCGACTCCACGGGCCAGACGACGTCGTTGAACCACTCCTGTGTCGGCAGGTCCTCGGCGAGGCCGCGCAGCGCGACCATCGGCGCGTGCGTGTGACAGTTGATCAGACCGGGCAGGGCGACCTGGCCCCGGGCGTCGAGGCGCTCGGCGGCGGGCAGGTCCGCGGCCCCGGCGGTGGTCGTCACGGCCTCGACGACCCCGTTCCGTACGACGATCGCGGCGTCCTCCTCGAACCCGATGCGCTCTTGATCGTCGTGCACGAGGACGGTACATGCGCTGATGATGAGGTCCGCGGGACTGTCCGCGGCGGAAGGCGTCATCGCGCCAACGTACGACCTGTCGGCTTCTGAAAGGAGCCCGGCATGCTCCTCGGCACCTGGAACCTGGAGAACCTCTACCGGCCCGGCGGCCCGTTCGGTCCGAAGGACGAGGCCGCCTACCGGACCAAGCTCGCCGCCCTCGCCGCCGTGATCACGGAACTCGACCCGACACTGCTCGGCGTGCAGGAGGTCGGGGACCCCGAGGCCCTGGAGGACCTGGCCGGGATGCTCGACGACGACTGGCATGTCGCACTGTCCGGGCATCCGGACAGCCGGGGCATACGGGTCGGGTTCCTGAGCCGTACGGCCGTGAAGGTGCTGGCCGACACCACGGCCCTCCCGGCGGAGCTGCGTCCCCTGCAGGTGGACGACTCGGGGACGACGGTGACGCGGACGGGGCGGGGCTTCCTTGCCGTGGAGGCCGTGGAGGTCGGGGACGGGCCGCTGCGGGTGGCCGTCTGCCACCTGAAGTCGAAGCTGCTGTCGTACCCGAACGGCCGGTTCCAGCCGCGCGACGAGGGCGAACGGGCCCGCTACGGCGCCTACGCCCTGTACCGGCGGGCCGCCGAGGCGACGGCCCTGCGCGCCCTCGCGGACGAACTCCTGGACGGCGACGGGCAGGGCAGGGACGTGGCCGTACTGGGCGACCTCAACGACGAGGTACAGGCCGCCACCACGCAGATCCTGCTCGGCCCGCCCGGCTCCGAGATCGGCACGCCGGGCCACGAGCAGGCCGACGAGGGCGACGCGACCCGGCTGTGGGACGTGGCCCCGCTCATCCCGCCCGGACAGCGCTACTCCCGCGTCAACTCCGGGCGGCGCGAGCTGATCGACCATGTGCTGGTGAGCCACCGGCTGGTGCACCGGGTGACGGCAGCGGGCACGGGCCTGCCCGGCGAGGGCCCGCCCGGTCTGCCGTCGGTCGGCCCGGACCCGGCGGAGCGGCGGGGCGCGCCCGGGTCGGACCACGCGCCGGTGTGGATACGGGTCGGCTGAGGGATCAGCTGTGGGTCATCCGGCGCGGCGCGTCCTGGGCGGCCGCAGCCCCACCCGCTCTCCCGGTCCGGCGAGTTCGTCGAGGAGGGCGGTGAGGCGCTCGGTGTGCTCGGGACCGATCCGTCCGGTGTCGTCGAGGTGGACGGCGCAGGCGGTGGTGGTGTCGACGAGGCGTTCGAGGAGGTCGGCCACCTCGTCCGCGCCCTCGGTGTGCCGGGCGAGGGCGGGCAGTTCGTGCGCGGCCAGGGAGATGGCCGTCCGGGCCTCGGCGAGGGTGCGGTAGGCCTCGCGACGCAGGGTCCAGCGGGTTGCGCGGTGGTCGGCGGGGGCGACGCGGTGGTCGGAGGGCGTGGCGCGGGAGTCGGAGGGCGTGATGGGGCGGTCGGAGGGCGTGATCGGGCGGTCGGAGGGGGTGATCGGGCGGTCGGAGGGGGTGATCGGGCGGTCGGAGGGGGTGATGGGGCGCTCGAAGGAGGCACCGGGGCGCTCGGAGGGCGTGCCGGAGGTGCCGATGCGCGGGGCGTCGGCCTCGTCGAGGACGTGGGTGAGGTAGGCGTACGCGGCGTCGTTCGCCGCGGCGAGCCGGGCACGCACGCCCCCGCCCCGCTGTCCCGGCATCGGCAGGTGCCCGGTGATCAGCACGATCGCGCAGGCCAGCAGCGTCTCGCCGATCCGCCCCATGGAGGCCTGCGGCTCGCCGCCGACCATGACCAGGGCGAGGACGAGGACGGTGACGACGGCGGTCTGGGCGGCGAAGTGCCGGGTGGCGACGGGGATGAGCGCTCCGCTGAGGGCGACGAGCGCGATGAGCCCTTCGGGCCGGGGCAGGACGGCGGCGAATCCGGCGAAGACGACGGCGCCGAGCACGGTCCCGGCGGCCCGGTTCAGTACCCGCGAGGCCAGCGGACCCAGGTCGGGCTTGACGAGGAAGACGGCGGTGGCCGGCAGCCAGTACCAGTGCTCGTGCTGCCCGTACCACTGACCCTGGTGCAGGGCCTGGGCGACCGCCGAACTGGCCCCGAAGCAGAGGGCGACCCGCAGCCCGTACTCGCGTCCGGCGCTGCCGAAGGCGGCGCGCAGCCGGTCCCTGGGGGTGCGGGGCCGGGTGTGCAGATCGCCGCCCCTGCCCTGGTCGAACACCTCGGCGGCGTGCAGGAGGGCGTCGTCGAGGGCGCGCAGGGCGGGCGCCGAGCGGGAGGGCGCGGGCAGCGGCCCGGTGTGGCTGTTGCCGCGTACGGCGGCGGCGAGCCGCCGGGGTCCTTCGGAGGCCCGCTCGGCGACGGCCTCTCCGGCCCACGCCAGCGCGGTCGCGGCCTCGGCGAGGGGCAGGGCGGCGGCGTACTGCGCGTGCAGCCGCCGCTCGGCGGAGGAGGAGGCGTACCTCCGCAGCCGGGGCCCGGCGAGGGCGTCCTGCGCGTGGTCGAGGGCCGCGGTGAGCGCGGCCCGGCGGCGCATGGCCTCGGGCCCGCCGACCGCGTCGAGCAGCTCGGCGACGGCGTCGTACACGCCGGCGACGGCCTCCCGCTCCCCGTCGAAGCGGAAGTCCCCGGCGAGGGAGCCGGGCGTGGGCAGCACGAGCCGGAGCACGAGCAGCCATCCGGCGCCCGCGACGTAGGCGAGCGCACGCTCCCACCCCGCCTCCGGCAGGGGCATCCCGGCCCCGATGGCCGAGGCGACGAGCAACTGGGTCCCGACGGCGGACGCGACCGGCCCGATCGCGCTGATGCTCCCGGCGACGAGCCCGATGAACGTGAGGAGCACGGTCAGCACGACCGCGCCGGTCTGCTGCCCGGCGTACGTCCCGGCCACGAGCCCCAGGGCACCGCCCAGCGCGGGCACCCCGATCCGCTTGACCGAGGCACGCCGGCTTCCGGGCCGGTCGTTGATCCCGGCGAGCATGGCGGCGATGGCGGCGACGACCCCGAGCGAGGTACGCCCGGCCTGCACGGCCACCAGCAGCAGCGGCCCCGCCGAGAGTGCCCCCCGCGTCACCGCGCTCCAGGGCACCGGCCCCCGCTGAGCGCGCAGGGCGTGCGCGAGCCAGGGCGGCAAGGCGAGATGGACACGGCGGGACCGGGACACAGGGCTCCTGTCGACTCGTCGAGGGCAGGGGTGGGCCTTCGGGCGACGGTGGCCGGGGCTGGGGTATGGGTGCCCACAGTAGGCGGGGTTCCTGGAGGAAAGGTTTCCTGAACGTGACGGAGTGCGGGAGAGCCGGGTTCTTTATGAACGCAATCCGCAAGCCGCCCTAAACACATTCTCCGGCACCGCGTCAGCACTTCCGCGGAAGCCTGCGCGGGCCCCGGGCGCAGCCCTGATGCTGGGTGAGTGCTGCCCGGCGAAGTGCCGGCTTGGGGGGATGAATGCGGCAGACGAACGACGCGCTGTTCCTGGGCAGGCAGGAGGAACTCGCCAGGATGGGCGGTTGGCTGGACCGGGCGGCGCGCGGCGAGCCCCGGATCGTCGTCATCGACGGTGCCGCCGGGATCGGAAAGACCTCTCTGATCCGTCGCTTTCTCGCCGACAAGGCCCGGGGCTGCCGCGTGGTGACGGCCAGCGGTGAGGAAATGGAGCGGGAACTGGCCTACGGCGTCATCACGCAACTGATGCACCACCTTCCCGAAACGCCCGGTGCGGCGCTGCCCGAGACGCCCGGTGCGGCGCTGCCCGGGACAGCTCACGGGGCGTGTTCCGGCATCGCAGCGCACGACCCCGTTGCCGCGGGGGCCGCGTTCCTCGACGCCCTGGGGCGGCTCCACGGCCGGAACCCGGTGGTCATGGTGATCGACGACATCCACTGGGCGGACACTCCTTCCCTCCATGCCCTCACCTTCGTCCTCCGGCGGCTCCGTGTGGACCGGGTGCTGACCGTGCTGGCCACCCGGGACTCGGCCGATCTGCGGCTGCCGCAGGGACTCCACCGCTTGATCAGTGACGACACCACGCTCAGGCTGAGCCTCGACGGCCTCCCGGTGCCGGATCTGATGGCGCTGAACGCTTCCCTCGGACCCGCGCCACTGCCTCGCCGGACCATGGCCAGGCTGCGGGACCACACGCAGGGAAACCCCCTGCACGTCAAGGCGCTGCTCCAGCAGTTCCCGGCCGACGTCCTCGGCGGCCACTCCGTCCTGCCGGCACCCCGCAGGTACGAGCGGATCATCACGGAGCGACTCGGCGCCTGCGGCCCCGGAGCGCGTCACCTCGTTCAGGCCGCTGCCGTCCTCGGCATGTCCGGCCCTCTCCATCTGGCGGCGGAGTTGGGCGCCGTACCGGAGCCCCTGGGAGCGCTCACCGAGGCGATGGCGTGCGATCTGCTGGACGAGAGCCCGGTGGGCACCCCGCCGCAGGTGGTCTTCCCCCATCCCCTGCTGCGCGCGGCCGTCTACCGCGGGCTGGAGCCGGCCGAACGGTCGCGCCTGCACCGCTCGGCCGCCGAACTCGTGCACGAGCCGTGGATCGCACTGCAACACCGGCTGCACGCCGCTGTCGGGCCGGACGCGGAACTCGCGGAGGAACTCGCCCTGTTCGCCGCGCAGCAGTCCGCGAGAGGCGTCTGGTCCGCGGCGGCCTCCGCCACGATGGCCGCCGCCCGGATGACCGCCGAGCCCGGCCGGCGATCGCGGTGGCTGCTCCGAGGCGCCGAGTACCTGCTGCTCGCCGGAGACGTCAGCCAGGCCGCCGAACTCGAGCAGACCATCCGTGGCATGACTCCCGACGCGGAACAGCACTATGTGCTGGGGCACCTCGCGCTCACCACGGGCCGGCTCCACGAAGCCCGTCGAGAGCTCGCCGCCTGCTGGGACACGTGCGACGCGACCACGGGAACGGAGACGCTCCGCAAGGCGGCCGAGCAGATGGCCTGGCTGTGTCTGATCCAGGGGGACGCGCCGCGCATCATCCACTGGGCCCGGCGCGGACTCGACCTGCCCCCGGGCAACCGGTCGTCCTTCCTGCGCGACTCCCTCGCCATCGGTCTGGCCGTCTCCGGCGACTACGAAGAAGGCATGCGGTCCCTCGCCCATCTACGGGACGCGGGACCACGGGACACCCCGGAGCAGTTGGACGGCCTCCTCGCCCGCGGCATGCTGCGCCTGTGGAACGGGCAGCTCCGCGAGGCGCGCAGGGACCTGGAGGAAGCCTTCGCCTCCCACCGTCGTGGCGGGTTGCCCTACGCGGCCCTGGTGGCGCTGGGCTTCCTCACGGATGCCGCGTACCGGGCCGGGCAGTGGGACGAAGCCATCGCTCACGGCACCCATGCCGTGTCCCTGGCCGAGGACACCGACCAGATCTCGATCCTCGCCGTGGTGCACGCCATGACCGCGTGCCCCCTCGCCGGCCGGGGCGAGTTCCGGGCCGCCGAAGCACACGCCGGAGCGGCGGCCGAACACGCCCGCGTGCTCGGAGACGTCAACGATTCCGCCTTCGCCGCCACCGCACTCGCTCTGGTCCACACCGCCCGTGGCGATCACGAGGGGGTCATCCAGCAGCTGAGCCCCTTCCTGCGCCCGGAGATCGTCCACCGGTACGGCATCGAGGAACCCGGCCTCGTCGGTTGGCGCCCCCTGCTCGCCGAAGCCCTGACCCGCACCGGGCGCACGGAGGAAGCCCACGAGGTGCTCACCCCGTACGAGAGGCGGGCCACCGAGCGGAGCCGGCCGATCGAACAGGCGGCTGCCGCGCGCTGCCGCGGGCTGCTGGAGGAGGCCCGCGGCCACGCGGACGCCGCCGACCAGGCCTTCCGGGACGGTCTACGGCACTGCTCACAAGCAGAGGGCTGCTGGGAAGAGGCGCTGGTGCGCCTCTCCTACGGCACTTTTCTGCGGCGCTCAGGCCGGCGCAAGGAAGCGGCGGGCGAGCTCGAAGCCGCGCACCGTACCTTCCAGCGGCTCCAGGCCACGCCGTACCTCGAGCGGTGTGCCAGGGAACTCTCCGGGTGCGGACGCGTGACGGTGCGTCCTCAAAACGCCGGGCATCCGGTGCTGACCGCACAGGAGCTCACCGTCGCCAGACTGGCCGTGCGGGGAATGACGAACCAGCAGATCGCCCGCGAACTCGTGCTCAGCGTGAAGACCATCGAGTACCACCTCAGCAACAGCTACACCAAGCTCGGCATCACCTCACGCATGGGGCTGATCGAGCAGCTGACCCCTGGCGCCTGACGACGTGGCGCGGCACGGGCGCCCGGGGCGCCGTCCCGCCCTCGCTTTCACACCGGCTCGCGCCCCCGGGATTCCCCCGGGTTCGCCCCTGGGGTGCTCCGGGCTGCTCCTCCGTAGCGTTCCTGCCCACCACACACGAACGATTGGGGGGAAGAGTTGCGTGCCCATGTTTCTGTCTCACGTCTCTTCTGCGTTGTGCTGCTCGCTCCGGTTCTGATGGCCATGGGAGCCTGCAAGGGCGACGAGACACGGGAATCGAACTCGGCCGGGAACGCGTCGAGCGGCGTCTCCTTCCGTACTCCACCGCGCGTGGTGGGGAGTTGGTGCGGGGGAACGGACGAGGCGCCGCACTGGACCTACATCTTCGGCGGCGACGGGAGTTACGTCCGGCGCAATGCGAGCGGACAGGGTGACTCCGGGATGGCGCGCTTCGACAGTGCGCAGATGACGCTCATCGTCGACGGCCGGCCCGTCATCTCCTACCCGTGGTCCATGTACTCCGACCCGACTCTGGGCGACCTGCTGTACATCGACGGCTTCAGCTACGTACGGGGGAAGTGCTCATGACCAGCACGGGGCCGGGCAGGACCACCGGCCGGCTTCGCCCGCCGCTCCTCGCGTTCTCGGCGATGCTGCTGCTTTCCGGCGTCGCTGCCTGTTCGGACGGCGGCAAGGGTGAAGAGCGCTCGACGCCCGGCTCACGAACCAGGGCCGCCACGCCCCGGGATCTCGTGGGGGCGTGGGAGAGCGCGCAGCCGGGCAGCAACACCACACTGGCGTACCGGTTCACGGGCGAGGGGAAGTACAAGTACTTCGGGATGACCTCGTATCCCATGGGACAGGAGGTCTACCAACTCGTCCACGTGGTCGAGGGGACGTACGAGGCCTCGACGAACGCCCTCGTCCTCAAGCCCCGCTCCGCGACCCTGACCAGGAAGAACCCTGAGAACCCCGAGCGGGACTTCACGAGCAGTCCCGCCCCGTTCAAGACGGAGCGCTTCGAGTGGAAGATCGCGGATCGCGAACTGTCGCTCATCCGTGAGGACGAAACGCGCTTCACCTTCAGGTGGGTGTCGAAGTGACGAGCCCCGCGCCCACCGGCCCGGCCGGCTCGTCCCCGTCCCGGCGGCGGTTCTGTCTGCGTACGCGTGTTCAGTTCGCGCTGACAGCCGCGATCGCGCTGGCGACGCTGCTGGCCACCTGGCAGTTCAAGATGGCCGGGGACTCCTATCAGGACGCGGCCGCCGAGGAACTCAAACTGCACGCGGCGGTGCAGGAGGAGGCCCGGCATGTGTACGCCGACGAGGCACCACTCGCGTTCAGAGTGGCGGCTGCCACGACCCGGGCCGAAGCGCTCCAGGCGCTCAAGGACGACGGCCGGCTCGCGGCATCGGAGTTCTATCTCGCCGAGCAGGAGGCGGTCAGCCTCCGTCACAGTGCCGCCCCCGAGAGCATCATCGGCACCGATCAGTACCTGGATCCCCGCAAGGGCTACGACGTTCCCCGTCGCCTGGCACACCAGGAGGAACGGACTCCGGGCATCTACCGCCTCTCACCGGACAAGACGATGGCGGAGGGCGACAGCTGGGCGGCGTGGGGACGTGTCTCCCTGGTCGTGGCCGGCGTGGCGATCCTCTCGGCACTGGTCGCCGCGAGCGTTCTGCGCCCTGAGGCGTGGCGCAACCCGCCACCCACCGGTCGGCCGCGCCGCTTCCTGAGAGGTGTCGACCCCATTCCGCAGCCGGCGACCGCCCCTTCCGCACAGCGACGCGGCACCCGGATGCACCTGCTCGTGGTCCTGCTGCTGTTCCTGCTGCCTCTGCTCCAGTTGGCGGCCGCCTCCGGCGAGCAGCGTGCGCAGGCCGAGGCGTCCCGCCAGGCACTCCGGCTCGGAGCCGCCATCGTGGCCAGCGGACAGCGGCAGGCCTTTCTGGCGCAAGCCGTCACCGCGTCCCAGGTCGCCGACATCCATGCGGCGGCCCGCGAAGCCGCGGTCCTCTACCAGGAGGACACTCCCGGCGCAGTACACGAACGGGCCGTCGCCGCAGCCGAGACGCGGCATGCCTCCCGGTTGCGTCTCACGGCGGAGTACATGGGCCGCCCACCCGGCGTCGGCGACGGTGTTTCCTCCGCGTCCGTGGTCGCCCTGCGGGCCCGGCCCGAAGACTGGCCGGAGATGCGGGCCGAGCAGAACCGCCACAAGGAGGCGGCGGACGCGGCCGGTGATCGAGGCCTGTACCTTGCCGCAGCCACCGCGCTGGCGCTGGTGGCAGAGGTGCTGGCAGCCGCTTTCCTGGAGTCCGGACGCCTGTCGAGACTGGCCTGGCCCACAGCGATCGCCGCGCTCTCGCTCGGCATCACGACGTGGACCGTGCTCGCGTGAAGGCAGCCGTCAGCTGTCGTGCACCGCGTCGCGTCCCACGGGCCGGCGTTCAGGGGGCCGGCTCCACGGCGCGGGCGAAGAGTGCTTCCGCGTCGGCGACCGCCCGGGCGAGGGTGTCCGGTCTCGACGTCAGATTCGTGACCAGTGCGTCCGCTTCGTCCAGCCCGGCACGCGCGACGAGGCCCTTCTCGTTCGTGACCCACTCCCCCCGTGCCGCCAGCACCGCGTGCGCCGTCTGTGTCGCGGCGAGGGCGATCGCGCCCGCGACCTGGGTGACGGCGCCTTTCGGGGCGTGGCCCGCCTTCGCATACGCGAGGGTGGCCGTGGCCATGCCGTGCCAATGGGCAGAGGCGGTCTCGCGCAGGGCCGGCGGGTAGGCCGCGGGGCGCGGCAGTTCCCCCCGCAGTACCTTGTTGATCGCGAGTTCGGCGGCGAGCAGGTACGTCGGGATGCCCGCCAGGTGGAACATCAGCGGCTCGACCCGGAAGCGGCCCTCTTCCGCTTCCGCCACCTCGTGGTCGACGACGTCGAGATCGCGGTAGTGCACATCCACGCGCCGGCCGTCGACGGTCAGCCAGGCGCCGCCGTTGAAGACGCCGCCGCCCCACGCGCCGAGTTCGGAGACCTCGCCTTCCCAGCCGACGGCCCGGAGGTCCTCCGGATCGAAGGCGCCCCGGTAGTAGATCGCCAGATCCCAGTCGCTGTCCGGGCGTTCGGTGCCCTGTGCGCGGGAGCCGCCGAGGGTGACGGCCCTGACGGCCGGGAGGGCGGCGAGGCGGTCGGCGGTGGTGCCGAGGAAGGTCTGGTCCGGGAGGGTGGGCACGGGCACTGCTCCTGGGCGGGCGGGTGACGGTGTCCGGAGAAGCGTAGGAGGACGGCCCGGTCGGGGTGAACCGAAATACGGATGCGTCCGCGGGCCGGGGCTCGCATGATCGGTGGGTTGCCCTCGGCTGCCGCCCCTAGATCGGAGACCCCCGTGATCCAGCGAGTCACCGTCCCGAGCCTGTTTCCGCCGCCCACGTACTCCCACGCCTCCGTCGTGGAGGCCGGCACGAAACTCGCCTTCCTCGCCGGGTCCGTCCCGCTGGACGCCGACGGCGCACTCGTCGGCCCCGGGGATCCCGTGCGGCAGGCCGAACAGGTGATCGACAACCTTCGCGAGCAACTACGCGCCGTCGGCAGCGACCTGGCGCACGTCGTGGCGAGCGACGTGTACGTCGTGGGAAGTGAGCCGGCCGTGCTGTCCGCCGTGTGGGACGTCGTCGAGGCGTCCGGGCTCAGTGCCGGTCCGCACTCGTCGACGCTGATCGGCGTGGCGTGCCTCGGGTACACGGATCAGCTGGTGGAGATTACGGCGACAGCGGTCGTGCCCGGCGAGCCGCCGGCCTGAGGCCTGAGGAGAGCGCCATGTTGATCGAACACCGAGGGCGGCGCCCCGTCGTCCCCGAGTCCGCGTACGTCGCCCCGACGGCCGTCCTGTGCGGGGCCGTCGTCCTCGGTGAGCGCAGCCGGGTGCTGCACGGGGCCGTACTCACCGCCGAGGACGGGGAGGTGCGGGTGGGCTCGGACGTCGTCGTCATGGAGAACGCGCTCGTGCGGGGGCGGGCCGGGCACCCCGCGGTGATCGGTGACGCCGTGCTCGTCGGCCCCCACGCCCATGTCAACGGGGCGACCCTGGAGGACGAGGTCTTCGTGGCCACCGGCGCCTGCGTCTTCCCGGGCGCCGTCGCGAGCGCCGGATCCGAACTGCGGATCCACAGCGTGCTGCACGTCAACTCCGTGCTGCCGCCCGGCACCGTCCTGCCCATCGGCTGGATCGCGGCGGGAGCGTCCCGGGCCCGGCTCTTCGCCCCGGGCGAGCACGACGAACTGTGGCAGGTGCAGGAGGCGCTGGACTTCCCCGGCACGGTGTACGGCATCCCGCGCGGTACCTCGATGCGGGAGGTCATGGCCCGCCAGGTGGCGTTGTACGGCGCTCATCGCGACGACGTCACACTGGACGGCCCGGCATGACCTGGTCCGGTGCGGGCCGCCCCCACACCCTCCGTTTCGCCAGCGGTTCGGCGTAGCTCCCCGCCCGGCTCGTCGTCAGCCCCAGCGCCACCAGCGATTCCGCCAGTTTGACCGCCGCGGCGACCCCGTCGACGACCGGCAGGCCCAGCTTCTCACCGACCACCCGCTGCAACCCCGTCATACCGGCGCAGCCCAGCACCAGCACCTCGGCCCCCGCCGCGCACGCCCGCTCCGCAGCGGCCAGGAACGCCGTCTCGGTGCGCTCGTCGTCGCCGAGGTCGAGCACGTTCAGGCCCGTGCCGACGATCGCGGCGCAGTTCCGGGCCACGCCCGCCGTCTCCAGGCTGTCCTCGATCTGGCCGACGGACCTGGCCAGCGTGGTGACGACGCCGTAGCGGCGGCCCAGCAGACAGGCCAGATGCGCCGCCGCCTCGGTGATGTCGACGACCGGTACGTCCACCAGTTCCCGGACGCCCTCGCGCCCGTGTTCCCCGAAGCCGGCCATGACGACGGCGTCGTACGGCGGTCCGTCGTACGTGCGCAGCATGTCCAGGACGGCCGCGGCGGACAGGTAGCTGTCGAGCCAGCCCTCCGCGGACTCCGGCCCCCAGTCGGGGGTCAGTCCGGTCACGGCGGTGCCCGGGCCTGCGGCGGCCCGGGCACCTCGTACGATCTCCTCGGTCATCTCCTGCGTGGTGTTGCAGTTGGTGACGACGATTCGCACGTTTCTCAGACCTCCGCGGTGGCGCGCTCGGGGCGGCACAGGGCCGCGTACAGGCCGGCCGCGATGGCCGTGCCGATGAACCAGGAGTAGGGCGCCACGTCGCTGAAGGTCTTCACCAGCGCGAGGACCGCCGCGACACCGGCCGCCGGCAGGAACGCCCACAGCGCCTTCGGGTTGAAGCCCTTGCGGTAGTGGTAGCGGGAGCCGGGCGTGGCGTCGAAGAGTTCGTCCACGTTCACCCGGCCGCGCTTGACCCAGTAGTAGTCGACCATGATCACGCCGAACAGCGGGCCGAGGAAGGCGCCGAGGCCGCCGAGGAAGTAGTTCACGACGGTCGGGTTGGAGAAGAGGTTCCAGGGCGTGACGAGCAGGGCCGCCACCGTGCTGATCATGCCGCCGATCTTGAAGGTGATCTTCTGCGGCCAGACGTTGGCGAGGTCGTACGCCGGCGAGACGAAGTTGGCGACGATGTTGACGCCCATGGTGGCGATGGCGAAGGTCAGCGCGCCCAGCACCAGCACCCAGGTGTTGCCGATCTCCGCGACGAGGTAGGCCGGGTCGGTGATCTCCTTGCCGAAGACCTCGAAGGCGCCCGCGGTGACGATGACCGACACGATCACGAAGGCCGTGGAGTTGACGGGCAGGCCCCAGAAGTTGCCGCGCCTGACGGACTTGTAGTCGGGCGCGAAGCGGGAGAAGTCGCAGAAGTTGAGCATCAGCGTGCCGTACGTGGCGAGGACCAGGCCGATCGCGCCGAACCACTGGCGCCACTGCTCACCCACGGACACCGGGTGCGGGGTGGAGGTGAGCGAGATCGTCCAGCCGGCCTTGGCGAGGATCCACACGGCCAGCGCGATCATCACGAGCCAGATCGCCGGACCGCAGAAGTCCTGGAACTTGCGGACCGATTCCATGCCCCGGCTGATGATCGCCGCCTGGACCAGCCACAGCGCGATGAAGGAGACCCAGCCGAGCGCGTCCAGCCCGAGGAACGAGTTGTGCGTCCACGACTCCAGGCCCGGCCAGGCCGCGAGCAGCATCACGTTGACGGCGACGGAGGCCAGGTAGGTCTGGATGCCGTACCACATGATGGCGATCACGGCCCTGATCAGCGCCGGGATGTTGGCGCCCCAGACGCCGAAGGCGATCCGGCTGACGACCGGGAAGGGTACGCCGTGGCGCTGCCCGATCTTCCCCATCCAGTTCATGCCGATGTAGATGATCACGAACCCGACGAGCAGGGACGTGAAGATCTGCCAGACGTTCATGCCGAGGAAGAGCAGTCCGGCGGCGAAGGTGTAGTTGCCGAGGTTGTGGACATCGGACATCCACATGGCGAAGAGGTCGAAGACCTTCCAGTTGCGCTTCTTGGCGGGCGCGAGGTCTTCGTTGGTGAGCCGGGGGTCGGGGACGAACGCTGGTGTGCCGGTGGCTTCGGCACGGTCGGCGAGGGACACGGGGGCCTCCATGAGCAAGGGGACGAAGGAGGACTGCTCTACGAGGGTTTGGTATACCAAACTGCGCACATGGTCTCCCCGTCAACCGTTCTGACCGATGTCGCTCTTGTTGACGCTCCGTAAAAGACCCTCCGCGTCGGCGAGGATGGGCTTCATGACGAAGATCGAACCCCTCGGAGCGGTGCGCGAACGCGTCACGGCCGACCTGCGGCAGGAAATCATCGCGGGCAGCCTCCGTCCCGGCGACCGCCTGGTCGAACGCGAGCTGGCGGAGCGCTTCGGCGTCTCGCGCGTTCCGGTCCGGGAAGCGATCCGGGCGCTCGTCGCCGAGGGCTTCGTCCACTTCGAGACGCCCCGCCGCACGGTCGTACGCCGTCTCACCCCGAACGACGTCAAGGAACTGTTCGAACTGCGCGAGGCCCTGGAGGTCTACGCCGCCGGACTCGCCGCGTCCCGCGCGACACCGCAGGACCTGGCCGAGGTCCAGGAGCTCCTCGACCGCGCGGCCGCCGCCACCGAGGCCGGGGACGCCGAGCTGATCACGGACCTCAACAGCCGCCTGCACGACCGCATCGTGGCGATGGCCGCCAACAGCCTGCTGACCGAGGCCCTGGAACCGGTCGCCGGCCGGCTGCGCTGGATGACCCGGCGCAACGAGGAGTGGCCGCAGCTCCTCGTGGAGCACCGCGAGCTGTACGAGGCGATCGCCTCGGGCGACCCGGACCGCGCCCGCGCGCACGCGCTCACGCACGTACGGACCAACTACCGCTCCACGGTGCGGCATCTGTTCGGGGAGGAGGCTTCCGGGGAGGAGGCTCCTTAGCCGCTTTCGGCGGGCAGTTCCGCCGCCCGCGCGGCCGTCCGCAGGACGTCACGCAGCATCGCCGGGGTGAGCCGTCCGGTGAAGGTGTTGCGCTGGCTGACGTGGAAGCAGCCGAAGAGCTCCAGGCCGTCCAGGTGGTACCGGGCGCCGTGGCCGAAGGCGGGCCGGGGCCGGGGCACGGACCAGCCCGCCTCGGCGAACGCGGGCAGCGCGGCCTGCCAGCCGAAGGCGCCGAGCACGACCACGGCCCGCAGCGTCGGACGCAGCAGTCGCAGCTCCTGCACGAGCCAGGGGCGGCAGGTGTCCCGCTCCTGAGGGGTGGGTTTGTTCGCGGGCGGGGCGCAGTGCACGGGCGAGGTGACGCGTACGCCGTACAGCTCCAGGCCGTCGTGGGCGTGCTCGGCGGTGGGCCGGGAGGCCAGGCCGACGTCGTACAGCGCCTCGTACAGGACGTCCCCCGAGCGGTCGCCCGTGAACATCCGGCCGGTGCGGTTGCCGCCGTGCGCGGCGGGGGCGAGTCCGACGATCAGCAGCCGGGCGTCCGCCGGCCCGAACCCGGGCACCGGCCGCCCCCAGTACGTCCAGTCCGCATAGGCGGCTCGCTTCACCCGGGCAACCTCCTCCCGCCAGGAGACGAGTCGCGGACAGGCCCGGCAGTCCGCGATGCGCTGGTCCAGGAGAGGAAGACCGCTGGCGTCCATGACTCCACCGTAGGCGGCAGCTCGGACCGCCCCCCTCACCGGGAGGCAGAAGGCTCAGGACAGGCCGGCACGCGATTCCGGGGTGATGGCCGTGTCCGGCGCGGACCGTGCCTCGACGCGGCGTGGCCAGAGCAGGGCACCGGACAACAGCACCGCACCGGTCAGCAGCCACGGCAGCGGGCCCGGCCGCAACGCGCCGACGACGAGGCCGGTGAGCGCGCCGACCAGTTGCAGGGCGAGGGACTGGACGGACAGGGCGGTGGCGCGGCCGGCGCTGGCCACGCGGCGGTGCAGCAGGTCGTTCTGGTTCGGGGACGCGGCGCCGATGCCGAGGTAGAGCAAGCAGAAGCCGACGACCGCGAGGGCCGTGGCGAGCGGGTGCGTGGTGGGCGCGGTGACACCGAGCAGCAGCATGCCGCCCGCGCCCGTCCCGAGACAGACCAGCACGGCCCGCTCGCCACTGCCCGCGATCCGGGCGGCGAGCGGCGCGAGGTGGCTGCCGACACCGTTGCAGACGAAGCCCGCGCAGGAGAGCGCGGCGTACACCATCGCTCCGGAGCCGGGCGCTCCGGTCAGCTCTACGGTGCGGCCCGGGATGAGCAGTTCGATGGTGGCCAGGGCGCAGCCCACGGCCGCGGCGGTGAGCAGGACCCGGCGGACCAGCGTGTCCCGGCCGCCCAGCCGCAGCCCGTCCAGGACGGTGACCGGGACGCCGCGCAGCACCGAACGCAGGGTGGCCGGCGGTCGCGGCGGCTCCCGCAGCACGGCCAGCACGTAGCAGACGAAGACGACCCTGACGGCAGCCGCCAGCAGGATGGGCACGGACAAGGGCAGTACCGCACCGGATGTCGCCTCGCTCAACCGGCCGCCGAGGTCGGGCCCGAGACCGAGCAGCCAGGGCAGGGCACCACCGAGCAGGATGCCGGCCGCGAGCGCGGCGGAGGTCGCGGAGCCGCCCCGGGCAAGGCCCGTGCGCAGCTCGGCGTCCCGGCCGGAGCGCTCCTGGACGGTGTCGACGTACCAGGCCTCGGCGGTGCCGCTGGCCAGGGCCCGGGCCACGCCCATGAGCACCATGCCGGCGGTGAGCACCCATGCGGTGGTACCGAGGCCGACCAGGACGCAGGCGACCACGTTGAGTACGCCGGCCGTGGCCAGGACCGGCCGGCGTCCGACGACGTCGGACAGCCCGCCCGTGGGCAGCTCCAGCGCGGCCACGGTCAGCGAGTGGGCGGCGAAGAGCCCCGCGACCGCGGCCAGGGACATGCCGCGGTCGCCGAACAGCAGGACCATCGAGGCCAATCCGAGGCCCGCCGGCAGCCATAAGAGCGCGCAGACGGTGACGTAGCGGCGGCGGACCGTCCGCAGCTCGGTCAGCTGGGTCAGCTCGGTCACGAGGCGTCCTCGCGGTCCGTCTCCTCGGGGTCCGTGTCCCTGCGGTCGTGCGGGGCGAGCGGCAGTCCGGCGGCGAGGAACAGGACGTTCTCGGCGCGGGGGTCGTCCGCGTCCCGGGCCGTCAGCTCCTCCAGCTTCCGGGCCACGGCGTCCCACAGCTCGGTGAGCGACTGGGCCGTCAGCCGGGGCATGAGGTCGCTGATCCCGGACGGCTCCACCCACTCCTGGCCGAACCGCCCGGCGGCCATGTCCGCCTCGTGCCGGGCGAGGGACGTCTCCAGGTGCTCCAGCTGCCGCCGCCGCGCCAGGCTGACGAAGGCACGGCCCGCCTCGGAGGACTCCATCGCCTCGTTGCTCCAGGACGTCACGGTGTGCCGGGCACGCCAGCGCCGCTCCCGCCCGTCGCGGTGCTCGGCCTCGGCGATGAACGCGTACTTCGCCAGCACCCGCAGGTGGTAACTGGTCGACGCCGACGACTCCCCCGTCCGCGCGGCGAGCTCACTGGCCGTGGCGGGCCCGTCCTGCCGCAGCAGCCCGAGCAGCTGGATGCGCAGGGGGTGGGTGAGGGCCTTCAGGGCGTCCGTGTCGTGCTCGGGGTCGAGTACGCGCTTGTGCTCGTCGCTGTCCATGCCGGGAGAGTAGGTCGCCACGGGCATTTACCAAAATAGTTTTTGCAAAACTTGCTTTGTGGAGACGCCTGGAGGCAGTTTCCCCGCCCGGACGGCCCGAAAACAGGTGACTCGAAGGACTAAGGTCGGGGACATGGCTTCTGAAGGCGCGGAGTACGACGGGGCGGGCGACACGAAGGCCGTGGACTCGAAGGCCACAGACCCGAAGGCCACGGACCCGAAGGCCATGGACCCGAAGATCGCGGCGGCCATCGCCGCTGCCGAGTCCGCCGGGCCGCAGAGCGGCCAGACCGTCCGCGTCGACAGCTGGATCTGGGCCGTACGCCTGGTCAAGACCCGTTCCCTGGGCGCCACCGCCTGCCGCGGCGGGCACGTCCGCGTCAACGGCGAACGTGTGAAGCCCGCCCACGCGGTACGCGTCGGCGACGAGGTACGCCTGCGGCACGAGGGCCGGGAGCGGGTCGTCGTCGTCACACGGCTGATCCGCAAGCGGGTCGGCGCCCCCGTGGCCGCCCAGTGCTACGTCGACAACTCGCCGCCGCCCCCGCCCCGCGAGGCCATCGCCCCGGCCGGCATCCGCGACCGCGGCGCGGGCCGCCCGACGAAGCGGGACCGCCGCGAAATGGAACGCCTGCGCGGCCTGGCCGGCCCCGGTCCAGGCCCCGCACCCGGCCCCGGCCCCGGCCCCGGCCCCGGCCCCGGTGGAGGGTCGCGCAAACCGAGGCCGTGAGCAGCGCACCTGGCACGGTCACGCCCGGAGCCGCAGCAGGCGCAGCAGTTCCGCGTTGTGCTTCCGCCGCGCCCAGGCGATGAGGACCAGCGGCACCAGCAGGATGATCGGCGTCGCCGCGTACTGCCCGTCCATGACGGCGATCTGGACGACGAACGCGCCCACCATCAGCGCGCCCAGCGCCATGGCCGCCACCGACTGGAGCGCGGGGATCAACAGGGCGACCGCTCCGGCCAGTTCGAGCACGCCGATGGTGTACATCCCCGCGTTGCCCCAGCCGAGCTTCTCGAACGACTCGGCAGCCGACGGGTGTGCGATCAGCTTGGGCACGGCGCTCGCGATCCCGAAGAAGAGGGCGAGCAGCACCTGGAGACCGCGCAGCGCGATCCGGGCACGCCGCCCGCGGGCGGTCGCGGACTCGGCGACGACGACACCGGCCGGGGCCGAGAGGGCGGCCGTGGCGGGAGCGTTGGTCTCGGACATGGTGGTCTCCCGGGGGAAGCGATCCGTGATGATGTCGCAGGGATAGACCGCCCCTCGTCCTGGAACTCATCGCCCTCCGGCGGATTTTCACCGACTCGAGCCGATCGAAGTGGGTCGGCCGCCCGGCCTCCCCCACCCGTACGACCTCTCACACACCTCAGCCGCCGCCTGGAACGTCCGGCACCGCCCGCACCCAGATCCGGTCCTCCGTCAGGTACTGGCCCACCTTCAGGCCCGTTTCCTCCAGCGCCTCCTCGAACTGCTCCCTGGTCAGCGGTCGTGCCCGGAACGTCTGGGTCCAGACCGCGTCCGGGAACTCGTACTCCGCGCGTACCGAGTTGACCCCGTCGCCGACTGGCTCCGACGACACGATCCGCACGGTGAATCCGCTGGGGTCCACCCGCTCGCGCGGCACGTTCGCGTGGTAGTCCTCGCCCTCCCGCTGGATCAGCACGGAGCCGCCCTCCGCAACGTGCCGCACACACGTGCGCAGCAGGCCCCGCCGCACATCGGCGTCCCCGGCGTGCACGAGGAACGACGCGAGCAGCACCACGTCGAACCTCTCGCCCAGGTCCAGGTCCTCGATCGGGCTGCATATCGTCCGCGCCCCGCGTACGCGCTCCAGCATCTCGGCGGACTCGTCCACCGCAGTCACCTCGAACCCGCGCTCCAGGAGGGCATGGGTCATGCGCCCGACGCCGCTGCCCAGCTCCAGGATGCGCGCGCCCACCGGCACGGCCGCCGCGATGATCTCCGGTTCGTCCCCGACGGGCAGCCGTGAGTAGAGCTCGACCGCGCAGCCGTCCGGGGTGATGGCCCCGGGTCCCGTCCCCTCGTACCCCTCACGCATTTTCAGCTCCATGCCCGCCCAACGGACCGCACCCGCACGCCCGTTCCCGTCCCCGCCGAGTTCACCCGCCCGAGTGAACGACGTCCCGCGCCGGCCCCGCTCCCCCGTTGGTCGGCGCCCGCGGCGAGGAGTACGTTGCAGAGAGGAGCGGAGATCGAGATGCGTACAGGCAGTGAACCGACGACCGCGCGCAGTGCCCTGCGGGCGCGCTTCTGGCTGAGCTTGTGGGGGCTGGTCTGGGCGCTCTTCGGGACGGTCGCCTTCACGCTCGCGGGGCGGACCGGCTGGGCCATCGCGTGTGGCGCGCTGCTGCTGGTCGTCACGATCGACCTCGTCATCGTCCTCAGGCACCTCCGCCAGGGCCCGCACTACCAGCCGGGCCCCGACATCCCGCCCTACCGTCCACCGCGAGATCATCCCTGAGGCGGACGGGTCCCCCGGGGCAGACCCGGAGGCCCGCTCACGAGTCGAAGCGCGCCGCCTTCAGGAACCGCGGGTTCGGATCCAGCGCGGCGGCCAGGCGGAAGTGGCGCTTGGCCTGGTCGGGGCGGTTCTGCCGCTCATATGTGCGAGCGAGCGCGAAGTGCGCGAAGGCGTTGTCCGGCTCGCGCTCCAGGACGATCGAGAACTCCAGCTCCGCCGGCCGCAGCTGCGCCGCCGCGAAGAAGGCACGGGCGCGCAGCAGCCGCGCGGCGGTGTTCTCCGGGTGCGCGGCGATGACTGCGTCGAGCAGCTTCACCGCGCCCCGCGGGTCCCGCGCCGCGAGCAGTTGCTCGGCGGCACGGAAGTCGATGACGTGCGTCTCCGGGGTACGTCCGGTCGAACCGCTGGTCTCGGGCACGGCAGAGTCCTTCCCTCACTGCAGGGGTTCAACGCCCCCGCGCGATGCCGCTATTCCTGTGCGGACGGCCGGGACGCCTGTGACCTGCGTGCCAGCTCGGCCCACACGTCCTTCACGCGGCGCTCCAGGTGCGCCAGCGGGACGTCGTTGTCGATGACGATGTCCGCGATCTCCCGGCGCTGCTCGCGTGTCGCCTGGGCGGCCATCCGCGCGCGTGCGTCCTCCTCGCTCATGCCGCGCAGCCGGACGAGGCGGTCGAGCTGGGTTTCCGGGCTCGCGTCGACGACGATCACGACGTCGTACAGCGGCGCCAGGCCGTTCTCCGTGAGGAGCGGGACGTCGTGCACGACGACCGCGTCCGCGGCGGCGGCCTCTTCGAGTTCGCGGGAGCGGGCGCCCACGAGGGGGTGCACGATCGAGTTGAGGGTGGCGAGCTTCGCCGCGTCGGCGAAGACGATGGAGCCGAGCCTGGGCCGGTCCAGGCTGCCGTCGGGCGCGAGCACATCCTCGCCGAAGGCCTCCACGACCGCGGCGAGCCCCGGGGTCCCGGGTGCGACGACCTCCCGCGCGATGCGGTCCGCGTCGATCAGCACGGCACCGCACTCGACGAGCAGCCGTGACACCTCACTCTTGCCGGCGCCGATACCGCCGGTCAGGCCCACCTTCAGCATGAGCCGAGCTTAGGCCCTGCCCGAGACAGGGCCCTGTCCAGGTCTCCCCGGGGCTCAGCTGTCGCCTTCTCTGTCTGCCAGGAACTTCTCGAACTCGCGGCCGATCTCGTCCGCCGAGGGGATGTCCACCGGCTCGGCGAGCAT
Organism: Streptomyces afghaniensis; assembly: GCF_044327915.1. Lineage (NCBI taxonomy): Bacteria > Bacillati > Actinomycetota > Actinomycetes > Kitasatosporales > Streptomycetaceae > Streptomyces > Streptomyces afghaniensis. Next base: position 281,014 of record NZ_JBIRGJ010000007.1, read on the forward strand.
GTTGCCCCGGGTCTCGGCGCCCGCGACCGCGTCGTACTGGTGCTCAAGGCCCTCGACGAGCGCGGTGAGGTCCTCGTCGCCCTCGCGGATCTGCCGGTCGATCTCCGTCTGGGTGCGGTGGGCGTCCGAGCGCAGGGCGTGGGCGATGCCCGGCAGCACCAGTCCGGTCGCCGCCGTGATGGCCTCCAGGACCGTCAGGGCCGCGTCCGGGTACGGGGAGCGGGCGATGTAGTGCGGGACGTGAGCGGCGACGCCGAGGACGTCGTGCCCGGCCTGGAGCAGGCGGTACTCGACGAGCGACTCGGCGCTGCCGGGCACCTGCGCCTCCTCGAACGGGCTGCGGTGGCCCGGGACGAGGTCGGTGCGGTTGCCGTGCGGGGTCAGGCCGACGGGCCGGGTGTGCGGGACGCCCATCGGAATGCCGTGGAAGTTCACCGACAGGCGGACGCCGAGCCGCTCCACGATCTGCTTGACGGCCGCGGCGAAACGCTCCCACTCCACGTCCGGCTCGGGGCCGGACAGCAGCAGGAACGGCGCTCCCGTGGCGTCCTGGACCAGTCGCACCTCGATGGCGGGGTCCTCGTAGTCGCTCCAGCGGTCGCGCTTGAACGTCAGCAGCGGACGGCGGGCCCGGTAGTCCACGAGCCGGTCGTGGTCGAATCGGGCGACGACCTGGTGGGGCAGCGAGTCGAGCAGGCGGTCGACGATCTGGTCGCCCGTCTCGCCCGCGTCGATGTATCCGTCGAAGTGGTAGAGCATGACAAGACCGGCCGACTCCTGGGCCAGCGCCATGTCGACGACGGCCAGCCCCTTCGGCTCCCATGCGTACAAGCCCTGCGGATCTAGCACAGTGACCGCTCCTCCTCGTGTTCATACTCCACAACGCCGTTGCGGGCATGGGCATTCCCGGGAGCAGGAGAACATCGATCTTGGCGGCTGGGACAACGCCCTGACACACGCTGAGGGCCCGCACCTCGAAAGGTGCGGGCCCTCAGTCAGGAGCTACAGCTCAGTGGGCGTTCAGCTCTGCCCACCCGCCAGCTTCTCGCGGAGCGCGGCGAGCGCCTCGTCCGAGGCCAGCGCGCCGGAGTTGTCCGGGCCCTCGGAGGAGTACGAACCGCCACCACCGGACGCGGCCGGAGCGGCGGCCTCGCCACCACCCTCGGCAGCGGCCTTCTCGTCCGCCTCGCGGGACTTGATGACCTGCGCCTGGTGCTGCTCGAAGCGCTGCTGCGCCTCGGCGTACTGGCGCTCCCACTCCTCGCGCTGCTTCTCGTAGCCCTCGAGCCAGTCGTTGGTCTCGGGGTCGAAGCCCTCGGGGTAGATGTAGTTGCCCTGGTCGTCGTAGGACGCGGCCATGCCGTACAGGGTCGGGTCGAACTCGACCGCCGACGGGTCGGCACCGAAGGACTCGTTGGCCTGCTTCAGCGAGAGGCTGATGCGACGGCGCTCGAGGTCGATGTCGATGACCTTGACGAAGATCTCGTCGTTGACCTGGACGACCTGCTCCGGGATCTCCACGTGGCGCTCGGCCAGCTCGGAGATGTGGACCAGACCCTCGATGCCCTCGTCCACGCGGACGAACGCACCGAACGGAACCAGCTTCGTGACCTTGCCGGGCACGACCTGGCCGATCTGGTGGGTGCGGGCGAACTGCTGCCACGGGTCTTCCTGGGTCGCCTTCAGCGACAGGGAGACGCGCTCGCGGTCCATGTCGACGTCGAGGACCTCGACCGTGACCTCCTGGCCGACCTCGACGACCTCGGAGGGGTGGTCGATGTGCTTCCAGGACAGCTCGGAGACGTGAACCAGACCGTCGACGCCACCCAGGTCCACGAAGGCACCGAAGTTGACGATCGAGGAGACGACGCCGGAACGGACCTGACCCTTCTGGAGGGTCGTGAGGAACGTCTGGCGGACCTCGGACTGGGTCTGCTCCAGCCAGGCACGGCGGGACAGGACCACGTTGTTGCGGTTCTTGTCGAGCTCGATGATCTTGGCCTCGAGCTCCTTGCCCACGTAGGGCTGGAGGTCGCGAACGCGGCGCATCTCGACCAGGGAGGCCGGGAGGAAGCCACGGAGGCCGATGTCGAGGATGAGACCACCCTTGACGACCTCGATGACGGTACCGGTGACGATCCCGTCCTCTTCCTTGATCTTCTCGATGGTGCCCCAGGCACGCTCGTACTGGGCGCGCTTCTTCGAGAGGATCAGGCGGCCTTCCTTGTCCTCCTTCTGGAGAACAAGGGCCTCGATCTCGTCACCGACGGCGACGACCTCGTTCGGGTCGACGTCGTGCTTGATCGAGAGCTCGCGGCTCGGGATCACACCTTCGGTCTTGTAACCGATGTCGAGCAGGACCTCGTCCCGGTCGACCTTCACGATGACGCCGTCGACGATGTCGCCGTCGTTGAAGTACTTGATCGTCTCGTCGATCGCGGCGAGGAAGGCTTCCTCGTTACCGATGTCGTTGACCGCTACCTGCGGGGTGGTGGCGGTGGTCTCGGTGCTGCTCGTCATGTGGGAAAGGGCTCCGGTACGGACATTGAAGTCGTAGGTACTGCTACGCCGGGAGCCCGTTTCGCTCTGCAGAAGCCGGACAGCCAAGGAAGCGCCACACAAGATCGGTGGCGCCTCGACAACCGAGGGGACATACATACAGATGCGAGCGCAGCCTGCTACGTCTGAGGTGCGCAGGCCCGCAGCGCAACTTGTAGCATACGGGGGCAGCCGGGCAGGGTCAATGCGCGAAGCCGCCCACCCGGGGCGGAACACCGCATACCCGGCACAAGTCGTGTCGTCCGAGGCCACGCAGGGCGGGCGACGCCCCTTTCGTGCCACCTCCGGGACCGGCTGGACGGAAGAGTACGACGAGGGAGCCGATCATCCAAGAGCCCGAAGCGTCCGAACCCGAGGCCACCCGGCGTGTCGCGGGGGTCACGGAGAGTTCCCGCGCCAACCGTGGCTGGTGGGACCGCAACGCGGACGAGTACCAGACCGAGCACGGCACCTTCCTCGGCGACGACCGCTTCGTGTGGGGCCCCGAGGGTCTGGACGAGGTGGAGGCCGAGCTGCTCGGCCCGCCGGAGGAGCTGAAGGGCAAGGACGTCCTGGAGATCGGCGCGGGCGCGGCGCAGTGCTCCCGCTGGCTGGCCGGCCAGGGAGCCCGCCCGGTGGCCCTGGACATCTCGCACCGGCAGTTGCAGCACGCGCTGCGCATCGGCGGGCCCTTCCCCCTGGTGTGCGCCGACGCCGGCGCGCTGCCCTTCGCGGACGGCTCGTTCGACCTGGTCTGCTCGGCGTACGGGGCGCTGCCCTTCGTCGCCGATCCGCGCCTGGTGCTGCGGGAGGTGCGCCGGGTGCTGCGGCCCGGGGGCCGTCTGGTCTTCTCGGTGACGCACCCGATCCGCTGGGCGTTCCCGGACGAGCCGGGACCGGAGGGGCTGTCGGTGTCGGGTTCGTACTTCGACCGCACGCCCTACGTCGAGCAGGACGACGAGGGCCGTGCGGTCTACGTCGAGCACCACCGCACGATCGGCGACCGCGTCCGGGACGTGGTGGCCTCGGGCTTCCGGCTGGTGGACCTCGTGGAGCCGGAGTGGCCGGCCTGGAACACCTCCGAGTGGGGCGGCTGGTCGCCGCTGCGCGGGAACCTGATCCCGGGGACGGCGATCTTCGTGTGCGTACGAGACTGAGTGCGTGATCCGTTACGACGCCCTGGACGCCCTGCCCGTACGCGGTGCCCTGCCCGCCCTGGACGACGCCCTGGAGGGACACGGCACCGCCGTCCTCGTGGCGCCGCCCGGCACCGGCAAGACGACCCTGGTGCCGCTGGCTCTGGCGGGGCTGCTCGGGGAGGGGTCTCGGCGGCGGGTGGTCGTCGCCGAGCCGCGGCGGATCGCGGCACGGGCGGCGGCGCGGCGGATGGCGTGGCTGCTGGGCGAGAAGGTGGGCGAGAGCGTCGGCTACACCGTGCGCGGGGAACGCGTCGTCGGGCGGCACACGCGCGTGGAGGTCGTCACGACCGGCGTGCTGGTGCAGCGGCTGCAGCGGGACCAGGAGCTGGCCGGTGTCGATGTGGTGCTGCTCGACGAGTGCCACGAACGGCATCTGGACGCGGACACGGCGGCGGCGTTCCTGTGGGACGTACGGCAGACGCTCCGTCCGGAACTGCGGCTGGTGGCCGCCTCGGCGACGACCGACGCGCAGGGGTGGGCGGCGCTGCTGGGCGGCGCTGAGGTGGTCGAGGCCCGGGGGGCGGCGTATCCGGTGGAGGTCGTGTGGGCGCCGCCGGTGCGGCCCGTACGGCCGCCGCACGGGATGCGGGTCGATCCGGCGCTGCTGACGCATGTGGCGTCGGTGGTGCGGCGGGCACTGGCCGAGCGGGACGGGGACGTGCTGTGTTTCCTGCCGGGGGTGGGCGAGATCGCCCGGGTCGCCGGGCAGCTCGGGGGGCTCGGGGACGTCGAGGTGCTCCAGGTGCACGGGCGGGCGCCCGCGGCCGTCCAGGACGCCGTGCTGGCCGGCGGGGAACGGCGCCGGGTGGTGCTGGCCACGTCGGTGGCGGAGTCGTCGCTGACGGTTCCCGGTGTGCGCGTGGTCGTCGACTCGGGGCTGGCGCGGGAGCCTCGCGTCGACCACGCGCGCGGGCTGAGCGCGCTGACGACGGTACGGGCGTCACAGGCATCCGGGCGGCAGCGTGCGGGGCGAGCCGGGCGTGAGGCGCCGGGGGCGGTGTACCGGTGCTGGGCGGAGGCCGAGGACGCGCGTCTGCCGCGTTTTCCGTCGCCGGAGATAAAGGTGGCCGACCTGACCGCGTTCGCGCTTCAGGTGGCGTGCTGGGGGGATCCGGACGCGTCCGGGCTGGCGTTGCTGGATTCGCCGCCGGGTGGGGCGATGGCGGCGGCGCGGGATGTCCTGGCGGCGGTGGGGGCCGTCGACTCCGGCGGGCGGGCCACGGAGCGGGGTGCTGCGCTGGCTCGGCTGGGGTTGCATCCGCGGTTGGGGCGGGCGCTGCTGGACGGGTCCGGCCCGGTCGGGGCGGAGAGGGCCGCTGAGGTCATCGCGTTGCTCAGTGAGGAGCCTCCGCGGGAGTACGGGGATGATCTGGCGGGTGCGTTGCGTCGTGCCCGGCGTGGGAGTGACGCCTATTCCGGACGGTGGCGGGCGGAGGTCAGGCGACTGCGGGCCGTCGTTTCAGGCGTTACCCACCCACCCGCCCGAATCTCGCATCCAGAAGCACAGGTCGACGCGTGGGTGAACTCCTCGGAGGAGCACCAGGTCGGGCTCGTCGCCGCTCTCGCGTTTCCCGAGCGTGTCGCCAAGGCCGACGGTGGGTCGTATCTCATGGTGTCCGGGACTCGTGCCGAGGCCGGGGACGGGAGCGCGCTGCGCGGTTCCCCCTGGATCGCCGTCGCCGTGGCCGACCGGCCCGTCGGCAAGGGGCACGCGCGCGTGCAGCTCGGGGCTGTCGTCGACGAGGAGACGGCCCGGCTCGCGGCCGGCGCGTTGCTGGAGGAGCGGGACGAGGTCGGGTGGGACGGCGGGGACGTCGTGGCGCGGCGGGTGGAGCGGCTGGGGGCCGTGGAGCTGGCAGTGCGGCCGCTGAAGGACGCCGGCCCCGGGCTCGTACGCGACGCGCTGCTCGACGGGCTGCGGCGGGAGGGGTTCGGGGTGCTGCGGTGGTCGCCGGAGGCCGGTGTCCTGCGGCAGCGGCTGGCGTTTCTGCGGCTGCATCTCGGTGATCCGTGGCCCGACGTATCCGACGATGCGCTCCACGCGCGCGTGGAGGAGTGGCTGGAGCCGGAGCTGAGCCGGGCCCGGCGGCGGGCCGATCTGGCGCGGATCGACGCCGGGGAGGCGCTCGCGCGGCTGCTGCCCTGGGCCTCCGGGGAGGCCGGGCGGCTCGACGAGCTCGCCCCGGAGCGGATCACGGTGCCGAGCGGGTCGAGGATCCGCGTCGACTACTCCCGGCCCGAGCAGCCCGTACTGGCGGTGAAGTTGCAGGAGATGTTCGGACTCCAGGAGTCGCCACGGGTCGCCGGGGTGCCGTTGCTCGTGCATCTGCTGTCCCCGGCCGGGCGTCCGGCCGCCGTCACGGCCGACCTCGCCTCGTTCTGGAAGGACGGCTACAAGGCCGTGCGGGCGGAGCTGCGCGGGCGGTATCCGAAGCACCCGTGGCCCGAGGACCCGGCCGGGGCCGAGCCGACCCGGCACACCAGCGCCCGGCTCGGGCGCTGACCACCGTACGGCTCAGGCACTGACCGGTGACGGTTCCTCGGCCTCCGTGGGGGCCGGGCCGGACGGGCGGCGGCTGCGGGCCTCCAGGTACAGCGCGAGGGCCAGCAGGAGGACGCCGAGGGCCAGGGAGCCCCAGGGCAGGTAGGACGTCAGCAGCAGGAGGAGCAGGCGCTGGGACTTCACCAGGTCGACCGTGTGCGTGATGTAGTCCTCGCGCATCTTCACGTGCCCGGCGAACGCGGTCACCTTGTCGCGGTCGCCGAGGAGGGTGCCGCCGCGCAGTTCCTCCTTGTGGAGTTCCTCGCCGTAGACGGGGGCGCCGGTGAGGGGTTCGACCCAGAACTTGCGGACCGTGGTGTACCAGCGGGTCGTGCCCGTCCCGGCGACCGACTCGGGGGTCAGGCCCTCCACGGGCAGCGTCTTCGGGATCCGCACCTTGGTCCAGGGGATGGTCTGCTCGAAGTAGTAGACCTCCAGACCCCGGAAGTCCCGGGTGCCCTTGTAGTGGATGGGGGCGGTGACGCGGGCCTGGGCGTCGAAGTACTCGTAGTCCCGTTTCTCCGTGAGGAACGGCCATTTGAACTCGATGCCCTCGCGGCGCACCGGGTCGCCGTCGACCGTCTCGCCGGTGGCGTGGACGGGTTCCTGGGTGTGGGCGTCGAAGATGTAGCGCTCGGGGATCTTCGACACCATCTCGCCGTCGGGGCCGACGACGTAGGACAGGCCGTCCCAGACGACCACGTCACGGCCCGCCGACTCCTCGATCCGGTCGGAGGCCTCGACGTTGCCCTTGAGGGTCTGCACGATGGTGACCTTGGGGACCGTGCGGGCCCGCATCGTGCCGTAGTCGAGGAGGGTGGCGTTCTCCGCCTCCAGGACCATGTCCTGGTACTGGTGCGCGGGGACCTTGGCGAGGCGCGGGAAGGCGTACCAGCGCAGCAGCGGGGACAGTGCCGCGAAGAACACGGCGAGGGCGAGCAGGACCAGGCCGGCCTTGCGGCGCATCTCGGCCTCCCTCCCGGGCGGGCGGTCAGGGGTGTGCGGGCACCGTCGTCAGCAGCGGCTTCGGGGACGTCCCGCCCGAGGGGGTGCCGAGGGCGGTCAGCGTCAGGACCACGGCGAACGCGACGGCGAGACCGGTGGCGGCGGCGATGAGTACACGCATTCGGGGCCTCCCCACGGTTGAACTGATACACCGTCAGGTTTCTCGGCACCGTAGCAACGAGCGGCGGAGATGAGAACACGTTGCACACACAACGACGCCCCTCCTGAAAGAGGGGCGTCGTCCGTCGTACCTGAGAGCTACGCGCTCGGACTGGCCGAAGGGCTCGGCGAGGACGTCTCGGCGGCCGCCACGGTCAGTTCGACGGTGAGCGTCGCCCCGCCCTCGGTGTTGACGCGGAGCAGGAACGTGCCGGTGGTGTCGTCCGCGTAGAGCTTCGGCAGTTTCAGCAGGCCCTTCGCGTCCGTCTTCAGGCCCGTCAGGGTGCGCACGGCCTTGCCGTCGGCGTCCTTGAAGTAGGGGCCCTTGTCGTTGGCGGTCGGATCGTCCGCCGACCTGATCAGTGTGGCGGTGGCCGCGACGCCGTCCGCGACGGCGCCCTTGTACGTGGCCTTCACCTCGACCTGGTTGGCGAACTCGCCGCCCGGGGTGCACGTCAGCGCGGCGTCACCGGTACGGACGAGGGCGTCGGCGGCGCGTTCGGTGACGGTGGCCGTGTAGTCGAGGCCCGCGATCGTACGGCCCACGACGGTGGCCCGGACGGTGACGTCGCCCGTCTTCTCCCCCGCCTGGAGTGCGGGCGCGACGGCCACTCCGGAGCTGTTGGTGGCGACCGTGGCCACGCTCTCGCCGCCCGCGAACGTGGTGTCCGTTTCGCCGACGATCGTGAAGCGGACCCTGACCTTGGCGACGGCCTTGCCGGCCTTCGTCTCGGCGCGGGTGCTGATCCGCTTGGTGAACGCGTCGCCCGCCATCGCGGTGAGCTTGGCCGTCCCGGCGTCCTCCAGGTGGTGCACCGTGTCGGTGGGCGTGGGAGGCGCCGAGGGCGGCGCGCTCGGGGAGCCGGGCGGGGTGGTGGGCGGCTTCGGCGGAGTCGTCGTGCCGCCCCCGCCGGGCTTTTCGGGCCTGGGGCTGGGCTTGGGCTTGGGGCCGCCCGCAGCCGGCGCGCCGGGCGTGGAGGGCGTGGACGGCGTGGAGGGTGACGGGCTCGTTCCGGCGCCGTCGTCGCTGCGGTTGCCGGGCAGCGTGCCGGTGCCGTCGGGGACCTCGTGCGTGCCCTTGCGGTAGTACTCCAGCCACCGCATGACCAGGTTCAGGTACTCACGCGAGTTGTTGTAGCTGAGGATCGCGCGGTCGAGGTCGTTCTGGTCGGACAGGTCCCAGTTGTTGCGGCACAGGTAGTGGCCGGCGGCGAGCGCGGCGTCGTAGATGTTGTTGGGGTCCTTCTTGCCGTCGCCGTTGGCGTCGCGGCCCGCCCATGCCCAGGTGGACGGGATGAACTGCATGGGGCCGACGGCCTGGTCGTAGGTGCTGTTGCCGTCGTAGGCGCCCTTGTCGGTGTCCTTGATGAGGGCGAAGCCGTTGCCGTCGAGCTGCGGGCCGAGGATCGGCTTGATGGTGGTGCCGTCGGCGTTGACGCGGCCGCCGCGGGCCTGGCCCGACTCCACCCGGCCGATGGCCGCGAGGAGTTGCCACGGCAGGTTGCAGCCGGGCTTGGAGTCGCGCAGCGCGGCCTCGGCCTTCTTGTAGGCGTCGAGGACGGTCGCGGGGATGCCCGCCTCCGCGGTACCGGAGGGAGTGGGGCCCGGCCCCGTGCTCGGTGACGGGCTCGGGCTGTTGAGCGGCGGCAGATCCGTGTAGTACGGCGAGTTGCCGGTGGCGCTGCCGTCGGAGGCACTCGCGTCGGGTGAGGGTGTGGCGTCCGCGGCCGCCTGTCTGCCGTGGTCGTTCACGCCCGGAGCCTGGGAGGCGGACAGGGCCGCGACCGCAACCGCGGCCACGGCGGTGGTTGCCGCCCCCTTGCGCAGCCTCCTGCCGAATTGCGCCGCCATAGAGTGAACCCCTCCCGTGGACGCCCGAGCGCCCGTCTCTGTCTGTCGCGCGCTTGTGTTGCGTACGCGTACTTCTGTTGCGCTCGCTCTGTTGTGACGATCGACCGGCCCGAGTGGTTGCCCTCCACAGGCCCGTCTCCTGCCACCGGCACGGTGACCCTGGCGACCCTACGACAACTTCCTTTGCTCGGGCACCCGTTCGTGCCCGATTTTCACCAGTTGGTCAGGAGGCGAGCGCGGTGGGCGGCCCGGTGTTCGGCATCCCGCATACTGGGCCCTCCGATCGCCCTGGCAACGACCGTCACGAGGAGCCGAGTTGCCGTTCACGCTGAGCCACGCGGCAGCCGTACTGCCCGCCGTACGCACCGACGGCACCGGCCGGGGCCCGCTGGTGCCCGCCGTGCTCGTGGCGGGTTCCTTCGCGCCCGACATGACCTATTACGCGGCGAGTGTGGTGTCCGGGGCGATGGAGTTCGGCGACGTCACGCACTCGTTCCCGGGTGTCTTCACGGTCGATGTGCTCGTCGCCTGGGCGCTGGTGGGGCTGTGGCTGCTGGTGCGCGAACCGCTGGTGGCGCTGCTGCCGCGGGCCCGGCAGGGACGGGTCTCCGCGCTGGTGCGGTGCGGGACGCCACGCGCGCGCGTGCGGTCGTCGCTGGTGCTGCGGTGGTACGTGTCCGCGGTGCTCGGCGCGCTGACGCACGTCGTGTGGGACGCGTTCACGCACCTCGACCGGTGGGGGATGCGGCTGTTTCCGGTGCTGGGGCGGGAGGTGGCGGGCTCGCCGCTGTACTGGTACCTGCAGTACGGCGGTTCGGCGGTGGCCGCTGTCGTGATCGCCGTGTTCGTGGCGCGGGCCGTGCGGCGGGCGCCGGTGCGCGAGCCGGTGGGGGTCCCGGCGCTGTCGGTGCGGGACCGGTGGCTGGCCGGTGCGGTGATCGGCGGCTTCGCGCTGGTGGGGGCGGTACAGCGGGCGTCGCGGTGGTGGGCGTACTGGGGGTCTGACGCGAAACCGTGGGAGATCATTCCGACGGTGTGCTTCGGGGCGGGCGCGGGGCTCGTGCCCGCGCTGCTGCTGTACGCCGTGGGGGTCAGGGCGTGGCGTCCGGCTCCGGTCCCTGCCCCGGGCGGTCCTGGCCGCGTCGATGACGCGGAGCCGAGCCGGTCGGCCGCTCGCTGAGGGGCTCGGTCGTCGTGATGTACACGGTGATGGTGGTGGGCGCAGGGCGGCGGGGCCGGGGCAGCAGGGTGAGGACGAGCGTCAGGTAGCTGCGGGCCAGGTCCGCCCAAGGGCGGCCGGTCCTGCCCCGGCGATCGGCATGGCCCGGGTACTGGGCGGCCGGGGCCGGGCCGCCGGTGAGACCGAGGATGGCGGACACGTCGCCGGCGTCGGCGAGACCCGGGACGGCGGACACGGCACCGGCTCCCGTGACACCCGGGACGGCCGGGACGGCCGTCCCGTCGCCGGCGCCGGTGCGCCCGGTCGCGGCGGGCACCCCGGCGGCCGGCGTGGGGCCGGCCGGCCGCAGGCCGTCGGCCAGGCGCTGCCTGAGGTCCGCCGTCGTGCGGCGCAGTGCAGTGGTGAGACCGGCGGGGACGCGGACCGTGCTTGCGGCGACCGCGAACGGCGGGACCTGCGGGAGCGCCACGCCCGGGGCCGTGCGACGGAGGAGCATGCGTATACCCATGGCCGCATCCTTGCGACCGCCGGGGGCGGCGGCCCTTTCTCGGGGGCCACGCGAGTGACGGATCCGCGGGCGTTGCGCGGGCACACGAGGCGGGTGCCCCTGGCTCAGGCTCGGCCGGGGGGCACCCCGCGTCGTCTCCTCCGGGACCGCTCCGCGCAGCGCGCGGGACTGGTGCGCACACCGCTCCGGACTGGTGCGCACACCGCTCCGGACTGGTGCGCACACCGCTCCGGACTGGCGCGCACACCGCTCCGGGCTGGTGCGCAGCACCCCGGCCCTGGTGCGCGCAGCGCTCCGGCCTCTTTCGCAGCACCCCGGCCCTGGTGCACGCAGCACCCCGGCCCTGGTGCACGCAGCACCCCGGCCCTGGTGCGCACAGCACCCCGCCTGGTGCACGCAGCACCCCGCCTGGTGCACGCAGCACCCCGCCTGGTGCAGGCAGCGCTCCGGCCTGGTGCGCGCAGCACCCCGGACTAATGGGCCGCCGACTCCCAGTCCGGGCCCGCGCCCACCGAGACGCCCAGGGGGACGCGGAGGTGGACGGCGTTCGCCATCTCCCGGCGGACGAGTTCCTCGGCGGCGGCCCGCTCCCCGGGGGCGATCTCCAGCACGATTTCGTCGTGGACCTGGAGCAGCATGCGGGAGGCGAGTCCGGCGTCCTTCAGCGCGCTGTCCACCTTGAGCATGGCGATCTTGACGATGTCGGCCGCCGTGCCCTGGATGGGCGCGTTGAGGGCCATTCGCTCGGCCGCCTCACGGCGCTGACGGTTGTCGCTGTTGAGGTCAGGAAGGTAGCGGCGGCGTCCGAAGAGCGTCGCCGTGTAGCCCGTCGCCCGGGCCTCGTCGACCGCCCGGCGCAGATAGTCCCGCACGCCGCCGAACCGCTCGAAGTAGGCGTCCATCAGGGCGCGGGCCTCCGCCGCCTCGATGTTCAGCTGCTGGGACAGGCCGAAGGCCGAGAGGCCGTAGGCCAGGCCGTACGACATGGCCTTGATCTTGCGGCGCATCTCGGCGTCCACCGCGGTCGGCTCGACCGAGAAGACCTGTGAGGCGGCCGTGGTGTGCAGGTCCTCGCCGGAGGTGAACGCCTCGATCAGGCCCTCGTCCTCGGAGAGGTGGGCCATGACGCGCAGCTCGATCTGGCTGTAGTCGGCCGTCATCAGGGACTCGAAGCCCTCGCCGACGACGAAGCCGCGGCGGATCGCGCGGCCTTCGTCCGTGCGGACCGGGATGTTCTGGAGGTTCGGGTCGGTCGAGGACAGGCGGCCGGTGGCGGCGACCGTCTGGTTGAACGTGGTGTGGATGCGGCCGTCCGCGGCGATCGTCTTGATCAGGCCCTCGACGGTGACGCGGAGCTTGGCCTGCTCGCGGTGGCGGAGCATGATCACCGGCAGCTCGTTGTCCGTCTGCGTGGCGAGCCAGGCCAGCGCGTCGGCGTCCGTGGTGTAGCCGGTCTTCGTCCGCTTCGTCTTGGGCAGGGCCAGCTCGCCGAAGAGGACCTCCTGGAGCTGCTTGGGCGAGCCCAGGTTGAACTCGTGCCCGGCTGCCGCGTGGGCCTCCTTCACCGCCTGCTGGACGGCGCCGGCGAACATCTGCTCCATGGCCTCCAGGTGGGGCCGGTCGGCCGCGATGCCGTGCCGCTCCATCCGGGCGAGCAGCGCGGAGGTGGGCAGCTCCATGTCGCGCAGCAGGTCGGCGGCGCCGACCTCCTCCAGGCGGCTCTCGAAGGCCTCGCCCAGGTCGAGGACGGCGCGGGCCTGGATCATCAGGGCCTCGGCCTCGGCGCCCTCGTCCGCGCCGAAGGCGAGCTGGCCGTCGGCCGCGGCGGCGGGGACCAGCTCGCGGTGCAGGTACTCCAGGGACAGCGCGTCCAGGTCGAAGGAGCGGCGGCCCGGCTTGACCAGGTAGGCGGCGAGCGCGGTGTCCATGGTCACGCCCTCGACGCTCCAGCCGTGCTCGGCGAAGACCCGCATGGCGCCCTTGGCGTTGTGGAAGATCTTGGGCCGCCCGGCGTCGGCGAGCCAGGCCGCGAAGGCCCTCTCGTCGGCCTCGTCCAGCTGGGAGGGGTCGAACCAGGCGGCTGCTCCGCCGGGCGCGGCGAGCGCGACCTCGGCGACCGAGCCCGCACCGAGCGCCCAGGCGTCGACCGTGGCGACGCCGAGCTGTCCGGTGCCGTGCTCGGTGAGCCAGCCGGTCAGCTCGCCGGTGCCGAGCACCGTGCCGTCCAGCTGCACGCCGTCGGTGCTGATGGGGGTGGTCTCGGCCTCCTCGGCACCGGGGTCGACGGCGAAGAGCCGCTCGCGCAGCGAGGGGTTGCGGATCTCCAGGGTGTCCAGGACCATCGCGACGGCCTTGCGGTCGTACGCGGTCCGCTCCAGTTCGGTGACGCCCTTGGGGAGCTCGACCCGGCGCTCCAGTTCCGTGAGCCGGCGGTTGAGCTTGACCGCTTCCAGGTGGTCGCGGAGGTTCTGCCCGGCCTTGCCCTTGACCTCGTCCACGCGCTCGACGAGCTCCGCGAAGGAGCCGAACTGGTTGATCCACTTCGCGGCGGTCTTCTCGCCGACGCCGGGGATGCCGGGGAGGTTGTCCGAGGGGTCGCCGCGCAGGGCCGCGAAGTCGGGGTACTGCGCGGGCGTCAGCCCGTACTTCTCGAAGACCTTCTCCGGGGTGAAGCGGGTCAGCTCGGAGACGCCCTTGGTCGGGTACAGCACGGTCGTGTGCTCGCTGACCAGCTGGAAGGAGTCCCGGTCGCCGGTGACGATCAGCACCTCGAAGCCCTCGGCCTCGGCCTGCGTGGCGAGCGTGGCGATGACGTCGTCGGCCTCGAAGCCGTCGACCGCGAAGCGGGCGGCGCCCATCGCGTCGAGGAGCTCGCAGATCAGCTCGACCTGGCCCTTGAACTCGTCAGGGGTCTTGGAGCGGTTCGCCTTGTACTCCGTGAACTCCTGCGACCGCCAGGTCTTGCGGGAGACGTCGAAGGCGACCGCGAAGTGCGTGGGCGCCTCGTCGCGCAGCGTGTTGGCCAGCATCGACGCGAAGCCGTAGATCGCGTTCGTCGGCTGGCCCGTCGCGGTGGTGAAGTTCTCCGCGGGCAGCGCGAAGAACGCTCGGTAGGCCAGCGAGTGCCCGTCCATGAGCATCAGTCGCGGGCGGCTGCCGCCGGAGGTCTGGTCGGTCGTCTTCGATGCTGTCTCTGCCACGCCCCCGATCCTGCCACGCCCCACTGACACTCGGCCCCGCCCCCGAGGGCGCGTGCGCCCGGGACGGCCGTCGCCCCGGTCCGCCCGACGCGTGTGCTCGGGGCGGGCGGTCGCCCCAGCCCTCCCCTCACGCGATGTCACAGCAGCGTGCGAGGATCGGAGACGTACCTCACAGTGCAGTCGAAGGGGAGCGTGCGATGGCGACGAAGCCGCCCAAGAGTGATCCGGTTCAGGACGCGCCGCAGGTCGCCGGGCCGCAGCACGCGGCAGCGGGCCTCCCCGCGATCGGGCACACGTTGCGAGTCGCCCAGCAGCAGATGGGTGTGAAGCGCACGGCGCTGACGCTGCTGAGCGTGAACCAGAAGAATGGCTTCGACTGCCCGGGCTGTGCCTGGCCGGAGCCGGAGCACCGGCACAAGGCGGAGTTCTGCGAGAACGGCGCGAAGGCCGTCGCCGAGGAGGCCACGCTGCGCCGGGTCACGCCCGAGTTCTTCGCCGCGCACCCGGTCGCCGACCTGGCCGGCCGCAGCGGCTACTGGCTGGGCCAGCAGGGGCGCCTCACCCACCCCGTGTACCTCCCCGAGGGGGGCACGCACTACGAGCCGGTCACCTGGGAGCGCGCCTTCGACATCATCGCCGAGGAGATCGCCGCCCTCGGCTCCCCGGACGAGGCCGTCTTCTACACCTCCGGCCGCACCAGCAACGAGGCCGCGTTCCTCTACCAGCTCTTCGCCCGCGAGCTCGGCACGAACAACCTGCCCGACTGCTCGAACATGTGCCACGAGTCGTCCGGCTCGGCCCTGTCGGAGACGATCGGCATCGGCAAGGGCAGCGTCCTGCTGGAGGATCTGTACAAGGCCGACCTGATCATCGTCGCCGGCCAGAACCCGGGGACGAACCACCCGCGCATGCTGTCCGCCCTGGAGAAGGCCAAGGCCGACGGGGCGCGGATCATCAGCGTCAACCCGCTGCCCGAGGCGGGCCTGGAGCGTTTCAAGAACCCGCAGACCCCGCAGGGCATGCTCAAGGGCGCCGCGTTGACCGACCTGTTCCTGCAGATCCGCATCGGCGGCGACCAGGCCCTGTTCCGTCTGCTCAACAAGCTGATCGTCGAGACCGAGGGCGCGGTCGACGAGGCGTTCGTGCGGGAGCACACGCACGGCTACGAGGAGTTCACCGAGGCCGCCCGCGCCGCCGACTGGGACGAGACGCTCGCGGCGACAGGACTGACCCGGGAGGACATCGACAAGGCCCTCGGGATGATCCTCACCTCCGAGCGGACCATCGTCTGCTGGGCCATGGGTCTCACCCAGCACAAGCACTCGGTGCCGACGATCAAGGAAGTGGTCAACTTCCTTCTCCTGCGCGGCAACATCGGCCGCCCGGGTGCGGGCGTGTGCCCGGTGCGCGGCCACTCGAACGTGCAGGGCGACCGCACGATGGGCATCTTCGAGCGTCCCGCACCGGCGTTCCTGGACGCCCTGGAGAAGGAGTTCGGCTTCGCCCCGCCGCGCGAGCACGGCTACGACGTCGTACGCGCCATCCGCGCGCTGCGCGACGGCGAGGCGAAGGTCTTCTTCGCCATGGGCGGGAACTTCGTCTCCGCGTCCCCGGACACGGAGGTCACCGAGGCGGCCATGCGGCGGGCCCGGCTGACCGTGCACGTGTCGACGAAGCTGAACCGCTCGCACGCGGTCACGGGCGCGCGTGCCCTGATCCTCCCCACCCTCGGCCGCACCGAGCGCGATCTCCAGGGCAGCGGCGAGCAGTTCGTGACGGTCGAGGACTCGATGGGCATGGTGCACGCCTCCCGGGGCCGGCTGGAGCCCGCGAGCCGGCATCTGCTGTCCGAGCCGGCCATCGTCTGCCGCCTGGCCCGCCGGGTGCTGGGCGAGAACAGCGCCACGCCCTGGGAGGAGTTCGAGAAGGACTACGCGACGATCCGCGACCGCATCGCGCGCGTGATCCCCGGTTTCGAGGACTTCAACGCGCGCGCGGCCCGCCCCGGCGGCTTCACGCTCCCGCACGCCCCGCGCGACGAGCGCCGCTTCCCCACGGCCACCGGCAAGGCCAACTTCACGACCGCGCCCGTGGAGTACCCGGAGCTGCCCGAGGGCCGCCTGCTGCTCCAGACTCTGCGCTCGCACGACCAGTACAACACGACGATCTACGGCCTGGACGACCGTTACCGGGGCATCAAGAACGGCCGCCGGGTGGTGCTGGTCAACCCCGAGGACGCGCGGGCCCTGAAGCTGGCGGACGGTGACTACGTCGACCTGGTCAGCGAGTGGAAGGACGGCGTGGAGCGCAGGGCGCCCGGTTTCCGGGTCGTGCACTACCCGACGGCCCGGGGCTGCGCCGCCGCCTACTACCCGGAGACCAACGTGCTGGTGCCGCTGGATGCCACGGCGGACACCAGTAACACCCCGGCCAGCAAGTCCGTCGTGGTGCGTCTGGAACAATCGGCGACCGACTGAGCGTTTGCTCAGCCACAGTGGTAACCGCATGATCTGGACGAACGGAGACCGGGCCCCATGGGTGAGCAGCAGCATGTGAAATTCCCGCAAGAGGTCATCGACGAGTACGCCGCACTCGGCGTGGACCTCCTGGCCCTGTTCTCCGCCGGCCACCTCGGGACCCGGATGGGCGTCCAGATCAGCGAGGCGTCGGCGGACCGGGTCGTGGGGACGATGCCGGTGGAGGGCAACACCCAGCCCTACGGCCTGCTGCACGGCGGGGCCTCCGCGGTGCTGGCCGAGACACTCGGCTCGATCGGGTCGATGCTGCACGGCGGCAGCTCCAAGATCGCCGTGGGGGTCGACCTGAACTGCACCCACCACCGCGGGGCGCGCTCCGGCCTGGTCACCGGCGTGGCCACGCCCGTGCACCGGGGGCGCTCGACCGCCACGTACGAAATCGTCATCACGGACGAAAGCGACAAAAGGGTGTGCACGGCCCGGCTGACCTGCCTGCTGCGCGACGTGACCCCGGGCGACGAGCAGCTCATTCGCGCCGCGAGCTGACCGACGTAGGGAAAACCCTGGAGGGGCGGGCGCGCTCTTGTCGCGGCCGCCCCCGCGCGCTTCACTGACGCTCCACCCCCACAGGAGAAGACCCGTCCCACCCGTAGAAGGGTTTCTCTTGACCTCCGTACGTGCCTTCGCCGTCACCGCCGCGGCCGGTGCCGCCGTGCTCGCCACCGCGCTGCCGTCCTCCGCCATCAACTCCTACAACGCGACACCCGCCCCCGAACGCACCGAGGTCGGCGCGCTCGTGGCCACCTGGGACAACGACGGCGACCCCGCGACCCCCGACCGGGTCGACTGGGTCTGCTCCGGCACCATGATCGACGCGGACACCTTCCTGACGGCCGCGCACTGCACCTCCGACTGGCCCGACAACGTCCGGTTCTACGTGTCCCTGGACCAGGACGTGCAGTCCGGGCTCGACGCGGCGGCGAAGAAGTACCCGGGCGACCCGGCCGCGCAGGCCGCCGCCGTAGCCGTCCCGGGCACCGCCCACACGCACCCCGGCTATCCGGGGCCCGCCTCGGACACCCACGACATCGCGGTGATCGAACTGCCCGCCGCCAAGGTCAAGGCCCGCTGGAGCTTCACTCCGGCCACCCTGCCCACCGCCGACCAGCTCGGCAGACTCGGCCCGCAGGGGCTGAACGCCACCGACTGGCTCGTCGCCGGCTACGGCACCCAGGAGGCCGTCAACGGCCCCGGCGGCCAGACCCACCCCGGCGGCGGCGTCCGCATGAAGGCACCCGTCACCTTCAACGCCCTCAACGACTCCTGGGCCCGGCTGGCGATGACGGCGCCGCAGGGCAACGGAGGCGCCTGCTACGGCGACTCCGGCGGCCCCAACTTCGCCGTCATCGGCGGCAGGAGCATCCTTGCCGCCACCACCATCACCGGCGACACCCCCTGCTACGCGACCAACGTGACCTACCGCCTGGACACCCCCGGCGCCCGCGCCTTCCTGTCGCCGTTCACGAAGCTGCCGTAACCCCGCGCCGACGACCACCGGCCGCCCGGCACGACCACCGCCCCGCCGCCTCGGGTACCGCCCGAAGCGGCGGGGCACCGCCCTGTACGGGACCCGGCGAACCCGCCGACCCGGCGGAAGCGGACGGCGGTTACGACGTCATCGGCGACGACACGGCCCGCCCGACCGACCCTCGCCCTTACCGAAACCTCAACTTCCCCCGCGAAAAACCCGGGACGCCACCGTTGCAATAGCCGTTTCCATTTGCTCGGAACTCCCCCTCGACGCGGATGGAGGCGGATGGACGCGGACCAACCCTTTCTCTCTGTAACGCTCCGTAACGCGCGCGCAATACAACACCGCAGTTTCACCCTCGGCCGCGCCCGCCCCCGGGACCTTTCCGATCCGGTCCGCGCCGCCCGCGCCCCGGCAACCACGGCGACCCCAGCCGCGGCCAACCGGAAGTGCACGTTCTCAGAATGCGGACTTCGGAGAAAGCACACCAAACCCGCCGAGAGGGCCCACCGCCGAAGCCGGGCATCCATCACGTCATAACAAGAAAGTCACAAGCCGCCCCA
This sequence comes from Streptomyces afghaniensis, assembly GCF_044327915.1. NCBI lineage: Bacteria > Bacillati > Actinomycetota > Actinomycetes > Kitasatosporales > Streptomycetaceae > Streptomyces > Streptomyces afghaniensis. The sequence goes on from NZ_JBIRGJ010000007.1 coordinate 299,767, forward strand.
CGCCGCTGACCCTGCCTCCACACCGGGCTTAGAGTCACGGCCAGTCACCGCTCCATCGGGAGTTCGGTACCAGCGCGGCACTCACCCCCCGACCAGGGCGGGCCTGCCTGTGAAAGGACTGATTGTGCGACAGCGTTCCTTGGTGATTCTTACCTCCGTTCTTACGACCGGAGCTCTGACTCTCACCGCCTGCGGCTCCCGAGACGACAGCGGTGACAAGAGCGGAGACAGCGGCGACGGCACCACGCTGACCATCGGCGTCGACGCGCCCCTGTCCGGTGAGAACTCCACCACCGGCCTCGGCATTCAGTACGGCGCTCAGATCGCCGTCGACGACGCCAACAAGAACAACTGGGTCCCGGGCGTGAAATTCAAGCTCAGGGCCCTGGACGACAAGGCGCAGCCCGCCACCGGCCAGTCCAACGCCACCAGCCTCACCGGCGACAAGACCGTCGTCGGCGCCGTCGGCCCGCTGAACTCCGGCGTCGCCCAGACGATGCAGCAGGTGTTCGCCTCGGCCAACATGGTCCAGATCTCCCCCGCGAACACCGCCCCCGAGCTGACGCAGGGCAAGAACTGGCAGACGGACAAGAAGCGCCCGTTCAAGACGTACTTCCGCACCGCCACCACCGACGAACTCCAGGGCAGCTTCGCGGCCGGCTACGCGTACAACGGCCTCAAGAAGAAGAAGGCCTTCGTCGTCGACGACAAGCAGACCTACGGCGCCGGCCTCGCGAAGATCTTCAACGAGCAGTTCAAGAAGCTCGGCGGCAAGGTCGTGGCCACCGACCACGTCAACACCGGCGACAAGGACTTCGGCTCCCTCGTCACGAAGATCAAGAACTCCGGTGCCGACCTGCTCTACTACGGCGGCCAGTACGACGAGTCCGCGCTGATCACCAAGCAGCTCAAGGACGCCGGCGTCAAGATCCCGCTGTTCGGCGGCGACGGCATGTTCGCCTCCACCTACATCGAGGCCGCCGGCAAGTCCTCCGAGGGTGACCTCGTCACCGCGATCGGTGTCCCCGCCGACACCCTGCCCGCGGCCAAGCAGTTCATCCAGACGTACAAGGACAAGGGCTACAAGGGCGACTACGGCGCCTACGGCGCCTACGCCTACGACGCCACCACGGCCATCATCAAGGCCGTCAAGGCCGCGGCCGACGCCAACAACGGCAAGGTCCCCAGCGACATCAACGACCTGCGCTCCAAGGTCGTCGACGGCGTCCAGAAGTCCGACTTCGAAGGCCTCACCGGCAAGGTCTCCTTCGACCAGTACGGCGACACCACCAACAAGCAGCTGACGGTGTACCAGGTCGAGAAGGGTGCCTGGAAGGCCGTGGAGACCGGCACCGCCGACCTCCAGTAGTTCCGGCCCCCCAGTACGCAGCACCACGGGCCGCGCGGGAGGACGACCCCGACCGCGCGGCCCGTTTTCACACCCCCACAGCACGCGACCACGCACGCATCCAGTGCACACCACCACCAGCGACATGGAGGCCATGCGGTGAACACCCTGCCGCAGCAGCTGGCCAACGGGCTGCTTCTCGGCTCGATGTACGGGCTGATAGCCATCGGTTACACGATGGTGTACGGCATCGTCCAGCTCATCAACTTCGCGCACGGCGAGATCTTCATGACCGGAGCGTTCGGCGCCCTCACGGTCTACTTCTACATCCTCCCCGACGGCACCTCGATGGCCCTCGCCGTACCCCTGATGCTCATCGGCGGCGCCCTCGTGGCCATCCTCATCGCCGTAGGAGCGGAACGGTTCGCCTACCGGCCACTGCGCGGAGCACCACGACTGGCACCGCTCATCACGGCCATCGGCCTCTCCCTGGCACTCCAGGAGGTCGTGCGCAACTTCTACCCCGGCGCCGACCGCGCCCGCGCCTTCCCCGGCCTCGACGCCACCCACGACATCGGCTCCATCACCATCAAGGACGCCGACATCTTCCTCATCCTCGCCGCCGTCATCTGCATGGCCGCCCTCGCCTTCTTCGTGCGCCGCAGCCGCACCGGCCGCGCCATGCAGGCCACCGCGCAGGACCCCGACACCGCGCAGCTGATGGGCATCGACACCAACCGCATCATCGTCATCGCCTTCGCCATCGGCGGCTTCTTCGCCGCCGTCGCGGCCGTCGCCTACGGCCTCAAGTACGGCAACGTCGACTACCGCATGGGCTTCCTCATGGGCCTCAAGGCGTTCACCGCGGCCGTCCTCGGCGGCATCGGCAACATCTACGGCGCCATGCTCGGCGGCGTCGTCCTCGGCATCGCCGAGACCCTCGCCTCCGCCTACATCGACGAGATTCCCGGCATGTCGCAGCTCGGCGGCCAGAGCTGGGCCAACGTGTGGGCCTTCTGCCTCCTCATCCTCGTGCTCCTGTTCCGGCCCCAGGGCCTGCTCGGCGAGCGCGTCGCGGACAGGGCGTGATCACATGACCGAGACGACCAAGACCCCCGCCCCGGACGCCGTGCCCACCCCGCCCGCACTGCGCGGACTCATACCGCTGCCCGCGGCGGCCGCCCGCGCCCTCCTGCTCGCCGGCGGCATCGCCACCGCGGCCTCCGCGTTCCTCGCCTGGACCTGGACCGACGAGTTCCCCGGCGACCTCACCATCAACGGCTACCCCGGCGGCCTGCAGTGGCTCACCTTCACCGCCGGCGTCCTCACCGCACTGTTCGCGCTCGCCTCATACGGCATCCGCGGCCTCGGCTGGCTGCTGCCCGCCCGCAACAACGCACCCCTCGTCCTCACCGCCCTCGGCGGCTTCACCGTCACCTGGTTCACGGTCATCGCCATCAGCGCCGAACTCGGCGGCGTCGTCAACCTCGAACCCGGTGGCTGGATCGCGGCCATCGCCTCGCTCCTGCCCCTCCTCGGCGCCTTCGCCCTCCCCCAGGAGAAGACCGGCACCGACGGCACCAAGGCGGCCCTCAAGGCCTACATCGCCAAACCGGACCGCATCCCCGCCGCCCAGGCCATCGCGCCCTGGGTCCAGCGGGCCGTGATCACCGTCGTCACCATCATCGGCCTCGGCGTCTTCACCTACGGCATCGACACCGAGTACGGCGAACTCTTCGTCGGCTACCTCTTCGTCGTCACCTTCGCGATGTGGGCACTGCACACCGCCGGCCTGCTCGACCGCTTCTCCCAGCTGGTCGCCGGCAACCGCAGCTTCACCCTCGCCATGGGCTTCGCCGCGGCCATCGCCTTCCCCTTCACCCAGACCGACGACCACTACGCCAACATCGGCGTCAACATCCTGATCTTCGGGACGGTCGCCCTCGGCCTGAACATCGTCGTCGGCCTCGCCGGACTCCTCGACCTCGGATACGTCGCCTTCCTCGGCGTCGGCGCCTACACCGCCGCCCTCGTCTCCGGCTCCGAGTTCTCCACCATCTCCGGCGTCCACCTGCCCTTCTGGGCCTCCGCCCTGGCCGGCGCCGCAGCCTCCCTCGTCTTCGGCGTCCTCATCGGCGCCCCGACCCTGCGGCTGCGCGGCGACTACCTCGCCATCGTCACCCTCGGCTTCGGAGAGATCTTCCGCATCGCCGTCAACAACATGGACGGCGACTCCGGACCCGACGTCACCAACGGGCCCAACGGCATCGCCAACATCCCCGACCTGAACCTCCTCGGCTTCAACTTCGGCCAGGCCCACGACATCGGCGGATTCACCCTCGGCCGGTTCGCCAACTACTACCTGCTGATGGTCCTCATCATGGCCATCGTCGTCCTCGTCTACACCCGCGCCGCCGACTCCCGCATCGGCCGCTCCTGGATCGCCATCCGCGAGGACGAGACCGCCGCGACCGCCATGGGCATCAACGGCTTCCGCGTCAAGCTCGTGGCCTTCGCCCTCGGCGCCGCCCTCGCCGGCCTCGCCGGCACCGTCAGCGCCCACGTCACCTACAGCGTGGTCCCCACGCCGTACCAGTTCGCCGGCTCCACCCCGCCCAACTCCGCGTTCCTCCTGGCCGCGGTCGTCCTCGGCGGCATGGGCACGGTCGCGGGCCCGCTCCTCGGCGCGGCCCTGCTCTACCTGCTCCCCGAAAAGCTGGTGTTCCTCCAGGACAAGTCGCTCCTGGCCTTCGGCATCGCGCTCATCCTGCTGATGCGCTTCCGCCCCGAAGGCATCATCGCCAACCGCCGGCGCCAGCTCGAATTCCACGAGACCGGCCAACTCGACGTACCCAAACAGACCACGCTGACCGACGAACCGGCCGTCACCAAGGCGGGGGCGTAACCAACATGACGACACCTGTACTCGAAGCCCGCGGCGTCACGATGCGCTTCGGCGGCCTCACCGCCGTCCGCTCCGTCGACTTCACGGTCAACGCCGGCGAGATCGTCGGACTGATCGGCCCCAACGGCGCCGGCAAGACGACCTTCTTCAACTGCCTGACCGGCCTCTACGTCCCGACGGAGGGCACGGTCTCCTACAAGGGCACCGTCCTGCCGCCCAAGCCCCACCTCGTCACACAGGCCGGCATCGCCCGGACCTTCCAGAACATCCGCCTGTTCGCCAACATGACGGTCCTGGAGAACGTCCTCGTCGGCCGCCACACGCGGACCAAGGAAGGACTGTGGTCGGCCCTCCTGCGCGGCCCCGGCTTCAAGAAGGCCGAACGCGCCAGCGAGGAACGCGCCATGGAACTCCTGGAGTTCATCGGCCTCGCCCACAAGCGCGACCACCTCGCCCGCAACCTCCCCTACGGCGAGCAGCGCAAGCTGGAGATCGCCCGCGCCATGGCCTCCGAGCCCGGCCTGCTGCTCCTCGACGAGCCCACCGCCGGGATGAACCCCCAGGAGACGCGGGCCACCGAGGAACTCGTCTTCGCCATCCGCGACAAGGGCATCGCCGTCCTCCTCATCGAGCACGACATGCGCTTCGTCTTCAACCTCTCCGACCGTGTCGCCGTCCTCGTCCAGGGCGAGAAGCTCGTCGAAGGCACCTCCGACGTCGTCCAGGCCGACGAGCGCGTCATCGCCGCCTACCTCGGCGAGCCGTTCGAAGGCGACCCCGGCGAAGCCGAGGCCGCTGAGGTCGAAGCAGCCGAGGCCGCGGCCGACGCCGCCGCCGACGCGCCCAGCACCGCCAGCAGCACCAAGGGAGAAGCCAAGTGACCGCACTCCTCGAGGTCGAGGACCTCCGGGTCTCCTACGGCAAGATCGAAGCCGTCAAAGGCATCTCCTTCAGCGTCGACGCCGGCCAGGTCGTCACCCTCATCGGCACCAACGGCGCCGGCAAGACGACGACCCTGCGCACCCTCTCCGGCCTGCTGAAGCCCACCTCCGGGAAGATCATCTTCGACGGCAAGCCCCTGACCGGCGTCCCCGCCCACAAGATCGTCGCCCTCGGCCTCGCCCACTCCCCCGAAGGCCGGCACATCTTCCCCCGCCTCACCATCGCGGAGAACCTCCAGCTCGGCGCGTTCCTCCGCAAGGACAAGGAAGGCATCGAGAAGGACATCCAGCGCGCCTACGACCTCTTCCCCATCCTCGGGGAACGCAGGAAGCAGGCCGCCGGAACCCTCTCCGGCGGCGAACAGCAGATGCTCGCCATGGGCCGCGCCCTGATGTCCCGGCCCAAGCTCCTCATGCTCGACGAGCCCTCCATGGGCCTCTCCCCGATCATGATGCAGAAGATCATGGCGACGATCTCGGAGCTGAAGTCCCAGGGCACGACCATCCTGCTCGTCGAACAGAACGCCCAGGCGGCGCTCTCCCTCGCCGACCAGGGCCACGTCATGGAGGTCGGCAACGTCGTCCTCTCCGGGACCGGGCAGGACCTGCTCCACGACGAGTCGGTCCGCAAGGCGTACCTCGGCGAGGACTGAGCCCCCGGCCCGCATACGAAGAGGCCCGCTCCCCCTCCGGACCGGAGGGAGGGCGGGCCCTTCTGCTCTGCTCGATCAACCCTTGCCGGACTTCTTCTCCTCGGCGTCCTGGATCACGGCCTCCGCGACCTGCTGCATCGACATCCGCCGGTCCATCGACGTCTTCTGGATCCACCGGAACGCGGCCGGCTCGGTCAGCCCGTACTCCGTCTGGAGGATCGACTTGGCCCGGTCCACCAGCTTGCGCGTCTCCAGCCGCAGCGTGAGGTCCGCGACCTCCTTCTCCAGCTCCTTCAGCTCCGTGAAACGCGAGACGGCCATCTCGATCGCCGGCACGACGTCCGTCTTGCTGAACGGCTTCACCAGGTAGGCCATGGCACCGGCGTCCCGGGCCCGCTCCACGAGGTCGCGCTGCGAGAACGCCGTCAGCATCAGCACCGGCGCGATGCTCTCCTCGGCGATCTTCTCGGCCGCGGAGATACCGTCCAGCTTCGGCATCTTCACATCCAGGATCACCAGATCGGGCCGGTGCTCACGGGCCAGCTCCACGGCCTGCTCCCCGTCCCCGGCCTCACCGACGACGGTGTACCCCTCCTCCTCCAGCATCTCTTTGAGATCGAGCCGGATCAGGGCCTCGTCCTCGGCGATGACGACCCGCGTCGTCATCGGAGGCACGTGCGACTTGTCGTCTTCAGGCACGTCAACAGGCTGGGGCGACTCGGGGGCGCTCACGTGGGCTCCTTGGTAGGGGCAGGCCGGTACTGCTCCCAAGAGCGTACCTAGCAGCAGGGCCGCACGGTGAACCGGTACACTGCTCATCGGTCCCCTGACTTGCCCGGTTGGAGGAACTGGTCAGACTCGCGGCACTCAAAATGCCGTGCCCTTTGGGCATGTGGGTTCGAATCCCACACCGGGCACAACGAGGTCAGAAGCGGAGAATCACGTTCGCGTGGTTCTCCGCTTTTTGCTGCAAACAGTCACGACCAGTGGCGCAGAGTTACCCCATGGAGCAGCACAGCCCTTCGATTCGAGCCCAAGCCGTCGCACTGATGCGCCAGGGCGTACCGAACCGCACAGTCGCGGAGCGCCTGAATGTCCCGCGAGGCACGGTCGGCTGGTGGCGTAGCGAAGACCGCAGAGCGCGCGGCGAGACCTACGAGCAACCGACCGACTGCCCCCGGTGCACAGGCCGCGAGTTCGACCAGGTCGCATACGCCTACTTGCTCGGGCTCTACCTCGGCGACGGCCACATCATCTCGAAGCGCAAGCAGCACCACCTGTCCGTCTTCTGCAATGCAATGCAGACCGGCCTGATCTCTGCTGCCGAAGACGCCATGCGCAAGGTGATGCCATTACCCAGCGTCAAGCAGCGCTACAAGCCCGGCTGTGTCGAGGTGAAGTCCTACACGAAGCACTGGACCTGCATGTTCCCTCAGCACGGCCCCGGCAAGAAGCATGAGCGTCGGATCGCCCTCGAACCCTGGCAGCAGGAAATCGTCGACGCCCACCCCTGGGAATTCATCCGGGGCCTCATTCACTCCGACGGCTGCCGCGTCACCAACTGGACGACCCGCATGGTCGCCGGGGAGCGCAAGCGGTACGAGTATCCCCGGTACTTCTTCACCAACGCCTCGGAGGACATCCGGCGGCTCTACACCGACACCCTCGACACCCTCGGCATCGAGTGGACCCACTGCACCCGCAACGGCAACCCGTACAACATCTCCGTCGCCCGCAAAGCCTCCGTAGCCCTCATGGACGCCCACGTCGGCCCCAAGTACTGACGACGCCCTACTTCGGGCTGTCGTCCTCGCCGATGTGGTGGACGCGGACCATGTTCGTCGAGCCCGAGACGCCGGGTGGGGAGCCGGCCGTGATGACGACCGTGTCGCCCTTGGCGCAGCGGCCGTAGCGGAGCAGTAGTTCGTCGACCTGGTCGACCATCGCGTCTGTGGAGCCGACTTCCGGGCCGAGGAACGTCTCCACGCCCCACGTCAGGGCGAGCTGGGAGCGTGTCGCCTGGTCGGGGGTGAAGGCCAGCAGTGGGATGGGTGAGCGGTAGCGGGAGAGGCGGCGGGCGGTGTCGCCGGACTGGGTGAAGGCGACGAGGAACTTCGCGCCCAGGAAGTCGCCCATTTCTGCCGCCGCCCGGGCTACCGCGCCGCCCTGGGTGCGGGGTTTGTTGCGTTCCGTCAGGGGCGGGAGGCCCTTGGCGAGGATGTCTTCCTCTGCCGCCTCGACGATGCGGGCCATCGTGCGGACCGTCTCGATCGGGTGCTTGCCGACGCTGGTCTCGCCGGACAGCATCACCGCGTCCGTGCCGTCGATGACCGCGTTGGCGACGTCGGAGGCCTCCGCGCGGGTCGGACGCGCGTTGTCGATCATCGAGTCGAGCATTTGCGTGGCGACGATGACCGGTTTGGCGTTGCGCTTCGCCAGTTTGATCGCGCGCTTCTGGACGATCGGGACCTGTTCCAGCGGCATTTCGACGCCGAGGTCTCCGCGCGCGACCATGATGCCGTCGAAGGCCGCGACGATGTCGTCGATGTTCTCCACCGCCTGGGGTTTTTCGACCTTGGCGATGACGGGGAGCCGGCGGCCTTCCTCGTCCATGATGCGGTGGACGTCCTGGATGTCGCGGCCGGTGCGGACGAAGGAGAGGGCGATGACGTCGGCGCCGGTGCGCAGGGCCCAGCGGAGGTCGCTCTCGTCCTTCTTGGAGAGGGCGGGGACGGAGACGGCGACGCCGGGGAGGTTGAGGCCCTTGTGGTCGGAGATGACGCCGCCCTCGACGACCGTGGTGTGGACGCGGGGGCCGTCGACCTCGGTGACTTCGAGGCAGACCTTGCCGTCGTCGACGAGGATGCGTTCGCCGGTGGTGACGTCGGCGGCGAGGTCGGCGTAGGTGGTGCCGCAGATGTTGCGGTCGCCTTCGACGCCTTCTTCGATGGTGATGGTGAAGGTGTCGCCGCGTTCGAGGAGTACGGGGCCTTCGGTGAAGCGGCCGAGCCGGATCTTCGGGCCTTGAAGGTCGGCGAGGACACCGACGCTGCGGCCGGTCTCGTCGGCGGCCTTTCGCACCCGGTGGTAGCGCTCCTCGTGTTCGGCGTGTTCGCCGTGGCTGAGGTTGAAGCGGGCTACGTCCATTCCGGCGTCGACCAGGGCTTTGATCTGGTCGTACGAGTCGGTGGCGGGCCCCAGTGTGCAGACGATCTTTGCTCGGCGCATGGTCTGAGCCTATGAGTTACCGACTGGTAGAGAATTGGTCGTGAGTGACTACTCAACAGACTTTGCGTGAAACGTTATTGACAAGTGTTGAATTGTGCGGCGGGGTGCTCCGATGAGCACCCCAGAGGAATTCGGTCGGATTTTCGGACGGGTGATCGGACGGGTTTTCGGAAATGGGACTGACGTCCCCTAGAGCTCCGGCGGCACCATCGTGAAGCGGGCGTTGATCTGGGCGTGGACCCGCTGCCGCTGGGGTTCGAGGTCGAGAGGGGCGGCGGGGGCGTTCTCGGCGGCTCCGCCGTATACGGCGGAGCGTGCGCGGCCGGGTGCCTGGGGGTACGGAGGCGGTGCGTTCTCGGCGCCGATGTCGGCGAGTTCGACCAGGGCGGAGAGGGTGGTGCCGAGTGCCTCGGCGTACTCGCGGGCGCGCTGGACGGCTTCCCTTACGGCTTTCTTGCGGGCTTCGCGGTGGGCGGGCGAGTCGGGGCGCAGGGCCCACCAGGGGCCGTCCACGCGGGTGAGTTCCAGGTCGGCGAGGCGGGTGGTGAGTTCGCCGAGGGCGGTGAAGTCGGTGAGTTCGGCGGTGACGTGGACCGTGCCGTGGTAGGTGCGGACGCGTTCGCCGCGGCCGTGCTTGGTGAGTTCGGGGGTGATGGAGAAGGCGCCGGTCTCCAGGCGTTCGACGGCGTCGCCGTAGGACTTGACGAGGTCGAGGACGCCGGCGTTGCGGCGGGTGAGGTCGTCGAGGGCGGAGCGGCGGTCGCGTCCGCGGGCGGCGACGGTGATGCCTATGCGGGCGATCTCGGGGTCGACTTCGAGGCGGGCTTCGCCGCGGACGGCGATGCGGGGGGCGTCGGGTGTGCCGTAGGGGACGGCGGTCGGGGAGGCGTCTGACGTGGGCGCGGTCATACGTCCCACTCTGTCATGTCTTGGCTGGCCACAGGGGTGGAGTCGGTGGGCCGAGTCATCAGATCGCAACCTGCCGGGTCTGTTGCTGCCGGTCATGACCGGGTCAGAATCTACGCGCGTTATCTACGCGCGTCGTTCACAGATTCCGCGAGGAGAGCCAGACATGCCGTTGAACCGCCGGAAGTTCCTGGGGAAGTCCGCCGTGACCGGGGCGGGGGTGGCGCTGGCCGGGGCGGTCGGGGCGCCGGGTGCGCAGGCGGCCGAGGCAAGCGCGGACAAGCGGGGCCCCAAGCGGTACGCGTTCACCGTGCTGGGGACGACGGACCTGCACGGCAACGTCTTCAACTGGGACTACTTCACGGACAAGGAGTTCGACGACAAGGACCACAACGACGTCGGTCTCGCCAAGGTCTCGACCCTGGTGAACCGCGTCCGTGAGGAGAAGGGCCGCCGCAACACGCTGCTGATCGACGCGGGTGACACCATCCAGGGCACGCAGTTGTCGTACTACTACGCGAAGGTCGATCCGATCACGGCCGAGGGCGGCCCGGTGCACCCGATGGCGCAGGCCATGAACGCCATGGGCTATGACGCGGCGGCGCTCGGCAACCACGAGTTCAACTACGGCATCCCGGTGCTGCGGAAGTTCCAGCAGCAGTGCCGTTTCCCGCTGCTGGGGGCGAACGCGCTGGACGCGAAGACGCTGCGGCCCGCTTTCCCGCCGTACAGCATGCACCGGCTGCGTACGCCGTTCGGGCGTGACGTGAAGGTGGCGGTGCTGGGTCTGACCAACCCGGGCATCGCGATCTGGGACAAGGCGAACGTGCAGGGGAAGATGACGTTCCCGGGGCTGGAGGAGCAGGCGGCGAAGTGGGTGCCGAAGCTGCGGTCGATGGGCGCGGACGTCGTCATCGTGTCGGCGCACAGCGGTTCGTCGGGGACGTCGTCCTACGGTGACCAGCTGCCGTACATCGAGAACGCGGCGGGGCTGGTGGCCGAGCAGGTGCCGGGCATCGACGCGATCCTGGTCGGGCACGCGCACACGGAGATCCCCGAGTACTTCGTCACCAACAAGAAGACCGGCAAGCAGGTCGTGCTGTCGGAGCCGCTCAAGTGGGGTCAGCGGCTGACGCTCTTCGACTTCGAGCTGGTCTGGGAGAAGGGCTGCTGGAAGGTCGAGAAGGTGGGTGCCCAGGTCCTGAACTCCAACACCGTTCAGGAGGACCCGGAGATCGTCCGGCTGCTGTCGGACGAGCACGAGAAGGTCGTGGCGTACGTCAACCAGGTCATCGGCACGAACGCGGCGGAGATGACGTCGGCCGAGGCGCCGTACAAGGACGTGCCGATCATCGATCTGATCAACCACATCCAGGCGGACACGGTGAAGCAGGCCCTGGCGGGCACGGAGCACGCCGCGCTGCCGGTGCTGTCGCAGGCGGCGTGCTTCTCGCGGTCCGCCCGGATCCCGGCGGGCGAGGTGACCATCCGGGACGTGGCGGGGCTGTACGTCTTCGAGAACACGCTGGAGGCGCGTCTGATGACGGGTGCGCAGATGAAGGCGTACCTGGAGTTCTCGGCGAACTACTACGTGCAGACGGCGCCGGGTGCTCCGGTGGACCCGGCGAAGCTGACCAACGCGAACGGCACGCCGGACTACAACTACGACGTGGTGAGCGGCCTTTCGTACGAGATCGACATCGCGAAGCCGGCCGGTTCGCGGGTGACGAACGTGCGCTTCGAGGGGCAGCCGCTCGCGGACGACGCGAAGTTCGTGTTCGCGGTGAACAACTACCGGGCCAACGGCGGCGGCAACTTCCCGCATGTCGCCGCCGCCCCGGTGCTGTGGTCGAACTCGGAGGAGATCCGCAACACCATGATCGCCTGGGTGAAGGCGAAGGGGGCCGTCGACCCGGCCGGGTTCGCGGCGGTGGACTGGAGGCTGACGCGGAACGGCACGCCCGTCTTCTGAGCCGCGTGCTTCGTCACCTTCGGTCGTCGACGAGCGGGGTCAGCACCGGTGCCTCACGGGGCGGCGGGACCTGCTGCCGCTGCGTGAGGCCGAAGGTGGTGAAGGCGGTGCGGCGCGGGAGCGCGTAGGCCTCCCTGCCCGTCAGGGAGTTGAGGATGATCGCGCTGCGCCAGGCGGCGAGGCCGAGGTCCGGGGTGCCGACGCCATGCGTGTGGGTCTCGGCGTTCTGGACGTACACCGTGCCGGTGACGGACGGGTCGAGGACGAGGCGGTAGTCCTCGTCGATGCGCGGCCGCGCCCGGCTGTCGCGGCGCATGTAGGGGTCGAGGCCGGCCAGGACGCGGTCGAGGGGGCGTTCGCGGTAGCCGGTGGCGAGGACGACGGCGTCGGTGGTGAGGCGGGAGCGGCTGTCCTGCGGGCCGTGCTCCAGGTGCAGTTCCACCTTGGTCGTCGCGACGCGGCCGGCGGTGCGGACCCGGACGCCGGGGGTGAGGACGGCGTCGGGCCAGCCGCCGTGCAGGGTGCGGCGGTACAACTCGTCGTGGATGGCGGTGATGGTGGCGGCGTCGATGCCCTGGTGCAGCTGCCACTGTCCGGCGACGAGCCGGTCGCGGGCGGACTCGGGCAGGGCGTGGAAGTAGCGGGTGTGGTCGGGGGTGAAGTGCTCCAGGCCGAGCTTGGAGTACTCCATCGGTGCGAAGGCCTCGGTGCGGCCGAGCCAGTGGAGCTTCTCGCGTCCGGCGGGCCTGCCCCGCAGCAGGTCGAGGAAGATCTCGGCGCCGGACTGTCCGATGCCCACGACCGTGACGTGTTCCGCGGCGAGGAGGGCCGCGCGGTGGTGGAGGTAGTCGGCGGCGTGCACGACGGGCACGCCGGGGGCCTCGACGAGGGGCTTGAGGGGGTCGGGGACGTAGGGTTCGGTGCCGATGCCGAGGACGACGTTCCGCGCGTGGGTACGGCCGAGGGCTTCGCCTTCTCCGTCGGCGTCGAGCTGGGTGAAGTCGACTTCGAAGACGTCCTGTTCGGGGTTCCAGCGGACGGCGTCGACCTGGTGGCCGAAGTGCAGCGCCGGGAGGTTGTCGCAGACCCAGCGGCAGTAGGCGTCGTACTCGGCGCGCTGGATGTGGAAGCGCTCGGCGAAGTAGAAGGGGAACAGCCGCTCACGGGACCTGAGGTAGTTGAGGAAGGTCCAGGGGCTGGTGGGGTCGGCCAGGCTCACCAGGTCGGCGAGGAACGGCACTTGGATGGTCGCGCCCTCGATGAGCAGGCCCGGGTGCCAGCCGAACGCGGGGCGCTGCTCGTAGAAGGCGGTGTCGAGTTCGCCGAGGGGGTGGGCGAGCGCGGCGAGGGACAGGTTGAACGGGCCGATGCCGATGCCGACCAGGTCGCGGGGGGCGTCGGGGCCGGGGGTCTGTGCGGGGTTCATCGGGGGGTGTGTCCTTCCACGAGTGTCGCTTGCCGCGCTGACACCAGGTGCAGCAGCGCGGCCAGGTCGGCGGGCCCGGTGTGGGGATTGAGCAGGGTGGCCTTGAGCCAGAGCCGACCGTCGAGGAGGGCCCGGCCGAGGACGGCGCGGCCGTCGGTGAGGAGCGCGCGGCGTACGGCGGCGACGGTGTCGTCGGTGGCGCCGGCGGGCCGGAACAGGACCGTGCTGATGGCGGGCCGGGCGTGGAGTTCGAAGCCGGGGTGCTCGTCGACGAGGGCGGCGAACTCCCGGGCAATGGCGCAGACCTGGTCGACGAGCGCGCCGAGGCCGCCGCGGCCGAGGGTCCTGAGGGTGACGGCGAGTTTGAGGACGTCGGGGCGGCGGGTGGTGCGCAGGGACCGGCCGAGCAGGTCCGGCAGGCCGGCCTCGGTGTCGTCGGCGGCGTTGAGGTAGTCGGCGCGGTGCCGCAGGGCGGTGAGGTCGCGGCGGTCCTTGACGGCCAGGAGGCCGGCGGCGACCGGCTGCCAGCCGAGTTTGTGCAGGTCGAGGGTGACGGTGTCGGCGGTGTCGAGCCCGGCGAGCCGGGTGCGGTGGCGGTCGCTGAAGAGGAGGCCTCCGCCGTAGGCGGCGTCGACGTGCAGCCGGGCGCCGTGCGCCGCGCAGCGGGCGGCGATCTCGGGCAGGGGGTCGATGAGTCCGGCGTCGGTGGTGCCGGCGGTGGCGGCGACGAGCAGCGGGCCGGGCAGGTGGGAGAGGGCCTCGTCGAGCGCGGCGGGGTGGAGTGTGCCGGCCGGGGCGGGTACGACGACGGGGTCGGGCAGTCCGAGCAGCCAGGCGGCCCGCGCCAGCGAGTGGTGGGCGTTGGCCCCGCACACCAGCCGCACGGTCCCGCCGTAGGTCTCCCGTGCGAGGAGGAGGGCGAGCTGGTTGGACTCGGTGCCGCCGGTGGTGATCAGGGAGTCGGGGTCCGTGCCCGCGTCTGACCCGGCCCTGTAGATCTCCGTGGCCAGCGCTCCGGCGACCAGGGTCTCCAGTTCCGATGCGGCCGGGGCCTGGTCCCAGGAGTCCAGGGACGGGTTGAGGGCCGAGGCCGCGAGGTCGGCGGCGGTGGCGAGGGCGAGGGGCGGGCAGTGGAGGTGGGCGGCGCACCGGGGGTGTGCCGGGTCGGCGGCGCCCTCGGCGAAGGCGCGGACGAGGGTGCGCAGGGCGTGCGGGTCGCCCTTGTCGGGCAGGGCCTCGCCCAGCGCCTCCCGCATCCGCGCCGCGACGGCGTCCGGCCCGCCCGCCGGCAGGGGGCCGCCGCGCGCCCGGGCGCCCTCGTCCAGCGCGTCGAGCACGGTGTCGAGCAACGGCCGCAGGGCGCGGGGGCCTTCGGGACCTGAGGCGAGGGGCGGCGTGCTCATGGGCTGTCCTCCGGGGCGCGGGGCGACGCGCCCGAAAAGCCCAACGACCGGACCCGGATGGAGGTACTTCCGTACGAGAAAACCGGATGGACGTACTTCCGTACGGAAGAGGCCGCTGCAGGGTTCCGGCCGTCTCAGCCCTTGAAGTCGTCCACGTGGTCCTCGGCCCAGACGGCGAAGGGGCGGGCCGGCCGGCCGGTGATCTCCCCTACCGTGCCGGTGATTTCCGGCGGTGTACCGACCGTGGCGGCGAAGCTGTCCATCAGGGCCCGGAGCATGTCCGGCGGGACGTGCGGGAACAGTTCGGGGCCGGCCTGGTCCGGTGGGATCTCGGCGAAGCGCAGCTCGCGGCCGAGGGCCCGGCCGATCGCCGCGACCTGCCCGGCGTTGGTGATCGCCTCGGGCCCGGTGAGGCGGTGGGCTGCGCCCTGGTGGCCGTCGTCGAGGAGGGCGCGTTCGGCGACGGCGGCGATGTCGTCCTCGTGGACCGGGGCGGCCTGTCCGTCGGCGAAGACGCCTCGGACGGTGTCGCCGGTGCGGATCTGCGGGGCCCACTGGAAGGCGTTGGCGGCGAACGCGTTGGGGCGCAGGAAGGTCCACTCCAGGCCGCTGTCGCGGACCTGCTGCTCGGCGCCGGCGTGCATGACGTGGATGGGGTGGGTCTCGTCGGCGCCCGAGTCGATGATCCCGGAGGACAGCAGGACCACGTGACGCACTCCGGCGGCACGGGCCGCCGCCAGGAGGCCGGCCGTGCGGTCGCCGCCCGCCTGGACGTACAGGAACAGCTTGGTCACGCCTTCGAACTGGGCGGCCGGCTCGTCGAGGCCGAGCCGTACCGTCTCGGTGGCCGCGGGCAGGCGGGCGCGTTGCGGGTCGCGGGTGAGCGCCCGCACGGGCCGTCCGGCGGTGACGAGACGTTCGACCAGGGCACGGCCGACGTTTCCGGTGGGGCCGGTCACTGCGATCACGAAGGGCTCCTCGGGCTCGATCGTCGTTGTCTGCCCGAGGCTATGAAGGCCGGCCGGCCCGCCGCATCGTCGTCAGGGACCAGCCGGCCCGCCCGCGCCCTACGTCGCCGGTCCTAGACCTCCTTGCCCTGGCGGACCCGCAACGCCCGTGCCAGGTCGTCGAGTTGGTCGACGAGCTTGCGGCGCAGCGCCGGGATCGGCGCCGCGTCCCGCAGGCACTCCTCGCCGAGGCGGAGGTTCGCGGGGTCGACGGTGTCGGCGGGGAAGGCCCAGCGGCCGGCGGCTTCGGCGATGGCCGGGCCGCGTCGGTCGGCCAGGTCGACCGCGTCGGTGTAGTAGCGCGGCACGTACGGGCGTACCAGGTCGGCCTGTTCGGGCTGCCAGAAGCCCTGGGCGGTGGCGGTGAACAGGTAGTTGGACAGGTCGTCGGAGCCGAACATGGATTCCCAGGCGCGGGCCTTGGCCTCCGGGTCGGGCAGGGCGGCCCGGCAGCGGGCGGCGCCCTCCAGGCCGGTGGCGCTCGGGTCGCGTTCGAGTTCGGCGGCGACGGCGGCCTCGTCGACGGCGCCGAGGACGGCGAGCCGGCCCAGGACGCGCCAGCGCAGCTCGGGGTCGAGTTCCGGGCCGCCGGGCACGGTGCCGTCGGCGAGCCAGGCGGCGATGGTGTCCGGGTGGGCGGTGACGTCGATGCGGTGGCGTACGGCGATCAGGCGCAGGCCGGGGTTGTCGCCGTCCTCGGTGCGGCGGATGAGGTCGCGGCACAGCTCGGAGAGCGTGGCGAGCGCGGCGGGCCGCTCCTCGAGGGTGACGTAGCGGTCGGTGATGTACGTGGACGCGAAGGCGAGCACGCCCTGGACGATCGCGAGGTCGGTCTCAAGCGGGAGATGGGCCCGGGCGGTCTCCAGGTAGGCGGCGGGCGCCAGTTCGCCGTCGCGGACGGCGTCGCGCAGGGCGTTCCAGACGACCGCGCGGGTGAGCGGTTCGGGCAGGCCGGACAGGTCCTTGCGGATGGTCTCGAAGGACTCGGGATCGAAGCGGACCTTGGCGTAGCTGAGGTCGCCGTCGTTGAGGAGGAGCAGGGCGGGGCGCTTGCCGATGGGGTGGGCGTCGCTCTGCGGCAGGTCCAGGTGGAGACGTGTCCGCAGGACGAGCTGCCTGCCGTCGTCGCCGAGGTCCCGGTCGTACAGGCCGGCGGCGATGCGGTGGGGGCGGCTGCCGGTGCGGTCGACGGTGAGGGCGCAGGTGCCGTTCTCGCCGGGGGTGACGCGGGGGGTGAGGGTGTCGACGCCGGTGGTGCGCAGCCAGGCGTCGGCCCAGGCGTGGACGTCGCGTTCGGTGGCGCCGGCGAGGGAGTCGATGAAGTCGGCGAGGGTGGCGTTGCCGAACTTGTGGCGGGCGAAGTGGGTGTTGATGCCGGCCAGGAAGTCCTTCTCGCCGAGCCAGGTGACCAACTGCCGCAGCGCGGAGGCGCCCTTGGCGTAGGAGATGCCGTCGAAGTTGAGCAGCGCGGAGGCGGTGTCGTCGACGGCCTCGGGGGCGACGGGGTGGGTGGAGGGGCGCTGGTCGGCGTCGTAGCCCCAGGCCTTGCGGCTGACGCCGAAGTCGGTCCACGTGTCGTTGAAGCGGGTGGCCTCGGTGAGGGTCTGGTAGCCCATGTACTCGGCGAAGGACTCGTTCAGCCAGATGTCGTCCCACCACTTGAGGGTGACGAGGTCGCCGAACCACATGTGGGCCATCTCGTGGGCGACGACCATGGCGCGGGTCTGCCGCTCGGTGTCGGTGACGGCGGAGCGGTAGACGAACTCGTCGCGGAAGGTGACCAGGCCGGGGTTCTCCATGGCGCCCGCGTTGAACTCGGGGACGAAGGCCTGGTCGTAGGAGTCGAAGGGGTACGGCTCGTCGAACTTCTCGTGGTAGCGGTCGAAGCACGCGCGCGTGACGTCGAGGAGCTCGTCGGCGTCGGTGTCCAGGTAGGGGGCGAGGGAGCGGCGGCAGTGCAGGCCGAAGGGCAGGCCGCGGTGCTCGGTGCGCACGGAGTGCCAGGGGCCGGCGGCGACGGCGACGAGGTAGGTGGAGATCAGCGGGGTGGCGGCGGCCTTCCAGAGGCCGTCGCCGGTGTGCTCGGTGACGCCGTTGGCGAGGACGGTCCAGTCCTCCGGGGCGCGCACCGACAGTTCGAAGACGGCCTTGAGGTCGGGCTGGTCGAAGGCGGCGAAGACGCGCTGGACGTCCTCCATGAACAGCTGGGTGTAGACGTAGGTCTCGCCGTCGGTGGGGTCGGTGAAGCGGTGCATGCCCTCGCCGGTGCGGGAGTAGCGCATGTGCGCGTGCACGCGCAGTTCGTGTTCGCCGGCGGTGAGGTTCTTCAGGGGCAGCCGGTTGCCGTCGAGGGCTTCCGGGTCCAGGGGTTGTCCGTCGAGGGTGACGGAGTGCAGCTCGGCGGGCCTGACCTCGACGAAGGTGTCCCCGTCCGCGCGGGCGCTGAACCTGATCAGGGTGCGGGAGTCGAAGGTCTCGTCCCCGGTGGTCAGGTCGAGTTCGATCGTGTAGCGGTGGACGTCGAGGAGCCCTGCTCGGGTCTGCGCTTCGTCGCGCGTCAGTACGGACATGCAGGACATGCTGCCTGATGGCACTGGCATGGCACAGAGGCGGATCGGTATGCGACCGATGTCCGGTCTACGTGCGGTCCTTTTCGAGCTCCCCTGCGTGCGCCTGCGCGGGCCGCTGGGGCGGTACGCGCGCCTCGGGGTGGGGCAGGGCGGGCCGCTGGGGGTGTGCGGCGGTCTCGGTGTGCTCCCGGACCTGGGCGCGCAGCCGGCGCACCTCCTGCTCCAGGGCGAGGTGGTGCTGGTGGGCGTCGTAGAGGTAGCGGACCTTGGTGCGCAGGGCCCAGGGGTCCACGGGTTTCATGACGAGGTCGGCGACGCCGAGGCCGAAGGCGGCGGTGGTCAGTTCCTGGTCGGGGCCGAAGCCGGTGAGCAGGATCACCGGGATGTGCTGGGTCTGTTCCACGCCCCGCATGTAGCGCACGACCTCCAGTCCGCTCACGCCGGGCATGCGCACGTCGAGCAGGAGCAGGCCGACCTGGCCGCGCAGCACCTCCTTGAGCGCCTCGTCGCCGCTGGTGGCCCGGCCGAGCTGATAGCCCAGCGGGGCCAGGGCGCTCTCCAGCGCGTACAGCGTGTCCTCGTGATCGTCGACGATGAGGATCCTGGTATCCGACGGCATGGCCCGACGCCCCTCCCTCGTGGAGGATCCAGAGTAAGTCCGGGACACTGACGGGCAGTACTCGTCAGCTGACATGCTGTGCACAGCGCAGCATGCCCCGCGCGGGGCGCGGTGTCACTCCCCCGGGGGAGCGGGCGGGGATTCGGCAGACGCATCCGCCCGTGGGTACCGATGAGTTTTCCGTACCACAGGGGTCTCAACGGCAGCGGCTCACGCCGCAGCGGGACGGACCCCATGGGAACGGGAGAGAAGGTCATGAAAGCAACCCGAGGGCAGGCAGCCGGGGCCGGCGTTCGTGTCGTCTCCGCCGACGGCACGGAGATCGCGTTCGAGCAGTCGGGCAGCGGGCCGGCTGTCGTCCTGGTGGCCTCGGCCCTGGCCGACCGCTCTGACACCACCAGGCTCGCCGCCCTCCTCGCCGAGCACTTCACAGTGATCAACTACGACCGGCGCGGCCGGGGCGCCAGCGGTGACGCCGGCGCCTACGCCGTCGAGCGCGAGATCGAGGACATCGCCGCCTTGGTCGAGCACGCCGGCGGCTCGGCGTCACTGTTCGGCTCGTCCTCCGGGGCGGTCCTCGCCCTGCGTGCGGCCGCTGCCGGAGTGAACATCGACCGCCTGGCCCTGTACGAGCCGCCGTTCGTGGTCGCCGACGGCGACGACGGCCCGCCCGGCGACCTCGCGCGGCAGGTCACCGCGCTGCTCGCGCAGGGCCGCGACAGCGACGCGGTCAAGTACTTCATGACGAGGGTGCAGGGCATGCCCGGGATCGCCGTGTTCTTCATGAGGCTGATGCCGAAGGTGTGGGCGAACCTCACCGGGTTGGCGCACACCCTGCCCTACGACATCGCGGTCATGGGCGACACCCAGCAGGGCAAGCCGCTCAACGCCGAGGAGTGGAAGGGCGCGAGCGTGCCCACCCGGGTGCTGACCGGCGGCAGGAGCCCGGCCGCCTTCCAGCGCGCCGCCCGCGCCGTCGCCGAGATCCTGCCGCAGGCCGACCACCGCACCCTGCCGGGCCTCAACCACGGCGCGGTCGTCATGGCACCGAAGAAGATCGCCCCGCAGATCACCGAATTCCTCAAGGGGTGACCTGACTTGATCCTTGGCCTGGGCGGGTCAGGGACCGGGCCGGGTCAGTTACCGCCCGGTGCCGACCCGTTGAGCGTCTCGTCCGCGATGCGTTCGTGGTGGCGGATGACTTCGGCGACGATGAAGTTCAGGAACTTCTCCGCGAAGGCCGGGTCCAGTTTGGCGTTCTCGGCGAGGGCACGCAGCCGGGCGATCTGGCGGGCCTCACGGGCCGGGTCGGCGGGCGGCAGCTGGTGCCGGGCCTTGAGGTGGCCGACCTGCTGGGTGCACTTGAAGCGCTCGGCGAGCATGTGGACGACGGCCGCGTCGATGTTGTCGATGCTGTCGCGCAGGCGCGCGAGTTCCGTAACGACGGCAGGGTCGACGTCACCGGTGCCGGTGTTGCTGGTGGTCATGGCAGGTCAGCCTAAGGGGCGCACGCCCGGCGGCCGCGGGCCGTCTCACGACTCGGCGGGGCTCAGCCGTTTGTGGAAGTAGACGTCCTCGTGTCCGCCGGGCACGCCCTCGATGCGGGCCCGCTCCCGGAAGCCGAGCCGCGGGTAGAAGCCGGGCGCCTGGAAGCTGTACGTGGAGACGATCATGTCCGTGCAGCCGCGCCGGACGGCCTCTTCCTGCGCGGCGCGCATCAGGCGGCTGCCCCAGCCGGCGTGCCGCTGGTCCGCGCGCACCCAGAGCATGTCCACGCAGGCCAGGCTGCCCCAGGTCCAGGCGGTGAGCCCGCCGATCAGGTCGCCGGTCTCGTCGGCGACGCGGACGGAGAGGGGCTCGGTGGTGGCACCGTCGGCGGCCGCGGTGTTGAAGGCGGTGAGCTCCTCGTCGAGCCGCTTCTCGAGTGCGTCGTCCTGGCCGCCCACCTGGAGCGAGGCGGCGACGGAGCGCTGTTCGCCGGTCACGACCCGGATTCTGCCAGCGGCCCGGGGCGGCGACGACCGGTTTTCACAGCCGCGGCGCGGCCCCAGGGGCGTCACACTTCCGTACAGTGGAACCGGGTTCAGGGCGTCTTGGGGGTGAGGCGTGGCGAACGACGGGCCGGTCGAGCACGGCTACCCGCATCTGGAGACGGTGCGGGCCGCCATCACGGCGCTGTACAGGCGGCTGTCGTACGACACGATCCAGACGTTCGCGACCAGTGTGCTCCCCGCCGACGTGGCGTTCTGCGACACCGACGACCTGTATCTGGGGGCGCAGCGGGTGGCGCACGAGCTGGTGCGGCACTACCGGCTGCCGGACGCCCGGCTGATCGTGAGCTTCCGGGAGATGCGGCACGCGGCGAATGTCGAGCTCGCGGCCGGGCCGGAGTACTTCGTGGAGCTGAACGACCGGTTCCGTACGCATCGGCGGGACATCGGGGCGGCCCTGGCGCACGAGGTGATGCATGTGTACCTGCACCGCCTCGACCTGTCGTTCCCCGGCGTCCGGGACAACGAGATCCTGACGGACACGGCGACGACGTATCTGGGCGCGGGCTGGCTGCTGCTGGACGCGTACCGGGAGGACCGGGCGTCGTCCCAGAAGCTGGGGTATCTCACGCCGGAGGAGTTCGGGTACGTACTGGCCAAGCGCGCGCTGGTCTTCGGCGAGGACCCCTCGGTGTGGTTCACCAGCCCGCAGGCGTACACGGCGTACGTGAAGGGGATGGAGCTGGCCCGACGCGATGAGCAGCAGCCGCCGCTGACCGCGGCGGGGTGGGCGGGGCGCAGGCGGTACGCGCGCGACCGGCGGCACGCGCCGGCCGGCCCGCCGCAGCCGGGTGTGCGGTACTCGTTCACTCCCGACGGGGGCGGGCGGCTGCGGGTGTCGTTTCCCTGTCCGACCTGCCATCAGCGGATCAGGGTGCCGGTGCGGGGGCGGGTGCGGGCGCGGTGTGCGTTGTGCCGGAGCGTGCTGGAGTGCGACACGTAGGTGTGCGCGGGGGTGGGAAAGGGATCGCTCGCCGGTCTTCCTACGCCCCGTACACGCCCCCCGGCTCGCCCGCCTCCGCCAGGAGTTTCCGGGCCGCCTCCCCCGCCTCCGCCGGAGCCCACCGTTCCGCCTTGTCCGCGCTCGGGCCCGGGCGCCAGCCCTCCATCACCGTGATCCGGCCGCCCTCCGCCTCGAAGACCCGGCCCGTGACCCCCGCGCTCGCGGCCGAGCCGAGCCAGACGACCAGGGGGGAGACGTTCTCCGGGGCCATCGCGTCGAAGCCCGAGTCGGGCGCCGCCATGGTGTCGGCGAAGGTGCGCTCCGTCATACGGGTCCGGGCGGCGGGGGCGATCGCGTTGACCTGGACGCCGTAGCGGCGCAGTTCGGCCGCCGCGACCAGGGTCAGGGCGACGATCCCGGCCTTGGCCGCGCTGTAGCTGCCTTGTCCGACCGAGCCCAGCAGGCCGGCTCCGCTGCTGGTGTTGACGATCCGGGCCTCGGGCCGGCGGCCCGCCTTGGCCTCGGACCGCCAGTGCGCGGCGGCGTGCCGCAGGGGGAGGAAGTGGCCCTTGAGGTGGACGCGTACGACGGCGTCGAAGTCGTCCTCGTCGAGGTTGACCAGCATCCGGTCGCGCAGGAAGCCCGCGTTGTTGACGAGCGTGTCGAGCCGGCCGTACGTCTCCAGGGCCGTCCGGACGAGGGAGGCCGCGCCCTGGGTCGTGGCGATGTCGCCGCCGTGCGGTACCGCCTCGCCGCCCGCCGCGCGGATCTCCTCGGCGACGCGGGCCGCCGGGCTGTCGGGCCCGCCCGTCCCGTCGGCTCCGGATGTGCCGTCGAGGCCGACGCCGAGGTCGTTGACGACGAGCCGCGCGCCTTCGGCGGCGAACGCGAGGGCGTGGGCGCGGCCGAGCCCCCGGCCCGCGCCGGTGACGACGACGACCCGCCCGTCGCAGATTCCGCTCATCCCGGCTCTCCTGTCATCTCAGGTCTCCTTGTTCGTGGTCGAGGCGTCCAGGACGTTCGCCGTCGAGGCGTCCAGGAAGGCGGGGCGCTCCCCGCCGCCGTGGACGAGCAGGCTCGCCCCGCTGATGTAGGCGGCGGCGTCCGAGGCGAGGAAGACGGCGGCCCGGCCGACGTCGGACGGCTCGGCGAGACGGCCGAGCGGGACGGTGCGGGCGACGGCGGCGACGCCGTCCTGGTCGCCGTAGTGGAGGTGGGACAGCTCGGTGCGGACCATGCCGACGACGAGCGTGTTGACCCGGATGTCGGGGGCCCACTCCACGGCCATCGAGCGGGCGAGACTCTCCAGGCCCGCCTTCGCGGCGCCGTAGGCGGCGGTGCCCGGGGAGGGGCGGCCCCCGCTGACGCTGCCGATCATGACGATCGAGCCCCTGGCCCGCCGCAGGTGCTCGTACGCGGCGAGGGACACGGTCAGCGGAGCCACGAGGTTGAGCTCCACCACGCGCGCGTGCCGGTCGGCGTCGGCGTGGGTGAGCGGGCGGTGGGGGCTGCCGCCCGCGTTGTTGACGAGGACGTCCAGCCGCGGCAGCTCGCCGCACAGGCGCCGGACGGCCTCGGCGTCCCGGACGTCCAGCGGCACGAACTGCGCTCCCGGCACCGGGACTTCCGGCGGGCGGCGGGCACAGACCACGACCTCGGCGCCCGCCCGTACGAAGGCACGCGCGATGCCGGCCCCGACGCCCCGGGTCCCGCCCGTGACGACGGCGACCTTCCCGTCCAGCTCCATTCGCTGCTACCTTCCACCTAACAAACGTTTGGTGGAAAGGTAGCTGATGCGGCCATGGGTGTCTCCACCTCGCGCGAGGAGAAGGGCATAGCCGTCGTCACCGTCGACTTCCCGCCGGTGAACGCCCTGCCGGTGGCCGGCTGGTTCGCCCTGGCCGACGCGGTGCGCGCGGCCGGGCGCGACCCGGAGGTGCGGTGCGTGGTGCTGACGGCCGAGGGGCGGGGGTTCAACGCGGGCGTGGACATCAAGGAGATCCAGGCGGACGACGGGCACGGGACGCTGCTCGGCGCGAACAGCGGCTGCGCGGAGGCCTTCGCGGCGGTCTACGAGTGCGAGGTGCCGGTCGTCGCGGCCGTGCAGGGCTTCTGCCTGGGCGGCGGCATCGGCCTGGTGGGGAACGCGGACGCGATCGTGGCGAGCGAGGACGCGGTGTTCGGGCTGCCCGAGCTGGACCGCGGGGCGCTGGGCGCGGCCACGCACTTGGCCCGGCTGGTCCCCCAGCACCTGATGCGGGCGCTGTACTACACGGCGCGCACGGCGAGCGCGGCGGAACTGCACGCGCACGGATCGGTGTGGCGGGTGGTCACGCGCGAGGAACTACGGGCGGCCGCCCTGGAGCTGGCCCGCGAGATCGCCGCGAAGGACGGGCGGCTGCTCCGCCTGGCCAAGGCCGCCCTGAACGGCATCGACCCGGTCGACGTGCGCCGCAGCTACCGCTTCGAGCAGGGCTTCACCTTCGAGGCGGGGCTCAGCGGCGTGGGCGACCGGGTGCGAGGCACCTTCGGGAGTTCCGGGGGTTCCGGGAGTTCCGGGAGTTCCCGGAAGGAGGGCGCTTAGGTGAGTGACAAGACGATGACGGCCGACGAGGCCGTGTCCCGCCTGTCCAGCGGGATGACCCTCGGCATCGGCGGCTGGGGCTCGCGCCGCAAGCCCATGGCCCTGGTGAGAGCACTGCTCCGGTCCCGGATCACCGATCTCACGATCGTCTCGTACGGCGGCCCTGACGTCGGCATGCTGGCCGCCGCCGGGCGGATCCGGAAGCTGGTCACGGCCTTCGTCACCCTGGACTCGATCCCCCTGGAGCCGCACTACCGCGCGGCCCGGGAGCATGGCGCCTTCGCGCTGACGGAGATCGACGAGGCGATGTTCATGTGGGGCCTGCACGCGGCGGCGAACCGGCTGCCGTTCCTGCCCGTGCGGGCCGGCCTCGGCTCGGACGTGATGCGGGTCAACCCCGGCCTGCGGACGGTCACCTCACCGTACGAGGACGGGGAGACCTTCGTGGCGATGCCCGCCCTGCGCCTCGACGCGGCCCTGGTGCACGTGAACCGCGCCGACCCGCTGGGCAACGGGCAGTACCTGGGCCCGGACCCCTACTTCGACGATCTGTTCTGCGAGGCTGCGGACACGGCGTACGTCAGCTGCGAACGGATCGTCGACACGGCCGAGTTGACGAAGGCGGCACCGCCGCAGACCCTCCTGGTCAAGCGGCACACGGTGACAGGCGTCGTGGAGGCGCCGAACGGGGCGCACTTCACGTCCTGCGCGCCCGACTACGGCCGGGACGAGGCGTTCCAGAAGACGTACGCGACGACACCCTGGCCTCAGTTCGCCGGCCGCTTCCTCGCCGGGGACGAGCAGGCGTACCAGTCGGCCGTCAGGGAGGGGACATGACGGGCGTCACCCGCGCCGAGTACTGCGTGGTCGCGTGCGCCGAGGCCTGGCGGGGCGACGGTGAGGTGCTCGCGAGTCCCATGGGGCTGATCCCGTCCGTGGGTGCCCGGCTCGCCCGGCTCACCTTCGCGCCGGACCTGCTGCTGACCGACGGCGAGGCGCTGCTGGTCCGCCCGGACGGGACGACCGAGGGCTGGCTGCCGTACCGGCAGCATCTGGCCCTGGTCACCGGGGGCCGGCGGCACGTGATGATGGGCGCGAGCCAGATCGACCGGTTCGGCAACCAGAACATCTCCTGCATCGGCGACTGGGAGCGGCCCCGGCGGCAGCTGCTCGGCGTGCGCGGCGCACCGGTCAACACCCTCAACCATCCGACCAGTTACTGGATCCCGCGGCACTCCCGGCGGGTCTTCGTCGAGCGGGTCGACCTGGTCTGCGGAGTGGGGTACGACCACTCGGCCGGGGCACGTCACCACCGCATTCCGCGGGTCGTCTCCGACCTGGGCGTCTTCGACTTCGCCACCCCCGACCGCTCGATGCGGCTGGCCTCGCTGCATCCGGGTGTCACGGTGGAGCAGGTCAGGGAGGCGACGGGCTTCGAGCTGACCGTCCCCGACCAGGTGCCGCCGACCCGCGAGCCGACCGCCGAGGAGCTCCGGCTGATCCGCGAGGTCGTCGACCCGGCCGGCACGCGTACCAGGGAGGTCGCCGCGTGATGGAGACGGCACTGACCCGGCTGACCGGCGTCCGCCACCCCATCGTGCAGACCGGGATGGGCTGGGTGGCGGGGCCACGCCTGGTCTCCGCCACGGCGAACGCGGGCGCTCTCGGCATCCTCGCCTCCGCGACGATGACGCCCGCCCGGTTGCGCGCGGCCGTCCGGGAGGTCCGGGCCCGCACCGACGCTCCGTTCGGAGTGAACCTGCGCGCGGACGCGGCGGACGCCGGCGACCGGGTGCGGATCCTGATCGAGGAGGGCGTCCGGGTCGCCTCCTTCGCCCTGGCCCCCTCCCGGGAGCTGATCGGCGAGCTCAAGGAGGCCGGGGTCGTCGTCATCCCGACCGTGGGGGCGCGCCGGCACGCCGAGAAGGTCGCCGGGTGGGGCGCGGACGCGGTCCTCGTGCAGGGCGGGGAGGGCGGCGGGCACACCGGCGAGGTGGCCACGACGGTGCTGCTGCCGCAGGTGGTCGACGCCGTGGACATACCGGTCGTGGCGGCGGGCGGGTTCTTCGACGGGCGGGGACTGGTCGCGGCGCTGGCCTATGGCGCGGCGGGCGTCGCCATGGGCACGCGGTTCCTGCTCACCTCGGACTCGACGGTGCCGGAGGCGGTGAAGGCCCGGTACCTGGCGGCGACGGTGCGGGACGTGACGGTCACCAGGGCGGTGGACGGGCTTCCGCACCGCATGCTGCGCACGGAGCTGGTGGACGCGCTGGAGAACTCGGGCCATGTGCGGGCCCTGTTCCACGCGACGCGCAGGGCGTCCCGCTTCCGGCGGCTCTCCGGCCTCACCTGGCGTCGCATGGTCCGCGACGGTCTCGCCCTCAGGCACGGCAAGGACCTGACCTGGAGCCAGGTCCTGCTCGCCGCGAACACACCGATGCTCCTCAAGGCGTCCATGGTGGACGGCCGTACGGATCTCGGGGTGATGGCGTCCGGGCAGGTCGCCGGGGTGATCGGCGACCTGCCCTCGTGCGCGGAGCTGGTGGAGCGGATCATGCGGGAGGCCGAGGACACCCGCAGGCGTCTCACAGCCTCTCGATGATCGTCACATTGGCCTGTCCGCCGCCCTCGCACATGGTCTGCAGGCCGAACCGGCCGCCAGTGCGCTCCAGTTCGTGCAGCAGCGTCGTCATCAGCTTCACGCCGGTCGCGCCGAGCGGGTGACCCAGGGCGATGGCACCGCCGTTGACGTTGACCTTCTCCGGGTCCGCGCCGGTCTCCTTCAGCCAGGCCAGGACGACCGGGGCGAAGGCCTCGTTGATCTCCACGAGGTCGATGTCGCCGATGGTCATGCCGGTCTTCTTCAGGGCGTGGGCGGTGGCAGGGATCGGCGCGGTGAGCATGCGGATCGGGTCCTCGCCGCGCACCGAGAGATGGTGCACCCCCGCGCGGGGGGTGAGCCCGTGTTCGCGCACGGCCCGCTCGGAGGCCAGCAGCATCGCCGCCGCCCCGTCGGAGACCTGCGAGGAACAGGCGGCGGTGATCGTGCCGCCGTCGATGACCGGCTTGAGTCCGGCCATCTTCTCCAGGGAGGTGTCCCGGCGCGGGCCCTCGTCGGCCGTGACCTTCCCGTACGGCACGGTCTCGCGGTCGAAGCGGCCCTCGTCGATCGCCCGCACCGCCCGCTGATGGGACCGCAGGGCGAACTCCTCCTGGTCCCGCCTGTCGATCCCCCACTTCGCGGCGATCATCTCGGCGCCCGCGAACTGGTTGACGGGCTTGTCCCCGTACCGCGCCCGCCAGCCCGCACTGCCCGCGAACGGGCCCTCGGTCAGCCCCAGCGGCTCGGCGGCCTGCCGGGTGGCGAAGGCGATGGGGATCATCGACATGTTCTGCACCCCGCCGGCGACGACCAGGTCCTGGGTGCCGGACAGCACGGCCTGCGCCGCGAAGTGCACGGCCTGCTGCGAGGAACCGCACTGCCGGTCGACGGTCACGCCCGGCACCTCCTCGGGCAGCCCGGCCGCCAGCCAGCAGGTCCGCGCGATGTCCCCGGCCTGCGGCCCCACGGCGTCCAGGCAGCCGAGGACGACGTCCTCCACGGCGGCCGGGTCGACGCCGCAGCGGGTCATCAGCTCCTTGAGGACGTGGGCGCCGAGGTCAGCCGGGTGGACCCCGCTCAGTCCTCCCCCGCGCCGCCCGACGGGTGTACGGACCGCTTCGACGATGTAGGCCTCGGCCATGGCAACTCCCTGACAGACAATGGCTATTCGCGTACGGCGATCCCGTCCAGCACCATCGACAGGTACTGCCGGGCGATCTCGTCCGGGCTGTGCTGGCCGCCCGGGCGGTACCAGGACGCGGCCACCCACACCGTGTCGCGCACGAACCGGTAGGTGAGCCGGACGTCGAGGTCGGCCCGGAAGGCCCGCTCGGCGACGCCGCGCTCCAGGGTGGACAGCCACGCCTTCTCGAATCTGCGCTGCGACTCGGCGAGGAACGCGAACCGCTCCTGCGACACGAGCTGCTTGCTCTCCTTCTGGTAGATCGCGACGGCCGCGCGATGCCGGTCGATCTCCCGGAACGACTCGGTGACCAGGGCCTCAAGCGTCTTACGGGGCCCGAGTCCGGCACCCAGCACGGCGTCGTAGCCGTCCCAGAGCTCGTCGAGGAAGGTGCGCAGGATCTCCTCCAGCATCGACTCCTTGGAGTCGAAGTGGTAGTAGAGGCTGCCCGCGAGCATCCCCGCGTGGTCCGCGATCTTGCGGACGGTGGTGGCGTTGTAGCCCTGCTCGGCGAAAACCTCGGCGGCGGTGCCGAGGAGTTCGCTGCGGCGGTCCGGGGCGGCGGGGGGGTCGGCTGTCACCTGGGGCTTCTTCTTGGTCGGCACGCTGTCCATTGTCCTGGAGCCCTTCCGACGCTGCGGAGATCCATCAGAAGGGTCCTAGGGGTGCTGGTTGCTGACGGAGAGGACCTCGCCCGTCATGTACGAGGAGTAGTCCGACGCCAGGAACACGATCACGTTGGCCACCTCCCAGGGCTCGGCGCAGCGCCCGAAGGCCTCGCGGGCCGTCAGTTCCTCCAGCAGTTCGGGGGTCGTCACCTTCGCGAGGTGGGGATGCATGGCGAGGCTCGGCGACACCGCGTTGACCCGCACCCCGTACTCGGCGGCCTCGACGGCGGCGCACCGGGTCAGCGCCATCACTCCCGCTTTCGCGGCCGCGTAGTGCGCCTGTCCCGCCTGGGCGCGCCAGCCCACCACGGAGGCGTTGTTGACGATCACGCCGCCGGTGTTCCGCATCCGGCGCAGGGCGGCCCGGGTGCACCTGAAGGTGCCGTTCAAGGTCACGTCGAGGACCTTCGACCACTGCTCGTCGGTCATGTCGGCGAGCGGCGCGGTCCCGCCGAGGCCCGCGTTGTTGACGACCACGTCGAGCCGGCCGTGCTGCTGGACGGCGGTGTCGAACAGCGCCCGCACCTGCGACTCGTCGGTGACATCGCACACGGCGGACGCCACCGCGCCCCCGAACTCCCGGGACAGCTCCGCCTCGTACTCCTTCAGCCGCCGCGGGTGCGCGTCACTGATCAGCACGCGGGCGCCTTCCTCCAGGAGACGACGGGCGGTCGCCCCGCCGATCCCCGCGCCCGCCGCCGCGGTGATGACGGCCGTGCGCCCGCCGAGCAGCCCGTGTCCGGGAACCCTGGTCGGCGCCTCGACGTTTGTCATGGCAGCACGCTAACCTACCAAACACTTGTTAGGGAAGATACCGGTCCGGGAAGGAGGACGCCGGTCGTGGACCTCACCCACTCCCCCGCCGACGAGGCGTTCCGCGCCGAGGCCCGCGCCTGGCTGCACGCGCACGTGCCGTCCGAGCCGCTCCCCTCCCTGGAGACCGAGGACGGCTTCGCCGCTCACCGCGCCTGGGAGGCGGAGCTCGCCGCGGACGGCTGGTCGGTGGTGAACTGGCCGAGGGAGTACGGCGGCCGGGACGCCACGCTGGTCCAGTGGCTGCTGTTCGAGGAGGAGTACTACGCGGCGGGTGCACCCGGGAGGGTCGGCCAGAACGGCATCCATCTGCTAGCCCCGACGCTCTTCGATCACGGCACGCCCGAGCAGCGGGCCCGGGTGCTGCCCTCCATGGCCACCGGTGAGGTGATCTGGGCCCAGGCCTGGTCGGAGCCGGAGGCCGGCTCGGACCTGGCGTCCCTGCGCTCGAAAGCCGTGCGCACCGAAGGTGGCTGGCTGCTGACGGGACAGAAGACCTGGTCGTCCCGGGCCGCCTTCGCGGACCGCGCCTTCGGCCTGTTCCGCAGCGACCCGGACGCGCCGAAACCCCACCAGGGCCTTGCGTACCTGATGTTCGACCTGCGCGCCCCCGGCGTGACCGTCCGCCCCATCGCCCGCCTCGACGGAAAGCCGGCCTTCGCGGAGCTCTTCCTGGACGAGGTGTTCGTGCCGGACGAGGACGCGATCGGCGAGCCCGGCCAGGGCTGGCGGATCGCGATGTCGACGGCGGGCAGCGAACGCGGTCTGATGCTGCGCTCCCCCGGCCGCTTCCTCGCCGCCGCCGACCGGCTCCACCGGCTCTGGCGGGCACAGGGCAGCCCGGAGAGCGCCCGGGACCGCGTGGCCGACGCCCTGATCGGCGCCCGCGCCTACCAGCTGTTCACCTACGCCGCCGCCTCCCGCTTCCTGGACGGCGAGCCGATCGGTCCCGAGTCCAGCCTGAACAAGGTCTTCTGGTCGGAGTACGACATCGCGCTGCACGAGACGGCCCTCGACCTTCTCGGCGAGGAGGGCGAGCTCGCCGACACGGACTGGGCCGAGCGCTATGTCTTCTCCCTGGCCGGTCCCCTCTACGCCGGCACGAACGAGATCCAGCGCGACATCATCGCCGAGCGCCTGCTCGGACTGCCGAAGGGCCGCCGCTGATGCGTTTCCTCCTCGACGCCGAGCAGCGCGCCTTCGCCGCCTCGCTGGACGCCCTGCTCACGGCGGCGGACACACGGGCGGTGGTACGGGACTGGAGCCGGGGCGACCATACGAGCGGGCGGGCGCTGTGGTCCCGTGTCGCGCAGGCGGGCGTGTTCGCGCTGGCCGTTCCGGAGGCCCACGACGGCGGCCTGGGGCCGCGACCGGTGGAACTGGCCGTGGCGTTCGTGGAGTTGGGCCGCCACGCGGTACCGGGGCCGCTGGTCGAGACGGTCACGGCGGCGATGCTCCTCAGCGGTGCGGATCCGGGCACGGCCGAGCGACTGCTGCCGCCGCTGGCGTCGGGCGGGACGATCGCGACGGTAGGGGCCGGGACGTCGTACGCCCTCGACGGTGACGCAGCCGGTCTCCGTCTCGCCTGCTCCCCCGACGGCATCCGCCTGTCCCCCGGCCACGGTCCCGTCCGGCCCTCCCTCGACCCGGCCCGCCGCCTCACGCCCCTCGCCCCCGGCGGCGAACTCCTCCTTGCCGGGCCGCTCACGGAACAGGCCCTGGCCTGGGCCCGCCTCGCCACCGCCGCACAGGCCCTGGGCGTGGGCCTGGCACTCCTCGACCGGACCGTCGCCCACGTGAAGCAGCGCCGCCAGTTCGGGGTGCCCGTGGGGTCGTTCCAGGCGGTCAGGCACCGGCTGGCCGACGCCAAGACCGGCCTGGAGTTCGCCCGCCCGCTGGTGTTCGGGGCCGCCCTGACCATGCGGCCGGCCGAGGTCGCCGCCGCCAAGGCCGCCGCGTGCGAGGCGGCGTACAGCACCGCACGCACCGCACTGCAACTGCACGGCGCGATCGGCTACACGGCGGAGTACGGCCTGTCGCTGTGGCTGACCAAGGCCCGGGCCCTGCGCACCGCCTGGGGCGATCCCCACACGTGCCGGGCCCTGGTCGTCAGTGCGGCTGGTGATCGCCGCTGGTGATCTGCCGGTACTCCTCCACGGTCGGCTTCTCGATCCGCGCGTCCGGCCCGAACATCGCCTTCGCGAGCCGGGCGCGCAGCCGCTCGGACCGCTTGACCTTGCGGTGCACGCCGCCCGCGTCGACCACGGGCCCCATCACGTACGGCGGGCGCTGCTCGTGCTGAGTGAGGGTGAACAGCTCCGCCCGCGAGAGGGGCTCGTGCACCTCGATGTACTCGCCGTTCGGCAGCCGTTTGATGGTGCCGGTCTCCCTGCCGTGCAGCACCTTGGCGCGGTCGCGGCGCTGGAGGCCCATGCAGATCTTCTTCGTGACGATGAAAGCGACGACCGGCAGCACGAAGGCGCCGATCCGCACGAACCAGGTGATCACGTTGATGGACAGATGCAGATGCGTGGCCACGATGTCGTTGCCGCCGCCGATCAGCAGCACCGCGTACAGGGTCAGCCAGGCCACGCCCAGGCCGGTGCGCACGGGCGCGTTGCGCGGCCGGTCCAGGATGTGGTGCTCGCGTTTGTCGCCGGTGATCCACGCCTCGATGAAGGGATAGACACCGATGGCGAGCATGACCAGCGGGAAGAGCGCGAACGGGATGAACACGCCGAGCACCAGCGTGTGCCCCCACAGATTGATCTCCCATCCCGGCATCACCCGGATCAGCCCCTCCGAGAACCCCAGGTACCAGTCGGGCTGGGCGCCCGTGGTGACCAGGTCGGGGCGGTAGGGGCCGAAGGCCCACACGGGGTTGATCTGGGCGATCGCGCCCATGACGGTCAGGACGCCGAAGACGAGGAAGAAGAAGCCGCCCGCCTTGGCCATGTAGACCGGCAGGAAGGGCATCCCGACCACCGACCGCTCCTTGCGTCCGGGCCCCGGGAACTGGGTGTGCTTGTGGTAGAAGACCAGGATCAGATGGACGGTCACCAGGCCCAGCATGATCCCGGGCAGCAGCAGCACATGGACCGGGAAGAGGCGCGAGATGATGTCGTCGCCCGGGAACTCCCCGCCGAAGAGGAAGAACGCCACGTACGTCCCGACGATCGGGATCGACAGGATCGCGCCGTGGGCGAAGCGCAGGCCGGTGCCGGACAGCAGGTCGTCCGGGAGGGAGTAGCCGGTCAGGCCGGTGATGATGCCGAGCATCAGCAGGGTCCAGCCGAACACCCAGTTGAGCTCGCGCGGCTTGCGGAAGGCGCCCGTGAAGAACACCCGCATCATGTGCACCATCATGCCCGTGATGAACACCAGCGCCGCCCAGTGGTGGACCTGCCGCATCAGCAGCCCGCCGCGCACGTCGAAGCTGATGTCCAGGGTGGACTCGAACGCCCTGGACATGAGCACGCCGTTGAGCTCCGTGTAGGACCCCTGGTAGACGACCTCCTGCATGCTCGGCTCGAAGAACAGCGTGAGGTAGACGCCGGTGAGGATCAGGACCACGAAGCTGTAGAGGGTGACCTCGCCCAGCATGAAGGACCAGTGGTCCGGGAAGACCTTGCGCATGTTGGCCCTGGCCAGCCCGTAGAGCCCGAGCCGCCCGTCCGCCCAGTCGGCGAGCTTCTCGCCCTTGCCGGCCGGAGGGCTCCGGCGAGCGGAAGCCGTCCCGTACACCCGTCGTGCGCCGTCGTCGCCCATACGTCGTCGCCTCCCCATGGGATCCTTCCCAGCGTGGCACGGCAGCGCGGCGGCGCAAACGGGGCGTACGGGCGGTTGGGCCAAGGGGCGGGTCGGTTGGGCCAGGGGAGCGAGCAGGCAGCTCAGCGGCTGCCGGGATCCCGCACGATCCCCAGGGCCCTGGCAGCCACGAGCCACTTCGGGAACTCGCCCACCAGCCGGTCGTACAGCTCGGCGTCCGGCACCTTCCGCGGATCCTCACCCGCGTGGAAGAACCCGGCGTTGTCCACGACGCGCTTGCCCGGCACGGCCAGCTCGTCGAGCTTGCGCAGGAAGTCGAACTGCTTGCTGCCCGGGTCGCCGAAGCCGATGAACTGCCAGAACAGCGGCAGCCTCGCCGCCTTGCACAGGTACCGCTCCGCGGCGAGCTTGTTGATGGGCCCGCCGTCGGTCTGGAAGACCACGAGGGCCGGCTCGGTCGCCCCGCTGTCGAGGTAGTGGTCGATGACGGCGTCCATCGCCAGGTGGTAGCTGGTCTTGCCCATGTGCCCGAGCCCGGCCACGATCCGGTCGATCCGCCCCTGGTGGCCGGCCAGGGCGATCTCGGTCTCGGCGTCGACGTCGGTGGAGAAGAACACCACGGGCACGGTGCCGTCGTCGTCGAGGTGCGCCGACAGCCCGAGCACCCGGTCGGCCAGCGCCTGCACACTGCCGTCCTTGTAGTACGGCCTCATCGAGCCGGAGTGGTCGACCACGAGATAGACCGCGGCCCGCAGGCCGTCGAGGCCGTGATTGCGCAGCGACACCCCGGCGCTCTTGTACAGGCTGACCAGCGCGGGCGCGGTCTCCTCCACCTTGCTGAGACTGATCGCGGCCATCCGGGCCCTCCCCCCTCGGTCGCCGGCTGTCGATCACCGGGGACGGCTCCCGAGAGTACGGCACCCCGGCCCCCGTGCTCTGCGATGATGTCCTACTCGTGAATCGCATGAGGGGGACGCGTGAAACCGGGACAGGCTGAGGCCCCTGGAGCGGGCAGACGGCGGGCGTTGGTCGTCGGGGTGGGGCGGACCCCCGCGCTGGAGCGGGACGAGCATCTGGCCCGGCGTTTCCCCGCTCTGGACAGCGCCGTCGAGGACGTCGAACTGGTGAGCCGTGCGCTGCGCCAGTCACACTACGAGGTTCGGCCGCTGCACGATCCGGGCGGCTTCGAACTGCTCGGCGCCCTCCAGGAGTTCTTCGACGAGTGCTCCCCCGGCGACACGGCGTTCCTCTACGTGTCCTGTCACGGCACGACCGTCGGCAAGCGGGACCATCTCCTGCCCGCCGACGTACAGCCGGGCCGTACGGACCCGGCCGGTGGCCGGGCGCTCCTCGACCGCACGCTCATAGCCGCCGACCCCGAGGGACTGCTCGACGGGCTGCCCGCCGGCGTGACGATGGTCGTCTGCCTGGACATCTGCCGCACCGAGGAGCCCACGCCCCTGGCCGAGCAGAGCAGGAAGACCGTGCTCTCGGCCGCCGAGGACGTGTACTGGCTGTACAGCTGCAGCCGGGGCGAGCGCTCCTACGCCGACCCCCAGGAAGGCAGCTGGTTCGGCCGGGCGCTCGCCAAGGCGCTCGCGCCGACGACCCAGCCCACCACCTTCGCCGACCTCGTCCGCTACACCCGCACGACGGTGCGCCGGAACGCGTCCGACGCGGGCGTCATGCCGCCCACCGTCGACCGGTACTTCCCGCACGGCCTCAACGCGGAGGGCCCGGGCCCCGTGCTGTGCGAGGGCGCGCAGGAGGCGTACCGGTGGACGACCATGATCGAGCAGTCGTCCCTGTGGGAGTACACGTCGGGCACCCCGGCCGTGCACGAGCGGGTCAAGAAGCGGCTCGGCGAGCTGGTCGAGCACATCGTGGACTCCCTCTCCACCGAGGGTGCGCACCGCGACGACCCGTGGACCGACCCCACCTATCCGGTCCGGGTGGTCGACCGGACGGAGACCCTGGTCAAGCGGGCCCGTCTGGAGGGCCGCGACCAGCTCTCGCCCGCCGAGACGGCGGCGCTGCTCGCCGCGCCCGTCGTGCAGGAGGGCGTCGTCGCGATCGCGCTGGAAGAGCTGCGCCGGACGATGCCGGAGGGAATGGACGTCAAGAGCGCCGCGGACGATGCCCTCGAAGGCCACGACCGCCTGGTCCGGGACGCCGCCCACGACGTGGCCCGCGCGCACTCCCAGGTCCGGCGCACCGTCGCGACGCTGCGCCGCCGCGGTCTGAAGGAGCAGACGGCGGCCGCCGACCACTGGCTGCGGCACCGCTTCATCACCGACTGGGACCTGCTGTGGGAACGCACGGGCGACTACTCGGCCGTGGACACGATCCTCGACCTGCTGGTGAGCGCGATCCTGGACGCGGCCGCCGACCCCACCGGAGCACCGGTCAGAG
Organism: Streptomyces afghaniensis; assembly: GCF_044327915.1. Taxonomy (NCBI): domain Bacteria; kingdom Bacillati; phylum Actinomycetota; class Actinomycetes; order Kitasatosporales; family Streptomycetaceae; genus Streptomyces; species Streptomyces afghaniensis. The sequence goes on from NZ_JBIRGJ010000007.1 coordinate 335,769, forward strand.
AGGCGACCAGGCTCACCATCGACGGCCAGGTGCGCCAGGTCCTCGGCCATCTGACGGTCCACCCGAGCACCAGCCCGCGCATCAACGACGCACGCGGCGGGGACGACTGGAGCACCTACCCGCCGGTGCCCGGGAACCAGTGGCGCGCCTCGGACCTCGCCCGTCTGCTGTGGACGGCCGGCCTCCAGGCCGCCGACCCGCGCCGGATGTCGAGCGTCCTCGTCGACCACCTCGGCGCCCACGAACCCCTGGACCCGGACGACGTGGTGGCCGCCCTGTCCGCCGACTTCGGCTACGACGTGACGCTCCTGGGCGAACAGGACGACGGCCCCTACGAACTCACCGTCCGGTTCGCCTGCCCTCATCCGGCGCTGCACGTGGCCGTCGAGGAGCTCGCCGCGCGGACGAACGCGACGGTGAGCCTGCTGCACCAGGAGTGCCAGAAGGCCCGTACGACCCCGCCGGCCCTGCTGCGCGGATTCCCCGAGCGCGTCACCACCGACCAGCTCGTCCCCGTGGCCGAGCGGTACAAGCAGCCGCTGGAACGCTTCCGGCTGGCCGAGGACGAGATCCGGCCCCTGCTGATGGGCACCCAGCTCTACGGCGATCCCATGCTGGCGGTGCGCGAGCTGTACCAGAACGCCCTGGACGCCTGCCGCTACCGCGACATGCGCCGGCAGTACGGCGCGGCGCAGGGGCGGCCGGGGCCCGACTGGCAGCCGAGGATCACGTTCACCCAGGGCTGGGATGCCGACGGCAGGCCGTACATCGAGTGCACGGACAACGGTTCCGGCATGAACCGCGCCAAGCTGACCTCGATGTTCGCCCGCGCCGGCAAGCGGTACGAGCAGGACCCCGAGTTCGTCCAGGAACGCCGCAACTGGCGCCGCGCCGAACTCGGCGAGATGCCCCTCAACTCCCGTTTCGGCATCGGCGTGTTCAGCTACTTCATGCTGGCCGAGGAAGTCGTGGTCTGGACGAACCCGGTGGACCACTACGGCCGCGCACCCCGACTGGAGCCGCTGCGCGCCGACATCCAGTCGGGCTCGGGACTGCTGCGGATCGGCGAGGACCCGCATGTGGCGCTGGACGGGGGGACGCGGGTGCGGCTCTATCTGGGCGAGGACTCCACCGTCCCGCCCTCGTTGGTGGACACGCTGGAGTCCTTCCTGTGGGTCGCGGACTTCGAGGTGGAGGCACGGGAGCTCGCCAGGGACGACACCGGGACGGTCGTACGGCACCGGCGCTGGGAACCCGGAGCGCTCACGCCTCCCACCCCCAAGCCCTGGTACGGCGACGCCGTCCAGGGCGCCCGCGACATCTGGCTGGTGCAGGGGCAAGGCGGGTGGCTGCTGGACGGAGTGGTCATCAAGGACGCGCCGGAGTCGTACGGCCACATCGTCAATCTGCGGGAGCGGCACCGTCCGGAACCCAGTGTGGACCGCAACAGCCTGATCTCGTACGACCGTGAGGCGGTGACGTCCGAGCTGCTGAAGGCCGCGCCGAGGGCCGCCGCGCGGTGGCGGAAGGTCCTGCTGTCATGGCTGTGGGAGCTCGCCGCGAAGTCGCCCCGGCTCGCCCTCGCAGTGCTCGACTCGCTGCCCGGCGACACCGTGGCCATCATCTTTCCTCCGGGAGCCAGTCCCCACCAGACCCTGCCGCGTACGGTGCCTCTCACGACTGTGGGGTGCCTGCCCATGGACGAGAACGCCGGGAACAGCCGGGGCCCCTGGCGCGGGCAGCTCGACGATTACCAGAGCGCCCTCGCCAGACAGTGGCAGAAGGCACGGCTCGCCCTCCACCCGGGCGGTAAGTCCTTCCTGCCGCCCGGGTACCCCCGCCCGGCCGCGATGGACGCGATCCTCTTCCCGAAGGACGCCACCCCGCGCGGATGGGAGACGGTGCTGCGCGCCGCACATGTGACGGACACGGCGTCGGCAGAGCCGCTCAAGGCCCTGCGCCGCTACGCGATCCTGGGTTTGGAGGTTCCCGCCGCGGCGGACATCCGCGCACTGCGGACCGCACGGCCCACGACGCAACTGGTGGAGCTGTCCGAAATGTGGCGTTCCCTGCTGCTCGCGAGGTCGTGGACCAAACCAGCCCGGTACGCCCCGCTCCTGCTGATCGCCGCGCGACACCGCCTGACCCTCGGGGACGCGGTCGCCCTCCTGGAGGAACTCCGGACCTTGCAGTCCGAGTTGCCGCCCCCGCCCGCCCTGGATGCCGACCTGGCCGCCGAGGTCCCCACCCGGGGTGACGCCGCGCTGCTGGTGAGCAAGGAGTTGGACGAGGAACTGCACGTGTGGCCCGGTGAGCTGGGGGTGGTCGACCTTCTCGCCCGGGCCGAACCCGGAGTGCCCGTCAGCGACCTGGCGGCTCGTGTCCGGCGGTTCGAGCCGCTCGGCTTCTCGCTGCGGGAAGACCCCTCGCCCGCCGCCATCGAGCACGGACCGTTCGATGCGATGGAGCGTTCCCTGTTCTCCCGGTCGCTCGGTGTCCGCCTGGACAGGGCCCGATGGCGTGAGGACGATCTCCGCATCGCCGATCTGCTGCTGCTGGCCGCGGAGTTGCAGACTCCGCCCAGGGAGGTGGCGTCACGTCTGAACGCCCTCACTCCGGTGACCGGGATCCGCGCCGACGAGCCGCCCGCCGAGGTGGCCGACTGGATCCCCTCCTCCCTGGCGGCCGAGGTACTCACCGTTATCCGTGGCCGTGGCACCGCTGTCGCGCCCTGGGAGTTCATCAGGGTCATCACGCGCCGGGCCTCTCGCACCCCGAGCCTGTCGCCCAGGTCGGACATCGACCTCGACGAGATCGACAAGATCCTGCGGCTCCTGAGCACGGCGGGACTGCTCGCCCCGGGCTTCGAGGACCGCATCGAGGAGACCGTGCGGCAACTGGAGGTCTGGGACCATCCCCTCACCCGTGGCCACACGATCGAGGCGTCCGGCAGGCAGCTGGACGAGCAGGGCGTGACACCCCCGGTTCTCGTCCAGCTGAGCGCCACGGAGCGGCGCCCCATCGGCGACATCGTGCGGCGGCTGACAGGACCGGACCAGATCCTGCCCGTCTCCGTCACCCAGCCGGACCCCGCAGTCCTGGACCTGCAAGCGACCAACCAGGACGTCTCCGCGCTCCTGTGGCATCCGTCGAAGGAATTCCTGCCGAACCACCGGCTCCGCCGGCTGCTGCACCACGCGTACAGCACGCGCCGCACCCTCGCCGCCTCCATCGAGCACCTCGCCCGGTTCGTCCCGCTCGGTGGCCCGCCGCCCCCCTGCGCTCCCGACGCCCCCGGGTTCGCGGCCGTACGGGACCTCGAACCGGACCTGTACGACCTCGCCGCCTTCAGCCCGGGTCTCCTGGGCGTCGACGGCGAGTCCTGCGCCCTCGGCCCCCTCGAACTCGTCCGCACCGCCGGCCGCTTCGACTGGACCCTCGCCAGGACGTACGACCGCTACGCCCCCTTCGCCTGCCTCGGCCTGGACGTCACCGTCGGCAGGCCCGAGGGCGAGGTGGCCGACCGCGTCCCCGACTGGCAGGACCTGATCATCCTCACGGAGCAGCTCACCGGCCGGGCCCCCGCCCTGGCCGGCTCCGTCTCCCGGGACCACATCACGCTCTGCGCGGAGGAGACGGATCTGCCCGAGAGCCAGGTGCGCGAGCGGCTGGCCCGGTACGCGGCCCTCTTCTCCCTCGAACTGCCCGCCGAAGCCCCGCACCTGGAAGGCACCGCCGAGTGACGCCCCCGATCGAGTACGACCCCGACGCCTTCCACGCCCCCGTCCTCACCTTCCGGTGGGTCGTGCGCAGGAACGGCGACGACGCCCAGTACGAAGCCTCCGGGACCTGCCCGGTCTGCACCTGCCCGATGACGAGGACGTGGACCTTCGGGCAGCCCCCGGTCGCCAAGGGCGGCTTCTTCAACCGGCGGGAGGAGCCGGGGCCCGCGCCGTTCTACACCCTGTGCCAGTGCCGCACCCTGCACATGAACCGCCCCGCGAGCGAGCCGCGGGGGTGCGGCGCCCTGCTGACCATCGCGGCGCCGCCCTCGCCCGGACAGTCGGGGGCGACGCCATGACCTTCACGCCCACGCCGCAGCAGCTCCGCGACGCGGACCGCCGCTGCCGCGAGATGGCCTCTCCGGAGCGGCAGTTGCAGGCGGCGCTGCACCAGGCCGAGGGGTACCGCAACTTCCTCGCGACGCTCACGGGCCTGCTCGCGGCGGTGTTCGTGCTGAAGGGCCAGGAGGATCTGAGCAAGCTGGCGGACACGCCCCGCTGGTGGGTGACCGGGCTGCTGATCACCGGGTTCCTCGCCCTGATCACCGCGTCCTGGCTGGGCGTTCTGGCCGTGCACGGACGGCCCGGTGAGGAGGTCCTGCTGGAGGCGGGCCGGCTGCTGCGCTACGAGAAGAAGCGGACCAAGACCGTCTGGCTGCTGGTCGAGTGCGCGCGCTGGCTCGCCCTGGCCGGTGTCCTGTGCGTCGCCGCCGCGGTGATCGTCACGTGGGTCGCGCCCGGCGGAAAGTAGCGGGGAAAGGCGACAGCGCCTGCCCGTTCGTCCGGTCGGGGACTGTGGGGCAGGCGCCGTCAGTGTTCCGTACGCCTTTGTACGGGACGTCTTTTCGGTGGTCCGTCAGACCATCAGCGCGCGGTCCGTGGGACGGATCGGCGCCGGCAGCTCACTGGCGCCCGTGAGGTGGCGGTCCACCCCGCGCGCCGCCGAGCGGCCCTCGGCGATCGCCCACACGATGAGCGACTGGCCGCGGCCCGCGTCACCGGCGACGAACACGCCCGGCACGTTGGTCTGGTAGTCGTCGTCACGGGCGATGTTGCCGCGCTCGTCGAGCTCCAGGCCGAACTGCTCGACCAGGCCGTTCTCCCGGTCGGTGCCGGTGAAGCCCATGGCGAGGGTGACCAGCTGGGCGGGGATCTTGCGCTCCGTGCCCGGCTTCGGGGTCAGCCGGCCGTCGATGAACTCCACCTCGGTGAGGTGCAGCCACTGCACGTTGCCGTCCTCGTCGCCCTCGAAGTGGGTCGTCGAGACCGAGTAGACGCGCTCGCCACCCTCCTCGTGGGCCGAGGTGACCTTGTAGAGCATCGGGAAGGTCGGCCAGGGCTGGTTGACCGGGTGCCGCTCGTCGTTCGGGCGGGGCATGATCTCCAGCTGTGTGACGGAGGCCGCGCCCTGGCGGTGGGCGGTGCCGACGCAGTCGGCGCCGGTGTCGCCGCCGCCGATGACCACGACGTGCTTGCCCTCGGCCGAGATCGGGGGCGCCACGAAGTCGCCCTCCTGCACCTTGTTGGACAGGGGCAGGTACTCCATGGCCTGGTAGATGCCCTTGAGCTCGCGGCCGGGCACCGGCAGGTCACGGGCCGTGGTGGCGCCGACGGCCAGGACGACCGCGTCGTACCGCTTCTTCAGGTCCGTGGCCTTCAGGTCGCGGCCGATCTCGATGCCCGTGCGGAAGCGGGTGCCCTCCGCGCGCATCTGCTCGATACGGCGGTTGATGTGCCGCTTCTCCATCTTGAACTCGGGGATGCCGTACCGGAGGAGGCCTCCGATGCGGTCCGCGCGCTCGTAGACGGCGACCGTGTGGCCGGCCCGGGTCAGCTGCTGGGCGGCGGCCAGGCCCGCGGGGCCGGAGCCGATGACGGCGACGGTCTTGCCGGACAGGCGCTCCGGGATCTGCGGGGCGACGTCCCCGGTCTCCCACGCCTTGTCGATGATCGAGACCTCGACGTTCTTGATGGTGACCGGCGGCTGGTTGATGCCGAGCACACACGCCGACTCACACGGAGCGGGGCACAGACGGCCCGTGAACTCCGGGAAGTTGTTCGTCGCGTGCAGGCGTTCCGAGGCGGCGGCCCAGTCCTCGCGGTAGGCGTAGTCGTTCCACTCGGGGATCAGGTTCCCGAGCGGGCAGCCGTTGTGGCAGAACGGGATGCCGCAGTCCATGCAGCGGCTGGCCTGCTTGCTGATGATCGGCAGCAGGGAGCCGGGGACGTAGACCTCGTTCCAGTCCTTGACGCGCTCCTCGACGGGGCGGGACTTGGCGACCTCGCGCCCGTGGTTCAGGAAGCCCTTCGGGTCAGCCATTGATCGCCGCCTCCATCATCTTCTCGTGGGTCTCGGTCTCGGAGAGACCGGCTCGCTCGGCGGCGTCCTTGGCGGCGAGCACTGCCTTGTACGTGCTGGGGATGATCCTGCTGAAGCGCTCGACGGCGGTGTCCCACTCGGCCAGGAGCTTCTCGGCGACGGTGGAGCCCGTCTCCTCCTGGTGGCGGCGGACCACGTCGTGCAGCCACTGCTTGTCGGTGTCGTCCAGCGCCTCGACCGCGTCCAGGTTGCCGACGTTGACGTTGTCGCGGTCCAGGTCGATGACGTACGCGATACCGCCGGACATACCGGCCGCGAAGTTGCGGCCCGTCTCGCCCAGCACGACCGCGTGACCACCGGTCATGTACTCGCAGCCGTGGTCGCCCACGCCCTCGGAGACGACCGTCGCACCGGAGTTGCGGACGCAGAAGCGCTCGCCGACCTTGCCGCGCAGGAACATCTCGCCGCCGGTCGCGCCGTAGCCGATGGTGTTGCCGGCGATGACGCTGTACTCGGCGAGGTGGTCGGCCGCGCGGTCCGGGCGGACCACGATCCGGCCGCCCGAGAGGCCCTTGCCGACGTAGTCGTTGGCGTCGCCCTCCAGGCGCAGCGTGACACCGCGCGGCACGAACGCGCCGAACGACTGGCCGGCGGAGCCGGTGAAGGTGATGTCGATGGTGTCGTCGGGCAGGCCCGCGCCACCGAACTTCTTCGTCACCTCGTGGCCGAGCATGGTGCCGACCGTGCGGTTGATGTTGCGGATCTGCACCTGCGCGCGGACCGGCTGGGCCTCGGTGGCGTCCGAGGCGGACAGGGCGTCCGCGGCCAGCTTGATCAGCTGGTTGTCGAGCGCCTTCTCCAGACCGTGGTCCTGGGCGATCAGCTGGTGGCGGACCGCGCCCTCGGGCAGCTCGGGCACGTGGAACAGCGGCTCCAGGTCCAGGCCCTGCGCCTTCCAGTGGTCGACCGCGCGGGTGACGTCGAGGGCCTCGGCGTGGCCGACGGCCTCCTCGATGGAGCGGAAGCCCAGCTCGGCGAGGAGCTCGCGGACCTCTTCGGCGATGTACGTGAAGAAGTTCACGACGTACTCGGCCTTGCCGTTGTACCGCTCGCGCAGCACCGGGTTCTGCGTGGCGATGCCGACCGGGCAGGTGTCCAGGTGGCAGACGCGCATCATGACGCAGCCGGAGACGACGAGCGGCGCGGTCGCGAAACCGAACTCCTCGGCGCCGAGCAGCGCGGCGATGACCACGTCACGGCCGGTCTTCAGCTGGCCGTCGGTCTGCACGACGATGCGGTCGCGCAGACCGTTGAGCAGCAGCGTCTGCTGGGTCTCGGCGAGGCCGAGCTCCCAGGGGCCGCCCGCGTGCTTCAGCGAGGTGAGCGGCGAGGCGCCCGTACCGCCGTCGTGGCCGGAGATGAGGACGACGTCCGCGTGAGCCTTGGAGACACCCGCGGCGACCGTGCCGACGCCGACCTCGGAGACCAGCTTGACGTGAATCCGCGCCTGCGGGTTCGCGTTCTTCAGGTCGTGGATCAGCTGGGCCAGGTCCTCGATGGAGTAGATGTCGTGGTGCGGAGGCGGCGAGATGAGGCCGACGCCCGGCGTCGAGTGCCGCGTCTTGGCGACCCACGGGTAGACCTTGTGGCCGGGCAGCTGGCCGCCCTCGCCGGGCTTGGCGCCCTGGGCCATCTTGATCTGGATGTCGTCGGAGTTGACCAGGTACTCGGAGGTCACACCGAAGCGGCCGGAGGCGACCTGCTTGATGGACGACCGGCGGGCCGGGTCGTACAGGCGCTCCGGGTCCTCGCCGCCCTCACCGGTGTTGGACTTGCCGCCCAGCTGGTTCATGGCGATGGCGAGGGTCTCGTGCGCCTCCTGCGAGATGGAGCCGTACGACATGGCGCCCGTCGAGAACCGCTTGACGATCTCGGAGACCGGCTCGACCTCGTCGATCGGAATGGGCTTCCGGTCGGACTTGAAGCCGAAGAGCCCGCGGAGCGTCATCAGCCGCTCGGACTGCTCGTTCACGCGCTCGGTGTACTTCTTGAAGATGTCGTAGCGGCCGGAGCGCGTGGAGTGCTGGAGACGGAAGACCGTCTCCGGGTCGAACAGGTGCGGCTCGCCCTCGCGGCGCCACTGGTACTCGCCGCCTATGTCCAGCGCCCGGTGCGCCGGGGCGATGCCGGAGGCCGGGTAGGCCTTGGCGTGCCGGGCGGCGACCTCCTTGGCGATGACGTCGATGCCGACGCCGCCGATCTTGGTGGCCGTGCCGTTGAAGTACTTCTCGACGAAGGCCTCGTCGAGACCGACGGCCTCGAAGACCTGGGCGCCGCGGTAGGACGCGACGGTCGAGATGCCCATCTTGGACATGACCTTCAGCACGCCCTTGCCGAGGGCGTAGATGAGGTTGCGGATGGCCTTCTCGGGCTCGATGCCGGGGAGGAACGTCCCTGCGCGGACCAGGTCCTCGACGGACTCCATCGCCAGGTACGGGTTGACGGCGGCGGCGCCGTAGCCGATGAGCAGGGCGACGTGGTGGACCTCGCGGACGTCGCCGGCCTCGACCAGCAGGCCCACCTGGGTGCGCTGCTTGGTGCGGATGAGGTGGTGGTGGACGGCCGCGGTGAGCAGCAGCGACGGGATCGGCGCGTGCTCGGCGTCCGAGTGGCGGTCCGACAGGACGATCAGGCGGGCGCCGTTCTCGATGGCGGCGTCGGCCTCGGCGCAGATCTCGTCGATCCGCGCGGCCAGCGCGTCACCGCCGCCGTGCACCCGGTACAGGCCGGACAGGGTCGCGGCCTTGAAGCCGGGCATGTCGCCGTCGGCGTTGATGTGGATGAGCTTGGCCAGCTCGTCGTTGTCGATCACCGGGAACGGCAGCAGGACGCTGCGGCAGGACGCGGCCGACGGCTCCAGCAGGTTGCCCTGCGGGCCCAGCGAGGAGCGCAGCGAGGTGACGAGCTCCTCGCGGATCGCGTCCAGCGGCGGGTTGGTGACCTGCGCGAACAGCTGGGTGAAGTAGTCGAAGAGCAGGCGCGGGCGGTCCGACAGCGCGGCGATCGGCGAGTCGGTGCCCATCGAGCCGATCGGCTCGGCACCGGCCTTGGCCATCGGCGCGAGGATGACGCGCAGCTCCTCCTCGGTGTAGCCGAAGGTCTGCTGGCGGCGGGTGACCGAGGCGTGGGTGTGGACGATGTGCTCGCGCTCGGGCAGGTCGGAGAGCTCGATCTCACCGGCCTCGATCCACTCCGCGTACGGCTTCTCGGCGGCGAGCTCGGCCTTGATCTCGTCGTCCTCGATGATGCGGTGCTCGGCGGTGTCGACGAGGAACATCCGGCCGGGCTGGAGGCGGCCCTTGCGGACGACCTTGGCCGGGTCGATGTCCAGGACGCCGACCTCGGAGCCGAGGACGACGAGGCCGTCGTCGGTGACCCAGTAGCGGCCGGGGCGCAGTCCGTTGCGGTCGAGGACGGCGCCGACCTGGGTGCCGTCGGTGAAGGTGACACAGGCCGGACCGTCCCAGGGCTCCATCATCGTGGAGTGGAACTGGTAGAAGGCGCGCCGGGCCGGGTCCATGGAGTCGTGGTTCTCCCACGCCTCCGGGATCATCATCAGCACGGAGTGCGGCAGCGAACGGCCGCCCAGGTGCAGCAGCTCCAGGACCTCGTCGAAGGAGGCGGAGTCGGAGGCGTCCGGCGTGCAGACCGGGAAGATCCGCTCTATGGCCTTGTCGTCGGAACCGAACAGGTCCGAGACGAGCTGCGACTCGCGGGCCACCATCCAGTTGCGGTTGCCCTTGACGGTGTTGATCTCACCGTTGTGCGCGACGAAGCGGTAGGGGTGGGCCAGCGGCCAGGACGGGAACGTGTTCGTCGAGAACCGGGAGTGCACGAGCGCGATCGCGGAGGCGAACCGGCGGTCGGACAGGTCCGGGAAGAAGGGCTCCAGCTGGCCGGTGGTCAGCATGCCCTTGTAGACGATGGTCCGCGCGGACAGCGACGGGAAGTACACGCCGGCCTCGCGCTCGGCGCGCTTGCGCAGCACGAAGGCCTTGCGGTCGAGGGCGATACCCGTCGCGGGCGCGGCAGCGCCGTCGCTGACGAAGATCTGGCGGAAGACCGGCATGGTCGACCGGGCGGTGGCACCCAGCAGCTGGGGAGCGACCGGCACCTCGCGCCAGCCGAGGACGGTCAGGCCCTCATCGGCCGCGATCGTCTCGATCTGCGAGACGGCGTCGTCGGCGGAGTCCTCCGGCAGGAAGGCGGTGCCGACGGCGTAGGCGCCGGCCTCGGGCAGTTCGAATCCGGCCACGTCACGGAAGAAGGCGTCCGGGACCTGGGACAGGATGCCGGCGCCGTCGCCGGAGTCGGGCTCGGAGCCGGTGGCACCGCGGTGTTCGAGGTTGCGCAGGACGGTCAGAGCCTGCTCGACCAGGGTGTGGGACGCCTCGCCGGTAAGGGTGGCGACGAAGCCGACGCCACAGGCGTCGTGCTCGTTGCGGGGGTCGTACATACCCTGCGCAGCAGGGCGAGCATCCATGAAGGACCAGTTCTGGCCATTCGCGGAGTGCTGGGACGGCTGGCGCGGCGTACGCATCGGCTCTCCCGTCGTCGTCATGTGGCATGTGCAAGTGCCGAGGGACGACGTTGGCCCTCGCGTGATCGCAAAATTTCGTGCAGGTTACATGATGGAGCGGTTCTCGGGAAGCGGGATAATCCGTTCCAACATGCGGACACCGGCGGCTCGCGGCGGGGGTACCGCACCGACGGTGGAAGCTATGGGGGGCCTGTACGGAACGACCGGGTGAGATCGATACCCGTCGGGCCCGAGAGCGGGACAGGCGTCTTCGCCCACCCCGCTGAGTGCGTCCACGGGCCTCATTGCCCGCAGCGCTTACGGCTCATGCCCGGTGATTGCGTATTCGAAACCAGCGAGTAACGGCTACTTATGCGGCCCATCGCATAAGTCCGAGCCGAGCTATCCTACGGCCGTCCCGAACAAGCTGCCCAGGGCGTACGTCACACCGGCCGCCGCGCCGCCCAGGAACAGCTGCCGCAGCCCGCTGTACCACCAGGTCCGTGCCGTCACCTTGGCCACCACCGCGCCGCACAGGAAAAGCCCGAGCAGCGCCAGCAGCACCGCCGGCCAGAGGCTGCTCGCACCCAGCAGATAAGGCAGTACGGGGATCAGCGCGCCCAGCGCGAAGGAGCCGAAGCTCGACACCGCGGCCACCGTGGGCGAGGGCAGATCGGCGGGGTCGATGCCCAGCTCCTCCCGGGCATGGATCTCCAGCGCCTGCTCGGGGTCCTTCGACAACTGCCGGGCGACCTCCTCGGCCAGCCGCGGCTCGACCCCGCGCGCCCGGTAGAGCGCGGCGAGCTCGGCCTGCTCGCACTCCGGGTGCTTGCGCAGCTCGCGCCGCTCCACGTCCAGCTCGGCCTCGACGAGCTCGCGCTGCGAAGCGACGGAGGTGTACTCGCCGGCCGCCATGGAGAAGGCGCCGGCGGCCAGGCCCGCGAGTCCGGTGAGGACGACGGTGTGCTGACTGACCGAGCCGCCCGCGACACCGGTCATCAGGGCCAGGTTGGAGACGAGACCGTCCATCGCACCGAACACCGCGGGACGCAGCCAGCCGCCGTTCACGTCCCGGTGGGTGTGGTTGTCCCGGTGCGCCTCGTGCAGCGCCGCCTCGGTCTCGATGATGGCCATGAAAAGTCCCCGATCCCCTTACCGAACCAAGCTTCTCTGGACGAGTTCCAGATTTTTACAACACACAAAGTACGCCGTGAATTCCGGCGCCGCCAGCAAGGAAAGGCTGCGCTAACCTGCGGTTTTACCCTTCACCGCTCACTTGATGACGATCATGCACAGATGTCGACCGGGTGATGCTGGGGCTCCCGAGGCTCGGGGCGGTCACCGGAGTGGGACACATCCCGTATGGCATCGATCGCCTGCATTCCCTCCGTCCCGGCGCCCGGGGACGCCACCGAACTCCGCGAACGGGCACGCGGCGCCCTGCTGGGCCTGGCCGTCGGTGACGCGCTCGGAGCCCCTGCCGAGAACATGAAGCCCTCCGAGATCCGGGCACGGTGGGGCCGCATCACCGGCTACGTCGCCGAGCACCCCGCCGGCACGGACGACACCGAGTACGCGATCTTCTCCGGCCTCCTCCTGGCCCGGCACGGCTCGGCACTCACCCCCGCGCGCGTGGAGGCGGCCTGGCACGAGTGGATCGCCGACCGCGACGAGGGTCCCTTCCGAGGCGCCGGCTTCAGTGAACGCGGCACGCTGGAGAACCTCCGCCGGGGTCTGGCCGCCCCCATCTCCGCCCAGCACCGGCACGCCTGGAGCGACGGCCTGGCCATGCGCGCGGCCCCCTTCGGGGTGTTCGCGCCGGGCCGCCCGGCCGAGGCGGCCCGGCTGGTGGCGATCGACGGCTCGGTGAGCCACGACGGCGAGGGCATCTACGGCGGCCAGGCGGTGGCGGCGGGCGTGGCGGCGGCGATGGCGGGTGCCCAGCCGATCGCGGTCGTGGCCGCCGCCCTCGCGGTCGTGCCCGACGACTCCTGGACGGCCCGCTGCCTGCGCCGCGCGGTGGCGGTGGCCCACCGCGGCGAACGCGCGGTCCGCTCCGCGGTCGTCATCGGCGGCTACCCCTGGACCGACCTGGCCCCCGAGGCGGTCGCCCTCGCCTTCGGCGCGTACGCGGCGGCCGACGGCGACTTCGAACAGTCGGTCCTGACCGCGGTGAACATGGGCCGCGACGCGGATACGACGGCGGCGGTGGCGGGCGCGCTGGCGGGCGCGACCCGGGGCGTCTCGGCGATCCCGGAGGCCTGGACGACCCCCATCGGCCCGGTCCGCGGCCGGTGCCTGCCGGCGATGGCGGGCTACCACGTCCTGGACGTGGCGGACCTGCTGACACCGGCGGAGGTTCTCTCATGACGACGCACGCACCCGCAGCCGCCGACGGCGAACGCGCTCCACGGGAGACCAGGACCCCTCGGGAGACAGTTACGGGCGGTGCGCGGGTGGGAGACAAAAAGACCGAAGGCCTCCTGCTCGGCCTGGCCGCAGGCGACGCCGCCGGCTGGCCCGCCGCCCGCCACAGAGCCGCCCGCATGCCCGACTGGACCCGCCGCCTCACCCGCGAACTGGACACCTTCGCCGAACACAACGCCACGACCACCCTCCCCGTCCCCATCGCCCTGAACCAGCCCCCCGAACCCCTCCGCCTGGGCCCCTCCGACGACGCCGAATGGGCCGCCTTCGCCGCGGAAGCCCTCCTGCGCGCAGGCGACGACACCGTCCTGAACGACCTCAGCCGCGAACGCCGCACCCGCGCCGCGATCGACCTCACCTGGAACGCCCTCGCCGCCGAGATCGCCGCCGCAGCGGACCGCGCGCCCGAGATCGAGTCCGCCGTCCTCCCCCTGCGCGCCCGCATCTCCGTCCGCGCCGGCCTCGGCAACCTCGCCGCCGGCCTGCGCCCGCCCGCCACCGGCCACGACAACCCCCACTACTTCGACGACGCGGCCTGCGTACGGGCGTGCGTCCTGGCCGTGGCCCACCCGGGCGACCCCCGGCGCGCCGCCGACCTCGCCGAGTTCGACGCCCGTTACACCCAGGACGGCGACGGCGTACACGGCGCCCGCGCCATGGCCGCGGCCCTCGCCGTCGCCCTGGCCGGCGCGGACGTCCACGCCTGCGTCACCGCGGCGCTCGCCGAACTGCCCGAGGAGACGGAGATCGGCCGCAACGCCCGGCACGCACTGCACCTCGCGGCCGACGCGGACAGCGCCTTCGCCCTGGTCCCGCCCCTGGAACACCAGATCGTCGACCACGTCTACAGCTACGGCATCGCCGCCGCCGAGACGGTCCCGGTCGCCCTCGCGCTGGCCACGGCGGCCCGCGGCCGCATCGCCGAGGCGGTCCCCGCCGCTGCCTGCCTGTCCCGCGTCGCGGACTCCGCCCCGGCCCTGGCGGGCGCCCTCACCGGCGCGCTGGGCGGCGGGGCGTCGATCCCAGCCTCCTGGCGGGAGACCTGCCGCACCCTCTCCGGCTGCGTCCTGCCCCGCCTCACCGGCACGGACCTCGTGGAACTCGCCGAACTCCTGGAAGCCGCACAACCGGCCCACCCCGGTGGATGATGCGGCCATGCAGCCCAAACCACACCAAACCGCCACCCTGGACGAGCGGATCATCGGAGCCCTGGTCGGCGCCGCCGTCGGCGACGCCCTCGGCGGCCCCGTCGAGGGCTACTCGCCCGAGCAGATCCTTCAGCGCCACGGCGGCCGCGTCCACGGCATCGTCGGCCCCTGGCACGGCGACGACTGGCGCACGGCCCGCCCCCTCGCCCCGTACCACAAGGGCGACGGCCACGTCACCGACGACACCTTGATGACACACGCCCTGATCCGCGTCTACGCCCGGGTCCGCGACCACCTCGACGCCTACGCGGTCGCCGACCACCTCGTCCCCGACCTGATGACCGAGCCGCGCTGGATCCCGGAGCTGGAGACCGAGGCACTCCCCCTGCACCGCGTCTTCCTGGCGGAGAAATGGCTGGTGACGAGGATCCACTACGGCCATGCCGACCCGCGCGAGGCCGGCACCGGCAACATCGTCAACTGCGGTGCGGCGATGTACATGACCCCGGTCGGCCTGGTCAACGCGGCCAACCCGCGGGCGGCCTACGCCGAGGCCCTCGACATCGCCGGCGCGCACCAGTCGTCGTACGGCCGCGAGGCGGCGGGCGTTCTGGCGGCGGCGGTCGCGGCGGCGTGCACTCCGGGAGCCACCCCGGACTCGGTCGTCTCGACCTGCCTGTCCCTGGCGAAGGACGGCACGCGCACCGCGATCGAGCGGGTCTGCGAGGAGGCCTCCCGCCACCCGGACTTCGAGTCGGCATTGGGCCCCCTGCGCGAGGCTGTCGCCCCTTTCGACACGGTCGGCCCCGACTACCGCGCCCCTTCTCTCGGCGCCCGCCGCCCCTCCCGCCTCCACGCGATCGAGGAACTCCCCGTGGCGCTGGGCATGTTGCTCGTGGCCCGGGGCGACTACCGCCACGCGGTCCTGGGCGCCGTCAACTACGGCCGCGACTGCGACTCCACCGCCACGATGGCCGGCGCCCTGGCGGGCGCCCTCGGCTCGCCGGTCCCCCAGGACTGGGCCAAGACGGTCGCGGAGGCCAGCCGCCTGGACCTCTGGGAACCGGCGGCCACCCTCACCGCCGTGACGCGTGAGATCTTCACCCGGGACGCGGCCCGCCGCCGCACCCACGAACAGGCCTTCGCCTCCCTCGGAGGCCCGGAATGCTCCGCCTGACCTGGGTCCAGCCGGAGGATTTGATCGGCCACGAACTCCGCCAGGCGACCCAGGACGGCCGCGAGCCGAAAGCGATCGCGGCCCGCTGGCGCGCGGCAGGCGGCCCAGAGGCCCCCGCCACCGCAGGCGCATCCCCGACTCCGGCGTCCCGCTACCTCCGCCAACTGGCAGAAGACCTCCTGGACGAACTGGCCGACCTCCCGAGCAGGTTGGCGGACGACGAACCGACGGACCTGGCATCGATCAAGTCGCTGTGCCCGGCTTGGTCACTGCCTCAGCCTGCGGGCAGTCGTGCCGCCAGGACCCAGCAGCACTTGGAAGCCGCCTGGCTCGGCCGGGCCGCCGGCTGCCTCCTGGGCAAGCCGGTCGAAAAACTCCCCCTGGAAGCCATCCGTCACCTGGCCAACTCCACCGGCAACTGGCCCCTCACCACGTACTTCACAGCCCGAGGCGTCCCCGCAGACCTCCTCCGGAAACACCCCTGGAACCGCCGCTCGGCAACAACCTCGCTCGCCGAGAACATCGACGGCATGCCCGAGGACGACGACCTCAACTACCCCCTCCTCAACCTCATCCTCCTGCAACGCCACGGCAAGTCCTTCACCACCACGGACGTGGCCCGCACCTGGCTCGACGAACTCCCCGCCGGCCGCACCTTCACCGCCGAACGCATCGCCTACCGCAACCTCCTCACCGGCCTGGAACCCCCGCACACCGCCCGCCACCGCAACCCGTTCCGCGAATGGATCGGCGCCCTGATCCGCGCCGACATGCACGGCTGGACCAACCCCGGCGACCCGGCCACCGCCGCGGAACAGGCCCACCGCGACGCCACCCTCACCCACACCGCCAACGGCGTCTACGCGGCGATGTTCACGGCGGCCACCATCGCGCAGGCCGCGACGGGAGAACACGACGTCCACGCCTGCCTGCGCACCGGCCTCACCGTCGTCCCGCCCCGCTCCCGCCTCGCCCGAGCCGTCCACCACGCCATCGAACTGGCCCGGGGACACGGCGATTTCGACACGGTCGTCGACCAACTGCACGCCACCCACGCCCCCACCCACCACTGGGTGCACGCCGTCCCCAACACCGCCCTCATCGCCGCCGCCCTCACCCACGCGAACGGCGACTTCTCCGGCTCGGTCTGCCGCGCGGTGAGCGGCGGCTGGGACACCGACTCCAACGGCGCGACGGCCGGCAGCATCGCCGGTCTGCTGGCAGGAGACCCCGCGGCGCTCCCCGACCGCTGGACGGCCCCTCTGAAGAACCGCCTGTCCACCTCCATCGGCGACTTCAACGGCATCGGCTTCGACACCCTCGCCCACCTCACCCACCGGGAGACCCACCGCTCATGACCGCGCCCCTCACCGGCCTCCGCGTCCTGGACCTCGCCACCCTCTTCGCCGGCCCGCTCGCCGCCACCCTGCTCGGCGACTTCGGCGCGGATGTCGTCAAGGTCGAGCACCCGTCGAAACCCGACCCGTCCCGCGGCCACGGCCCGTCGAAGGACGGCGTGGGCCTGTGGTGGAAGATGCTCGGCCGCAACAAACGCACCATCACCCTCGACCTGTCGAAGCCCGGCGGCCGCGCCACCCTCCTGCGCCTCGCCGCCGGCGCCGACGTGATCATCGAGAACTTCCGCCCCGGCACCCTGGAGAAGTGGGACCTGGGCTGGCCCGAGCTGTCGGCCGCCAACCCCCGCCTGGTCCTGGCCCGGGTCACCGGCTTCGGCCAGTTCGGCCCCTACGCCCACCGCCCCGGCTTCGGCACCCTCGCCGAGGCGATGAGCGGCTTCGCCGCGATCACCGGCGAACCGGACGCGCCCCCGACGCTCCCGCCCTTCGGTCTGGCCGACTCCATCGCGGGCCTGACGACGGCGTACGCGGTGATGACGGCCCTCGCCGCCCGGGACAGGACCGGCGAGGGCCAGGTCGTCGACATGGCCCTGATCGAGCCCATCCTGGCCGCCCTCGGCCCCCAGCCGCTCTGGTACGACCAGCTCGGCCACGTCCAGCCCCGCACCGGCAACCGGTCCCCGAACAACGCCCCGCGCGGCGTCTACCGCACCGCTGACGGCACCTGGGTCGCCGTCTCGACGTCGGCCCAGTCGGTCGCGGAACGCGTGATGCACCTGGTGGGCCGCCCGGAACTGATCGACGAGCCGTGGTTCGCCACGGGCGCCGACCGCGCCCGCCACGCCGACGTCCTGGACGAGGCGGTCGGCTCCTGGATCGCCGCACGCACCCGCACGGACGTCCTGGCCGCCTTCGAGAAGGCCGAGGCGGCCGTGGCCCCGGTCCAGGACGTCCGGGACGTGATGACGGACCCGCAGTACCAGGCCCTCAACACCATCACCACCGTCGACGACCCGGAGCTGGGCCCCCTGCGCATGCAGAACGTCCTCTTCCGGCTCTCCGCCACGCCCGGCGCGATCCGCTGGGCCGGCCGTCCCCACGGCGCGGACACGGACGAGGTCCTCACCGAACTGGGCCTCACCCCGGCCGACCTCACGGCGCTGCGCGCGGAGGGCGCGCTGTGACGGCGTTCCCGCTCACCTGGCTCTACGCCCCGGGCGACCGCCCCCATGTGGTCGCCAAGGCCCTCACCTCCGGCGCCGACATCGTCGTCGTCGACCTGGAGGACGCGGTCGCCCCCGACCGGAAGGCATACGCCCGTGCCGCCACCGCCGAGCTGCTCGCCGACCTGCCGCCGGTCCCGGTCCACGTCCGGGTCAACCCGCTGGACAGCCCCTGGGCCGGGGAGGACCTCGCCGCCGTGGCCCCGGCTCCCGGCCTCTGCGCCCTGCGGCTCCCCAAGATCGGCTCACCCGCCGAGGTCGTCCGGATCGCCCAGCACGCCGTCCCCGCCGGGCTGCCCCTGTACGCCCTCCTGGAGACGGCCCTCGGCGTGGAACAGGCGTACGCCGTCGCCACGGCCCACCCGTCCCTGCGGGGCATCGCGCTCGGGGAGGCGGACCTGGGGGCCGACCTGGGCGTAGGGGACGACGAGGGGCTCGACTGGTCCCGTTCCCGCGTGATCGTGGCCGCCCGGGCCGCCGGCCTGCCCCCGCCGGCCCAGTCGGTCCACCCGGACGTCCGTGACCTGGAGGGGCTGACCGCGTCCTGCGCCCATGGCCGCGCCCTGGGCTTCCTCGGCCGGGCCGCGATCCATCCCCGCCAGCTCCCGGTCATCGAGCGGGCCTTCCTCCCCACCGAGGAGGAGATCGAGCAAGCGGAGACGATCGTCAAGGCGGCGGCGACGGAACCGGGCGCCCAGGCCCTCCAGGACGGCCGCTTCATCGACACGGCGGTGGTGGCGGCGGCCCAGCGCACCCTGTCCCTGGCACGCCGCCGCTGACCCGCCCGTACCCGGGAAACACCGAGGGCGCCCGTGCATCGACGGGCGCCCTCGGGTCACGTACGGCAGACGGTCAGCTCTTCTTCGCCGACCCGGCCTCGTCATTGGCCTCGCTCGTGGCCCCGTCGGCGCCGGACTCCGCCTCGTCCTTGCCGGACTCGGCCTCGTCCTCGGCGGCGGCGTCCCCGTCGGCCTCACCGCCGGAGGCCTCCGCACCGGGCTCCACCACGGCTTCCCGGCCCGGCCGCTTCTTCGACGACAGCACGAGGTAGGTCACAGCGAGCAGGAACACCAGGATCGCGGTCCACACGTTCAGCCGGACACCCAGGATGTGGTGGGCGTCGTCGACCCGCATGTACTCGATCCACGACCGGCCCGCGCAGTACGCGGCGACGTACAGCGCGAACGCCCGGCCGTGGCCCAGCCGGAAGCGGCGGTCCGCCCAGATCACCAGGAGCGCGACGCCGATGCACCACAGCGACTCGTACAGGAACGTCGGGTGGTAGGTGCCCGGCACCCGGCCGTCCGCGGTGGACGTGATCTCCAGGGCCCACGGCAGGTCGGTGGGCTTGCCGTACAGCTCCTGGTTGAACCAGTTGCCCCAGCGGCCGATCGCCTGGGCGAGGGCGATGCCCGGCGCGACGGCGTCGGCGTACGCCGGCATCGGGATGCCCCGGCGTCGGCAGCCGATCCAGGCGCCCAGCGCGCCCAGCGCGATCGCGCCCCAGATGCCGAGGCCGCCCTCCCAGATCTTGAAGGCGTCCACCCAGTCACGGCCCTCGCTGAAGTACAGCTCGTAGTCCGTGATCACGTGGTAGAGCCGGCCGCCCACGAGGCCGAAGGGCACGGCCCAGACCGCGATGTCGGCCACCGTGCCGGCCCGCCCGCCCCGGGCGATCCAGCGCTTGTTGCCGAGCCAGACGGCAACGAAGACGCCGATGATGATGCAGAACGCGTAGCCGCGCAGCGGAATGGGGCCGAGATACAGCACCCCGCGTGACGGGCTGGGAATGAAGGCAAGTTCCATGGCAAGGTCGACGCTACCGTGCCGGGCCGGGGGCGCGGCAGGCAGCCCGGCTACGGGTCCATAACGGGCGGGTGAGAAAAGCCTTCACCCCTTGTTCTGCTCCCGCACCATCCGCTTCAGCTTGGCCGGGGTCATCGTCCGGTCCTGGTAGATGTTCTTGCCGTCGAACAGGACGGTCGGCGTGCCCGAGAAGCCGCCCTTGTTGAACGCCTGGTGGGACTTGGCGACCCAGCTGTTGTGCGTGCCGTCCTCGACGCACTTGCGGAAGGCGGGGGTGTCCAGGCCGTCGACCTTGCCGGCCAGCTCGATCAGCCTGTCGTTGCCGGCGTAGGCGTCGTCGACCTCCTGGGGCTGGTTGTCGAAGAGCACGTCGTGGTACGCGGGGAACTTCCCGGCGTCCTGGGCGCAGGCCGCGGCGTTGGCCGCGTTGCGGGAGCCGCTGCCGCCCATGTTGCCGTCGATGAGGGTGACCAGGTGGTACTCGGTCTTCAGCTGCCCGGCCTTCGTCAACTCGTGGATCACCGGCCGGTACGCCGTCTCGAAGGCCTTGCAGGCCGGGCAGCGGAAGTCCTCCCACACCGTGAGCGTGGACTTGGCGCTGTCCTTGCCGACCGGGATGGCCAGGCCGTCCTTGCCCTGTGCTCCCGAGGGCACCACGACCGGGCCCGCCGCCTCGCTGTCGTCGTCCTTCCCCGCGTTGGCGGCGACGACGCCGATCACCGCCGCGAGCCCCAGGACGGCCACGACGGCACCACCCACGATCAGCGCGCGCCTGCGCTTCTCCGAGGCCTTCTGCTTCTCGCGCTCCACCGCCAGCTTCTCCCGGGCGGTGCGCTTTCCCTCACGGTTCTTCTCGCTCACACCCCGGAAACGAACCGGGGAGGCGCACCGCGCCTCCCCGGCCCCAGGTCCACCCGTACGAGGGACCTGTACGACTACCCGGTTTCTTACGCCTGTCGGCGTACGCCCTTCGCCAGGCCGGCCGCCAGGGTGCGGACGGCCTCGACACCGGCCGCGTCGTCCGGGGCGTCCAGCATGGCCTTGACGAAGGCCGAGCCGACGATCACGCCGTCGGCGAAGCCGGCGACCTCGGCGGCCTGGGTGGCGTTGGAGACGCCGAGCCCGACGCAGACCGGCAGGTCCGTGCCGGTGGCCCGGGTGCGTGCCACCAGGTCCTCGGCCTGCGAGCTGACCGACTCGCGGGTGCCGGTGACGCCCATGAGGGAGGCGGCGTAGACGAAGCCGCTGCCCGCCGCGGTGATCTGCGCGAGCCGCTCGTCCTTGCTGCTGGGCGCGACGACGAAGACGGTGGCGAGACCGTGCTTCTCCGCGTGCTCCCGCCACAGCGCCGACTCCTGTACGGGCAGGTCGGGCAGGATGCACCCGGCGCCGCCCGCCTCGGCGAGCTCGGCGGTGAACCGCTCGACGCCGTAGCGGTCGATGGGGTTCCAGTACGTCATGACGAGGACCGGCTTGCCGGTGGCCCCATGGGCCTCGCGGACCGTGCGCATCACGTCGGCGATCTTCACGCCGCCGCGCAGGGCGATGTCGTCGGCGGTCTGGATGACGGGGCCGTCGAGGACCGGGTCGCTGTGCGGCAGGCCCACCTCGACGACGTCGGCGCCGCCGTCGATGACGGCCTTGATGGCCTCGATGCCGCCGTCCACGGTCGGGAACCCGGCCGGGAGGTAGGCGATGAGCGCGGAGCGCCCTTCGGACTTGGCCGCGGCGAGGGTGTCGCTCAACAGCTGCAGGTTGCCGCTCACTTGGCGTCTCCCTCGATCTCGGCGGTGTCGGTGTCCGCGTCGGCGGCGACCTCGGCGTCGGTGTCGTAGAGGCCGAAGTAGCGGGCGGCGGTGTCCATGTCCTTGTCGCCTCGGCCGGACAGGTTGACCACGATCAGCCCGTCCTCGCCCAGCTCCCTGCCGACCTCCAGGGCTCCGGCCAGCGCGTGGGCGCTCTCGATGGCCGGGATGATGCCCTCGGTGCGGGACAGCAGGCGCAGGGCCTGCATGGCCGCGTCGTCGGTGATCGCGCGGTACTCACCGCGGCCGGAGTCCTTGAGGTAGGAGTGCTCAGGGCCGATGCCCGGGTAGTCCAGACCGGCCGAGATCGAGTACGGCTCGGTGATCTGGCCCTCGTCGTCCTGGAGGACGTAACTGCGGGAGCCGTGCAGGATGCCGGGCTCGCCGGCGGTCAGGGTCGCCGCGTGCTCGCCGGTGTCGACACCGTGGCCGGCCGGCTCGCAGCCGATGAGGCGGACGGACTCGTCCGGGATGAAGGCGTGGAAGAGGCCGATGGCGTTGGAGCCGCCGCCGACGCAGGCGACGGCCGCGTCGGGGAGGCGGCCCGCGCGCTCCAGGAGCTGGCGGCGGGTCTCCACGCCGATGACCCGGTGGAAGTCGCGGACCATGGCCGGGAAGGGGTGGGGGCCGGCGACCGTGCCGAAGAGGTAGTGCGTGTGGTCGACGTTGGCGACCCAGTCACGGAACGCCTCGTTGATCGCGTCCTTCAGCGTGCGGCTGCCGGACTTCACGGCGATGACCTCGGCGCCGAGCATGCGCATGCGGGCGACGTTGAGGGCCTGGCGCTGCGTGTCGATCTCGCCCATGTAGATCGTGCACTCGAGGCCGAACAGAGCGCAGGCGGTGGCCGTGGCGACGCCGTGCTGGCCGGCGCCCGTCTCGGCGATGACCCGGGTCTTGCCCATGCGCTTGGTGAGCAGTGCCTGGCCGAGGACGTTGTTGATCTTGTGGGAGCCGGTGTGGTTGAGGTCTTCCCGCTTCAGGAAGACCCGGGCGCCGCCGGCGTGCTCGGCGAACCGGGGCACCTCCGTGAGCGCCGACGGGCGGCCGGTGTAGTTGACCAGGAGGTCGTCGAGTTCCTTCGCGAACTCCGGGTCGTGCTTGGCCTTGTCGTACTCGACGGCCACCTCGTCCACGGCGGCGACGAGGGCCTCCGGGATGAACTTGCCGCCGAATGACCCGAAGTAGCCTTCGGAGTTGGGGGTTTGACCCTCCGGGTCGGGGATGAAGAACTGACTGGGCATGCGGAAACCTTCACGGTGAGTGTGTGTGGGATGCACTAATCGCCGTGGGGGCGGGGATCATCTGTCGGCTGCGGGCCGTGTGTGGTTGCTCGCGCAGTTCCCCGCGCCCCTAAGGGCGCGCTGCCATCGCATGCCGTTGACCTGCCCGGGCTCGTCACCGATGACGTAGCGGACCCGGCGGCCGTGGACCCGGCGCGCGGGGGCTCGGCAGCCGCGGGGGCGGCAGCCGCGCGCGAGGCGGGCGTACCGGTCCACGGTCGTCATGGTGAGAGTCATCGGGGAAAGCCTAGCGGGAGATCAGCCCCGGCCGTGCCGGAGTGCGGGATGTTCGCCTGCCGCCACCAGGTCGGAGACCGCCGTCTTGGGGTCCTTGCCGGTGACGAGGGACTCGCCCACCAGGACCGCGTCGGCGCCGGCGTTGGCGTAGGCGATGAGGTCGTGCGGGCCGCGGACGCCGGACTCGGCGATCTTGATGATGTGGTCGGGGATCTCCGGTGCCACGCGCTCGAAGGTGCCGCGGTCGACCTCGAGGGTCTTCAGGTTGCGCGCGTTGACGCCGATCACACGGGCGCCGGCGTCGACCGCGCGCTCGACCTCGTCCTCGTCGTGCACCTCGACGAGCGGCGTGAGCCCGATGGACTCGGCGCGCTCGATGAGGGACTCCAGGGCGGGCTGGTCGAGGGCGGCGACGATCAGCAGGACGACGTCGGCGCCGTAGGCGCGGGCCTCCCACAGCTGGTACGACGTGACGATGAAGTCCTTGCGCAGGACCGGGATGTCCACGCGGGCACGGACCGCTTCGAGGTCGGCGAGCGAGCCGCCGAAGCGCCGCTGTTCGGTGAGGACGGAGATGACGGCCGCGCCGCCCGCCTCGTAGTCCGCGGCGAGTCCGGCCGGGTCGGCGATCGCGGCCAGCGCGCCCTTGGAGGGGCTGGAGCGCTTGACCTCGCAGATGACCTTGACGCCGTCGCCGCGCAGTGCGGCCGCGCCGTCCTTGGCCGCGGGAGCCTTCGCCGCGCGCTCCTTGAGCTCGTCGAGGCTGACGCGCGCCTGCCGCTCCGCGAGGTCGGCACGGACTCCGTCGATGATCTCGTCGAGCACACTCACGCGAGCGGCCCCCTTCCAGACTCTTGACAGTTCCAGCGACCGATCGAAAACCGATGGTCACTGCGATGGTATCCGCAGCGGGGCGTAGGCCTCGCATCCGGTTGACGCCGGTCCCAGTACCTGGACATCCGCCGGTTGATCAAGGGTGGAGCCAGCCTCCGAAGGGCAGGTTCCGGACAACGGTGAAGACCAGCAGCAACGCGCCGAGGCTCCACACGAGGCCCGGGCGGGGGTCGATCCGCATGGCACGCCCGCGCACCGCGTGGACCACCCATACGGTCCACAGCACGGCGAAGGCCAGATAGCCGAGGACGGCGAGCGCGTTGGCGTGCAGTGCCGCCGGGAAGTCGCCGTGGACGAAGGCGTGCGCGCTGCGCAGTCCGCCGCAGCCGGGGCAGTACAGGCCGGTGTAGCGCAGCAGCGGGCAGGCCGGGTAGTGGCCGGGTTCGTTGGGGTCGACCGCGCCCACGTAGGCGAACGCGGCGGCGACGGCCGCGAGCACCCCGGCGGGGACGGCCAGGCGGGCCGGGGCGCTGGGCGTCACCCTTCGGCTGTCGGCGTTCACGGTAGGCATTGTGCCCGGCGCACGCGTGAGGGGCGGCCCCGGCACCCGAGTGCCGGCCGCCCCTCACGCGACGACGCGGTGCTTCGCGGGGGTCAGCCCTCGGCGCGCGCGGGCTCGCGGTCGCCCGTCATCGCGTGCGGCTGGTGCAGTTCCTTCGGCTGGCCGAGGCCCATCATCCGCATGACGGCGCCGACGACACCGCCGAGGAGCACGACGACCATGCCCGCCCAGAAGCCCACGGGCTGGTCCATCACCATGAACGCGCCCGCGACGCAGAAACCGATGAAGGCGATCGTGACACCGGTCCAGGCGGCCGGGGTGTGACCGTGGCTGCTGCCCGCCATTGCTTGCTCCTCGTTGCTGTGTGCGTGTCTGAGCAGGACGCTCGGGCCCATTGTCCCGCACCCGCGCGCCCGCCGTGAGCGGGGGTGTCCCCGCTCCCCCGGGTGGCTCACGCCCCGGTCGGGTCCTCGCCGCGGTCGAGTGCCTTCCACAGGTCCTCGGGCCGGTCGGGGTCGACGGCAGGGGCCTTGCGGCGCGGCTGGGGCGCGCCGCCCCGCTCGTAGCGGCCGGACATCGCGGGCCACAGCCGGCCGTAGCGCAGGGCGAGCAGCCCGGCCAGGAGGATCAGGACGCCGCCGACGGCCGCGACGTACGGCCAGGCGGTGTGGCTGAGGGTGGCCACGGAGGCGGAGGTGTCGCCGGAGGCCTGGGCGGCCTGCTCGTCGAGCGCCGAGCCGTCGGAGGCGCCGAGCAGGGCGGCGGCGACGATGCCCGCGCCGGAGAGCGCCAGCAGCCCGGCCACGACGAGGCGGCCGGCCCGGCGGACGGCGAAGACGGCGACGAGCGCGGCGAGGCCCACTACGGCGAGCGCCGCGGGCACGCCCGTGACGTCGCTGCCCTTGGCGGTCAGGGGGAAGGCGCCGCCGGCCACCGTCGCGGTGCCCTCCGCCCAGCGCTGCCGGGTGGCGAGCAGCGCCACGGCCGCGCCGAGCGCGCCGCACAGCAGCGCGACGGCGAGGCTCAGGCGGCCGGCCCGGGCGGATCCGGCGGTTTCGGAACGGGGGTGAGGTACAGCAGTCACGTACCCCACTATCGCCTGAACCCCGGGCGAACCGTCACCCGGGGTTCATCTCAGGCCTTTCCCAGCCGGTTCGCCGTGTGGACGGCTCTGAGGACCGCCGCCGCCTTGTTGCGGCACTCGGTGTCCTCGGCGACCGGGTCGGAGTCGGCGACGATGCCGGCGCCGGCCTGCACGTAGGCGGTTCCGTCACGGAGGAGGGCCGTGCGGATGGCGATGGCGGTGTCGGAGTCGCCCGCGAAGTCGAGGTAGCCGACGCAGCCGCCGTAGAGCCCGCGCCGGGACGGTTCGAGTTCGTCGATGATCTGCATGGCGCGGGGCTTGGGGGCGCCGGAGAGCGTGCCGGCCGGGAAGCAGGCGGTGAGGACGTCGAAGGCCGTGCGGCCCTGGGCGACCCGGCCCGTCACCGTCGAGACGATGTGCATCACGTGCGAGTACCGCTCGACGGACATGAAGTCGACGACCTCGACCGAGCCGGGCTCGCAGACCCGCCCCAGGTCGTTGCGGCCCAGGTCGACGAGCATGAGGTGCTCGGCGCGCTCCTTGGGGTCGGCGAGCAGCTCGTCGGCGAGGGCCTGGTCCTCCTGCGGGGTGGGGCCGCGCCAGCGGGTGCCGGCGATGGGGTGGACCATGGCGCGTCCGTCCTCGACCTTGACCAGGGCCTCGGGGGACGAGCCGACGACGTCGAAGCCGTCGAAGCGGAACAGGTACATGTACGGGGACGGGTTGGTGGCCCGCAGCACCCGGTAGACGTCCAGCGCGCTCGCCGTGCACGGCGTCTCGAAGCGCTGCGAGGGGACCACCTGGAAGGCCTCGCCGGCCCGGATGCGCTCCTTGATGTCCTCGACGGCCACCTGGAAGTCGGGCCCGCCCCACAGCGCGGTGTACTCGGGGAGTTCCGAGGGCGGGAGCGCGGCCGGGGGCTGGGCGACCGCGCGGGAGAGGTCGGCCTCCATGGCGTCGAGCCGGGCCACGGCGTCCGCGTAGGCCTCGTCGACGCCCGTCTCCAGGTCGTTGTGGTTGATCGCGTTGGCGATCAGCAGGACCGAGCCCTCCCAGTGGTCCATGACCGCCAGGTCGCTGGTGAGGAGCATGGTCAGCTCGGGCAGCTGCAGGTCGTCGCGCTCGCCGGGGCCGATCTTCTCCAGGCGGCGGACGATGTCGTAGCCGAGGTAGCCGACCATGCCGCCGGTGAAGGGCGGCATGCCGTCCTGGTGGGGCGTGTGCAGGGCCTCGATGGTGGCGCGCAGCGCGGCGAGGGGGTCGCCGTCTACGGGGACACCGACGGGCGGGGCGCCGAGCCAGTGGGCCTGCCCGTCACGCTCGGTCAGCGTCGCCGCCGACCGCACGCCCACGAAGGAGTAACGGGACCACGAGCGGCCGTTCTCCGCGGACTCCAGCAGGAAGGTGCCCGGGCGCTCGGCGGCGAGTTTGCGGTAGAGCGCCACCGGGGTGTCGCCGTCGGCGAGGAGCTTGCGGGTGACCGGGATGACCCGCCGGTCGGTGGCGAGCTTGCGGAACGTCTCGAGGTCCATGGCCGCTGACCTTACTGATCCGAGGCGGGGGCGTCGGAGCCGCCGTCCTTGAGGAGCACGTCCTCGTCGAAGCAGGTGCGCGCGCCGGTGTGGCAGGCGGCGCCGACCTGGTCGACCTTCACCAGGACGGTGTCGGCGTCGCAGTCGAGGGCGACGGACTTCACCCACTGGAAGTGGCCGGAGGTGTCGCCCTTGACCCAGTACTCCCGGCGGCTGCGGGACCAGTACGTGCACCGGCCGGTGGTCAGGGTGCGGTGCAGCGCCTCGTCGTCCATCCAGCCGAGCATCAGCACCTCTCCGGTGTCGTACTGCTGGGCGATGGCGGGCAGGAGGCCGTCGGCGCTGCGCTTGAGGCGGGCGGCGATCTCCGGGGCGAGACGGCTGGGCGGAGCACTGCGGCGCGAAGCGCCTCCGTGAGGGGTGGTGGCCGGGCGACGGGCGGGCGTGCTGGTCATGCCGACCATTGTGCCGCGCGCCACTGACAGGCCAGGTGGAGTGTCCACTGTGCGGACCTGATCGGCGGTCGTAGGCTGGGCCGCATGTCGACCCATGCCAAGCGTGAACGACTTCTCCTCGCCGATCTGTTGGAGACCGCGGGCCCGGACGCGCCCACCCTGTGCGAGGGCTGGACCACCCGGGACCTCGCTGCCCACGTGGTGGTGCGCGAGCGCCGCCCGGACGCCGCCGGCGGGATACTGATCAAGCAGCTCGCGCCGCGCCTGGACCGGGTGATGGCGGAGTACACCGACAAGCCGTACGAGGAGCTGATCCAGCTGATCCGTACGGGGCCGCCGCGTTTCTCGCCCTTCTCCCTCAAGCCGGTCGACGAGATGTCGAACATCATCGAGTTCTACGTCCACACGGAGGACGTCCGGCGCGCCCAGCCCGACTGGTCGCCGCGCGAGCTCGACCCGGTGTTCCAG
Organism: Streptomyces afghaniensis; assembly: GCF_044327915.1. Lineage (NCBI taxonomy): Bacteria > Bacillati > Actinomycetota > Actinomycetes > Kitasatosporales > Streptomycetaceae > Streptomyces > Streptomyces afghaniensis. The sequence continues at coordinate 363,849 of NZ_JBIRGJ010000007.1, forward strand.
GACGCCCTGTGGTCCCGGCTGGAGCGCACCGCCCGGCTGATGGGGCGCAGCGTCCCGACGGGCCTGGTGCTGCGCCGCCCTGACGGCCAGACGGTCGTCGCCCAGCGGGGCGCGCCGGTGGTCACGGTGACGGGTGAGCCCTCTGAGCTGGTGCTGTTCTCCTACGGCCGGCAGAGCAAGGCCGAGGTCGAGCTGGACGGCGACGAGGACGCGATCGCGAAGCTGCAGGAGACGAAGCAGCTCGGGATCTGAGGCAGCGGTCCGGGCCTCCCGACGGGCGGGTCACCGCACCGGGTGGCCCGCCTCCCGCAGCGTCTGCTTGACCTCGCCGATGCGCAGGTCCCCGAAGTGGAACACGGACGCGGCCAGCACCGCGTCCGCGCCCGCCGCGATGGCCGGCGGGAAGTCCGCCAGCTTGCCCGCGCCGCCGGAGGCGATGACCGGGACGGTCACGTGCCCCCGCACGGCCTGGATCATCTCCAGGTCGTAGCCGTCCTTGGTGCCGTCCGCGTCCATCGAGTTGAGCAGGATCTCCCCGGCGCCCAGCTCGGCGGCCCGGTGCGCCCACTCGACGGCGTCGATGCCGGTGCCGCGACGGCCGCCGTGGGTGGTCACCTCGAAGGAGCCGGACTCGGTGCGGCGCGCGTCCACCGACAGGACCAGGACCTGGCGGCCGAAGCGTTCGGCGATCTCCCGGATCAGCTCCGGGCGGGCGATCGCGGCCGTGTTGACGCCGACCTTGTCCGCGCCGGCCCGCAGCAGCTTGTCCACGTCCTCGGCGGTACGCACCCCGCCGCCGACCGTGAGCGGGATGAACACCTGCTCGGCCGTGCGGCGCACCACGTCGTACGTCGTCTCGCGGTTGCCCGACGAGGCGGTGATGTCCAGGAACGTCAGCTCGTCGGCGCCCTCGGCGTCGTACACCTTGGCCATCTCGACGGGGTCGCCCGCGTCGCGCAGGTTCTGGAAGTTGACGCCCTTGACGACCCGGCCGTTGTCCACGTCCAGGCAGGGGATGACTCGGACCGCCAGGGTCATGAATCCACCGTTCCTCTGAATGCCTCTAGTTCCACCGACACCAGGACGCGCGGGTCGACGAAGCCGTCCACCACGAGGAAGGTCGCGACCGGGCGCGCGGAGTCGAACAGTTCCTTGTGCGCCCGGCCCACCTCGTCGAGGTCGCGCGTGTGTGCCAGATACATCCGCGTACGGACCACGGACCCGATACCGAGCCCGAACTCGCCGATCGCTTCGAGGGCGCTGGTGAAGGCCGCCTTGGCCTGCTCGTACGGGTCGCCCTCCCCGTACAGCACGTCACCCTTGAAGGGTGTCGTGCCCGCCACCAGCACCCGATCGCCCGCCGCCACGGCGCGCGCGAAACCGAAACTCTCTTCCCAGGGACTTCCGCTCTGCACGCGCCGTACGGCATCGCTCATGACGACACAGTCTCCAATGCCTCTTCCAGGGTGAACGCCTTCGCGTACAGCGCCTTCCCTACGATCGCGCCCTCGACACCGAGCGGCACGAGGCCGGCGATGGCCCGGAGGTCGTCCAGCGAGGACACGCCGCCGGACGCCACGACAGGGCGGTCCGTCGCGGCGCACACGTTGCGCAGCAGCTCCAGGTTCGGGCCCTGGAGCGTGCCGTCCTTCGCGATGTCCGTGACGACGTACCGCGCGCAGCCCTCCTTGTTGAGGCGCTCCAGCGTCTCGTAGAGGTCGCCGCCGTCGCGGGTCCAGCCGCGGCCGCGCAGGGTGGTGCCGCGGGCGTCCAGGCCGACCGCGATCTTGTCGCCGTGTTCGGCGATGACCTTGGCGACCCACTCGGGGGTCTCCAGGGCGGCCGTGCCGAGGTTCACGCGGGTGCAGCCGGTGGCCAGGGCGGCGGCGAGGCTGTCGTCGTCGCGGATGCCGCCGGACAGCTCCACCTTGATGTCCATCGCCCGGGCGACCTCGGCGATCAGCTCGCGGTTGTCGCCGGTGCCGAACGCGGCGTCCAGGTCCACCAGGTGCAGCCACTCGGCGCCGGAGCGCTGCCAGGCGAGGGCGGCCTCCAGGGGGGAGCCGTAGGAGGTCTCCGTACCGGACTCGCCGTGCACCAGGCGCACCGCCTGGCCGTCGCGGACGTCGACGGCGGGGAGGAGTTCGAGCTTGCTCACAGTGTTCCGATCCAGTTGGTGAGGAGCTGGGCTCCGGCGTCGCCGGACTTCTCGGGGTGGAACTGCGTGGCCCACAGGGCGCCGTTCTCGACGGCCGCGACGAACGGCTTGCCGTGCGTGGACCAGGTGACCTTGGGGGCCTCCATCGCCGGGTTGTGGGTCTCCAGCGACCAGTCGTGGACGGCGTAGGAGTGCACGAAGTAGAAGCGTGCGTCCGCGTCCAGGCCCGCGAACAGCTGCGAGCCGGGCGCCGCCTCCACGGTGTTCCAGCCCATGTGGGGCACGATCTCGGCCTGGAGCGGCTCGACCGATCCGGGCCACTCGTCGAGGCCCTCGCTCTCCACGCCGTGCTCGATGCCGCGGGCGAAGAGGATCTGCATGCCGACGCAGATGCCCATCACCGGGCGGCCGCCGGACAGCCGGCGGTCGACGATCCAGTCGCCGCGCGCCTCGCGCAGGCCCTTCATGCAGGAGGCGAAGGCGCCGACGCCCGGCACGAGCAGCCCGTCGGCGTTCATGGCCTTGTCGTAGTCACGCGTTATCTCGACGTCGGCTCCCGCGCGCGCGAGGGCACGCTCGGCGGAGCGGACGTTGCCGAAGCCGTAGTCGAAGACGACCACGCTCTTGCGGGGGGCGCTCAATTCCACACCTCCAGCCTCACGACACCGGCCGCCAGGCACATCGCGGCGCCGATGGAGAGCAGCACGATCAGGCCCTTGGGCATCTTCTGCTTGACGAAGGAGTAGATCCCGCCGACGAGGAACAGGCCGACGACGATCAGCAGGGTCGAGATGCCGTTCACAGGGCGCCCTTCGTGGAGGGGAGGATGCCGGCCGCGCGCGGGTCGCGCTCGGAGGCGTAGCGCAGGGCCCGGGCCAGCGCCTTGAACTGGCATTCCACGATGTGGTGGGCGTTGCGCCCGTAGGGCACGTGCACGTGCAGCGCGATCTGGGCCTGGGCCACGAAGGATTCCAGGATGTGCCGGGTCATCGTGGTGTCGTACTCGCCGATCATCGGCGCCATCTTCTCGGGCTCGGTGTGCACGAGGTAGGGGCGGCCGGACAGGTCGACGGTGACCTGGGCGAGGGACTCGTCCAGCGGGACCGTGCAGTTGCCGAAGCGGTAGATGCCGACCTTGTCGCCGAGGGCCTGCTTGAAGGCGGCGCCGAGGGCGAGGGCGGTGTCCTCGATGGTGTGGTGCGAGTCGATGTGCAGGTCGCCCTCGGTCTTGACGGTCAGGTCGAACAGACCGTGCCGGCCGAGCTGGTCGAGCATGTGGTCGTAGAAGCCGACGCCGGTGGAGATCTCCGTCTTGCCGGTGCCGTCGAGGTCGATCTCGACGAGGACCGAGGTCTCCTTGGTCGTCCGCTCCACGCGTCCTGTGCGGCTCATGAACTCTGCTCCTTCTTCAGTGCACGTACCGCGTCGAGGAACGCGTCGTTCTCTTCGGGGGTGCCGGCCGACACCCGCAGCCACCCGGGGATGCCGTTGTCCCGGACCAGAACGCCCCGGTCGAGGATCTTCTGCCAGGCCGTGTGCGCGTCCTCGAACCGGCCGAACTGCACGAAGTTGGCGTCGGACTCGACGACGTCGTAGCCGATGGCGCGCAGTTCGCGCACCAGGCGGTCCCGCTCGGCCTTGAGCTGCTCGACATAGCCGAGCAGCGTGTCGGTGTGCTCCAGGGCGGCCAGGGCGGTCGCCTGGGTGACGGCCGACAGGTGGTAGGGCAGCCGGACGAGCTGGACGGCGTCGACGACGGCCGGGTGCGCGGCGAGGTAGCCGAGGCGCAGGCCCGCCGCGCCGAACGCCTTCGACATCGTGCGGGAGATGACGAGGTTCGGTCGCCCGTCGAGCAGCGGCAGCAGCGAGTCGCCGTGGCTGAACTCGATGTACGCCTCGTCGACCACGACCATCGACGGCTTCGCCGCCTGCGCGGCCTCGTAGAGCGCGAGGACCGTCTCGGGCGGGACCGCGTTGCCGGTGGGGTTGTTGGGAGTGGTGATGAAGACGACGTCGGGCCGGTGCTCGGCGATCGCCTTCTCGGCGGCCGGGAGGTCGATCGTGAAGTCGTCGCCCCGCGGCCCGGAGATCCAGCCGGTGCCCGTGCCGCGCGCGATGAGCCCGTGCATCGAGTACGACGGTTCGAAGCCGATCGCGGTGCGGCCGGGCCCGCCGAAGGTCTGGAGCAGCTGCTGGATGACCTCGTTGGAGCCGTTGGCCGCCCAGACGTTGGCGAGGCCGACCTCGTGGCCGGACGTGTCCGTCAGGTACTCGGCGAGCTTCGTGCGCAGCTCGACCGCGTCCCGGTCGGGGTAGCGGTTGAGGTTGCGGGCCGCTTCACGGACCCGCTCGGCGATGCGTTCGACGAGCGGCTCGGGCAGCGGGTAGGGGTTCTCGTTGGTGTTCAGCCGTACGGGGACGTCCAGCTGGGGCGCGCCGTAGGGGGACTTGCCGCGCAGCTCGTCCCGTACGGGCAGATCGTCGATGCCTGTCACTTGCCCTGTGGAACCTTCCAGTCGAACCTCGCCTTGATCGCCGCGCCGTGCGCGGGCAGGTCCTCCGCCTCCGCCAGCGTGACCACGTGGTGCGCGACCTCGGCCAGCGCGTCCTGCGTGTAGTCGACGATGTGGATGCCGCGCAGGAAGGACTGGACGGACAGGCCCGAGGAGTGGCAGGCGCAGCCGCCGGTGGGCAGGACGTGGTTGGAGCCGGCCGCGTAGTCGCCGAGGGAGACCGGGGCCCACGGGCCGATGAAGATCGCGCCGGCGTTCTTGACGCGGTCGGCCAAGGCCGCCGCGTCGGCCGTCTGGATCTCCAGGTGCTCGGCGCCGTACGCGTCGACCACCTTCAGGCCCTCGTCGATGCCGTCCACCAGGACGATCGCGGACTGCTTGCCGGACAGGGCCGGGACGATCCGGTCGTCGACGTGCTTGGTGGCCGCGACCTGCGGCGCCAGCTCCTTCTCCACGGCGTCCGCGAGCTCGGCGGAGTCCGTGACGAGCACGGCGGCAGCCAGCGGGTCGTGCTCGGCCTGGCTGATCAGGTCGGATGCGACGTGCACCGGGTCGGCCGTGTCGTCGGCGAGGACCGCGATCTCGGTCGGGCCGGCCTCGGCGTCGATGCCGATCCTGCCCGTGAAGTAGCGCTTGGCGGCGGCGACCCAGATGTTGCCGGGGCCGGTGACCATGTTGGCGGGCGGGCAGGACTCGGTGCCGTACGCGAACATCGCCACAGCCGTGGCACCGCCGGCCGCGTAGACCTCGTCGACGCCGAGCAGGGCGCAGGCGGCGAGGATCGTCGGGTGCGGCAGCCCGTTGAACTCGGCCTGGGCCGGGGAGGCGAGCGCGATGGACTCGACGCCGGCTTCCTGTGCGGGCACGACGTTCATGACCACGGAGGACGGATACACGGACCGGCCGCCGGGCGCGTACAGCCCGACCCGCTCGACCGGAACCCACTTCTCGGTCACGGAGCCGCCGGGCACCACCTGGGTGGTGTGCGTGCTGCGGCGCTGCTCGCGGTGGACGGTCCGGGCGCGCCGGATGGACTCCTCCAGGGCCGCGCGCACGGCCGGGTCGAGCTCCTGAAGCGCGCGCGTGAGCGCGGCGGCCGGCACCCGCACCTGGTCGAGCCTGACCCCGTCGAACCGCTCGGCGTACTCGATCAGCGCCGCGTCGCCCCGATGATGCACGTCCTCGCAGATCGGACGCACCTTCTCCAGGGCGGCCGATACGTCGAACTCGGCTCGGGGCAGCAGGTCACGCAGGGCGGGGCCCTCGGGGAGGGCGTCGCCGCGCAGATCGATTCGGGAGATCACGTGCTCAATTCTCTCAGACCCCGATGACGCGCCGTTCGCTCGTATCAATGGCTGATACAGAACGCCGCCGGCACGCGGAAGATCCCCTTCACGTTTCGCGTTCGGGGCGTCACCCAGCGGGCATGAACAGCTGTACGAAGCACCTGACCCGCGAGTATCCGGGGAGGAAGGAAGAGACGTGACCGAGGGGGCCGGCGTGCGTGCCGGGGATGTGCCCGACGACCTGACGGCGGCCGAGGCCGGAATGTGGCAGGCATTCCGCAACGGCAGCGTGTACGACCTGAGCAGCGGCGACCCGGTGGTGGACGATCCGCACGGCGGCCACCCCTGGGGCGAGGAGCGGACCGTGCGGGCCCGGATCGTCTGCTGGCTGCTCCTGGACGGCCCGCCCGCCCTGGCCGGCCGGGTGTCGTCGCTGAAGCTGGCCGGCGTGCGGATCAGCGGCTCTCTGGACCTCGCGGGCGGCACGGTGGTGCCGTACGTCGAGATGCGCCAGTGCCGGTTCGAGCAGGACGTGCTGCTGCCGGAGGCCCGCTTCACGACCGTACGGATGGTGGACTGCTCGGTGCCGCGGCTGGAGGCCGCCCGGGTGCAGACGGAGGGCGATCTGCATCTGCCGCGCTGCCGGTTCCACCGGGGCATCCGGCTCACGGACGCGCAGATCGGCACGGACCTGATGCTCAACCAGGCGATCGCGCACCGGGACCGCAGCGGCCGCTCGATCGCCGCGGACGGCCTGACCGTCGGCCAGGACTTACAGGCCGAGCTGCTGGAGTCGCACGGCGAGCTGAGCCTGCGCGCCGCCACCATCGGTGTCTCCCTGAGCCTGCGCGGCGCCCGGCTGGCCAACCCGTACGAGCGGCTCGCTCTCAACGCCCCGCAGCTGACCGTCGAGCGCAGCCTGTATCTGACCCCGGCGGGCGTCGGCGCCCAGGCGATGAGCGGGATGACCCCGGCGCGCGGGACGCGGATCCAGCGGTTCTCGTGCGAGGGCGGGATCCGGCTGGACGACGGGCGGTTCGGCGACGCGGTCGACTTCGAGCGGGCCAGGTTCACCCTCACCGACGACCAGGAGCTGTCGCTGCGCCGGGTGCAGACGCCGGAGCTGCGGTTCCTCGGCGAGCATCCCGCGCGCGGGCGTGTCGTGCTGTCGGGAGCGAAGATCGTCAACCTGATGGACCGGGCGGACGCCTGGCCCGGCCCGGGGCGGCTGCACATGGGCGGCTTCGCCTACGAGAACCTCGTGCCGCGCGGGCCGTTCCCGCTGGCCGAGCGGCTGGACTGGGTGGCGGCGGCGACCGCCGAGTACAACCCGGAGCCGTACGAGCGGCTCGCGGCCGTGCTGCGGGCCGGCGGGGAGGACGAGGACGCCCGCGAGGTGCTGCTCGCCAAACAGCGCAGGCACCGGGAGAGCCTGCCGCCGGCCGCCAAGTTGTGGGGCTACGCGCAGGACTGGACGGTCGCCTACGGGTACCGGCCGGGCCGGGCCGCGGTGTGGATGGCCGTGCTGTGGGCGGCGGGCTCGTTCGCCTTCGCGCAGGCCGGGCATCCGCCGCTGAAGCGCGGTGAGCATCCGGAGTGGAACCCCACCCTGTTCACGCTCGATCTGCTGCTGCCGGTCATCGACCTGGGCCAGGTGGGCTTCTGGCAGTTGCGCGGCGGCTGGCAGTGGCTGGCGACGGCGATGATCCTGCTGGGCTGGATCCTGGCGACGACGGTGGCGGCGGGAGCGACCCGCTTGCTGCGACGTAACTGATGATGCCCGCGTGACCAGCGTTGTTGAACTGTCACACTTTTACGTTCTCTTGACCATAGGCCGTACAACTTTCCGCGAGTTCACCGAACGATCTGGCGCCGCCGTGACCAGCCGACTTTCAATGGTCGGCACCATGGCCATGCAGCTGCCGTTCATCCGCCCGAGCCGGATGACAAGGACCGCTTCCCACCTCGTCAGCGGGCCGCGCGCCGACGACGAGGTGCTGCTCGACGCGCCCGACGCCCGGCTCAGTCCGGCGCTGGTCGCGGCCGCCCGCGGCGACCACGGACCGGCTTCCGGGCTGCTCCGCGCAACCCGGGCGGCGGCCGAGTGGGAGCGGCGCGACCGGTACGTGACCCGGCTGGCCGCCTTCGCCCGCTCGCGCCCCGACTGGCTGGACGCCTGGCTCGCCATCGCCCCGCACGACCCGGACGCACTGCTGCTCCGGGCCCAGCTGGCGGTGGACCGCGCCTGGCAGTCACCGGCCCGGGCCGAGATGCTGCGCGAGGTCAGCCCGCTGATCACGGCCGCCGCCCGGGCCGACCACGCCGACCCGGTGCCCTGGCGGCTCGCGCTGGACCACGCGCGCGGCGCCCAGGCCGGACACAGCTACTTCGAGCAACTGTGGGCGGCGGCCGTCCGCCGCGCCCCGCACCACTACGGCTGCCACGAGTCGGCCCTGCGCTATCTGGCCGCGTCCTGGCACGGTTCGCACCAGGAGTGCTTCGACTTCGCCGACCGGGCCGCACAGGACGCGCCCGCCGACGCGCTCGTCCAGGCGCTCCCGCTGCGGGCGGCCTTCGGCTATCTCACCGACGGCTGCGGGCCCGTGCTGCCCCGGGAGCGGCTGGACGCCGCCGCCGACCGGGCGATCGCGCTGTCCCCGCGCCTGCCGGCGGCCGACCCCTGGCCGGCCCGGATGCGGAACCTGCTCGTCTTCGTCCTGGTGTGCCTGGAGCGCTGGCCGGACGCCCGGGAACAGCTGCGCCTGAACGGCCCGTACGCCACCTCGTTCCCCTGGGACCAGGTGTCGGACGACCCGCTCGGCCACTTCCTGCGGGTAGGCGACGACATCCGGTCCGCAGCAGCCGGCCGGCCGCCCGGGCATCCACGGAGTGAACGGGGCGGACGAGTCCGGTCCGGCGACCATTAGGCTTTTGCGTCGTGACCACCGTCCGGCTCCCCCTCTTCCCCCTGAACTCGGTGCTGTTCCCGGGGCTCGTGCTCCCGCTCAACGTCTTCGAGGAGCGGTATCGCGCCATGATGCGCGAACTGCTGAAGACGCCGGAGGACGAGCCGCGCCGGTTCGCCGTCGTGGCGATCCGCGACGGCCACGAGGTGGCCCCGAGCGCGCCCGGCATGCCCGACCCCACGTCCCTGCCCGAGCGGGGGCCCGCCGCCGGCTTCGGCACGGACCCGGCCAAGGCGTTCCACAAGGTCGGCTGCATCGCGGACGCGGCGACGATCCGGGAGCGGACCGACGGCTCGTTCGAGGTGCTGGCGACCGGCACGACCCGGGTGCGGCTGCTGTCGGTCGAGGAGTCGGGCCCCTTCCTGACGGCCGAGCTGGAGACCCTGGCGGAGGAACCCGGCGACGAGGCGGCGCCGTTGGCCGAAGGGGTTCTGCGGTCCTTCCGCCAGTACCAGAAGCGGCTGGCGGGCGCGCGGGAACGGTCCCTGACGACCGGCTCCGACCTGCCGGACGAGCCCGGCGTGGTGTCGTATCTGGTGGCCGCGGCGATGATGCTGGACACCCCCACCAAGCAACGCCTGCTCCAGGCCCCCGACACGGCTTCCCGCCTGCGGGACGAGCTGAAACTCCTTCGCTCCGAGACGGCCATCATCCGTAATCTGCCGTCGTTGCCGGCGTCGGACCTGACGCGCGGCCCGACGAGTCTCAACTGAAGCGGACGTCAATGGCGAAGAAGTCGAAGAAGCAGCACCAGCCGGGCGGCACCCCCGCGACGGTCGCCCTCACGGCGGCGGGCGTGGAGTTCACGGTTCACTCCTACGACCACGACCCCGCCCACCCCTCCTACGGCGAGGAGGCGGCCGAGGCGATGGGCGTCTCCCCGGACCGCGTCTTCAAGACCCTGGTGGCGGACATCGACGGCGCGCTGACGGTCGCGGTGGTCCCGGTGGCGGGCCAACTCGACCTGAAGGCCCTGGCAGCGGCGGTCGGCGGCAAACGCGCGACCATGGCCGACCCGGCCCTGGCGGAACGCACGACGGGCTACGTCCGGGGCGGCATCTCCCCCCTGGGCCAGCGCAAGAAGCTCCCTACGGTGCTGGACGCGTCGGCATCCGCGCACCGGACCATCTGCGTCTCGGCGGGCAGGAGGGGCCTGGAGGTGGAACTGTCCCCGGAGGACTTGGCGAAGCTGACGGAGGCGGTACTGGCTCCGATCGGACGCCCTTAGCCGCTCAGCCGCGGGCCTTCGTGCCCCCCAAGCAGCACCGACGCCGAGCACTACGCACCCGGCGGTGCCTGATACGGCCCGTCGGGAAACTCCGGCTCCGGATCCCGAGGCCCGAACAACGCCGTCAGTCCGAGATGCAACACCAGCGCGGCAAGCGGCCAGGCCAGCAACGCCCCCTTCGCGCCCAGCTTCAGCGGCGCGGAGAACGTCACCCCCCGCCCCACGTCCCGCGCATGCGCAACCACATCCTCGGCAGGCCCGAGCCAGACCCCGATCCGCCAGGCCAGCAACGACCCGAGCAGCCCTCCGACGGCCAGCCCCACCACCAGCGGCACACCCCCACGCCGCCGCAGCAGAAACACGACCAGGGCACTGACGGCCCCGAAGGCCAGCCCGAGCAACGCGAACGTGCCGTCGACCCCGACGGCCTGCTCCCCCTCGGTGTCCTTGAGGAAGACGATCCATTTGCCCTCGACCACGTCACCGACCAGCGGCACGTGCGGCGCGAGCCACCACCACAGCACACCCAGCAGCACCCCGCCGAGCGCTACCGCCACGGCGACGAGTCCGGCCTCCCGCACTTCCGTCTTCATGCCGGGCCCGTCCTGCCCGTACCAGCCGTGCCCGGAGTACGCGGCGTACTCGGCGTGCTGAGACCCGGGAGCCTGCGATCCGTGCGCCTCGGACCCGGTGCCCGGCGGCGGCCACGCATCCTGTGCGGAACGTTCATGCGGCGGCGGTGGCGGATTCAGTGGTGCGGTCACCCTGCCATCGTGCCAGGCCCGCCTGTGCCCCGCGTCACCGGACGATCCCTCCCCGCTCACCGGACGGCCGCCCGGCGGTACGCCCAGGTCGCCACGGCCAGCGAGACGACACCCACGAACCCGCACACGGCGAGGTCACCGAGCACGAAGGCCCAGTCGGGATGCGGCCCGAACGTCCGCGCGAAGGCCTCGACGCCGTACGTCGACGGCAGCAGGTCCCGCGTGAAACGCACGGCCTCCGGCATCCGCTCGGCCGGCAGCACACCCAGCAGCAGCGCCGCCGACATGCCCAGCTGCCCGAGCAGCGTGGCCAGTTCCGGCCGGGGTGCGAGCAGCCCGAGCGCCGCCCCCAGCCCGGCGAGCGCGGCGCCCGCCAGCGGGATCACGGCCACCAGGATCCACAGATGGGCCAGCGGCAGCCCGAACAGCACACAGCCGAACACCGCCGTCACGAGGGTCCCCGGCACGGTGAACGACGCGTACGCGCCCGCCGCACCCAGCACCACCGCCGCCGGCGGCACCGGCAGCGTCGCGTAGTGGTCGAGCCCGCCGCTGGCCCGCAGCTGCCCGAAGTACTGCGCGAGCAGGTTCAGCGCGACGAAGGCCACCACCAGCACGGACGACCCGGCGACGACGGCCTGCGCCTCCGACCCGTCGTCCACGACCCCGCGCATCAGGATCATGATCCCGACCGACTGGAACGTCGCCACGAACAGCAGCGGGATCCGCGCGACCCGCGCCCGGGACAGCTGCGCCCGGTACACGGCCGCCAGCGACGGCCACAGCCGCGCCCGGGGCCCGAGCTCGGCCGCGCACGCGGCGGGCTCGTCCACGGGCAGCGCACTGCCCGGCAGGACATCGGCGGGTACGACACTCACGTCGCGCTGCTCCCCTTCGTCGGGTCCACTGCGGCAGTCGCCCTGTTCGGTACGTATGTGTTCGGTACGTATGCGGCGGCCCGTGTACTCAAGGCCTCGTTGCTCCTCACGCCTTCACCAGCCCCTGCTGCACGGCACCGCCCAGGGCCAGGTACACGTCCTCCAGACTCGGCGTGGCCAGCGTGAAGTCGTCCAGGGCTGCGAAGGCGGCCCCTCCGGTGACGGTGGCGACGACCGCCCGGGCCTCGTCGGGTCCGAGCCGGAGCGTCCACAGGCGTCCCGACTCCACGGCGCGGTCCCGCAGCGCGGCCACCTCGGGGACGTGCAGCGGCGCCGCGTCCCGCCACACCAGGTCGACCCGCACCTCGCCGGCGACCTGCTCCTTGAGCCCGGCCGGGGTGTCGCAGGCGATCACCCGCCCCCGGTCGAGGACGGCCACCCGGTCCAGCACGGTCTCGGCCTCGATGACGTTGTGGGTGACGAGCAGCACGGTCGTCCCGCGCTCGGCCCGCCGCCGGTCGACGGCGGACCACACGGCCCGCCGCGCCACCGGGTCCATGCCGGTGGTCGGCTCGTCGAGCACGAGCAGCGGCCGCTCCCCCACCAGCGCCGCGGCGAAGCACGCCAGGCGCCGCTGGCCCCCGGAGAGCTTCTTCAGCGGCCGCCCGGCGAGCGGCGCGAGCCCCAGCTCGTCGAGTACGTCGTCCCGCTCGGCCCGCGCCCGCCGTACGTCCAGACCGCGCAGCCGCCCGGTGGTCTCGGCGGCGAGCGACACGGTCAGCTCGTCGAGGGCGGTGGACTCCTGGCCGAGGTAGGCGAGGATCCGCGCGGCCCGCTCCGGGTGGCGCACGATGTCGTGCCCGAGGATGTCCACGCCGCCGCGGTCGGGCCGCATCAGCCCGGTGAGCTGCCGTACGAGGGTGGACTTGCCGGCGCCGTTCGGCCCGAGCAGGCCGAAGATCTCGCCGCGCCGGATGTCGAGGGTCACGTCGTCCGTGGCGCGGACCTCGGGCGTTCCGGGCGCGCCGCGCCGGCCGCGTACGGCCGGATAGGTCTTGGTCAGCCCGCGCACCGCGCACACGACGTCACCATCGTGCCGAAATGCCTGTGCCGCGCGCTTACTCACAAGCAACGAGACTACGGGGTCGGCTGCCCCGGTCCGCTCTCGGGTCGGTCCACAACGGGAAATCCGTCAGCAAAGTTCTCATTCGCCGACGGGCGCGTGCTCCACTCCCGTGCGCACGCCGATCTCCTTCCAGAAGCCGGCCCGGATGGCGTACCGGTCCCGCTCGTCGATCTGGTCGTCCTTGTGGGCGAGCAGGCCGAAGCGGGCCGCGTAGCGCAGCAGCTCCCCGTCGACGCGGTGCGGGATGCGCGGGTACATCCCGGACAGTTTCTGGAGGTGGCTCTGGTCGCCGAGGCGCTCGACCCAGCGCCGGGCGAAGACCTGCCCCACCTCGTAGGGGTCGCCGCCGACGGTGGTGATGTCCTCCTCGCGGTCGGCCCACCGCTGCTCCGCCGTGGTCAGCTGGGCGAGCGTCGGCATCGAGGCGGCCTCGGGGGGCTCGGCCGTGGGCCGGTCGACCCAGCCCTTGTCGGAGGACCAGCGGAGGGTGGCGGCGGGCTGCTGGGCGGACTGGGGGCCGGGGGCGCGCAGGGCGGCCAGGTCTTTGGGTGTGGGGACGCCTTTGGGGGCGGGTGCCCGTTCCTCCGCGCCGTTCTGCCCGGGGTCGGCCGCGGGGTGCTGTGGCTGCGGTGCGGGGCGCTCGGCCGCGGCGGCGAGCGCGGACTCGGGCAGCGGGGCCGAGAGGATCGCGGCGATCTCGGGCCGGGTCGGGGGCTGCGGGGCGCAGACGCCGGTGTGCTCCTTGGCGCGGACGGCCTTGGTGATCCAGGTCCGGTCCAGGACGCGCCGCTCGTCGGCCTCGGCGACCAGGTCCTCGGACTGGTTGTAGTCGCCGTCGGCGGCCTGCACGGCCCACAGGTGGACGGCGACGCCGTGCTCCTTGGCGGCCATCATGCCGGGCAGCAGGTCGCCGTCGCCGGTGACGAGGACGACGTCGGAGCAGGCGCGGTTGCGGGCCAGCTCGGTGAGCTCGGCGTGCATCGCGGCGTCCACGCCCTTCTGTGCCCAGCGGCCGTCGCTGCGGGTCAGCGCGCCCAGCCGGACGGTGACCCGGGGCATCACGCGCAGCCTGCGGTGCTCGGGCTGCGGGACGCGGTCGGGGGCGCCGTCGAACCAGTAGATCCGCAGCAGCGGCTGCTGCGTGTCCGACTCGGCGCGCTCGCGCAGCCCCTGGATGAGGGCGGTGTGGTCGACGGTGATCCGGGATCGTGAGGGCTCCCCGGCGAGGAGACTCGCCGCCGCCCCCAGCAGATACCCCGCGTCCACCAGGACGATGCAGCGGTCCACACGACTCACCCTCTTCCCGGGAGGTTTGCTTCGGGCTTGCTTCGAGTCTGCCCGACGGCGCGGAGGTTAACGGCCGGAACTCGATCTTCGGCGTGGCGTTTCGCTCCGGTCTGCTCCGACTACCCCTGTCACGCAGGGTAATTGTCCGACATGCGATCGTTGTCGGCCTGTGTGAATCTGGTCCCGGCCCTGGCCCCTAGATCCCCCACAGGAGGCATCACCATGGCCAAGAACAAGAACCGTGACCGTAAGCAGCAGCGTCCGACCGAGCGCGGACAGCGCGCGGACCGCAGCCCCGCGGCCGAGGCGGAGCCCCAGCCCGAGGTCGAGCTGACCCCCGGTGACGTGGCGTCCCGCAAGCGGAAGCGCAGCTTCGGCCACAACTGACATCTGTGTGACGGGTTGTTGGGACCCACGCACATGCGCGAGGGGCGTACCAGGTACCGGGTACGCCCCTCACGCGCCTCAAGCGCCGTCCGCGGACACCCCCTGGGTCATCCCGCCAGGCAGGACGGACCGAGGAGCACCTTCAGGTCACCGAAGAGCGCCGGATCCGGCTTCACCCGGTGCCGGTCCAGCCGCAGCACGGTCGTCTTGGTCGGCCCCTGGAGCCTGATGCGGACCTCACTGTCGCCCTTGTGGTGGCTGAGCACCTCGCCGAGGCGGCTGACCAGCGGCGGAGTGACGCGCGTGGCCGGGATGGTGAGCACGACGGGCGCGTTGGTGCCGGCGTTGGACAGGTCGGGGACCTGCAGCTCCATCGCGACCAGCCGCGGCACGTCCTCGCGCTTGTCGAGGCGGCCCTTGACGAACACCACGGCGTCCTCGACGAGTTGGGTCGAGACGAGCTGGTACGTCGCCGGGAAGAACATGCACTCGATCGAGCCCGCGAGGTCCTCGACGGTGGCGATGGCCCATGCGTTGCCCTGCTTGGTCATCTTGCGCTGCAGGCCGGAGATGATGCCGCCGATGGTGACGACCGCGCCGTCGGAGTGCTCACCGCCGGTCAGCTGGGAGATTCCCGCGTCGGCCTTGTCGGACAGGATGTGCTCCAGGCCGAACAGCGGGTGGTCGGAGACGTACAGACCGAGCATCTCCCGCTCCTGGGCGAGCAGATAGGTCTTGTCCCACTCCTCGGTGGTGAACTCCACGTCGAGCCCGAAGCCCGGCTCGCTGCTCTCGGCCTCGCCCATGCCGCCGAAGAGGTCGAACTGCCCCTCGGCCTCCTTGCGCTTGACCGCGACCACGTTGTCGATCATCGGCTCGTACTGCGCGGTCAGCCCCTTGCGGGTGTGGCCCATCGCGTCGAAGGCGCCGGCCTTGATCAGGGACTCGGTGGTGCGCTTGTTGCAGACCACCGCCTCCACCTTGTCGAGGTAGTCCGGGAAGGAGACGTACTTCCCCTTGGCCTTGCGGCACCTGATGATCGACTCGACGACGTTCGTACCGACGTTGCGGACGGCGGAGAGGCCGAAGAGGATCACGTCGTCGCCCTGGGCCGCGAAGTTGGACATCGACTCGTTGACGTCCGGCGGGAGCACCTTGATGCCCATGCGGCGGCACTCGTTGAGGTAGACGGCCGACTTGTCCTTGTCGTCCTTCACGGACGTGAGGAGCGCGGCCATGTACTCGGCGGGGTGGTTCGCCTTGAGGTACGCCGTCCAGTACGAGACCAGTCCGTACGCGGCGGAGTGCGCCTTGTTGAACGCGTAGCCGGCGAAGGGCACCAGCACGTCCCAGAGCGCCTGGATCGCCTCGTCGCTGTAGCCCTTCTTGCGGGCGCCCTCCTGGAACAGCACGAAGTTCTTCGCCAGTTCCTCGGGCTTCTTCTTGCCCATCACGCGGCGGAGGATGTCGGCCTCGCCGAGCGAGTAGCCGGCGATGATCTGGGCGGCCTTCTGCACCTGCTCCTGGTAGACGATCAGGCCGTAGGTGACGTCCAGGACCTCCTTGAGCGGCTCCTCCAGCTCGGGGTGGATCGGCGTGATCTCCTGCTGCCCGTTCTTGCGCAGCGCGTAGTTCGTGTGGGAGTTCATGCCCATCGGGCCCGGGCGGTACAGGGCCGACACGGCGGAGATGTCTTCGAAGTTGTCCGGCTTCATCAGCCGGAGCAGGGAGCGCATGGGTCCGCCGTCGAACTGGAAGACGCCGAGGGTGTCGCCGCGCTGGAGCAGTTCGAAGGTCGTGGGATCGTCGAGCGGGAGGCTCAGGAGATCGATGTCGATCCCCTTGTTGGACTTCACCATCTTGACGGCGTCGTCCATGATCGTCAGGTTGCGCAGACCGAGGAAGTCCATCTTCAGCAGGCCGAGCGACTCACAGCTCGGGTAGTCCCACTGCGTGATGGTCACGCCGTCGGTGTGCCTGACCCAGACCGGGACGTGGTCGGTGATGGTCTCGCTGGACATGATCACGCCGGCGGCGTGCACACCCATCTGCCGGACCAGGCCCTCGACGCCCTTGGCGGTGTCGATGACCTTCTTCACGTCCG
Source organism: Streptomyces afghaniensis (assembly GCF_044327915.1). Lineage (NCBI taxonomy): Bacteria > Bacillati > Actinomycetota > Actinomycetes > Kitasatosporales > Streptomycetaceae > Streptomyces > Streptomyces afghaniensis. The sequence goes on from NZ_JBIRGJ010000007.1 coordinate 380,546, forward strand.
GCTCGTTCTCATACATCGCCCGGATCTCGCCCGCCTCCGAGTAGCGGGGGTGCTCGGGGTTGGTGATGCCGTCGAGGTTGATGCCCTTGCCGAGGACGTCGGCGGGCATCGCCTTGGTGAGGCGGTCGCCCATCGCGTACGGGTAGCCCAGCACGCGCGCGGAGTCCTTGATCGCGTTCTTGGCCTTGATGGTGCCGTACGTGCCGATCATGGCGACCTTGTCGGCGCCGTACTTCTCCGTCACGTACCGGATCACCTCGACGCGCCGGCGCTCGTCGAAGTCGATGTCGACATCGGGCATGGAGATGCGCTCGGGGTTGAGGAACCGCTCGAAGATCAGGCCGTGCGGGATGGGGTCGAGGTCGGTGATGCCGAGGGCGTAGGCGACGATCGAGCCGGCCGCGGATCCCCGGCCCGGGCCGACCGCGATGCCCTGCTTCTTGGCCCACATGATGAAGTCGGCGACCACGAGGAAGTAGCCCGGGAAGCCCATCGAGATGATGGTGTCCATCTCGTACTCGACCTGCTTCATGCGGTCGTCCGGGATGCCGTCCGGGAAGCGGCGGTGCATGCCGCGCAGGGTCTCCTCGCGGAACCAGCTGACCTCCGTGTACCCCTCGGGGATGTCGAACTTGGGCATCAGGTCGCGCTTTTCGAACATGCCCGTGGTGTCGACCATCTCGGCGATCAGCCGGGTGTTGGCGCAGCCCTCCTGCCAGGCGTCCGAGGAGTCGATGGCGTACATCTCGTCCGTCGACTTCAGGTAGTAGCCGGTGCCGTCGAACCTGAAGCGGTCGGGGTCGGAGAGGTTCTTGCCCGTCTGGATGCACAGCAGGGCGTCGTGGGCGCTCGCCTCGTGCGAGTAGGTGTAGTGGGAGTCGTTCGTGACCAGCGGGGGGATGCCGAGCTTCTTGGCGATCTCCAGCAGGCCGTCGCGGACCCGGTGCTCGATCTCGATGCCGTGGTCCATCAGCTCCAGGAAGTAGCGGTCCTTGCCGAAGATGTCCTGGTAGTCGGCGGCGGCCTTGAGGGCCTCGTCGAAGTGGCCGAGGCGCAGCCGGGTCTGGACCTCGCCCGAGGGGCAGCCGGTGGAGGCGACGATGCCCTCGGACCACTTGGCGATGGTCTCCTTGTCCATCCGGGGCCACTTCTGGAGCCAGCCCTCGGCGTAGGCGTCCGAGGAGAGCCGGAACAGGTTGTGCAGGCCGGTCCTGTTCACCGCCCACATCGTCTTGTGGGTGTAACCACCGGAACCGGAGACGTCGTCCCGCTTCTGGTGCGGCTGGCCCCACTGGATCTTGCGCTTGTTGCGACGCGACTCGGGCGCGACATACGCCTCGATGCCGATGATCGGGGTGACCCCGGCCTTCTGCGCGGAGTGGAAGAAGTCGTACGCCCCGTGGAGGTTGCCGTGGTCGGACATGGCGATGTGCGTCATGCCCATCTCGTTGCACGCGTTGAACATGTCCTTCAGCCGCGCGGCACCGTCCAGCAGCGAGTACTGGGTGTGGACGTGCAGGTGCGTGAACGGCGGCTTTGACACGGCTGCGGCCTCCAGAGAAAACATGTGTGGAATGGGGCCCGACAGGCTGCGGACAGTCTGGGGGACAGCGTCGAAGTCTATGCCTCGACACTGACACTCGGAGGCCTGACCCGCGTACCTTCGTGCGGGGGTCGCGGGCACTCCCGCGGACCGCCGCACGTTAGCCGGAGGGCGGACCTGCCGCCCCGAGACGTATGCACCAGGAGGCACCCAGCGATGTCGTTCCCGCAGCTCGACGACGAGCACCGCGGTGAGGAAATTCTCGCCGTCTTCGACACCGCCTTCGGCGAGCTCCTGGCCGCCGACCCGGCCGCGTTCCGCGTGAAGTTCCGGAAGATGGCGGCCTCGGCCTTCGCGTTCTACCGGGGCACGGCGTGCCTCTTTTACCACGATCTCGACCAGGAGAACGCCGGGCGGGGTGGCGGGAAAGTCCTCAGCGGGCCGTTCCTGGACGAGCGCACGTCGCGCGTGTGGATCCACGGCGACCTGCACGCGGAGAACTTCGGCACGTACATGGACGCCAACGGCCGCCTGATCTTCAACGTCAACGACTTCGACGAGGCCTACGTCGGCCCGTTCACCTGGGACCTGAAGCGCTTCGCCGCCTCCATCGCCCTCATCGGGTACGCGAAGGCGCTCAGCGACGAGCAGATCTCCGAGCTGGTGACGATCTACGCGGTCGCGTACCGCGAGCGGATCCACGCCCTGGCCACCGGCGCCAAGAGCGACGAGGTGCCGCCGTTCACGCTGGACACCGCGCAGGGCCCGCTGCTGGACGCGCTGCGCGACGCCCGGTCGCTGACCCGCTTCGGCCTGTTGGAGTCGATGACCGAGATCCGCGACTTCGAGCGCCGCTTCGCGGCCGGGGGCGGTTCCGTCGAACTGGACGCGGCCACGCGCTACAAGGTCCTCGCCGCCTTCGACGGCTACCTGGAGACGCTCCCGGACAGCTCGCTGGCCCGCCCGGACTCCTACCGGGTGAAGGACGTCGTCGGCCGCCGCGGCATCGGCATCGGCTCGGCGGGGCTGCCGTCGTACAACATCCTGCTGGAGGGCCACAGCGACGCCCTGGAGAACGATGTGGTGATCTACATCAAGCAGGCCCAGACCCCGGCCGTCTCCCGGCACGTCACGGACCCGGCGATCCGCGACTACTTCCAGCACGAGGGGCACCGCACGGTCATCTCCCAGCGCGCCCTCCAGGCGCACGCCGACCCGTGGCTGGGCTGGACGGAGCTGGACGGCGCGGGCCAGCTGGTCGCCGAGGTCTCGCCGTACGCGGTGGATCTCGACTGGGGCGACATCGACGACGCGGAGGAGATCGCCCAGGTGGTGGCCGACCTCGGCCGGGCCACGGCCACGATGCACTCGGCGGCGGACGACCAGTCCGGTGAGTCCCTGGTGCCCTTCTCCACGGAGCGGGCGATCGACGCGGCGATCGCGGCCGACGAGGAGGGCTTCGCACCGCTGCTGATCGACTTCGCGCACGGCTACGGCGCACGCGCGCGTGCCGACCACCAGACCTTCGTGGACCTGTTCCGCAACGGCCGGATCCCGGGTCTGTAAGGTCTCCTTTCGCTATGGACATATCCGGGATCCAGCTCAGAGCCGTACGCGCGGCGCTGTTCACGGCCGTGGTCGTGACGCTCAGCACCGCGTCGCATGTGCTGCTGTCCCGGGTCCCGCTCCCGCTGGGCACGGTGGCCGCGGTCGCCGCCACCGTGTTCGTGATCGCTTACGCCCTGGCGGGCCGCGAGCGCTCCTTCGGGCGGATCGCGGCCCTGCTCATCCCGCTGGAGCTGGCCGCCGACACGGTGTTCACCACGGGGCAGCACGCCTGTTACGGCCGCTCGGGCGGCCCGGTCGCCGGCCCGCTGCGGTCGGTCGGCCTGGACGTGCTGTGCGGAGGCGGCGAGATCGGCACACCGCTGGCCCGGATGGCCGGGGCCACCGGCACCGACCGGCTCGCGGCCGCGGTCGCGCACGCCGACCCGGCCACCGCCTGGCTGCTGCTGGGCGCGCACGTCGGCGTGGGACTGGCCGCCGCCGTCTGGCTGCGCCGGGGTGAGCGGGCCCTGGCCCAGCTGCTGCGGGCCGTGGGGGCGACCACGTTCCGGCCGCTGCTGCTGGCGGTCGCCGCGGTGACTGTGACGCGGGCCCCGGCCGGGCGCCGGCTGCCGTCGCGGGCCGCCGACCGCACGCCCACCGCCCGCGAGCGGATCCTCGCCCACTGTCTGGGACGGCGTGGACCGCCGTGCTCGCCCGCCTTCGCGTGAGGCACCTTTCGAGCACCGGCAGTCCCCCTTTCGAATTCCGCACACGACGTGTGCGCGTCCCCGACGGAGAACATCACCATGAGCAAGCGGAACACCCAGGCGGCGAAGACGGCGGCCCGTGAGCGGCTGCGCATCGAGCGCGAGCGCGAGGCCAAGCGGGCGAAGGCGAAGCGGCAGATCATCGTCGCCGCCTCCATCGTCGGCGTCCTCGCGATAGCCGGCGGCATCGGCTACGCGGTCGTCCAGGCCAACAAGCCCAGCCACTGGGAGGCCCAGAAGGACGCCAAGGTCGTCGCCCCGGCCAACACCACGGGCGCCAAGGGCACCACGGTCGTCATCGGCAAGGACTCGGCCAAGAAGACCCTGAAGGTCTACGAGGACCCGCGCTGCCCCGTGTGCGCCCAGTTCGAGCAGACCGTCGGTCCGACCGTGAAGAAGGACATCGACGACGGCAAGTTCAAGATGCAGTTCATCGGCGCCACCTTCATCGACAACAAGGACAACGGCGAGGGCTCCAAGAACGCGCTGAGCGCCCTGGGCGCCGCGCTGAACGTCAGCCCCGAGGCGTTCCTCGACTACAAGGCCGCGCTGTACTCGGCGAAGTACCACCCGGAGGAGACGACCGACAAGTTCAAGGACGACAGCTACCTCATCAAGGTCGCGAACACCGTCCCGGACCTGAAGGGCAACAAGAAGTTCCAGGACGCGGTCGAGAAGGGCACCTACGACGCCTGGGCGATGGCCATGTCGAAGACCTTCGACGACAACAAGGACGGCGTCACGGGCACGCCGGGCTTCGTCATGGACGGCAAGCAGCTCACCGCCGACAGCCAGGGCACGCCGCTGATGACGGTGGCCGACTTCAACAGGGTGGTGGGCGAGGCCCTCAAGAAGTGACGGCGGGTCGGGGACCGGCCACCACGTGAAGAGCGGGCGAACTTCGGGAGTTCGCCCGCTCTCGCGCGTACCGATCAGTAACCTGATCGTCCGTGACCAGTCGATACAGATCATCGAAGCCGTCTGAGGACCTCAACTCCCTCACCCCGCGCCGCCGTACGGTCGTCAAGGCCGCGGCGGCGACCGCTGTCCTGGCCGGACCGCTGGCAGCGACCCTGCCCGCGCGCGCCGTCGACCAGGCTCCCGCCTTCCTGCACGGCGTCGCCTCCGGGGACCCCCTGCCGGACGGCGTCCTGCTGTGGACCCGCGTGACTCCCGTCCCGGAGGCCATACCCGGCTCAGGACTCGGCCCGGACACCGAGGTGAGCTGGGTCGTCGCCAGGGACCGGGCGTTCACCACCGTCGTCGCCAAGGGCTCCACCACCGCGACGGCCGCGTCCGACCACACCGTGAAGGCCGACATCCGCGGCCTGGAACCGGGCACGGACTACTGGTTCCGCTTCTCCGCCGGCGGCACCGACTCCCCCGCCGCCCGCACCCGCACCGCCCCCGCGCACGACGCGGCCGTCACGGGCCTCCGCTTCGGCGTGGTCTCCTGCGCCAACTGGGAGGCCGGCTACTTCTCCCCGTACCGCCACCTCGCGGCCCGCGGCGACCTGGACGCCTGGCTGCACCTCGGCGACTACATCTACGAGTACGGCACCGGCGAGTACGGCACGCGCGGCACGGTCGTCCGCCCGCACGCCCCGGCCCACGAGATCGTCACCCTCGCCGACTACCGCGTCCGGCACGCGCGCTACAAGACCGACCCGGACCTCCAGGCGCTGCACGCGGCCGCCCCGGTCGTGGCGATCTGGGACGACCACGAGTTCGCCAACGACGCCTGGTCGGGCGGCGCCGAGAACCACACGGAGGGCGCCGAGGGCGCCTGGTCCGCCCGCCAGGCCGCCGCCAAGCAGGCCTACTTCGAGTGGATGCCGGTGCGCCCGGCGATCGCCGGCACCACCTACCGTCGGCTGCGCTTCGGCAAGCTGGCCGACCTCTCGCTGCTGGACCTGCGCTCCTTCCGCTCACAGCAGGTCAAGGTCGGCAACGGCGAGGTCGACGACCCGGACCGCACGCTCACCGGCCGCGCCCAGCTCGACTGGCTGAAGGCGGGCCTGAAGGCGTCCGACACCACCTGGCGGCTGGTCGGCAACTCGGTGATGGTCTCGCCGTTCGCCATCGGCTCGCTCTCCGCCGATCTGCTGAAGCCGCTGGCCAAGCTGCTGGGCCTGCCGCAGGAGGGCCTCGCCCTCAACACCGACCAGTGGGACGGCTACACCGACGACCGCCGCGAACTCCTGGCCCATCTGCGCGCGAACGCGATCCGCAACACGGTCTTCCTCACCGGCGACATCCACATGGCCTGGGCCAACGACGTGCCGGTGGACGCCGGTACGTACCCGCTGTCCCCGTCGGCGGCCACGGAGTTCGTCGTCACCTCGGTCACCTCCGACAACCTCGACGACATGGTCAAGGTCCCGCAGGGCACGGTCTCCGCGGTCGCCGCACCCGTGATCCGCGCCGCCAACCGGCACGTCCACTGGGTCGACACCGACCGCCACGGCTTCGGCGTCCTGGACATCACCGCCGAGCGCGCGCAGATGGACTACTACGTCATCTCGGACCGTGCCGAGCCCGACGCGACCGCCACGTGGTCCCGCTCGTACCGCACGCGCAGCGGCACGCAGAAGATCGAGCGCGTCTACGACGCCGTGTGAGCCCCTGACAACCGTCGGCTACAGGCTGTCGAGGAAGCCGAGCGCCACCCGCCAGGTGGCCTCGGCGGCCTCCTCGTCGTAGTCCGGCAGGTCGGGGTCGGTGTAGAGGTGACCCGCCCCCGCGTACCGGTACACCTCGACGTCGGCGCCGGTGCGGCCCATCTGGAGGTACCAGGCGCTGAGCCAGTCGTCCGTCTCGAACGGGTCGGGCTCGGCCACGTGCAGCTGGACCGGCAGCTCGTCCGCCGTGACGCCCGGCGCGATGTCCGACGTGCCGTGCAGGAGCAGCAGACCGCGCGCCTTGTCGTCGCCGAGGGCGAGGGTCTGGGCGATGGAGGCGCCGAGCGAGAACCCGGCGTACACCAGCCCGCGCTCGGAGTAGGGCGCGGCGGCCAGCACGGCCCGCTTCAGCAGCTCGTCCTTGCCGATCTTCTCCTTGTGCTCCATGCCCTCCTCGACCGAGTCGAACGTGCGTCCCTCGAAGAGGTCGGGTGTCCACACCTCGTGTCCGGCCGCGCGCAGCCGGTCGGCGGCCTGGAGCACCGCGGGCCGCAGCCCAGGGGTCGAGTGAAAGAGCATGATGTTCATGAGCCCATGGTGCCAGCCGGGTGTGACGGGCCGGGATCGCGGCACTACCCAGGACGCCGCCGAAGTCACATGTTCATGTGCCCCGCGAGCCGGTTAGGTTCGGGGGCATGGAAAACCTGCTGCGACCGCTGATCGTGGTCGGTGGCTCGGTCGTGCTCACGCTGGTGATCGGCTGGGCCACCGACTTCCTGCTGCGCAAGGCCGACGACCGGCACCACGAGACCCCGCTGTGGGGGCTGCTCCGCCGCGGCCGCATCCCCTACCAGCTCGTGCTCCTCGCGGCCCTGCTGAGAGGGTTCTACGACGAGGCACAACTGCTGCAGAGCCGCGACCAGGCAGTCGGCCAGACACTGACCCTGGTGCTGATCGGGTCGACCGCCTGGCTGGTGATCCGTATCGCGGCGGCGATCGTCGAGACGTCGTACAGCCGCTACGCCAATGCCCGTGCCCACCGCGACCCGGCCAGGGTCCGCCGGGTGCGCACCCAGGTGACGCTGATCATGCGGGTGGTGTCGGCGATCGTCGGCGTGGTGGCCGCGGCGAGCATGCTGCTGACGTTCCCGGCGTTCCGCGCCGCGGGTGCCTCGCTGCTGGCCTCGGCCGGCATCCTCGGCATCGTCGCCGGTGTCGCCGCGCAGTCCACGCTGAGCAACATGTTCGCGGGGTTCCAGATCGCCTTCGGCGACATGGTGCGCATCGGGGACACCGTCGTCGTGGACGGCGAGTGGGGCACGGTCGAGGAGATCACGCTGACGTTCCTGACCGTGCGTACCTGGGACGAGCGGCGGATCACCATGCCGGTGTCGTACTTCACGTCCAAGCCGTTCGAGAACTGGTCGCGCGGCACGCCGCAGATGACCGGCACCGTCTTCTGGCACGTCGACCACACGGCCCCCGTGGACGCGATGCGCGAGAAGCTCCGCGACATCCTGCGCGAGTGCCCGGCCTGGGACGGCCGCGCCTACGACCTCTCCGTCACCGACACCACGCCGAACACCATGCAGGTGCGCGCCCTGGTGACCGCCAAGGACGCGGACGACATCTGGACGGTGCGGGTGTCGGTCCGCGAGCAGATGCTCCGCTGGCTGGCCGAAGAGCACCCCTACGCGCTGCCCCGGGTCAACACGGCGGACGCGGCCCAGGCCCCGAACCGCAACGGCCACCGCCCCTCCCAGGACGGCGTCCCGCACCAGCAGCGCCGCTACCACGGCTCTACGAGGCCGGAGCGCTGACGAGAGGCGAGCAGCCAGGGGCGGGCCCGCGGACCGAACTCACCGCATGGACCGCACATCGAGATGCCGCAGCACCCGGTCCACCACCTCCGGGTCCGCCCCCGGCTCACTCCGCGCCGCCAGCACCTCGTGCCGCGCGGCGCTCAGCATCTCCTGCTGGATCCGCCGCACCCGCTTCAGCCGCCGGGCCCGCTCCCGATAGGCCTCCCGCCGCTCGTCCTCGGCCACCGCGGGACTGATCCGTACCGCGATGTCGAACGCCCGCCGCAGCATCTGCTCGGACAACTCCTCCGGCAGCTCCTCGACTTCCTCGATCTCCCGGAGCCTGCGCTTGGCCGCCTGGGACGCCCGGATCGCCAGCGCCTTCGCGAACTCCTTCTCGACATCCGTGTCGGCCCGCACCCCCAGCCGCCGCACCAGCCACGGCAGGGTCAGCCCCTGCACCACCAGCGTGACCACGATCACCCCGAACGCGATGAAGATGATCTCGTCCCGGCTGGGGAACGGCGCCCCCGCGTCGGTCTCCAGCGGAATGGCCAGCACCAGCGCCACCGAGGCCACCCCGCGCATCCCCGACCACCACATCACCACGGTCTCGCGCCAGCTCACCGGGATGTCCTCGTCGTAGTCCCGCCGCGCGTGCAGCCGCTTCGTCAGCCAGGTCGCCGGCAGCAGCCACAACAGCCGTACGAACACGACCACGCAGACGACCACCGCCGCCCACCCGAGCAACTCGCCCCACCGGCCGGACGCCGTGCGGATCGCGTTGTGCAGCTCCAGCCCGACCAGCCCGAACGCGACGCCGGTGACGAGCGTGTCGACGATGTTCCAGAACGTGTGCCCGGCCAGCCGCGTCATGACGTCGTCGGCGTCGGACCCGTACTCCGCGAGGAACAGCGCGGTGGTGAGCACGGCGAGCACCCCGGACCCGTGCATCTCCTCGGCCAGGACGTACGAGGCGTACGGCACCAGCAGGGTCAGCCCGATCTGGAGGGTCGCGTCCCCGAGCAGTTCCATCAGCTTGTTCGCGCCCCAGCCCAGCGCCAGGCCCACGGCCACGGCCACCACGGCCGACAGCACGAGGTCCAGCCCGGCCTTCCAGGGCGAGAACGTCCCGCTGACGGCGGCGGCGATCGCCACGTGGTAGAGGACGATGGCCGTCACGTCGTTGAACAGCCCCTCGCCCTCCAGGATGGACACCAGTCGGCGCGGCAGCCCCAGTTGCCCGGCGACGGCCGTCGCCGCGACCGGGTCCGGCGGCGCGACCAGCGCGCCGAGCGCGAACGCCGCGGCCAGCGGCAGCCCCGGCACGATCGCGTTGGCCGCGGCGGCCACACAGGCCATGGTGACGAACACCAGCGCCACGGCCAGCAGGAAGATCGGCCTCTTGTTCGCCGCGAACTGCCGCCAGGACGTGCGCCGCACCGCGGCGTACAGCAGCGGCGGCAACAGCAGCGGCAGGATCAGGTCCGGCGGGATCTCTACGTTGGGCACGAAGTCGAGCAGCGCGAGGACTATGCCCAGCAGCGTCATCAGCACCGGCGCGGGCACGCTGAACCGGTCCCCGACCGGGACGCTGATCACGGCCCCGAGCAGCAGCACGAACAGCAGGGCCAACTGATCCACGGTCAGCGCTCCGGAAGGTCAAACGTTCACACGACTGACCTCAAGCCTGCCACGCAACTCCCGGGACAAACCGTTTCGGCACCCTTCATGACGGGCTAAAGCGAACGCCGCATCCCCTGGTGCGGAATGCCCGCCTCCAAGTACTCCGGCCCGTACGCCTCGTAGCCGAGCCGCTCGTAGAAGCCCAGCGCGTGCGTCTGGGCGTGCAGGTCCACGGCCGCCAGACCACGCTCGCGTGCCGCGTCCTCGATGGCCCGCACCAGGGCGACGCCGACGCCGAGTCCGCGCGCGTGGGCGGCCACGGCCAGCCGGCCGAGGGAGCCCACGGACGCGTCCGCTCCGGTCTGCGCCACGGCCGCCTCCCCGAGCAGCAGCCGCCCCGTCCCGAGCGGAACACCGTCCTCCCGGACCGCCAGCACATGGACGGCCCCCGGGTCGTACGCGTCGTACTCGATGTCCTCCGGCACGCCCTGCTCGCCGACGAACACCTCCTTGCGCACCGCGAAGCACGCCTCACGGTCGGCCGGGCCCTCGGCGACCCGCACCACGTACGACGGGACGCTCATGCGTAGGTCTCCTCCCGGACCTGGTCGAGGGCCTTCTGCAGGTCCTCCGGGTAGTCGCACGCGAACTCCGCCCACTGCCCGTCCCCGGGATGCTCGAAGCCGAGCCGCACCGCGTGCAGCCACTGGCGGGTCAGACGGAGCCGCTTGGCGAGCGTCGGGTCGGCGCCGTAGGTCAGGTCGCCGACGCAGGGGTGCCGGTGGGCGGCCATGTGGACGCGGATCTGGTGGGTGCGGCCGGTCTCCAGCTTCACGTCGAGCAGGGACGCCGCGCGGAAGGCCTCGATCAGGTCGTAGTGCGTGACGGACGGCTTGCCCTCGGCGGTGACCGCCCACTTGTAGTCGTGCTGCGGGTGGCGGCCGATGGGCGCGTCGATGGTGCCGCTGGTCGGGTCGGGGTGGCCCTGGACGAGCGTGTGGTACCGCTTGTCGACCGTGCGCTCCTTGAACTGGCGCTTCAGCGACGTGTACGCGTACTCCGACTTGGCGACCACCATCAGCCCCGACGTGCCCACGTCGAGCCGGTGCACGATGCCCTGGCGCTCCGCGGCGCCGGAGGTCGAGATGCGGTACCCGGCGGCGGCCAGGCCGCCGATGACGGTCGGGCCGGTCCAGCCCGGCGACGGGTGCGCGGCCACGCCCACCGGCTTGACGATCACGACCACGTCATCGTCGTCGTGCACGATCTCCATGCCCTCGACCGGTTCGGCCACCACCTGCACCGGCGCGGGGGCCTGCGGCATCTCGACCTCCAGCCAGGCGCCGCCGTGCACGCGCTCCGACTTGCCGACCACCGATCCGTCGACCGTGACCTTCCCCGCGGCGGCGAGCTCGGCCGCCTTGGTCCGGGAGAAGCCGAACATGCGGGAGATGGCGGCGTCGACGCGCTCGCCCTCCAGGCCGTCGGGCACGGGCAGGGTACGGATCTCGGGAATCGTGCTCACCCGTCGAGTATGCCGGACGAGTGAGACAGCACCGTACGGAGCCTGTGGACAACCCCTCGCGGGCTCAGTCCTTGTGGACGGTCCCGTCGGGGTCGAGCCCCTTGAACGACAGCAGCACGATCAGGATGCCGCCGCACACGATCGCCGAGTCGGCCAGGTTGAAGACGGCGAAGTGCTTCGGCGCGATGAAGTCCACGACCGCGCCCTCGAAGACGCCCGGCGCCCGGAAGATCCGGTCGGTGAGGTTGCCCAGCGCACCGCCGAGCAGCAGCCCGAGCGCGATCGCCCAGGGCAGGCTGTAGAGCTTGCGGGCGAGCCGGGCGATCACCACGATCACCGCCGCCGCGATCATGGTGAAGATGACCGTGAAGGCCTCGCCGAAGCCGAAGGCCGCGCCCGCGTTGCGGATCGCCTCGAACTTCAGCCAGTCCCCGATGATCTCGATGGGCGGGTGGTGCTCCAGCTTGGCCACCACGATCATCTTGCTGATCAGGTCGAGGGCGTACGCGAACGTGGCGACCGCGAACAGGACCGCGATCCGGCGCTTGCCCCGGGGCCGCCCGGCGGCCGCCGGCTCATCCGTGCCGGACGCCCCGGCGGCCGCCGCCTCGTCGGGCCGCTCCCGCCCGTTGCCGGTCGCGTCCGGTGTGTCCGGCGTACCGATGATGCGCTCCGCCTCTGCCACGTGAGTCCCTCAACCTAGGTGCCTGACTGAGGACGAGGGTACGGCACACCCCGGGCGCCCCACGTGCTCAGGAGGCATTCGGCGGCCGGTCAGTACCGGCGCTCCTGCTTCTGCTTGCACTCCACGCACAGTGTCGCCCGCGGGAAGGCCTGCATGCGGGCCTTGCCGATGGGATTGCCGCAGTTCTCGCAGAGGCCGTAGGTGCCCGCGTGCAGGCGTTCCAGGGCGCGCTCGGTCTGGACGAGCATCTCGCGCGCGTTGGCGGCCAGCGCCAGCTCGTGCTCGCGGGTGATGTTCTTGGTGCCGGTGTCCGCCTGGTCGTCGCCCGCGCCGTCCCCGGAGTCCCGCATCAGACCGACGAGCGACCGCTCCGACGACGTGATCTCCTCACGCAGCCGGATCTCCTCGGACGTCAGCTCGGCACGCGCCTCCTCGACCTCCGCCTCCGTCCAGGGGTCCTCGCCCGGGCGAACAGCGAGCTCACCGGGCTCCGCCGCTGCCGCCCGTGCCTTCGGAACAGCGGTCTTGGCCGCCGTTGCCGTGCCAGGAGTCTTCTTCGCACCCACGGTCGTCGCTCCCGTCTGCTGCGCGGCCTCGGCCGCACCCGCCTTCTTGGCCGTGCTGCTCCCGGCCGTGTCCTGTGTGACCGCGTCGGTCCGGGCAGCACCCTTCCCGACAGCGCCCTTCGTGGTGGTGCTCTCGCCTCCGGCGCGAACGCCCTCGGCCTCGACGCGCTTCTGCACGACGCCGCCCTTCTTGGCGACACCGGCCTTCTTGGCGGCGCCGGCCTTGGCGGCCTTCGCCCGCTTGACAGCGGCCTTCTTCGCCGCCGCCTTCTCGGCCGCCTCCTTCTTCTCCGCCGTCTCCTCGGCCGCCGCCTTCTTGGCCGGGGCCTTCTCGGCCACCGTCTCCTCGGCCGCCTTCCTCGCCGGGGCCTTCTTCGCCACCGTCTCCTCGGCCGCCTTCTTGGCCACGGCCTTCTTCGCCACCGCCTCGTCGGCCGCCGCCTTCTTGGCCGGGGCCTTCTCGGCCGCGACCTTGGCCGCGGTCCCCTTGGCCGCAGCTTTCCTGGCCGGGGCTTTCGCGGCCGCGGCCTTGGCTGCCGTCTCCTTGGTCAGCGTCTTCTTGGCAGCCGTTTCCTTGGCCGAGGCTCTCCCGGCCGCGGCCTTGCCTGCCGTCTTCCGAGCCGCCGCCTCCTTGGCAACCGTCTCCTTGGCCAAGGCTCTCCCGGCCGCGGCCTTGCCTGCCGCCTTCTTGCCTGCCGTCTTCCCGGCCGCCGCTTCCTTGGCCGCCGCTTCACTGGCGGCCGCTTCCTTGGCCGGGGCCTTCTCGGCCGCGACCTCGGCTGCCATCTTTCTGACAGCCGTCTTCCCGGCCGCCGCATCCTTGGCAGCCGCGTTCTTCGCCGGGGCCTTCTCGACCGTCGCCTTCTCAGCCGGAGGCTCCGTCGCCTTCTTGGTCACAGCCTTCCCGGCCTTGGCCAGCGCTTCCTCGGCCACGGCCTTCTTGGCCGTCACCTTCCTGACAGCCGCCTTCGTCTTCTTGACAGCCGCCTTCGTCCCCTCGGTCGCCTTCCCGGCCGCCCCCTTCGCCGCCCGCCCCGCCGAGCCCCCCTGTGTGGTCTTCTTCCCGCCCACGTCCTTGGCCGCACCGCCGGAGGCCTCCGCGGACCTGCCGGACGCCGGCTGCTGTACGGCGGTCTTCTTCGCCACCATGGCCGCGGCCCCTTCACATATTGTGATCTTGCGCGCGAATCGTGCTGGGACGATAAATCGACTTGAGTCCCGCGGCAACGGGGCACACCGCCTGATTCGCCCGCCTCGCGCACGCCGCGCGGCGAACCTGCATCCGTTGTGCCCAGCTCCCCGCCCGGTAATCCGCCGAGCCGGACGTCCCAGGATCCGAACACCCATACCACTCCATTCAGGTCATCAAACCCATACGTCACCCATGACGACGTCCCTTACGGCCCTCTGTCCCCGGCCGCCCCGAAAAGCGGTCGGCCGCTGTCCGCGCGGCGCCGTACACTGGGCGGAGCGAAAAGCGTGGATGGGGACGAGTAGCGGCGTACGCAGCCCAGAGCGACCCGGGGACGGTGGAAGCCCGGGGGCGAGCGCGACGTGAAGATCACCCCGGAGCCGCCGGAAGAAAACCGCCGCCGAGCGCAGTGGCCAGTAGAACCGGCATCGCGACCCCAATGAGGGGGCCCACCGACGCACACCCCGCGCCGGAGGGCCAAGGAGGGTGGTACCGCGGGAGCGCGCCGAAGGCGGCGCAGGCAGACGTAGCTCTCGTCCCTCCGGACGGAAGGCAGCAAGTCCGCCGGAGGAAGCCCGCTGATGACATCGCCGACGTACCGCCAGGTGCCCGCCCAGGTCGACCTGCCCGCCCTCGAGCACGCCGTGCTCGACTTCTGGCGTGAGCAGAAGATCTTCGCCAAGAGCCTGGAGCAGTCCGAGGGCCGCCCCGAGTGGGTGTTCTACGAGGGCCCGCCCACCGCCAACGGCATGCCCGGTGCCCACCACATCGAGGCCCGCGTCTTCAAGGACGTCTTCCCCCGCTTCCGCACCATGCGCGGCTACCACGTGGCCCGCAAGGCCGGCTGGGACTGCCACGGCCTCCCGGTGGAGCTCGCCGTGGAGAAGGAGCTCGGCTTCTCCGGCAAGCAGGACATCGAGGCGTACGGCATCGCCGAGTTCAACGCGAAGTGCCGCGAGTCGGTGACCCGGCACACGGACGCCTTCGAAGAGCTCACGACCCGCATGGGCTACTGGACCGACCTCACCGAGCCCTACCGCACCATGGACCCCGAGTACATCGAGTCGGTCTGGTGGTCGCTCAAGGAGATCTTCAACAAGGGCCTGCTGGCCCAAGACCACCGCGTAGCCCCCTGGTGCCCCCGCTGCGGCACGGGCCTGTCGGACCACGAGCTGGCGCAGGGCTACGAGACGGTCGTCGACCCGTCGGTCTTCGTCCGCTTCCCGCTCACCTCCGGCCCGCTGGCCGGCGAGGCCGCGCTCCTGGTGTGGACGACCACGCCCTGGACGCTGGTCTCCAACACCGCGGTGGCCGCGCACCCCGAGGTGACCTACGTCGTCGCGACCAACGGCGAGGAGAAGCTGGTCGTCGCCAAGCCGCTCGTCGCCAAGGCCCTCGGCGAGGGCTGGGAGACCACCGGCTGGACCTTCACGGGCGCCGAGATGGAGCGCTGGACGTACCAGCGCCCGTTCGAGCTCGTCGAGTTCCCGGAGGCCGAGGGCGGCACGCACTACGTCGTGAACGCCGAGTACGTCACGACCGAGGACGGTACGGGTCTGGTCCACCAGTCCCCCGCCTTCGGTGAGGACGACCTCAAGGTCTGCCGTGCGTACGGCCTGCCGGTCGTGAACCCGGTCCGCCCGGACGGCACCTTCGAGGAGGACGTCCCCCTCGTCGGCGGCGTCTTCTTCAAGAAGGCGGACGAAAAGCTCACCGAGGACCTCCAGCAGCGCGGCCTGCTCTTCAAGCACATCCCGTACGAGCACAGCTACCCGCACTGCTGGCGCTGCCACACCGCGCTGCTCTACTACGCCCAGCCCTCCTGGTACATCCGCACCACGGAGGTCAAGGACCGCCTCCTCACGGAGAACGAGAACACCAACTGGTTCCCGGACACGGTCAAGAACGGCCGGTACGGAGACTGGCTGAACAACAACATCGACTGGGCGCTGTCCCGCAACCGCTACTGGGGCACCCCGCTGCCGATCTGGCGCTGCGAGGACGACCACCTCACCTGCGTCGGCTCCCTCACCGAGCTGACCGAGCTGACCGGCACCGACCAGTCAGGCCTGGACCCGCACCGCCCGTTCATCGACGAGGTCACCTTCGCCTGCCGGCAGGACGGCTGCGGCAAGACGGCCACGCGCGTGCCCGAGGTCATCGACGCCTGGTACGACTCGGGTTCGATGCCGTTCGCACAGTGGGGCTACCCGTACAAGAACAAGGAGCTGTTCGAGGCCCGCTATCCGGCGCAGTTCATCTGCGAGGCCATCGACCAGACCCGCGGCTGGTTCTACACGCTGATGGCGGTCGGCACGCTGGTCTTCGACAAGTCCTCGTACGAGAACGTGGTCTGCCTCGGCCACATCCTCGCCGAGGACGGCCGCAAGATGTCCAAGCACCTGGGCAACACGCTGGAGCCGATCCCGCTCATGGACCGGCACGGCGCGGACGCGGTCCGCTGGTTCATGGCGGCCGGCGGCTCCCCCTGGGCGGCCCGGCGCGTGGGCCACGGCACGATCCAGGAGGTCGTCCGCAAGACCCTCCTGACGTACTGGAACACGGTCGCCTTCCAGGCCCTGTACGCCCGTACGACGGGCTGGGCCCCGTCCGAGGCCGACCCGGCCCCGGCGGACCGCCCGGTCCTGGACCGCTGGCTGCTGTCCGAACTGCACGCGCTCACCGACCAGGTCACCCAGGCCCTCGACGCCTACGACACCCAGCGCGCCGGCAGGCTGCTGTCCGCGTTCGTCGACGACCTGTCGAACTGGTACGTGCGCCGCTCCCGCCGCCGCTTCTGGCAGGGCGACAAGGCCGCGCTGCGCACGCTGCACGAGGTCGTGGAGACGGTGACGCAGCTGATGGCCCCGCTGACCCCGTTCATCACCGAGCGGGTGTGGCAGGACCTGATCGTTCCTGTCACACCGGGTGCTCCGGAGTCGGTCCACCTGTCGGCCTGGCCCGAGGCGGACCTCACCGCCATCGACCCGGAGCTGTCGAAGCAGATGGTGCTGGTGCGCCGGCTCGTGGAGCTGGGCCGTGCCACGCGCGCGGAGTCGGGCGTCAAGACCCGTCAGCCGCTGTCCCGTGCCCTGATCGCGGCGACCGGCTTCGAGGCCCTGGCCTCCGAACTGCGCACGCAGATCACGGAGGAGCTGAACGTCGAGTCCCTGGCCACGCTGAGCGAGGTCGGCGGCTCCCTGGTGGACACCACGGCGAAGGCCAACTTCCGCGCGCTGGGCAAGCGGTTCGGCAAGCGGGTCCAGGACGTGGCCAAGGCCGTCGCCAACACGGACGCGGCCGCGCTGTCCCTGGCCCTGCGCGAGGGCACGGCGTCGGTCGAGGTCGACGGCGAGACCATCACGCTGGCTCCCGACGAGGTGATCATCACGGAGACGCCGCGCGAGGGCTGGTCGGTGGCGTCCGACGCGGGCGCGACGGTCGCCCTGGACCTGGAGATCACGGAGGAACTCCGCCGTGCGGGTCTGGCCCGTGACGCGATCCGCCTGATCCAGGAGGCCCGCAAGAACAGCGGCCTCGACGTCGCCGACCGCATCGCACTGCGCTGGACCGCCACGGACCCGGCGACGGTCGCGGCCCTCACCGACCACGCCGGCCTGATCGCCGACGAGGTCCTCGCGACGGACTTCGCCGAGGGTGACGCGGACGACAGCTACGGGAACCCGTTCACGGACGAGGGACTGACGCTGACGTTCCGCCTGCGCAAGGCGTAACCCACAGGGGGTAGGCCACGGACCGAAGGCCCGGTCCCGCCAAAGATCTTGGCGGGACCGGGCCTTCGGCGTTGTGTGCGCACGAACGCGTGTGGCAAAGGGACGGCGCGTGCGACGAATGGGCGGCGCGTGCGACAAAGGGCGGCGCGTGCGACAAAGGGCGGGGCCCCGGGTGCAAACCCGGGGCCCCGCCCTGAACGCTGCCGACGTCTATGCCGTACTACTGGCCATCAGGCCGTCAGTTGTCATCCTCGTCGATCAGGAAGCCCCGCATGGGCGAGGGCGCCTGGCCCATCGGCGACGGGCCCTGCGGACGCACCGGCGCCATCGGCTGGGTCATCGCCGGAGACATCTGCTGCTGACCGCCGTAGGACGGACCGGACGGCGAGGGACTGCCGCCCATCGTCTGGTTGCCACCGCCGTACGACGGGGCGCTCGCGCCGGCCGGTGCCATGGAAGGCGCCGGGGACGGCGGGAGGGACGCGGTCGCCGGAGTGCGCGGCGGGGCCAGCGAGTCGTCGGCCTGGGTCTCCAGCTGACGCAGCTGCGACTCCAGGTACGACTTCAGGCGCGTGCGGTACTCGCGCTCGAAGCCGCGCAGGTCCTCGACCTTGCGCTCCAGCGTGGCGCGGGCGGACTCCAGGGAGCCCATCGCGACGCGGTGCTTCTCCTGCGCGTCCCGCTCCAGGGCATCGGCCTTGGCACGGGCGTCACGCTCCAGACCCTCGGCACGCGAACGCGCCTCGCCGACGATCTTGTTGGCTTCGGACCGGGCCTCGGCGATCGCCTGGTCGGCGGTCTGCTGGGCCAGCGAGAGGACACGGGCGGCGCTGTCGCCACCGGGGCCTCCTTGACCGGGGCCGCCCATCGGACCGCCCATGGGGCCGCCCATCGGACCACCCATCTGCTGCTGCATGGGGGGCTGGCCCATCGGGCCCGGACCGCCCGGACCCTGGCCCATCGGGCCGGGACCCTGCGGGCCACCCTGACCGCCGGGACCGGCGGGCAGCTGCGGGGCACCGCTCGGCAGCTGGGGCGGACCACCCATGGGGCCACCCATCTGCTGCTGCGGCGGGCCCGATATGCCGGCGGGTACGGGACCACCTGGACCGCGCATGCCCTGCTGCTGCTGTTGCTGCTGCTGATCCTGCTGCTCTGGAGGCTTGCGCATGTTCTGCTGGTTCTGAGCAGCAGCGCGCGTGGCCGCGGCCAGCTTGGCGCGCAGGTCCTCGTTCTCGCGGAGCAGGCGGGTCAGTTCGGCTTCGACCTCGTCGAGGAAGGCATCGACCTCGTCCTCGTCATAGCCTTCTCGGAGGCGGACGGTCGTGAACTGCTTGTTCCGCACGTCCTCGGGGGTCAACGGCATCTCTTCACCTCAACGTAGTCGTCGGCATTCGGCAAGACCGTAGTTCACATCGCTCACAGCCGGCTCACGATCGAGATCAGGATGTAGACGATGATCATCAGCACGAAGAAGGACAGGTCGAGCGCCACGCCCCCGAGACGCAGCGGCGGAATGAACCGCCGCAGAAGCTTGAGCGGTGGATCCGTGACAGTGTAGGTGGCCTCCAGTACGACCACCATCGCCTTGCCTGGTTGCCATGAGCGGGCGAACTGGAAGACGTAGTCCATGACCAACCGGAAGATGAGCACGATGAGGAAGCACATCAGCGCGATGTAGGCGACATCCAAAACCACGCTCATGACCTGTTGCTTCCCTCTCCCCTGTGCCCTGCTGTTGCAGCTGCTTCCGGTGTTACGTCTCAGCTCTGGTTGAAGAACCCGCCCTCTGCGATGCGGGCCTTGTCCTCCGCCGTGACATCGACGTTAGCAGGCGACAACAGGAACACCTTCTGCGTCACCCGCTCGATACTGCCGTGAAGACCAAACACCAAACCGGCCGCAAAGTCGACAAGTCGCTTCGCGTCTGTGTCGTCCATCTCAGTCAGATTCATGATCACCGGAGTGCCTTCACGGAAGTGTTCCCCGATGGTACGGGCCTCGTTGTAGGTCCGTGGGTGGAGCGTGGTGATCCGGTAAGGCTCTCGTTCGGACACGACCTTGGGCATGATCACCGGTGCGTTCTTCTCCAGACTTGCGCGTTCTTGTGTGATGGATGCCACGGGCGCGATGCGCGCCGGGCGGCCGGATTCCGCGGGTAGCGAAGCGGAACGGGCGGCCGGCTCACGAGGTGCGGACGGCTGTACGACTCGTACCTCTTCGTCCCTTTGGGGCTGATGTGAGACGTGCGGCTGGTGGGACGGCTCGTGCCGTCGGTGGTCCCGCTCGGGCTCCGGGTCCAGTTCGGGTTCGAAGTCGTCATCGGGGTCGAATCCGCGGCCGTCGTACCCATCGTCCTCCACGAGGCCGAGGTAGACCGCCATCTTGCGCATCGCGCCGGCCATGCTCTGAGTCCTCCGCTCTGTGGTGGATCGGCTGACGACTGCCAAGTGCCCGCGATCCACGTGGTCCTTGAATCCGCCTTTCGGCGGCAATGACCATATTTTCTGCTGTGGTCCGACTTCCTGGCGACGTTACCCGAGCCTGGGGCGGACTCCGAGTACCGCGCTGCCGACGCGCACATGTGTCGCTCCGGCCGCCACGGCCTGTTCGAGGTCCGCACTCATCCCTGCCGAGACCATGGTGGCAGCCGGATGACTCCGGCGCAGGTCAGTCGACAAATCCATCAACCGCCCGAACGCCGCCTGTTCGCGTCCCGCGTACTCCCCGGTGAGCGGTGCGACGGTCATCAGTCCGCCGAGCCGCAGCCCCGGCGCCTGCGCGACGAGGCCGGCCAACTCCTCGATCCCGGCGGGCGCGACGCCTCCCCGCTCACCCCGCTCGCTCTCGCCGGCGTCGAGTGCGACCTGGATGAGACACCCGAGCTCCCGTCCGGTGCGGACGGCCTCCTTCGACAGAGCTGTGACGAGCTTGGAACGATCGACGGACTGCACGAAGTCCGCGTAACCGACCACGGATCGCACTTTGTTGGTCTGGAGTTGACCGACAAAATGCCAAGTAAGGGGCAGATCCATACAGGCCGCGGCCTTCGGTGCCGCGTCCTGGTCACGGTTCTCGGCGACGTGACGCACGCCGAGTTCCGCGAGGATCCGCACATCGGTCGCGGGGTAGGTCTTGGTGACCACGATCAAGGTCACCTCGTCGCGCCCCCGCCCCGCGGCCGCGCACGCGTCGGCGATGCGCCGTTCCACTTTCGCCAGATTCGCGGCGAGTTCGTCCTTACGGTCCGTCATGCCCTATCAGTCCAGCCACACATAACCCGCGAGCCGACCGGTGGTGCGGTCGCGGCGGTACGAGAAGTGATCGTCCGACTCCAGCGTGCACACCGGCGATTGCGCCCGGTCACGCACTCCGATCCGGTCCAGCTGTGCGTGCACTCCGGCGCTCACATCGACCGCCGGCGTGCCCCAGCTCGTCTCGGCGTACGCCGCCGGCTCGACGGCGGACACCTCGGCGCGCATCGCGTCGGGCACTTCGTAGCACCGGCCGCAGACGGTGGGTCCGGTGCGGGCGACGATCCGAGAGGGCTCGGCCCCCAGGTCCGTCATCGCGCGTAGCGCGGCCGGGACGACTCCGGCGATCATGCCGGGCCGGCCCGCGTGGGCCGCGGCGGCGATCCCGGCGACGGGGTCGGCGAGCAGTACCGGCACGCAGTCGGCGGTGAGCACGGCGAGGGCGAGCCCCCGCCGCGTCGTGACGATCGCGTCGACCGACGGGATCTCGGACGACGATCCCCACGGCCCGTCCACCACCGCAACGCCGGCCCCGTGCACCTGGTTCATCCAGACCACCCGGCCCGGATCGACACCCAGGGACTTCGCGGCCAGTTCGCGGTTGGTGCGTACGGCGTCGGGGTCGTCACCGACCGCTCCGCCGAGATTGAGCTCCTCATACGGAGCGGCGCTCACCCCGCCCCACCGGTCGGTGAAGGCGAAGTGGGCGCCGCTCACGCTTTCGCGCTGTCCTATCACGTCAGAAGGATCACTTGAGGAAGTCCGGTACGTCCAGTTCCTCGGCCGCGCTGTCCGAGTAGGTCCGCGGCGCCGGCGGGACCGGCGGCGCCACCGGGATGTCGTTGACCGGCTCCGGAGCGGGCTCCGGGTCCTCCTTCGGGGTCACGCTGCCGAGCGAACCGAAGGACGGGCGGCTCTCGGTCTGCCGTGCCGGGGCCGGCTCCTCGCGCTTGGCCGAGGCCGAGCCGATCACGTTCTCCCGGCGGGCCGGCGGCTGGCCGCCGTCGAAGCCGGCCGCGATCACGGTGACCCGGACCTCGTCGCCGAGGGCGTCGTCGATCACCGCGCCGAAGATGATGTTGGCCTCGGGGTGGGCGGCCTCGCTCACCAGCTGGGCGGCCTCGTTGATCTCGAACAGACCGAGGTCCGAACCGCCGGAGATGGAGAGCAGCACACCGCGGGCGCCGTCGATGGACGCCTCCAGCAGCGGCGAGGAGATCGCCATCTCGGCGGCGGCCACCGCGCGGTCGTCGCCGCGGGCGGAGCCGATGCCCATCAGGGCCGAGCCGGCCTCGGACATGACCGACTTGACGTCGGCGAAGTCGAGGTTGATGAGGCCCGGGGTGGTGATGAGGTCGGTGATGCCCTGGACACCGGAGAGCAGGACCTGGTCGGCCGACTTGAAGGCGTCCAGCACCGAGACCTGGCGGTCCGAGATGGACAGCAGCCGGTCGTTCGGGATGACGATGAGGGTGTCGACCTCTTCGCGGAGCTCGGCGATGCCGTCCTCGGCCTGGTTCGCGCGGCGCCGTCCCTCGAAGGTGAACGGGCGCGTGACCACACCGATGGTGAGGGCACCGAGCGAGCGGGCGATGTTGGCCACGACGGGCGCGCCGCCGGTGCCGGTGCCGCCGCCTTCACCGGCTGTCACGAAGACCATGTCGGCCCCCTTGAGGACCTCCTCGATCTCCTCGCGGTGGTCCTCGGCGGCCTTGCGGCCCACGGCCGGGTTGGCTCCGGCGCCGAGTCCGCGGGTGAGTTCACGGCCGACGTCCAGCTTGACGTCGGCGTCGCTCATCAACAGAGCTTGCGCGTCGGTGTTGATGGCGATGAACTCGACGCCCTTGAGACCGACCTCGATCATCCGGTTGATGGCATTGACACCACCGCCGCCGACACCGATGACTTTGATGACTGCGAGGTAGTTCTGCGGTGCTGCCACGTCGAAGGCCTCTCGCCTCGAGTTACGTGTCGCCGGATCACCGTGGCGCGCTGCGCCCCGCGACCCGACGACTGATGCCGAATGGGACGGTCCGTATCGCCGACCCGAACCCTAACCCTGAAGTTTAGGGTTACCAGTGTGTCTGTTCCTTGGAGTCTTCTGAACAGGACACTAAGTCGACAAGTGGCGCTCCTTCAACGAACACGCCGAACCTCCCGTTTTTCTTTTCACCCTATGTGATCAGCCGTAGCACTGCCCAACCAGGGTGCTGGCCTGCGCTGATGTGCGTCAACTCCCTGATGACGCGGGCGCGGTGGGAACACTCACGTCGAAGTACCGCGCACTGGACGAGGCTTTCATCAGGGCGGTGAGCGTACGGGCCTTCGCGGCGCCCTTCTCGCTGCTCCCCCAGGCGACCGTGCGGCCGTCCCGCAACTCCAGCGAGATGTCGTCGTAGGAACGGACCTTGACGGTCCGTGTGTCACGGGCGACGGCGGCCGGAACGGCACGGGCGACGCGCACCGCCTCGCGCACCAGCCGGGCCTCGCCGAAGCGGCGCAGGCTCGCGGCGGCGGAGCTGGACCGGGAGAGCGTCAATTCCAGTGCGGGCACGCCTTTCGGCGCCTCGGAAACCGTGGCGAAACGGACACCTTCATCGTCCACTTCGATGAACTTTCCGGCCTTTTGGACAATCAGAACCGGAGTCCGCTCGACCACTTTCAGGTCGATTCCATGGGGCCAGGAACGGACCACGTCAACCGAGTCAATTCGGGGCAATTTTTGCCGCAGTCGCGTCTCGATCGCATCGGTGTCGACGGAAATGAGCGGTTTCCCGAGCGGGACGTCGGCGGCCGCCTCGACCTGACCCGGCGTCAGGACCCGTGTCCCCGACACGGAGACCTGCTCGGCGCGCAGCCAGTCGGAGCCGTAGAACAGCCATACCGTCGGGATGCCGACGAACACCAGGACCAGACCCAGGATGACGATCACACGAAGGTGACGTCGCCTCAGACGCCTGACGGGCGGCGGGCCGGACGACTCCTGCTGGCGTTCACCGCGCTCGGCGGTGGTCGATCCGGCCACGCTCCCCTGCCTTCCGTCATACGGTCCTAGCGGTGTGCACGACTGGCGGCGATCGCCTCGTACACCATGCCGACGAGAAGGTCGTCGGCGTCCCGGCGGCCGAACTCGGCGGCGGCGCGGGACATCTGGTACAGCCGGTGCGGATCGGCGAGCACGGGCAGGACGTTCTGCTGGACCCACTCGGGGGTCAGCTCCGCGTCGTCGACCAGCAGGCCGCCGCCGGCCTTGACCACCGGCTGGGCGTTGAGCCGCTGTTCGCCGTTGCCGATGGGCAGCGGGACGTAGGCGGCGGGGAGCCCGACGGCGGAGAGCTCGGCGACGGTCATCGCGCCCGCGCGGCAGAGCATCATGTCGGCCGCGGCGTACGCGAGGTCCATCCGGTCCAGGTAACTTACCGGGATGTAGGGGGGCATTCCCGGCATCTGCTGGACCTGCGGCAGTTCGTTCTTCGGGCCGACCGCGTGCAGGATCTGGATTCCGGCCTGCTGGAGCCAGGGCGCGACCGTCTGCACGACCTCGTTGAGGCGGCGGGCGCCCTGGGAGCCTCCGGAGACCAGGAGCGTGGGCAGGTTGGGGTCGAGCCCGAACGCGGCGCGGGCCTCGGGGCGTACGGCGGCCCGGTCCAGGGTGGCGATGGAGCGGCGCAGCGGGATGCCGATGTAGCGGGAGTTCCGCAGCTTGCTGTCCGGCGTGGAGACGGCGACCTGGCTGGCGTAGCGCGAGCCGATCTTGTTGGCCAGGCCCGGGCGGGCGTTGGCCTCGTGGATGACGATCGGCACGCCGAGGCGCTTGGCCGCCAGGTAGCCGGGCAGGGCGACGTAGCCGCCGAAGCCGACCACGGCGTCCGCCTTGGTGCGCTCCAGGATCTGCTCGGTCGCCTTGATCGTGCCGCGCAGCCGGCCCGGGACAGTGATCAGCTCGGGGGTGGGCTTGCGTGGCAGCGGCACGGCGGGGATCAGCGCGAGTTCGTACCCGCGCTCGGGTACGAGACGGGTCTCGAGGCCGCGCTCCGTGCCCAGGGCCGTGATGCCCACGCTCGGGTCCTGCCTGCGCAGGGCGTCCGCGAGGGCGAGCGCGGGCTCGATGTGGCCCGCGGTTCCTCCGCCGGCGAGTACGACATGCACCGAAATTCACCGCTCTCCGGACGAGCGCGCCACCGAGGCGCGCCGTCGCATCGTGTTCCATCTCCGGGGACTCCGGCCGGAACCGGTTCCCCCAGCCCCCCGTTTTCTACCAAAGCGGGGTTGCCGCATCGCAAGCGCCGCCCGCGCAGCGGGCTCGTCGCGCGCGAAGGCGATCAGCAGCCCGATGGCGAACATGGTCGGCAGCAGGGCGGATCCCCCGTAGGAGAACAGCGGGAGGGGGACGCCGGCGATCGGCAGCAGACCGAGCACCGCACCGATGTTGATCACGGCCTGGGCCGTGATCCAGGTGGTCACGCCTCCCGCGGCATACCTCACGAAGGGGTCCTCCGTGCGTCCGGCCACGCGGATACCCGCATAGCCTAGAGCCGCGAAGAGGGCGAGTACCGACAGCGTCCCCGCCAGGCCCAGTTCCTCACCGGTGACGGCGAAGATGAAGTCGGTGTGGGCTTCGGGGAGTTGCCCCCATTTCTCCACACTCGCACCCAGCCCGGAGCCGAAGATTCCGCCGGAGGCGAGGGCGTAGATGCCGTGCACGGCCTGCCAGCAGTCCACCGGTCCCGACTGGGGTTCGGTGGCGCCGAGGCACTGCAGGCGCGCCATGCGGTTCGCACTGGTCTTGATGAGGATCAGGCCGAGTACGGCGGCGATCGACAGCACTCCGGCGAACAGCCGCGTGGGCGCGCCGGCCAGCCAGAGCAGGCCGAACAGGATGGCCGTGAGGATGATCGCGGTGCCCATGTCGCCGCCGATCATGATCAGCCCGAGCAGCATGAAGGCGGCCGGCACGAGCGGCACCAACATGTGCTTCCACTGGGTCAGCAGCTTCTTGTCCTGCTTGCGGGCGAGCAGGTCGGCGCCCCACAGCACGAGCGCGAGCTTGCCGAACTCACTGGGCTGGATCTGGAAGGAGCCGCCGAGGGCGATCCAGTTCTGGTTGCCGTTGACCGACACTCCTATCCCGGGGATCTGCACCAGGGCCATGAGGAAGACCGCGCCGGCGAGGATCGGGTAGGCCAGGGCGCGGTGCAGCTTCACCGGCATCCGTGAGGCGGCGAGGAGCAGCCCGGCGCCGATCACGGCGGCCAGCATCTGCTTGCGGAAGAAGTACGAGCCGGGCAGCGACATCTGGAGCGCGGTGATCTGGGAGGCCGAGTAGACCATCACCAGGCCCAGCACGGTGATCAGCAGACTGCCGCCGAAGATGAGGTAGTAGGCGGTCAGCGGCCGGTCCCAGCCCCTGCGCGCACGGCTGTAGAAGGCCAGGACGCCGTTCTCGCGGGCGGGCCGGGGCGCGGCGGGGCGCCTGGGTGCGCGGGGGGCCGGGGGCCGTCCGGTGCGGCTGGTGGGCATCGCCGCTCACCCCGCCTTGCCGGAGGGGAAGGTCGTGCCGCGCACGCTCCCCGGCCGCTCGGGCACCAGCCACATCCGTGTCACGTGTCCCTCCCAGATACGCCCGGCACCGCCGCCGGGCGAGGCGGACCCGGGTCAGCCGTCGACGGAGCCGAGCTCGCGGACGGCGTCCGCGAAAGCGTCCCCGCGCTTGTTGTAGTTGGCGAACATGTCCATGGAGGCGCAGGCCGGAGCCAGCAGCACCGTGTCACCGGCCTGAGCGAGCCGTCGCGCCTCCTGAACCGCCGCGCGCATCGCCCCAGTGTCGGTCCGGTCGAGGTCGACGACGGGTACTTCGGGGGCGTGTCGCGCCAGGGCTTCGCGGATCAGCGCGCGGTCCGCGCCGATCAGCACGGCAGCGCGCAGCCGGGGCGCCGACTTGGTGACCAGCTCGTCGAAGGTGGCGCCCTTCGCGAGCCCGCCCGCGATCCACACGATCGACTCGTAGGCCGCCAACGAGGCTTCCGCGGCGTGGGTGTTGGTGGCCTTGGAGTCGTCGACGTACGCGACCCCGTCCACGTCGGCGACGTGCGCGATGCGGTGGGCGTCCGGGGTGAAGGCCCGCAGCCCGTCCCGTACGGCCTTGGCGGGCACGCCGTAGGCCCGCGCGAGGGCCGCCGCCGCGAGGGCGTTGGCGATGTTGTGCGGGGCCGGCGGATCGACGTCGGCGACCTCGGCCAGCTCCTGGGCATTCTTCTGCCGGTTCTCCACGAAGGCACGGTCGACCAGGATGCCCTCCACGACGCCGAGTTGGGAGGGCGCGGGCGTGCCGAGGGTGAAGCCGACGGCGCGGCAGCCCTCCTCGACGTCGGCCTCGCGGACCAGGTCCTCGGTCGCCTTGTCGGCCACGTTGTAGACGCAGGCGACGCGATTGCCCTCGTAGATACGGCCCTTGTCGGCGGCGTAGGCCTCCATGGAGCCGTGCCAGTCGAGGTGGTCGGGGGCGAGGTTGAGCACGGCGGCGGAGTGGGCGCGCAGCGACGGCGCCCAGTGCAGCTGGTAGCTGGACAGCTCCACGGCCAGCACGTCGTACTGCTCCTCGCCGAGCACCGCGTCCAGGAGGGAGACGCCGATGTTGCCGACGGCGGCCGTGCGCAGGCCCGCGGCCTTCAGGATCGAGGCGAGCATCTGGACGGTGGTGGTCTTGCCGTTGGTGCCCGTGACGGCCAGCCAGGGGGCGGCGTCGGGGCCGCGCAGGCGCCAGGCCAGCTCGACGTCGCCCCAGACGGGGACGCCCGCCCGCTCCGCCGCCGCGAACAGCGGCTTGTCCGGCTTCCAGCCGGGCGCGGTGACGATCAGCTCGGTGCCCTCGGGCAGGGTGTCGCCGTCACCGAGGCGCACGGTGACGCCGAGCACCTCCAGCTCGGCGGCCTGCGCCTGCGCGCGCTCGTCGGCGCCGTCGTTGACGACCGTGACGATCGCGCCGAGGCCGTGCAGCACCTTGGCCGCCGGGACGCCGGAGACGCCGAGCCCGGCGACGGTGACGTGCTTGCCCTTGAGCTCCGAAGACACCGAGGAGGTCACTTGTCCGCTGCCCATCCTGCGTAGAAAAGGCCTAGTCCGACGATCACACAAATACCCTGAATGATCCAGAAGCGGACCACGACGAGCACTTCGGACCAGCCCTTGAGTTCGAAGTGGTGCTGGAGTGGCGCCATCCGGAACACGCGCTTCCCGGTGAGGCGGAAGGAGCCGACCTGGATCACCACGGACATGGTGATCAGGACGAAGAGGCCACCGAGGATGGCCATCAGCAGCTCGGTGCGCGAGCAGATCGCGAGGCCGGCGAGCACACCGCCGAGCGCGAGCGATCCGGTGTCACCCATGAAGATCTTGGCCGGCGAGGTGTTCCACCACAGGAAGCCCAGGCAGGCGCCCATCAGCGCGGAGGCGACCACCGCGAGGTCGAGGGGATCGCGCACCTCGTAGCAGGCGCCCGGGTTGGTGAGCGTCTGCGCGTTGGCGCAGGACTCCTGGAACTGCCAGACGCCGATGAAGGTGTAGGCGCCGAAGACGAGCACGGAGGCGCCGGTGGCCAGACCGTCCAGACCGTCGGTCAGGTTCACGCCGTTCGACATCGCGAGGATCATGAACAGCGCCCAGACCACGAACAGCACGGGTCCGATCGTCCAGCCGAAGTCCGTGATGAACGACAGCTTCGTGGAGGCCGGGGTGTTGCCGCGGTTGTCCGCGAACTGGAGCGAGAGCACCGCGAAGCCGATGCCGACGATCAGCTGGCCGGCCATCTTCGCCTTGGCCCGCAGACCCAGCGAACGCCGCTTGACGATCTTGATGTAGTCGTCGAGGAAGCCGACCAGGCCCATGCCGACCATCAGGCCGAGCACCAGCAGACCCGAGAAGGTCGGCGCCGCGTCGACGTCCGGGTCGAGATAGCCCGTGATCACCTTGGCCAGGAAGTACGCGGCGACCGTCGCCAGGATGAAGGCGATACCGCCCATGGTCGGCGTCCCGCGCTTGCTGGCGTGCTCGCGCGGGCCGTCGTCGCGGATGTACTGGCCGTAGCCCTTGCGCGCGAGGAGCTTGATCAGCAGCGGGGTGCCGACCAGCGTCAGGAAGAGGCCAATGACTCCTGCGAACAGGATCTGCTTCATCATCGGGCGGAAACCTCACCCTCGGCACCGGACTCGAGCAGCGCCTGGGCAACGCGCTCGAGGCCGACCGAACGGGACGCCTTCACGAGCACGACGTCCCCCGGGCGCAACTCGCTGCGCAACAGGTCGACCGCCGCCTGTGCGTCGGACACGTGCACCGACTCCTCACCCCACGAACCCTCGTTATATGCGCCCAGTTGCAGCCAGGCGGCTTCCCTGCCACCGACCGCGACGAGCTTGCTGACGTTGAGCCGGACGGCGAGCCGTCCGACCGCGTCGTGCTCGGCGAGAGCCTCGTCCCCGAGCTCGGCCATCTGGCCGAGCACCGCCCACGTGCGACGCCCCTTGCCGATGGCCACGAGCGCACGCAGCGCGGCCTTCATGGACTCGGGGTTCGCGTTGTAGGCGTCGTTGACGACCGTCACGCCGTCCGGGCGCTCGGTGACCTCCATCCGCCAGCGGGAGAGGGAGCCCGCCTCGGAGAGCGCGACGGCGATCTCGTCTGCGGACATGCCCAACTCGTGGGCGACGGCGGCCGCGGCGAGCGCGTTCGACACGTGGTGCTCACCGTACAGGCGCATGGTCACATCACTTGCACCGGAGGGTGTGTGAAGCCTGAACGAGGGCTGTCCGGTGTCCGTGAGTCGCACGTTCTCGGCACGAACGTCCGCTTCGCCGGACTCTCCGAAAAAGATCACCTTCGCCTTCGTACGGGTGGCCATGGCCCGTACGTAGGGGTCGTCCGCGTTGAGGACGGCCGTGCCGCCGTCGGCTTCGGACGGCAGGGACTCGACGAGTTCGCCCTTGGCCTGTGCGATCTGCTCCCGGCCGCCGAACTCGCCGATGTGGGCGCTGCCGACGTTCAGAACGAGGCCGATCTTCGGGGGCGTCAGACCCGTGAGGTAGGCGATGTGCCCGATGCCGCGGGCGCCCATCTCCAGGACGAGGAACCGGGTCTCCTCGGTGGCGCTGAGCGCGGTCAGCGGCAGCCCGATCTCGTTGTTGAGCGAGCCGGGCGTGAACACCGTCGGCGCCTTGCGCTGGAGCACCTGTGCGATGAGGTCCTTGGTGCTGGTCTTGCCGGCCGAGCCGGTGAGGGCGACGAGCGTGGCACCGAGACGTCGTACGACGTGCCGCGCGAGGGCGCCGAGGGCGGTCTGGACGTCGTCCACGACGATCGCGGGCACACCGACGGGCCGGGTGCCGAGCACGGCCACCGCTCCCGCCTCGACGACCGCCGCCGCGAAGTCGTGGCCGTCCACGCGTTCCCCGGCGAAGGCCACGAACAGGCTGCCCGGCCCCGCCTCTCGGGAGTCCCGGACGACCGGGCCGGTGACCTGGACGGCCGGATCCGGTATGTCGTACGTCTGCCCGCCGACGACTTCTGCGATCTCGGCGAGGGAGAGGGCGATCACAAGTTCATCCCCTGGATCATGCGGGAATTCATCCCTGGGTCTTCTGAATGGCTTCGCGAAGCACCTGGCGGTCGTCGAAGGGACGGACCACCCCGGCGATGTCCTGGCCCTGCTCGTGGCCCTTGCCCGCGACCAGCACGGTGTCGCCCGGCTCTGCGCGGGCGACGGCGGCGGCGATCGCGGCGGCCCGGTCCTCGAAGACCTGCACCTCGCCGCGCTCGTGCGCCGGCACGGAGGCCGCGCCCTGGAGCATCGTGGCGAGGATCGCGAGGGGGTCCTCGGAGCGGGGGTTGTCGGAGGTCAGTACGGCGGTGTCGGCGAGCCGGGCCGCGGCGGCGCCCATGGGGGCGCGCTTGGTGGTGTCGCGGTCGCCGCCGCAGCCGAGGACGATGTGCAGCCGGCCCTCGGTGACCTTGCGCAGGGCGCGCAGGACGGACTCGACGGCGTCGGTCTTGTGGGCGTAGTCGACGACCGCGAGGTACGGCTGTCCGGCGTCCACGCGCTCCAGGCGGCCCGGCACGCCGGGTACGGCGGCGACGCCGTCGGCGGCGGCCTGCGGGTCGAGGCCGGCGACGGCGAGGGCGACGATCGCGGCGAGGGTGTTGGCCACGTTGAAGGGGCCCGGCAGCGGCGACTTGGCGCTGATCCGCTCGCCCTTGGGCCCGACGACGGTGAACGTCGAGTCCAGCCGGCCGACCTCGACGTCCTCGGCACGCCAGTCGGCGTCGGGGTGGCCCTCGGCGGAGTAGGTGACGACCGGGACGGTGGCCTCGTTCGCCAGCCTGCGGCCGTACTCATCGTCGACGTTGACCACGCCGAGTTTGCCGCGTTCCGGCGTGAACAGCTGCGCCTTCGCCTGGAAGTAGTCCTCCATGCCGGAGTGGAACTCCATGTGCTCCGGGCTGAGGTTGGTGAAAACGCCGATGTCGAAGACGCAGCCGTCAACACGGCCGAGCACCAGGGCGTGGCTGGAGACCTCCATGGCGACCGCCTCGACGCCGCGTTCGCGCATGACGGCGAACAGGGCCTGGAGGTCGGTGGCTTCCGGGGTGGTGCGCTCGGACTTGATGCGCTCGTCGGCGATGCGCATCTCGACCGTGCCGATCAGGCCGGTGGACCTGACGGTCCTCAGGCCGCCCTCGACGAGGTAGGCGGTGGTGGTCTTGCCGGAGGTGCCGGTGATACCGATCTGGAGCAGGTCCCGGCCGGGGTGGCCGTAGATCGTGGCGGCCAGCTCGCCCATCCGCCTGCGCGGGTCGTCGACGACCAGGACCGGCAGCCCGGAGGCGGCGGCACGCTCGGCGCCGGTGGGATCGGTCAGCACGGCGGCCGCGCCGAGGCTCGCAGCCTGCTCGACGAAGTCGGCACCGTGCAGACGGGCGCCCGGGAGGGCGGCGTACAGGTCGCCGGGGCGCACCGCGCGTGAGTCGTGGGTGATGCCCGTGACGTCGGCGGCGCCCTCCGGCGCGGGGGCACCCAGTTGACCGGCCAGTTCCGCGAGGGGTGTGGCGGAGACCTGCGCCGGCCTGGGCGGCCCGGGATATGTCACGGGATGGCCCTTCTGGGTGGTTTGGGACTGATCAGCGTGTGGCACGGCGGTGAGCGTACCGGGCGTACCCGCCTCCGGGCGAAGTGAGGGGCGGGGGGCGCTCTGGTTCCCGGGATCGGGGGTGATCGTTGTCACGGGGGCGGTCCTGGTGGCTCGGTGGTGCTCGGTGCTGATCAGGGGCTCGGTGGTTCGGGGTCGGTTCGGTCCTCGGGGGCGGGTCGGTCCGGTCCTCAGTTCTTGAACGTGACGGGGAGCCTCGCGGGCTTGGCCCCGGTCGGCGGGACCTGGAGGGACTTCAGTGCGAACTCCATGACCTGCTTGTAGACGGGGCCGCAGATCTGGCCGCCGAAGTAGTTGCCCTTGGTGGCGTTCTGGATGGCGCAGTAGACGGTGATGCGGGGCTTGTCGGCGGGGGCGAACCCGGCGAACGAGGACGTGTAGCCCTTGTACTTGCCGGTGGCCGGATCCACACGGTTGGCGGTGCCCGTCTTGCCCGCGACGCGGTAGCCGGGGATGCGCGCCTTGGTGCCCGTGCCCTCCTCGTCGTCCACGACCGACTCCAGCATCTGGGCGAGGGTCTTCGCGGTCTTGGCGCTGACGACCCGGGTCTTCTCCGGCTTGGGGGCCGGGACGAAGCGGCCGTCGGGGCCCTTGGTGCCGCGTACGAGCGTGGGTTCGACGCGCACGCCGCCGTTGGCGATGGTCGAGTACACCGACGCCGCCTGCATGGCGTTGATGGAGACGCCCTGGCCGAAAGGGATCGTGTACTGCTGCGAGGTGGACCACTTGTCGGGCGGGGCGAGGATGCCCTTGGTCTCGCCGGGGAAGCCGAGGCCGGTGTAGCTGCCGAGGCCGAACTTGCGCAGGTAGTCGTAGAGGACCTTGTTGGACTGGGCCTGGGTCCTGCCGAGCTGTCCGGTGGCGAGGATGGTGCCGATGTTGCTGGACTTGGCGAGGACGCCGTTGAGCGTCAGGTGCCAGGTCGGGTGGTTCACGTCGTCCTTGAAGAGCCGGTCGCCGCGGTGCAGCCGGTTGGGCACGACGACGTGGGTCATCGGGGTGGCGGCGCCCTCCTGGAGGACGGCCGCCATCGACATGACCTTGGCGGTGGAGCCGGGCTCGAAGGCGTCCTGGAGGGCCGCGTTGCCGAGGGCCGTGGGGTCGGCGCCGGACAGGTCGTTGGGGTCGAAGCCGGGTGAGTTGGCCATGGCCAGGACCTGGCCGGTGCGGGTGTCCTGGACGATGACGTAGCCGCGGTCGGCCGCGGACTCCTTCACCTGGTCGCTGATGGCCTTCTGGGCGGCCCACTGGATGTCGCGGTCGATGGTGAGCTCGACGTCGCTGCCGGGCACGGCGGGTGTCTCGGTGGAACCCGCGGTGGGGACGAGCCGGCCGCCGGACTGGGCGTAGCGGATCTTGCCGTCCTTGCCGGCCAGCCGCTTGTCCAGCTGGAGCTCGATGCCGCCGCCGGGTTTGCCCTCGCCGTTGACCCAGCCCAGTATCCCGGCGGCGAGGTCGCCGTTGGGGTACACGCGCTTGCTGGTGGCGACGGAGAAGACACCCGCGAGGACGTTGTGCGCCGACTTGTCCGTCTCCTCCTTCTTGGCGAGCGCGGACTTGAGGTCCTTGATCTGCTTCCAGACCTGCGGGGTCTGGCGGGAGGCCAGCTTCACGTACCGCAGCGCCTTGTTCTTCGGCCGCAGCTTCTTGACCAGGGTCTCCTGCTCCTGGCCCAGGATCGGCGCGAGCAGCGCGGCCGCCTGCTCGGGCCCGTCCCCGACCTTCACCTGGTCAGGGGCGAACATCGTGGGGTCGGCCGTGATGTCGTAGGCGTCCTCACTGGTCGCCAGGGCCACACCGGACCGGTCGGTGATCTCCCCCCGGTCGGCGGCCAGCACCTGCCCGACGTACCGGTTCTGTTCGGCCTTGGCGGCGTACGTGCTCGCGTCGACGGCCTGCACCTGGAACAGCCGCACGACGAAGGCGATCAGCACCAGCGTCAGCCCGAGCCCGACCAGACGCAGCCGGGGACGCGGGCTGCCCAGCCGAAGGGGCTTGGGCGCCGCCGGCCGGGCCGGACCCGGACGGCGGGCCGGACGGGCACCGGGGCCGGAACGGCGCCGGGCGTCGGGACGGGCGGGCCTGGCGGGGCCGGGCACACGGCGGCGCGGGGGTTCCCTGTCGGTCACTTCCGTCACCTGCCTGGAGTCGGGGTGGGCTGGGGACCGGCGGACGCGGTGACGCTCGGACGCGGGCCTGGGCCACACCCGGCACAGCGGTCGACGGTCGGACACGGACACGGACCCGGGCACCCGGCACCGCCGACGGCGGTCGGCGACGGCCGCTCCGCCGACGCACGGTGCGCGCCGCGCCGGCCGCGGACCTCGGGACCGGCGGCCCTGGCGGGGCCGGGCACGGGGCAGTGCGGCGACCGCCCGGCAGGCACCTCCGGCAGCCGGCCGAAAGCCCGGTCCGCCGCGCGCCGGGAAGCCGAGGCCGCGCCGAGGACCGGACGAACGCCGGGACCAGGAGGGCAGCCGGGCCCGGCGAGGCCCGGCACACGGCGGCGCGGGGGTTCCCTGTCGGTCACTTCCGTCACCTGCCGAAGGTCGAGGTGGAGCCGTTGGACATGGCCTCGGGGGCCAGGACCAGGGGAATGTGGGCGGAGGTCTGCCAGACGCCGGGGGCGGGGCTGGGGACGCCCTTGACCGTGCCGTCGGGGGCGAGGAAGGCGGGGTCGCCGCCGGGGACCATGCCGAGTTCGCGGGCGCGGCGCTGGAGGGCCTCGGGAGCGGAGTAGGCGTCGATGTCCCGCTGAAGGGCCTGTTCCTCGTCGGTGAGGCTCTTGGTCTCGCGCTGGAGGTCGTCGAGCTTGAACGCGCCTTCGCTGAGGGCCGAGTTCAGCACGAGGAGGCCGATGAGACCACCGCCGAGGAGGAGGACCACGAGGAGGACGAAGGGGGTACGGGCCGCCTGCCCGGGCCCGGTCGGGAAGAGGTGCGCGAGACGTGCCGCCCTCCCCTTCAGTTCGGGTTTACTGCTCACTCACGCTCCTCCGGGTCCGGGACACCCGCCCGCCCTGCACGTGGCTCACTCGATGTCCTCCCTGATGCGCTGGGCGCCGCGCAGCCGCGCCGGTGCCGCCCGCCGGTTCTCCGCGATCTCCTCCTCGGTGGGGAGTTCGGCACCACGCGTGAGCAGCTTGAGCCGCGGCTGGTAGCGCTCGGGCACGACGGGCAGCCCGGGCGGTGCCGTGGTGGCGGCACCCGCCGCGAACACCTGCTTGACCAGCCGGTCCTCCAGCGAGTGGTACGACAGCACCGCGATCCGCCCGCCCACGTCCAGCGCCTTCACGGCGGCCGGGATCGCCCGCTCCAGGACGGCGAGTTCACCGTTGACCTCGATGCGCAGGGCCTGGAAGGTGCGCTTGGCCGGGTTGCCGCCGGTGCGCTTGGCGGCCTGCGGCAGCGCGTCCCGGATCAGCTCGACCAGCCGCGCGCTGGTGCTGAACGGCTCCTTCTCGCGCTCGCGCACGATCGCGGACACGATCCGCTTGGCCTGCTTCTCCTCGCCGTACGCCCTCAGGATGCGCACCAG
Source organism: Streptomyces afghaniensis (assembly GCF_044327915.1). Classification (NCBI taxonomy): domain Bacteria; kingdom Bacillati; phylum Actinomycetota; class Actinomycetes; order Kitasatosporales; family Streptomycetaceae; genus Streptomyces; species Streptomyces afghaniensis. The sequence goes on from NZ_JBIRGJ010000007.1 coordinate 416,141, forward strand.
CTCGCCCGGCGGGTACGTGTTGAGGACCTCGGCCGCGCTGACCCCGGACGTCTGGTCCATGCGCATGTCGAGCGGGGCGTCCTGGGCGTAGGCGAAGCCGCGGTCGGCCTCGTCGAGTTGCATGGAGGAGACGCCGAGGTCGAACAACACGCCCTGCACGCGCGCGATGCCGAGCTTGTGCAGCACCTCGGGGAGCTCGTCGTACACCGCGTGGACGAGCGTGGCGCGCTCCCCGTAGGGCGCGAGGCGCTCGCCGGACAGGCGCAGGGCCTCCTTGTCGCGGTCCAGGGCGATGAGGCGGACCCCGGGGAACCTCTCCAGGAGCGCCTCGCTGTGACCGCCGAGGCCGAGGGTGCAGTCGACGACCACGGCCCCCGGGTCCTCCAGGGCGGGTGCCAGCAGATCCAGGCACCGCTGGAGCATCACCGGAACGTGTCGACTCTGGCTCAAGGGGCCCTCTCAGATCCGGCGCGGCGGCCCTACGCACCGCCGGGTCCCCGCCCGCTCGTGAAGGGGAGGCCTGCCGGCGCCGGAAGCGTCAGCCGACCGCGAGCGGGAGGAGGCCGAGCCGTACGTACGCGCCGCGCACGTGGGGAGATCCCCGGTCGTCGCCGGGGTCTCCGGGGAAAACAGTCCAGCGGGGAGAGTCTCGCCTCCCGCTTCGCGTCACTTTAGTCCACCCTGTCTCCCGGTCAATCAACCGGCCTGCGCGTCGCGACCGCCGGCACACCACCCTTGTGGGTTACCTCACACCACAGGCTGGCTGACATTCTTTGTCCACTCTCACAGGAGGCCCGGACGGGGTGTGACCAGTAACGTCATGGATATGACGACTTCTGCATCGGTTCCCACAGCCTCGGAGAACGCCCCAGCCGACGGTGGCACGGTCACCGACCGCCTGGTCGACGCCAACGCCCGGTACGCCGCCGAGTTCACCGACCCGGGGATGGACGCCCGGCCCGTGCTGCACGTCGCCGTCGTGGCCTGCATGGACGCCCGCCTCGACCTGCACGCGGCGCTCGGTCTCGAACTGGGCGACTGCCACACGATCCGCAACGCGGGCGGCGTCGTCACCGACGACGTGATCCGTTCCCTCACCATCAGCCAGCGCAAGCTGGGGACGCGCAGCATCGTCCTCATCCACCACACGGGCTGCGGTCTGGAGAGCCTCACCGAGGACTTCCGCAACGAGCTGGAGGCCGAGGTCGGCCAGCGCCCGGCGTGGGCGGTGGAGTCCTTCCGGGACGTCGACCAGGACGTACGGCAGTCGATGCAGCGCGTGCGCACCTCGCCGTTCCTGCCGCACACGGACGACGTGCGGGGCTTCGTCTTCGACGTGAAGACCGGCCGTCTGCGGGAGGTCGACCCCACCGCCTGACCTGGTCGCCCGCCCCGGACACAACCTGCCGCGGCTGTCGAAAGCCTGTCAGTCACACGTTCGAATGCTCGCAAGACCGACATATCGCGGCCAGTTATCCACAGTCGAGTGACACGAATCGGTAACGGCAGCAAGAATGCGGGAGTGGCGTCACGCGGAACTTTTCACGCGTGGTGTCCGTGGTTCGGGGTGGGCCGGCCCGCGTCATGCGGCGTCGACCCGGGAAAATGGGGTATCCCGTGCTCCCTGGGAGCACGGGAAAGGCCGAGGAGGGCCGGGTGACGACCTATGACGATCGAGCGAGCCTCACTGATCTGACCGCCGTGGTGGAACGCGTGCGGGAGTCGGTGGAAGGCGTGATCGAGGGCAAGCCCGAGGTCGTACGGCTCTCGCTGACCGTGCTGCTCGCCGAGGGACATCTGCTGATCGAGGACGTCCCGGGTGTCGGCAAGACGATGCTCGCCAAGGCACTGGCACGGTCCATCGACTGCTCGGTGCGGCGCATCCAGTTCACGCCCGACCTGCTGCCCTCGGACATCACCGGTGTGTCCATATGGGACCAGCAGCGCCGCGACTTCGAGTTCAAGCCGGGCGCGATCTTCGCGCAGGTGGTGATCGGCGACGAGATCAACCGCGCCTCGCCCAAGACGCAGTCCGCGCTCCTGGAGTCCATGGAGGAGCGCCAGGTCACCATCGACGGCAAGACCTACGAGTTGCCGAGCCCCTTCATGGTGGTGGCGACGCAGAACCCGGTCGAGATGGAGGGCACCTACCCGCTGCCGGAGGCCCAGCGCGACCGCTTCATGGCCCGGGTCTCGGTCGGCTACCCGAGCGCCGAGGCCGAGCTTCAGATGCTGGACGTGCACGGCGGCGTCTCGCCGCTGGAGGACCTCCAGCCCGTGGCCCACGCGCACGAGATCCTCAAGCTGATCGAGGCGGTGCGCGGCGTCCACGTGGCCGAGCCGGTCCGGCGCTACGCGGTGGACCTGGTCGGCGCCACGCGCACGCACCCCGACCTGAGACTGGGCGCCTCCCCGCGCGCGACGCTGCATCTGCTGCGCGCGGCGAAGGCGTCCGCGGCCCTGAACGGCCGGGAGTACGCGCTGCCGGACGACGTGCAGGCACTCGCCGTCGCCGTCCTGGCCCACCGTCTGCTGCCCACCGCCCAGGCCCAGCTCAACCGCCGCACGGCCGAGCAGGTCGTCGAGGAGATCCTCCAGCGCACCCCGGTGCCGGCCGCGCCCCAGCAGCAGAGCGGCTTCGGCGGCCTCGGCCGGGGCGTGCCGGCGTATCCCCAGCAGCCGCCGCGGAGGCTGTGATGAGCACCGCGGGGGCGGGGCAGGCGGAGGCCGACCGGGGCGAGAAGGGCGGCATCCGCACCGCCCTGGCCGGTCTGACCACCCGCGGACGCTCCTTCCTGGCCGCCGGCGTCGCGGCCGCCGTCTGTTCGTACGTGCTCGGGCAGAGCGACCTGCTGCGCGTGGGCCTGCTGCTGGCGGTGCTGCCGCTGGTGTGCGCGACGGTGCTGTACCGCACGCGCTACCGGGTGGCGGGCAGCCGCCGCCTCTCCCCCGCGCGCGTACCGGCCGGCAGCGAGGCCCGGGTCCATCTGCGGATGGACAACGTCTCGCGGCTGCCCACGGGCCTGCTGATGCTCCAGGACCGGGTGCCGTACGTGCTCGGTCCGCGGCCCCGTTTCGTGCTCGACCGGGTGGAGGCGGGCGGCCGGCGCGAGGTGTCCTACCGGGTGCGATCCGACCTGCGCGGCCGCTACCCGCTGGGCCCGCTCCAGCTGCGTCTGACCGACCCGTTCGGCATGTGCGAGCTGACCCGGTCCTTCTCGACGTACGACACCCTGACGGTGATCCCGCGCGTGGAGGCGCTGGCGCCGGTGCGCCTCAGCGGCGAGGCGAAGGGGTACGGCGACGGGCGGCAGCGTTCGCTCGCGCTGGCCGGCGAGGACGACGTGATCCCGCGCGGGTACCGCTACGGCGACGACCTGCGCCGGGTGCACTGGCGCTCCACCGCCCGCTACGGCGAGCTGATGGTGCGCCGAGAGGAGCAGCCGCAGCGCGCCCGCTGCACGGTGCTGCTCGACACCCGGGGCATCGCCTACCAGGGCGCGGGCCCCGACTCGGCCTTCGAGTGGGCCGTGTCGGGCGCCGCGTCCGTGCTGGTGCACATGCTCGAACGGGGCTACTCGGTACGGCTGTTGACGGACACCGGCAACGCGGTGCCCGGCGAGGGCGGTGACGGCTTCGCGGGCGCGAGCCAGGGTTCGGCGGACGCGGCCGGGCTGATGATGGACACCCTCGCGGTGATCGACCACTCCGACGGCGCGGGTCTGTCCCGGGCCTACGACGTGCTGCGCGGCGGGAACGAGGGGCTGCTGGTGGCCTTCCTCGGCGACCTGGACGAGGAGCAGGCGGCCGTGCTGGGCCGGATGCGGCAGCGCAGCCCGGGCGCGGTCGCCTTCGTGCTGGACAGCGACACCTGGGTGCGGGAACCGAGCGACGTACCCGGTCCGTTGGACCGGAGCGGGGAGCGGCTGCGCATGCTGCGCGAGGCGGGCTGGACGGCCCTCGGCGTGCCGCGGGGTGCCTCCGTGGACGAGCTGTGGCGGCAGGCCGACCGGGAGCGCAGGGGCGTGGCCGCCGCGAGCGGCGGGGAGGGACCGTGATGAGCGGGCGGGTACGGCTGACGCTGGGCGCGTGGGCGGCCACACTGATGGCCGCGTGCGCCCTGCTGCCCCTCGTCACACCGGCGACCTGGATCGTGCAGGCGGCCTTCCTGCTGGCCGTGCAGGCGGGCGTGGGGGCCGCGGCCCGCAGGGTGCCGCTGGCGCGACCGCTGACGGTGGCGGCCCAGGCAGTGGTCACGGTGGTGCTGCTGACGTTCGTGTTCGCCCGTGAGCAGGCCTTCGCCGGGCTGGTGCCCGGGCCGGAGGCCTTCGACCGCTTCGCGCTGCTGCTCAGGCAGGGCGGGGACGACATCGCGCGGTACGCGATACCGGCACCCCTGGAGTCCGACGGCATCCGGCTGATGCTCATCGGCGGTGTGCTGATCATCGGGCTGCTGGTGGACACCCTGGCGGTGACCTTCCGCAGCGCCGCCCCGGCCGGTCTGCCGCTGCTCGCGCTGTACTCGGTGGCCGCGGGGCTGTCCGACGGGGGCACGGACTGGCTGTGGTTCCTGGTCGCGGCGGCCGGCTATCTGATGCTGCTGCTGGCCGAGGGCCGGGACCGGCTCTCCCAGTGGGGCCGGGTCTTCGGCGGGGCCCCGCGCTCGGCCGGAGGGGAACCGAGCGGCGCGGTCGCCCCGGTCCGCACCGGCCGGCGCATCGGCGTGGTCGCGCTGGGCATCGCCCTGGTGGTGCCGCTCGGCCTGCCCGCGATGAACGGCGGCCTGCTGGACTCGGTGGGCACGGGCGCGGGCGGCGGCACGGGCAACGGCGGCACGATCTCCGCCGTGAACCCGTTGGTGTCGCTGCGCGACAATCTGAACGTGGACGAGGACCGGCAGGTCCTGTCCGTGAAGACGGAGATGGCCGACGTCTCGGACCTCTATCTGCGGATCGTCTCCCTGGACGACTTCGACGGCACCACATGGAAGCCGGCCCGGCGCTCCATCACCGCCGTGCCCGACGGCACCTTCCCGACCCCGATCGGCCTCGGCCCCGACGTCAAACGCGCGGAGGTCGACAGCACGATCACGGCGGCCGGCTGGTACGCCCAGGACTGGCTGCCCATGCCGTACCCGCCGAGCGGCGTCAGCATCCGGGGCAACTGGCGTTACGAGCCTCTGGGCATGACCCTGGTCGGCGACCACGGCCAGAACACGCGAGGGCTGACGTACCAGGTCAAGAGCCTGGACGTGCAGCCGACGGCGGATCAGCTGGCCTCGGCCGGGCCCCCGCCGGCGGCCATCGAGCGCGACTTCACCAAGCTGCCCGACTCGCTGCCGACGGTGGTGGCCCGCACCGCCCGCCAGGTCACCGCGGGCGCCGCCAACCCCTACGACCAGGCGGTCAAGCTCCAGGACTGGTTCGCCGTGACCGGCGGTTTCGAGTACGACACCCAGGTGCAGGTCGGCAGCGGCTCGGAGGGCATCGCCCGCTTCCTGAAGGACAAGCAGGGCTTCTGCGTGCACTTCTCCTTCGCCATGGCGGCGATGGCCCGCTCCCTGGGTATACCGGCCCGGGTCGCGGTGGGCTTCGCACCGGGTTCCCCGCAGGCGGACGGCTCGGTGTCGGTGGGGCTGCGCGACGCGCACGCCTGGCCCGAGCTGTACTTCGAGGGCGTGGGCTGGACCCGCTTCGAGCCGACTCCGAACCGCGGCTCGATGCCGCCGTACACCCTGCCGGACAACCCCGGCAGCTCGGTGCCGGACGTGGCGCGCCCGACCCAGACGTCGTCCGCCGCGCCGTCCCCGACGCCCTCGACGAGCGACAGCTGCACACCGGAGCAGAAGAAGCTGGACGGCGGGTGCGCGAGCGAGTCCCCGCAGGCGGTGCTGCCCACGGGCGACGACGGCCCGAAGTGGTACGCGATCCTGGCCTGGGCGCTGGGCGGTCTCGCCCTCCTGGCGCTCCCGCTGGCACCGATGCTGTGGCGCCTGCGGACCCGCGCGGTCCGGCTGGGGGCGCACGGCCGTGGTGAGGCGGACGCGGTGCCGCACACCCTGGCCGTCTGGCAGGAGCTCACCGACACGGCGTGGGACTTCGGCATCGCGCCGGACGAGTCGCGGACGCCGCGCAAGTCAGCCGCCCGTATCGTCCGGCTGGGCTCCCTCGACGAAACGGCCGCGGCCTCGGTGCACAGGGTGGCGAACGCGGTGGAGCAGGTCCTGTACGCACCGCACCCCCGCCCGACGGCGGGCCTCACGGACGACTTCCGCCGTGCGGCAGCGGGTCTGAGCGCCGGGGTCGGCCGCGGCGCCAGGCTCCGCGCGGTCCTCGTCCCGCGCTCCACCGTGCGCGTGGTGTGGGCGGCGTCGGCACGGTGGTCGGGTGTGCGGGCACGTGCCCTGGCCCTGCGGCCGACCTGGCGGAGGGCATCGGGTCAGCAGGGCTGACGGGCACCCTCGCGAGGCAGTCCCGCCTGGTACGCATACGTCAGGGGGTGACCACCCAGTCGGTGGTCACCCCCTGACTACGTCTGTGCGTGTCCTGGAGAACTGCGCTCCGGGCTAATGGCCGCCCTGCTCGTCGCGGCGCTTCTGCCAGCGCTGCTCGATGCGGTCCATCATGGAGCGCCTTTGCCGGCCCTGTCGGCGGGCGGCCTGCTGTCCGCCGGCCCCGGCCGCCTGTTCACCCGGCTTCGGGGCCTTGCGCCAGCCGGTCACGGCGAGCACCGCACAGCCCAGCATGACGAGGAAGCCCACGACGCTGAGCCAGACCTGCTTGGCGACCATACCGGCCATGAGGAGCGCAATACCTACGAGGAAGCCCGCGACCGCCTGGTAGACCCGCCGCCGGGTGTACGTACGCAGCCCGCTTCCCTCGAGCGCCGACGCGAACTTGGGATCTTCGGCGTACAGCGCTCGCTCCATCTGCTCGAGCATGCGCTGCTCGTGCTCCGAGAGCGGCACGGAGTCCTCCTCATCGTGCAGTCGCCGGGGCGACCCGGGGGGTCTCTTCAGGATAGGCAGGGAATCGCCCCCGTGAAACCCGCCCCTCTGCGCCAATTGGCCAACCGGAATCCGCCACGGACGACCCGGCTCGCTGAGGCTTCCATTCCCCGGCGGCCGACCCGTCATGCCGGAACGGTCTCCCTCGATCATACGGCGCCAAGCCGCCGTTCGGGGGGCCTGTGGCGTACTCCATGCACAGCCAAGGCGCTGATCAGCGGCGGTACCTCAGGAGGGGCCTCAGGCCTCGGCAGACCCACCGGTCTCGATTGCCTCACCGGTCTCATGAGTCTCAGTGGTCTCACCCAGCACGTGAAGCTGTGTGGCCACCGAGTGGAAGGCGGGAAGCTCGGCGGCGGCCTCCTCCAGCTTCAGCAGCGCCTCCAGGGCGCCGGGCTCGGTGTCGACGAGGACGCCGGGCACGAGGTCGGCGAAGACCCGCACGCCGTGCACGGCGCCGACACGCAGGCCCGCGCCCTCGACCAGCCCGGTGAGCTGTTCGGCGGTGAAGCGGCGCGGGACGGGGTCACCCGTGCCCCATCGACCGTTCGGGTCGTCGAGCGCCTGACGGGCCTCCTTGAAGTGACCCGCGAGGGCGCGGGCCAGCACGGCACCGCCGAGACCGGCGGCGAGCAGGCTGAGGACACCCTCCGAGCGCAGGGCGGCCACCGCGTTGCGGACGCCCTCGGCCGGGTCGTCCACGTACTCCAGGACGCCGTGGCACAGCACCACGTCGTAGCCACCGCGCTCGGCCACGTCGAAGAGGCCGTGGGCGTCGCCCTGCACGCCCTTCACCCTCTCGGCGACTCCTGCCTCGGCTGCGCGGCGCTCCAGGGCGAACAGCGCGTTGGGACTGGGGTCGACGACGGTGACCCGGTGGCCGAGACGGGCGACGGGCACCGCGAAGTTGCCGCTGCCGCCCCCGGTGTCGAGAACGTCCAGCGACTCCCGACCCGTGGCCTTGACCCGGCGGTCCAGGGCGCCCTGGAGAACCTCCCAGACCACGGCGGTACGGAGTGAGGCGCGGGGGCGCATCGGGTCCGACACGGCAGTTGACTCCTCGGCGCGGCACCGCCTCTTGCACGGCGGAGCGAACGGGGTGCCTTCCCCGGCCCCGGCGACGGGGAGGGAAGACTTCAGGCGTCCCCCACCCTATTGCCTCCGGCAGGGCGGCAGGCATGGCCCGGTGCTCACCCGGACACGGGTCGGCACGACCCGGCGGACACGCGCCGCCGCCGCCCGCTCAGCCCGCGTCCGGCATGTCCCGCTCCTCCCCCGGCCCCTCGGGCTGGTCCTGGTCCGGACGGGGCTGCGGGAGGACCGGCTGGAGGACCAGCATGCGCTCGACGAGGCGGAGGAACATCGCCACGTCCCGTATCAGGTCGTCGGCGTCCCGGCTGCTGGCCGCGTCCTGGATGCCCGCCTCGGCCCGGGCACGGCGCCGGGCGCCGGACGCGAACAGCGCGCTCCACTCGGACAGTTCGGGCGCGATCTCGGGGAGCACTTCCCAGGCGCTCCTGATCTTGGCCCGGGCCCGGGGTGAGGTCTCCGGCCGCCCCCGGGCGGCGAGCACGGCGGCGGCGGTGCGGAGGGCGGCGAGATGGGCTGTCGCGTAGCGCTCGTTCGGTGTCTCCAGGACGGCGGCCTCTTCGAGGCCGGCGCGGGCCTGGGCGAGCAGGTCGAGAGCGGCGGGCGGGGCCGTGGCCCGGCGCAGCACGGGGTGCACGTCGCTCGCCGGGCCGGTCAGTGAGGGGGCAGGGCCGGTGGCGCGGCGCCGACGGGCGGCTGCTGCGTGGTAGCTGGCCATGACGAACCTCCTGTCGTCTGTGTGACGGCACGTCCGGCCACGGAGTGCCGTATGTGACCCATCGTGAGGTATGGCACTGACAATCCGTTCTGACCTGCGGTTTTGCTTCGATCGTAGGTTCGGAGTAGTTTTTGCACTGACCAGTCAGTTCAAATTCTCCGAGAGATCGAGGGAGACTCGTGGGGGAACGAGTGGGAGGGGCGCGGATCGCCGCCGTGGGCCTCGGGGTCAAAGGGCCGCGCGGGTGGGCGTTCCGCGGGATCTCCGTCGACGCCGAGCCGGGATCGCTCGTCACGGTCGAGGGCCCGTCCGGGTCCGGCCGTACGTGCCTGCTGCTCGCGCTGACGGGGCGGATGAAGATCGCGGAGGGCACCGCCACCGTCGGCGAGGCCAGGCTCCCCAAGCAGCTTTCGGCGGTGCGCCGGGTCAGTGCCCTGGCCCATGTGCCCGGGGTCAGCGACCTCGACCCGGCCCTGACCGTCGGCGAGCACCTGCGGGAACGGGCGCTGCTCCAGCGGCGGTTCGGCGACTCCCTGCGCGGGCTGCTGCGGCCCCGCGGCGAGCGGGCGGCCGAGGCCGGCCGGCGCGTCGACGCGGCACTGGCCGCCGCCGGCCTCGACCTGGAGGCACTGCCCAAGGGGCCCCGTACCGCCGTACGCGATCTGGAGCGCGTGGAGGCGCTGCGGCTGTCCATCGCCCTCGCGCTCGTCGGCCGGCCCCGGCTGCTCGGGGTCGACGACACCGATCTCAAGCTCTCGGACGGCGAGCGGGAGGAGGTCTGGTCCCTGCTCAGGTCCCTCGCCGACGCCGGGACGACGGTCGTGGCGGTGTGCAGTGAGGCCCCCGAGGGCGCCGTCAGGGTGTCCACCGAGGAGAGCCAGGACGCGCAGGAGAACGAGGACGACCCGGCCGACGAGGACGAAAAGGCCGGCCAGGGAGAGGAGAAGGCCGATGCGCTCGCCGAGACTGGCCGCGCTTGAGCTCCGCCGCTTCGGCCGGGGCAAGCTGCCGCGCGCCGCGCTGGTGGCGCTGCTGGTGCTGCCGTTGCTGTACGGCGCGCTGTACCTGTGGTCGTTCTGGGACCCGTACGGCCGCCTGGACCGTATCCCCGTGGCGCTCGTGAACGACGACAAGGGGGCGACCGCCGACGGGAAGAAGATCACGGCGGGCGACGACATCACGAAGGGCCTGCACGACAGCAAGACCTTCGACTGGCAGGAAGTGAGCGCCGCCGAGGCCCGCAGGGGCGTCGAGGACGGCACGTACTACCTGTCGCTCACCATGCCCGCCGACTTCAGCGAGCGGATCGCCTCGAGCTCCGGGAACTCCCCGGAGACCGGCGCCCTCCAGGTGCACACGAACGACGCCAACAACTACATCGTCGGGCAGATCTCCCGGACGGTGTTCAGCGAGGTGCGGCAGGCCGCGTCCAAGAAGACGTCCCGGTCCTTCCTGGACAAGATCTTCGTCTCGTTCTCCGACATCCACGGCAAGACCGTGAAGGCGGCGAAGGGTGCCGACGAGCTCAAGGGCGGCATCGGGAAGGCCGAGAAGGGCTCCAAGGACCTCGCCGACGGCCTGAAGGACGCCAAGGACGGCAGCGGCGATCTGTCCACGGGCCTGAAGAAGCTCCACAAGGGCGCGGGCGACGTGGCGGACGGCACGAAGCGGGTCGCGGACGGCACGCGGAAGCTCGCCGACAAGGTCAACACGTACGCCGGCAAGGTCGGCCCCTTCCTCAAGGGCAACGAGAAGACCATCGGCGACACCGCCCAGCTGGTCGCCGACTCCTCAGGTGCGATCCGCAAGCACCTGGACACTCTGGCGAAGACGGCCCCGACCGCCGCCAAGGGCGCCCGTACGGCGTCGGACACGCTGAACGGCGTCTACGCCAGGCGCTGCGACGACCCCGTCCTGCCCGACGCCGCCTGCGCCGACCTGAAGAAGGCCAAGGACGCGGCGGCCGACGCGGCCGTCATCGCAGGCGACGTCAACACGCTGATCGCGGACCAGAACGGCGATCTGACGAAGCTCGACAAGAACCTCGCCACCCTCCAGAAGCAGTCCCAGGCCCTCGCCGACCGCGCGCCGCACCTCTCCGAGGACCTCGACGACGCCGTCAAGAAGATCAACAAGCTGAACGACGGGGCGGCCGAGGTCGCCGCCGGCGCGAAGAAGCTGTACAAGGGACTCGGCACGGCCAAGACCGGTGCCGTCGACCTGGACAAGGGCGTCGGCGATCTGAAGACCGGCGCGGACGACCTCAGCGGCGGCATGTTCAAGCTCGTCGACGGCTCCGGCAAGCTCGCCGGCGGGCTGCACGACGGGGCGGAGCGGATCCCCGACTACGACAAGCAGGACCGCGACCAGCGCACCGAGGTCATGGCCGACCCGGTGCGGCTCGCCTCCCAGGACCTGCACAAGGCGCCCAACTACGGCACCGGGTTCGCCCCGTACTTCATCCCGCTGTCGCTGTGGGTGGGCGCGATGGTGGCCTACATGCTGATCGCGCCGATGAACCGGCGCGCGCTCGCCGCGGGCGCCCCGGCATGGCGGATCGCGCTGGCCGGCTGGCTGCCGGTGGTGGCGATCGGGGTGCTCCAGACGGTGGCCCTGATGTCGGTGCTGCACTGGGCGGTCGGCCTGGAGATGGCGCGGGCGGCCGGGACGGTGGGCTTCCTGTTCCTGGTGACGGCGTGCTTCGCGGCGATCGTGCAGTGGCTGAACGCGCGCTTCGGGGCGGCGGGCCGGATCCTCGTCCTCGCCCTGCTGATGCTCCAGCTGACGTCGGCGGGCGGCACGTACCCGGTGCAGACCAGCCCCGGCTTCTTCAACGCGCTCCACCCGTTCCTGCCGATGAGCTACGTCGTCGAGGCCCTGCGCAGGCTCATCACGGGCGGCGGCCTGGAACCGGTGTGGCAGGCGTGCGTGGTGCTGACGGCGTTCACCGCCGGCGCCCTCGCGCTGACCGCCGTGGCGGCCCGCCGCCGCCAGGTGTGGACGCTGGACCGGCTCCACCCGGAGCTGAGCCTGTGAGCCCTTCGGTGACATCCCCGGTGAACCCTTCGGTGACATCTCCCGGAAAGGTTCCTGTGACAATCAGGGCCATGGAAAGCAGCAGTGCCGCGTCGGGCGGCAGCACGCGCCGCGAGGCCACCCGGCAGAAGCTCTACGAGGCGGCCGTCACGCTCATCGCCGAGCAGGGCTTCTCCGCCACGACCGTGGACGAGATCGCCGAGCGTGCCGGAGTCGCGAAGGGCACGGTCTACTACAACTTCGCGAGCAAGTCCGTCCTCTTCGAGGAACTGCTGCGGCACGGAGTGGGCCTCCTCACCGCCTCCCTGCGGGAAGCGGCCGAGCGGACCGCGCAGGAGGGCGGCACCAAGGTCGACGCCCTGGACGCGATGATCCGCGCGGGGCTGGTCTTCATCGACCGCTACCCGGCCTTCACGCAGCTGTACGTGGCCGAGCTGTGGCGCACGAACCGGGCCTGGCAGTCGACGCTGATGGTGGTCCGGCAGCAGGCCGTCGCGGTCGTGGAGGACGTGCTGCGCGCGGGTGTGGCGGGCGGCGAGTTCAGCGACGAGATCGACGTCCCGCTGACGGCGGCCGCGCTGGTCGGCATGGTCCTGGTGGCCGCGCTGGACTGGAAGTCCTTCCAGCCGGAACGCTCCCTGGACGATGTCCACGCGGCGCTGTCCCGGCTGCTCCAGGGACGGGTGAGCGGCTGCCGCTGAGGGCGTCCTGAGCGGCATCCGCCGAGGGCATCCGGGCGCAGATGTGAAAGCGCCGGTCCGCTGTGGCCGCGTCCCCCGCGGGCCACCTCGAACCGGCGCCTTCCCTGCTCCCCCGTTTTCCTGCTCCCCCGTGCGTTCCCCCCGCAGGACCCCCGTTCGGTCGTCCCCCGGTTCTCCCCCGTGCCTCGCTCCCGCCGACACCGTCGGCGGAAGGAGCGGATCGCGGGCCCGGTCCCGTTCCGGCGCCCCGTGTCGCCGGTACCGGAGCCGTGCCCCCTCTCCGTGCCTCCACTCTCTCGTTCTCGCAGGTCGTCTCCCATCCGCGCGCGTACTCAACTCCCTCCCTAGGTACGGGTACTCAGCCCTGCGCACGCGGCCCCAGAACGTTGTGTGGCCGGCTGGTCACGATCACCTCCGCGCCCGTACTCGGAGACGGCCGCGCGAGGGCTGCCGGCGGGGGCTGCCGGCGGGGGCTGCCGGCGGGGGCTGTCGGTGGGGGCCGATAAAGTCCCTGGCATGGCACGGATTGCGGTGATCGGCGCCGGGATGGGCGCGCTGGCGGCGGCCGCCCGGCTGGCCGTCGCGGGCCACCGGGTGGTGGTGTACGAGCGGACGGAGACCTACGGCGGAGCCCTGCGCCGCTTCGAGCGCGACGGGTTCTCCTTCGATACCGGCCCCGGCCTGCTCCCGTTGCCCGCCGTCTACCGCGACCTGTTCGTCAAGACCGGCAAGGAGCCGCTGGAGGCCTGCGTCGACCTGGTCCAGGTCGACCCGTCGTCCCGGCACGTGTTCGCGGACGGCACCCGCGTCTCGCTGCCGAACGCCTCGCGCGCGGGCGTCGTGACGGCCCTGGACGAGGCGCTCGGCTCCGGGGCCGGGAAGCGCTGGGGCGACTTCCTGGTGCGGGCCCGCGAGGCCTGGGACCGCACCCGCCGGCCCCTCCTGGAGGAGCCGCTGTGGCCGAACTGGCAGGTGCTGGCCGAGCGCGAGCCGTACCCGGCGGTGCCTCACAAGCGGCTGCTGCGCACCCGTCGGGCCGGCACGCTCGCCGAGGTCGGCGCCTGGGAGCTGCGGGACGCCCGGCTCACCGCCCTCCTGGAGAGCCACGCCCTGGCGCACGGCCTGGACCCCCGGACCACCCCGGCGAGCGCGGCCGTACTGCCGTACCTGGAGCACGCCTTCGGCACCTGGTACGTGCGCGGTGGCCTGCGCGAACTGGCCACTGCGGTGTATGAGCGGTGCCTGGCCCGGAGGGTCGAGTTCCGTTTCGGCGCCGACGTGACCGGGGTGGTGGAGAAGGACGGCCGGGCATCGGGGGTGGAACTCGCCGACGGCACGGTCGCGGAGGCGGACTTCGTGGTCGCCGGTGTCGCGCCCGGCACGCTGGACCGGCTGTCGGCACAGGCCGTGGTGCGGGGGGACGGCGAGGTGCCGCCGCAACCCGCGACGGCGAGCCGGGTCACGGTGCTGCTCGCTCTGCGCGGCGCCCGCCCCGAGGGCACGCCACACCGCACGGTGGTCCACGCGGCGGACCGCGAGGCCGAGTTGGACGCCCTCTTCGGCACGGCGGCGCACAGCCCGCGTCCTACGGTCACGGTCCTGCGGCCCGACGACCCGGGGCTGGTCCCGGACCCGGAGCACGAGGCGGTCACCCTCACGACGGTGGTGCCCGCGCGGCCCGGCGAGTCCTGTGACGCCCTCACCGAGAACATGATCACGGTCGCCGAACGCGCCATACCGGACCTGCGCGACCGCCTCCTGTGGCACGAGGTGCGCACCCCGGCCGACATCGCCGAGGAGACCGGCGCGGAGGGCGGGGCGGTGCCGGTGCCCGCCCTGGCGGCGGACGGGGGGCGGCTGCTGCACCCGTCCAACAGCACGCGCGTGCCCGGTCTGTTCACCGTCGGCGGCTGGGCGCATCCCGGTGGCGGACTGCCGCACGCGGGCATGTCGGGCGCGCTGGTGGCGGGACTGATCGTGGAGGGACCGGAGTTCCGGGGCTCCCAGTAGGCTCGCCGCCCCGGCGGCGTTCAGGCTTCAGAAACGGTACTGCTCGTCGAAGCCGTTCCCGGGCGTCTGCTGCTGCCCGTTGCCCTGGTACGGGTACGGCTGCTGCTCCGGCGGCAGCTCCTGGCCGTACTCGTCGGTCGTGCGCTGCTGCGGGACCCACACACCGCCGGGCGGGCTCTCGCCGCCGTAGGTGCCGGCGTACTGGTCCTGGCCGTAGCCCTGCTGGGCGTAGTACTGCTGGTCGCCGTAGGAGGTGTCGTACGAGGCCCCGCCGTAGGTCGGCGTGCCGATGTACGGGTCGGAGTAGGCGGCGTACTGCTGCTGGTCCGTGGCGTCGTAGCCCTGCTGCTGGCCGTAGCCCGAGTAGTCGTAGCCGTAGGACTGGTCGGTGCCCTGGGCCGTGGCGGCGTACTGGTCATGGGACGGGCCCGACTGGTACCCCGTGTCGCCGTACACGCCGTAGGAGCCGGTGTCGTCGGGCACGGGCTGCGGCTCGTAGACGGCGGTGGTCTCGGCGGACGTGGGGTGGACGGGGCGCGACGGGGTGAAGACGTCGTCGCGGTCGTAGTCGTCGTCCTGGCCGTAGGCGGGGGCGGTGGCGTCGCGGCGGTAGTCGGCGCCCTCGTCGCCGTAGCCGCCGTCGGCCGCCTCCATGCCGGAGACCTCGAGGCTCGGCTCCTGACGACCGCGCTCACCGCGGCGGCCCTTGCCACCGCCCAGCATCGGCGCGTTCATCGCCCAGCCGGACGAGAAGCCGCTGCGGAACGACAGGGTGACGTACGTCTGCCCGACCGCGAAGGCGGCCGCACCCAGTCCGATCACGATGACGGACGGGATCAGCACACCGACCACGACTCCGAGGAAACCGACGAAGGCGAGCAGTCGCCAGCGCAGCCGCGCCTTGTACTGCAACAGCACCTCGCCCAGCAGCCACAGCGCGACGATGCCGAACGCGATGTAGAGGACCGCCCAGCCCATGTACGCCCCTCTCCCAGTCGCCGCTACGCAGTGTGTCGTATACCGGTGCGAACGGTCTAGGCCTGCGGTCGGTGGTGCAGGCCCAGGTTCTCGTAGATTTCCAGCGTCGCCGTGGAGTTGTTGAGCGTGATGAAGTGCAAGCCGGGCACTCCCTCGGCGAGCAGCCGCGCGCAGAACTCCGTGGCGAATTCGATACCAATGGAGCGTACAGCGGCCGGATCGTCTTTTGCTGTGAGGATCCGCTCTTTCAGGGCGGCCGGGAACGCGGCGTTGGTGAGGGACCCGATCCGCTCCAGCGACCGCACGCTGGCGATCGGCATGACCTCGGGAATGATCGGGGTGTCGCAGCCGGCGGCCGAGACGCGGTCGCGCAGCCGGAGGTAGTCCTCCGGGTGGAAGAACATCTGCGTGATGGCGTAGTCCGCGCCCGCACGGCACTTGTCGACGAAGTGGCGGACGTCGGTGTCCCAGTCGGTGGAGCGCGGGTGCATCGCCGGGAAGGCGGCGACGCCCACGCAGAAGTCGCCGGACGCCTTGATCAGCTCGACCAGTTCGGCGGCGTAGGCCAGGCCCCGGGGATGCGGCACCCACTCGCCCATCGGGTCGCCGGGCGGGTCGCCCCGCAGGGCGAGCATGTTGCGGATCCCGGCGTCGGCGTACTGGCCGATGATGTTGCGCAGGTCGGCCACGGAGTGGTCGACCGCCGTGAGGTGCGCGATGGGCGTGAGAGTGGTGTCGGAGGCGATCGCCTCGGTCGCCTTGACCGTGCCCGCGCGGGTGGAGCCGCCCGCGCCGTAGGTCACGGAGACGAAGTCGGGCGCCACGGCCTCGACCCGGCGCAGCGCGTTCCACAGCATCCGCTCGCCCTTCGGGGTCTTCGGGGCGTAGAACTCGAACGAGTACGTCGTCTTGCCGGTCGCGAGCATGTCGCGGACGGTGCGCGCGTGGTCCGACCTGATGGATGCGGTGCCGAGGGCCATACCGGCAGGTTAGCCAGGGGCGGTCGGTCCCCCAACCGGGCAGAGTCTTTTGACCGATTTGTGCACTTGTTGTCCACGCCTTGGACAAACCGGCCTACAGACCGGCCTCCCGCTGCTCCCGCAGCCTCTTCGCGAACTCGGCCGCCGCCGCGCCCGGGTCGTCGGCCTCGGTGATCGCCCGTACGACGACGGCGCGCCGGGCTCCCGCTTCCAGGACCTGGTCGAGATTGCCGAGGTCGATGCCGCCGATGGCGAACCAGGGCCGGTCGGTGCCGAGGGCGGCGGTGTGCCGGACGAGATCCAGGCCGGGGGCGTGCCGGCCGGGCTTGGTGGGGGTGGGCCAGCACGGGCCGGTGCAGAAGTAGTCCACGCCGTCCTGGACGGCGGCCGCGGTGGCCTCGGACTCGGCGTGCGTGGAGCGGCCGATCAGGACGTCGTCGCCGAGGATCGCGCGGGCCGCGGGGACCGGGAGGTCGCCCTGGCCGAGGTGCAGTACGTCGGAGCCGGCGGCGTGGGCGACGTCCGCGCGGTCGTTGACCGCGAGCAGCTTGCCGTGCCGGGCGCAGGCGTCGGCGAAGACGGCCAGGTGCTCCAGCTCCTCGGCCGCCTCCATGCCCTTGTCCCGCAACTGCACGATGTCGACCCCGCCCGCCAGGACGGCGTCCAGGAACTCCGCGAGATCGCCCTGCCGCTTGCGAGCGTCGGTGCAGAGGTAGACCCGGGCGTCGGCGAGCTGGGCGCGGGCGGTGGTGCGGATGGTGGCGGCCATGCGTGTGGTCCCCCTGGTGTCGGTGGCGGACGGGTGCGGGGTGCGCCCGTGCCGGTGACATTACGAGGCACCGGGCGCCCGCGTCTGTGCCGGGCACAAGCCACCCCGTGACCGGGACCCCACGGGTCGCCCCACGGGTCCCGGCCCACACCGGGCGGTTGTTCGGGCCCGGCCCCGCGCGAGCGGCACCGGACCGTTGTTCGGTCGTGGTCGGGTCAGACCGCGAGCGCCTGGGCGCGGCGCTTCACCTCCGTGCCGCGGTTCTCACTCAGGGCCTGGGCCGGCGTGCCGGGCAGGCTCGGGTCGGGGGTGAAGAGCCACTCCAGCATCTCTTCGACCGTGAAGCCGTCGTCCCGCAGGAGCGTCAGGGTCCCGGCCAGGCCCTTGACGACCTTGTCCCCGTCGATGAAGGCCGCGGGGACGTGCAGCGCGCGGTTCTCACCGCGGCGTACGGCGATGAGCTGGCCCTCCTTGACCAGCTGCCGCACGCGCGTCACCTCGACGCCGAGCTGTTCGGCGATGTCGGGGAGGGTGAGCCAGGCAGGGACGAGAGCATCGATCTTTGCGTCAATCTCGGTCACGGAAACCAGCCTGCCATCCCCCACTGACAGTCGGAAGTCGGGACCGCCCACCTGGGCGGACAGGCACGCCGCGACGGCTACGCGGTCGCCGCCTTCAACGGCCTCGCCGGGTCCGCGAGCAGGGCCGGATTCATCGGCGTGCCCGACTCGATCAGGCGGCGGCCCTGCGCCAGGTCCCGGGGGCGGCCCACCGCCAGCAGCGCGACCAGCCGGTCACCGCGCAGCCAGCAGACCGTCCAGGCCGGTCCGGCCGGGTCGCCCCGCCACAGGGTCGTGTCGGCGGCCGCGTGGTGCCCGGCGTACTGCACGAACCGCCCGAACTGCTCCGACCAGAAGTACGGCACGGGGTCGTACACCGCCGGGGTCTCCCCCGAGGCCCGGCCGACGATGTTCACGGCGACCGTGCGCGGCCCCTGGAGGGCGTTGTCCCAGTGGTGCACCAGCAGGCGCTCGCCGTACCGGCCCGAGGGGAAGGAGGCGCAGTCGCCGACCGCGTACACGTCGGGCACCGACGCGCGCAGGTGCTGGTCGGCCACGATCTCGCCGTGCGTGCCCAGCTCGATCCCGGAGCCGGACAGCCAGGCCGTGGCCGGGCGGGCGCCGATGCCGACGACGACCGCGCCCGCGGGCAGCCGCGAGCCGTCATCGAGAACCACCGCACCCGGTTCCACACGCTCCACGCGCGCGTGCGTCCGCAGCACGGCACCCGCGTCGGCGTACCAGCCGGCCATCGGCGCGGCGACCTCGGCGGGCAGCGCCCCGGCGAGGGGCCGTTCGGCGGCCTCCACGACGGTCACCGCGCAGCCCGCCTCGCGCGCGGCCGTGGCGAACTCCGCGCCGATCCAGCCCGCGCCGACGACCACGATGTCGTGCCGGCGGGCCAGCACCGGCCGCAGCCGCTCGGCGTCGTCCAGGGTGCGCAGCAGGTGCACGCCCGGCACGCCCTCCGCCCCGGGCAGCCGGATGGGTTGGGCGCCGGTCGCGACGACCAGGACGTCGTAGGGCACGGGCCCGTCCTCGGTGTCCAGCTCATGGTCGCCGGGGCGCAGGCCGAGCACCTCGCAGCCGAGCCGCAGTTCGATGCCGAGGGCCTCGAAGTCGACGTCGAAGGCGGAGCCCTCGGCTTTTCCGAGCAGGACGGCCTTGGACAGCGGGGGCCGGTCGTAGGGCTGGTGGGGCTCGGCACCGATCAGGCTCACGGTGCCGGTGAAGCCCTGTTCGCGCAGGGCGACCGCGGTCTGGACCCCGGCCATGCCCGCGCCCGCCACGACCACGCGCCGCGGCGCGGACGAACCTGGTTCCTGCGTCTGCTCGCTCACCTGATCACCATAGACAACTGACATTTTGTCAGTCAGTGCTCATGTGCAGTGACCTGCTCCACACGCGGCCGGGGCGAGGACGACACCCTCCGGGGACCGGGCCATGGCGGTGGCTCCCTTACTGCGCCGTACGGCATCGGGCTAGGGTGGGTGGCCAAACGCAAGGCACTCGCGGGAGCCCGGACGCACCGGGCTGAGAGGGAGGCTGGCGGCCTCCGACCGTACGAACCTGATCCGGGTCATGCCGGCGAAGGGAGGGGCTGGACGCCCATGTCGCGTACGCGAACGTCAGACGTCCTCGTCATCGGGGGCGGGATCATCGGCCTGGTCACCGCGTGGCGGGCCGCACAGCGCGGGTTCGCCACGGCCGTGGTGGACCCGGAACCGGGCGGCGGAGCCGCGCAGGTGGCGGCCGGGATGCTGGCCGCCGTCACGGAACTGCACTACGGCGAGCAGACCCTGCTCGCCCTGAATCTGGCCTCCGCCCGGCGCTATCCGGACTTCGCGGCCGAGCTCACCGAGGAGACCGGCCACGATCTCGGCTACCGCCGGTGCGGCACGCTCGCCGTGGCCCTGGACGCCGACGACCGGGCCCATCTGCGCGACCTGCATGCCCTGCAGCAGCAGTCGGGCCTCGAGTCGCAGTGGCTGTCGGGGCGGGAGTGCCGTCGCCTGGAGCCGATGCTCGCGCCGGGCGTGCGCGGCGGGCTGCGGGTCGACGGGGACCACCAGATCGACCCGCGGCGGCTGGCCGGGGCGCTGGCCGCCGCGTGCGAGCGGGCCGGTGTGGTCTTCCACCGTGGGTGGGCCGAGCGGCTCACCGTCGTGGGCGATCGGGCCACGGGTGTCATCACGGACGACGGCACCCCGCTGGACGCCGGGCAGGTCGTGCTGGCCGGGGGCAGCCTCAGCGGGCGGCTCGCGGGCGTCCCGGAGGATGTGCTGCCGCCCGTGCGGCCGGTGAAGGGGCAGGTCGTACGGCTGACCATGCCGCAGCGGCACGGGCCGTTCCTGAGCCGGACCGTGCGCGCGGTCGTGCGCGGCAGCCACGTCTACCTGGTGCCGCGCGAGAGCGGCGAGCTGGTCGTCGGGGCGACCAGCGAGGAGCTCGGCTGGGACACCACCGTGACCGCGGGCGGCGTGTACGAGCTGCTGCGCGACGCACACGAGCTGGTCCCGGGCATCACCGAGCTGCCCCTCACCGAGACCCGGGCCGGACTGCGCCCCGGCTCCCCCGACAACGCTCCGCTGCTCGGCCCGACCGGTCTCGAAGGGCTCCTGCTGGCCACCGGGCACTACCGCAACGGCGTCCTGCTCACGCCGGTCACCGGCGACGCCCTGGCGCACGTCCTGGCGACGGGTGAACTCCCCGAAGAGGCCCGCCCCTTCACGCCGAAGCGCTTCAGCACCGCCACCGCCCTCACGGAGCAGCCCGCATGAACATCTCCGTCAACGGGGAGCCCCGGGACGTCCGGCCCGGCACGGCTCTCGACACCGTCGTGAAGTCCCTCACCGCCGCGCCGTCCGGCGTGGCCGCCGCCCTCAACGAAACCGTCGTCCCGCGCGCGCAGTGGCCGTCCACGCCCCTCGCCGAGGGGGACCGCGTGGAAGTCCTCACCGCCGTCCAAGGAGGCTGACCATGGCCGACGATCCGTTTGTCCTCGGTGGTACGTCCTTCACGTCCCGCCTGATCATGGGTACGGGCGGGGCCCCCAGCCTCGACGTGCTGGAGCGGTCGCTGGTGGCGTCCGGGACGGAGCTGACGACGGTCGCGATGCGCCGGGTGAACGCCTCGGTGCACGGCTCGGTGCTGTCCGTCCTGGACAAGCTGGGCATCCGCGTCCTGCCCAACACGGCGGGTTGCTTCACCGCCGGTGAGGCCGTCCTCACGGCCCGTCTCGCACGCGAGGCCCTCGGCACGGACCTGGTCAAGCTGGAGGTCATCGCCGACGAGCGCACGCTGCTGCCGGATCCGATCGAGCTGCTGGAGGCGGCCGAGACGCTGGTCGACGACGGGTTCACGGTGCTGCCGTACACCAACGACGATCCCGTGCTGGCGCGGAAGCTGGAGGACGTCGGCTGCGCGGCGATCATGCCGCTCGGCTCGCCGATCGGCTCGGGGCTGGGCATCCGCAATCCGCACAACTTCCAGCTGATCGTCGAGCACGCGCGTGTGCCGGTGATTCTGGACGCGGGGGCCGGTACGGCGTCGGACGCGGCGTTGGCGATGGAGCTGGGGTGCGCGGGTGTGATGCTCGCCTCGGCGGTGACGCGGGCGCAGGAGCCGGTGCTGATGGCCGACGCGATGCGGCATGCGGTGGAGGCGGGGCGGCTGGCTTATCGGGCGGGGCGTATTCCGCGGCGGCATTTCGCGGAGGCGTCCTCGCCGGCCGAGGGCATCGCCGTGCTGGATCCGGAGCGGCCCGCTTTCCGGTGAGCGGGAGAAGCAGAGTTGGGACACACGTCACAGGTCCGCTTCAGTCGCGCTCCGAAAACAGGCGGGGAGATGGAGCTGTCAGTCATGGCTCGTACACTCGCCTGCGTGGACACGACCCTTCAGGACCCCTTGGTCGGGCAGGTGCTCGACGGCCGGTATCGCATTGACGCGCGGATCGCGGTCGGCGGGATGGCCACGGTCTACCGGGCCGTGGACACCCGCCTCGACCGGGTCCTCGCGCTCAAGGTGATGCACCCCTCGCTCGCGGTGGACGGCTCGTTCGTCGAGCGGTTCATCCGCGAGGCGAAGTCGGTGGCCCGGCTGGCGCACCCGAACGTGGTGCAGGTCTTCGACCAGGGCACCGACGGCTCGTACGTCTACCTGGCCATGGAGTACGTCGCCGGCTGCACCCTGCGGGACGTGCTGCGCGAGCGCGGGGCCCTCCAGCCGCGTGCCGCCCTGGACATCCTGGAGCCGGTGCTGGCCGCGCTGGGCGCCGCGCACCGCGCCGGGTTCGTGCACCGGGACATGAAGCCGGAGAACGTCCTGATAGGGGACGACGGCCGGGTCAAGGTCGCCGACTTCGGTCTCGTACGGGCCGTCGACACGGTGACGAACACCACCGGCACCGTCCTCGGCACGGTCTCGTACCTCGCCCCCGAGCAGATAGAGAACGGCACCGCCGACCCCCGCGTCGACGTGTACGCGTGCGGCGTGATGCTGTACGAGATGCTCACCGGCGACAAGCCGCACGACGGGGACTCCCCGGCCGTGATCCTCTACAAGCATCTGCACGAGGACGTCCCGCCGCCCTCGGCCGCCGTGCCCGGTCTGGCGTACGAGCTGGACGAGATGGTGGCCTCGGCGACGGCCCGCACCCCTGACATCCGCCCGCACGACGCGGTGGCGCTGCTCGCGCAGGTCCGCGACGGGCGCGGCCGGCTGACCGTGGAGCAGCTGGACGCGGTGCCGCCGCAGGCGCTCGCGGCGGACCACGTCAACGCGGACGACCGTACGAGCGTGATCCCGCGTGCGCTGGCCACGCCGCGCCCGCTGCCCGTCAACGAGGACGAGGAGGCGGGCTCCGCGGCCGCGCTCAACCGCACCAGCCGCTTCGAGTCCCCGCCGCCCCCGCCGTCCCGGCGCCGCTCGGGGCCACGGCGCGGCCCGATGGCGATCGTCGCCGCCGTCCTGCTCGTGCTCGGACTCGGCGCCGGCATCTGGTACATCAACTCGGGCCAGTTCACCGAGGTCCCCCCGCTGCTGTCGAAGACCGAAGAGCAGGCCCGGGCCCGGCTGGACGACGCCGGGCTCGAGGTCGGCAAGGTCAGCCACGCCTACAGCGACACCGTCAAGCGCGGCACGATCATCGGCACCGACCCTGAGCCGGGCGCCCGCATCCGCCTCAACGACTCGGTGTCCTTCACCGTCTCCGACGGCCCCGAGAACGTGCGGGTGCCCGCCCTGGAGGGGCAGCGGCTGGACAAGGCGCGGTCCCTGCTGCAGGAGGACGGGCTGGAGCCGGGCATGGTCACCCGGGAGTTCAGCGAGGACGTGCCCAGGGGCTCGGTGATCTCCGCGCGGCCGGCGGACGGCACGAAGGTGCGCGCGGGCTCGGCGGTCGCACTCGTCGTCAGCAAGGGCAGCCCCATCGACATCCCTGACGTCACCGGTGACGACCTGGCCGACGCCAGGGCCGAACTGACGGACGCCGGTCTCAAGGTGAAGGTCGCCGCCGAGCGGGTCACCTCCTCCGAGTTCGACAAGGGCCAGGTGGCCAAGCAGAGCCCGAACGCCGGCGGCCGGGCGGCCGAGGGCGACACGGTGACGCTGACGGTGTCCAAGGGCCCCGAGATGATCGAGGTCCCGGACGTGGTCGGCGACAGCGTCGACGACGCCACCCGTGAGCTGAAGAGCGCCGGGTTCCAGGTCGACGAGGACCGCGGACTGCTCGGCCTGTTCGGCGACACGGTGAAGGACCAGTCCGTGAAGGGCGGGGAGACCGCGCCCAAGGGCTCGACGATCACCATCAAGATCAGGTGACGGATGCGGGCAGGGAGCCCGTGGACGGGGCAGGGCCGGACGCATGACACCCTGAACGGGTGAACAATCAGCTGTCCGGCCCCTCCCGCAACCCCGTGGGCGGCCACGTCCCCGTGGCCGGTGGGCTCCACTCCGTCGGCCTGACCTACGCCCGTGACCTGAAGGCGGAGACCGTCCAGGTCTTCGTCGCAAACCCGCGCGGCTGGGCCACACCGGCCGGCAACCCGAAGCAGGACGAGGCGTTCCGCGCCGCCTGCGAGGCCGAGTCGATCCCGGCGTACGTGCACGCCCCTTACCTGATCAACTTCGGCTCGCACACCGAGGCGACCGTGGAGCGGTCGGTGGAGTCGCTGCGGCACTCGCTGCGCCGCGGACGGGAGATCGGGGCGCTGGGCGTGGTCGTGCACACCGGCAGTGCGACCGGCGGCCGGGAGCGGTCGGTGGCGCTGAAGCAGGTCCGGGAGCATCTGCTGCCGCTGCTCGACGAGCTGACCCACGACGACGACCCGTACCTGCTGCTGGAGTCGACCGCCGGCCAGGGCGCCTCCCTGTGCTCACGGACGTGGGACTTCGGCCCGTACTTCGAGGCGCTGGACGCCCATCCGATGCTCGGCGTGTGCCTGGACACCTGCCACATCTTCGCCGCCGGGCACGACCTGACCGGCCCGTCCGGCATGCACCAGACGCTGGACCTGCTGGTGGACACGGTCGGCGAGGGCCGGCTGAAGCTGATCCACGCCAACGACTCCAAGGACGTGGTGGGCGCGCACAAGGACCGGCACGAGAACATCGGCGTCGGCCACATCGGCGAGGACCCGTTCCGGGCCCTGATGACCCACCCCGCGACCGAGGGCGTGCCGCTGATCATCGAGACGCCGGGCGGCAAGGAGGGGCACGCGGCGGACGTGGAGCGGCTGAAGAAGCTGCGCGACTGCTGACGACCTCGAAGACCTGGGAGGCAAGACCCCAGTGGCGTCAGAGCCCCAGAGGCCTCAGAGGTCGGGACCGTCCCCCGGCTCCTCCTGGTACGAGTAGCGCTGCTCCTGCCACGGATCGCCGATGTTGTGGTAGCCCCGCTCCTCCCAGAAGCCGCGCCGGTCGGCGGTCATGTACTCCACGCCGCGCACCCACTTGGGGCCCTTCCAGGCGTACAGGTGGGGCACGATCAGGCGCAGCGGGAAGCCGTGCTCGGCGGTGAGCAGTTCGCCGTCCTTGTGGGTGGCGAACAGGACGTGCTCGGAGGCGAAGTCGGCCAGCCGGAGGTTGGAGCTGAATCCGTACTCGGCCCACACCATCACATGGGTGACGTCGTCCGCGGGCGGCGCGATGTCGAGGATCGTGCGCGCGGGGACACCGCCCCACTCGGCGCCCAGCATGCTGAACTTGGTGACGCAGTGCAGATCGGCCACGACGGTGGTGTACGGCAGGGCCGTGAACTCCTCGTGGGTCCAGCAGTGCTTGCCGCCGTCCGCCGTGGCGCCGAAGACCCTGAACTCCCAGCGCTCGGGCCGGAACTTGGGGACGGGCCCGTAATGCGTGACCGGCCAGCCGCGCTGCACCCGCTGACCCGGCGGAAGCCCGGGCTGCGTCGCTCCTGCCGGATCGCGCCCTTCTCCCGATTCGTGTCCCACCGGCTGACCCATGACTCCATCCTGACAGACCCCCGGTGATGCCCCTGACCGGGGCAAGCCCAAAACGGGGCAATAAGAACTAAGCATGCCCTTACTTAGTAAGTGAAGACTTACTGGACGATCTTCGTCGCCGGTGGAATCATGCGGCGCAACCTGCCAGTTCCCCCCGCGCGGAAGGAGCCTCTGCAATGCAGGGCGACCCCGAGGTACTCGAATTCCTGAACGAGCAGTTGACCGGCGAGCTGACGGCGATCAACCAGTACTGGCTGCACTACCGGATCCAGGACAACAAGGGCTGGACCAAGCTCGCCAAGTACACGCGTGAAGAGTCCATCGACGAGATGAAACACGCGGACAAGATCACCGAACGCATCCTCATGCTGGACGGCCTGCCCAACTACCAGCGGCTCTTCCATGTCCGGGTCGGCCAGACGGTCACCGAGATGTTCCAGGCGGACCGGCAGGTCGAGGTCGAGGCGATCGACCGCCTCAAGCGCGGCATCGAGGTGATGCGCAGCAAGGGCGACATCACGTCCGCGAACCTCTTCGAGTCGATCCTCGAGGACGAGGAGCACCACATCGACTACCTGGACACACAGCTGGAGCTCATCGACAAGATCGGCGAGGCGCTGTACATCGCACAGCAGATCGAGCAGCCGAGCTAGCGGCTCTAGGCGGCGTCTTCCAGCTCCGCGAGCACCGGCTGGCCCTGGTCGGCCATCTCACGGCGAGGGCACGCACCCCTGCCCAGAATCGCCTGGATGCGGCGTACGCACGACCCGCAGTCCGTGCCGGCCTTGCAGGCGGAGGCTATCTGCCGAGGTGTGCAGGCGCCGCCGTCCGCGTGCTGCTTGACCTGCTGCTCGGTGATCCCGAAGCAACTGCAGACGTACACGCGGTCCACCTCCCGACAGGTCGTTCCAGGGCGCCGTCCCCGTTGATCGGTGAGGCTAACCTAACCTTACCCGCCGGGCCGGATGCGCAAAAGCCGACTGGGGCGCGGATCGTATGTGATCCGCGCCCCAGTCGATGTCGGGTAACAGGCGAACCCGTTACTGGTCCCTGTACATCTCGGCCACGAGGAACGCCAGGTCCAGCGACTGGCTGCGGTTGAGCCGCGGGTCGCAGGCCGTCTCGTAGCGCTGGTGCAGATCGTCGACGAAGATCTCGTCGCCGCCGCCCACGCACTCGGTGACGTCGTCGCCGGTCAGCTCCACGTGGATGCCGCCCGGGTGGGTGCCGAGCGCCTTGTGGACCTCGAAGAAGCCCTTGACCTCGTCGAGCACGTCGTCGAAGCGGCGGGTCTTGTGCCCGGAGGCCGCCTCGAAGGTGTTGCCGTGCATCGGGTCGGTCACCCAGGCGACGGTGGCGCCCGAGGCGGTGACCTTCTCGACCAGCTCGGGGAGCTTGTCGCGGACCTTGTCGGCGCCCATGCGGACGATGAACGTCAGCCGGCCCGGCTCACGCTCCGGGTCGAGGCGCTCGATGTACTGCAGCGCGTCCTCGGCCGTGGTCGTCGGACCCAGCTTGATCCCGATGGGGTTGCGGATCTTCGACGCGAACTCGATGTGCGCGTGGTCCAGCTGCCGGGTGCGCTCGCCGATCCACACCATGTGCGCGGAGACGTCGTACAGCTGCCCGGTGCGCGAGTCGACCCGGGTCAGGGCGGACTCGTAGTCGAGCAGCAGCGCCTCGTGCGAGGAGTAGAACTCGACCGTCTTGAACTCCTCCGGGTCCGCCCCGCAGGCGTGCATGAAGTTCAGCGCGTTGTCGATCTCGCGCGCCAGCTGCTCGTAGCGCTGCCCCGAAGGGGACGACTTCACGAAGTCCTGGTTCCAGGCGTGCACCTGGCGCAGGTCGGCGTAACCGCCGGTGGTGAAGGCGCGCACCAGGTTCAGCGTGGAGGCCGAGGCGTGGTACATCCGCTTCAGCCGCTCGGGGTCCGGGACGCGGGCCTCTTCGGTGAAGTCGAAGCCGTTGACGGAGTCGCCCCGGTACGTCGGCAGCGTCACGCCGTCGCGGGTCTCGGTCGGCTTGGAGCGCGGCTTGGAGTACTGGCCGGCGATCCGGCCGACCTTCACGACCGGCACGGACGCGGCGTACGTCAGCACGGCGCCCATCTGGAGCAGCGTCTTGAGCTTGTTGCGGATCTGGTCCGCGGACACCGCGTCGAAGGCCTCGGCGCAGTCGCCGCCCTGGAGGAGGAACGCCTCTCCCTTGGCGACGGCCGCCATCCGGGCGCGCAGCTGGTCGCACTCGCCCGCGAAGACGAGCGGCGGATACGACTCGAGGTCCGCAACGACTGCGCGCAGAGCCTCGGTGTCGGGGTACTCGGGCTGCTGCGCCGCGGGCAGGTCTCGCCAGGTGTTGCCAGCACTCGCGCTGGACTTAGCGTTCACGGTCACGGCCTCAACATTACGGGGTCGTGTCGGGCGTCCTGACCCATGCCCAGCAATTGAGACACGGGGTACACGACTCGGACATGGGGTAGGGTGCCTGCCATGTTCGCGCACTCGATCCAGACCTGGTGGTGGACCGCTCATCCGGCGGCCCACTGACTGCGCGTACGACAGACTTCGCGAAGGCCGCCCGAGGGGCGGCCTTCGGCGTTTCCCGGGGTCCGTTCCTCTCCGACTGAGTACCGCTGAGTACTACTGAGAAGGAGCACGGACCCATGAACTTGCTCGG
Source organism: Streptomyces afghaniensis (assembly GCF_044327915.1). Lineage (NCBI taxonomy): Bacteria > Bacillati > Actinomycetota > Actinomycetes > Kitasatosporales > Streptomycetaceae > Streptomyces > Streptomyces afghaniensis. The sequence continues at coordinate 444,127 of NZ_JBIRGJ010000007.1, forward strand.
CTTGCTGGACGACCCCCGCCCGTTCGCCCTGCTGCGCCGCCGCACCCCGGGCCACGATCACGAGACCGTGGAGGTCCTGATCGGCCCGGTCAGTACCTACGACCGCCTCGCCGACCTCCCCGACGAGGGCCTGGCGCTCGTCCCCTTCCGGCAGATCCGCGAGCGCGGTTTCGACGTCCGCGACGACGGCACGCCGCTGTCGGTGCTGACACCCGCGGAGTCCCACGCCGTCCCGCTCGCCGACGCCCTGGAGCAGCTCCCGGCGCACGACGTGCGGGTCGAGGGCGGTGGCTTCGACGTCGGTGACGAGGAGTACGCGGAGATCGTCGGGCGCGTGCTGCGGGAGGAGATCGGGCGGGGCGAGGGCGCGAACTTCGTCATCCGGCGGACGTACGAGGGGGAGATCCCCGGGTTCGGCCGGGCCGACGCGCTGGCGCTGTTCCGGCGGCTGCTGGAGGGCGAGCGAGGGGCGTACTGGACGTTCGTCGTGCACACCGGTGAGCGGACGCTGGTCGGGGCGAGCCCGGAGGTGCATGTGCGGATGTCCGGCGGCACGGTCGTCATGAACCCGATCAGCGGCACGTACCGCTATCCCGCCGAGGGGCCGACGCCCGAGCACCTGCTGGACTTCCTCGCCGACGGCAAGGAGATCGAGGAGCTGTCGATGGTCGTCGACGAGGAGCTCAAGATGATGTGCACCGTCGGCGACATGGGCGGGGTCGTCGTCGGGCCCCGGCTGAAGGAGATGGCGCACCTCGCGCACACCGAGTACGAGCTGCGCGGGAAGTCCTCGCTGGACGTGCGGGACGTCCTGAAGGAGACCATGTTCGCGGCGACCGTCACGGGCTCGCCGGTGCAGAACGCCTGCCGGGTCATCGAGCGGCACGAGGTCGGCGGGCGCGGGTACTACGCCGGTGCGCTGGCCCTCCTCGGGCGGTACGCGGGCGGTGGGCGGGAAGAGTCCGTCGGTGCCCAGACACTGGACTCCCCCATCCTCATCCGCACGGCCGACATCGACGCCGGCGGCCGGCTGCGGGTGCCGGTGGGCGCCACGCTGGTGCGCGGGTCCGACCCGGCGGGCGAGGTCGCGGAGACGCACGCGAAGGCGGCCGGAGTGCTGACGGCACTGGGCGTACGGCCGGGACGGCCGCGCGAGGAGTCCGTACGGCCGCGACTGGCCGACGATCCGCGCGTGCGGGCCGCGCTCGACGGGCGCCGGGCCTCGCTCGCGCCGTTCTGGCTGCGGATGCAGGAGCCGTCCGGGGAGCTCACCGGACACGCCCTGGTCGTCGACGGCGAGGACACCTTCACGGCGATGCTCGCGCACGTGCTGCGGTCGGGCGGGCTGGAGGTGACCGTCCGGCGGTACGACGAGGACGGGCTCCGCGAGGCGGTGCTCGCGCACGAGGGCCCGGTCGTGCTCGGCCCGGGCCCCGGTGACCCTTCCGACCTCACCGATCCCAAGATGCGGCTCCTGCGGAACCTCACCTCCGAGGTCATCAGTGATCACCCGCACGGCGTGCTCGGCGTCTGCCTCGGGCACGAGCTGATCGCGGCCGAGCTGGGGCTGGAGATCGTACGGAAGGACGTGCCGTACCAGGGGGCGCAGACGACGATCGACCTGTTCGGGCGGCCGGAGACGGTCGGTTTCTACAACAGCTTCGTGGCTCACTGCGACGAAGGGGCCCGTCAGGAGCTGGCCGCGCACGGCGTGGAGGTCAGCCGCGCGGCGAACGGGGAGGTGCACGCGCTGCGGGGGCCCGGGTTCGCGGGAGTGCAGTTCCACCCGGAGTCGGTGCTCACCCTGGACGGCGCGGCGGTCGTGCGGGACCTGGTCAGGCAGCTGCGGGGCACGGGCGCGCCCTCGGTGTAGCGCGGGTGCCGGTCGGGGCCGCGCGGCCCCGACCGGCACCTGGAACAGGCGGTCAGCCGAAGAACACCCCGACCTCCTCGTACAGCGTCGGGTCCACCGTCTTCAGGCGGGCCGTCGCGTCCGCGAGGGGGACGCGGACGATGTCCGTGCCGCGCAGGGCGACCATCGTGCCGAAGTCGCCGTCGCGGACGCAGTCGATGGCGTGCAGCCCGAAACGGGTGGCGAGCCAGCGGTCGAAGGCGCTGGGGGTGCCTCCGCGCTGGACATGGCCCAGAACCGTCGTGCGGGCCTCCTTGCCCGTGCGCTTCTCGATCTCCTTGGCGAGCCACTCGCCGACACCGGACAGGCGGACGTGCCCGAAGGAGTCCAGCGACTGGTCCTTGAGGACCATGTCGCCGTCCTTGGGCATGGCCCCCTCCGCGACGACCACGATCGGCGCGTACGACGCCCGGAACCGGGACGTCACCCAGGCGCACACCTGCTCGACGTCGAAGCGCTGCTCGGGGATGAGGATGACGTTCGCTCCGCCGGCCAGACCCGAGTGGAGGGCGATCCAGCCGGCGTGCCGGCCCATCACCTCGCAGACCAGGACCCGCATGTGGGACTCGGCGGTGGTGTGCAGCCGGTCGATGGCCTCGGTGGCGATGCCGACCGCGGTGTCGAAACCGAAGGTGTAGTCGGTGGCGGACAGGTCGTTGTCGATCGTCTTCGGCACGCCCACACAGGGCACGCCGTGCTCGCCGGACAGCCGGGCGGCCACGCCCAGGGTGTCCTCGCCGCCGATGACGACGAGCGCCTCGACCTCCAGCCCGGCGAGGTTCTCCTTGATCCGGCGGATGCCGTCCCGCTCCTTCAGCGGGTTGGTCCGTGAGGAGCCGAGGATGGTGCCGCCGCGGGGCAGGATGCCGCGCACGGCGGGGATGTCGAGACGGACGGTGTCGTTCTCCAAGGGCCCTCGCCAGCCGTCCCGGAAGCCGGTGAAGTCGTAGCCGTACTCCTGCACGCCCTTGCGGACGATGGCCCGGATGACGGCGTTGAGGCCGGGGCAGTCGCCGCCTCCGGTCAGTACTCCGACGCGCATGGAACAGTCCCTTCGCCGCAGGTGCCTGACGAAGGGTCAGTGTGACGTGCGCCTCACTCGTCGTCGAGGCCGCGCTCTATCGCATACCTGACCAGCTCCACGCGGTTGTGCAACTGGAGCTTGCCGAGGGTGTTCTGGACGTGGTTCTGCACCGTGCGGTGCGAGATGACCAGGCGCTCGGCGATCTGCTTGTAGCTCAGGCCCTTGGCGACGAGGCGCAGCACCTCGGTCTCGCGGTCGGTGAGCCGGGGCGCCTTCGGTTCGTCGGTGTCGGGAGCGGGGGCGGGTTCGGAGGCCAGGCGGCGGTACTCGCCGAGGACCAGCCCGGCGAGGCCGGGGGTGAAGACGGGGTCGCCGACGGCCGTGCGGCGGACCGCGTCCTGGAGTTCCTCGGTGGAGGCCGACTTGAGCAGATAGCCGGTCGCGCCGGACTTCACGGCTTCCAGGACGTCGGCGTGCTCACCGCTCGCGGACAGCACCAGGACGCGCAGCGCGGGGTTCGCGGCGACGACCTCCTTGCAGACCTGGACGCCGGGCTTGCCGGGCAGATTCAGGTCGAGCACGAGGACCTCGGGTGCGGCGGCCTTGGCGCGGCGCACGGCCTGCTCGCCGTCGCCCGCGGTGGCGACCACCTCGAAGCCCGACTCGGCCAGGTCACGGGCGACCGCGTCGCGCCACATGGGGTGGTCGTCGACCACCATGACCCTGATCGCGTCCCGCCGGTCCGCTGTGCTCTCCGTCATCGCTGCTCCGCCTTCCCCCGTACGGTCGTCACGTCCTTCGGTACCTTCAGCTCGACCTCCGTGCCCTGGCCCGGCACCGAGATCAGCTCCGCGCTGCCGCCGAGGTCGCGCAGCCGGCCGCGGATCGACAGGGCGACGCCGAGCCGCCCCTCGCCCTCGGCCTGGGCGAGCCGCCCTTCCGGGATGCCGGGTCCGTCGTCCCGTACGGTGACGATCACCTCGTCCGGCTCGTCCTCGACGAGGATCCACGCGCGCGCCTGCTCCCCGGCGTGCTTGCGGACATTGTCCAGCGCCGCCCCGACGGCTGCGGCCACCTCCCGGGCGGCGACCGGCACCAGCGGCACGGGCGCGCCGGGCTCGGCGAGGCTGACCCTGGCTCCGGCGTACGGCGCGAGCAGGGCGCGCAGGTCGACGGGGCCGCTCTCCTCCGGCTGCTCCTCGACGGCCCGGACGACGGCTCCCTCGGCGGCGTCCTCCGAGACCCGGGAGACGGGCACCAGTCCGCCGGAGACCAGGGTGCGCAGCGCGACCTCCTGCTCACCGGCCATCCGGCCCAGCTCGGCCGCCTCGCCGCCGATCACCGCGCCGCGCCGCTGCACCATCGCCAGCACCTGGAGCACGCTGTCGTGGATGTCCCGGGCGAGACGCTCCCGCTCGCGTGTCGCGGCCTCGATCTCCAGGGCGCGGGCGAGGGTGCGCTCGGAGGCGCGGGCGACCTCCACGACGTAGCCGATGGCGATGGAGGCGATGCAGACCAGGATGACGTTGTGGACGGTGTCGCGGGCCGGGCTGCCGCGCTCGATCAGGTTGGCGGCGGCCACGAGGCTGGAGGCGAGGGCCGCCCAGCGCCAGCCGCCCTTGACGGCGAAGGCGAGGACGGCACCGGCGGTCCATATCGACGGCAGCGTCGGGCCGCCCGCCTGGACCCGCTCGTACGCGTCGGCGACGGGCGTGAGCAGGATGCCGGTGATGGCGACGGTGAGGTCCGCGGCGAGGAACCGCTTGGTGCAGCGGGCGGCGTTCGCGACCCGGGGCAGGGTGGCCAGGGTCCACACGGCCAGCACGACGTAGTAGGCGACGGCGACCCAGGGCCGGGCGAACTCGTCGTAGGCGGTCGCGAACAGGCCGACCGCGTACAGCATCGTGAGCACCCGGTAGGCGGTCAGCGCACGCCACAGCGGCTGCTCGACCGACATCCTCATGACCCGCTCGCGCCCGGCCATCTCCCCCACCCCCGAAACGCGCCCCCGACCAGGGCTCCGTCCGCCTCTTCTCCGGCTCTTACCGCTCCGGCTCTTACCGCTCCGGCTTTTCCTTGTCCGCCTGTTCCTTCTCCGCCTGTTCCTTCTCCGCCCGGGCGAGCGCGGCCTTCGCCGCCTTCTCGGCTTCCTTCTCCGCCTTCGCCGCCTCCGCGAGCTGCCTCTTCATGGCCGTCGCGTACATGTCGACGTACTCCTGGCCGGAGAGCTTCATGATCTCGTACATGACCTCGTCGGTCACCGCGCGGAGCACGAACCGGTCGTGCTCCATGCCCTGGTAGCGGCTGAAGTCCAGGGGCTTGCCGATCCGGATGCCGGGGCGCATCAGCTTCGGCATGACCTTCCCGGGCGGCTGGATCTTCTCCGTGTCGATCATGGCGACCGGGATGACGGGCGCGCCGGTCGCGAGCGCCACGCGCGCGAGGCCGCCCGGCTTGCCGCGGTAGAGCCGCCCGTCGGGCGAGCGCGTCCCCTCCGGGTAGATGCCGAACAGCTCGCCGCGCTCAAGCACCTCGATGCCGCTCTTGATGGCGGCCTCACCCGCGCCGCGCGCACCCGAGCGGTCAACGGGCAGCTGGCCGACGCCCTTGAAGAAAGCGGCCGTCAGCCGGCCCTTAACCCCGGGCGTGGTGAAGTACTCGGCCTTCGCGATGAACGTGACCTTGCGGTCCAGGACCGCGGGCAGGAAGAACGAGTCCGAGAAGGACAGGTGGTTGCTCGCCAGGATCGCGGGGCCCTCGTCGGGAATGTTCTCCAGGCCTTCCACCCAGGGCCTGAAGGCGACCTTCAGCGGTCCCCCAACAGCGACCTTCATCGCGCCGTACAACAACCGAGTGCCTCCTGTATGTGTCGATCAGACCTTAACCCGGCACGCTGTCAAAGGCGCCGACGGCCCTGGTCGGTGTCAGTGCCGTCGCGTACGGTGAAGGTCCCGCGAACGCCGTGCGATACCTGCCACGACGTTCCGTGACAATCCGTGATCGTGTCCGTCCCTTCTCACGACCAGGAGGCCGAAGGTGCCGGTCCTTGCCGGAGCCGAGCCGTTTCGCCACGAGGGCGGGGAGATCGCCGTGCTCCTCTGCCACGGCTTCACCGGTTCACCGCAGTCGCTGCGCCCCTGGGCGGAGCATCTCGCCGCACGCGGCATGACCGTCTCGCTGCCGCTGCTGCCCGGGCACGGCACGCGCTGGGAGGACCTGCGGATCACCGGCTGGCAGGACTGGTACGCGGAGGTGGAGCGCGAGCTGCGCCTGCTGTGCGAGCGCCGCGAGCAGGTGTTCGTGGCCGGTCTGTCGATGGGCGGCGCGCTGGCCCTGCGGCTCGCCGCGCGGCACGGCGACGCCGTCAGCGGAGTGGTGGTCGTCAATCCGGCGAACAAGGTGCACGGCCTGGCCGCGCACGCCCTCCCGGTGATCCGCCACATCGTCCCCGCGACGAAGGGCATCGCCAGCGACATCGCCAAGCCGGACAGCAGGGAGCTGGGCTACGACCGGGTGCCGCTGCACGCCGCGCACTCCCTGCGCCAGTTCTTCCAGGTCGCCGACCGTGAGCTCCCGCAGGTCACGCAGCCGGTGCTGCTGCTGCGCAGCCCGCAGGACCATGTGGTGCCGCCGGCCGACTCGGCCCGTATCCTCAGCCGCATCTCGTCGACCGACGTGAAAGAGGTACTCCTGGAACAGAGCTACCACGTCGCCACGTTGGACCATGACGCGGACCGGATCTTCGAGGAGAGCACCGCTTTCATCGGTCGGCTCGCGTCCGGCCTCGGCAAGGAGCCCGGTCTCGGCAAGGAAGGGACGACCGCAGGTGGCTGAGCACGACTCCGACCGCGAGGGCCGCGAGCCGGACGAGAAGGGCGTCCCGTTCGACGAGGAGGCCGCCTGGGCGGCGATCGTCGCCGGGTACGGCGAGGAGCCGCCGGACCCGCCGGGCGCCAAGCCGTTCAAGTCGGTCGAGGATCTGGCGTTGCTCGAGACTCCGACCAACGACGACCGGGTCGACCGGGTGGACACGGCCGCGTCGGCGCCCGCGGAGGCCGGGAAGCCCGGCGAGCCGGACGGGCCGGAGCCGAAGGAATCCGGCGACAAGCCGGCCAAGCCGCTGGGCGGCTCCGTCTCCTTCGCGCCCGGCGTCGGCCCGCGCGACTACACCGCGCCCGAGCCCGCCGAGGACGACTTCGACGAGGACGACGAGGGCCACTTCGTGCCGCCGGAGCCGCCCCCGCTGCCGTCCGCCGACCCCACCGCAAAGTTCGCCTGGCTCGGTGTGCTGGGCGGGCCGGTGCTGCTTCTGCTGGCCGTGCTCCTCGGCTGGGAGATGACCTGGTGGCTGACCACGCTGAGCATCGGCGGGTTCGTCGGCGGGTTCGCGACGCTCGTGATGCGGATGCGGACGGACGACGAGGAGGAGGACGACGACCCCGGGCGGGGTGCGGTCGTCTAGACGGCTGGAATCCTGAGGGCGGCCAGGACCGGGAGATGGTCCGTGGCCGCCCTCAGGTCTGTGTCGGTCACCCCCGGCTGCTCGGACGGCACGCCGCAGCCCAGCACCTCGATGCCCTGGGTCGCGAAGATCGCGTCGATGCGCTGGTAGGGGTCGGCGGGGGTCCAGGTGTGCTCGCCGCCCCAGGGGGACGCGGCCCGGCAGTCGGTCAGGGTGTCGGTCAGCCGGCAGAAGGCGGGTCCGTCGGGGCGTTCGTTCAGGTCGCCGCCGACGATCATGTGCTCCAGGCCCATGGCGGCGAGCCGGTCCAGGAGCATGCCGGCCTGGTCGTAGCGCTCGTCCTTCTGGAGCGACAGGTGACAGCTGAGGACGCCGAGGCGGGTGCCTGCGAAGCGGACGACCGCCGTGGCGAAGCCGCGGCGGTGCAGGCCGGGGGTGGGGGGCAGGAGGATGTCCTCCGTGCGTTCGACGCTCGCCCGGAGCGAGCTGAGGATCGCCGGGCCTGTGGTGGTGGCGCCGCCGGTGACGACGACCAGGTCGGATTCGCGGGCCAGTCGGGCGAGTTTCTTGCGCCAGCGGAAGAAGCGGGGGGCTTCTTGGATCAGGACCAGGTCGGGTGCGCAGGCCTTGATGACGCGGGCCAGGGCGTCGGTGTCGTCGCGCATCGACCGGATGTTGTAGCTGAGGACCCTGATGACCGCGGAACCGTCGGGTTCGGTACGGGAGTTGGGGAGCAGGGGCATGTGATCAATTTACGCCCAAGAAGCCGGGGCGCGAGGATGGTGCGCGACTGACCGTTCGTTGTGGCTTGTCGCGCAGTTCCCCGCGCCCCTGAGAGCAAAAACAAGGCGTTACATGATCGGGTCGGGTTCCCTCGCCAGGTCCGCTGCTCCGACCAGGCCGGCCTTGTTGCCCAGTTCCGCGGCGCGGACCTCGGCCACCGGGCGCCAGTTGCCGCCGACCAGCCAGCGCTTGTAGGACTTGCGGATCGGGCCCAGGACCAGTTCGCCCTCGTCGGAGAGGCCGCCGCCGACGATGAAGGCGGACGGGTCGAAGAGGGAGGCGAGGTCGGCGAGGCCCGCGCCGACCCAGCGGGCCAGTTCGCGGTAGGAGTCGACGGCCACGCGGTCGCCCTGGCGGGCGGCCATGGAGATGTGCTTGCCCTCGATGCCGTCGGGCGTGCCGTTGCCGAGGCCGAGGAGGATCTCTGCGTTCTCGGGGGTGGCGTTGGCGCGCTGCTTGGCGTACCGCACCAGTGCCCGGCCCGAGGCGTACTGCTCCCAGCAGCCCTGCGAGCCGCAGCCGCACAGCAGGCCGTCCGGCACCATGCGGATGTGGCCGAACTCGGCGGCCACGCCGAAGTGCCCGCGGCGCAGCTTGTTGCCGATGATGATGCCGCCGCCGAGGCCGGTGCCGAGCGTGATGCAGATGACGTTGCGGTGGCCCTTGCCGGCGCCGAACTTGTACTCGCCCCACGCCGCGGCGTTCGCGTCGTTCTCGACGACCACCGGGAGGCCCACACGGGCCTCGACCTTCTCCTTGAGCGGCTCGTTGCGCCAGTGGATGTTGGGCGCGAAGTAGACCTCGGAGCGCTGCCGGTTCACATAGCCGGCCGCGCCGATGCCCACGCCGACGATGTCGTGCCCGACGCGTGCGCCTTCCACCGCCGATGCGATGGCGTCCACGATGCCCTCAGGCGTGCCCGGGGTCGGCACCTTGTGGGTCGAGAGGATGTTGCCTTCCTCATCGACCACGCCGGCCGCGATCTTCGTGCCGCCGATGTCGACGCCGATGGTGAGTCCCATGAATCCCTCAGTTTCGGTCGAGCCCCGCTACGGCCAACGGTACCCGAGGCACGCCGTCGGGTTCGCTGTCGTCCGCACGCTGGGCAGGACCGGCGGCGGCACGCCGGTCGCGGCTCGATTTCGAGGAGGGAGGGGTCAGTCCAGGTCGATGTGCTCCCCGGGGCCGGCGTCGTCGCCCCGGTCGGGACGTTCGTCCAGGTCACGCGGATCGATCCGGTCGTCACGGCCGGTCCAGCGCCGCTCCTGGGCCTCGACGGCGGAGCGGTAGGCGGCCAGCAGTTCGTTCCCGGCGGCGGCCAGGTGGTCGAAGACGTCCGGGTTGCGTTCGATGACGGGTTCCACGGCGGCCTTGGCCTGCTGGACGACCTGGCGGACGACCTGTTCGGCAGCGGGCCCCGCGACCGCGCCGAACAGCGGGGACTGGATCCCCGACAGCTTGTCCGCGACGACGTCGACGAGCTTCTTCAGCTCCTCGGCCGCGGAGCCCGGGGGCGGGCCGTACTCGGTGCGGCGCCGGGCCTTCTCCGCTTCGAGGTCCTCGGCGCACGCGGTCGCCCAGGCGTCGGCGTCGGTCGCCCGCACCTCGTCCGCGGCCTCTTCGCTGGCGGCGTCGAACGGGGGGAGCTCTTCGCTCATGACGGACTCCTGACTACGGTTCGTCCCTACGACGTTACCCCCTCTCACCGGGTCTGCGGCCACAGCTTCGGGTCGGGCGCGAACCGGATGCGCAGCTCGCCCTCGCGCAGGGCGGCCCCGTCGACGGTGCAGCGGCGCAGCGCGGAGGGCAGCGGAACGATGCGGCGGAACCGCCCCGCCGTGACGACGAGTTCGTCGCCGCGCCGGACGAGGTCCAGCTCCTCGCGTATGGCTCCGGGCAGCGGGATGTGCCAGACGAGCACGCCGTCCTCGGCGAGCCGGTCGGCCACCGGCCACTCGACCGGCGGAACGGGGGCGTCCGGGTCGGCGCCGGGCACGGCGAGGGCGGCCAGGTCGTCGGCGCCGACCGGGTCGCGTCCGAGGTGGGCGACGGTCCGGACGTCGTACGACTCGCGCCACTCGTCCAGTGTCTTGCGCTGCTGGGCGACCGGGCCGGCCAGCCAGGTGTCCGGGGACGCCTCGGGCAGGACGCGGTTGGCGACCACGACGTCGGTGCGCAGGCCGCGCAGGGCGAGTCCGAGGTGGGCGGTGCGCAGGGCGTCGGCACCGGCGGGGCCGGGCTCGGCGACCAGTCGTACGACGGTGTCGCGGTCGGCGACGACGGCCTCGACGGCGGCGAGCTCCAGGTCCCAGCGGGCGGCAGTCTCGTAGAGCCACTCGGCGGGCAGGGGGACGCCGGCGAGCCGGCCCAGGACGGGGCGCAGGGCGCGGGCGGCCTGGCGTTCGGGCGGGAGCAGGCGGCGCAGGTAGCGGCGGAGCTCCTCGGGCAGGGCGAGGAGGGCGAGGGCCTGCGGGACCGGGGGCAGGTCGACGACGAGCAGGTCGTACGCCTCCGACAGCGCGGCGTCGCGCAGGGCGCGCAGAAGGGCGAGTTCCCCGGCGCCGGGCAGGGGGGTGAGTTCCTCGGGGTCGAGGCGGGAGGCACCGAGGAGGTCCAGGGCGGAGGAGGCGCGGTCCTGGAGGGCGGTGAGGTCCGCACGGAAGTCCTGGGCGGGGTCGGGACGCCAGGCCGTGAGCCGGGGTGCGGCCTCGGTCGGCTCAGGGCCGGTGCCGGTGCCCAGGGCGGCACCGAGGGTGTCCGTGCGGTCGGTGCCGAGGACGAGGGTGCGGGTGCCCTGCGCTGCCGCGGCCAGGGCGGTCGCGGCCGTGAGGGTGGTACGGCCGCTGCCGCCGGGGCCGGTGATCAGGATGGTGCGCATGGGGGTGAACGGTAACTCAGACGCCCCAAGGGGCGCGGGGAACTGCGCGACCAGCCACAACGCACCTGCACAGGGGCTCCCGCAGGCACCCCGGCGGCGGTCAGGCGGACTCGACGCGCTTCTTCAAGCCCGCCAGCGCCCGGTCGATGATGACCTTCTCCGCCTTGCGCTTGATCATGCCGAGCATGGGGATCTTGACGTCGACGGTCAGCGCGTACGTGACCTCGGTGCCTCCCGCCCCCGCCGGCTTCAACAGGTACGTGCCGTCCAGGGACCGGAGCATCTGGGACTTGACCAGGGTCCACGAGACCTCGTTCTCCCCGGTCCACGTGTACGCGAGGACCTGGTCGTCCTTGATCGCACCCGCGTCCATGACCAGCCGGACCTGTTCGGCACGGCCCTGCTCGTCGGTCTTGAGAACCTCGGCCTCCTTCACCTCGCCGGTCCAGTCCGGGTAGCGGGCGAAATCGGAGATGACCGCCATGACGTCGGCCGGGGCCGCCTCGATGGTGATGCTCGAGCTGGTGTGTTCCGCCATCGCCGTGGCTCCTCCAGATACGGGCCGGTATGAGGTCGTCGTGCGCAAGCGTGCAGCGTGAAGGCTACCGCGCACGGGGCCCGCCGATCTCACCCGACCTGGGGCGTCCTCACCATTCCAGCGCCCACGGCGTCCCGGTCCCCGCGAAGTGCCCCACGTTCACACACTCGGTCGCCCCGATCCGCATCCGCCGCACCAGCGGCTGGTGGACGTGCCCGAAGAGGGAGTAGCGGGGCCGGGTACGGCGGATGGCGTCCAGCAGGGCCCGGCTGCCCCGCTCGAAGCGGCGCGCGACGGTGTCGTAGACCAGTTCGGGAACCTCGGGCGGGATGTGCGTGCACAGCACGTCGACCTCGCCGACGGCCTCTATCTTGGCCGCGTACTCCTCGTCACCGATCTCGTACGGCGTCCGCATCGGCGTGCGCAGGCCGCCGCCGACGAAGCCGAAGACCCAGCCGCCTATCTCCACGCGCTCGCCGTCGAGGACGGTCGTGCCGGGGCCGGCGTACTCCGGCCACAGGGGCGGCATGTCGACATTGCCGTAGGTCGCGTACGTAGGGGTGGGGAACGCGGCGAACATCTCGGCGTACTGCTTGCGCACCGCCTTCTCGATCACCGAGGCGCGGTCCTCGCCGACGCCGGCCCACAGCCGGGCCCCGAGCTCCCGCGCCTCCTGGAAGCGGCGGGCGGTGCGCAGCGCGACGATGCGGTCGGCGTTCTCGACGCCGAACAGGTCGGGGAAGATGCCGCGCGAGTGGTCGGCGTAGTCGAGGAAGAGGACGAGGTCGCCCAGGCAGATCAGGGCGTCGGCGCCCTCGCCGGCCCTGGCCAGGTCACGGGCGTTGCCGTGCACGTCGCTCACCACATGCACGCGCGTCCTGTGGTTTCCGGCTGGTGTGGGTGCCATGGTGATCAAGGGTAGGTCGAGCGGCGCAGTTGTGAACAGTGGCGGTCCTACCTGCGGTTACTGGTCAGTCAGTTAGTGCGTGGACTACTCTGCGCGAAGGAATACCCAACTGTGTGACGCAGCGAACATCTCGACGGCACCCCCTGTCGGAGAAGCCATACCGGCGGGTAACGTCCGGGCAGTCCAGTCGTGCTCTGCATTTCAACAAGTGAATGCCGGAGCACCTGCCCGAGCCTTGGACCGGACCGTCGCATCACACAACGTCGTGGCGCCGGCGCCCTATGAGGAGCAGCAGTCTTGCGCGAGTTCAGCCTTCCGGCTTTGTACGAGGTCCCTGCGGACGGCAATCTGACCGACATCGTCCGCAGAAACGCCGCGCAGCACCCGGACGTCGCCGTCATCGCCCGCAAGGTCGGCGGTACCTGGCAGGACGTCACGGCCACCGCCTTCCTCGCCGAAGTGCACACGGCCGCGAAGGGGCTGATCGCCGCAGGCGTCCAGCCGGGCGACCGCGTGGGCCTGATGTCCCGCACCCGTTACGAGTGGACGCTGCTGGACTTCGCGATCTGGAGCGCGGGCGCGGTGACCGTGCCGGTGTACGAGACCAGCTCGCCGGAGCAGGTGCAGTGGATCCTCGGCGACTCGGGCGCGACCGCATGCGTCGTGGAGTCGGACGGCCACACGGCCGCCGTCGAGTCGGTTCGTGACCGGCTGCCGGCGCTCAAGCACGTGTGGCAGATCGAGGGCGGCGGCATCGACGAGCTGGGCCGGCTCGGGCAGGACGTCACGGACCAGACGGTCGAGGAGCGCAGCTCGATCGCCAAGGCCGACGACCCGGCGACCATCGTCTACACCTCGGGCACGACCGGCCGCCCCAAGGGCTGTGTGCTCACCCACCGCAGCTTCTTCGCGGAGTGCGGCAACATCGTGGAGCGGCTGCGTCCGCTGTTCCGCACGGGCGAGTGCTCGGTGCTGCTCTTCCTGCCACTCGCGCACGTCTTCGGGCGGCTCGTGCAGATCGCGCCGATGATGGCGCCGATCAAGCTCGGCTGCGTCCCGGACATCAAGAACCTCACCGACGAACTGGCCGCGTTCCGCCCGACCCTGATCCTCGGGGTGCCGCGCGTCTTCGAGAAGGTCTACAACTCGGCGCGTGCCAAGGCGCAGGCCGACGGCAAGGGCAAGATCTTCGACAAGGCCGCCGACACGGCGATCGCGTACAGCAAGGCGCTGGACACCCCCTCGGGCCCGTCCCTCGGCCTGAAGATCAAGCACAAGACGTTCGACAAGCTCGTCTACAGCAAGCTCCGCGCGGTCCTCGGCGGCCGGGGCGAGTACGCCATCTCCGGCGGCGCCCCGCTGGGCGAGCGCCTCGGCCACTTCTTCCGCGGCATCGGCTTCACGGTCCTGGAGGGCTACGGCCTGACCGAGTCCTGCGCGGCCACCGCGTTCAACCCCTGGGACCGGCAGAAGATCGGCACGGTCGGCCAGCCGCTGCCCGGTTCCGTGGTCCGGATCGCCGACGACGGCGAGGTGCTGCTGCACGGCGAGCACCTGTTCAAGGAGTACTGGAACAACCCCGGCGCGACCGCCGAGGCACTGGCCGACGGCTGGTTCCACACGGGTGACATCGGCACCCTCGACGAGGACGGCTACCTCCGGATCACCGGCCGCAAGAAGGAGATCATCGTCACCGCGGGCGGCAAGAACGTCGCCCCGGCCGTGATCGAGGACCGCATCCGGGCGCACGCGCTGGTCGCGGAGTGCATGGTGGTGGGTGACGGGCGGCCGTTCGTGGGCGCGCTGATCACCATCGACGAGGAGTTCCTGGGCCGTTGGTGCGCGGACCACGGCAAGCCGGCGGGTTCCACCGCGGCGTCGCTGTGCGAGGACCCGGACCTGCTGGCCGCGATCCAGTCGGCGGTCGACGACGGCAACGCCGCGGTGTCGAAGGCGGAATCGGTGCGGAAGTTCCGCATTCTGTCCTCCCAGTTCACGGAGGAGTCGGGCCACCTGACCCCCTCACTGAAGCTGAAGCGGAACGTGGTGGCGAAGGACTACGCGCACGAGGTCGAGGCGATCTACGCGAAGTAGCAGGGCTTTCCTCAGGCATTCATGGCGCGGTGTCCTCGGCGAGGACCCGCGCCATCGTGCGTTCGGCGAGCGCGGTGATGGTCACGAAGGGGTTGACCCCGATCGACCCGGGCACGAGTGAGCCGTCGGTGACGTAGAGCCTGGGGTAGCCCTTCACGCGCCCGTAGTCGTCCGTCGCCCGGCCCAGCACACAGCCGCCCAGCGGGTGGTAGGTGAAGTCGTCGGCGAAGACCCTGCTGCTCGATCCGAAGAGGTCGTAGCGGTAGATCGTCGAGTTGGCCGCGTTGATCCGGTCGAACAGCTTCCTGGCCATGGCGACGGAGACCGCGCTGTGGGCGGCCGTCCAGCCGAGCCGTACCGCGCCCGAGCCGGTGTCGTAGGAGAAGGACGCCCGCTCCGGGTTGCCGGTGATCGCCAGATAGAGGCTCACCCAGTGTTCCAGCCCGGTCGGCAGCGGGGCGATCTCGGCGAACACGCGGTTGCCGGCGTTGGCCCAGTCGTCGATGCCCATGACCGGCATGGTCGACTGGTTCGCTCCGACGGTGTCCCACAGGTGGTTGGCCCGGCCGAGCATCACGTTGCCGTTGGTGCCCCAGCCGGCGCCGACGCTGGGGTCGAGATCGGGCAGGGTGCCCGTCTCCCGGGCGCGCAGCAGCAGTTCGGTGGTGCCGAGGCTGCCGCCGCCGAGGAAGAGGTACGTGCAGCCGTACTCCTTGGTCTCGACGACCCGGCCGGTCTCGTCGACGCGGTCGGCGGTCAGGACGTAGCTCCCGTCCGGCGCCCGGCTGATCGCGCGCACCTTCTCCAGGGTGTGGATCGTGACGTGGCCGGTGCCGAGCGCGGTGGCGAGGTAGGTCTTGTCGAGGCTGCGCTTGCCGTGGTTGTTGCCGTAGATGACCTCGCCGGCGAGTGCCGACTTCGGGGCGGTGCCGGCCGCCTCGCGCGCCATGTGGCCGAAGTCGTAGACGTTCGGCACGAAGGTGGTCCGCAGGCCGGTCTTCTCGGCGTGCTTGCGGGAGACGCGGGTGAAGCGGTACCACTCGGTCGACTCGAACCAGGCCGGGTCGACGGTGTTCACGCCGAGGGCGGCGCGGGCGCGCGGGAAGTACGTGCCGTACATCTCGTCGGCGTCGACGGTGGGGAACTGCTCGGCGAAGTAGGCCCTGGGCGGCGTGACCGCCATGCCGCCGTTGACGAGTGAGCCGCCGCCGACGCCCCGGCCGACGTAGACGGACATCTGCGCGAAGTGCACGCGGTCCAGGACGCCCGGGTAGCGGCCGATGTCCTGGTTGACGACGTCCAGCCAGAGGAAGGTGCCCAGGGGTGCCTCGGTGCGGGTGCGGAACCACATGGAGCGCTGGTCCGGAGTGCGGGTGGAGCAGAAGATCTTTCCGTCGGGGCCGGGGGTGTTCCAGAGCCGGCCCATCTCCAGGACGAGGGTGCGGATGCCGGCCTGGGCGAGGCGGAGGGCGGCTACGGCGCCGCCGTAGCCTGAGCCGATGACGATGGCGGGGGCGGTGTCGACTGCGTCGGGCTCGGCGGCTCGGGCGGATTGGAGGCCGATGCGGGTGAAGCCGAGGGTGGCTGCGGTCTGGAGGGCTGCCATGCCCAGGATCTGACGTCTTGTCAGCTGACGCTGCATCAGGTTTGATGTCATGTGCGCAGCATCGGCGGATTATTTGGTTCCGCCTAGTGGGGTGCCGCTTGTTCGTCGTGGGCGGGTGCGGGTGCGTTGTGGTTGATCGCGCAGTTCCCCGCGCCCCTGAGACACCTACAGCAAGTCTTTGAGGTGCTCCGCGAGCAGGTCCCAGCGCCACTTCTCCTCGACCCACTCGCGGCCCCGCTCGCCCATCCTGCGGCGCAGCTCGGCGTCGCCGAGGAGGGTGGTGATGCGGTCGGCTGCCTCCTCGGGAGAGCCGCCGTGGACCACCCAGCCCGTCTCGCCGTCGAGGACGGCGTCCGGGGCGCCGCCCGAGTCGCCGGCGACGACCGGGAGGCCCGTCGCCGAGGCCTCCAGGTAGACGATGCCGAGGCCCTCGACGTCCAGGCCGCCGCGTCGGGTCCGGCAGGGCATGGCGAAGACGTCGCCGGCGCCGTAGTGGGCGGGCAGCTCCGCCCAGGGCACCGGGCCCGTGAAGCGGACGGAGGCGGCGACGCCCGTGTCGTGAGCCAGCCTGCGGAGGTCCTTCTCGTACGGGCCGCCGCCGACGATCAGCAGGACGGCGTCCGGCTCGGCCGCCAGGATCCGGGGCATGGCCTGGATCAGGGTGTCCTGGCCCTTGCGCCGCACCAGCCGGGAGACGCACACCACCACCGGCCGGTCCGTCAGGCCCAGTCGGGCCCGCACCTCGTCGCCGCCCGAGCCGGGGTGGAAGGTCTTCTCGTCGACGCCCGGCGGCAGCTGCGCCATCCGCGCGGCCGCCTGCGGGCTCAGCGCGCCGGCGATCCGGGAGCGCGTGTACTCGCCGAGGTAGGTGATCGTGTCCGTGGAGTCCCCGATCCGGCGCAGCAGCTGCCGGGCGGCGGGCAGTTGCGCCCAGCCGGCCTCGTGGCCGTGCGTGGTGGCGACCAGCCGCTGCGCGCCCGCGTTGCGCAGCGCAGGCGCCATCAGGCCGAGGGGGGCCGCCGCGCCGAACCAGACCGATGTGCACCCGTGCTCCCGCAGCAGCCCGACGGCCCGCCGGGTGACGCCCGGCGTCGGCAGCAGCATGGTCGTACGGTCCCGTACGACGGTGAAGGGCTGCTCGGCGTCGAAGGCGGCGGTCGCCGCCACGCCCTCCCGGCCCCGCTTCCAGGTCGACGCGTAGACGACCAGCCGCTGCGGGTCCAGCCGCAGCGCCATGTTGTGCAGAAAGGCCTGGATGCCGCCCGGCCGGGGCGGGAAGTCGTTGGTCACGATCAGGGTCTTGCGCACGCCGCCGACCCTACCGAACCGCCCCGCACGGCCGTACGCACCGGCAGGTGTGGCACCCTCACAGCTGTCGGGGACATCATGGCCTCCTCGACACGGCACGCGGACGGGCAGGGATCTGGTGAGTACGACGGGCGCGAGGCGGTCCCTGGCATGGCTGCCGGTGGCGTGGTGTCTCACGAGACTGGTGCTGCTGCTGTTCGTGCTGAAGGTGTACGTCTTCCCGGGCCCGGACGTGACGAGCGACGTGTCCGTGATCTACCAGGGCTGGTACGACGTCCTGCGCAACGGAACGTTCCCTCAGGACGACGTCACCTGGCAGTACCCGCCCGCCGCCGCCCTGGCGATCCTCTCCCCCGGCCTGCTGTCCTTCCTGCCCTACGCGACCGCGTTCTTCGTGCTGGTCTGCGTCACCGACCTGGCCGTCCTGGCCCTGCTGACGTACGCGGGCCGGCGCCCCGGCAGGTCGCTGCGCGGCGCCTGGGTGTGGGTGGCGGGCGTGCCGCTGCTCGGGCCGACGGTGTACGCGCGCTACGACGTGATGGTCACGGCGGTGGCCGTGGCGGCGCTGCTCGCGGGTGCCCGGCATCCGAAGGTGATGGGGGCGCTGGCCGCGTTCGGGGCGCTGCTGAAGGTCTGGCCGGCGATGCTCCTGCTGGCGGCCCGCCGCCCCGCCTCCTGGGTGTCGGCCGTGGTGACCGGCATCGCGGTGACGGGCGTGTTCGCCCTGGCCATGCCGGGGGCCTTCACCTTCCTGACCTCCCAGCGCGACCGGGGCACCGAGGTGGAGTCGCTGGGAGCGCTGGTCTTCCACGTCGCCCGGCACTTCGGCTGGCGGGGCGAGGTGCGGCTGAACTACGGCTCGATCGAGTTCCTCGGGCCGTACGTGAGCGAGGTGAGCACGGGCGCGCTGTTCCTGACGGGGGCGGCCTTCGGCTGGCTGGTGCTGTGGCGGCTGCTGGCCCGGACCTTCGAGGAGCACACGGTCGCCGACGCGGCCTTCGTGGCGGTGCTGATGTTCACCACCACCAGCCGGGTGATCAGCCCGCAGTACATGGTGTGGCTGGTCGGGCTGGCTGCCGTCTGCCTGTACTTCCCCGGGAGCCGGATGCGGCTGCCGGTCGGGCTGGTCCTGGTGGCGTGTTTCGTGACGGTGCTGGAGTTCCCGCTCTACTTCGGCAACGTGGTGGCCAGTGACGGCCTCGGCCTGACCCTGCTGTTCCTGCGCAACGGCCTGCTCGTCGCCGCCACGCTGCTCGCGGCCCGCGCCCTGTGGCGGGCGACGGTGCCGCGTACGGCTCCGGCTCGCGTGCCGGCTCAGCCCACCACCCGCACCGACGAGACCCCGGTGTCCACCTGAGCCGGGGCCCGCCGGAACAGCACGCCCGCCAGCGCGCACTGCACCGCCGTCGCCACCGCCAGCGCGAGGCACACACCGGGCAGCCCGAGCCCTGTCAGGCCGTGTGCGAGCGCCAGTTGGAGAGCCGTCCCGAGCGCGGTGACGCGCAGCAGCTTCGGGGCGTCCCCGCTGCCCTCGAAGACCCCGCCGAGCGCGATGAGGCAGGCCATCAGCAGCAGGTAGGGCCCGACGCAGCGCAGGAACAGCACGCCCTCGCGCGCGACCCCGGGTCCGGCGCCGAAGGCGGCCATGAGCCACGGAGCGGTGACGGCGAGCAGTACGCCCGCGGCGAGGCCGATGACCCCGGAGAGCAGCACCGCCTGCCGCCCGATCTCCCGGCGTGCGTCCCTCCCCTCGCCCCGCGTGTGCGCGGTGTGGATGGACGCGGCCTGGCGCACGGCGTAGAAGGCCATGGTCGCCACGTACATGACCTTGTAGGTGATCGAGTACGCCGCCACCGCCGTCACCCCGAGCCGCGCCACGATCGCGACCAGGACCAGGGTGCCCGTCTGCCGCACGGTGAAGTCGGCGGACATGGGCAGGCCGGTCGTCAGCGTCCGGCGCAGGGAGACGGCCAGGGGTTCGGCCGGTGGCGCGTCCCGGGCGCTGCGCAGCAGGGCGGTGCGCCGGACCGCGACGAGTCCCGCCCCGAGCGCCACGGACCGGGACAGCACCGTGGCGGCGGCGGCGCCCTGGACGCCGTGCAGGTGGATGAGGAGCGGGTCGAGGGCCAGGATCAGGCCGTTGGAGAGCAGGGCGAGCCGCAGCGGGGTTCTGGTGTCGCCGGTGCCCTTGAGGATGCCGTCGACGAGTTGCTGGGCGAAGAAGACGGCCATGCCGGGCATGGAGAGCGTGAAGTAGGCGACGGCGAGCGGGAGGGCGGCGCCGTCGGCCCCGCCCAGCACCAGCCGGGCCAGCGGTTCGCGGCCGAACAGGCCGCCCGCCACCACCAGGGGCGTCACCAGCGCCCACAGCGCCCAGCCGCCGCGCACGGCCGCCCGTACGGCGGCGGGGTCGCGGGCGCCCCGGGCGTGGGCGACGAGCACGGTCGTGCCGGAGCCGAAGACCAGGGCGATGCCGAGCAGCACGTTCTCCGTGGTGGTCGCCACGGCCACGGCGGCCACGGCCGGGCCGCCGAGCCGGGCGACCCAGACGGTGTTGATGATCCCGGCGGCGACGGACGCCAGGAGCGAGAAGTAGACGGGGCGGGCGAGCTGGAGGAGCTGCTTGCGATGGGCGTTCACGGTGACTGTCCCCCCTGAGGCCGTACCTCGTTTCGAGGTAGCTCGATAAGAGGTAGCATGGGACCTCGCGCACCCGCAAGGAGGACCATGCTGGAGCTGTCGATCCTCGGCTTCCTGGCCGAGGAGCCGCTGCACGGCTATGAGCTCAAGGAGCGGATCAAGGCGCTGACCGGCCATGTCCGGCCGGTGAGCGACGGCGCGCTCTATCCGGCGATCACGCGCCTGGTCGGGGCGGGCCTGCTCGACCAGCGCACCGAGCCCGGCGCGAGCGCGGCCCCGCGCCGGATCCTCGCCCTCACGGGCAAGGGCCGCGAGGAACTGCTGGAGCGGCTGCGCCGTCCGAAGCAGACCGAGATCACCGACCAGGTCCGCTTCAACACGGTCCTGGCGTTCCTGCGCCACCTGCCCGACCGGCACGAGCAGGCAGCTGTGCTGCGCCGCCGGCTGGACTTCCTCGAGACGCCGGCGAGCTTCTTCTACGAGTCCGGCAAGCCGGTCCGCGCCGAGGAGACGGACGACCTGTTCCGCCAGGGCATGCTGCGGGTCGCCCGGGCGACGGGCGAGGCGGAACGGGCCTGGCTGCGGGAGGCCATCGCGCTGCTCGGACAGCCGGGTTGAGCCCGCGGGCGGTCCGTTCCGGCACGGCACCGTCAGCCGGGACGAACGCCGCGGCCTCCGGTCCCGGCCCGGTCAGCCCAGCTGGACCCGCAGATAGTCCCGCCACTGCGCCGTGAAGGCCTCCGGCGTCGTACCCAGCACGTCGCGCATCGCCTCCTCCACCGCCCCGGCCCGCTTCCGGTGCTCCCCGACGGCCCGGTAGAACTCGCCCAGCCGGGCCTCGCCCCAGCGGTCGGCGATCAGCCGGCACGCCGTCCAGCCGCTCTCGTAGGCCCGGGCCAGACGGCTCGCGTCGCCGGTGAAGCCGAAGTCCGCGTCGTCCGGGAGGGCGGAGGGGATCCGGTCCTGCGTCACCGCGCGGGACAGTTCGGGCGCGGCCTCGCGCGGGGTGCGGCCGGCGGCCCGGTAGCCGACCCAGTCGGCGTAGCCCTCGGACAGCCAGAGCGGGGTGGCGGGGGTGGTGTGCGCGCGGGTGGCGACATGGGTCGTCTCGTGGGTGACGACGACCTGCTCGCCGAGGGTGCCGAGGAGTGCGAACGCGTCCGGGTTGACGATGACGCGGTCCGCGGGCGCGCGCGCCGGTGCTCCCGTCTCGCCGGTCGTGACCGCCGCGATCCCGCGGTAGGAGGAGGCGGGTGAGCCGAGCAGCCCCGCCATCCCCTCCAGCGACTTCGGTACGAGCAGGACGACGCGCCGGCCCCAGTCCTTGCCCCACGCCTCCGTGACGGCGGGCACCGCACGATCGGCCAGGTCCGCGAAGCCGCGCAGCGACCGGGCGGACCGCCCGACACCGAGAACCAGGCTGCGCTCGCCCCGGACGACCTGGACCGCCCCCTGGTCCCACAGTTGCTGGGCGGACTTCCTCGCGGGCCGGTCGGCCTCGACGGACCACTGCCCGTCCGCGTCGCGGCTCAGCCGCAGCGTGCGGCCCGCGGTCACCGGCACCCGGTCGTACCCAGCGACGCGGTACCGCAGTTCGGCGTCGGCGGTGGCGGTGTCGCCGGTGCGGTGCAGGCCGGTCACGCGGTACGACCAGCCCGCCAGGGGCAGCGCGCGCAGATGGCTGAAATCCACTCCCGTGCCCGTGCGCGCGTAGGCCCGCTCGTCGTGGTCGAGGACCGCGGCGGCCCGCCGGTCGAGGAGGCGCTGGACGTCGGCTGTTGCGCTGTCGGCGGCGGACCGGCCGCCGCATCCGGTCAGGAGGACGAGCAGCGCTACGAGCGTCGCCACCACCAGGGACCCCGACCTTCGACCAGCCACGCTCCCGATCGTACGGGCGCCGGGCCGCGCCGGTCAGACCCTGGTGACCGACGAGACCGGCATCATCCCGACCGGGTCGTAGCGCACGGGTGCGCCGGGGTAGGGCGCGTGGATGACCTGGCCGTTGCCCATGTACATCCCGACATGGCTGGCGTCGCCCCGGTAGAGGACCAGGTCACCGGGGCGCGCCTCGGACAGCGGGACCTGCCGGCCGGCGTACCGCTGGGCCTGCGAGGTGCGCGGCAGGGCGACCCCGGCCTGGGCGTACGACCACTGCGTCAGGCCCGAACAGTCGAAGCCGGAGGGGCCGTTGGCGCCCCAGATGTAGGGCTTGCCGAGCGCGCTGCGGGCGGCGGCGACGGCGGCGGCTCCGCGTCCCGACGCGGCGGTGGCGCTGCCGAGGCCGGGGATGCCGTAGCGGCCGGAGCGGGAGGCGCGGCCGTAGGCGTCACGCTCGCTGTCCGGGAGGGAGTTGAGCAGCCGCCGCGCCGTCGCGAGCTTGCGCTCGACGGTCTTCTTGTGGGCGGCGACGGCCTTGCGGCTCTTCTCCAGTTCGCGGAGCTTGCCGGCGGTCTCCTCGCGGTCCTGGGCGAGTTCGCGCATGGCCTGCTGAAGCTCCTTCAGCTCACCGGCCTGGTGGGCCGTGATGCGGTCCAGCCGGGAGGCCTTGTCGAGGTAGTCGTCCGGGTCGTCGGAGAACAGCAGGGCGAGGGAGGGGTCGATGCCGCCCGACCGGTACTGGGCGCCGGCGAGCGAACCGAGCGACTCCCGCATGGAGTTGATGCGCTGCTGCTGCCGGGCGATCCGGTCCCGGGCGGTGCCGACCTCGTCGCGCAGTTCGTCGGCGCGTTCGTCGGCCTTGTTGTAGGCCTCGGTCGCCTTCTCGGCCTGCTCGTAGAGCCGGTCCATCTCGGCCCGGGTGTCGTCGTACGGTGCGGCGCCGGCCGGTACCGCGGCCAGGGCGGCGGCCGCGACGGACAGGATGCTGACCGCGGCACCGGCGCCCCGGTCGGACCCGGACGGTGCAAGGCGGCGATGGGACCCCACGGGAAGCCGCTCTCCTTCCGCTGGCGGACTAGGAAACGCGGCAGACAGTAGCCCCGCGACGGGGTACCGCCAACGACCATCCGTGGGTACGCGGCGCGACGCCCCGCCACTGACGCAGGTCACTGGCGGGGCGCGGGCCGGTTCGAGGTTGCCGTGATTCGCCCGAACGGCGGATACGGTGTCCTGATCTTGGAGACGCCGGGGGATTCCCAGGGGCTGGGATCAGACGCGGACGCCGAACATGAACGGGCCGCCGATGGTGTCCATCGACTCGTAGCGGACGACCGTGCCGGTGCGCGGGGCGTGGATGATCTGCCCGTTGCCGGCGTAGAGGCCGACGTGGTGCAGGTCGTTGAAGAAGAAGACCAGGTCGCCGACCTTGAGCTGGCTGACCGAGTAGATCTTGGTGCCGATCTGGGACTGCGCCTCGGAGGTACGCGGGATCTGGACGCCCGCCGCGGCGTACGCCCGGGAGGTGAGGCCGGAGCAGTCGAAGGAGCTCATGCCCGTGGCGCCGTAGACGTAGGGCTTGCCGAGCTGGCTCTGCGCGAAGGCGTAGGCCGCGGCGGCCCGGCCGGAGCCCGGCGGGACGTTGCCGGTGAGGGCGTCGCGCTCGCTGTCGCGGCTGGCGCGGTCCTGCTCGGCGGCGAGTGCCGCCTTCTCGGCGGCGGTGAGGCTGTTGAGCAGCTTCTGCGCGGAGGCGAGCTTGCCCTGGACTTCCTTCTTCTTGTTGCCCAGTTCGGCGCGGGTGGAGGCGAGGTCCTTGAGCTTCTCGGAGGCCTCGGCGCGCTCCTGGGCGAGTTCGCGCTGCTTCTCCTGGACCTTCTTCAGCGCCTCGACCTGCTGGCTGCTCAACTGGTCGAGCGTGGAGGCCTTGTCGAGGTAGTCGTCCGGGTCCGCGGAGAGGAAGAGCTGGACGGAGGGGTCGATGGACCCGGTGCGGTACTGCGACGCGGCCGCGAGGCCCAGGCTGTCGCGCAGCTCGTTGAGCTCCTCCTGGCCGCGGGCGACGTTGTCCTGGATGGTGGAGATCTCCTTCTGGAGCTTCTCCTGCTTCTCCTTGGCCCCGTTGTACTTCTCGGTGGCCTGCTCCGCCTGCTCGTAGAGCTTGTCGACCTTGGCCTTGACCTCGTCCTTGCTCGGCTTCTCACTGGGGGCCGCGTTGGCGGCCTGCGAGCTGAAGGCGACGGCAGCGGCGGCGGCGGTGGTCAACACGGTCACACGTGCGCGGCTCGGCTGCTTGGGACGACGGTGGGACGCCACGGGTGAAAAGCTCCTTCTGGCCCCTCCGCCGTCTCTCCCGATGAGTGATCACCCGAGCGGAGGTTCGGCCCGACCCTAGTGACCTTCCTGTGATCAGTTCAAATCCTCAGCTGAAAAATTGCGTCACGGTGAGCCATCTTTTCATCTTGACTCACAGGCGGTGAGACTCATTTGACGCAAAGTGGCACACAGACCTCACCAATTCGGGCATGAAGCCCGTAAGTTACGCATGGTGCGAACAGGCGTTAGGCCCGCGAAAGGCGCTTCAGCAGCATCGCCGAGGCCACCGGGCGGGCGCCTGCGCGGGCCACGCCGTCGGCGACCTCGCGGTCGGTGGAGGCGACGATGACCGGCCTGCCGGGCGGTTCGGCGCGGACCAGCTGGCGGATCAGCTCGTCGGCGGTGACGCCCGGCTTCGAGAACAGCACCCGGACTCCGCGCGGCGGCGCGAGCAGTACCGGCGCGGCCAGTTCGGCCCCGTCGAAGACGCAGGTCACCTCGGCGCCGCTCTGCGCCGCCAGTTGCGAGAGCTGCCCCAGCAGCCGCAGGCGCTGCTTCTCCAGCGGCATCTGCGGATAACCCGTTTTGGTGACGTTGTAACCGTCGACGACGAGATGGGCCTGGGGCAGCGCCAGCAGCTGGTCGAGGACCTGCGGGTCGTCCTCGGACAGGGCGCGGGCGGCGATGTCCTTGGGGCTCATCCGGCCCGGCTCGACGGCGTCCACGGTCTCGGCGGGCCGCACGGACACCGGCGGCAGGGCCAGTTCGCGCCGGAGTCCCTGGGTGGCGTCCAGCAGGGTGTCCAGCAGCAGCCGTACCCGCATGTCCTCGACGCTGCGGCCCTCGCGCGCAGCCCGGCGCGTGGCCTCCAGGGCGGCCTCGGTCTCCCCCAGCCGGGCCTTGAGCCGCCGGCTCTCGCTCTCGGCGGCGGACACCTGGGCCTGCCCCTCGGCGCGGACGGCCTCGATCTCGCCGTGCGCCTTGCGCAGGGCGGCCTCGCCCCGCTTGACGTCACTGAGGGCGGCGCGGAGCTTGCGGTGCAGGGACTCGGCTTCCTTCTTGGCCGAATCCAGCTCCGTGCGCAGCCGCTCCGTCTCCGCTCTGGTGTGGTCACGGGCTCGGTCCAGCTCCGCGCGCAGCCGTTCCAGCTCGGCCCGGTTCTCCTCGTCGGCCCGCTCGGCGTCGGCCCGCTGGGCCTCCTCGCCGGCGGCGGTCACCAGCTTCACCCAGCCGAGCGGCCGCAGTACGTAGGCCGCGGCCGCCACGTCGAGCGGGTCCGCGGCCGGGGGCGGGGAGCCTGAGTCGAGAGCGCCGGTCAGTTCCGGCTGGGTCTCTCTGAGTTTCTCCCCGATGCGCTGCCGGAACAGCGGGTCGGTCTCCAGCGCCGCGGCCATGGCGTTGCCGGCGAACTTGGCGCGGCGGTTCGGGGCGAACCGGGCGTACTGCCTGAGCTGCGCGGGCAGCTCGCCGACGGTCAGGGAACCGAAGCCGTCGGAGACGATCTGGACGACCCTGCGGCGAACGCCGTCGGGCAGCGGACGGTCGAGCACCTCGGCGGCGCCGTCGCCCGGCCCCCCGCCTGTGGTCTCCACCATCCGTCACACACCCCAATTCTTGCGGGGCCGTCCCCCATCGTCAGGAGCCGGCACCCGGCCTGTCCACGAGTTCCACCTGGTCCACCGCGTTGCACCAGCGGCAGCGCACCGACTCGATGGTCTCACTGAGCACCTCGCGCTCCTCGACCTTCGGCTCTCCGGCCAGGTCGAGGTGGACGTACTCGACGACCTTCGACGAGCGGGTCACGTCGAACCTCGTGAGGTTGCCGCAGAGGGCGCAGCGCCACCGTGTCGAGGCGGTCGGCAGGGGAACCGTCATCGTGACCTGTTCTCTTTCCTTCTAGTGTCCGTGACGCCACCGGCATCCCCGGTGCGTATGGCTCGTAACCCTACGGCCTGGCGGGTCCTCGCCGCCCGCGCGTCCACGGCGGCGAGGCGGTCTGTGCGGTTGCGTCCCGTTACGTCATGCTCTGTGTCCATGATCAGCAAGTGGAGGGCGTCGTTCGTCCGGGCCGGCAGATCGGTCGCGGGGTCGTCGGCGCCGGTGACGTACTCACTGATCGCCCTGTGCTGCGCGGTCTTCCTGGTCGGCCCCGCCTCGGGCCTCGGTCCGGCGTACGGCACGGGCGACGACCTGCTCGCCGCACAGCGGGCCTATTTCCGGCGCTGGGGCGTGATCCCCGCAGAACTGTTCGAGGGGTCCGCCGGATCGGCCCTCACCCCCGCGACGGCCCTCTTCGTCCACGGCAGCTGGGTGCACCTGCTCGGCAACATGCTCTTCCTCTACGTCTTCGGGGCGATGACCGAGGAACGGATGGGCCGGGTGCAGTTCACCCTGTTCTACGTCGGCTGCGGCTGTCTGGCCCTGCTGGGCTACGCCGCCGCCAACGCGGACTCCGGACAGTCCCTGGTCGGTGCCTCGGGGGCGATCTCGGCGGTCCTCGGTGCGTTCCTCTACCTGTTCCCCCGGGCCAGGGTGACCAGTCTCCTGCCGTTCCTGTTCTTCCTGCCGGTGCGCTTCCCGGCCTGGATCGTGCTGCCGTTCTGGGCGGCACTCCAGTGGCTGGCGGCGGGGCGTGCCTCGGACGGGCCGGGCGTGGCCTACCTCGCCCACCTGGTGGGCTTCGGCCTCGGCTTCGGCTACGCGTCGGTCCGCTATGCCCGCCCCACTAGAGTGAAGGCCGCCACTGCTCCGGCCCCCGAGGGAGAGAACCAGCCGTGATCACCGCGATCGTCCTCATCAAGACCAGCGTGGACCGGATCCCCGAGATCGCCGAGTCGATCGCGGCGCTGGACAACGTCAGCGAGGTCTTCTCCGTCACCGGCACCTACGACCTGATCGCGATGGTCCGGGTGAAGGACCACGAGGACCTGGCGGAGGTCATCCCCGGCCGGATCAGCAAGATCCCGGGGGTGGAGGGGACCGACACGCACGTGGCGTTCCGTACGTACTCGCAGCACGACCTGGAGGCGGCGTTCTCGATCGGACTGGACAACTAGAGCCGTCCCGGCCTGCCGGGCCCCGGATGAAGAGTTCTTCATCCGGGGTTCATCATTGGCTCCGGGTTCCGTCCGCAGGATCGGGCACATGGCATTCTCCCGTCGTATGGCCGCCCTCTCCGCGGTCGTGCTGATCCCGCTGGGCATCGCCGCGACCAGTTACGCCCTCGCGGACAGCCCCCGGGCGCCCGAGGTCCCGTCCCAGCGGGTGGAGCTGGACAGCAGCACACC
Organism: Streptomyces afghaniensis; assembly: GCF_044327915.1. Classification (NCBI taxonomy): domain Bacteria; kingdom Bacillati; phylum Actinomycetota; class Actinomycetes; order Kitasatosporales; family Streptomycetaceae; genus Streptomyces; species Streptomyces afghaniensis. The sequence continues at coordinate 471,754 of NZ_JBIRGJ010000007.1, forward strand.
GCCCCCCACCTCCACGCTCGACCCCACCCCGAAGCCCACGCCGGGCGACGAGGTCGTCTCGCGGCCCCCGGTGACCGACAGCTCAGCGAGTGACGATGACGACGACGACCGCGGCCGGAGCACCGGGGACGACGGACCGGGCGACGACGACGCCGGCTCCGACAACTGACCCCGGCCGCCGACGCGTCTCCGCCCGGGTCCGCATCCTGCTCTGGCTGCTGCTCGTGATGGCGGTCGCGCTCGCCTCCGTCGCCATGACCACCCGCTCGTTCCTGCTGCGCGACGTCGACAACCGGATCAACCGCCTGCTCACCCAGGAGACCGGCGAGTTCGCCAACTTCGAGGAGCGGGGCGGGGATCCGCAGACGGGCCGGCCGTTCACCGACGCGGACCGGCTGCTGGCGGTGTTCCTGGAACGGCAGAACCCCGACGCGGACGAGGAGCTGATCGGCCTGGTCCGCGAGGCGGACGGCACTCCCCGGCAGATCCGCCAGCGGCACGACCTGCCCGTCACCCTGCCCCTGCACCGGGACCCCGGCGCCAAGCGCGGCATCTTCGACTCGCCCGCGTCCTCCGGTGTGCTGCACCGGCCCGAGGGCGAGATCCGCTGGGCCAAGGTCACCGTGGCCCAGCAGGGCCGGCAGCCGGACGCCGCGTTCGTCGTCGCCTTCCACCCACAGCGCGAGCAGGCCCGCGTGAACAGCATGTTCCGCACGCTGCTCGGCATCTCCGGGGTCGCCCTGCTGCTGACCGTCGGCATCGCGTGGGCGGTCGCCGGGCGGATCCTCAAGCCCGTGCGGGTGGTGCGCACCGCGGCGGCGCAGCTGACCGAGCAGGACCTCACCCGGCGGATCCCGGTGCACGGCAACGACGACATAGCGGCTCTCGCCGAGACGTTCAACGGCATGCTCGACCGGCTGGAGCGGGCCTTCGCCGCCCAGCGCGAGTTCGTCGACGACGCGGGCCACGAGCTGCGTACGCCCATCACCATCGTGCGCGGCCATCTTGAGGTGATGGGCGACGACCCGGCCGAACGCGAGGAGACGGTCCGGCTGGTGACCGACGAGCTGGACCGGATGAGCCGCATCGTCGAGGACCTGCTGCTGCTCGCCAAGGCCGAACGCCCCGACTTCGTCTCCCCCGAGCCGGTCCAGGTCGCCGAACTCACCGCCGACGTCTACGTCAAGGCCCGCACGCTCGGTGAACGCGACTGGCAGCTCGACGGGGTCGCCGACCTGGAGGCCGAGCTGGATCCCCAGCGGATCACGCAGGCCATGGTGCAGCTCGCGCAGAACGCCGTGCAGCACACCACCTCCGGCCAGACCATCCGCATCGGCTCCCGCACCGACGGCCCGCACCTGGAGCTGTACGTCGCCGACTCGGGACCCGGTGTGCAGCCCCAGGACACCGAGGTGATCTTCGAACGCTTCCGGCGCGGCACGGCCCGCCGCGGCGCCCGGGGCTCCGGCGCCGGGCTCGGGCTGTCCATCGTCAAGGCGATCGCCGAGGGCCACCGGGGGCACGTACGGCTCCGTGACTCGCCCGGTGGCGGCGCCACCTTCGCCCTCGTCCTGCACGCACCCCGGGCACCGGAAGGGGACCCCTCGTGAACCGCATCCTCATCGTCGAGGACGAGGAGCGCATCGCCTCCTTCGTGGAGAAGGGCCTGCGCTCCAACGGCTTCACCACCACCGTCGTCACCGACGGCGACGCGGGCTACGAGTACGCCCTGACCGGCGGCTTCGACCTCGTCGTCCTGGACATCGGACTGCCCGGCCGGGACGGCTTCACGATCCTGCGCGAGCTGCGTGAGGCGCGGGTGACGGTGCCGGTGATCGTGCTGACCGCGCGGGACTCCGTGCGGGACACGGTGGCGGGTCTGGAGGGCGGCGCCGACGACTGGATGACCAAGCCGTTCCGCTTCGAGGAGCTGCTGGCCCGGGTGCGGCTGAGGCTGCGGACGGCCGCGCGGGCGCCGGAGGTGACGGTGCTCCGGTCGGGCTCCCTGAGCCTCGATCTCCGTACGCGGCGTGCCCGGTCCGGGGAGCGCACGGTCGATCTGACGGCTCGTGAGTTCGTGCTGCTCGAGCTGTTCCTGCGGCATCCCGGGCAGGTGCTGTCCCGGGAGCAGATCCTGTCCCATGTGTGGGGGTACGACTTCGACCCGGGGTCCAACATCGTCGACGTGTACGTGCGGACGCTGCGGAAGAAGCTGGGGGCGGAGCGGGTGGAGACGGTGCGGGGGATGGGGTACCGGCTGCCGTAGTGCCACTCGGGCGCCGTTGCCGGGTGCGGGTCGTGGGTGGCTGGTCGCGCAGTTCCCCGCGCCCCTGAGACGTGTGAAAACTCCTTCATGTAAGGCTCATCGAGGGCTCACCGCTCTCGCCGAACCTCGATGGCGTGACCCTGAATCTGCGCTCCACCACCGCCCTCTGCGTGGCGCTGTCGCTGTGCGCACTGCTCGCGGTCCCCCCGAACTTCCCGGGACTCGGTGCCGACGCCCGTTTCACGCTCGCCGTGTTCGTTCTGGCGACCTGCGCCTGGATCGGGACGCCGATCGACGACACCTACATCGCGCTGGGCGCCGGGCTCGCGCTCACGGTGACCGGGGTGATCAGCAGCGACACCCTGTTCGGCACCCTCGGTGACGCCACGGTCTGGCTGCTGATCTGCGCGTTCGTGCTGGCGGCCGCGGTGAGCCGGAGCGGGCTCGCCGGGCGGGCGGCGGTGTTCCTGGTCAGCGGGGCGCGCACGGTGCGACAGCTCGTGCACCTGACGACGGCGGCCCTGGTCGTCACGGCGTTCGCGGTGCCCGCCACCTCCGGCCGGGCCGCGCTCGCGCTGCCGGTGTTCCTCGCCCTCGCCAAGGTCCTCGCCGACCGGAAGCGACTGGTCGTGATGCTGGCGCTGCTGTTCCCGACCGTGATCCTGCTGTCGGCGGTCGCGACCCTGATCGGCGCCGGCGCGCATCTGATCACCGTGTCGGTGCTGTGGGAGGCGACCGGACAGCACATCGGCTTCACGCAGTGGCTGCTGCTCGGCCTGCCGCTGGCCGTGGCCTCCTCGCACCTGGCCGCCGAGCTGGTCCTGCTGACGACGACCCGGCGGGCGGACCGCCGCGGCCCGGTCCACATCACGCCCGAGCAGATCCAGCAGCACAGCGAGCAGCCGGTGACCGGCCCCTGGAGCCAGGCCGAGAAGCGCTGCGCCCTGCTCATGGCGACGGTGGTGCTGCTGTGGTGCACCGAGCCGCTGCACCGTGTGCCGCCCGCGCTGGTCGCGCTGATCGGCGCCGTCATCGCCTCCTCACCCGCCCTCGGCACCGTACGTCTGAAGGACGCGCTGAAGACTGTCCCCTGGTCGCTGCTGCTGTTCATGGCGGCGACGATGGCGATGGGCGTCGCGCTCGCCGACTCCGGAGCGGCGAAGTGGCTGGTCTCCGGGCTGCCGACGGGTGGCGCCCCGGTGGCGTTCCTGGCGGTCGTGATCGCGGTCAGCACGGCGGCCCACCTGGTCCTCCAGTCCCGTTCGGCCCGTTCCTCGGTCCTGGTCCCGCTCGTCGTGGCCGCCGCCGTCGGCGTCGGGGTCAACCCGGTCGCCGCCGCGCTCGCCTCCACCGCGGCCGCCGGCTTCTGCCACACGCTGCCCGCCTCCGCCAAGCCGGTCACGCTCTTCGCGCAGATCCCCGGCACCCCCACCTACACGCCGCGCGACCTGCTGCGGCTGTCCGCCTTCCTGGCCCCGCTGACTGCCGCGCTCGTGCTGCTCTTCGCCGTCGCGGTGTGGCCGCTGCTCGGCGTCTCCGTCACCCGTTAAGGAGCCCCACCCATGCTGACCCGTGTCGTCGTAGCCCCCAGCGGGTTCAAGGAGTCCCTGTCCGCCGAGGCCGCCGCCGAGGCCATCGCCGCGGGCGTGCGCCGGGTACTGCCCGGCGCCGAGCTCGATCTGGTCCCGCTGGTGGACGGCGGGGAGGGCACGGCCGTCGCCCTGGCCGCCGCGACCGGGGGCCGGCTCGTCACCGTGCCCGCCACCGGCCCGGTCGGGGAGACCGTGGGCGCCCACTTCGCCCTGCTGGGCTCCGGGGACACGGCGGTCGTGGAGATGGCGGCGGTCGCGGGTCTCTCCCTCGTCCCGCGCGACCTGCGCGACCCGGGCGCCACCACCACCTACGGCGTCGGCGAACTGATCCGCTCCGCGCTCGACCGGGGAGTGAGGCGGATCCTCGTCGGCTGCGGCGACTCGGGCACCTCCGACGGCGGCGCGGGCGCGCTCCAGGCGCTCGGCGCCCGGCTGCTGGACGAGCGGGGCGAGGAACTCCTGGCCGGGGGCCGGGAGCTGACGCGGCTGCACCGCGTCGACCCGAGGGGCCTGGACACCCGTCTGGCGGACGTGGAGCTGCTCGTCGCCTGCAACCCGTACAACGTGCTGTGCGGCGAACGGGGCGTGGCCCGGGTCTTCGGACCGCAGAAGGGCGCGACGCCCGAGCAGGTCGAGCAGCTGTCGGCCGGACTGGAGAACTGGGCCTTCGTCCTCACCCGCGATGTCGCCGTCCCGGACACCAACCTCCGGTACGGTCCCGGAACCGGAGCCTCCGGCGGGCTGGGTGCCGGCCTCGCCGCCCTCGGCGCCCGGCTCCTGCCCCGCTTCGACGTGCTGCTGGACCACCTCGACCTGGACGCCCGGCTGGCCCGCGCGGACCTGGTCGTCACCGCCGAGGGGGCCCTGGACCACCAGACGCCGCGCGGCAAGGTCCCCGCCGAGGTGGCCCGCCGGGCCAAGCTCTACGGCCGCCCGGTCCTGGCCCTGGCGGGCACGCTCGGCGAGGGCGCGCACGAGGTGCCGGGCGTGGACGCCTGCCACGGCATCCTGCCCGCCCCGATGGAGCTGGCCGAGGCGCTGCTCCGGGCGGGCGAACTGCTCACCGCCGCCACGGAACGCGCCCTGCGGATGATCGTCCTCGGCACCCGGCTACCCCTGGTGTCCGACGTTCAGGCGGAGGTGTCCGGCACGCAACGCCCGTCCTCCGTGCGGTAGTTCCACCGCGCCCCGTCCGTCACGAGCTCCTTCACGGCCCGCACGAACCGCTCCACGTGCTCGTCCGGCGTGCCCGCACCGAAGCTGACCCGGATGGCGTTGAGGGACTTCTCGCCGGGAGCGGCCTCCGGGGAACCGCACTCGCCCTGCGTCTGCGGGTCGCTGCCGAGCAGCGTGCGCACCAGCGGGTGGGCGCAGAACAGCCCGTCCCGCACGCCGATGCCGTACTCGGCGGAGAGCGCGGCGGCGAAGTGCGAGCTGTTCCAGCCCTCGACGACGAAGGAGAGCACACCGACGCGCGGGGCGTCGTCCCCGAACAGGGACAGGAACCGCACCTCGGGCACGTCGGCGAGCCCGTCCCGCACCTTGGCGACCAGGTACTGCTCGCGGGCGACGAGCGTGTCGAAGCCGGCCTCCGTCAGCGCCTTGCAGGCGGAGGCGACGGCGTAGGCGCCGATGACGTTGGGCGATCCGGCCTCGTGACGGGCGGCGCTGTCGTGCCACTCCACGTCCACTCCCCCGTCCGTGCGCCGGGTGACCTTGCGGCTGGCGCCGCCGCCCGCGAGGTACGGCTCGGCCTCGCGCAGCCAGTCGGCCCGCCCGGCCAGCACGCCGGTACCGAAGGGCGCGTACAGCTTGTGCCCGGAGAAGGCGACCCAGTCGACGTCGAGGTCGTCGACGGACACGGGGTGGTGCGGGGCCAGCTGGGCGGCGTCGAGCACGATCCGGGCGCCGTGCGCGTGCGCGGCCGCCGCGAGTTCCCGCACGGGCCACAGCTCGCCGGTGACGTTCGACGCGCCGGTGACGCACACCAGGGCCGGGCCGTGGGGGTCGCGGCCGGCGAGGGCGCGCTCCAGGGTCTCGACGGCCTCGCGGGGGCTGCGCGGGGCGTCGAGGTACGTGACGCGGGCGTCACGCCAGGGCAACAGGGAGGCGTGGTGCTCGGTCTCGAAGACGAAGACCTGGCAGCCGGCGGGGAGCGCGGCGGCGAGGAGGTTCAGGGAGTCGGTGGTGGACCGGGTGAAGACGACCTGGTCACCGTCCCGGCAGTCGAGGAACTCCGCGACGGTCCGGCGGGCGTTCTCGAACAGGTCGGTCGACAGCTGGGACAGGTACCCGGCACCGCGGTGGACACTGCCGTAGTACGGCGCGTAGGCGGCGACATCGTCCCAGACCCGCTGGAGCGCCGGGGCGCTGGCGGCGTAGTCGAGCGCGGCGTAGGTGACCTCGCCCCCGGTCACGAGCGGAACGGTGACGTCCCGGCCCAGCACGGGCAGCGGGGCACAGACGGACGGGGCGGAGGCAAGGGTGGAAACGGACATGGCGGAACTCCCGTGAAGGCAGGTGGAATGCGCCCGCGAGCCGTACGGCTGCAAGCGGGGCGAAGAAGAGGAAGGGTGCGGAGGCGGGGCTCTGCGGCCCTAACGCATTCGCTGATTCACGGAAGACTCCTCGACGACCAGGACCCCTGGTTTCGCGAGGGGTCCGCGCTTGCCACAGACCTCGCTGCCTGCGGCCTGGTCTTCACCCGGGGCACCCCGCCACGGACGGAGGGTTGCCGGACAGTCGGCCGGGGCCTCATGACTGTCACTCATGACCTGGTCAGGAACGTACGCGAAAAGATCGGAGTCCCGCAACCCGAGTCCGGATCGCGGGACACCCGCGCTACGCGTTGCTCGCCGCCACCCACCGCTCCAGGGTCCGCTTGGCGGCCCCGGAGTCGATCGATTCGGCCGCCTTCGCCATGCCGGCGCGGATCTGCTCGGCCAGCGTCCCCGGGCCGGGATCGAGGGCCACCAGCGCCGCCGCCGAGTTCAGCAGGACCGCGTCGCGCACCGGGCCCGTCTCGCCGTCCAGCAGCCGGCGGGCGACCTCCGCGTTGTAGGAGGCGTCCGCGCCGCGCAGGGCCTCCACGGGGACGAGTTCGAGGCCCACGTCGCGCGGGTCGAAGGCCTCCTCGGTCACCTTGCCGTCGCGCACGACCCACACTCTGGACGTGGCGGTGGTGGTCAGTTCGTCGAGGCCGTCGTCCCCGCGGAAGACCAGGGACGAGTGACCGCGCTCGGCGAAGACGCCCGCGACGATCGCTGCCATGCGCGGGTCCGCGACTCCGACCGCCTGGGCACGCACCTTCGCGGGGTTGGTCAGCGGGCCGAGGACGTTGAAGATCGTCCGGATGCCCAACTGGCCGCGCGCGGCGCCCGCGTGGCGCATCGCCGGGTGGAACTTCGCCGCGAAGCAGAAGGTGATCCCGGCCTCCTCGGCGACCCGGGCCACCCGGTGCGTCGGCAGCTCCAGGTTGACGCCGAGCTTCTCCAGCACGTCCGACGCCCCGGACGCCGACGACGCCGCGCGGTTGCCGTGCTTGACGACCTTGGCACCGGTGCCGGCGATGACGATCGCCGACATCGTGGAGATGTTGACGGTCTTGGCCCCGTCGCCGCCCGTGCCGACGATGTCGACGGCCGGGCCCGGCACCTCGATCACGTTCGCGTGCTCGTACATCGCCCGGACGAATCCGGCGATCTCCTCGACAGTCTCGCCCTTGGCCCGCAACGCCACCACGAGTCCGGCGATCTGGGCGTCCGTCGCCTCGCCGCGCATGATCAGGTCCATCGCCCACGCGGTGTCGTCGGCGGTCAGGTCCCGGCGGTCCAGCAGACCGTTCAGCAGCAGGGGCCAGGAGCGGCCCGCCGCGGTGTCGCCTCCAGCGGGGGTCACAGCGCTCATAAGCCGCTCCAGGGTCAGGCGTCCCGCACTACGGGACGAGAGTCTCAACGAGGTCCACCCTATCCAGCCCGGGGCACCGCGAAGGGCCCCGTCCGAACATCGGACGGGGCCCTCTGTGGCGTGGCGAAGCAGTGATCAGTGGTGGCCGTGGCCGCTCGTGATCTCCCGGTACTCCTCGGCGGTCGGCTTCGGGATCTGGGCTCCCTCGCCGTAGTAGGACTCGCTGAGCTTGGCGCGCAGCTTCTCGGAGCCCTTCACCTTGCGCTCGACACCGTTCTCGTCGACCGTCAGGCCGATCTCGACCGGCTCGTACTGCTCGTGCGCCGTGAGCGTGTACATCTGCTCCTGGCTGAGCGGCTCGTGCACCTCGATGAACTCACCGTGCGGCAGGCGCTTGATGATGCCCGACTCGCGGCCGTGCAGCACCTTCTCCTTGTCCCGGCGCTGGAGGCCGAGGCAGATGCGCTTGGTGACGATGAACGCGAGGACCGGCCCGGCGAAGAACCCGATCCGGACGAACCAGGTGACCGCGTTGATCGACAGGTGGAAGTGGGTGGCGACGATGTCGTTGCCACCGCCGATCAGCATGATCATGTAGCCGGTGACCCACGCGACACCGAAGGCGGTGCGCGTCGGGGCGTTGCGCGGCCGGTCCAGGATGTGGTGCTCGCGCTTGTCCCCGGTGACCCACGACTCGATGAACGGGTAGAGGGCGATGATCCCGAGGAACAGGCCGAAGAGGACCAGCGGGATGAACACGCCCAGGACGAGCGTGTGACCCCAGAAGTTGATCTCCCAGCCGGGCATCGCACGGACCAGACCCTCGGCGAAGCCCATGTACCAGTCGGGCTGCGCGCCCGTCGACACCTGGTCGGGCCGGTAGGGGCCCAGCACCCAGATGGGGTTGACGGTCGCGATGCCGGCGAGGGCCGCGATGACACCGAAGACCAGGAAGAAGAAGCCTCCGGCCTTGGCCATGTAGACCGGCAGCAGCGGCATGCCGACGACGTTCTTGTTGGTCCGGCCGGGACCCGCGAACTGCGTGTGCTTGTGGTAGAAGACCAGGATCAGGTGGCCGACCACGAGACCGAGCATGATGCCCGGCAGCAGCAGGATGTGGATCGAGTAGAACCGGGCCACGAAGTCGGTCCCCGGGAACTCCCCGCCGAACAGGAACATCGAGATGTACGTGCCGACGATCGGCACGGACAGGATCGCGCCCTGCGTGAAGCGGACACCGGTGCCGGAGAGCAGGTCGTCCGGGAGCGAGTAGCCGGTGAAACCGGTGAACATGCCCAGGACGAACAGCAGGAAGCCGAACAGCCAGTTGATCTCGCGCGGCTTGCGGAACGCGCCGGTGAAGAAGACGCGCATCATGTGCACGAACATGCCGGCGAGGAAGATGATCGCCGCCCAGTGGTGGATCTGCCGGATGAGCAGACCGCCGCGCACGTCGAAGCTGATGTCCAGCGTCGAGGCGAACGCCTCCGACATCAGCTGCCCCTGGAGCGGGACGTAGCTGCCGTGGTACTCCACCTCGTTCATCGACGGGTGGAAGAACAGCGTCAGGTACACACCCGTCAGGATGATGATGATGAAGCTGTAGAGGCAGATCTCACCCAGCATGAAGGACCAGTGGTCCGGGAAGATCTTGCGCATGTTGGCCTTGGCCAGGGAGTAGATCCCCAGGCGGCCGTCGGCCCAGTCGGCGACCCGCTCTCCGGCGGGCGCCTTGCGACGTGTCTGTGCAGTGCTCATCCGCGCTCCCAGAAAGCAGGGCCGACGGGCTCGTCGAAGTCGCCGAGCGCCTCAAGATAGCCCTCGTCGTTCACGCCGATGCGGAGCTGCGGCAGAGCGTGACCAGCGGGACCGAAGATCACTCGGGCACCGTCGGAGAGGTCGAAGGTGGACTGGTGGCAGGGGCAGAGCACGTGGTGCGTCTGCTGCTCGTACAGGGAGATCGGGCAACCGACGTGGGTGCAGATCTTCGAGTACGCGACGATGCCCTCGTGCGACCACTCGAGTTCGCGCTTGTCCTTGATGTTCTCCGGCTGGATCCGGACGATCATCAGGGCGGCCTTGGCGATCTCGTTCTGGAACTCGTGGTCGTGCTCCTCCAGGCCCTCGGGCTTGGCGAAGGTCAGCGAGCCGACCGCGACGTCCGACGGACGCAGCGGCTCGTTCGTGTTCATGTTGACGAGCAGCTTGCCCTTGGACCAGAGCGTGTGACGCAGCTTGTCCTCGGGCAGCGGGCCGAGGTCGCGCAGCAGTACGACACCGGAGAGCGGCACCAGCGTGAGCGCGCCGAACATGGTGTTGCGGATCAGCTTGCGGCGGCCGAGCGCGGACTCCTTGGCGCCCTGCTTGAAGTCCGCGAAGACCTTCTCGCGAACCTCGGGCTCCGCCTCGATCGGGTGCCGCTCGTCGGCGATCTCCACGTCCGACATCAGGGTGCGGGCCCAGTGGACCGCGCCCGCGCCGATGCAGAACAGCGCGATGCCGAGCGTCATGCCCAGCGCGAAGTTCAGCGCGCTGATGTGGCCCAGCGGGAAGATGTAGACCGACTTGTCGACCGGGATCGCCACGAACGCGGCGATGAAGGCGATGGTGGCCAGCATCGACACCGTGAACATCAGGGCGACCGAGCGCTCGGACCGCTTGGCGGCCCGCTCGTCGACGTCCTGGATCCGGTGCTCGTGGGGGGGCAGGCCCGGGTCGGCGAACGGGTGCTCGTCCGTGGGGCTCAGCGCCCCGTGCCCGTGCTCGTCATGTCCTGCGGTCTGCTCAGCAGGCAGGTTCTCTTCTGGAATGTCTTGGCTACTCATGACTTCTTGGCCTTTGCGGTCCGGGCGGCGACCCACACGGCGACGGCGATCAGCCCGCCGAGACCGAAGATCCAGCCGAACAGGCCCTCGCTGACCGGCCCGAGGCCGCCGAGCTCGAGGCCGCCGGGGCTCTCGGACTTGCTGCTGTTGACCGCGTCCAGGTACGCGATGATGTCCTTCTTGTTCTTCTCCGACAGCGTGGTGTCGGGGAAGGAGGGCATGTTCTGCGGGCCGGTCTCCATGGCCTCGTAGATGTGCTTGGGAGCGACACCCTCAAGGGTCGGCGCGTACTTGCCGTGCGTCAGCGCACCGCCCTTGCCGGTGAAGTTGTGGCACTGCGCGCAGTTGGTGCGGAACAGCTCACCGCCCTTGGCGATGTCGGCACCCTGGGGGCCGTACTGCTCCTCCGTCGGGATGGCCGGACCGGCGCCCAGCGAGGCGATGTAGGCCGCGAGCTGGTCGATCTCGGCCTGGCTGTAGACGTTCTTCTTCTTCGGGACCTGCGGGCCCTGGGAGGTGGCGGCCGGCATACGGCCGGTGGCCACCTGGAAGTCGACGGCGGCGGCGCCCACACCCACCAGGCTCGGGCCGTCGGAGGTGCCCTGACCGCCGGTGCCGTGGCAACTGGCGCAGCCGACCGAGTAGAGCTTCTTGCCCTCCTCGATGGTGAGGGACTGGGCGGTTTCGTCGGCCTCAGCCTTGCTCGTGGGTGCGAACACGGCGTACAGCCCCCCGCTGAAGAGCAGCGCGAGGAGTAGGACGACGACCGCCGCCAACGGGTGGCGTCGTCGTGCGGAGAGCTTTTTCACGGATTACCCCGGTGTCAGGATCTTCTGCGTCGGTGCTTCTGGGATGCGTGCCTCGTCGGGCGCGCGCTGCGGTCCCGCTACTTGATCATGTAGATCGTGGCGAAGAGGCCGATCCAGACGACATCGACGAAGTGCCAGTAATAGGACACGACGATCGCGGCGGTCGCCTGCTCGTGGGTGAACCTCCGGGCCGCGTAGGTCCGGCCCAGGACCAGCAGGAAGGCGATGAGTCCGCCCGTCACGTGCAGGCCGTGGAAGCCGGTGGTCAGGTAGAAGACCGAGCCGTAGGGGTCGGAGGACAGGGACAGGCCCGCCTCCTTGACCAGCTCGGTGTACTCGAAGACCTGACCGCCGATGAAGATCGCACCCATCACGAAGGTGACGATGAACCACATCCGCAGCTTCTTCACGTCACCGCGCTCGGCGGCGAAGACGCCGAGCTGGCAGGTGAGTGAGGAGAGCACCAGGATCGTGGTGTTCGTCGCCGAGAACGGGAAGTTGAGATGGGCAGCCATCTCCTTCCAGTGATCGGGACCCGTCACCGATCGCAGGGTGAAGTACATCGCGAAGAGGGCCGCGAAGAACATCAGCTCGGAACTCAGCCAGATGATGGTTCCGACGCTGGTGAGGTTCGGCCGATTGACCGACGGGTGCGCGTGCCCGGTTTCTACTGTCGTTGCTGTCGCCACGACCGACATTATGTCGGTCGCTTATCCCGCCCTCACTCCGGGGGGTGCCGTTCGGAGTGTCTAAGCCGGTCGTACCGGTGTTGACGTGGTGTTCAAGGGAGTAGCATCCGGCCCAACGGGCCTGTCCTTACGACGCTGACGTCACGGAGGAACAATGCAGCCGACCGCCACGGTGCTGGTCTACAGCGACGACTCCAACACCCGCGAACAGGTACGGCTCGCCACGGGGCGGCGGCCGGCGCCGGACGTTCCTCTGGTGGAGTTCGTGGAGTGTGCGACTCCGGACGCGGTGCTCAGGGAGCTGGACCGGGGCGGGATCGACGTCTGTGTGCTGGACGGTGAGGCAGTGCCGATGGGGGGCATGGGGCTGTGCCGGCAGATCAAGGACGAGGTGTTCGACTGCCCGCCGGTGTTGCTGCTCATGGGACGGCCGCAGGATGCGTGGCTCGCGACCTGGAGTCGCGCTGAATCGGCGGTGACGTTGCCGGTGGAGCCGGTGGAGTTTGCTGCTGCCCTGGCTTCGCTGTTGCGGGAGAGGGCGGCTTTGAACGCCTAGGCCGGTTGTGTGGCGACCTGCGGGTGCCTGAGAGTCACACACTCTGCGGTCTCAGACGGGCCCTGTCCGCCGGTGTCGGGCCCTCCGGGGTGCCGGCTGTCAGGGCGCTGCCCGTGCGCCACTGCTTCCACTCGAGGTTCCAGTCGCCGAAGCCGTTGCCGAAGGCGGGCATCGAGTCGCCGCCGGAGTTTATGACCTTGACGATGTCGCCCTCGCGGATGGTCTCGTAGAACCACGCGGCGTTCTCGGTGCTCATGCCGGTGCAGCCGTGGCTGACGTTGGCGTAGCCCTGGGAGCCGACGGACCAGGGGGCGGCGTGGACGTACTCGCCGCTGTTGGTGACCCGCACGGAGTGGTGGACGATCAGGTCGTAGAAGTCCGAGGCGCCGATGCTGGCGCTGGTCATGCGGACGGTGCCTTCCTTGGCCAGGACGACCTTGACGCCGTTGCGGGTGTCGTAGCCGGGCATGCCCGTGGTGACCGGGATCTGCCGGACGATCTCGTCGTTCTTGTAGACGGTCATCTGGTGGGCCGCGGCGTCCGTGACGGCTATGACCTTGTCGGCCGTGCTGATCGTCAGCGGCTTGGCCTTGCCGCCCCGCATACGGTCGCCGATCTTGATGCCCTCCAGGTTGCTGCGGACCTGGATGGTGGCCTGTGTGGGCCAGTACTCCTTCGGGCGGTAGTGGAGCTTCTTGTCGTCCACCCAGTGCCAGGCGCCGTCCGTGGCGGGCATGGAGGAGACCTTCAGGGCCCGTTCGACGACGGCCCGCTGGGCCCTGTCCTTCACGGCCTGGCTCAGCTCGGCTGTGATGGGCTGGCCGACGCCGTAGGTGCCCGCCTTGGGGCCGAAGGTGACGTCCAGGCGCTTGTTGGCGGTGGGCCTGCCGGTGTCGAAGGTGAGGACCTTGCGGCCGGGCGCCCCGTCCTCGTTCTCGGTGCTCACCCGCACCGTGTAGCTGGCGTTGGCGGCGAGCGGTGAGGTGCTGTGCCAGCGGCCGCCGTCGGCGGCGAGTTCGCCGGCCACGTAGCGTCCGGCTGCGTCGTGGGCCGTGACGTCCGTGATGCGCCCGTCGGAGTCCTCGGCGACCACTTCCAGGGGCTTGTCCGGGTCGGCCTTCTCGCGGCCCTCGGAGGGGGCGTTGAAGGAGATCTGGTCCGCCGCGTCGTAGGGGCGGTGGGAGAGCGGGTTGCCGTCGGAGCCGCAGGCGGTGACGCCCGCGCAGAGGGCTATCACCAGCAGCGTGCAGCTGACGACGGTGCGGGGGCGGGAGATCGCTGTGTGGCTCATGACCTCACGCTAGGAAGCCGCGTCAACTGTGGCACGCCGGGTGACTCGTACGAGTGACACGGATTGCGGCAAAAGCAGGGGCCCGGACGCTCCTTGCGGAGTGTCCGGGCCCTGGAGCGCTCGGCTCGTGTTACTGGGTGCGGTTCTCACCGCGGTAGTACTCGAAGACCCAGCCCCAGACGCCGATCAGGATGATCGGCAGCGAGAAGTACATCAGCCACCAGCCGATCGCGATCGACAGGAAGGCGAGGGCGCCACCGATGGCCAGGGAGAGCGGCTGCCAGCTGTGCGGGCTGAAGAACCCGACCTCGCCGGCGTCGTCCGCGACGTCCGCCTCCTTGTTGTCCTGCGCACCGACGTCGACCCGCTTGGCCGTGAAGCCGAGGTAGAAGCCGATCATGATGCACAGGCCGAAGGCCAGGAAGAGGGCCGTGGTACCGGCCGGCTCCTTCGACCACACGCCATAGACGACCGCCATGGCGAGGACGAAGACGCTCAGCCACATGAACATCTTGCCCTGGATCTTCACTTGCCGGCCTCCTTGCCACCAGCGATGGCCTTCTCGCCGTGACCGACGTTCTCGAGCTGGTCGAGGGCGGCGATCTCCGGGTGGTGCAGGTCGAACGCCGGGGATTCACTGCGGATCCGCGGCATGGTGATGAAGTTGTGCCGCGGCGGCGGGCAGGAGGTCGCCCACTCCAGGGAGCGGCCGTAGCCCCACGGGTCATCGACGCCGACCGGCTTGCCGTACTTGGCCGTCTTCCACACGTTGTAGAAGAACGGCAGGATCGACATGCCGAGCAGGAACGAGCTGATCGTCGAGATCGTGTTCAGCGCGGTGAAGCCGTCGGCCGCGAGGTAGTCCGCGTACCGGCGCGGCATGCCCTCGGCACCCAGCCAGTGCTGGACGAGGAACGTGCCGTGGAAGCCGATGAACAGCGTCCAGAAGGTGATCTTGCCGAGGCGCTCGTCCAGCATCTTGCCGGTCCACTTCGGCCACCAGAAGTGGAAGCCGGAGAACATCGCGAAGACCACGGTGCCGAAGACGACGTAGTGGAAGTGGGCCACCACGAAGTAGGAGTCGGAGACGTGGAAGTCCATCGGCGGCGAGGCCAGGATGACACCGGTCAGACCACCGAAGGTGAAGGTGATCAGGAAGCCGGTCGCCCACAGCATCGGTGTCTCGAAGGACAGCGAGCCCTTCCACATGGTGCCGATCCAGTTGAAGAACTTCACACCGGTCGGGACCGCGATCAGGAAGGTCATGAAGGAGAAGAACGGCAGCAGCACACCGCCGGTGACGTACATGTGGTGCGCCCACACCGTCACGGACAGACCCGCGATCGCGATGGTCGCGCCGATCAGACCCGTGTAACCGAACATCGGCTTGCGGGAGAAGACCGGAATGACCTCGGAGATGATGCCGAAGAACGGCAGCGCGATGATGTACACCTCTGGATGGCCGAAGAACCAGAAGAGGTGTTGCCACAGCAACGCGCCGCCGTTGGCGGAGTCGAAGACGTGCGCACCGAACTTGCGGTCCGCCTCCAGGGCGAACAGGGCCGCGGCCAGGACCGGGAAGGCCAGCAGGACCAGCACACCGGTCAGCAGCACGTTCCAGGTGAAGATCGGCATGCGGAACATGGTCATGCCCGGGGCGCGCATGCAGATGATCGTGGTGATGAAGTTGACCGAGCCGAGGATGGTGCCGAAGCCGGAGAAGGCCAGACCCATGATCCACATGTCGGCGCCGATGCCCGGGGAGCGGACCGCGTCCGAGAGCGGGCTGTAGGCGAACCAGCCGAAGTCGGCCGCGCCCTGCGGGGTCAGGAAGCCGCCCACGGCGATGAGCGAGCCGAACAGGTACAGCCAGTAGGCGAACATGTTCAGCCGGGGGAACGCCACGTCCGGCGCGCCGATCTGCAGCGGCATGATCCAGTTCGCGAAGCCGGCGAACAGCGGCGTCGCGAACATCAGCAGCATGATCGTGCCGTGCATCGTGAACGCCTGGTTGAACTGCTCGTTCGACATGATCTGCAGACCGGGCCGGGCGAGCTCGGCGCGCATGAACAGCGCCATCACGCCACCGATGACGAAGAACGCGAACGACGTGGCCAGGTACAGCGTGCCGATCGTCTTGTGGTCCGTCGTCGTCAGCCACTTGACCACGACGCTGCCGCGGTTCTGGCGCCTGACCGGCAGCTCGTCCTGGTAGTGGGACCCTGCTGCCGCGGCACCCTGGGGTTCGTTGAGGATGCTCACAGGTTGTTCGTCTCCCGGTTCTTCTCGTGGCTCGTCTGCGCGATGCCGGCAGGAACGTAACCGTTCTGCTGCTTGTCCACGAGGTCCTTGAGGTGCTGCTCGTAGCGCTCGGGGGAGACGACCTTCACGTTGAACAGCATCCGAGAGTGGTCGACGCCGCAGAGCTCGGCGCACTTGCCCAGGAAGGTGCCCTCCTTGTTGGGGGTCACCTCGAAGGCGTTGGTGTGGCCCGGGATGACGTCCTGCTTCATCAGGAACGGCACCACCCAGAAGGAGTGGATGACGTCACGCGAGGTGAGGACGAAGCGGACGGTCTTGCCCTTGGGCAGCCAGAGCGTCGGACCCGGGTTGTTCGTCTGCGGGTTCCGCGTACCGGGGGTACCGCAGTCGTAGACGCCGCCGGCGTTCGCCGGGAAGTCGTCCTTGAACCGGTCGGGGATCGCGTCCAGCTCCGGGGACTTCTTGGCGTCACCCGTGGAACCGGCGACCGGCTCGATGTAGTTGAAGCACCAGCTCCACTGGAAGCCGACCACGTTGACCGTGACGTCGGGCTTCTTCTTGAGGCTGAGCAGCTCGGACTCGTCGCGGGCGGTGAAGTAGAACAGCACCGAGACGATGATGAGCGGGACCACGGTGTACAGCGCCTCGATGGGCATGTTGTACCGGGTCTGCGGAGGAACCTCGACCTTGGTGCGGCTGCGCCGGTGGAAGAAAGCACTCCACAGGATCAGACCCCACACCAGCACGCCAACGGCGAGCGCAGCCGCCCAGGACCCCTGCCACAGGGAGAGGATCCGCGGAGCCTCTTCCGTGGTCGGGGTGGGCATACCAAGGCGGGGGAAGTCTTCCCAGTTGTACGAGCAACCGGTGGCTGTCGCCAAGACCAGGCCCGCGGTCAGTGCCTGCAGCAGCTTCCGCCGCATCGGGCGCCGCGGCGAGCGGTCGGAGCCGTTGGGACTCACGTAGCGCCTTCCCGAGAGTCTCGCCCGCGCGGATCGGCTGCGGCCTGGCCTTCTCGCTGGTCGGTCGCCGCCCTGCGTCGGGCAGGGGTTTGGATGTTTATGCGGACCAAACCCTAGCCGACGCCCTCCGGGGGTTCTCGGGGAGGGGTGCCTACTCACCCGGGGGGTTCGCTGAATTGGCGGCTGCGGGTTGTTTGTGGTTGGTCGCGCCCCGCGGCGGAGCCGCATATGTCACAGCCCCGCGCCCCTGAGGTACGCCTGCCCCGGGGACGTTCTAGCGTTGCTGTGTGGCCTACTTCGACGCTGCTTCCGCTGCTCCGCTTCATCCTGTTGCCCGGCAGGCCCTGCTGGCCTCGCTCGACGAAGGGTGGGCGGATCCCGCCCGCCTGTACAGGGAGGGACGGCGCGCCCGGGTGCTGCTGGACGCGGCGCGGGAGGCCGCTGCCGAGGCGGTGGGCTGTCGGCCGGACGAACTGATCTTCACGTCGTCCGGAACGCGTGCCGTACATACGGGGATCGCCGGGGCGCTGGCCGGGCGGAGGCGGGTCGGGCGCCACCTGATCGTGTCAGCAGTCGAACATTCGTCTGTACTGCATTCGGCGGAGCTCCTAGAGGCCGCCGGAGGGACCGTCACACAGGCCCCGGTGGACCGCTCCGGACGGGTGGAGCCGTCGGCGTACGGCGATGCCCTGCGCGCGGACACGGCGCTGGCCTGTCTGCAGTCGGCCAATCACGAGGTGGGGACCGAACAGCCGGTGGCCGAAGTCGCCGAGGCGTGCCGGGCGGCGGGCGTGCCGCTGCTGGTGGACGCGGCGCAGTCACTGGGGTGGGGACCGGTGGAGGGTGACTGGTCGCTGCTCGCGGCCAGCGCCCACAAGTGGGGCGGGCCGTCGGGGGTCGGCCTGCTCGTCGTCCGCAAGGGTGTGAGATTCGCTCCGCAAGGGCCGGTGGACGAGCGGGAGTCGGGGCGGGCGCCCGGTTTCGAGAACATCCCGGCGATCGTGGCGGCGGCCGCGTCGCTGCGGGCCGTACGGGCCGAGGCGGCCGAGGAGGCCCCGCGGCTGCGGGAGCTGACGGAGCGGATCCGGGTGCAGGTGCCCCGGATGGTGCCGGATGTCGAGGTGGTCGGCGATCCCGTGCGCAGGCTGCCCGGGGTCGTCACCTTCTCCTGTCTCTATGTCGACGGGGAGGCCCTGCTGCACGAGCTGGACCGGGAGGGTTTCTCCGTCTCGTCCGGATCGTCCTGCACGAGCAGCACGCTGACGCCGAGCCATGTGCTCCGGGCGATGGGCGTGCTGAGTGAGGGGAATGTGCGGGTTTCGCTGCCGGCGGGGGCCGCCGAGGAGGATGTGGAGCGGTTCCTGACCGTCCTTCCCGGAGCCGTGGCGGCGGTGCGGGACAAGCTGGGGGCGCCGGTCGCCACCGACGTCGCCCGCGAGGAGGACGTCCTGGTCGTCGACTCCCTGGGCAAGCGCTGTCCGATCCCGGTGATCGAGCTGGCGAAGGTCATCGGCGATGTGCCCGTGGGCGGACTGGTACGGGTCCTCGCTGACGACGAGGCGGCCCGGCTGGACATCCCGGCGTGGTGCGAGATGCGGAACCAGGAGTACGTCGGTGAAGAGCCGGCGGACAAGGGAACGGCGTACCTGGTCCGCCGGGTGAGCTGAACGCCCTCTTCAGGGGCGCGGGGAACTGCGCGACCAGCCCCCACGCACCCGCAGACGGCAACGGTCAGGCCAGGTGCGCCTGAACCTCCGCAGCCGCTTCATCCCCGTACGCCTTGGTGAACCGCTCCATGAAATGCCCGCGGCGCAACTGGTACTCCTGCGTCCCCACCGTCTCGATGACCAGAGTCGCCAGCATGCAGCCGACCTGCGCGGCGCGCTCCAGGGAGACACCCCACGCGAGGCCCGAGAGGAACCCGGCGCGGAAGGCGTCGCCGACGCCGGTCGGGTCGGCCTTGCGCTCCTCGTCCGGGGTGCCGACCTCGATCGGGTCGTCGCCGGACCGCTCGATGCGCACGCCCTGCGCGCCGAGGGTGGTCACCCGGTGGCCCACCCTGGACAGGATCTCCGCGTCGGTCCAGCCGGTCTTGCTCTCGATGAGGCCCTTCTCGTACTCGTTGGAGAAGAGGTACGTCGCCCCGTCCAGCAGGATGCGGATCTCCTCACCGTCCATCCGGGCGATCTGCTGGGAGAAGTCGGCGGCGAACGGGATGTTCCGGGAGCGGCACTCCTCGGTGTGGCGGAGCATGGCCTCCGGGTCGTCCGCACCGATGGAGACCAGGTCGAGCCCGCCGACGCGGTCGGCGACGGTCTTCAGCTCGATGAGGCGGGCCTCGCTCATGGCGCCGGTGTAGAAGGAACCGATCTGGTTGTGGTCGGCGTCGGTGGTGCACACGAAGCGGGCGGTGTGCAGCGTGTCGGAGATGCGGACGGAGTCGGTGTCGACGCCGTGCCGGTCGAGCCAGGCGCGGTACTCGTCGAAGTCCGCGCCCGCGGCGCCGACCAGGATCGGGCGGGTGCCGAGCTGTCCCATGCCGAACGCGATGTTCGCGGCGACGCCGCCGCGGCGGACGTCGAGCTTGTCGACCAGGAACGACAGCGAGACCGTGTGCAGTTGGTCCGCTACGAGCTGGTCGGCGAAGCGGCCGGGGAAGGTCATGAGGTGGTCGGTGGCGATGGAGCCGGTGACTGCGATGCGCACGGCGTGGACTCTCCTGAGGGAGGCGGACCTTGACGCTTCACGCTATCGGGTGGGCGGGGCCGCTCTGAAGGCATGGAAACTACCCGATAGTAGATCTTTCTCCGTGAGGTCCGGCGTGCCTACGGTGCGGATATGACGAACCTCAAGGTCCAGGTGCCCGTTCCGGTCGATCTCGAAGGCGACCTGGCGTCGCTGCCTGGCGACGGGGCCCGGATGGCTCCCCACTGGGCGGTTCCCGACCGGGACGCCTCCCGGCCGGTCTCCCCGGCCCTGATCCACGGGGTGACCGTACCCCCGGCGTCGGCTCGGCTGCTCGACGCGATGTCGGACTACGGCGACTGAGCGGCGCGCCGACGGGAACCGTGCGCTCCCCCGCTGCGTCCCATCGCCGTCCCCCGTAAAGGGGAGGCGGGATACGACCCGACAGCGTCCCGTGCCGGACCGGGCCGGGTCCCATGGGACAGCTGTGCAGCCGAAGGAGCGATGCGGTGAACACCGAGCGACCCGACAACGACGACGACGCCAGGGATGTGGGCGGCGCCGGATCCGCCGACACCCCGGAGGTCGAGGAGCGGGGTTCGGCGGACGCCGCTGAGACCACTGAGGCCGCTGAGGCCACCGAGACTTCCGGGACGTCGGGGGATGAGGCGCGGGCTTCCGAGGCGGAGACGACGGACGACGCGACCGCGGCGGCCGAGGAGACCAGCACGTCGGAAACCGCAGCCGGGAAGGCCGACGCGCCCGAAGGCCGGGAAACCGACGCCGAGGACGCCGGGGACGCCACTACGGACATCGCCGGCGCCGAGGAAGCAGGCCCTGCCCCGGAAGCCCACGAGGAAACGCGCGCCGCCCCCGGCGGCGACCTGCCCCGCGACGAAGAGCACCTGGTCCGTCCGGGCAGTGGGCGGTCGCGGACGCCCGCGATCATCGCCTCCGTCGCCGCCGCCGTGCTGCTGATCGGCGGTGGCGGGGCCTGGCTCGCGGCCAACGCCTCCGGCGGATCCGGTGGCGGTGCGACCTCCGGCGCGCCCGGTGGTGACGACACTCCCCCGCCGCTCGCGCTCGACGGGTACTCGGAATCGGCCCCGGGCGGCGGCAACGGCATCGCGCCCGGTGAGCCGAACCCCTACGGCGCCACCTACCGGGTCGACGGCCCGCTTCCGGACGGTCCCGGCGAAGCCCCGGTGTACCGGGCCCGGGGCCAGGTCACCGAGGAGGACGTGGCCCGGCTGGCGAAGGCCCTCGGGGTCGAGGGGACGCCGGTGGCGCACGGCGAGGCCTGGAAGGTCGGGGCCGGTCAGGACGGTTCGGGGCCGAGCCTGCAGGTGAACAGGCAGGCGCCGGGCGCCTGGACCTTCAGCCGGTACGCCCCCGGCACCGACGCCTGCAAGGGCACCGACGCCTGCACCGCTCCGCGGTCCGACGGCAGCCCGGTGAGCGAGGCGGAGGCCGAGAAGGCCGCGGCTCCCGTGCTGAAGGCGTTGGGTCAGGACGACGCGAAGCTCGACGCGAGTCAGGTCATGGGCGCCCAGCGAGTGGTGAACGCCGCTCCCGAAATCGGCGGACTGCCGACGCACGGCTGGACGACCGGGGTCACGGTCGGCTCGGACGGTGAGGTCGTCGGCGGCAGCGGCCAGCTGAAGACGCCGGTGAAGGGCGACACGTACCCCGTGGTCGGCGCGGCGAAGGCGCTGGAGCTGATGGAGAAGCGGCCGACGGGCGACCACCGCATGGGCATCGGCGGCTGCGCGAGTCCCGTGCCGCTGAAGGACCGGCTGGAGCAGCCCTGCGGGTCGTCGGCGAGCGGCGCGCCCGAGCAGGACGCGGTGACGGTGCGCGACGCGGTGTTCGGGCTGGCCTCGCACTTCGTGGACGGGCGGCAGGCGCTGGTGCCGTCCTGGCTGTTCGAGGTGACGGCGCCGGGCGCGAAGGAACCGTTCACGGTGACGTACCCGGCGATCGACCCTAAGTACCTGGCCTCCCCCAGGCCGAGCGGGCCGAGCGGGCCGAGCGACAAGCCGACGTCGGCTCCCGAGTCGCGTGACGTCAAGGTGGACGGCTACCGGGCCGAGGGCTCGGAGCTGACCGTGACCTTCACGGGCGGGGTGTGCTCCGACTACGCCGTGAAGGCGAGCGAGAGCGGGGACGAGGTGAAGGTCACGGTGACCTCGACCTCGTGGCCGGGCGCGATCTGCATCATGATCGCGAAGCAGTTCCAGCAGACCGTGCAGCTGGACGAGCCGCTCGGCGACCGTGCGGTCGTGGGCTCGGACGGCAAGGGAGTCCCGCTGGCCAAGGAGGGCGCGCGGCTGCCGGCTCCCCCGACGCGGGAGCGGTAGTACGGCACAGCGCGCAGGCTCGGCACAGCGCGCAGGCTCGGCGCAGCGCGAAGGCGGCGGCCCCGTCGGAGGGGGCCGCCGCCTTCGTCATGTCCGCGGCCGCGAGGAGCGGCTCGGCAGGCTCAGCTGAAGGAGTCGCCGCAGGCGCAGGAGCCCGTCGCGTTCGGGTTGTCGATCGTGAAACCCTGCTTCTCGATCGTGTCCACGAAGTCGATCGTGGCACCGCCCAGGTACGGGGCGCTCATGCGGTCGGTGACGACCTTCACACCGCCGAAGTCCTTCTCCACGTCACCGTCGAGGGAACGCTCGTCGAAGAAGAGCTGGTAGCGCAGGCCGGAGCAGCCGCCGGGCTGGACGGCGACGCGCAGCGCGAGGTCGTCGCGGCCTTCCTGGTCGAGCAGCGCCTTGACCTTGGACGCGGCGGCGTCGGTCAGGATGATGCCGTCGGTGACGGTGCTGGTCTCGTCCGATACGGACATCTACATCTCTCCCGGGTTGTACGGAGACTGCTTGCCGACGGTTGCAACCGGCGGGGCCGCGGATTCATTCCGGGCCGGACGCTCGATCTCGGCTCCTCTTCATGCTCGCACACGCGCCCGGAACCGGAAAACGGCTCTTTCCGGGCCTTCCCGGGAATGAACGGCGGCTCACCGGGATTCACGTCACACAGACGCTATGGCCATCGTCAAAGTGACGTGAAGCGGTTATGATAAATAGCGTCAAATCGACGAAAAGTCGCGGAACAGAAAGGGTGCGTGTCGTGACCACCGCCCAAACCCAGGAGCTCGACGTACAGCCGACGCCCCTCGCCCTGCTGCTCCTCGGCCGTGAGGCCGACCCGAAGAGCGAGCGCGGCGTGGAGTGTCCAGGCGACCTGCCCTCGCCGTCCGACCCGGACCTGGTGGAGCGCGCCCGCAGGGCGAAGGAGAAGCTCGGAGACAAGGTCTTCGTGCTCGGCCACCACTACCAGCGCGACGAGGTCATCCAGTTCGCCGACGTCACGGGGGACTCCTTCAAGCTGGCCCGGGACGCGGCCGCGCGTCCGGAGGCCGAGTACATCGTGTTCTGCGGTGTGCACTTCATGGCGGAGTCCGCGGACATCCTGACGTCCGACGACCAGAAGGTCGTCCTGCCCGACCTCGCCGCCGGCTGCTCGATGGCCGACATGGCGACGGCCGAGCAGGTCGCCGAGTGCTGGGACGTGCTGACCGAGGCCGGGATAGCCGAGCAGGTCGTGCCCGTCTCGTACATGAACTCGTCCGCGGACATCAAGGCGTTCACGGGCAAGCACGGCGGCACGATCTGCACCTCCTCCAACGCCAAGCGGGCCCTGGACTGGGCCTTCGAGCAGGGTGAGAAGGTGCTCTTCCTGCCGGACCAGCACCTTGGCCGGAACACGGCGGTGCGGGACATGGGCATGTCCCTGGACGACTGTGTCGTCTACAACCCGCACAAGCCCAACGGCGGGCTGACGGCCGACGAGCTGCGCGCCGCGAAGATGATCCTGTGGCGCGGCCACTGCTCGGTGCACGGCCGCTTCAGCCTGGACTCGGTGAACGACGTGCGCGAGCGCATCCCGGGCGTGAACGTCCTGGTCCACCCCGAGTGCAAGCACGAGGTCGTGGCCGCGGCGGACTACGTGGGCTCGACGGAGTACATCATCAAGGCCCTGGAGGCCGCGCCGGCCGGCTCCAAGTGGGCCATCGGCACGGAGCTGAACCTGGTCCGCCGTCTGGCGAACCGTTTCGCGCCGGAGGGCAAGGAGATCGTCTTCCTCGACAAGACGGTCTGCTTCTGCTCGACCATGAACCGCATCGACCTCCCCCACCTGGTCTGGGCCCTGGAGTCGCTGGCCGAGGGCAACCTCGTCAACCGCATCGAGGTGGACAAGGAGACCGAGGCGTTCGCGAAGCTGGCCCTGGAGCGGATGCTGGCGCTGCCGTAGCCGTCGGCCCCCTCGCCGTCACCCCGGGACGGCTGTCCGCCCGGGGTCGGCGGGGTCGACACTGAAGACGCCGCCGCCCGGCGTGGCCACGACCAGGGTGCGCCCGCCGACCAGCACCTCGGGGCCGCTCTCGGCGGCGGACGGCTCCCGTTCGGCGCGCGGCGGCGTCTGCCACAGCGGCGTGCCCTTGCGCGCGTCGAGGGCCGCCATGCGGCCGTCGGCACCCGCCACGTAGACAGTGCGCGTCCGTGCGTCGTAGGCGGCCGGACCCGGCTGCCGCACGTTGCTGCGGGTCTGCCACAGCGCGCTGCCGGACGCGGGCGACACGGCGGTCACCTCGCCGCCCGACGAGGTGAACCACAGGGTGCCGCCCGCCAGGGTCGCGTCCCCG
Source organism: Streptomyces afghaniensis (assembly GCF_044327915.1). NCBI lineage: Bacteria > Bacillati > Actinomycetota > Actinomycetes > Kitasatosporales > Streptomycetaceae > Streptomyces > Streptomyces afghaniensis. Next base: position 496,293 of record NZ_JBIRGJ010000007.1, read on the forward strand.
TGGAGCCTCTCGGCCGGCCTCGTCAGGGTGAGGGAGCCCGTGGCGTCCATCAGCACGATCTCGTCGTACGCCGTCTCACCGCCCGGCGCCTTCGCCGAACTCTCCCTCAGAAAGACCAGTTGCCCGTCGTAGGCTCCGAGCAGCTCGGTGTCGTCCGCCGGTGCCGTGAGCCGCCGCGTCGATCCGTCGGCCGGGTCGAGCGCGACGATGACGGAGTCCTGACGGTCCCCCTGGGACTCCGAGAAGCATTCCAGATACAGGCTCCCGCCGGCCGGGGTGAGTCCGCAGGAGTGATCCTCGGGCAGCGGGGCCGTCCAGCGTTCGGTGCCGGTGCGCGGAGAACGCGCGGTCAGGGTACGGCCGCTGCCGCCGTCCGGCAGCACCACCAGGCCGCCGACCATGACCGGGGCGGCGTGCGTGTCACGGACCGCACGGGACCACAGGCGTTCGCCCGTCGTGGCGTCGAGCGCGACGACACTGGTCAGATCGTCGCCGAGGGAGCCCCGCGAGGACACCTGCCGCACCAGCACGGTGTCGTCGCGGACACCGAGGACGGTGGAGGAGTACGCCCCCTCACCGGTTCCGGAGGGTGCGACATCGGCCCGCCAGACGGTCCTGCCGGTCCGCCCGTCCAGACGTACGGGAAGAACCCGGTCGCCGCCGCAGTAGACCGCGTCCTCGGAGACCCGGCAGACGGGACCGGTGTCGTCGCCGTCGGCGCCGTCCAGGGCCTGCTTCGCGCCACGCGCGGCCGACTCGTACACGGTGGTCTGCCAGGGCCGCCAGGCCTCCGGGCTTCCGCTGCCCGCCTGTCCCGGGCCGATCAGCGAGTAGGCCGTCAGTCCGAGCACCAGCGTCGCGACCGTGCCGATCGCGGCCGGCAGTGCCCAGGGACGTCCGCGGCGGGCCGGGGCCGAGGTGTCCGTCGGGCCGGGACGGGGTCCGGGCCGGTCCGCCCGCAGCAGCACGGTGGACGCGTCGTCCGCCTCCGGTCCGGGCAGGGCGGTCGCGAACTCCCGGGCCAGCTCGTCGAGTCCGGGCCGGTCCGCGGCGTCCTTGCTCAGGCAGCGCTCCAGCAGTTCGCGCAGTGGCTGCCCGACCCCCTCCAGCACGGGTACGTCGTGAACCACCCGGTAGGCCGTCAGGTACGGACTGTCCGCGTCGAAGGGGCCGCGGCCGGTCACGGCATACACCAGCAGGGACCCCAGCGAGAAGACGTCCGACGCCGGGCCGACCGCACGGGCGTCGACGAGCTGTTCGGGCGACATGAAGGGCGGAGTGCCGATCAGCTGGCCGGTCTCGGTGAGCGTCTGGTGGTTCTCCGCCGCGCGGGAGATGCCGAAGTCGATGACACGGGGCCCGTCCTCGGCGAGCAGGACGTTGGCCGGTTTCAGGTCCCGGTGCACCACACCGGCCCGGTGGATGTCGCGCAGTGCCTCGACCAGGCCCAGGGCCAGCCCGCGCACTTCGGCGTCCGGCAGGGCGCCCCGGTCCCGGATCCGCCGGGCGAGCGAGGGCCCGGGCACATACTGGGTCGCCATCCAGGGCAGCGCCGCCTCGGGGTCCGCGTCCAGGACCGGGGCGGTGAAGGCTCCGCTGACCTTGCGGACGGCCGCGATCTCCTGCCGGAACCGGGTGCGGAAGACGGGGTCCGCGGCGTACTGGGCATGCACCACCTTGATGGCCACGTCACGGCCCGAACGCGCCCTGCCCCGGTAGACGACGCCCATGCCCCCGGCCCCGAGCCGGTCGAGCAGCCTGTAGCCGCCGACCGACTTCGGGTCGTCGCTGTGCAGCGGCACGCCCGAATCACCTTCCCCCGTAAAGCCGTTCGAGCCCACAGGATACGTAAGGGCACATGGCGGCGGGGGGGGGCCCCCCCCGGGGGGGGGGGGGGCCCCCCCCCCCCCCCCGCCGGGTCAGGCCGTCACACGCCCGCGTGCTCCGGCTCCGCCGCGTCCGTGCGCTGGGCCGGAAGGCCCTTCTTCGCCGCCCGCTTCTTCGCCCGGCGCTCCTTGCGGAGTTCGAACATCGCGTACAGCGTGGGCACCAGCAGCAGCGTCAGCAGGGTCGACGTCACCAGGCCGCCGATCACGACCACGGCCAGCGGCTGGGCGATGAAGCCGCCCTCGCCGGTGATGCCGAGGGCCATCGGCAGCAGGGCGAAGATCGTCGCCAGGGCCGTCATGAGGATCGGGCGCAGACGGTGCCGGCCGCCCTCGATCACGGCCTCGACGACGCCGTAGCCCTGCTTGCGGTACTGGTTGATCAGGTCGATCAGCACGATCGCGTTCGTCACCACGATGCCGATCAGCATCAGCATGCCGATCATCGCGGGGACGCCCATCGGCGTGCCGGTGGCCACCAGCAGGCCGATCGCGCCGGTGGCCGCGAACGGGATGGAGACGAGCAGGATCAGCGGCTGGACCAGGGACCGGAAGGTGCCGACCAGCAGCATGAAGACGATCGCGATGGCCGCCAGCATGGCCAGGCCCAGGTTGGCGAACGCCTCGTCCTGGTCCTCGGAGACTCCGCCGATCGACGCCGTGGCGCCGTCCGGGAGCTTCAGCGCGTTGATCTTCGACTGGAGCTTGGTGCTCACGGCGCCCGTGTTGTCGCCGGTCGGCTTCGCGGTGATGGTGGCAGCGCGCTGGCCGTCGATACGGGTCATCGACACCGGGCCGTCGACCAGCTTCACCGTCGCGATGTCACCGAGCTTCACCGGGCCGAGGCGCAGGTCCCGGAGCTGCTTCAGAGTCGTCGCGGGCTCGGCCGAGCGGATGACGACGTCGCGCTCGGTGTCGTCCAGGACCGCCTTGGCGGCCGTGGTGCCGCGGACGGCCTGGGCGACGGCGGCGCCCAGGGTCTGGTCGTTGAAGCCGGCCGCGGCCGCCTTGTCGCCCGCCTTCACGGAGATCCGGGGCACGCTGGTCGCCAGGTCGCTGGTGACGTCCGTGACGTCGTCGAGGGAGGCGACCGTCTTGCGGACCTCCTCGGACGCCGTGCGCAGGACGTCGGCGTCGGCGGCCTTCACGACCACGCTGAGGTCCTGGGCGCCGAAGCCGTCACCGGCGGAGATGGTGGTCGTGCCGATGCCCTTCAGCCCGGCCAGACCCTTCTCGATGCGGTCCTGGACGTCCTCGTACGACGCGGAGTCGTCCAGCATCACCTGGTACGAGGCCTGGTTGGTGTCCGTACCGCCGCCGAAGGCGGCCATGAAGCCGGACGAGCCGACCGTGACCTGGTAGTCCTTCACGCCCTTGGTGCCGGCGAGGAGCTGCTCGACCTTCTTCGCCTGGGCGTCGGTCGCCGCCAGGCTGGTGCCGGGCTTCAGCTCCTGCTTGACGGTGAGGACCTCGACCTCGCCCTGGTCGAAGAAGTTCGTCTTCAGCAGCGGAGCCATGCCGAACGTGCCGACCAGGACGACGATCGCGATGGCCACGCTGGTGAGGCGGCGGCGGGTCGCGAAGCGCAGGACCGGAACGTAGATGCGCTGCAGGCGGCTCCTGGCCTCCTTCTCCTCGGCGAGCCGGCGGGCCTCGTCCGCGTCTTCCGGAGTGCCCTTCGGGGGCCGCAGGAACCAGTACGACAGCACCGGCACGACCGTCAGGGAGACGAGCAAGGACGCCAGCAGCGCGGCCGTGACGGTGAGGCTGAACGAGCCGAACAGCTCGCCCACCATGCCGCCGACCAGGCCGATCGGCAGGAACACCGCGACCGTGGTGAGCGTCGAGGACGTCACCGCGCCCGCGACCTCGCGCACGGCGTTGAGGATGGCCGAGTGGCGCTCCTCGCCGTAGCCGAGGTGGCGCTTGATGTTCTCCAGAACCACGATCGAGTCGTCGACGACCCGGCCGATGGCGATGGTCAGCGCGCCCAGCGTCAGGACGTTCAGCGACAGGTCGCGGGTCCACAGCACGATCAGGGCGAGGACCACGGACAGCGGGATGGACACCGCCGTCACGAGGGTGGAGCGGATCGAGGCCAGGAAGACCAGGATCACCAGGACGGCGAAGAGCAGACCGAGCGCGCCCTCGGTGGTGAGGCCCTTGATGGACTTCGACACGGCCGGGCCCTGGTCGCTGACGACCGTGAGGGTCGCGCCGGAGCCGAGGTCCTTGCGGAGGTCGGGGAGCTTGTCCTGGACGGCGTCGGAGATCGCGACCGCGCTGCCGTCGCGGTCCATGGTGACGGCGACGGAGAGGCTGGGCTTGCCGTCGGTGCGGGTGATGGAGTCGGCCGGGGCCTCCTGCTGCTTCACCGTGGCGACGTCGGCGAGGCGCACCGGCTTGCCCTTGCCGGGCTCGCCCGTGACCATCAGGTCCTGGATCTGCTTCAGCGAGGTGAAGCCGCCGCCGACCTGGACCGTGCGGTTGGCGCCGCCCTCGTCGAAGGAGCCGGCCGGAACGGTCGCGCCGCCCGCCTGGAGGGCTTGGGCGAGGGACTGCGAGGTGAGCCCCGCCTTCGCGAGCTTCGCTTCGTCGGGCGTGACGGAGACCTGGACGTCCCGCACGCCGTCGACGGTGACCTGGCCGACGCCGTCGATGCTCTTCAGGTCCGGCACGACGGTCTTGTCGAGCTGGTCGGCCAGGGCCTGCTGGTCCCGGCCGGAGGTGACGGCGAGGACGACGGTCGGGATGTCGTCCGTGGAACCGGCGACGACCTGCGGGTCCACTTCGTCCGGGAGCTGCACGCGGGCCCGGTTGACGGCCTGCTGCACGTCGGCGACGAGCTGCTCGGTGCCGTTGCCGTAGTCGAAGGACGCCATGATCAGGGCGTTGCCCTCGGTGGCGGTGGAGGTCACGCCGCTGATGCCGTCGACGGCTTCGAGGCTGTCCTCGATCGGTTCGACGACCTGCTTCTCGACCACGTCCGGGGACGCGCCCTGGTACGGCGCCAGCACGGACACCATGGGCAGTTCGATGGTGGGCAGCAGTTGCTGCTTGAGCTGGGGTATCGCGATCGCCCCGAAGACGAGCGCGATGATCGACATCAGCCCTATCAGGGCCCGTTGCGCGAGGCTGAATCTCGACAGCCAGGACATGGGTCAGGGTCTCTCTTCTGTTTAGCGGCAGAAGCGGCAGCGGGCGCACAGATGAGCGCCCGCCCTTACACCCTGAGCCATGGGAGAGGGCCGATTCGTAGGCCCCAGGTCCATTTCCTTATCCGGCGCATACTCCCGCCGCAGTACGCCCGGCCGGAACTCACTCCACCCTTGGACGGACCAGGCCGGATTCGTACGCGATGACCACCAGCTGGGCCCGGTCCCGGGCGCCCAGCTTGGCCATGGCCCGGTTGACGTGCGTCTTCACCGTCAGCGGGCTGACTTCCAGCCGCTCGGCGATCTCGTCGTTGGAGTGGCCGCCCGCGACCTGGACCAGCACCTCGCGCTCCCGGCCGGTGAGCGAGTCGAGCCGTTCGCCGCGGGCCGGGTCGCGGTCGTCGTCGGCCGGGTCCTGCTGGGCGAGGAAGCGGGAGATCAGGCCGGTGGTGGCCGCCGGGGACAGCAGGGCCTGGCCGCCGGCCGCGATCCGGATGGCGTTCAGCAGCTCATCGGGTTCGGAGCCCTTGCCCAGGAAGCCGGAGGCGCCGGCGCGCAGTGACTGCACGACGTAGTCGTCGACCTCGAACGTCGTCAGGATGACCACGCGGACGTCGGCGAGGTCGGGGTCCGCACTGATCATGCGGGTCGCCGCGAGGCCGTCGGTGCCGGGCATCCGGATGTCCATGAGGACGACGTCGGCGCGCTGCTCCTTCGTCAGCCGCACCGCCTCCAGACCGTCGGAGGCCTCGCCCACCACCTCCATGTCGGGCTCGGAGTCGACGAGTACGCGGAAGGCGCTGCGCAGCAGCGCCTGGTCGTCGGCGAGCAGGACACGGATCGTCATGCGGGGTCCTCCCCGGGTGTGCGGTTCTTGACCGGCAGGATCGCATGGACACGGAATCCGCCGCCGTAGCGGGGACCGGTGGTGAGGGTGCCGCGCAGGGCGGTGACGCGTTCGCGCATGCCGAGCAGCCCGTGCCCGCCGCCGCTGCCCGGGTCCTCGTCCTCGCCGCTGCCGTCGTCGAGGACGGTGATCTCGATGTTCGGTCCGACCCGTACGACGCTGACCTCGGCCTTGGCCTGCGGCCCGGCGTGTTTCTGCACGTTGGTGAGGGCCTCCTGGATGATCCGGTAGGCGGCCAGGTCGACGGCTGCGGGGAGGGTGGTGCCCTGGTCGGCGCGGGCGACCTCGATGTGCAGGCCGGCGTGGCGGAAGGTGCCGGTGAGTTCGTCGAGGCGGTCGAGGCCGGGGGCGGGTTCGGTGGGGGCCTCCGGGTCGCCGGACTGTCTCAGCAGTCCGACGGTGGCGCGCAGCTCGTTGAGCGCCGAGCGGCTGGCCTCCCGGACGTGGGCGAGGGCCTCCTTGGCCTGGTCGGGGCGCTTGTCCATGACGTGGGCCGCGACGCCGGCCTGGACGTTGACCAGGGCGATGTGGTGGGCGACGACGTCGTGCAGGTCGCGGGCGATGCGCAGACGCTCCTCGGCGACCCGGCGGCGGGCCTCCTCCTCGCGGGTGCGTTCGGCGCGTTCGGCGCGTTCGCGGATGGCCTGGACGAAGGCGCGGCGGCTGCGGACGGCGTCGCCGGCGGTGGCGCCGATGCCGGTCCAGGCGAAGATCGCGAGGTTCTCCTGGGCGTACCAGGGGAGGCTGCCGGCGGCCATGGCGGAGCCGGTCAGCACGGTCATGGTGAGCAGGCCGACGCGCCAGGTGGTGGGGCGGTCGGTGGTGGAGGCGACGGTGTACAGGGCGATGACCGCGGACATGGCGACGGGGGCGCGGGGGTCGCCGGTGACGGACTCGACGACGGAGACCGTGCCGGTGAGGCAGAGGACCGTCATGGGGGCTCGGCGGCGGAAGACCAGGGCGGCGGCGCCGAGGGCCATGAGGACGAGGCTGAGGGGGGCGGGGGTGCGTAGGGCCCAGCTGACGCTGTCACGATGCCGGGGCTCCACGAACGAGCCGGCGACCATGCAGACCAGGACGGCTGCGGCCAGGACCGCGTCCATGGCCAGGGGATGTGCTTTGGCCTGGCTTTTGACCCGCTGGAGGGTGCTCACGGGGGTTCACGGTAGCCGGGGTGGGTGTGCGGGGGTATGGGGGCCGGGGTCGGAAGGCCGGTTGTGAGGTGCTCGGCGTCGGAGCTGGGGCCGGGTGGTCCGCAGCCCGGCGGTGCGGGATGCCGCTGCGCCCACCCGTGCCGCCCCAGCGGCACGACTGCCCGCAGCTGGGTCAGCCCGGAATCAAGCCGTCGTCGTTGAGCAGCTCCCGGACCTCCTCCAGGGTCGCGTCCGGGGACGGGAGGATCAGTTCTGAGGGTTCCAGGGAGTCGTCCGGGAGGGGTTCGCCCAGGTCTCGGACCCTGGTCAGCAGGGCCTGGAGGGTGCGGCGGAAGCCGGGGCCGTCGCCGTTCTCCATTTCCGCCAGGAGTTCGTCGTCCAGCTTGTTCAGTTCGGTGAGGTGGCCGTCGGCCAGCCTCACCTGGCCCTCCCCCATGATCCGTACGATCATGTCGCCCTCCTAGGCGTGGGCCCCTACTGCTTGTCGAAGCGCGGGGTGTCCTGCGGCTGCTGCTGGGCCTGCTGCTGGCTCGTGCCACCTTCGAGGGCCTGCTGCCCACTGCTCGAACCTCCGGCCAGCTCGGCCTTCATCCGCTGCAGTTCCAGCTCTACATCCGTACCACCGGAGAGCCGGTCCAGCTCGGCTTGGATGTCGTCCTTGTGCATGCCGGACTGGTCGTCGAGGGCACCGGAGGCGAGCAGCTCGTCGATCGCGCCGGCGCGGGCCTGGAGCTGGGCCGTCTTGTCCTCGGCGCGCTGGATCGCCAGGCCGACGTCGCCCATCTCCTCGGAGATGCCGGAGAAGGCCTCGCCGATCCGGGTCTGCGCCTGGGCCGCCGTGTACGTCGCCTTGATCGTCTCCTTCTTCGTACGGAAGGCGTCGACCTTGGCCTGGAGCCGCTGGGCCGCGAGGGTGAGCTTCTCCTCCTCGCCCTGGAGCGTCGCGTGCTGGGTCTCCAGGTCGGTCACCTGCTGCTGGAGGGCGGCACGGCGGGACAGCGCTTCGCGGGCCAGGTCCTCACGGCCCAGCGCGAGCGCCTTGCGGCCCTGGTCCTCCAGCTTGGTGGACTGGGACTGCAACTGGTTCAGCTGGAGTTCCAGTCGCTTGCGCGAGGTCGCGACGTCGGCGACGCCGCGGCGGACCTTCTGGAGCAGCTCCAGCTGCTTCTGGTACGAGTAATCGAGGGTCTCGCGCGGGTCCTCGGCCCGGTCAAGGGCCTTGTTCGCCTTCGCGCGGAAGATCATCCCCATACGCTTCATGACACCGCTCATGGGCTTCGCGCGCCCCCTTCTGACCGACTCCGGCTGCAGCACCTGCGACAGAACCCACAGTACGGGCCCTGCATCCATTACCGCACTGTTCGGGGACGGATGCGCTCATCCCCAAGGACGACTGAGCACGCTCCCGCTCCGGCGTAGGGAGTAGGTGATCCCCGGGGTCACCGGGCATACCTCCGGTAACCGGAGCCGTACCTCCCGGGAACGACCGGGTGCGTGCACAACGTCCCCTCTGTCCCCTTACAGACGACTGGTGTTGCCGGATCGTTCCCCACGGGACTGGGGTCCATGCCCGGGAAGCCCTTACCCTTGGGTTTTGTGTTCCGTAGCCGTGCGAAGGATGAGAAGGCCCAGGCAGCCGACAAGGCGCCGGTGAACTTCTCCAAGCAGCCCCGCGACCCGCAGGCCCCGAAGGGCAGGCCCACGCCCAAGCGCAGTGAGGCCCAGTCCCAGCGCCGCAGCGTCGCCAACACGTCGATGACGCGGAAGGAGGCTGCCAAGCGGCAGCGCGAGGAGCGCCGCAGCGCGCTGGAGCGGCAGCGCCAGGCGCTGGCGAGCGGCGACGAGCGGTACCTGCCCGCGCGTGACAAGGGACCGGTCCGCCGGTTCGCGCGCGACTTCGTCGACTCGCGGTTCAACATCGCGGAGTTCTTCCTGCCGATGGCCGTGGTCATCCTCGTGCTGAGCATGGTGCGGGTGGCCGCCCTCCAGAACATCGCGCTGCTGCTGTGGCTCGTGGTGATCGTGCTGATCGTGCTCGACTCGTTCGTCACGGCGTTCCGCCTGAAGAAGCAGCTGAACGAGCGCTTCGCGGGTGAGAACCGGCGCGGCGCGGTCGCCTACGCCCTGATGCGCTCTCTCCAGATGCGCCGGCTCCGGCTGCCGAAGCCGCAGGTCAAGCGCGGAGAACGGCCCTGACCGCGACGGCGTTCTCCGGGGGTGCGGCGGATGCCTGGCTGGACAAGCTGGGCGGGCTGCGCGATGTCGTCCGGCAGGAGCTGGTGGCCCGGCAGCTGGACGAGCAGATAGTGGGACGGTTCCCGGTCGGGCAGCGGCTGCGGGTGCTCGACGTGGGGATGGGCCAGGGCACGCAGGCGCTGCGGCTGGCCCGGGCCGGGCACCAGGTGACCGGTCTGGAGCAGGACGCGAAGATGGTCGCCGTGGCCCGGGAGTCCCTCGCCGGGGAGCCGGAGGGCATCCGGGAGCGGATGCGGATCATCGAGGGCGACGGCCGGGACACCGGCGTGCACTTCCTGCCGGGGAGTTTCGACGTGGTGCTGTGCCACGGCGTCCTGATGTACGTGGAGGAGCCCGACCCGCTGCTGGCGGGCCTGGCCCGGATGCTCGCGCCCGGCGGGCTGCTGTCCCTGCTCGTGCGCAACGGGGACGCGCTCGCGATCCGGCCGGGGCTGTCCGGCGACTGGGCGGGAGCGCTGGCCGCGTTCGACACGGTCTCCTATCGCAACCGGCTGGGGCTCGACGTACGGGCCGACCGGCTGAAGGACCTGACGTCGACACTCGCCGGGATCGGGGCACCGCTGCACGCCTGGTACGGGGTGCGCGTGTTCACGGACACGGCGGCGGACGGCGCCGAGGCCCCGGCCGACGTGGAGACGCTGCTCGCGGTGGAGGAGAAGGCCGGGCGGACGGATCCGTACCGCGGGGTGGCGGCACTGCTGCACCTGTGCGGCGTGCGCGGCTGACGCACCCGGAGGAGGGGCGAGGGCCGTCGGCCCCCGCCCCGGGCTCACGCCTCGGCCGCGTGCAGGCTCATCGGCCCGTAGATCTCCGTGGCGTCCTCGAACAGCCGCACCTGGTCGGCACCGCCTTCCAGCAGGGCCTTCCAGTGCTCCCCGATCCAGGACTCGGCGTCCCCCTGGGTGGGGAACTCCTCCGGCGGCACCGCGGGCTGGACCTCCGTCCCGTCGGTCTTCTCGAACCGCCACGTCCATGCCGCCATGTACGCCTCCCATGTGTGTGAGCACACTGCACAGCGGAAGCCGGATCTTGGTCCGGCTCCTGTCCAGAGCCTATGCGCTCCGCTGGGTGGGGCGGGATAGGTGGTCCGGGAGTGGGGGTGGTTGAGCGTGTGCGGGTCGTCGTGGGCTGGTCGCGCAGTTCCCCGCGCCCCCTTAGGCGCGTCTCCATCACGCATGACCCATTGCGGCGGGTGAGAATCGGGGCGTGGAACTGACTCTGCTCGGCACCGGCGCCCCCGCGGGGCTCCCCCGCCCCGACTGTCCCTGCGCGGCCTGTGCGGCTGCCCTCGGCCCCGACGCGCGGGCGGCCACCGCGCTGCTCGTGGACGGGGCGCTGCTGCTCGACCTGACGCCCGGGGCCGCCTTCGCGGCGGCACGGGCGGGCCGTTCCCTGACCGGCGTACGGCAGGTGCTGCTGTCGCATCCGCACCACGGTCCGGCCGTCGAGGTGCCGGCCGGGCTGCCGCAACCCGGACGGGTGCCGGACGGGCGGGAGTTGACGGTGCTGACGGGGCACCGGGTGCGGGCGGTGGCGATGGACGCGCCGGGGACGGGCTACGCGGTGACCGGGCCGGAGGGGCAGCGGCTGCTGTACCTGCCGCCGGGCGGGGCGCCGGCGGGGCTCGAGGCGCCGGCCGAGTCGTACGACATGGTGCTCGTGGATGTCGTGGGCCGGCCGGACGCGCTGGCGAAGCTGCGGGCGGTGGGCGCGGTGGGGCCGACGACCGATGTGGTCGCCGTCCATCTGGACCACGACGTGCCGCCCGGGCCGGAGCTGGGGCGGCGGCTCGCGGCGGCCGGGGCGCGGGCCGTGCCGGACGGGACGGCGCTGGCGGTGGGGGTGTACGAGGACGTGCCGGACGTGCCTCGGCGGACACTGGTGCTGGGCGGAGCACGGTCGGGCAAGTCGGTCGAGGCCGAGCGGAGGCTGGAGGCCTTTCCGGACGTGCTGTACGTGGCGACGGGCGGGTCGCGCAACGGGGACACCGAGTGGTCGGCGCGGGTGGCCGCGCACCGGGAGCGGCGGCCGGGGTCGTGGCAGACGGTCGAGACGTGCGATCTGGTGCCGTTGCTGGAGGCGGAGGGGCCGCCGTTGCTCATCGACTGTCTGTCGTTGTGGCTGACGGATGCGATGGATGCGGTGGGGGCTTGGGACGACGCGGTGTGGGCGGAGCGGGGGGAGAAGGCGTTGCGGGAGCGGGTGCGGGAGTTGACGGAGGCGGTGCGGTCGACTGGGCGGACTGTTGTCGCCGTGTCGAACGAGGTGGGGTCGGGAATCGTGCCGTCGACCGCGTCGGGGCGGCGGTATCGGGATGAACTCGGGCGGTTGAACGCGGGGTTCGCCGACGAGTGTGAGCACGTGCTGTTGGTGGTGGCGGGGCAGGCTGTGGTGCTGCGGGGGTGAACGGTTCGCAGCGAATGCCCGCAGCTCACTCAGCTAGGTCGGTTTGCGGGCGATCAGGCGGTACGTGTTCGCGAAGCGCGTGCGGCGGGCCAGTGGGGCGAGGAGGTGGTCCGCCACCGCTGCCAGGGCCACGAGAGGGATGCCCGCTCGGAGCAGGGCCTCGCGGAGGTGCTGGCGGGCCAGGGGCGGGGGAACCGCTCGCCAGGGGGTGTCGGGGACGGGGAGCATGTGGGAGAGGGCCAGGGCCGTGGCGCCGGAGAGGTCGTGGGGGATGTGGACGGGGCGGTGGTCCAGGAGGGCGATCGTGCAGCCGGCCGCCTCGAGTTCCGCGCGGAGGTTGCGCGGGGGGAGCAGGTGCAGATGGCGGGGCTGGTCGTAGGCGAGCCACCAGCGGCCCAGTAGCGCGGCGTACAGGCTGCGCGGGTTCAGGGTCTCGATGAGCAGGTGGCCACCGGGGCGCAGGACTTCGAGGGCGGCGTGGAGTTCCGCGCGGGGGTCGGGGGTGCCCTCCAGGTGGTGGAGCATGCTGACCACGTCGTAGCGGGCGCGCAGGGGCGCCGAGATCCGGGGGTCCGTCAGCCGGCCCACATGGGCCTCCTCGACGCGTTCGGCCGAGCGGGCGCGGACCACGCGCGGGGTGTGGTCCAGGCCGTCGAACGAGGTGTAGGGGAAGAACTCCTGGGCCGTCACGGGGAAGCGGGCCTGGCCCGTGCCCACGTCCAGCCAGCTCTCCGGCTCACCGAACCGCAGCATCGCGCGGGCGGCCGAGCGGTGGCGGAGCCGGCTGCCGCGCAGCGCGAGGAGGGTGTCGGCCGCGGCGTCCCGGGGCGCTCCGTGCACCATCCGGTGGTAGAGCGCGAGGCCCTCGAAGGTGAGGCGGGGGTTCTGGAAGGTGTGACCGCAGTCCCGGCAGGCGTCGACGGTGAAGCTGCCCGGGTTGTATCGCCGCAGGTCGCCGGTGCGCAGCCGGTTCCGCAGCCGGGCGGAGCCGCACCAGGGGCAGTCCGCGCGGCGCGGCTCGTGGACCCGGGTGGTCGCCTGGGGGGCGGGGAGTGCGGAGGGGGCGGGATGTGCTGGCATGGGCGGCTCCCGGGCGCGAGGCGTACGGCAGGGACGTCCGACCCACCGCGTACGACAATCCACTGCAAACCGGAACGTATGGGATGGGGATCCCGGGTGCAACGACGTCGCCGCCGCGGAGTCGCGATGTGGCGCCGTGCTGTTCGACCGGTGCCGGTACTGTTCGGCGAATGAGCTCGCTTAATCTCGACGACTTCACCGATCTGATCGAGCGTCCGGACGGCGGGGTACGCCGTGACGCCGAGGCGCGCCGGGAGCGGCAGATCGTGCCGCCCGGGTCGCTGGGCCGCCTCGACGACCTGGGTGAGTGGCTGGCGGCGGCGCAGTCCGCCGTGCCGGTGCGGCCGATCGAACGGCCGCGGGTGGTGCTCTTCGCCGGTGACCACGGCGTCGCCGAGCTGGGCGTCTCGGCCCGGCCGGCGGGCGGCGCCGGGGAGTTGGTGCGTGAGGTGCTGGAGGGTGGCCGGCCCGTGTCGGTGCTGGCGCGGCGCCTGGGCGTCCCGGTGCGGATCGTCGACATGGCCCTGGACTGCGACCCCGAGTCCCTGCCCGAGGACGTCGTGCGGCACCGGGTGCGGCGTGGCAGCGGGCGCATCGACGTCGAGGACGCGCTGACCCTTCAGGAGGCCGAGGCGGCGTTCCGGGCCGGGGTCGCGGTGGCCGACGAGGAGGCCGACTCCGGTACGGATCTGGTGGTGCTCGGCGATTTGAGCGTCGGCGGGACCACGGCGGCGGGCGTGCTGGTCGCGGCGCTGTGCGGGGTCGACGCGTCGGTCGTCACCGGCCGCGGCGGGCTGCCGATCGACGACCTGGCGTGGATGCGCAAGTGCGCGGCGATCCGCGACGCCCTGCGCCGGGCCCGGCCGGTGCTCGGGGACCAGCTGCAGCTGCTGGCGGCGGTGGGCGGGGCCGACCTCGCCGCGATGACGGGCTTCCTGCTGCAGAGCGCGGTGCGGAAACTCCCGGTGGTGCTCGACGGGGTCGTGACGGCCGCGTGCGCGCTGGTCGGACAGCGGATCGCGTTCCGGGCGCCGGACTGGTGGCTGGCCGCGCACGACAGCGGCGAGCCCGGGCAGGCCAAGGCGCTGGACCGGATGGCCCTGGAGCCACTGCTGACGCACGGCGTGACCGTCGGCGAGGGCGCGGGCGGCCTCCTCGCGCTCCCCCTGGTGCAGGCCGCGGCCGCGCTGGCGGCGGAGCTGCCCGAGAAGCCGAAGGAGTCCGAGGAGCCGGAGACCGCGGAGGCACCCGACGCGTCGGAGGCATCGGAGGTTCCCACCGAGCAGTAGCGTTCCGGGAGATCCTGGTCACGCACACCTGGCTCAACTTCGTCCCGTTCCGGTCGGTCTTCGCGTGTGGTGTCGGTTTGACTGAGCCACAGACACCGCGCACACCCGCTGAGGTACCGACATCCGGACGAGGACGACCCGATGACCACGCTCGCCCGCTGGGCCCGCGCCGAATGGGGGCCCCTGTACGCGGCCGTGCGCGGGCCGCTGCGGGAGCGACGCCTGCGGGCCGTGCCGATGGCGGTCGCGGCCGTGTGCCTCACGGCCGCGCTGCACATGGTGCACAACCAGTCCTGGGGCTACCGGTTCGTGCAGGACATCGGGGCGGTTCGGGCCGAGGAGCCGCTGTGGCTCGCACTCCTGCGGACGCCGCTGTCGCTGTTCGTGCCCGCGCTGGACCTGCCGGTGTGGGGCGCGCTGGCGCAGCTCCTGCTGGTGTTCGGCATCGCGGAGCTCTGCCTGGGCTGGCGGCGGACGCTGCTCATCGCGTACCTGGCGACGCTCGCGGGCACGCTCTACGCCCGCCTGGGCATCTGGCTGGGCCCGCACTCCCCGCTGGGTCTGCCCGCCTCGGACGCCCAGGTCGTCGACACCGGGCCGTCGGCGGCGGTGGTGGGACTCGCCGTCTACCTGGGATGGCGCTACCGCGCGTACGTCACGGCCGGGGCGGTGGTCGTGGCGATGGTGGCCGAGGTCGCCGTGAAGGAGAACCTGGCGGGCAAGGAGCACCTGGCGGCGATCGTGGCCGTACTGGTGGTGTGCGCGGCCGGCGCGGTGCGCCGGAGGCGCGTCAGTGGTGTTCGAGGGACCTGGTCGGCTGCTGGTCGGGCGCGCCGCCGATCCAGTCCTGGAAGGCGCGCCGGGGGCCCAGCCAGCGGCGGTCGTGGTGGTAGGCCCGCAGGCCGGACTTGGCGCGGGCGCGGGGGCGGCGCCGGTAGAAGCGCTTGGCCCAGTAGGAGCCGGGGCGGGCCAGCCGTACGGCGCCGATCAGGGCGATGACGGGGACGATCACGCCGAAGACCGCGAGGCGGGTCTTGCCCTTGAACAGGGCGATGAGAGCGAAGACGAAGTTCACGACGATGTTCACGATCACGGTGGCGCGGTTCTGCTCCTGGTCGTCCGAGAGGTCGTTGACGCCCAGGGGGGAGAAGCCGATCAGGAGCAGTCCGACGAGGGAGGCGGTGAGGACGACCATCTCGACGCTCTTGCGGCCGGCCTCGGTCCAGTAGACGTCGGCCAGGTGCAGCACCAGGGCGAACTCGTCGAGGACGAGGCCCGCGCCGATGCCGAAGATCACCGCGCTCAGCGCCGAGCCGAAGCCGTGCTGGCCGCCGGCGACCGCGCCGAAGCCGCCGATGATCGTCAGGATGACGCCGGGGACCACGTGGTGGATGTGGAGGCCGCCACTGCCGCTGACGTTGCGGAAGGGGCCCTTGCCCGCGCGGATGAGGCGGGTGATCCCCCGGGTGATCAGGAAGGTCAGCACGAAGGAGACGAGGGCGAGAAGCAGCGGCAGCTTGCCTGGTTCGATGATGTTCCGCTCCAGCCATCCCATATGTGAACTTTATCCTCGGCCACCGCATCCGCTCTTCTGACCGGCGGGTAGCCTGCGCCGGTGCCCAGAATCTCGCCCCCCGACGGTCTCCGCTTCGCCTTCGGCACCCTCACGGTGTTCCCGGTCCGGGTGACCCGATGGGACCGGGAGGCCGCGCGCGGCGGCATGCTGTGCGCTCCGCTGGCCGGTCTCGCGGTCGGTGCCGCTGCCGCCGCCGCCGGGCTGGTGCTGCTGTTCCTCGGTGCGGGTGGACTGCTCGCCGCCGTGGCCACCGTCGCCGTCCCCGCCGTCCTGACCCGGGGGCTGCACCTCGACGGGCTCGCGGACACCGCCGACGGGCTGGGCAGCGGCAAGCCGGCCGAGGACGCCCTGCGGATCATGAAGCAGTCGGACATCGGGCCGTTCGGGGTCCTCACCCTCGTCCTCGCCCTGCTCGCGCAGGTCGCCGCGCTCGCCCAGGCGTACGACGCCTCCTGGGCCCGGGGCGCGGGTGCCGCCGTCGTCTCCGCGACGGTCGCCCGGCTGGCTCTGACCCTGGCGGCCCGGACCGGGGTGCCGGCGGCGCGGCCGGAGGGGCTGGGGGCCGCGGTGGCGGGTGTGGTGCCGGTACGGGGGGCGGCGCTCGCCGGCCTCGCCGTCACGGGCGTGGCGGCAGCGGTCGCTGCCGCCTTCGGCCCGTACGACATCGCCCGGACCGTGCTCGCGATCCTGCTTTCGCTGGCCGCCGCCGAAGCGCTCCTGCGTCACTGCACGCGCCGCTTCGGCGGGATCACCGGGGACGTGTTCGGGGGCCTCGCCGAGACGGCGGCGACCACGGCGCTGGTCGTTCTGGCGCTGGGCTGAGCCGGACCTCTGTCACCGGGCTGAAACGATCTCACCGTCCCCCTCCTGCCCGGGCCGCCCATCCGCTAGCTTCCTGCCCCGGAACTCACAAGCGATCGGGGGACGTTCATGCCGAAGCTGCGCCGTGCCGTGGCCTGGGCCGTCGACTTCGCACTGGTGGTGGCGCTGGTCTCGGCGCTCGCCGTGCTCACCTTCCACCGGATCTCGGCGCTCGTCACCGACGTGCCCGAACTCGCCACCCGCAGCGGCCTGGACCTGCTGACCTCGCGCGGCGACGTGCTCGACGCGTCCCAGGACCTGGGGCTGACGCTGTGGGACAAGTCGGTGCTGTACGTCGAGCAGGCCTTCGGGCTGCTGGTGCTGACCGTGTTCCTCTACCAGTGGGGGTGTCTGGCCCTGGCCGGGCGGACGGTCGGCAAGGGCCTGGCCGGGCTGAAGGTCACACCGCGGCTGCCGCGCCGGGCGGCGCTGCGGGCCGCCGTCACCACCGCAGCGGACGTCGCCGTGTACGCGGTGGCCTGTGTGCTGCTGGTCGAGGGTCAGGTCGTGCTGTCGGTGCTGGTGTGGGCGGTCGCGGTGGTGCTGTTCCTGCTGAACGCGCTGCCGGTCCTCTCCCCCGGCGGCCGGTCCCTCGCCGACTGGGTGGCGGGTACGACGGTCACGGGGCTCTGGCTCAGCACGCCTGTCGCCACGCCCCTAGTTCGTACTTCTTGAGCAGTGAACTCAGTTTCAGGCGGCGGGACTCGGCGCAGAAGCGGCCGGTGGGCACCTCGTACTCGACGTGGAAGACGGCCTTGCCCGCCTCCACGAACGGCTTCAGGGCCCCGCACTCGTCGTACTGGGCGCACTGTTCGTTGACCGCGAAGTCGAAGTCGCCGACCAGTTCCGGGATCTGGTCCAGGTCGTTCTTCAGGCCGACGGCCAGACCCCGGTCGTGGGCCAGGCGGGCGATGAGGCGGTTGTAGCGGAGCTGGTCGGCGGCGGTCAGCGGGAAGCCCGTGTCGTTGCGGTAGCCGTCCATGTTGTCGGGCTCCACCGCGTCGAAGCCCTTGTCGCGGCACATGTCCATGCGGGCCGCCATGATCGGCTCCAGGACGTCGGTGCGGCGGATGTCGAGCCAGCGTTCGCCCTCCCAGCCGTTGCCCCGGCCGAGCACCGGCTTCGGGAACTTCTTCGCGTCCGGGCGGAACTCCTCCCAGGCACCGGTGGACAGATAACAGATGACCTTGCGGTCCTCGCGGTGCAGCCGGGCGACGGTGGCCTCGGAGTGGTCGAAGCCGTCGATGTCGTAGACCGGCACGTCGACGGAGGTGTCCAGCCGGCCGCTGAGCTGCCACTGCCAGGCCGTGCCGGGGCGGGGCTGCCAGCGAGGACCGGGCTTGTCGTCCGGGCCCTGGGTGCAGCCCGCGAGGAGCAGGACGAGCAGGACGGCGAGCAGGGGGCGTCTCACGGGGCGTTCTCCGGGTTGTGCAGGGGGTACGGCAGTGTGCCCCAAGGATGATCCCCGGTTCCGGGCACCGCGCAGTGCACCGCCGCGCCCCGCTCCCGCGCCAGGCCCTCGGGGTCGGCGCCGGGCGGCACGCCGTACACCAGGTGGCACAGCCGTACCCCGCTGTCGCGGGGCCGGGGCTGGGGAGGCAGGGCGCGGTAGGACGCCCAGGTGCCCTCGAAGGTGACGAGGACGTCGGCGATGCGGGCGTAGCAGGGGTGCGGTGCCGTGCCGTGGTTGAGGACGAGGGTGCCGCAGCCGACGCCCCAGGCGGCCACGGCCAGCCGCTGGTAGTGCTCGAACTGCTCGGGCCCGGACGGGACCTGGTCGAGGAAGGCGCCGTCGGTGCCGTACCAGTCGCGGTGCCGGGTGAGGTCGCGGACGACGTCCGTGGCGGCGCGGCGGCCGTAGTCGGTGTCGGCGTACCCCAGCACCCGGACGCCCGCCCCCTTCAGCCGGGCGGCGACCTCGGCGAAGGCCGCGTCGGGGCGGTCGCCGGGGCCGCTGGCCGGATTGAGGACGACCCCGTAGAGGCGGGGCGCGGCCGCGACGATCGCGTCCCATTCGGCGGGGCGGGCGGACGGGTGCTCGTAGTACGGGACCAGGAGAGTGCTCATCGGTGGGCGGTTGCCCTCCCCAGCAGGGCGCACACCAGGACGGCCTGGACGATGGCCGCCGTGCCGCAGACGGCAGCACCGGCCAGGTGCGGATCGCCGGTGCGGGTGACGAGGAGCAGGGTCTGGGCGAGGGCCGCGGCGCAGCACACCGCCGTCGCGCCGGTCACCGCGCCGAACGACTGGAGCAGCAGGCCCGTCCACAGGACCACGCCCAGCAGGAGCAGCCCGGCCAGCCGGACGTCGCCCGGGACCGGGGAGTGCGGCCACAGGGCGGAGACGGCGAGGCTCAGCGCGAGCAGCACCGCGAGATAGGCGGCCAGGCACTGGACGACCGTCAGGGCCGTGGTCCGCCGGAAGTCCCGGGCGGTGCCGCTGGAGCGCAGCCCGGCGAGGCTGTCGCTGCGGAAGCGGTACAGCAGCCACTCGGCGGGGCCCATGCTGAGGGTGAGCGCCACGGCGGCGGGCGCGGCGACCGCGCTGGGCTCCTCGCCGGCGAGGCCGTCGCCGAGCGCCGCGTACAGCACGAGGACGCCGGTGCCGAGTCCGAACAGGGCGTAGGGCAGGGAGCCCGTGAGCCGGGGACCGGCGGGGCGCAGGTGTGCGGGGGCGGTGCCGAACGCGCCGAAGGGGAGCAGGGCGACGAGGCCCGCCATCCAGCCGGCCTCGTCCTTCAGGGCGGGCGCCACCTCCCGCAGCGCGAGCGCCGCGACCGCCACCAGGGAGCCGAGCAGCAGCGCCAGACTCGCGGCCTCCGGCAGCGGGTCGGCCAGGGACAGGACCGCGCCCGCCGCCATCGGTGCGAGCGCGGCCAGCAGGAACCGTTCGCGGCCCATCACCAGCAGGACGGTCGCCGCCGCCAGGTAGCAGGACTGCCCGGCGGCGAAGGCGACCACGGTCCGGGCGGCGCCGCCCGCGAAGGCCAGGGCGACCAGGGAACCGAGCAGCGCGCCGGCCGGGGCGCCGAGCAGCAGGGCCCGCCGGGCGGCCATCCGGTCGCCCAGCCCCAGCCAGGCGTACGCCCGGTGGGCGAGCCCCTGGTTCCACGTCCAGCCGCACAGTGCCCCGGCCAGGAGCGGGACCGTGCCCGCAGGGAGGCCGTAGTCGCCGGGGCCCGTGAACAGGGGTGCGCCGAGCACGTAGGCGAGGCCGGGCAGGGCGAAGACGACACCGCGCAGCAGGCAGCCCAGCAGGCCCATCCGCCAGGGGTCGTGGACCGGGCCGTCGGGCTCGGGGTAGCGGCGCTCGACGCGTTCGTAGAGGGTCTCGGCGAGGGCGAAGGAGTTCTTCACCCCGTACCTCTGGCGTATCTGGTCGTCGGAGAGGCCGTCGGACTCCAGCAGGGCGGCTATCTCGTCCGGGTGGACGGCCGCGGCTATGAAGTCCTCAAGGCGGACGGCGAGTTCGTCGACCGGGTCGGGCCGGGCCCAGCTGGGGGTGCGCTGCCGGGGAATGCCGGGGAGGGTGTCCGGGCGGGAGCCCGGGGGCAGCCAGACGCTTCCGCTCACCAGCCCGCCCCGTCCGTAGCGACGGCCGCGTACCAGGGGTCGCGCAGCTCCAGGGTCCAGTCGGCCACGGTCTCCAGCGTCGGCTCGTACACCTCGTCCTCGCCCGCGAGTTCCTTGTAGATGGTGCGGAAGGCGTCCACCGAGCGGCGCAGCGTGAACCGGTCGATGACGCGCTGGCGCGACAACGCGCCCAGTTCGAGGCGCCGTTCGTCGTCCTTGAGCAGGGTCAGCGCGGCGGCGGCCATCTTCTCCGGCTCGCGCGGGGGCACCACCAGGCCCGTGTCGCCGACGGCCTCGCGCACTCCCCCGACGTCCGTCGACACCGTCGTACGGCCGCACGACATGGCCTCGATGATGGAGAACGGGAAGCCCTCCGAGATCGACGACAGCATGACGAGGTGCCCGGCCGCGTAGGCCCGCCAGACCTCGCTGATGCGGCCCTCGAAGGTCAGGCCGTCGGTGACGCCCAGTTCGGCGGCGAGCTTCTCCAGCCGGGTGCGGTAGGCCTCGCCGCCGGGCGGGACCGGGCCGAAGAGCCTCAGCCGGGTCGCCGGGATCTCGGCGCGCACCATCGCGTAGGCGCGGATCAGGGTCTCCAGGTCCTTGATGGGGTCGATCCGGCCGCACCAGGACAGGGTCGGCACCTCGGGCTCGGGGCCGGCGTGCGGGAAGGCGGCCGGGTCGACGCCGTTGTAGACCGTGCGGATCTTGTCGGCGTCGGCGCCGCCGCGCTCCTCCCAGCGGCGGTTGTACTGGTTGCACGGCGTGATCAGGTCGGCGGCGCGGTAGCCGTGGGAGTTGAGCTCGCGGTAGAAGCCGAGCATGAAGGCCTTCACGGGCCAGCGCTGGGCGCCCTGGCGGTAGCCGAGATAGCGCTCGCGCAGGTAGATGCCGTGCTCGGTGAGCAGGAACGGCACACCGTCCAGGTGGCGGGCGGCGAGCGCCGGCAGGGTCGCGAGGCCGCTGCTGACGGCGTGCGCGACGGAGTCCTCGGGGATACGGACGCCGAGCGGGCGCAGGGCGTGTTCCAGCAGGTCGGTCGCGGTCAGCGCGTCGTGCACGGTGGGGCGGGCGGCGGCCGTCGGCAGATGCGGCATGGTCCATATCCACATCAGCGACCGCAGCGCCGACTCGGTGCGCAGCGCGGCCGGCAGGCGTCCGTCGCGGGCGAGTTCGGCCAGCTCGGTCAGGGACTCGCCGAAGTCGGCGTGCGAGCCGGGGTCGAGGAAGGAGAGCAGGAAGCGCTCGTAGGTCTCGGTGAAGCGGCGGCGGGCCCTGCCGTACGGGGCTCTGGTGCGGCCGGGGCGCGGGCCCCAGGTGGGGACCGAGGTGTGCGCGCAGACGTTGGGCGGCAGTTCCCAGGTGACGGGTTCGCGGCCGTTGCCGGTGAGCGAGACGATGTGGAAGTCGACCTCGGGCATGCCCTTGACGAGCTGGTCGCACCAGGTGCTGACGCCGCCGTGGACGTGCGGGTAGGTGCCTTCCGTGAGCATGGTGACATGACGGCCTGTTCGCCTCATGCGGTGTTTCCCCCTGTGTTGCGGATGTGGTGCGGGGAACTGCTGCCCGGGTGCCGAGTGCGGGTCTCGTGTGGGCTGGTCGCGCAGTTCCCCGCGCCCCTTTAGGGCAGCTTCAAGGTGAGAGCCGACTGGAGTGCTGCCGGGGTCGTCCAGGCCGAGCGGGATCCCGCGTACGGGGTGCCGAAGTCGGTCGTGCTCAGCAGGAGTTGCTTCTTCGTGCCCTCCGGTGCCGTCACCGGGATCTGCGTTCCGGACGGTGCCGTGACCGTGACCGTGTTGCCGGTGCGGTACGCCGTGACACGGCCGTCGGCCAAGGCCGTCTGCCAGGCGGCGCGGCGCTGCACCTCGGTGCCGATGGCGCTGTGCCGGGGGTTCTCCAGTGGGGTGTTGTCGGCGAACAGCGCCCGGTAGTCGTCCAGCACCTTCTCCATGACCGGGTAGAGCAGCCGGTCCTCTGCCAGGTTGGACTGGTGCGCGTAGTGCGGCCGGGGGTCGCCGGCGAGGACGTGTCCGAGGGCGGTGCGCGCCTCCTGCGGGACGATGTGCTCGGCGTAGCCGGTGGCGGGGTCGAGCGGCTCGTCGAGGCAGGTCGAGGAGGGGTTGTCCTCGCAGACGCCGCTCCCGCCGTCGGCCCGCGAGGTGTAGACCCAGTTGTACTCGTCGGCCATCTCGGCCGCCGTGCCCACGTTGTAGTACACGTTCATCGGGTGGCGCGGGACGGTGAGGGCGTTGCCGATCGCGCGCTGCTCGGGCTCGCGGGAGTTGTCCGAGGCGACCCACTTGACGCCGGTGTCGGCGAGGGCGCCGGCCAGGTTCGGGTTGTCGGCGGGCTGCTGGGGCAGGGTCTTCAGGCCCGAGTGCTCACCGGTGACCAGTTCCGTGCGGTCGACGGGAAGGCCCTTGTTCACCGCCCAGGCGTGGTTGTCGCGGATCTGCGCGGCGATCTCGGCGCGGCTCATGTACTTGGTCGAGCCGTCGGCGTTCTTCGCGCAGCTCCACGGCACGGTGGAGGTGTCCTGCACGCAGCCGAGGAAGGGGTGTGTGTAGGTGTGGTTGACCCAGCGGTACTGGGCCTTGTCGGCGAGCAGCCGGTCGGTCAGGGCGTCGGTGCCGCCGTGCTCGGTCTTCCACTCCTCGCCCGAGCCCGCGTTGTAGACCATGTCCATGGTGAAGCCGTGCTCGCGCTGCCACTGGGCGGCGTGGGCGGCGTCGTCGGCGGTCATGCGGATCGGCGTGGTGCCCTCGCCGTCGCCGCCCGCGCAGTCGAAGTCGCCCGGGGTGCAGTTGCGCTCGGTGTCCCACCGGCTGTCCGGGGCGAACACGTCGTCGACGTGCACCGCGAAGGAGTTGCGGGTCTGCCCGAGGTGCACGCCCTGGGTGAGCCATTCGACGATGCCCCGGGCCAGCAGCCGGAACTGCTGCTGGTTGCCGTTGTAGGCGAAGGTCACGACGAGTTCGCGGCGTCCGTCGTGGGCGTACTCGCCGACGAGGCTGCCGCGGCCGCTGCCGCCGGGCACGGGGATGTCGACGTAGCTGGTGAAGCCGGCGCGGGGCCGGGCCACGTAGCCGTAACTCTCCTGGACGGCAGCCGAGTTGTCCTCGAACCTGAAGGCGCCGTCGAGGTAGCCGAACCAGCCCGCCTTTCCGGCCGCGGTGACGGATGCCTCGCGCCCGTCAAGAGTGCCCGCCCAGCCACCCTCGCTGGTGTAGTCGAGGCCGACCTCCGGATGCGCCCAGGTGTAGGCGTCGACCTGCGGGATGCCGTACGTCCGCTCGTAGGTCTCCA
Source organism: Streptomyces afghaniensis (assembly GCF_044327915.1). Classification (NCBI taxonomy): domain Bacteria; kingdom Bacillati; phylum Actinomycetota; class Actinomycetes; order Kitasatosporales; family Streptomycetaceae; genus Streptomyces; species Streptomyces afghaniensis. The sequence continues at coordinate 519,741 of NZ_JBIRGJ010000007.1, forward strand.
GGGCGGTCTGCTCGGCGGAGCCCGCGCCGAACGGGGACTCGTTCGGCAGGACGACGCCCTGGTACTTGGCGCGGGGGCTGCCGTTGACCGTGTCGCTCAGGAACGACTCGGTGATCTTCGGGCGGCCGGCGTCGTTCAGGTCGACGGTCGTGTACGGGATGCCCGTGCTTCTCAGCTGGGCGGTGACGGCCCGGACGGGGCTGTCGCCGTTGTCCACCACCAGCACCTTCAGATCGATGCGGGGTCCCTCCGCGGCCGCCGCCCCGGGTGCCATCGCCCCGGCCGTGATCATGCCGGTCACCGTCACCGCGGCGGCCGTGCTTCTCCATCCGCGCGCACGCTGCGCCATGGTTCCTCCCCCAGAAGATCCCAGAGATCCCCTTGCGGTCGAACAGAGGAGGATCCGTGGAAATCATGCAAAGCGGTGAGCAGGGCGCTCACCGGATCACGACGAGTGTGACTCAGTTCACCGACATGGAGGATCAAGAAATGGCCACTACGCCACCGTCAGGTGAACGCCCGCAGGAATGAGCGAACACGGCCACGCGCGTAGTCTCGTCGTCGAGTGTTCGCCGCACCGGGGAAGGCCCCGTGATACCCGAACCCTGAGGTCGGAATAGGGTCGGCTGTCGGGCCCGGTCGACCCACACCGTTCGACCACAGAAACTTCACATCGGAAGCGAGATTTCACTACCGTGACTGCTCTCACTCTCAGCACCGCCGCGGCGCCCGGTCTGCGGGCCGACGCCATCGTGATCGGTGTCGCCAAGGGTGCCAAGGGGCCGGTCGTCGCACCGGGCGCCGAGGCCGTGGACAAGGCGTACGACGGCAGGCTCGCCGGCGTTCTGGAGACCCTCGGCGCCTCCGGCGCCGAGGGCGAGGTGACGAAGCTGCCGGCGCCGTCCGGCTTCAAGGCACCGCTCGTGCTGGCGGTGGGCCTGGGCGCGGTGCCCGAGAAGGACGCCGGCTACGACACCGAGGCCCTGCGCAAGGCCGCCGGCATCGCCGCCCGCGCCCTGACCGGGTCCAAGAAGGCCGCCTTCGCCCTGCCCCTGACGGACGCCGCCGACGCCGGCGCGATCGGGGAGGGCGCGCTGCTCGGCGCGTACTCCTTCGACGCCTACAAGGAGAACGGCAAGGACCCCAAGGCGAAGAACGGCAAGGCCCCCCTCGCCGAGGTCGCCCTGCTCGGCGGCAAGCCCCGCGACAAGGCGTACAAGGCCGCGATCGAGCGTGCCGTCGCCGTGTCCGAGGAGCTCAACCGCGCCCGCGACCTGGTCAACACCCCGCCGAACGACCTGAACCCCGAGTCGTTCGCCGCGATCGCGCAGGCGGCGGCCAAGGAGCACGGCATCAAGGTGCAGGTGCTCGACGTGAAGGCCCTGGAGAAGGGCGGCTACGGCGGCATCCTCGGCGTCGGGGCCGGCTCGGCGGCGGGTCCGCGCCTGGTGAAGCTGTCGTACACGTCCTCCAAGGCGAAGAAGCACCTCGCCTTCGTCGGCAAGGGCATCACGTACGACTCGGGCGGCATCTCGCTGAAGCCGGCCGGTCACAACGAGACGATGAAGTGCGACATGAGCGGCGCGGCCGCGGTGTTCGCCGCGGTCGTGGCGGCCGCCCGGCTGGGGCTGGAGGTCAACGTCACCGGCTGGCTGGCGCTGGCCGAGAACATGCCCTCCGGGTCCGCGACCCGTCCGGGTGACGTGCTGCGGATGTACAGCGGCAAGACCGTGGAGGTGCTCAACACCGACGCGGAGGGCCGGCTGGTGCTGGCCGACGCCCTGTGGGCGGCGTCCCAGGAGAAGCCGGACGCGATCGTGGACGTCGCGACGCTGACCGGGGCGATGGTGCTGGCGCTGGGGAACCGGACGTTCGGGATCATGGGCAACGACGACTCCTTCCGTACGGCGCTGTACGAGGCGGCGCAGGAGGTCGGGGAGCCGGCGTGGCCGATGCCGCTGCCGGAACACCTGCGCAAGGGGATGGACTCCCCCACGGCCGACATCGCGAACATGGGTGAGCGGATGGGCGGCGGGCTGGTAGCCGGACTGTTCCTGCGCGAGTTCGTGGGCGAGGGGATCACCTGGGCGCACCTCGACATCGCGGGCCCGGCCTTCAACGAGGGCGGGCCGTTCGGTTACACGCCGAAGGGCGGCACGGGCAGTGGTGTGCGGACGTTGGTGCGGCTGGCCGAACTGACGGCCGCGGGTGATCTGGGCTGAGTTCCGCCTGAGAGCTCGGTCTCGCCGGTCGTGTGGCGAGTGCGGGGGCGTGGGGGCTGTTCGCGCAGTTCCCCGCGCCCCTGTCTGAACGTGGGGCGTCTCACACAGCAGCCCGGCGTCTCCTTCTGTGCTGACAAGTGCGAAGATGGGGCTCGGCAGGACAGGGCCCCACCGAAGGGCCGAAGAACGAGCGGCCGGACACCAGCCGCCTGCCGGTCAGTGAAGACCGGCGTACGGCGCACATGCATGGAGGACGTGACGTGGCGAACGACGCCAGCACCGTTTTCGACCTAGTGATCCTCGGCGGTGGCAGCGGTGGTTACGCCGCGGCCCTGCGCGGGGCGCAGCTGGGCCTGGACGTCGCCCTGATCGAGAAGGACAAGGTCGGCGGCACCTGCCTGCACCGGGGATGCATCCCCACCAAGGCCCTGCTGCACGCGGGTGAGATCGCCGACCAGGCCCGCGAGAGCGAGCAGTTCGGTGTGAAGGCCACCCTCGAGGGCATCGACATCGCCGGCGTCCACAAGTACAAGGACGGCGTGGTCGCCGGCCTGTACAAGGGGCTCCAGGGGCTCGTCGCCTCCCGCAAGGTGACCTACATCGAGGGTGAGGGCCGTCTCTCCTCCCCCACCTCTGTCGACGTGAACGGCCGGCGGGTGCAGGGCCGCCACGTGCTGCTGGCCACCGGCTCCGTGCCGAAGTCGCTGCCCGGCCTGGAGATCGACGGCGACCGGATCATCTCCTCGGACCACGCCCTCGTCCTGGACCGTGTGCCGAAGTCCGCGATCATCCTCGGCGGCGGTGTCATCGGCGTCGAGTTCGCCTCCGCGTGGAAGTCCTTCGGCACCGACGTCACCATCGTCGAGGGCCTGAAGCACCTCGTCCCGGTCGAGGACGAGAACTCCTCCAAGCTGCTGGAGCGCGCCTTCCGCAAGCGCGGCATCAAGTTCAACCTGGGCACCTTCTTCGAGAAGGCCGAGTACACCCAGGACGGTGTCAAGGTCACCCTCGCCGACGGCAAGCAGTTCGAGGCCGAGGTCCTGCTCGTCGCCATCGGCCGCGGCCCGGTCTCCCAGGGCCTGGGCTACGAGGAGCAGGGCGTCGCGATGGACCGCGGCTACGTCCTGGTCGACGAGTACATGCGCACCAACGTCCCGACCATCTCCGCCGTCGGTGACCTCGTCCCGACCCTCCAGCTCGCGCACGTCGGCTTCGCCGAGGGCATCCTGGTGGCGGAGCGCCTGGCCGGTCTGAAGACCGTCCCGATCGACTACGACGGTGTCCCGCGGGTGACGTACTGCCACCCGGAGGTCGCCTCCGTCGGCATCACCGAGGCCAAGGCCAAGGAGATCTACGGCGCGGACAAGGTCGTCGCTCTGAAGTACAACCTCGCGGGCAACGGCAGGAGCAAGATCCTGAACACCGCGGGCGAGATCAAGCTCGTCCAGGTCAAGGACGGTGCCGTCGTCGGCGTCCACATGGTCGGCGACCGCATGGGCGAGCAGGTCGGCGAAGCCCAGCTGATCTACAACTGGGAGGCGCTGCCCGCCGAGGTCGCACAGCTCATCCACGCCCACCCGACGCAGAACGAGGCGCTCGGCGAGGCCCACCTGGCCCTGGCCGGCAAGCCCCTCCACGCGCACGACTGACCCCTCGGTCGACGAACGCGACGACACAGACTTCCGCACTTTCCGTAAGGAGCAACCGAAACCATGGCGGTTTCCGTAACCCTTCCGGCGCTCGGCGAGAGCGTCACCGAGGGCACTGTCACCCGCTGGCTGAAGGCCGAGGGTGAGCGCGTCGAGGCCGACGAGCCGCTGCTCGAGGTCTCCACCGACAAGGTCGACACCGAGATCCCCTCCCCCGCGTCCGGCGTGCTGTCCTCCATCAAGGTCGCCGAGGACGAGACGGTCGAGGTCGGCGCCGAGCTGGCCCTGATCGACGACGGCAGCGGCGCGCCCGCCGCCGCCCCGGCCCCGCAGGCCGAGCAGGTCGCCGAGCCCGCCCCCGAGCCGGCCCCGGCCGCCCCGTCCACCGAGCAGGCCGCCCCGGCGCCCGCTCCCACCGCCGACGCCGCTGCCGGCGGCGGGTCCGCCGAGGGCACGGACGTCGTCCTGCCCGCGCTCGGCGAGTCCGTCACCGAGGGCACCGTCACCCGCTGGCTGAAGTCGGTCGGTGACAGCGTCGAGGCCGACGAGCCGCTGCTGGAGGTGTCGACGGACAAGGTCGACACCGAGATCCCCGCCCCCACCTCCGGCACACTGCTGGAGATCGTGGTCGGCGAGGACGAGACCGCCGAGGTCGGCGCCAAGCTGGCCGTCATCGGCGTGGCGGGTGCCGCTCCGGCCGCCGCCCCGGCGCAGGAGGCCCCGGCCGCCCCGGCCCAGCCCGAGCCCACCCCGGCTCCGGCCGCTGCTCCGGCTCCGGCGCAGCCCGCCCCGGCCCCGCAGGCTCCGTCCGCCCCGGCTCCGCAGCAGCAGGTCACCCCGGCTCCCGAGCCGGCCCCGGCCGCTCCTGCTCCCGCCCCGGCTCCGGCCCAGGCCCCGGCCGCTCCGGCCGCCGCCAAGCCGGCCGACGACGGTGCCTACGTCACCCCGCTGGTGCGCAAGCTCGCCGCCGAGAACGGCGTCGACCTGTCCACCGTCAAGGGCACCGGCGTCGGCGGCCGTATCCGCAAGCAGGACGTCATGGCCGCCGCCGAGGCCGCCAAGGCCGCCGCCGCTGCCCCGGCTCCGGCCGCGGCTGCTCCGGCTGCCGCGAAGAAGGCCCCCGCGCTGGAGGCGTCCCCGCTGCGCGGCCAGACCATCAAGATGCCGCGGATCCGCAAGGTCATCGGCGACAACATGGTCAAGGCCCTGCACGAGCAGGCCCAGCTGTCCTCGGTCGTCGAGGTCGACGTCACGCGCCTGATGAAGCTGCGCGCCCGTGCCAAGGACGCGTTCTCGGCCCGTGAGGGCGTCAAGCTCTCCCCGATGCCGTTCTTCGTCAAGGCCGCGGCCCAGGCGCTGAAGGCGCACGCGCCGATCAACGCCAAGATCAACGAGGCCGAGGGGACCATCACCTACTTCGACACCGAGAACATCGGTATCGCGGTGGACTCCGAGAAGGGCCTGATGACCCCGGTCATCAAGAACGCCGGTGACCTCAACCTCGCCGGTATCGCCAAGGCCACGGCCGAGCTCGCGGGCAAGGTGCGGGCCAACAAGATCACCCCGGACGAGCTGTCCGGCGCGACCTTCACCATCTCCAACACCGGGTCGCGCGGCGCGCTCTTCGACACGATCATCGTGCCGCCGGGCCAGGTCGCCATCCTCGGCATCGGCGCCACGGTCAAGCGCCCTGCCGTCATCGACACCGAGGACGGCCCCGTCATCGGCGTCCGCGACATGACGTACCTGACCCTGTCCTACGACCACCGCCTGGTGGACGGCGCCGACGCCGCCCGCTACCTGACGGCGGTCAAGGCCATCCTGGAGGCGGGCGAGTTCGAGGTCGAGCTCGGCCTCTGACCTTCCTTCACGGCTGAGCGGTGCCCCTGTCCGGAAATCCCCGGGCGGGGGCACCGCCTGTTTTTCAGGGGCGCGGGGCCGTATCGATGTGCGGCTCCGCCGCGTGGGCGCGAGCAACCCCCCACAACCGTCAGCCGAACGACAACCCGACTCCCCCATGTAAGTCTCGTCTCACCTGCACCAAGACACCCCCACCCGCCCCACCCGCGGAGCGAACCGGCCGTATTGTCTAAACGTCAATCCCGACTGAGGAGCCCTCATGACCGCGCCCGTCATCCACTCGCTGCGCGAGCAGATCCGCGAGCACATCCTGGAGGGCATCATCAGCGGACGCTGGCAGCCGGGTGAGCGGATCGTCGAGCGCCGGATCGCCACGGAGCTGGAAGTCAGCCAGACCCCGGTCCGTGAGGCGCTGCGCGAACTGGAGTCCCTGCGCCTGATCGAGTCCGCCCCGAACAAGGGCGTCCGCGTCAGGAACCTGACGGCCGCCGACCTGGAAGAGAGCTACCCGGTCCGGGCCGGCCTGGAGGCCATCGCCGCGGAACTGGCGGCCCAGGGCCTCGCCGAGGACTGCTCGGCCCTGGAACCCCATGTCAGCGCCCTCTACGAGGCCGACCGCATGTCCGACGGCACGGCCCAGGTCCGTCACACCGTGGCCTTCCACCGCGAACTGGTCCGCGCGGCGGGCAACTCGGTCCTGCTGCACACCTGGGAAGGCCTCGGCATCGAGGTGTTCACGGCCCTGTCGATCCGCTGGCTGGGCACCCGGCAGCAGTCGTACGCCGAGGAGCACGAGGAGCTGGTCGCCGCCTTCAAGCGCCGCGACCCCCGGATCGCCGAGCTCGTGAAGGCGCACGTCCTGGGCTGCGCGCCCCGGGCGTGACACCCGAGCACACCCCCGCTCAAACGCCTCCCACCTGCGAAAACCCAGAGCCACGCCGTCACCGCGTGCCACCGCTGGAGGCACCCCGTGCCTACTTTCTCGTGATCAAGAGGTTTTGCCCCTCAACCCTTTGATCGATCATCGATCAGCGAGTTACAGTCGCCGACGGGCTTGCCACCCAAGCTCCAGCCCTGTCCTGCCAAAGACAAAGGGCACCCCCGATCCCCTTACGTGAGGGAACCCCCTTCGACTGAGGAAGGCGGCGACATGACCGACCCCAACGCCATCCAGCCGAGCGAGCTCGACCAGCTCCCGGACCGGGACCCGGAGGAGACCGCCGAATGGCAGGCCTCCCTGGACGCGGTGACCGAGGCGGCCGGGCCGCACCGTGCCGCGTACCTGATGCGGCGCACGCTGGAGCGTGCCGAGGGCGCCGGCATCGCGCTGCCGAAGCTCCTGGAGACGGACTACGTCAACTCCATCCCCACCGCCGCCGAGCCGGCCGTGCCCGGTGACGAGGCGATGGAGCAGCGGATCACCGCGTGGAACCGCTGGAACGCGGCCGCGATGGTCACCCGGGGCAGCAAGTACGGCGTCGGCGGCCACATCGCCACCTTCGCCTCCGCGGCCTGGCTCTACGAGACCGGCTTCAACCACTTCTTCAAAGGCAAAGAGGCCGACGGCTCCGGCGACCAGCTCTACATCCAGGGCCACGCCTCCCCCGGCATCTACGCCCGCGCGTTCCTCGACGGCCGTCTGACCGAGGAGCAGCTCGACAACTTCCGCCGCGAGGCGGGCGGCAACGGCCTGCCCTCCTACCCGCACCCGCGCCGCCTGCCCTGGCTGTGGGAGTTCCCGACCGTCTCCATGGGTCTGGGCCCGCTCTCCGCCATCTACCAGGCGCGTTTCAACCGCTACCTCACCAACCGCGGCATCAAGGACACCTCCGCCTCGCACGTGTGGGCGTTCCTCGGTGACGGCGAGATGGACGAGCCCGAGTCGACGGCGGCCCTCGCGCTGGCGGCCCGTGAGGAGCTGGACAACCTCACCTTCGTCATCAACTGCAACCTGCAGCGCCTCGACGGCCCGGTCCGCGCCAACTTCAAGATCGTGCAGGAGCTGGAAGCCCAGTTCCGCGGTGCCGGCTGGAACGTCATCAAGACGCTGTGGGGCACGGCCTGGGACGAGCTGTTCCAGCTCGACACCACGGGCGCGCTGGTACGCCGTCTGCGCCAGGTACCGGACGCGCAGATCCAGACGTACCAGACCCGCGACGCGGCCTACATCCGCCAGGACTTCTTCGGCGCCGACCCGGCGCTGGCGGAGCTGGCGAAGCTGCTGAGCGACGACAAGATCCTCGAGTGTTTCCACTTCTCGCGCGGTGGTCACGAGTCCCGCAAGGTGTACGCCGCGTACAAGGCGGCCGTCGAGCACAAGGGCGCGCCGACCGTGATCCTCGCCCAGACGGTCAAGGGCCACACCCTCGGTGAGGGCTTCGCGTCGAAGAACGCCAACCACCAGATGAAGAAGCTCTCGGTGGACGAGTTCAAGAACATGCGCGACCTGCTCGGCCTGCCGATCAAGGACAGCGACTTCGTCGACGGCGTGGTGCCCTACGGCCACCCGGGCGCCGACTCCCCCGAGGTCCGCTACCTCCAGGAGCGCCGTGCCGCCCTCGGCGGTCCGGCCCCGGCCCGCCGCGTGCACCCGGTCGCGCCGCTGCCCGCCCCGGCGGACAAGGCGTTCGCGTCCTTCGACAAGGGCTCCGGCTCGCAGAACGTGGCCACCACCATGGCGTTCGTCCGCCTGGTCAAGGACCTGGTCCGCGACAAGGAGACCGGCAAGCGCTGGGTGCCGATCGTCCCCGACGAGGCCCGTACCTTCGGCATGGAGAGCCTCTTCCCGTCCCTGGGCATCTACTCGCCCAAGGGCCAGACGTACGAGCCGGTCGACCGCGACCAGCTGATGTACTACAAGGAGGCCAAGAACGGCCAGATCCTCAACGAGGGGATCACCGAGGCCGGTTCGATGGCCGACTTCATCGCCGCTTCGACGTCGTACGCGACGCACGGCGAGACGATGATCCCGTTCTACATCTTCTACTCGATGTTCGGCTGGCAGCGCACGGCCGACCAGATGTGGCAGCTCGGCGACCAGCTCGGCCGCGGCTTCCTCGTCGGCGCCACGGCGGGCCGTACGACGCTGACCGGTGAGGGCCTCCAGCACGCCGACGGCCACTCCCCCGTCATCGCCGCGACGAACCCGGCGGCGCTGACGTACGACCCGGCGTTCGCGTACGAGGTCGCGGTCATCGTCAAGGACGGTCTGCGCCGGATGTACGGCGAGGCGGCCCCGGGTGAGGACCAGAACGTCTTCTACTACCTGACCGTCTACAACGAGCCGCTGCCGCAGCCCGCGAAGCCGTCCGTGGACGGCATCGACGAGGGCATCGTCAAGGGCCTGTACCGCTTCAACACGGCGGAGTCGGCGGGCATCACGCCGCCGGCCAACGCCCCGCGGATCCAGCTGCTCGGCTCCGGTACGGCGATCCACTGGGCGCTCAGGGCGCAGCAGTTGCTCGCCGAGGAGTGGGGCGTGGCGGCCGATGTGTGGTCGGCGACGTCCTGGAGCGAGCTGCGCCGGGACGCCCTGGAGGCCGACGAGGCACTGCTGCGCGGTGAGGAGCGGGTGCCGTTCGTCCGGCAGGCGCTCCAGGGCACCGAAGGCCCGGTGCTGGCGGTCTCCGACTACATGCGCCAGGTCCCGGACCAGATCGCGCAGTGGGTCGAGCAGGACTGGTCCTCGCTGGGCGCCGACGGCTTCGGCCTCTCGGACACCCGTGAGGCGGCCCGCCGCCACTTCGGCGTCGACGCCGAGTCGATCGTCGTCGCGGCCCTGGCCCAGCTGGCCAAGCGCGGCGAGGTCAAGGCGACGGCCGTGAAGGAAGCGCGCGCGAAGTACGGCCTGTAAGGGCTGTCCGGCAGGAGGCTCCCGCTGCTGCGGGGGCCTCCTGCTGCATCATGTGGTCCATGCGCGCTGCCCGGCTCATCAAGATGGTGCTGCTGCTCCAGTCCCGGCCCTCCATGACGGCCGCCGAACTCGCCCGTGAGCTGGAGGTGTCCGAGCGGACGGTCACCCGGGACGCCCAGGCGCTGTCGGAGGCGGGTGTGCCGGTGTACGCGGACCGGGGCCGCGTCGGCGGGTACCGGCTGGTCGGCGGGTACCGTACGCGGCTGACCGGGCTGCACCGCAGCGAGGCCGAGGCGCTGTTCCTGTCCGGGGTGCCGGGGGCGCTGCGCGAGATGGGGCTGGAGGACGCGGCCTCGGCGGCCCGGCTGAAGGTGTCCGCGGCTCTGCTGCCCTCCCTGCGGGACGCGTCGAGGACGGCGGCGCAGCGGTTCCATCTGGACGCGCCGAACTGGTTCAGGGAGCCGGAGACGCCCGTGCTGCTGCCGGCGGTCGCCGACGCGGTGTGGGACGACCGGCGGATCACCGCGCGCTACCGGCGCGGCGAGGACGAGGTCGTCCGGGAGCTGGAGCCGTACGGGCTCGTGCTGAAGGCGGGCGTCTGGTACCTGTGCGCACGGGTGGCCGGGGGCGGCTCCTTCCGGGTGTACCGGATCGACCGGTTCACGGCGGTGGAGCCGGGCGAGGAGCGCTTCGAGCGGGAGCCGGAGTTCGATCTGCCGGCCTTCTGGGAGGAGCGGGCGGAGCAGTTCGCGCGCTCCATCCTGCGGGCGCGGGTCGTGGTGCGGCTGTCCCCGGACGGTGTACGCGGACTGCCGCACGCCCTCGACTCGCTGTCCGCCCGCGAGGCCCTGGCGGGCGCCGACGCCCCGGACGGCGACGGCTGGGTGACGGTGGCCCTGCCGGTGGAGTCCGAGGAGGTCGCCCACACCCAGCTGACGGCGCTGGGCCCGGAGGTGGAGGTACTGGCGCCGGAGAGCCTGCGCGAGCGGTTCGCCGGGGACGCGCTGCGGCTGGCCGGGCTGTACCACCCCCGGGACGGCGTATAACGATCCCGCGCACTCCGGGTGCGCCCCCGTGCCCCAGGGCCGATGCTGGACCCGTGATGGACGAGACGGAGTTCTGGGAGCTGGTGGACGACACCCGGGAGGCCGCCGAGGGCGACCCGGAGGAGCAGGCCGACCTGCTCGTGGAGCGGCTCACGCAGAAGGACCCGGACTCGGTCCTGGACTTCGCCCGGCACTTCGAGTCCCGCTACAACCGCGCCTACCGCTGGGACCTGTGGGGCGCCGCCTGGGTGCTGCTCGACGGGGCGAGCGACGACGCCTTCGACTTCTTCCGGTGCTGGCTGATCGGCCAGGGCCGCCATGTCTTCGAGGGCGCCGTGCACGACCCGGACTCGCTCGCCGATCTGCTGGGCGACTTCGACGAGGAGATCGACGGCGACGGCGAGGAGCTCGGCTACGCGGCGGACGAGGCCTACGAGCAGCTCACCGGCACGGTCGCCCCGGACCTGGCGATCCCGCCCCCGCCCCCGGAACCGGAGGGCACCCCGCTGGACTTCGAGAACGAGGACCTGCTCGCCGAGCGCTATCCCCGGCTGTGGCAGCGCTTCAGGGGCTGAATCAGGCGACGGGGCGGCGGCTCGTGTCGGACGGGAGGGCGTGCGTCCGGTCCCCCGCCCCCGCGTCGTGCAGCGGGGCGGCGTTGGCCTGGTCGAGGGCGGACGCGGTGGCCGCGGCCGGGCCCAGGACGACGGTCGCGACCGCGCACAGCACCGCCCAGGGGCCGCCCGGCCGGGTGCGCGCCGGATCCTCCGTACGGCTGCTGTTCATGATCCCCACCTCCGGTCGGCCCGCTGTGGGGACGACGGTAGGGCGCCGGGATCGGAGGACGCTGCGTGCCGGCTGTGGCCTTCCTGTGGACCCGCCGGCCGGCCCTGCAACCGGGCGGCCAGCTGTCTGATCTCCGGCAGCCTGGCGTGCAGGGCGGCGCCCGGGCAGCTGGTCATGTAGCCGTCGTTGTGGCCGGCGAGGGCGGGCAGCTCGGCGGTGGTGCCTGCCGCGTACCGGCTCAGGCCGTTGCTGGAGACCAGGCGGACGCGCGATCGCGGGTCTGTGCCGGTCAGGCCCAGCTTCCAGGCGGACAGCGCGGCGATGGCGCGGATCATCGCCCGGGGTACGGGCATGCCCGCGGTGAAGGTGCCGAGTGCGGCGATGCCGGTGGTGCGGTGGTTGAAGCCCTGGGTGTGGGCGCCGGTGACGGCCCGCTCGATGCCGCCGGCGCGGCCCTCGTAGACGGTGCCGCAGCGGTCGACGACGAAGTTGTAGCCGATGTCGTCCCAGTCGCGGGTGCCGGTCTGGCCGGTGTACAGGTCCCGGAGGATGCGGGGCGCGTCGGCGCAGTCGTAGCCGTTGGGCGAGTCGGTGTGGTGGACGAAGACGGCGGCGACCCGGTCGTCGTAGCGCGGGCGGGGCTGCTTGCGTGCGGCGTCGCCCAGCCACTGCGATCTCGGCACGATGTGCGGGCGGGGTGCGGCGTAGGGCGTGGCGGCGGGGCGGTGCGTGGCCGGGCGGGCGCTGGTCTCGGCGGCGTTCTCGACGCCGTGGGCGCACAGCACCAGCGCCGCGACGGCGGCCACGCCCGGCAGGCAGCCGAGCAGCACCCGGGCCGCGCGCGGCATACCGGCTGCGCCGGGTGTCCCGGCGGTGCGGTGCCTGCGCGTGCCCCGCCGTCTTCGGAAGACACGCATGGACCCACTGTCGGCCTGATCCGGTCCGTCCGCGATGTGTGATGTGCCACCCGGTGGAACCATCGTCACGGTCCGCGGCGTTTTTCCGAGTGCACGCGCGCGTGGCCGGTTCTGATCATCGGCGCGCGTGTGACTGATCACCGGGCCCTCCCCCCGCGTATTAAAGGGTTCCGACAGAAAGGCGGCGTTGCGTGGACCTGCTCGACATCCTGCTGTTGCTGGTGGTCCTGGCCTATGCGGCGTCCGGCTACCGGCGCGGGCTGGTGGCCGGCTGTGTGTCGCTGGCGGGCTTCGTGGGCGGTGCGGTCGTCGGCGTGTGGATCCTGCCGTGGGTGATGGACCTGGTGCCGCCGGGCACGACCGGCGCGACGGTGACGGCGGTTTTCACGGTGCTGCTCCCGGCGGTGGTGGGCCACGAGCTGGCGGGGCGTCTCGCGCTCAGGCTGCGGCGGGAGCTGGACCGGGGGCCGCTCCGAGTGGCGGACGGGATCGGCGGGGCCGTGGCCAACTCGGTCGCGGTCCTGATCGTGGCGTGGGTGGCCGCGAGCGTCCTGGGCGCGTCCTCGTCGCCGCTGGTCACCTCGGCGATCCGGGACTCGCGGCTGCTCGGCGCGGTTCAGGAGACCATGCCGGAGACCACCCCCGCCTGGTTCTCGCGGGCTACGTCGGCGCTGACCGAGGCGGGCTTCCCGCAGGTCTTCAACCCCTTCGAGAACGAGTCGACCGCCGAGGTCGCCGCCCCCTCCGGCGACAGCGTCACGGCGGCCGCCACGAACGCCGCCAAGCTGAGCACGGTCAAGGTCGAGGGCGTCGCGGGCACCCAGGGCCGCGAGGGCAGCGGGTTCGTGTACGCGCGGGAGCACGTGATGACCAACGCCCACGTGGTGGCGGGCATCGACGAGCCGACCGTGCAGATCGGCGGGGTCGGGCGGACGTACGAGGCGCGGGTGGTGCTCTTCGACCCGCAGAAGGACGTGGCCGTGCTGTACGTGCCGGGGCTCAGGGCGCCCGTGCTGCGGTTCGACGACAACGCCGAGCGCGGCGACTCGGCGGTCGTCGCGGGCTATCCGCAGGACGGCGACCTGAACCTCCAGGCGGCGACGGTCGCGAACCGGGTCCGGGCGACGGGCCAGAACATCTACAACGACGGCACCGTCACCCGCGAGATCTACTCGATCCGCTCCACTGTCCGCCCCGGCAACTCCGGCGGCCCGCTCCTCACCACGGACGGCCGGGTATTCGGCGTGGTCTTCGCCCGCTCCACCTCGGACGCGGAGACGGGCTACGTGCTGACGGCGGCCGAGGTCTCCTCCGACGCCGAGCGCGCGGCGAACGCGACGGCGCCGGTGGACACGGGCGAGCTGGCCGCGTCGTAGGCGTCCTGTCACCGCTCAGAGGAAACGTCCCATCAGTACGTCGTCCACGTACCGCCCATCGAGCCGGAACTCCTCGGGGAGGACTCCCTCCACCACGAATCCCTCGGCCTCGTAGAGCCCCCGCGCCGGGGTGTTGTGGCCGAGGACACGCAGGGTGAGGCGGCGGGCCCCGCGCCGGCGCGCCTCGTCCACGGCGGCCCGGACCAGCGCCCGCCCCACGCCCCGGCCGCGCGCCTCCTCCGCGACGGCGAGGCCCTGGACCTGCCGGACGTGCCGGTTCGCTTCGACCGGCGTCGGGAAGCCGAGACGTATGTAGCCCGCCAGGCGGTCACCGAGTTCGGCGACCAGGCAGTCCTCGGGGGCGTGCCGCTCGCTGAAGAACGGCGGGTACGGCGGCTGCGGCTCGGGCACCACGGCGTGCAGGTGCGACCACGCGAGCCGGTCCAGCAGGGCCAGCCCGTCGCCGTCATCGGGCGTGGCGACGCGTACACGGAGATCGCGGGACTCGGGCATGGCGTCACCCTACGGCGATGGCTTGTGGCCGTACGCCGGATTTATTGCGCCGGCAGGCAGGATGGGGCCCATGGAACGCTCACGAATCGCAGTGGCCGGTGCGTCCGGTCTCATCGGCGGCGCCCTGGTGCGGTCCCTGGCCGCGGACGGGCACGAGGTGGTGCGCCTGGTGCGCCATGCGCCCCGGGCCGCGGACGAGGTCCGCTGGGACCCCGAGGGCGGGCGTGTGGACGCGGCGGGGCTCGCCGGGTGCGAAGCGGTGGTGAACCTGGCCGGTGCGGGGGTCGGCAACCGCCGCTGGACCGACGCCTACAAGCGGCGGATCCGCGACAGCAGGGTGAACGGCACGGCGGCGCTCGCCCGCGCGGTCGCCTCGCTGGACGAGAAGGACCGGCCACGGGTCTTCGTGAACGGCAGCGCCATGGGCTATTACGGCGAGACCGGGAACCGGACCGTCGACGAGAGCGCGCCGGCGGGCGAGGGCTTCCTGCCCGAGCTGTGCGTGGAGTGGGAGGCCGCGACAGCCCCCGCCCAGGAGGCCGGTGTCCGCACGGTGTTCACCCGGACCGGGCTGGTCGTGTCCCGCGAGGGCGGTGCGTGGGGGCGGCTCTTCCCGCTGTTCCAGGCCGGCCTCGGCGGGCGGCTGGGCGACGGGCGGCAGTACTGGTCGTTCATCGCGCTGCACGACGAAGTCGCCGCGATCCGGCATCTCATGGACACCGACGGCCTGTCCGGGCCGTTCAACCTCACCGCCCCGAACCCGCTGACGAACCGTGAGATCACGGCGGCGATGGGGCGCGTGCTGCACCGCCCGACGCTCTTCGCGGTGCCCACGCCCGTCCTGCGGACCGTGCTCGGCGAGATGGCCGGGGATGTGCTCGGCAGCGCCCGGGTCCTGCCGACGCGACTGCTGGAGTCGGGGTTCCGGTTCGCCTTCCCGGAGATCGAGGGGGCGATCCGGGCAGCGTTGTGACGCACTCCGAGACCGCCGACCGTCCGCCGACCGACCGTTCCGAGACAGCCCCTCGCGCCGCACTCCAGCCCCCTGTGACCACTTCATGCCCACAAGGCGTCCGTATGCGACCGCTGTGCGACCGTGCCCTGCCGATGCGCGACTCCCCATGACCGATCACGGCCCTACCCTCGACCAGAACTGGCGTATCCCTGGGGCCTGTTGAGGGCATGACGTCTCCAGCGCCCGCGCAACCTCGAGGAGGGGCACGTGCTTGAGCCCGCTTACCAGGCGGACGTGGTCGTGGTGGGGGCCGGGGTCGCCGGACTCTCGGCCGCGCACCGGCTGACCAGCGCAGGAGTGACGACCATGGTCCTGGAGGCCGCCCACGGGGTCGGCGGCCGCATGGCGACGGAGAAGGTCGACGGCTTCCGGCTCGACAGAATCGGCCAGTTGCTGTCCACGGCATACCCGGAACTACGACTGACACCCGGCCTCGGCACCCTCGTGCTGCGCCCCTTCGCGCCCGGGGTCCTGCTGCACGGCGACGGACGCCACCATCGCGCGGGCGTCCAGGCAGGCACAGGGGGCGCACGGGGCGCGCTGCATGCGGTGCGCGCCCTGGCGAATGCTCCCCGGCCCCCGTCCGCGCCCAGGCCGCCCAGGAGGCCGGCGGTGCCCGGCCGGCAGGTCTCCGCGCCCCGGAGCCGGTCCGGCGCGCCACTGGGCACGGCGGTCGACCAAGCCCGCCTGGGTGCCGCCCTGACCCGGCTGGCGGGCACACCGGCCGAACGGCTGCTGGCCCGCCCCGAGCTGCCCGCCGGTGAGGCCCTGGCGGCCCGCGGACTGCCGGCCCGGACGATCGACGGCTTCCTGCGTCCGCTGCTCGCCGCCCTGCTGTGCGACCCGGACCTGACGACGTCCAGCCGGTGCGCGGACCTCGCGCTGCGCGCCTTCGCGGGTGGCCGGCTGTGTCTGCCGGAGGGCGGCGCCGAGGCCCTGCCGGAGCTGCTGGCGAGCACGCTGCCGCCGGGCACCGTGCACACCGGCGTGCGCGTCACGTCCGTGTCCACGACCTCGGTGACCACCGCGGAGCACGGCGAGATCCGCTGCCGGGCGGTGCTGGTGGCGACGGGCGCCAGGGTCGCGGCCGAGTTGCTGCCCGGGTTGCGGGTGCCGGAGTTCCATCCGGTGACGGTGGTGCACCACACGACCGACGAGCCGCCGGCGACAGGCGCGTCGCTGTTGCTCGACGCGGACCTGGGCGGGCCGGTCGCGCACACGGCTGTGGTCAGTCGCGTTGATCCGTCCCGGGCTCCGGCGGGGCGGGCGCTGGTGTCCTCGACGGTGCTGGGGCGGCCGCCGGGGGATGTCGACACGGCTGTGCGGATGCATCTGGCGCGGCTGTACGGGGTGTCGACGGCGCGGTGGGAGACGTTGGCAGTGCATCACACGGCGGAGGCTGTGCCGGCGATGCGGCCGCCGCATGATCTGCGGCGGCCGGTGCGGTTGCTCGCGGGGCTGTACGTGTGCGGGGATCACCGGGACACCAGTACGGTTCAGGGCGCTCTGCACTCGGGGCATCGGGCGTCGGCGGCGATTCTGGCGGACTTGGGGGCGGGGCGGTCGATGCATGTTGCCGATCCGCTGCCGACTGTGCCTAGGGCTGCCTAGGTGATGCGTCGGGTGCGGGTGCGTGGGGGCTTGTCGCGCAGTTCCCCGCGCCCCTGAAGAACCTCACCCAAGGGCCGCTACCTTGTCGCGGTAAGTGCGCACCGGAGCCGCGTCCTTGTATGGCTCCAGTCGCCGCTCGAAGTCCCGCACGTACTCCACCGCCCTTACCGAACGCATCTCGGCGGCCTGGCCGGCGGCCTCCGCCGCGAGCTGGCAGGCCTGGTCGAGTTCGCCCAGGCCCAGGCGGGCGGTGGCGAGGACGACGCGGCAGAACAGGCGGCTGCGGGCGTAGGACGGGGCGCGGAGCTGGAGTGAGCGTTCCGCGTGCTGGGCGGCGGCGCGGAACTGCTGAAGGTCCCGGTGGCAGTGCCCGAACTCGTCGGCGAGCTGCGCCTCGTCGAAGAACTTGGCCCAGTGGGGGACGTCGTCCCCGGACCGGGCCGTCTCCAGGGCGCGCTCGGCACGGACCAGTGCGGCGGTGCAGGCCCGCACCTCGCCGAGCACGCCGTGCCCGCGTGCCTCGGAGGAGTGCAGCAGCGCCTGTACGACCGGCGGGGCCGAGGTGCCGACGCCCTGCTGCGCCACGCGCGCGAGCTGCACCGCCTCCCGCCCGTGCCCGAGGTAGACGGCCTGCCGGCTCATGGTGACCAGCACGTACGCCCCGTACGTCCGGTCCCCGGCCGCCTGGGCGAGCCGGAGCGCCTGCACGAAGTAGCGCTGGGCGAGTCCGTGCGCGGCGATGTCGTACGACGTCCAGCCCGCGAGCCGGGTCAGGTCGGCGGCGGCGGCGAACAGCCGGCGGCCGGTCTGCTCGCCGTAGCTGCCGCGCAGCATCGGCTCGCACTCGTGCTCCAGATAGCGCACGAGGGCCTGGCGGGCGTGACCGCCGCCGTAGGCGTCGTCGAGGGTGCGGAACAGCTCGCCGACCGAGCGCAGGGCGGCGATGTCGCCGGCGGTCACCTTCTGGCCCGGTCCGCGTTCGGCCTGCCCACGCTGGCGGGGCAGGGACGCCACGCCCTGCTCGGACGGGGGACGGAGGGCGACGCGGCCCTGCGCCGGGATGCGTGCGGCGGCCGGCTCGCCCCGGGCCACCTTCTCGTCCGCGCGGCCGATCAGCCAGTCCCGGCTCGGCACGACGAGCCCGGCGGGCGTGAAGGCGATCTTGCGCAGCTCGGCGTGGCTGCCGGAGTCCTTGCGCCAGAGCCCGCTGACGATGTCGACGGCCTCCTCGGGGGTGGCGGCGAACTCCAGCCCCGCGTAGACGGGCGCGCAGGCGTCCAGGCCGAGGTCCTGGGCGGTGAGGCGGCGGCCCAGGCGCCGGGTGAAGACCTCGGCGATCAGCGCGGGCGTGGTGCCCCTGGGCTGCTGACCGCGCAGCCACCGGGTGACGGATGTCTTGTCGTATCTCAGATCGAGCCCGTGTTCGAGACCGAGCTGGTCCACGCGACGGGCGAGACCCGCGTTGGAGAACCCCGCTTCTGCGATGAGCGCGGCGAGCTGTCGGTTGGGGGTGCGCTGCGCGGGTCGTTCCGTCATGGTGCGGTGCGGTCTCCTGCCTTCCGGTGTGGGTGATCTGCCGGATTGCCTGTGAGCAGGCCTTATGGCTTGCTGGACGGCGCGAATGTAGCGGAGAGTAAACACCCCATCACACATTTTCGCGGACATTCATCCGATCGTGTGAGGATTGACCCCAGGACTGACGTGTCCGGGCCGGACGTACAGTGGCTGGGGCGCGATACGTGCCTGACACACCCGTCCTAGGGAGGCGCTTGCCGTGAGTGAGTTGCGGTTCGTCCGCATGGGGTTCGGTGACGAGGCCGTCGAGTACCAGGAGGCGTGGGACGAACAGCGCCGGGTGCACGCGGCGCGCTTCGCCGACGAGGTCCCCGACACCGTGCTGCTCCTGGAGCACCCCCCGGTCTACACGGCGGGACGGCGCACGGCGGACAACGAGCGGCCCCTCGACGGCACGCCGGTCATCGACGTGGACCGCGGCGGCAAGATCACCTGGCACGGCCCCGGCCAGCTGGTGGGCTACCCGATCCAGAAGCTCCCGCGCCCGGTGGACGTCGTGGCGCACGTGCGCCGCCTCGAAGAGGCCCTGATCCGCACCTGCGCGGAGTTCGGCCTGGAGACCACCCGGGTCGAGGGCCGCAGCGGGGTGTGGGTGCTCGGCGACCCGGTCGAGCGGCGCCCCGCGCTCGGCGGGCTGGCCCTGGACTTCGACCCGCGTCTGCACGACGAGGAGTTCGACCCGCGGATGAACGGGCCGGAGTACGCGCCCTCCAACGCGGGCCAGCGCCGTGAGGACCGCAAGATCGCCGCGATCGGCATCCGGGTGGCCAAGGGCGTCACCATGCACGGCTTCGCGCTCAACGTGAACCCGGACAACAAGTGGTTCGACCGGATCATCCCGTGCGGCATCCGTGACGCGGGGGTCGCCTCCCTGGCGAACGAACTGGGCCGCGACGTGACGATCGAGGAGGTCCTGCCGGTCGTCGAACGGCACCTGCGGGACGTCCTGGAGAACGCCGAGCTGAAGCCGCGGGAGATCGAGAAGGCGCCGGCGGCATAAATCGGGCTGTGGAGGGGCTGGCACCCACACAGGCATTCAAATCAACGGGCGTACCCTTGAGGGCGCCGAAGAATCAATCGCTAGGGAGCCGGTCGTGTCCGCAGTCGCACCCGACGGACGCAAGATGCTGCGCCTGGAGGTCCGCAACAGCCAGACCCCCATCGAGCGCAAGCCCGAGTGGATCAAGACCCGGGCGAAAATGGGTCCCGAGTACACCAAGATGCAGAACCTCGTGAAGAGCGAGGGCCTGCACACGGTCTGCCAGGAAGCCGGCTGCCCCAACATCTACGAGTGCTGGGAGGACCGCGAGGCCACCTTCCTCATCGGCGGCGACCAGTGCACGCGGCGCTGTGACTTCTGCCAGATCGACACCGGCAAGCCCGAGGCGCTCGACCGCGACGAGCCCCGCCGCGTGGGCGAGTCCGTGGTCACCATGGACCTGAACTACGCCACGATCACCGGCGTCGCCCGCGACGACCTGGAGGACGGCGGCGCCTGGCTGTACGCCGAGACGGTCCGCCAGATCCACGAGCAGACGGCGGGCCGCGAGGCCGGCCGGACGAAGGTCGAGCTGCTCGCGCCCGACTTCAACGCCGTCCCGGAGCAGCTGGAGGAGGTCTTCTCCTCCCGCCCCGAGGTCTTCGCGCACAACGTCGAGACCGTCCCGCGGATCTTCAAGCGGATCCGCCCCGGCTTCCGCTACGAGCGCTCCCTGAAGGTCATCACCGAGGCCCGCGACTACGGCCTCGTCACCAAGTCGAACCTCATCCTCGGCATGGGCGAGACCCGCGAGGAGGTCAGCGAGGCGCTGAAGCAGCTGCACGACGCGGGCTGCGAGCTGGTCACCATCACGCAGTACCTGCGGCCCTCCGTGCGCCACCACCCGGTGGAGCGCTGGGTCAAGCCGCACGAGTTCGTGGAGCTGCAGCAGGAGGCCGAGCAGATCGGCTTCTCCGGTGTGATGTCGGGCCCGCTGGTGCGGTCCTCGTACCGTGCCGGGCGGCTCTACCGGATGGCCATGGAGCAGCGGGACGCGCGCATCGCGGCCCAGGCCGTCTGACGAACCGTCACCGCCCTTCCCGCCAAAGGGCGAGACAAGCGTGTGAATTCGCGCACAAGAAACTACCCGCCGGTAGTGACCGATATGACGCGGTCCTGACCGTCCTCGCAGATGAGGGCGTATGTCAGGGCCGCGTCGGCGTTCCACGGATCCACGCCGGGGCTTCATGGGTGTTTGACCGGTCGGACACGCCCTGGTAACACCAATCAGTGACGCTGAACTCACAGCACGTACACCGCTCCCGAGGGGGGACCTGACCCATGCAGGCCGCGCCCGTTCGCGCCACCGCGATTCCGTCCTTCACCACCGCCCTGCGTGCCGTCGAGTCGCTGCTGCTGAGCAGCGGTCAGCGCACCGCCCGCCGTAACGCCTGGACCTCCGTGCTGGAGGACCGCCGCCGCGCCAAGGACCGGGTCGAGGCGCAGCGCGTCCTCGAGCAGTCCGTCTCCCGGTCCCTCTCCGCCCGCCCCTGAGCCCGCTCCCCTCCCCCGCGGGTCGCCCGGCGGACACTGCCGTCGTAGGCGCTTGTGGGGCCACGTAGACTTCGTGGCATGGCGAGGAAGGAACCTGCAGCGGACGCTGCGAACCCCGGGCGACTGAAGCAGATCGCCCTGACCTACAAGATGACCCGCAAGGCCGACAAGAAGATCGGTCTTGTACTCGCGGCAGTCGGAATCGTCACCTTCGGTGTCTTCCTCGCGATCGGTTTCTTGATCGGTCACCCCATCTATCTCGGCATCCTGGGCCTCCTGCTCGCCTTCCTCGCGTCGGCGATCGTGTTCGGGCGCCGGGCCGAGCGGGCCGCCTTCGGGCAGATGGAGGGCCAGCCCGGTGCCGCGGCGGCGGTGCTCGACAACGTCGGCCGGGGGTGGACGACGACCCCCGCGGTGGCGATGAACCGCAACCAGGACGTGGTGCACCGCGCGGTCGGCAAGGCCGGCATCGTCCTGGTCGCCGAGGGCAACCCGAACCGGGTGAAGTCCCTGCTCGCCGCCGAGAAGAAGAAGATGAACCGCATCGTCGCGGACGTCCCGGTGCACGACCTGGTGGTGGGCACGGGCGAGGGCCAGGTCGAGCTGAAGAAGCTGCGCACGACCATGCTGAAGCTGCCGCGCGTGCTGACCGGCCCGCAGGTCACCGCCACCAACGACCGGCTGCGCGCCCTGGGCGACCTGATGAGCAACATGCCGCTGCCGAAGGGGCCGATGCCGAAGGGCATGCGGATGCCGCGGGGCGGCGGGCCGAAGGCGCGCTGACCGCACCCTCACGAGACACCCGAAGGGGCGCCCGGACCAGTCCGGGCGCCCCTTCTTCCATGTCCGTTCGTCCGGGTCAGATGCGGACCTCGACCGTGCCCGCCAGCCGGTCGTGCAGGCCCCGGCCGTCGCGGTCCCAGATCAGGGCGGGGATCGCGAGGAAGAGCAGGACCGTGCGCAGCACGGCCCGCCAGGGACTGACCCGGCCGGTGTCCAGGGCGAGCACCCGCAGGCCGAGGAGCCGCTTGCCCGGCGTGAAGCCGACGGTACCGACCGTGAGGACCATCAGGGCGAACATGATGAGCGGCGCCCAGATCTGGGCCGCTTCGTTGTAGCTCTGGGTGATGAGACCGTATGCGATCAGGAGGCTCAGGCCCCAGTCCACGGCGAGGGCGCCGAGCCGCCGCCCCGGTCGGGCGATCGAGCCGGGTCCCTCCTCGGGCAGACCGAGCTGTTCACCCCGGTATCCGAAGTCGACACCGGCCTCTTCCGCCGCCGCGCGGGGCCCGGAAAGCCACGATCCGAGTGCTTGCCTGTTGTCCACCCGTCCACGGTACTGCGCCCGGAAATGACCAGGGCACGCCGGGGTGCGTCGGGGCTAGGGTGGAAGCCGGGCCGGTTAACTTGTGCGAAACAAATGAGTCACGCCCGAGAAACCACCCGTCCCTAGGGTCGAGGTCAGCGTGTGCCACCCGCACTGGCCGCACGAACGAACTACCACCCCGGCGGGACGGTCGGGAGTAGGAGGAGCTGGATGTTCCAGAACGCCGACGAGGCCAAGAAGTTCATCGCGGACGAGGACGTCAAGTTCATCGACGTCCGCTTCTGCGACCTGCCGGGCGTGATGCAGCACTTCACGGTGCCTGCTGAGGCGTTCGACGCGGACGAGGAGCTGGCCTTCGACGGCTCGTCCATCCGCGGCTTCCAGGCCATCCACGAGTCCGACATGGCGCTGCGCGCGGACCTGTCGACCGCCCGGGTCGACCCGTTCCGCCGTGACAAGACGCTGAACATCAACTTCTTCATCCACGACCCGATCACGGGCGAGCAGTACTCCCGTGACCCGCGCAACGTGGCAAAGAAGGCCGAGGCCTACCTCGCGTCCACCGGTATCGCCGACACCGCGTACTTCGGCCCCGAGGCCGAGTTCTACGTCTTCGACTCCGTCCGCTTCGCGACCAGCGCGAACGAGTCCTTCTACCACATCGACTCCGAGGCCGGCGCCTGGAACACCGGTGCCGTCGAGGACAACCGTGGTTACAAGGTCCGCTACAAGGGCGGCTACTTCCCGGTCCCGCCGGTCGACCACTTCGCCGACCTGCGCGCCGAGATCTCCCTGGAGCTGAACCGGGCCGGCCTGCAGGTCGAGCGCCAGCACCACGAGGTGGGCACCGCCGGCCAGGCCGAGATCAACTACAAGTTCAACACGCTGCTCGCCGCTGCCGACGACCTCCAGCTCTTCAAGTACATCGTGAAGAACGTGGCGTGGAAGAACGGCAAGACGGCGACCTTCATGCCGAAGCCGATCTTCGGTGACAACGGCTCGGGCATGCACGTCCACCAGTCCCTGTGGTCGGGCGGCTCCCCGCTGTTCTACGACGAGGCCGGTTACGCGGGCCTGTCGGACACCGCCCGCTACTACATCGGCGGCATCCTCAAGCACGCCCCGTCGCTGCTGGCCTTCACCAACCCGACGGTGAACTCGTACCACCGCCTGGTCCCGGGCTTCGAGGCGCCGGTGAACCTGGTCTACTCGCAGCGCAACCGCTCCGCGGCCATGCGTATCCCGATCACGGGCTCGAACCCGAAGGCCAAGCGCGTCGAGTTCCGCGCGCCCGACTCCTCCGGCAACCCGTACCTGGCGTTCTCGGCGCTGCTGCTCGCCGGCCTGGACGGCATCAAGAACAAGATCGAGCCGGCCGAGCCGATCGACAAGGACCTCTACGAGCTGGCTCCCGAGGAGCACGCGGGCGTCCCGCAGGTCCCGACCTCGCTCCCGGCCGTCCTCGACTCCCTCGAGGCCGACCACGAGTTCCTCCTCCAGGGCGACGTGTTCACGCCGGACCTGATCGAGACGTGGATCGACTACAAGCGCACGAACGAGATCGCGCCGCTGCAGCTGCGTCCGCACCCGCACGAGTTCGAGCTGTACTTCGACGTGTGATCGACACCCGATCCGTGTGATCGGGGCCTGATCGAGGCATCACGACCGCGCCTGCGCCGCCCGTACGGGCGGCGCAGGCGCGGTCGTGTGTTCTATTCTGCTGTCAGGACCTCACGGGGGTGGAGCAGGAGATGCCCGAGCACGAACAGGACGGCCAGGAGCGCGAGTTCGACCTCAGATGGGCGGACAGCGCCGAGCACAAGGAGCCCTCGGCGCGGGCCCGTATGCTCGCCGCGCGCTGGAAGCACAACCCGCCCGGGCCCGTGCCCTTCCGCCCCGAGCCAGAGCACAGGTCGCGCGGGCGCGGGTCCCGCTCGTCGTGGGTGTCGACGGCCGTGGTGCTCGGCTGCGTGGCCGCGGTGATCGTCCTGCTCGGGTACCTCAACTTCCGGGCGCCGTACTAGCGGGCGCCGTACTAGGGGGCCGTCGACGCGGGTGCTAGCGTCCCGCCGCGTGGATGACGGTGTGTACGTGGGCAACGCCGGCGAGGACGCTGCGCTGGACCGGGGGTGGCTCCTCGGGTACTTCAAGGACGTCGGCGATCCGCGTCACAGCGAGGCCGTCGAGATCAAGTGGGGTGTCCACCCGGCCGGCGACGAGCGGTCGCAGTGGGTGCGGGGTGAGGAGCGGACCGCGCTGCTGGTTCTCATCAGCGGGCGCTTCCGGGTGGAACTTCCCGGCCGCACTGTCCTGCTGGAGCGCCAGGGCGACTACGTCGTGTGGGGGCGCGGGGTCGATCACTCCTGGTTCGCCGAGGAGGAGTCGGTCGTGCTGACGGTCCGGTGGCCGTCCGTGCCCGGGTACGCGGTGGCCGCGGGCGGCTGACGCCTTTGCCGGGCCTGGGGGTGATCGCGACCCGTTCATGGGCCGGTGCGGGTGCACACTGGCAGTGGGACGAGTGCCTGACTGCGGGGTGATGCAGATGCACAGCCGCTTCCGGAGCGACCGGCGGTTGACCACCCGTATGGGGGTCACGCTGTTCCTGCTCGGGCTGGTGTACGTGGGGTTCGTCGCGGCGTTGATCGTGCTGCTGAAGTCGTGGGTGCTGGTCGTGGTGGTCGCGGCGGCGGTGCTCGGGGCGCAGTACTGGTTCTCGGACCGGGTCGCGCTGTTCGCGATGCGCGGGCGGGTCGTGGAGCGGGAGGAGTTTCCCGAGCTGCACGGTGTGGTGGACCGGCTGTGCGCCATCGCGGACATGCCGGTGCCGGTGGTGGCCGTGTCCGATATGGACATGCCCAACGCGTTCGCGACGGGGCGGAATCCCGACCATGCCGTGGTCTGTGTGACGACCGGGCTGCTCAGGCGCTTGGAGCCGGCCGAGCTGGAGGGCGTGCTCGCGCACGAGCTGTCGCATGTGGCACACAAGGACGTCGCCGTGATCACGGTCGCCTCGTTCCTCGGTGTGCTCGCCGGGCTGATCGTGCGGTTCGCCTTCTACTCGCAGCTGTTCGGCGGGGGCCGGCGGGACCAGAACACGGCGGTGGTCTTCGCCGCGGTGATGGGCGTGTCGGCGGCCGTGTACGCCCTGAGCTTCCTGCTGATCAGGTCCCTGTCCCGGTACCGGGAACTGGCCGCGGACCGTGCGGCGGCGCTGCTCACCGGCCGGCCCTCCGCGCTGGCCTCCGCCCTCACCAAGGTGTCGGGCGACATCGCCCGCATCCCGACGAAGGACCTGCGCACGGCACAGGCGTTCAACGCCTTCTACTTCACGCCGGCGCTGGGCCGCGAGCCCGGTGTCGCGCGGCTCTTCTCGACCCACCCGAGCCTGGAGCAGCGGCTCGACCAGCTCGGCCGGATCTCCGCCGAGCTGGGCGAGGCGACGGCACCCGGAGGGGTGTGAGCGGGGCATGGGGCTGCTGGACATCCTGCTCGGCCGCACGAAGCCGGTCGCGCCGGACCTCGACCGGCTCTTCGCGCTGCCGTCGGCGGCCGTGACGCTGGAGGCCGCGGCGGGCTTCACCCCGACCGGGCAGGGCGCGGTGTGCTTCGCCACGGTCGAGGGCGCGGCCTTCGAGCAGACCCACCGCGAGGTGCAGGCGCTGCTGGACGCGGACACCGACCGCGACGGCCCGCCGGTGGAACTGCGGCAGGACGACTACGGCTACTCCTGGCTGGTCTCGCACCGCGCCCCCGACCAGCTGGCCCCGCTCGTGACGGACCTGCACGCCGTGAACAGCCAGATGGAGGTCAACGGCTTCGGCCCCCAACTCCTGTGCTCCCTGGCCGGGTTCCGGGACCGGTCGGGTCGGCCGCTGGGCCTGGTCTACCTCTACAAGCGCGGCACCTTCTACCCGTTCGCACCCGTGCCCGGAGAGACGCAGCGGCGTGACAACGCGCTGGAACTCCAGGTGCGGGCGGCGCTCGCCGAGGACCTGCCGATCGAGCAGGACCTGAGCCGCTGGTTCCCGGTGTGGGGCGCGCCGGGTCTGTGACCGTCCCGGTGCGACCGCCCGTCACCCGGCCCGGGCGCGTGAGTGAATGGCCGTATGAGTGAGCTGATCCCCTTCACGCACACCGTCGACGGTGAACGACTCAGCGGGCTGTCCGGCGGACCCGGCCCGGGTGAGCCGGCCCGGGCGACCGCCGTACTGCTGCACGGCGCGGGCAACGGCGGCAAGGACCGGCTGGTGCCCCTGCTGGAGGAGTTCGCCGCCCGCGGCTGCCACGCCCTCGCCTTCGACTTCTCCGGGCACGGGGAGAGCACCGGCCTGCTGCGGGAGCTGAGCCTGCGCCGCCGCTTCGAGCAGGCCGTGTCCGTCATCGACGCCCGCGCGCGCGTGGGCGGGCCGCTGATCCTCGCCGGCTTCAGCATGAGCGGCCAGACGGTGGCCGATCTCGCCCGTCACTACGGGGACCGGGTGGCGGCACTGGGGCTGTGCGCGCCGGCGGTCTACGCGGCGCAGGCGTGGGACGTGCCGTTCGGCACGGGCGACGGGCGGTTCAGCGAGATCATCCGACGGCCCGGAAGCTGGCGGGAGTCGCCCGCGCTCGACGTCCTGGGCGGGTACGAGGGGCGGGCGGTGCTCGCGGTGCCGGGCACGGACGAGGTCATCCCACCCGCAGTGACGGAGGCCGTCTCGGCGGCGCTGGCCCGGCGCGCCCAGTTCACCCACTGGGAACTCCCCCAGGCGGAGCACCGGTTGGGCCGGTGGTTCCGCGACCACCCCGGCGACCTGCGGGAGTTCGTCACCGCCGTTCTGACCGGGCTCGGCGACCAGGGCTGGACGGCGACCCGCGCGTGGGTGGCCAAACAGCTCCCGGACGGCCGTACGGTCGACAAGTCCACTTTCCTCACGGGCGGCTGGAGCGCCCAGATGCGGCGGCTCACCCTCGACGACGGCACCGCACTCGCCCTGCGGACCTTCGTGAAGCCCTTCTTCCGGCGGCACGCCCCGGGGCTGCTCGCCCGCGAGGCGGAGGTGCTCACTCTGCTGGCCGGGCAGGAGGGCGTGCCGGCACCCGGGCTGACCGGCGTGGACGCGACCGCCGAGCAGTGCGACCACCCGTCCCTGCTGATGTCCGTGCTGCCGGGGCGGGTCCGGGTGGACGAGGAGGACGACCTGGACCCGCGGGTGGACCTGCTGGCGGCCCAGCTGGCCCGGATCCACCGGGTCGTCCCCGAGGAGCGCCCGCGGCCGTACCAGGCGTGGACGTCCCCGGACCGGGTGCTCGCACCCGAGGGTGCGTTGTGGGAACGAGCGGTGGACGTGCTCCGCCGCGACCCGCCGCCGTACGAGGGCTGCTTCCTGCACCGCGACTTCCACCCGGGGAACGTGCTGTTCACCGGCTCGGGGGCCGGCCTGCGGATCAGCGGTGTCGTCGACTGGGTGGAGACCTCGTGGGGCCCCGCCGACCTGGACGTCGCCCACTGCTCGACGGCCCTCGCGCTGCTGCACGGCCCGAAGTACGGCCTCGGTTTCCGGGAGCGCTACGAGGCGCACGGCGGCCACCGGCTCGCCGACGGCCCGGACCACCTGTACTGGCGGCTGCTCGACGCCCTGGCCTACGCCCCCGACGCGGCGAAGCTGGCGGGCCCGTGGCGGGAGCTGGGCCGGACGGATCTGACGCCCCAGGTGCTGGGCGGGCGGCTGGAGGCGTATGTGGCGGGCCTGTTGGAGCGGTACGCCTGAGAGGTGGCAGCCGGTGTGCGGGCGACGGCCGATTGTCAGTGGTGTTCGCGATGATGCGGTCGGGTCGCAGGGACGTGACGGGAGGAGGCCGGTATGGGCGAGGCGCAGCGGTACATCGGGGTGGCGGAGCGGCGGGCCCGGCTCGCGCTGCGGCAGCGGCTGGCGGGGCAGGCGCGGGCGGGGACGCCCGAGGAGGTCGCCGGTTCGCTCGTCGCCCTGCACGGTACGGACCCGGCGACGGTGTATCTGGCCGTGGGCGCGCGGCTCGCGGATCCCTCGGAGACGGTGGCCGAGACCGGGCGCGCGCTGTACGACGACCGTTCCCTGGTGCGGATGCACGGCATGCGGCACACGGTGTTCGTGTTCCCCACGGCTCTGACCGCCGTCGTGCACGCCTCGACCGGGCTGGCGGTCGCCGCCCGGGAGCGGACCGCGCTGCTCAGGGACATGGCGGCGGCCGGAGCTCCGGACGCGGCCTGGCTGACGGAGGTCGAGGAGTCGGCGCTGGCGGCACTCGCCCGGCGCGGGCAGGCCACGGCCGCCGAACTCGCCCAGGACGAGCCGCGCTTGCGGGAGCAGTTCGTGTACGCGGCCGGCAAGAAGTACGAGGGTCTGCACACGGTCTCGACCCGGCTGCTGAGGGTGCTGGGCGTCGAGGGGAAGGTCGTACGCGGGCGGCCGCTCGGCTCCTGGACGTCCAGCCAGTTCCGCTGGGCGCTCGCGCCCGAGCATCCCGAACTGGAGCCGGCGCAGGCCCAGGCGGAGCTGCTGCGGGAGTGGCTCGCCGCGTGCGGTCCGGCGACCGAGGCCGATCTGAAGTGGTGGACGGGATGGCGCGTGACGGAGGTCCGCACGGCACTGGCCGCGCTCGGGGCGCGGCCGGTGTCGCTGGACGAGGGCACGGGTTGGGTGACCGACGGCGATCTCGACGAGGTGGCCGAGCCCGGCGAGCCCTGGGCGGCGCTGCTTCCCGGCCTCGACCCGACGGCGATGGGGTGGCAGCAGCGCGACTGGTATCTCGCGCCGGAGCTGCGGCCCCGGCTGTTCGACCGCAGCGGGAACGTCGGGCCGACGGTGTGGTGGAACGGACGCGTGGTCGGCGGGTGGGCCCAGCGGCCCGGCGGGGAGATCGTCTGGCGGATC
This sequence comes from Streptomyces afghaniensis, assembly GCF_044327915.1. Taxonomy (NCBI): domain Bacteria; kingdom Bacillati; phylum Actinomycetota; class Actinomycetes; order Kitasatosporales; family Streptomycetaceae; genus Streptomyces; species Streptomyces afghaniensis. The sequence goes on from NZ_JBIRGJ010000007.1 coordinate 548,917, forward strand.
CTCGACGAGGAGGGGGTGGGCCGGGAGGCGCTCGCGGCGATCGAGAAGGAAGCGGAGCGGCTGAGCGGGTGGGTGGGGACGACCAGGATCACGCCGCGCTTCCGGACGCCGCTGGAGAAGGAGCTGGCGGCGGGGCAGGACGTTTGAGAACCCCGACGCCGGGTGCCCTGGAGAACGGGCACCCGGCGCTCGGTTCAGCTCTGTTCAGGTCAGGCGGCTCAGCGCGAGTAGCGCATGAACGCCCTCACCATGTGGCACGTCGTGTCCGACGGCGGGTGGACGCCGATCAGTTCCGCCGTGTCGCGGATGGTCTCGTTGCGGGCCTGGTTCGGCGTGTGGACGCCGGAGTCGAGCAGGGCGATGGCGAGGCGCATCGCCTTGAGACGACGGTTGTGCATGACGTACCACTCGCGCGGCCGGCCCGGCGGCAGCGGCCGCTTCTCCAGGGGCGCGTACGGCAGGTCGAGCAGGACGGGGCGCTTCGCGGTGGACTGGGTGGGCAGCGGCTTCGGCTTGAGTGCGGCAGCGGGCACAGGCATCCTCCTGTCGCGGTGAGGGCGGCACTCCGGACTCCTCGGCGATCCCGGCGCCACCCTCGAACACTGCTTCTATTCTACTGCCCACCACTGACAAAAGGCCCTGGCCACAAGGGCTTTCGGGGGTGCGGTGACACAAGTGGAGAACGGGTTTCGGGCCCACTCTCCCCGGCGTCACGAGGGCGTACCGTAGCCCCATGGAGATCTGGATCAACCCGGCCTGTTCGAAGTGCCGCAGTGCCGTGAAGCTGCTCGACGCCGAAGGCGCCGACTACACCGTCCGCCGCTATCTGGAGGACGTGCCGAGCGAGGACGAGATCCGGGGCGTGCTGGACCGGCTCGGGCTGGAGCCCTGGGACATCACCCGCACCCAGGAGGACGCCGCCAAGGAACTCGGCGTCAAGGAGTGGGACAGGGACGCGGGTTCGCGGGAGCAGTGGATCAAGGCCCTCGCCGAGCATCCCAAGCTGATCCAGCGGCCGATCATCACGGCGGACGACGGTACGGCGGTGGTCGCGCGCACCGACGAGGCCGTACGGGACGCCATGTCCCGTTAGAGGCCCCCTGGAGATCTCCTTCTCGTGTGACGGAGGTTACTTCAGTGACTCCTGTAACCGCTGAGTAACCTCGTTCGGTATCTCGTACATAGCGGCGTACGCTCCCCTATCTCTTCAGGAGGCGCGCATGTCGCGTAGGAGAACGCTCGGTACGAAGAAGAAGATCGCGCTGCTGGTGAGCGCGGCGACCGTGGCGGGAGGCGGGGCCTTCGTCATGGCGAGTACGTCGAACGCCGCGCAGTCCCCCAAGTCGGCGGCGGAGTCGGCGGTCTGCCAGGGCCTCGCCACCGCCCTCGGCAACAACCAGAGGTTCATCGCGGACCAGCGGGCCAACCCGGACGCGCAGTCCGAGGCGCGGATCGCCAACCGCGAGGCGGTCGTCGCGGAGATCAAGCGGAAGCAGGAGGCGTCGGGGTGCGTGGTGGGGGAGTCGGCTCAGGACTCCCAGGCCGCGCAGCCCGAGCAGCCGGCGCAGCCCGCTGAGTCCGCACAGCCCGCTGAGTCCGCTCAGCCCGCTGAGTCCGCCCCCGCGGCGAACCCCGGTGGTGGCGCTGCCGCCTCCGGGCAGCAGGTGTGCAACGGCTCCACCGTCACGCTCTCCGGCGAGGACGGTGCGCCCGCCGCGTCCAGCAACCAGTTCCCGGCCGGCACGAAGCTGAAGGTCACCAACCTGGACAACAACAAGTCCACGACGGTGGAGGTCACTTCGGTCTCCGGCAGCTGTGTGCTGCTGAACAACGCGGCTTTCGAACAGGTCCGTGAGCCCGGCAAGTTCCTGATCCGCCGGGCCGTGATCGAGAAGGTGGGGTGACGCCGGACGGACGAGGACGAGTGAGTCGCTGAGGCGGCGGCCTCCCCCTCGGCCGTCTCCTCGTACGTGTCAGCGGTCCTGCCGCTCCCGGCCAGGAGCGGCAGGACCGGCGCGCTGTGGGACACGCGGCGCCGGTCACCGGCTTGACGGAGGGAAGCCGGTGACCGGCTCCTGCCCCGCGACCAAACGCCCTCACACCGTGAGGTGCGGCACAGCGGCACCAGGTAACACGGGGTTCACATTCGAGCAATGGCCGGGAAATCGCCTGTTGACAGGCTGCCGGGCATTGACGCGGCGCCCCAGTGCCGCAGCGCCGCAAGCACCCGCGATACGCGCCCAGACACACCCCCGAAGGATGTGGCCCGTGACCTTCAAGGCTGAGTACATCTGGATCGACGGCACCGAGCCGACGGCCAAGCTGCGTTCCAAGACCAAGATCATCGCGGGCTCCCCCGCCGGTCTCGACGCGCTGCCGATCTGGGGCTTCGACGGGTCCTCCACCAACCAGGCCGAGGGCCACGCCTCGGACTGTGTCCTCAAGCCGGTCTTCACCTGCCCGGACCCGATCCGCGGCGGGGACGACGTCCTGGTCCTGTGCGAGGTCCTGAACATCGACCTCACCCCGCACGCCAGCAACACGCGTGCCGCGCTGGCCGAGGTCGAGGAGAAGTTCGCGGCCCAGGAGCCGATCTTCGGCATCGAGCAGGAGTACACCTTCTTCAAGGACGGCTACCCGCTCGGCTTCCCCAAGGGCGGCTTCCCGGCCCCGCAGGGCGGCTACTACTGCGGTGTCGGCGCCGACGAGATCTTCGGCCGTGACGTCGTCGAGGCGCACCTGGACAACTGCCTGAAGGCGGGCCTGGGCATCTCCGGCATCAACGCCGAGGTCATGCCCGGCCAGTGGGAGTTCCAGGTGGGCCCGCTGGCCCCGCTGGAGGTCTCGGACCAGCTGTGGGTGGCCCGCTGGCTGCTGTACCGCACCGCCGAGGACTTCGACGTCGCCGCGACGCTGGACCCGAAGCCGGTGAAGGGCGACTGGAACGGCGCCGGCGCGCACACCAACTTCTCCACCAAGGCGATGCGCGAGTCCTACGACGCGATCATCACCGCGGCCGAGTCGCTCGGTGAGGGCTCCAAGCCGCTCGACCACGTCAAGAACTACGGCGCCGGCATCGACGACCGCCTGACCGGTCTGCACGAGACCGCCCCGTGGAACGAGTACTCCTACGGCGTCTCCAACCGCGGTGCCTCGGTCCGTATCCCGTGGCAGGTCGAGAAGGACGGCAAGGGCTACATCGAGGACCGCCGCCCGAACGCCAACGTCGACCCGTACGTGGTGACCCGGCTGCTCGTCGACACCTGCTGCTCGGCGCTGGAGAAGGCCGGCCAGGTCTGATCCACCCGCAAGGCTCCTGAGGGGCGCTCACCGTTCGCGGTGGGCGCCCCCTCGCGTTGTCAGCGGGCCGTCCGCACGCCCGGGCGACCGTCCGCCTCCCGGCCGGTGTCCAAGCTGTGAGAGGAGGGTCCCGGCACCCGGCACCGGTCTGCTTCAATGGCCCCATGGCCAGCTACCAGAAGCACACCGCGACGGGTCGCCATGACCTCGAGCCCTTCTGGCCGTCCCGTCAGCACCACGACTTCGACCGGGTGTGTTGCCGCGCGACGAACGCGCCGGCCCTCTAAAGCCGTACCCCCGGCCTTCGGCCAGCGCGAACCGCGTACGTCCTCGGCGAGCCCGACCACGAACTCGCGGCCGTCGACCTCCCCGACGAACTCCTCGCGCGAAAGAGCTGACCTCTCATGGCGACCACTCGTTCCCTGTCCACCGCCGCCCCCTTCAACGCCCCGTCGGCCACCGGGCCACGGCACCGGCTGCGTGCCGTCGACCGGGACGAGGTGGTGACGGTCGCGGATCTGCTGCCCCCGGGCGCCACCTGGCTGCCGGCGCCGCAGCACACCCTGCCCACGCTCCCCGGGCAGCCGCCGATGATCGGCTATCTGGTGCTCGTCCCGGCCGACCAGCAGCCGCCGTTCCCGGTGGCTGTGACGGACCGGCCCGAGGCCGCCGGTCCCGAAGGCACCGCACGGCCCGCAGGCTCCGAGCCGCGTGGCGAGCCGCCGATCCGCGTCGACACCGTGCAGCGCACGGCCGAGGTGGCCGGGCGGCCGCTCGACCTCACGTATCTGGAGTTCGAGCTGCTGGCCCACCTGGTGGCGCACCCGGGCCGGGTGCACACCCGCGACCAGCTGGTCGGCACGGTGTGGGGCTACGGGCACGTCGGCGACGGCCGTACGGTCGACGTCCACATCGCCCGCCTGCGCCGCAAGCTGGGTGCCGAGCACCGCGACACGATCCGCACGGTGCGGCGGGTCGGCTACAAGTACGTGCCTCCAGCGGGTCACTGAGCCGCTGGTGCCCGCCCGTCTGCTGACGGCAGAGGGGCGTTCCGTTCCGCCGCCCCGGCGGGCAGAGTCGACGGCATGAGACTTCTGATGCTGGGTGGTACGGAGTTCGTGGGCCGGGCCGTCGTGGAGGCGGCCCTGCGGCGGAGCTGGGAGGTGACCGTCTTCCACCGGGGGCGGCACGAGGCGCCGCCGGGTGTGCGCTCACTGCTCGGCGACCGCACCGAGCCCGGCGGGCCGGCCGCCCTCGCCGAGGACCCGGGCGAGTGGGACGTCGTCGTCGACACCTGGTCGGCGGCGCCCCGGGCGGTCCGGGACGCGGCGCGGCTGCTGCGGGGCCGCGCCGGCCGGTACGTGTACGTGTCGAGCTGCTCGGTGTACGCATGGGCCCGGCCCGCCGGGTACGGCGAGGACGCGCCCCTGGTGGAGGGGGCGTCGGCCGACGCGGAGCAGACCGCGTACGCACAGGACAAGCGCGGTGGTGAACTGGCCGTGCTGGACGCCTTCGGCGAGGACCGGTCGGTGCTCGCACGGGCCGGGCTGATCCTCGGCCCGTACGAGAACATCGGCCGGCTGCCCTGGTGGCTGGCCCGCACGGCACGCGGCGGCCCGATGCTGGCGCCCGGCCCGCGCGACCTGCCTCTGCAGTACGTGGACGTCCGTGACCTGGCCGGGTGGGTCCTGCACGCGGCGGAGCGGGAGCTGAGCGGACCGTACAACCTGGTCAGTCCGCCGGGGCACACCACGATGGGTGAGCTGCTGGACACCTGCGTACGGGTCACCGGCGGCGCGGCCGAACTCCGGTGGACCGAACCGGAGGTGATCCTCCAGTCGGGCATCCAGCCGTGGACCGAGCTGCCGGTGTGGGTGCCGCCGGGCAGTGACCTGCACGACGCCCTGCACAACAGGGACGTCTCACGGGCGGTCGCGGCGGGGCTGAGCTGCCGGCCCGTCGAGGAGACGGTGGCCGACACCTGGCGGTGGCTCCAGGACGTCGGCGGCGCCGCGCCACAGCGCCCGGACCGGCCTCACCCGGGCCTCGACCCGGAGGTGGAGGCCAAGGTGCTCGCAGCCGGCGGAGGTGTACGTAACACCACCCCGTGACCGGGTGTTCCGCCCCAGTGACCCCGCATCCACGCTCGGCGAGACTGACGCCATGACCATCGACACGAAAAGCGGCAACGGGCGTACGAAGGGGCGGGGCCTCGCACTCGCCGCGGTGCGGGGGCTGGGGGTCGCCCTCGTCTCCCTGCCGGGGGCGGTGCTGTGCTTCGCCCTGTCCCTGGTGTCCATGGCGCTCATCCCGATCGGGATCGGGCTCGTCACGACGCCGTACGTACTGAAGGGGGTGCGGGCGTTCGCCGACTGGCGGCGGGTGCTCGCGGCGGAGTGGGGCGGGGTGCGTATACCTCCGGCGTACCGGCCGCTGCCGAAGGACGCCAATCCGTGGTCGCGCACCTTCGGGATGCTGGGCGACCCGGCGACCTGGCGGGACCTGATGTGGCTCCCGGTCGACATGACGGCGGGGTTCCTGACCGCGCTGCTGCCGGCCGCGCTGTGGCTGTACCCGCTGGAGGGGTTCGCGCTCGCGGCCGGGCTGTGGCGGGTCTTTCCCGAGGGGTACTGGTACGGGTTCGTCGAGGTCACCGGGCAGCTGTCGGCGTTCGGTGCCGCCGCTCTGGGCCTGGTGATCCTCTTCTTCGCGCACTTCCTCACCCCGCTGCTGCTGGACGTCCACTTCCGGCTGACCCAGGCCGTTCTGGGCTCGGGCCGGCGCGAACTGGCCGAGCGGGTGCGCGTGCTGACCGAGACGCGGCGCGACGCCGTCGACACCTCGGCCGCCGAACTGCGGCGCATCGAACGGGACCTGCACGACGGGGCCCAGGCCCGGCTGGTCGCGGTCGGCATGGACCTGGGCACCATCGAGGCGCTCCTCGACAAGGACCCGGCCAAGGCCAGGGAGCTGATCGCGCAGGCCCGCAGGTCCTCGGTCGAGGCGCTGACCGAACTGCGCGAGCTGGTGCGCGGCATCCATCCGCCGGTCCTGGCCGAGCGCGGACTGGGCGACGCCGTACGGGCCTTGGCGCTGCGGCTGCCGGTGGCGACCGAGGTGAACGTGGACCTGCCCGGGCGGGCGGAGGCGCCCGTGGAGTCGGCCGCGTACTTCGCCGTGAGCGAGGTGCTCACCAACGCCGTGAAGCACTCCGGCGCCGACCGGATCTGGGTCGACCTGCACCACGCGGACGGCCATCTGCGGGCGACCGTCACCGACAACGGCAAGGGAGGTGCGGTGATCGGGGCCGGTTCGGGGCTGGCCGGGGTCGAGCGGCGACTGGGTACATTCGACGGCGTCCTGGCCGTCGGCAGTCCCGCGGGCGGTCCCACCATGGTCACCATGGAGATCCCTTGCGCGTTGTCCTAGCCGAAGACCTCTTCCTGCTGCGCGACGGACTCGTCCGGCTGCTCCAGGCGCACGACTTCGAGATCGCGGCGGCCGTCGAGTCCGGTCCCGAACTGGCCGCCGCGCTGGCCGAACTGGCGCCGGACGTCGCCGTGGTCGACGTACGCCTGCCGCCCACGCACACCGACGAGGGGCTGCAGTGCGCGCTGGACGCCCGCCGGAAGCGGCCCGGGCTGCCGGTGCTGGTGCTCTCCCAGCACGTGGAGCAGCTGTACGCGCGGGAGCTGCTGGCCGACGGCAGCGGCGGCGTCGGATACCTGCTGAAGGACCGGGTGTTCGACGCCGAGCAGTTCGTGGACGCGGTGCGGCGGGTCGCCGCCGGTGGTACGGCGATGGATCCGCAGGTCATCCAGCAGCTGCTGGCGCGGCAGTCGGGCGACGACCGTCCGCTGGCCCGGCTGACGCCCCGGGAGCGAGAGGTGCTGGAGCTGATGGCGCAGGGCCGGTCCAACGCGGCGATCGCGGGCCGACTGGTCGTGACGGAACGGGCGATCGCCAAGCACACCGCGAACATCTTCGCCAAACTGGGACTGGAGGTCTCGGACGACGACAACCGGCGCGTGCTGGCGGTTCTCGCGTATCTCGACCACGGCCGGTGAAATCGGACCGGATTGTTCACCCACGGTCGGAGATCAACAACTCCCGGTGTGTGAGGGGCTGTTGAGAACACAGCTCCCTCACGAATCTCGCATCAATTTCCGAGACATCTGAACACCCCTGGGACGGCCTCCGTATGGAAGGGAGCCGCTTCACTCCTGTCGGGCGCCTCGATGCCCCCGAAAAAGGAAGTCAGAGGAGTTCCATGGGACGCAACACAAGAAAACGCCGGACGCCGATGGCCACCAAGGCCATAGCCGCATCGGCGGCCCTAGCGCTCGGTGGGGGCGGGCTGATCTGGGCAAACTTCTACGCCTCGGCGCACGAGGAGAACTCGGCGAACCAGACGAAGTCCGCGGGCGCACAGGTCGCCACGATCCAGTGTCCGGACGTAGGACAGCAGCTGACCGATGTGCCGGACGGTGCGCGCCAGGGGGTGGACAAGGAGCTGGCCAACCTCGACAAGCAGATCAGCGAGGCCTACACCCGGCTCGCCTCCACGCGCCAGGCCCAGGCCGGTGACCCGGGCTTCGTCAACAACGCCATCCTCGGCCCGCTGAAGTCGAAGCGGACCGCGGCCATCGACCGGATCGGCATCAACATCCGGCGGGTGGGCGGACAGGCCCCGGACAACCTCGCCCAGATGGCCGAGTGCAAGGGCATGGCCGCCGACGCGAACACCAACGACGGCAACGCCGGGGACGGTCAGAACAACGACGGCCAGAACCAGGACGGCCAGGACCAGAACCAGGACGGCGGTCAGAACCAGGACGGCGGTCAGAACCAGGACGGCGGTCAGAACCAGGACGGCGGTCAGGACCAGGGCCAGGACCAGGGTCAGGGCGGCAACGGCGGTCAGGCCGGCAACGGCCCCGCGGCGGGCGACTTCATCAACATCGAGGACGTCCAGCCCAACTCCCGCAACCTGCCGAACGGCCTGGCGGCGAACGGCGACGGTGGTTCCACGGGCTCGTTCACCACGAACTGCGGCACCAACGAGAACGAGAACCGCAACTCGGACAACGTGATCGTGGCGCCGGGCGTGTCCAACGGTGCGCAGCACCAGCACGACTACGTCGGCAACCAGAGCAACAACGCCTTCGCGAGCGACGAGGACCTGGCGAACGCCGAGACGACCTGCCAGAACCAGGGCGACAAGTCGTCGTACTTCTGGCCGGTCCTGCGGATCCAGGACGGTTCGGACGACATCGACGCGGGTCAGCCCGGCGGTGGCCAGGACGGCAACGTCGGCAAGATCGTCGAGCCTTCCGAGGCCCAGCTGAAGTTCGTCGGCAACCGCACCAGCGACGTCGTCGCGATGCCGAAGGCCCTGCGGATCATCACCGGTGACGCCAAGGCCTTCACCAACGGCCTGAACAACGCCAACACCTCCTGGAGCTGCACCGGCTTCGAGGACCGGCAGGTGACGGACAAGTACCCGCTCTGCCCCGAGGGCAGCTCCGTGGTACGGACGTCCAACTTCCAGAGCTGCTGGGACGGCCAGAACATCGACAGCGCCAACCACCGCACCCACGTGGACTTCGTGGAGGCGGACGGCAGCTGCTCGAACGGCTTCCAGGCCATCCCCCAGCTCCAGGTCCGCCTGGTCTACGACGTTCAGGCGCCGCAGATCAACAACGGACAGGTGCAGAACGCCTTCGCGGTGGACTCCTTCCCGGAGCAGCTGCACAAGGCGATCACCGACCACAACGACTTCATCAACTTCTTCGACGAGAACGTGATGAACGAGATGGTCCAGTGCATCAACAACGGCGAGGACTGCCAGTAGTAAGCACGCGGTAGAAAGCCGGCGGTGGGATTTCCCACCGCCGGCTTTCGCTTGCCCGGTCCACGCGGTCAGCCGTGGTGGTTGCCGCTGTTGTGGCTGCCGCCGGGGTTCATGTGCTCGGAGCCTTCCTCCATGGTCCCGCCGATGGTGCCCTGGAGCGCCGTGACCGTCTTCTTCTCGCCGATGGCGACCCATTTGCGGCCGACCAGGTAGTAGCCGCCGTAGTCCTTCGCCCCGTTCAGCCACTCGCGCTGGCCGCGGTCGGTGGCGAAGGTGGCGAGGACGTACTTCTCCTTGCCCTTCTTGCAGAGGGCCTGGCGGATCTCGTCGGCGTCGGTCTGCATGTTCGGCTTGCACTTGGCCTCTGCCGCGATGTGCTCCAGGCTGCCAGTCACCGCCTCCGGCACGGCCGCCTCGTCCTTGCCGCCGGATCCGCAGCCGGCCAGCGCCAGTATCGCCACCGCGCCGCTCAGCGCGAGCATCGGTCGGGTCACCCTCATCTGTTCCTCCGGTCCTTGTCACGGCACGGTCCGGACGCATGCCGCACGGAGCCCCGGCAAGAGGCTCTCGCCTTCGATACGGCTGTGGCGGGCGCAGCGCTCAAATCCGGGTGCCGGCGTAGGCACTCCTGTGCGAGTGTGTCCCGGTGAACCAGGACTGGGAAGATCGCGTGGCCGCTCTGTGGGACCGGTTCGACGACTACGCCGAAACCGAGGAGGACGAGGCCCGCTTCCGGGCCGACGTCGACACCCTCGTCGCCGAGCTGCCGGAGGGCAGCCCGCTCCGGCCGTTCGAGCAGGCCTGCGCCTGGGACTCCACGGGCCACTCGGACAAGGCGGTCCCGCTCTACCGGGAGGCGCTCGACCTCGGCCTCGCCGACATCAGCCCCTACAAGACCCGCCGGACGAAGATCCAGCTGGCCAGTTCCCTGCGGAACATCGGGCAGGCGGCGGAGGGCGTCAAGCTGCTCGAAGCCGAGCTGGACGCCCCGTCCGACGAGCTGGACGACCCCGTACGCGCGACGCTCGCGCTGTGCCTGTCCAGCCTGGGCCGCGACCGCGAGGCGCTGTCGCTGGCCCTCGGAGCCCTGGCCCCGCATCTGCCGCGCTACCAGCGGTCGATGGCGAACTACGCCCGGCTGCTCGTGGAGCCCGGGGAGTCGCCGGGGGCGTGACGCCCCCGCTGTCAGGTGACCATCCCCCGATTCGCTCGTTCTGCTGAACGTGCAGTCACAGGATGTCGCCCAGCGCCCCGCGCCCCCTTCCCCCGCCGGCCCGGTCGTCGATGTCGAGCAGGCCGAGGCCGCGCTCGTCGAGCACTATCCGCGGCTCGTGCGGCTCGCCTATCTGGTGCTGCCGCCGAACCTGGGCCGCAGCAGGCGCGTCCTCACCGCACACGCCCTCACCCAGCGGGCACTCCCCCGCAACCGCACACCGGCACCGGTGATCCCCGCCCAGTCGACCGGCCGGGACGGCGACCCGGGCTACGCCCTGGTCCGTCTGCAGGTGCTGCGTACGGCACTGGAGGCGGGGCTGCCGCTGAAGCGCAAGGCATGGCCCAGGCGGTCCCAGCTGCCGCCGGTGCTGCCGCAGGTGTGGGGCCTGAAGCTGTTCCCGCGCTCCGGCGGCGCCGACGAACTCGCCCTGGACCAGCGGCTGTCCACCCTGTCCGGACCGGCCCGGGCCGCCTACGCGCTGCGCGGCCTGGAGCGGCTGACGGACGACGGCGTACGCAAGGTGCTCACGGCCGCGGGCGTCGCCGACGCGGACGGCGCGCTGCTGGAGGCCGACGGGGTCCCCGCGCAGTACGGGCTGCTCGACTCCCCCGAGTTCGACCCCTGCTCGCTGCAGGCCCGCCCCACCGACCTGATGCGGCGCCGCCAGCACCTGAAGGCCGCGCTGGCCGCCGGGGCGGCGCTGCTGGTGTGCGGGGCGCTGCTGGGTCTGCCCGGCGAGGGCTGGGGCCCCGACGGCGCCGCCGCACCGCCGTATGCGCGCAACCCGGCCGCCCAGGCCGCCCTGGACCCGGCGAAACTGACCCGGGCCTCCCCCACCGCGTGGCGCGGCTCGGCCCGCACCGACTTCTCGGTGTGGCCGGCGCGCGGTGATCTCACCGGCGACTCGGCCCTGCTGCGCCGCGCCCTGGCCGTCTGGGCCCGCCCCGGCGAGACGGTCCGGGTCTCCGCGACGCCCGGCACCGCGTCCGGCGGCCCGGCCGGACCGCCCCAGCTGCTGTACGCGGGGACGGTCGACGCGGCACGCGTGGTGATCCTCTACGACGGTCTGCGCATCGCCCGGTACGCCGAGCCGAAGGAGGGCACGCAGGGCGCCGCTCTCGACTTCGCACGGGTCGACGGCGCGGGCCGGGCCGAAGCGGGCGCGGTGGTCCTGGGCCGGGCCGACGGCAACGTCCGCTATCTGACCGCCCCTTGGGTGAAGGAGGCGGGCGAGCGGGACCTGATGAAGCCGGGCTCCGGCGCGATGGACCTGACCCTCACCGACGGAGTGACCGCGCCGCTGGCCAGCCCGGTCCTGCGGTCCGGCGCGTGCACGTCGTGGAACGTGCTGCAACTGACCGACGGCACGCGGACGCGGCTGCTGACCGACCTCGGCGAACTGGTCCCGGCCCGGCTCACCGCCGGACGGCCCGGATCCCCGGGCGAGGCGTCCGGCGCCAGGGCGCTGCGCACCTGGGAGCCGTTCGCCTGCTCGCTGGGCACGGTGCGCTCCGCGGGTGTGCGGAGCGTCAACGCCTGGGCGTTCAACGAGCAGCCGCTGCCGGACGCGAGCGGTTCGGCGGCGTGGGTGTGCACCCGGGCCGAGACCTGGCGGGGCGGCGGGTCGCGGGTGCTCGCCCAGTTCCACACGCCGGGCGGTACGTACGGGGCGGTGGCGGCGAAGGCCGAGAACGTCCCGGCGTGCGGGGCGCGCGAACCGCACGTCCTGGCCGGAGTGCTGTGGAAGTCGAAGGCGGGCGACTGGTACCTGCTGGCCGCCGGCAGCCGGGAGACCGCGTCGGTCCGGGCGACCGGCGGGGTCGCCGGGTCGTCGCAGACCAGTCTGCTGACGGTGCCGGCGGAGCGGGGCGCGCGGGCCGAGCTGAAGGGCACGCTGCGGGACGGGCGTTCGATCGGCGGGCTGCGCTGACCGACGGGCCCGGGTGAACATCCCTGATCGATCCGATCCGTTCAAGGCCGGAATCGATCGGTAAGGTGTTCGCATGACTACCGGGGTTCGCCGCAGAATGGGAGTCGAGGAGCGGCGGCAGCAGTTGATCGGCGTCGCCCTCGAACTGTTCAGCCGCCGCTCGCCCGACGAGGTCTCCATCGACGAGATAGCGTCGGCCGCGGGCATTTCACGCCCGTTGGTCTACCACTACTTCCCCGGCAAACTCAGCCTGTACGAGGCCGCGTTGAAGCGGGCGTCGGACGATCTCGCGGCCCGTTTCGTGGAGCCGCACGAGGGGCCGCTGGGGGCGCGGCTGCTGCGGGTGATGCGCCGCTTCTTCGACTTCGTGGACGAGCACGGCCCCGGTTTCTCCGCCCTCATGCGCGGCGGCCCGGCGGTCGGCTCCTCGACGACCAACGCGCTCATCGACTCCGTACGGCAGGCCGCCTATGTCCAGATCCTTTCGCATCTGGGCGTGACCGATCCGCCCGCGCGGCTGGAACTGGTCGTGCGTTCGTGGATCTCGCTCGCCGAGTCGACGGCGCTGATCTGGCTGGACGGCCGGCGTATCCCGCGGGCCGAGCTGGAGGTCCAGCTCGTCCACGACTTCGCCGCGCTCACCGCGGTCAGCGCCGCCCAGGACGCGGAGATGGGTGCCCTGATGCGCCGCATCGCCCAGGAGGAACCGGCCGACGGCCCGTTCGCCCAGCTGGCCGGCCGCCTGCTGGCGCTGGCGACCTGAGACGGCGCGCCCCCGACCTCTCAGCTCCCGGATTTCTCAGCTCTCGAACTTCCGGTAGGACGCGTCCAGTTCGCGCACCTCGGCGGAGGCGTGCAGCACGCGTCCCTCGGCGGCCTTCAGGTGGGTGCGCAGCAACTCCAGGGTGGCCTCGGTGAGCCGGGCCTTCGTCTCCTCGGTGCGGCCGGGGAGCAGCGCGATGTGGACGTGCACATGGGCGTGTCCCCCGGTCTCGGGGCCGACCACGACGTCCTCGGTCCGGCGGAACCGGGTCTTGCACGCCGGCGGCTTGGCGGCCGCGATCTCGACGGTCGCCTCGTGCAGCGCCTTCGCGAACCCGGGCCGGTCGAAGCCGTCCGCGAGGTCCGCGGAATAGTCGACGGTGATCTGCGGCATGAGCACTCCTGTTCTGGGCGGGCAACGGGCTCACCTTAGACAGGCCCCAACCGGAGGGCCAGCATCGCGATGTCGTCCTCCCGGTCCCGGCCGAAGCAGCCGAGCAGCACGTCGCAGAGGGTGTCGAGGCCGGCCGGGGCGTCGGCGGCGGCCGTGCGGAGCTGTTCCAGGGAGGTCTCCAGGGGAGTGCCGCGGGTCTCGATGAGGCCGTCGGTGACCATGAGGAGGCGGTCGGTGGGGGCCAGGCGCCGCTCGGTCGGCGCGGGCCGTTCCAGGCCCAGCCCGAGCAGCGGACCGCACGCGTCGACGTACTCAGCACCGCCCCCTTCGCGCAGGATCAGCGGGGGGATGTGCCCGGCGTTGGCGATCCGCACCCGCCCGCTTCCGGGGTCGACCAGGGCCAGGCACACGGTGGCCGTGAAGTCGGGGTGGTACCGCTGGAGCATCCGGTCGAGCTGCTCGGCCAGGACCACCGGGTCGCTCTCGGTCACGCAGTAGGCGCGCAGCGCGTGCCGGATCTCGACCATGACGGTGGCCGCGTCCAGCGAGTGCCCGACGACGTCCCCGACCGCGATGAGCACGCCCTCGCCGGTGCGCAGGGCGGCGTAGAAGTCGCCGCCGATCTCGGTCTGCCGGGAGGCGGGCACGTAGCGGACGACGATGTCGACGCCGGGCAGGTGCGGCAGCTTGTGCGGCTGGGGCAGGAAGCTGCGCTGGAGGGTCAGAGCGACGTGCCGCTCCACCCGGTACAGCAGCAGCGGCTCGGCGGCCAGCGCACAGGCCTGGGCGAGGCGGGCGAGCAACCCGTCGGCCGCGGGGTCGGTGATCGCGGCCCGCCGTACGGGTGTGGCGAGACAGACCGCCGTCCGGCCGTCCTGGGCGGTCGCCACGGTCAGCCGGGCGTCCTCCTCGACGCCCGGCCGGAAGATCCCGGCCGGCCACAGCGGCGCGGGGACGACCGTGCTGTGGACGCCCGTGCGGTCCTCCGCGAGCCGGGTGATCAGCCGTGCCGCCGCTTGGTGGGCGCCGCTGTCCGCGGGCGCGGGACGGCAACGGGCCGTGCCGCGGTACGGCTCGCCGTCCGGGCCGATCACGAACACCACGGCGGGCGAGGCGGTGAGGCGTGCGGCGCCGTCGGCGGCCGCGGCGGCGAGTTCCCGCGGGCAGCGGGCGGTCTGCACGGTGACGATGGCCTCGGACAGCAGCGTCAGACGGTGGACGGCGGTCTCGGCGCCCGTGCTGCGCCGGGCCCCGCGCACGGCGGCCCGTACGACGGCCTGGATCTCCTGTGGCTCGGCGGGCACGGTCAGATAGGCGTCACCGCCCGCGTCCAGTCCCCGGCACCGGTCGCCGGGCGCGGTCGCGGCGGCGGAGAAGTGCACGACGGGCAGGGCGGCCATGGGCGGCCGGGCCCGGACCCGCCTGCACAGTTCGAAGCCGCTCATGTCCGGCAGGCCCACGTCGACGAGGGCCACGTCGGGCAGGGTGCCGTCCCGCAGCCGGACGTCGAGTTCGACGAGCGCCTCGCCGCCGCTGGCGACCGGCACGACCCGGTGGCCGGCGCGGCTCAGCACCGCGCCCATGGCGTACCGGCTGGCCGCGACGTCGTCCACGACCAGCACGGTGGTGCCGGGGCTGTGCTGCGTGCCGTTGCGGTCCATCTTCGACTGGGCGCCTCGGGGCGTACGTGGGTGGGGCGGACCGTCGGTCGCGGCCTGCCCCACCCAACGTAGTGCGGCTATCCGGCGGCCCGGGTGAAGACGGCGACCGTGCGCCCCGGAACGGCGAACGTGCCCGATTTCGCCGCGTAGGAGGCCGACTTGACGGTAGAGTCCGCCCCCGCCGCCTGCACGGGGTGCAGCCGGTAGCCCGTTCCGGCGAGTGCGGGGACGCGCTGTTCCTGCCGCTCGGGCGTGGCGTTGAAGACCACGACGAGGTCACCGAGCCGCATGGTGATCACGCCGGGTGTCTCGTCCTCGCCGGACAGCGGGAAGGAGAGCCGGGACTGCACCTGCTCGGCGGTACCGAGGGAGAAGTCCCGCTCGGTGGTACGGATCCGCAGCAGGTCGCGGTAGGCCGCCGAGGCACCGTCGATCTGCTCGCAGCCCACCCTGACCTTGCTCAACAGGGGCTTGGCGTAGGGCCACTTGGCGGCGTTGTCGGCCGCCATGGGCAGTCCGCGGCCGAAGCCGTTGCCGTCGGCGCAGTTCCAGTGGACGGCGTTGAACCAGTCGCCGCTGTCGTAGGAGTTGCGGTCCAGGGACTTGGAGCGGAGCAGGTCGGTGCCCGCCTGGGAGAGGGCCGGGCCCTGGGACAGGGTGGCCGTCGCCATGGCGAGGACCTGCATCCGCGCCCGGTCGGACGCACTCGTCGTGGCGGGCAGCTTGAAGGCCAGCGCGTCGAACAGGGACTCGTTGTCGTGCGCGTCGGCGTAGGCCAGGGCGTCGCCGGGGGCGTCCGCGTAGCCGGCGGGTGAGCCGTTGTAGTCGACCTCGGAGCCCTTGACCTCCTTGCCGCCGGCGTCGGTGAACCGGTAGCCGGCGAGGTTGCCGGACAGCCCGACCTTGATCAGGTCCTGGTAGTGCAGCAGGCGGGCCTTCTGCTCGGCGGGAGTGCCGTTGTTCTTCGAGGAGTTGGGTTCGGTGTAGAGGCCGGACGCGAAGCCCTGCACGCCGGGGTCCTCGTCGAAGGGGCCGCCGCCGCGCACGGCGTCACGGGCCCGGTCGGAGAAGGTGGCGATGCCGGTGCCGGCCATGTTCTTCTGGGTGGCCTGCACGAACCGGGCGTCGTCGGCGACCTCGCCGAAGTTCCAGCCCTCGCCGTAGAGGATGATCTTCTTGCCGTCGACGCCGTCCTTCTCCGGGGTGAGCGCGTCGAGGGCCTTCCTGACCGCGAGGATGTTGGCCTTCGGGTGGTGGCCCATGAGGTCGAAGCGGAAGCCGTCGACCTTGTACTGCCTGGCCCAAGTGACGACCGAGTCGACGACCAGCTTGCCCATCATGGCGTTCTCGGGGGCGGTGTTGGCACAGCAGGTGCTGTTCGCCACCGAGCCGTCGGCCAGCAGCCGCTGGTAGTAGCCGGGCACGATCCGGTCGAGGACGCTCGTCCGCTCCTGGCCGGCGGCCGCGGTGTGGTTGTAGACGACGTCCATCACGACCCGCAGGCCGTCGTCGTTCAGCGCCTTCACCATCCTGCGGAACTCGACCGTGCGGGCCGTGCCGTCCGGGTCGGTGGCGTAGGAGCCCTCGGGGACCGTGTAGTGGTACGGGTCGTAGCCCCAGTTGTAGGCGTCCTTCGCGGCGATCTTCCCGACGCACTCCTGCTGCTTGTCGGAGTCGGCCGGGTAGGAGGCCAGGTCACAGTCGACGCTCGCCTGGTCGGCCTTGCGCTCCGGGATCGTGGCGATGTCGAAGGCGGGCAGGAGGTGGACGTACGAGGTGCCCGCCCTCGCCAGCCCGCGCAGGTGTTTCGAGCCGTCGCTCGCCTTGTCGGTGAAGGCGAGGTAGGTCCCCGGGTGCTTCGCCGTGCGGTCCGCGACGGAGAAGTCGCGGATGTGCAGCTCCTGGATCTGGGCGTCCCGCAGCGGCACGGCCTCGGGCTTGGTGTACGTCGACCAGCCGGAGGGCTTCAGCGCCTTGTCGTCCAGGTCGACGACGAGGCTGCGCTCGGAGTCGGCGGTGAGGGCGAGAGCGTAGGGGTCGGTGACCTTGTTGGTGACGACCTTGCCGACGCTGGGCGCCCAGACCTTCACGACGTACCGGTAGGGCTTGCCCTCCCAGGACGCAGGGCCGGTGACGGACCAGACGCCCGTGGTGTCGTCGCGGCGCATCGGGACGGTGGAGTCACCGATCTCCAGGGACACCTGCTGTGCGGTCGGCGCCCACACGGACAGCGTGGGGCGGCCCTTGGGGAACGTCGGCCCCAGGTCGGCCTTCGTCGCGTCGTACAGCTCGTCCAGGACACCGGCGATCTGGACGCCGGTCGCCGCGAGCACGGCCCCGTTCACCGCGTGCTGCGTGGCGACGACCTGGCCGCGCAGGGCCTCGCGGACCCGGTCGCGGTCGCGCGGGTCGACGGTCCAGGCGTCGTACTCCTTCAGATGCGGGAACTTCGCCTTCTGGGCGTCGGTGAGCTCGCTCTTCGACAGGCGCAGCCACTTGGCGTCGCCGGTCAGCGCGCCGTCCCGCACCGCGATCGAGCCGTCCCGGCTGTACAGCAGCTGCGTGGACGCGGCGGCCTCGGAGCCGTTCCAGGCGAGGGTGTTCCGGTCGATCCAGACCGCCTTGGACGTGGTCAGGTCGAGCGCGGCCGAGGTGCCCGCCGGCTGCGGGAGCAGGTACTTCTCCTGGCCGCTCAACAGCCACACCTCGTGGCCGTTCGCCTTGAGGTCGAGCGACTGGTCGGCGGGCAGGTCCTTCTCGTCGCCCTTGTGGATGATGTAGCTGAGGCTGGTGGCACCGTCGCTGAGCGGTACCTCGAAGACCGCACCATAGGTATCAGTCTTGACCGGCTTCAGGGGGTTCGACCACTCGGTGGGGTGCGCGGCGCCCGTCCAGACGTGCAGGCCCCAGCCGTCGTAATTCCCGTCGGCGCGGTGGTAGTGCAGGACGGCCTTGGTCCTGTCGGGCGCCGGGTGGTCGGGGCGCTCGGTGGTGACGGTCTCCTTGCCCTGCTCGATCCAGACCTCGCCGGTCTTCGTGACGTCGATCGTGCGGTCGGTGGCGACGTCCTTGTCGCCGTCCTTGTCGATGACGAGGAAGCCGACGGTCGAGGCGCCGGGCTTGAGCTTGACGTAGGCGAAGGCACCGTAGGCGTCCCGGCCGGTGAAGGGGTGGCTGTCGGGCCACTGGGTGGCCTCGCCGTCGGCGAGGTCGCCCCAGGCGTACAGGCCCCAGTCGGCGTAGTCGCCGTCGGCGCGCTTGTAGTGGACGATCGCGTAGTCGCGGGAGGAGGCGCTGGGCGGCTCCTCGGTGGGCGGGGTGCCGGTGGTGGAGGCGGCCAGGGCGCCGGCGGTGCGGCCGGCCGCGTCGACCACGACCGCCTTGTAGCGCAGGGCCGTGCCGGGCGGTACGTCGTCGGCGATGGTCTGGGTGACCTTGTACGGGGCGTGGTCGGCGGAGCCGAGGGTCTGCCATCTGCCGTTGCCGACCTGGGCCGCGAAGACGACTCGGTTGAGCCGGCCGCCGTCGACATCGGCGGAGAGCTCCACGGTTCCGGTGGCGCCGGCCGCCGGGGCCTTCAGGGTGATCGTCGGCTCGGTGACGGGCGCGGCGAGTCTGCCGGCCGCCTTGAGGACGATCGCCGAGCCGGGCGGGACGGTGACGGTGAGCTTCCTGTCGCCGTCGCTCTTCAGGGCGGCGTCGGTGCCGTAGACGCCTTTGAAGGCCATGCCGGCCGAACCGGTCGCGAAGGTCGCCGTCCTCGCCTCGTCCGCGTTGTTGACGGCGACGACGTACTCGATGCCGCTCCTCGCGTCGGTGCGGGAGAAGGCGTACACGCCCGGGCCGTCGGCCGCGTACCGCTGCTGCTGGACGCCGTCGGCCAGGGCGGGGTGGGCCTTGCGGAGCCCCGCGAGAGCACTGATCTGCCGGTAGAGCGGTGCTCTCGTGTCGTAGGCGTCCTCGGCGTGGGTGCGGTCGGTGCCGATCCGGTCGTCGTCGAGGTAGTCGGCGGTGCGGGAGGCGAACATGCTCTGCCGGGCGTCCTTGTCGCCGCCCGCGCCGGTGAAGCCCTGCTCGTCGCCGTAGTAGACGACCGGGTTGCCACGGCTGAGGAACATCAGCTCGTTGGCGAGCCTGTCCTTCTTCAGCAGCTCGGCGTCGGTGGCCTTCGGGTCGTCCTGCTTCAGGAAGTGCCCGATCCGGCCCATGTCGTGGTTGCCGAGGAAGGTGACCTGCTCGTACGCGTTGGCCTTGCCGGTCGTGTACTTGTAGTCGTCGCCGAAGACGTTCGCGAGCTGCTGCGCGCTGCCGCCCTGGGAGGCGTACTGCCGGGCCGCCTCCTGGAAGGGGAAGTCCAGCGTGGCGTCGAGGCGGCCCCGGGTGACGTAGGGGGCGGTGACGTCCGTGTCGGCCGAGTAGACCTCGCCGAACATGAAGAAGTCGTCGCGGCCCTGCCTGGCGGCGTACGCGTCCAGGGCGGTGGCCCACTGCGTCCAGAACTCCATGTTGACGTGCTTCACGGTGTCGATCCGGAAGCCGTCGATGTCGAAGTCCCGCACCCAGCGCTGGTAGATCTTCTCCATGCCCCGCACGACCTCGGGGCGCTCGGTCCACAGGTCGTCGAGCCCGGAGAAGTCGCCGTGGGTGGAGCTCTCCCCGGCGAAGGTGGAGTCACCGCGGTTGTGGTACATCGTCGGGTCGTTGAGCCACGACGGGACCTTGACGTTCTTCTTCGCCGCGGGGACGGTCGGCGTCCGCGGGAAGGAGTCGCCGTCGACCTCCGGGAAGTCCCGCTTGCCGTCCGCGTAGTCCGCGTCGTCGAAGGGCCTGCCGTCCTTCGTCAGGTACGGGAAGGCGCCCTTGGCGAGGTAGTCGTAGGACTTCTCCTCGTAGTCGACGACGTCCGCGGTGTGGTTGGTGATGACGTCGAAGAAGACCTTCATGCCCTTGTCGTGGGCCTTGTCGATGAGGGTTTCGAGGTCCTTGTTGGTACCGAAGTGCGGGTCGACCTGGGTGAAGTCGGTGATCCAGTACCCGTGGTAGCCGGCAGAGGCGCTCGCCCCCGTTCCCTGCACGGGCTGGTTCTTGAAGATCGGGGCCATCCAGAGGGCGGTGGTGCCGAGGCCCTTGATGTAGTCGAGCTTCTTGGTCAGGCCCTTGAGGTCGCCGCCCTGGTAGAAGCCCTTGTCTGTGGGGTCGTAGCCGGTCGCGAGGCGGGAGCCGGTCAGGCCGCCCTTGTCGTTGCGCGGGTCGCCGTTGGCGAAACGATCCGGCAGGACGAAGTAGAACTGCTCACGGGTGGCGTCGTGGCGGGCGGGCTCGGCGGCGAGCTTCGCGTCGGACGGGGGCGCCGGCGGGGTGGCCGCGCCGGCGGCGAGAGGCTGGACGAGTGCTGCGGCCAGCGCGGTCGCGGTGACCGCAGCGACCCGTCCGGCACGGGAGGTTCGGCGCCTGGACGGCACCGGCCATCTCGGTATCACTGACGTGGACTCCTTGCGTTGCGGCTCTCTCGGGTCCGACCCCGCGCGAACGTATCGCCGCCGAAACGCTTACAGCAAGAGTCCTGCAACTGCTGGAAAGAAATTTCAGCAGGGCTTTCCGTCACGTCCTCAGCAGTTCGGCCTGCCCGCATGGAGGGCGAGAGCCGTGTTCGCGCCGAGCGTCGCCGTGAACTGGCCGGCGGAACTCACGCTCACCGTGGTGTTGTTCTGCACATTGCAGTACGTCCCCGCGGGCAGCGAGGTCTGGTACGTCCGGGTCAGGGAGGCGGACTCGTGGTTGATGGCCACGAAGCCCTTGCTGCCCCGACCGAAGGCGATGGCGTCGCCGCCGTTGTCCCACCAGTTGGTGACGGCCTGGCCCCGGGTGGCGTTGCGGAAGCCGACCATCGACTTGATCTCCGGCCACTTGTGCTGGCACTTCCAGCCGTCCTGCCAGCAGGCGTTGACCTGGCCGCCGTTCGGCGGGCCGGCGTCGTGGTCGGTGAACTCGTAGCCGGAGTTGATGTCCGGGGCGCCGTAGGGCCAGGCCAGCATGAAGACGTTGGCCAGGGTGTAGTTGGCGTTGTCCTTGTAGCTGAGGGTCGAGCCGTTGCGCTCGGTGTCGTGGTTGTCGACGAAGACGCCGGAGACGTTGCTGTTCATGTAGCCCCAGCCCTCGCCGTAGTTCTTCAGGTAGGCGAGGTTCTCGTTGTTGAAGACCCGCTTGAGGTCGTAGGCGTAGCGGAACTCCTGGACGTCGCCGTTGCCGGTGTACTCGGTCGGCTGCACGGCCTCTCCGCTGCCGTAGATGACTTCCTGCTTCCAGTAGACGTTCGGATTGCTCAGCCGGGACTTGATGTTCGCCAGGTCGGCGGCGTCCATGTGCTTGGCCGCGTCTATGCGGAAGCCGTCCACGCCGAGGGAGAGCAGGTCGTTCATGTGCCCGGCGATCGCCCTGCGGACGTAGTCCTCGCCGGTGTCGAGGTCGGCGAGGCCGACCAGTTCGCAGTGCTGGACGTTCCAGCGGTCCTGGTAGTTGCCGATCCGGCTCGTGCAGTCGTCGAAGTCGTACGACGAGTACAGGCCGGGGTAGTCGTACTTGCTGTACGACGAGCCGCCCGTGCCGGTGCCGCTGCCCGCCGACATGTGGTTGATCACCGTGTCGACGACGACCTTCACACCGGCGGCGTGGCAGGTGTTCACCATGCTCTGGAAGGCCGCGCGGTCGCCGAGCCGGCCGGCGATCCGGTAGCTGACCGGCTGGTACGAGGTCCACCACTGCGGGCCCTGTATGTGCTCGGCGGGCGGGGAGACCTGGACGTAGCCGTATCCGGCAGGGCCGAGGGTGTCGGTGCACTCGCGGGCGACGGAGGCGTACTTCCACTCGAAGAGGACGGCGGTGACGTCCTTGGTGCCAGGTGGGGAGGCCTGGGCGCCAGTCGGGTTCATGACAACCGCAGCCGCGGCGAGTGCGACGGCGGCGGAGAGGTGTCTGCGTGCCATGTGGGGTTTCCTTCTTCGTTGAAGGTTCTTGCTGCAAGGTTCAGAAACCCTTGCGGTGACGCAGATGTTAAAGGCCCGCCGCCCCGAAGGGCAGCGGGCCGTGCCAAATTCAACGGAAAATCAGGCGGTGGTCCACCACACCGTGGTGTCGGCGGGCACCTTCGACTCGTCGTCGACCTGGACGATCTCCCCGCTCGCGACCAGCACCCGGCCGTACGCCGGCATCGCCACCGACTCGCCGGTGGTGTTCGCGACGCACACGAACTCCCCGCGCCGGAAGGCGAGCACACCCTCGGGCGCCCGCAGCCACTCCACACGGGAGCCGGCGCCGAGGTCGGGCTGCTCGCGGCGCACGGCGAGCGCGGCCCGGTACAGCTCCAGGGTCGAGCCGGGCTCGCCCGTCTGCGCCTCGACGCTCAGCTCGCCCCATCCCTCCGGCTGCGGCAGCCAGCTGCCCCCGTCTCCGAAGCCGTACGACGACCCGGTCCGGGTCCACGGGATCGGCACCCGGCACCCGTCACGGAAGCCGTCCTGGCCCGCGCCCCGGAAGTACGCCGGGTCCTGGCGCACCTCGTCGGGCAGGTCCACGACGTCCGGAAGGCCCAGCTCCTCGCCCTGGTAGACGTAGGCCGAGCCGGGCAGCGCGAGCATCAGCAGGGTCGCGGCCCGGGCCCTGCGCAGGCCCAGGTCCCGGTCGCCGGCCAGGCGGATCTGGGTGCCGAGGCCGGGCGGGTTGGCGAAGCGGGTGGCGTGCCGGGTCACGTCGTGGTTGGACAGGACCCAGGTGGCGGGGGCACCGACCGGGCGCATGGCGTCCAGGGTGCGGTCGATGACCTCACGCATCTCCGCGGCGTCCCAGTGGGTGCTGAGGTACTGGAAGTTGAAGGCCTGGTGCAGCTCGTCCGGGCGGACGTAGTGGGCGGTGCGCTCGATGGTCGGCGTCCACGCCTCGGCGACGAAGATCCGGTCCCCCGGGTACTCGTCGAGGATCAGCCGCCACTGCCGGTAGATCTCGTGCACCCCGTCCTGGTCGAAGAACGGCATGACATCGTTGCCCAGCAGCTTCACCTGGTCGTGGGATCCAAGGTCGGGAAGCCCCTCCGCCTTCACCAGACCGTGGGCGACATCGATCCGGAAGCCGTCGACGCCCATGTCCAGCCAGAAGCGCAGGATGGAACGGAACTCGTCGCCGACCGCCGGGTGCTCCCAGTTGAAGTCGGGCTGCTCGGGGGCGAAGAGGTGCAGGTACCACTCACCGTCCGGGACCTGGGTCCACGCCGGGCCGCCGAAGATCGACTCCCAGTCGTTGGGCGGGAGCTCGCCGTTCTCCCCCTTGCCGGGACGGAAGTGGTAGCGGTCCCGCAGGGGGGAGCCCGGCCCCTCGGCGACGGCCCGCTTGAACCACTCGTGCTGGTCGGAGGAGTGGTTGGGGACGAGGTCGACGATGATCCTGAGGCCCAGCTCGTGGGCGTCGCGGATCAGCGCGTCGGCGTCCAGGAGGTTGCCGAACATCGGGTCGACGGCCCGGTAGTCGGCGACGTCGTAGCCGGCGTCGGCCTGCGGCGAGGCGTAGAAGGGGCTGAGCCACACGGCGTCCACGCCGAGGTCGCGCAGGTACGGCAGGCGGGTGCGGACACCTTCCAGGTCGCCCATGCCGTCGCCGTTGCTGTCGGCGAAGCTGCGCGGGTACACCTGGTAGATCACCGCGTCCCGCCACCAGTCGCGACGCTTGGCGACGGCCACGGCGGACGTGGAGGTGGGGGCAGGTGCAGCTGAGTGCTGGCTCATGTCGTCCTTGATGCGTAACTGGGGTGTGGTCATGTGAGACGTGGGGTGGTGACGAGGCGGCCGCGGCACAGCGGGGTCGGATGGGCACCGCGGCCGCCTCGGGTTTGTGACGTGCCGTTCGAACAGCGCCCCGGAGGGCACCGGGTCACCCCTTCGTGCCACCGGCGGTGAGCCCGGTCACCAGGTTCTTCTGCACGAGGTAGAAGAAGATGGCGGCCGGTATCGCGATCAGCACGGCCGTCGCGGCCATCAGGTTCCGCTGCGCGTCGTGCTCGCTGACGAATGTCTGCAGACCGACGGCGAACGTGTAGTTGTCGTCGCTCAGCATGAACGTCGAGGCGAAGGCGACCTCACCGAAGGCCGTGAGGAAGCTGTAGAACGCCGCGACCGCGAGGCCCGGCTTGGCCAGCGGCAGGATCAGCCGCGCGAACGTGCCGAAGGGGGTCAGCCCGTCGACCCGCCCGGCCTCGTCGATCTCGAACGGGATGGTGTCGAAATAGCCCTTCATCAGCCAGGCGCAGTACGGAACGATCGTGGTGCAGTTGACAAGGATGAGACCAAGGTAGCTGTCGATGAGCTGCAGATCCGAGAGGATCTGGTACATCGGCACGATCAGTACCGCGATGGGGAACATCTGGGTGACGAGCAGCACCCACATCAGCTTCCGGTAGCCGGGGAACCGCATGCGGGAGACCGCGTAGCCGGTGGACGCGGCGACGACGACGCCGATGAGCGTCGTGCCCAGCCCCACGATCAGCGTGCTCTTCAGCCAGTGGAAGAAATTGGTGTCCTGCAGGACGAACGTGTAGTTGTCGAGCGCCATCTTGCCCCAGATGCGTCCGGGGTGGAGGTAGTCGTCCTTGTCCGGGCCGAGGGACAGGAAGACCAGCCAGGCGATCGGGAAGAGCGCGGTCAGGCTCGCACCGATCAGGATGCTGTGCGAGACGAGGGAGGCCGTGCGGCTGTGCTCACCGCGGCGGCGGGTGGTCGTACTCATGTCGGACTCCTGCCTCAGATCGCGAGCTGCTGCTCGTTGCGGTTCAGCCAGCGGCGGTAGAAGGAGGTGAAGACGATCAGGATGGACAGGAGCAGGATTCCGTAGGCGGCGGACTGGGCGTAGTCGCGCGGCTGCTGTCCGAAGCCCAGCTGGTAGGCCCAGGTCACGAGGATCTGGGCGTCCGGGGCGGTGTTGCCGAACAGCAGGAAGATGATGGTGAACTGGTTGAAGGTCCAGATCACGCCGAGGAGCACGACCGTGGTGCTGACGGACCTCAGGCCGGGCAGCGTGACGTACCGGAACCGCTGCCAGGCGTTCGCGCCGTCCATCTCGGACGCCTCGTACAGGCTCGCGTCGATCGACTGGAGTCCGCCGAGCAGCGAGACCATCATGAACGGCACGCCGCACCAGGTGTTGACCATGATCGCGGCGAACCGCTGCCAGGTGGTGTCCTCCAGCCACAGCGGCGTCGGCAGGTGCAGGAAGTCAAGGCCGGAGTTGATGATCCCGCCGTCGGCGAGCATGAACCGCCAGCCGAACACGGTGACGAAGGTCGGCACGGCCCAGGGCAGGACGAGGATCATCCGGTAGAAGGTGCGGCCGCGCAGTTTCTGGTTGAGCAGCAGGGCGAGGCCGAGACCGATGCCGTAGTGCAGGGCGACACAGGCCGCCGTCCAGAAGACCGTCCACAGGACGTGCGACCAGAAGCGGTCGTACGCCGTCGGGCCCCACAGGATGTCGGCGTAGTTGTCCAGGCCGATGAACTTGTAGGTGGCGTCGATCTCGTTGACGCCGATCGTGCGGGCGGTGTTCAGGCTGGTGGCGTCGGTGAGGGTGAGGTACAGGCCGTACGCCAGCGGGTACAGCACGAGGACGCCGAGGACGACCGCCACCGGCGCGATCATCGCGTAGGCGTACCAGTGCTTGTGGAAGCCGTTCTTCAGCCGGCTGCCCGGCCCGGGCCGCGGTTCCCGCTCACCGCGCCGCTTGCCGGTCGCTCGGTCGATGACGACTGTCATGGTTGGGCACCTTCTGGAGGTTCAAGGAGTTCGGAGGGGAGCTGCCCGGACGCGGGCGCGGCCGGTGGCCGCCGGACCCCCTCCCCCATGACCGGGGGATCCGGCGGCCACACGGCGGTCACTTGCTGTAGTCCGGCACCAGCTTGGCGATGGCGGTCTCGGCGCTGCCGAGGCCCTTGTCCAGGGACACCTTGCCGCTCGCGATCTTGAGCAGCTCGTCGTCGAGCGGGGTCCACAGGGAGCTGTACTCGGGCAGCGCCGGGCGCGGCTGCGCGGCGGAGAGCACGCTCTGGTAGCCGGCGATGCCCGGGTCGGCCTTGACCTTCGCGGTGTAGGCGTCCTCGCGCGTGGGCAGCGTGGAGTTCTTCAGCGCGATGGTCTCCTGGGCCTTCGCCGAGGTCATGAACTTCACGAACTTCAGCGAGGCCTCCTGGTGGGCCTTGTCCGAGCCCGCGTACACCGAGAGGTTGTGGCCGCCGGTCGGGGCGCCCGCCTTGCCGGTGGAGCCGGCCGGGACGGTGGCGATGCCGAGGTTGTTCTTGTCCTTGAAGGCCGAGCCCTTGTAGAAGTTCGTGATCTCCCACGGGCCCTGGACGATCGAGGCGACCTTGCCGCTGACGAACGCCTCCTGGATGTGGGCGTAGGCGTCGGCCGTGGTGTCGGCCTTGTGCAGACCCTTGCCCTTGAACAGGCCCTGCCAGGTGCCGTAGGCCTTCTTCGCCTCGGGCGAGGTGACGGTGATCTTCTTGGCGTCGACGTCGACGGTGTCGGTGCCCTCGCCGTAGAGGAAGGACTGGGCGTAGTAGGCCTGGGTGGAGCCCCAGTAGCCGTCGACGCCGGTCTTGTCCTTGATGGTGGCGGCGGCCTTCTTCAGGTCGTCCCAGGTCTTGGGGGCCTCGACGCCGGCCTTCTCGAACAGTTCCTTGTTGTAGACGAGAGCGAGGGTGTCCGTGATGAAGGGGACGCCGTAGGTCTTGCCGTCGTACTTGGCCTGCTCGATCAGGCTGGGCTGGAACTTGTCCTGCTCGGCGAGGGCCTCGGTGCCGTCCAGCGGCGCGAAGAAGCCCTTCTTGGCGAAGGCCGGGGTCCAGCCGACCTCGGAGCGCAGCACGTCGGGGGCGCCCTTGGATCCGGCGGCGGTGTCGAACTTGTTCTGCGCCTGGTCGAAGGGGACGTTGACGTAGTTGACCTTGATGTCCTTGTTGGCGGCCTCGAACTCCTTGACCAGGGCCTGGTACGTCGGCGCCTCGTTGGTCGCGTTGGAGGTGTCCCACCAGGTGATGGTGACCGGGCCGTCGGCCTCGTCGCCGCTGTCGCTTCCGCCGCACGCCGTCGCCGCCAGGGCGAGGGACGCCACCAGCGCGGTGGCCGCTATGCCACGCCGCATGAGTTCTCCTTGAGGGTGATGCCCGTTTCGTGCTGCCGACTGCGCCGTTGGCCGCCGGGCGTCGGTGAGATTAGCCGCGCTGGAAGGAGTTGCGAAAGACCTTGCAGCAAAAAGTTGCAAGGGGTGCGGATGGTTATCCCCCCGTGACCTCTTCCGGGCCTACTCCTGACCGTTGTGGAGCGGGGATTTCCGGCTGATCGGCGGGGAGTGGGGCAGTTGTGCAAGACTCTGCAAGCACTTGCCATCCGTTGCCGCCGGAGGGAATCATCCCTTGCGGAGCGGACGCCGACCACGACTTCGAGGGACCGCGATGACCAAGCAACCCCCAGCGGGCCGTGCGCCGGCCCGCGCCAGGCGTCCCGTCGGTGTGCAAGCGGAACCCCGGCCGCTACAGTCCACTCCTGTGACCACACGGCTTGCCGACATCGCTGCTCAGGCGGGGGTGAGCGAAGCGACCGTCAGCCGCGTCCTCAACGGGAAGCCGGGCGTCGCCGCCACCACCCGCCAGTCCGTGCTGGCCGCCCTCGACGTGCTGGGCTACGAACGCCCCGTGCGGCTGCGGCAGCGCAGCGAGGGCCTGGTGGGCCTGATCACCCCGGAGCTGGAGAACCCGATCTTCCCGGCCCTGGCCCAGGTCATCGGCCAGGCGCTGACACGGCAGGGCTACACGCCGGTGCTGGCCACCCAGACGCCGGGCGGCTCCACCGAGGACGAGCTCACGGAGATGCTCGTGGACCGCGGGGTCGCCGGCATCATCTACGTCTCCGGGCTGCACGCGGACACCACCGCCGACATGCAGCGCTACGACCGGCTGCGCGCGCAGGGCGTGCCCTACGTGCTGGTCGACGGCTTCTCGCCCAAGGTGCAGGCGCCGTTCATCTCCCCCGACGACCGCGCGGCGATGAACCTCGCGGTGACGCACCTGGTGTCCCTGGGGCACACGCGGATCGGTCTGGCCCTGGGGCCCAAGCGGTTCGTGCCCGTGCAGCGCAAGATCGAGGGGTTCGTGCGCACCGTGCAGGAGCAGTTGGGCCTGGGCGCCGAGACCGTCGAGAGGGAGCTGGTCCAGCACTCCCTCTACACCCTGGAGGGCGGTCAGGCCGCGGCCACGGCGCTGATCGAGCGGAACTGCACGGCCGTGGTGTGCGCCAGCGACATGATGGCGCTGGGCGCGATCAGGGCGGCGCGGCAGCGTGGCCTGGACGTTCCGAAGGACGTCTCCGTGGTCGGCTTCGACGACTCTCCGCTGATCGCCTTCACCGACCCGCCGCTGACCACGATCCGCAAGCCGGTCCCGGCGATGGGCCAGGCGGCGGTCCGCACGCTGCTGGAGGAGATCGGCGGGACGCCCGCTCCCCACAGCGAGTTCGTGTTCATGCCGGAGCTGGTGGTGCGCGGCTCGACCGCTTCGGCGCCCGGGGACCGTGCTCGCCCCTGAGGTTCTTGGCTGGATTTCGCCGTAGAACATGCGGGTCTCACCAGCGCGGGGGATGATCGGGGAGACAGGGCTTTTCTGGCAGACTCTGTGCCTATGGGTGACACGACCGTGACGACGCTGGACGGCCGGAAAGCGGCCGTTCCGGACCCGGTCGCGGCCGATCCGGGACGGGGCCTCCTCCCCCGGCTGCGCGCCCCCCGCCGGCCCCGGTTCTGGTTCGAGTTCCTGCTGATCGCGGTGAGTTACTGGACGTACTCGCTCATCCGCAACGCCGTGCCCGAGCAGAAGGCCGAGGCGCTGCACAACGCCGACTGGATCTGGCGGGCCGAGCACGCTCTGGGCATCGCCGTCGAGGAGTCGGTCAACCACGCCGCCAACTCGGTGACTTGGCTGATCATCGGCATGAACTACTACTACGCGACGCTGCACTTCGTGGTGACGCTGGGTGTGCTCGTGTGGCTGTACCGTCGCCATCCCGGCCGGTACGCGGCGACCCGCCTGGTGCTGTTCGCGACGACCGCCGTCGCCCTGGTCGGTTACTACCTGTATCCGCTGGCGCCGCCACGGCTGATGAACGGCGGCGATTTCATCGACACCGTCATGGTTCACCAGACCTGGGGGTCGATGGCGTCCGGCGACCTTAAACACATGTCCAACCAGTACGCCGCGATGCCGTCGATGCACATCGGCTGGTCGGTGTGGTGCGGCCTGACGATCTTCGCCCTGGCGACGGTCCCCTGGGTGCGGGTGCTGGGGCTGCTGTACCCGGCGCTGACACTGGTCGTCATCGTCGCCACGGCGAACCACTTCTGGCTGGATGCGGTCGGTGGCATGCTCTGCCTGGCCTTCGGGTTCGCGGTAGCGGGGGTCTGGTACGGACGGCATCCATACGCACTGCCGAGGGACACGCCGAGGCGAGACACCGGCACACCGCGGAGGCCACGCGAACCGGTGGCCTCCACCAGGACCTGACCCCCTCCCACCACGGCGGTGCCACTGCCACCGCGGAGTGCCCGACCCGAGCGCGCCACCGTCCGCCCGGCCGACACGCCGGGCGGGCGGGTGGCGCCCGGCCGGCACGCCGGGCCGCACCGGCCCGCACGGCGACGGGACCGCCACCACCGCGGGGCGGCCCGGCCGCGCCACTCGGGCGGAGCCACCCGATCCGACCTGGCCTCCCCCGGCCACGGCAGGCGCCCGACCCGCCCGGCCATCACCGGACGCGCCCGACCCGGGTGGGCCACCGTCCCCCTGCCCGGCACCGGCGCCACACCTGGCCGCGGACCGCAGCCTGCGCGCGACGAACCGCCACCGCCGACGGGCGGCCCAGCCGCGCCACTCGGGCGGAGCCACGCGATCCGGTCTGACCTTCCCCGGACACGGCGGCTGGCGACCGACCGCGCTGCTCCCGGCGGAACCGCCCGTGCCGGCCTGCCCCCCCACCGGCCATAGCAGTGCCCAACCAGCACGATCAGCACTAACGCGCCCGACCCGGCACACCGGCAGCCCGACCAACATCGGCGACAGGCAGCCCGGCCGGGCTGCTCCGGCGGAGCAGCTACCCGACACTGCCTGACATCCACCGCCCACAGCAGTGCCCGACCGCCCCGGCCACCACTAAGTCGCCCGACCCGACAGCTCCACCGCCCACACCGCCGGCACACCCGGCCGGGGCCGCCGAGACGTCCTGGCCTCACGTCCCTCGATACACCACGTGCCCCCCGGTCACCGTCAGTCGTACCGGCGCCTGGGTCACCTCGTCCGCCGGAGCGGTTACCGGGTCCAGGCCCAGGGCCGTCAGGTCGGCCCGGAGGCCGGGAGTGATGCGGCCGGTCGTGGCGGACTCGCCCGCTGCCAGCGCCGCGTGGGTGGTGCAGCCCTCCAGGGCCTCGAGGCCGGTGAGACCGGCTCGTGTCGAGGCCGCGCCCCTGGGGGTGCGGGCCGTGGCGAGGACGGCGCGGGCGTCGTAGTGCGCGATCGGCCAGTCCGAGCCGAGGGCCACGACCGCGCCCGCGTCCCGCAGGTCCCGCAGCCGCCAGGCGCGGCCGGCCCGTCCGGTGCCCAGCCGCCGGGACCACTCGTCGGTGCCGTCGGCCCGGGTGTACGCGGTGTGCGGCGGCTGCATGGACGCCGCCACTCCCAGCCGCGCGAACCGCGGCAGCAGCTCGTCCGGCACGGTCTCGATGTGCTCGATGCGGTGCGCCCCGCGCCCGCCCGGCCCCAGCCCTTCGACCACGTCCAGGACGTGCCGTACCGCCGCGTCCCCGATGGCGTGCGTGGCCGTGCGCACGCCGGCCGCGTGCAGGTGCCGTACGGCGGCGGCGTACGCCTCCGGGTCGGGCCAGAACGCGTCCGTGCCCTGGCCGTGGCAGTCCGCGTGCTCCAGCCAGGCCGTGCCGCCCTCGACGGTGCCGTCCATGAAGAACTTGACCCCGCCGGTCCGCCAGTGCCGGCCGCCCCGGCCCTGTACGGCGACCAGCTCGTCCAGGGCGGTCCGGTCCGCGCCCGGCATGCACCAGGGCGCGAACCGCAGCCGCACCGGCAGCACCGTCTCCCGGGCCACGGAGTCGACCAGCTCCGGGTCGCCGGCGTCCATGACGTGCGCCCCGGTCAGCCCGGTCGCGGCCATGGCGGACAGCAGCTCCACCAGGCGTGCCCGGCGTGCGGCGCAGGACGGGCGCGGTGCGATCGCGGCCACCAGGTCCATCGCCGCGTGTTCGACGAGGTGCCCGGTGGGCCGGCCCGAGGCGTCGCAGACGACCTCCGAGCGCTGGGCGAAGTCCCGGGGGCCGTGCACGCCGGCCGCGGTGAGGGCCGGGCCGGTCACGAGGGCGGAGTGGCCGTCGTAGAGGCGCAGGAAGGCGGGGGTGCCGTCCAGGACGTCCTCGATCAGGTCCCGGTCGACGGTGCGGCCCTCGAAGGCGTTGTGGTCCAGGCCGAAGCCGGTCACCCACCCGTCCGTGCGCTCCGCGTCCGCGAGGGCGGCCCGCAGCCCCGCCAGGTCCGTCACGCCCGACAGGTCCGTCCCGGTCGCCATGTCCAGCCCCCACACGGGATGGCTGTGCGCGTCGACGAGGCCGGGCACCAGGTGCGCGCCGTCCAGGTGGACGACCTCGGTGCCCGGGCCGCACCAGTCGCGTACGTCCGTCTCGTCGCCGACCGCCGCGATCAGCCCGTCGCGTACGGCGACGGACGTGGCGTACGGGCGGTCCGGGTCGAGGGTGCGGACTTTGGCGCCGGAGAGGACCAGATGGGCGGTGGGCATGTGAGGAACTCCCTTGTGGGGCTTTGCTATTCGGTCGGTTCGGCGGCGAAGTCGGCGTACACGTCCGGGCGTTGCCGACGCAGCCACCAGGCGAGTGCGAGGCCCGCTGCGAAGACGGTGGGTGCCGTGACGATCAGGACGGTGTTCACGGTCGGGGACGCCCCGGTGAACAGGTCGATGTGGTTCACCACCAGCACGATGGCCGTGGCGAGCAGCACGGCGGCGGCGACGGGCGCCACGACCGTCCGCAGCGCGCCCTCCTGGTGGCGCACCCGGCGGAAGTAGCAGGGCACGGCGATCGCGGCGAGCAGCTGGAGCAGGAACAGGCCCATCATCCCGGGGGTGTTGACCCACAGCAGCAGCTGCCCGTACGGATCGGCGCCCGCTGCCGCGAAGGCCAGGACGACGACCGCGCCGAGGACCGTCTGGGCGAGGCCGGCCACGTACGGGGAGCCGTGCCGCGGGTGGATGCGGCCCAGCGCCTTGGGCAGTACGCCCTCCTCGGCGAGGGCGAGGGCGTACCGGTTGATGGCGTTGTGGAAGGCGAGCAGCGAGGCGAGGACGCTGGTGACGATGAAGACGTGCATCAGGTCGGCCGCCCAGCCGCCCACGTAGGTGGTGATGGCGGTGAAGAACAGCTCGCCGGGGTTCTTGCCGGCGGCTCCGGCGATCTCGGCGTCGCCGAAGGCCTGGATGACGGTCCAGACGATGAAGGCGTAGAACAGGCCGAGGAATCCGACGGCCACGTAGGTCGCGCGTGGCACCGTGCGCTGCGGGTCGCGGGCCTCGCGCCGGTAGATGACGGTCGACTCGAAGCCGGTGAACGCGGCGAAGGCGAAGGCGAGCACGGCCGCCGTGCCCGGGACGAGGACGTTGCCGGGCTCGAAGGAGGCGAGGGACAGCCCGTGGGCGCCGCCCCTGATCAGGACCCCGCCCGCGAGGAGCACGAGGATGCCGGTCTCGGCGACGAGCAGGACGCCGAGCACCTTGGCGCCGAAGTCGATGGAGCGGTAGCCGCCGTAGCCGATGAGCAGCAGACCGGCCAGGGAGATCGGCAGCCAGGGGACGTCGGTGCCGAACAGGGCGTGTGCGGTGTCCTGGCCGGCGGAGCCGAGGAGGCCGTAGACGCCGATCTCCATGCCGTTGTAGCCGACCAGGGCGAGCAGGGCGGCGCCGATACCGACGGAGCGGCCGAGTCCGCGGGTGATGAACGCGTAGAAGGCGCCGCCGCTGCGGACGTGGCGGCTCATGGTGGTGAAGCCGACGGCGAAGACGGTGAGCGTCAGACCGGCCAGGAGGTAGCCGACGGGGGCACCGACGCCGCCCAGGAGGATGGCGAGGGGGGCGACGCCGGCCATGACGGTGAGCGGGGCGGCGGCGGAGACGACGAAGAAGGCGATGTCGGCGGTGCCGAGGGAGCCGGAGCGCAGGGTCGCCGTGGCGGGCGGGGTGCGCTCCCCTGAGGTGGTGACGGACATGGGCAAGCCCTTCGAGCGGCGGACGGGGAGGGAATCCGGGCGTGGAGGGAATCCGGGCATGCGGGATCGCCGCGGGTTAATCTAAAGGCTTTCGGTTTCGGCAATGTAGCCTCTTGCCCGGCATCCGGGAAGACCTCAGGGGGACCACCGACCATGGGACGGCCGCGCACACCGCTCCTCGACCGCGAACGCATCGCGACGACGGCGCTCGAAATCGTCGACGAGCGCGGTGACTTCAGCGTGCCGCAGGTGGCCAAGCGGCTCGGCGCGCAGACCGGCTCGGTGTACCACCACGTGGAAGGCCGGGACGGCATCGTGGAGCTGCTGCGCGAGCGGGTGGCGGCGGCGATCGACCCGGGGACCCTGGATCTGCGCCCCTGGGACACGGCCGTGGAGGCCTGGGCCCGCTCCTACCGCGCCGCATTCGCCGCGCACCCCAGGGCGATCCCGCTGCTGATGACGTCCCCCGTGCGGGCACCGCGCGTGCTGGACCAGTACGAGCGGGCGGTGACGCTGCTGCTCGACGCGGGCTTCGCCCCGGCCGATGTGATGCCCCTGCTCACCGCCCTGGAGAACCTGGTCCTCGGCTCGGCCCTCGACCTCGCGGCCCCCGAGGCGATGTGGGAACTGACCGCCTCGTCACCGACCCCACGGCTGGCCGAGGCGCTGTCGGCGGCGAGCGAGGGCCGGGCGGACCGGGCGTTCGAGGTGGGGCTGACGGGGTTCATGAACCACGCCAGGGAAGTGCGGGCCGGTACCGACACCCCCTAGGGACGGTCGGCGGAGTCCCTAACGCTCGGTCGCCCCGTAGAACAGCTCGTCCACCACGCTCCGGGCCCGGCGGGCCGTCCGCCGGTACGCGTCGAGCATGTCGCCGGCGTGGCCGGGTCCGTAGCCCAGATAGCGGCCGACGGCGGCGAGTTCACGGGGCTCCGTGGGGAAGGTGTCACCGGCCCGGCCGCGTACCAGCATGACCGCGTTGCGGACGCGGGTCGCGAGCACCCAGGCCTCGTCCAGGATCGCCGCGTCCTCCTCCCCGATGAGACCGGCCGTACGGGCGGCGGCCAGCGCCTGGCGCGTCCGGGTCGTGCGCAGACCCGGCTCGGCCGCGCCGTGCCGCAGTTGCAGCAGCTGCACCGTCCACTCCACGTCGGACAGACCGCCCGGCCCGAGCTTGGCGTGCAGCTTGGGATCGGCGCCGCGCGGCAGCCGCTCGGACTCCATACGGGCCTTCAGCCGCCGGATCTCGCGCACGGCCTCGTCGGCGAGCCCGTCCGCCGGGTAGCGCAGCGGGTCGACCAACTCCATGAACCGGCGGCCCAGACCCTCGTCCCCGGCCACCGGCTCGGCCCGCAGCAGCGCGTGCGACTCCCAGGTCAGGGCCCACCGGCGGTAGTAGGCCGCGTACGAGGTGAGGGTCCGCACGAGCGGGCCGGACTTGCCCTCCGGGCGCAGGTCGGCGTCGATGAGGAGGGGCGGGTCGGCGCTGGGGATCTGGAGCAGCCGGCGCATCTCCGAGACGACCTTGTTGG
Organism: Streptomyces afghaniensis; assembly: GCF_044327915.1. NCBI lineage: Bacteria > Bacillati > Actinomycetota > Actinomycetes > Kitasatosporales > Streptomycetaceae > Streptomyces > Streptomyces afghaniensis. The sequence goes on from NZ_JBIRGJ010000007.1 coordinate 583,921, forward strand.
CGGCCTGCGAGGCCTCCCGCTCGTCGACGCCGTCGCGCGGCTCGTGCACGAACAGCACGTCCGCGTCGGAGCCGTAGCCCAGTTCGTGCCCGCCGAAGCGTCCCATGCCTATGATCGCGAACCGGGTGGGGAGGCTGTCGCCCCATCCGTCGCGCACGACCGCGCGGAGCGTGCCGGCCAGGGTCGCGGCCGTCAGGTCCGACACCGCGCCGCCGACCCGGTCCACCAAGGCGCCCTGGTCGGCCTCGGCGGCCTGCTCCTCGGTGCCGTAGGAGCCGACGATGTCCGCGGCGGCCGTACGGAACAGCTCGCGGCGGCGCACACCGCGGGCGGCCGTGACCGCCTGGGTGGCGCCGTCGGCCCGGTTCACCGCGGCGAGTATCTCCTGCTCCAGATGGGTGCGGGAGCGCGGCTCGAGGCCGCCGCCGTCCCCGTCGCCGAGCAGCGCCACCGCCTCGGGGGCCCGCATCAGCAGATCGGGCGCGAGCCGGCCGGCCGACAGCACGCGGGCGAGGTTCTGCGCGGCGGCGCCCTCGTCCCGCAGCAGCCGCAGGTACCAGGGCGTCTTGCCGAGCGCGTCCGACACCTTGCGGAAGTTGAGCAGACCCGCGTCCGGGTCGGCCGAGTCGGCGAACCAGCCCAGCAGCACGGGCAGCAGGGTGCGCTGGATGGCGGCCTTGCGGGTGACGCCGGAGGCCAGTGCCTCCAGGTGGCGCAGGGCGGACGCCGGGTCGGCGTAGCCGAGGGCGACCATGCGCTCCCGGGCCGCCTCGGCGCTCAACCGGGCCTCACCGGTGGCGAGTTGGGCGACCGCGTCGAGCAGCGGCCGGTAGAACAGCTTCTCGTGCAGACGGCGTACGACGGTGGCGTGCCGCTTCCACTCGCGCAGCAGCTCGGCGACCGGGTCGGTGCGCAGTCCGAGGGAGCGGCCGATGCGCCGCAGCTCGGCCTCGTCCTCGGGCACGAGGTGGGTGCGCCGCAGCCGGAACAGCTGGATCCGGTGCTCCATGGAACGCAGGAAGCGGTAGGCCTCGTCGAGCTGGGCGGCGTCGGCCCGGCCGACATACCCGCCGGTGGCGAGGGCCTTCAGCGCGTCGAGGGTGGTGCCGCTGCGCAGCGAGGTGTCGGTCCGGCCGTGCACCAACTGGAGGAGCTGCACGGCGAACTCGACGTCCCTGAGACCGCCGGGGCCCAGCTTCAGCTGGCGGTCGACCTCGGCGACGGGGATGTTCTCCACGACCCGGCGGCGCATCTTCTGCACGTCGGGGACGAAGTTCTCGCGCTCGGCGGCCTTCCACACCAGTGGCTGGACGGCGGCGACGTACTCCGCGCCGAGGTCGAGGTCACCGGCCACCGGCCGGGCCTTGAGCAGGGCCTGGAACTCCCACGTCTTGGCCCAGCGCTGGTAGTAGGCGAGGTGGCTGGAGAGGGTCCGCACGAGCGGACCGTTCCTGCCCTCGGGCCGGAGGTTGGCGTCCACGGGCCAGATGGACCCCTCGACCGTCGTCTCCGAGCAGATCCGCATCATGTGCGAGGCGAGCCGGGTCGCGGCCCGGAGGGCCTTGGTCTCGTCGGCGCCCTCGACGGCCTCCCCCACGAAGATGACGTCCACGTCGGAGACGTAGTTCAGCTCGTGGCCGCCGCACTTGCCCATCGCGACGACCGCGAGCCGGCACAGGGCGGCGTCCTCGGGCGCGGCCGCCCCGGCGAGACCGAGGGCGGCACGCAGGGTGGCGGTGGCCAGGTCGGCGAGCTCCGCGGCGGACTCGGCGACACCGGTGGTGCCGCACACGTCCCGGGCGGCGATCGACAGCAGGCAGCGCCGGTAGGCGACGCGCAGGGAGACGGGGTCGGTGGCCTCCGCGAGTCCGGCCTCGAACTCCTCCACCCCGGGGTGCAGGTCGTGCGCCTCGTACATGACGAGAGCCTGCCAGTCGTCCGGGTGCCGGACCAGGTGGTCGGCGAGGGCGGTGGAGGCGCCGAGCACACCGAGCAGCCGGTCGCGCAGGGGCTTGGACGAGATCAGCGTGTCGAGCAGCTCCCGGCGGGCGCCGGGCCCGGACTGGGCCTCCAGCAGCCGGACCAGTCCGAGCAGCGCGAGATCGGGGTCGGCGGTCGCGCCCAGCGCGTCCAGCAGCACCGGGTCGTCGCGCAGGGGCGCGAGCTCGGCGCTGTCCAGGAGCCGCTCGGCGGCGGAGGCGTCGGTGAAGCCGTGCCGCAGCAGCCGCGTGAAGGTACTGCTCCTGCGCCCCGGCGCCGCCGTCATCCGGGCCTCCCTCGCACTCTTCCTCGGACCTGCATCGGATCAAGGTCTACGGCTTGAGCCTAACCGCAGAGGCCGGGGGAAGCTCCGATGAGTTCGGTGGGCGGACGGGGTCTGCACCTGTGAGGAACAGGCCGCAAGGACTGACATCACAGCCCGGGAGGACGCTCATGACCACCATGCGCCCGGAGACCCGTCTGGACCGCCGCTACAGCGACGAGACGGCCACCGCGACCGACTGGCAGGAGGCCGAGGCGCGGCTCACGGCCGCCGAACTGTTCTGGATCACGACGGTGCGCCCCGACGGCCGCCCGCACGTCACGCCGCTGCCGGCGGTCTGGTCGGACGGCGCCCTGCACTTCTGCACGGGCCCGGAGGAACGCAAGGCGAGGAATCTCGCGGAGAACCCGCACGTCGTGCTGACCACCGGCACGAATACCTGGAACAAGGGCTTCGACCTGGTGGTCGAGGGCGAGGCGACGCGCGTGACCGACGACGGGCGGCTACGCGAACTGGCCGCCGCGTGGGAGGCGAAGTACGGCAGTTTCTGGCACTTCGAGGTACGGGAGGGGTATTTCCGCCACGGCGCGGGACACGCGGCCGTCTACGCGGTGGCGCCGCGCACGGTTTTCGGCTTCGGTAAGGGGGAGCCGTTCAGCCAGACGAGGTGGCGGTTCGCCTGATGCCTGACGAAGGAGTCACGCCATGGACTTCACGCTCGAAGTCATCCCGCTGCCCGTGACCGACATCGACCGTGCCCGGGACTTCTACCGGGACAAGGTCGGCTTCCACGTGGACATCGACCAGGAGGTCATGCCCGGGATGCGCATCGTCCAGCTGACGCCTCCCGGCTCCGGCTGTTCGATCGCCCTCGGCGACTCGATCTGGGAGATGACCCCGGGCCCCACCCCGGCCCCCGGCTCCTACCAGGGCCTGCAACTGTGCGTCGCCGACATCAAGGCGGCCCACGCGGAGCTCGTGGAACGCGGCCTCGACGTCTCGGAGCCGGTCCAGTACGCCCCCGACGACGGCGCCACGTTCATGCACTTCCAGGACCCGGACGGCAATGGGTGGGCGATCCAGGAGTACCGCCGCCGGGCGACGGAGCCGCTGCACCAGTTGCTGGCGGACCTGAAGCGGCAGGAGGGCTGACCGGGCCGGGGTCCCGCTGGCCTGGGAAGGGTCCCGGCCGGACACCCCTACGCTCGCCGCCATGGTCTACGTCAACTTGCCCGAGATCGGCCTGGAGGGCGAATGGCCGGTGAGCGACGGGGAACGAGCCCTGGCCGCCCGCCTGCTGCCGTTGCTCCCCGCCGCGCCCGCACCCGGAGCCGACGGGCCGACGCGCTGGGACATCGTCGACACGTCGCTGCGGACGGTGCTCGAGGTGATCCGGGACAACGGGGACCTGCTGTTCGGCGGCCGCACCTCGGTGGCGAGCGAGCGCGGCCGGATCAGCATGATCGAGATGCCCTTCGCCATCGGCAGGCTGTTCCACGAGATCGACACCCATCACCAGCTGTCGGTGTCCGTTCGGGGCACGGCTGCGGGCAACGCGTACCTGGACTCGTGCGTGGAGCGTCTGGAGCCGGAGGTGGCGGAGTTGCGGCGGCTGCTCAGGGAGGCCGCGAAGCCGTAGAAACGGACGAGGGGGCCGGCGATCATCGCCCGCCGGCCCCCTCCCCATGCCGTCCGGGAGACAGGTCCTTCCAGGCGTCGGGTCAGACCTGGTCACTGAGATACAGGCGGCGCCTTCTTGAGCACGCCGCGTCCACGCCGTCTTGATCGCCCACCTCGCGGAAGATCGCTGCGGCTTGAGCCAGTGCCTCACTCGCCCTGTGGAGCTGACGGTCTGCATGGTGTGTGCGGCTGAGGTTGAACAGCGCCCAGGCTTCGCGTGTGCGGTCGTGGTGCTCGCGGAAGATGGCCAAGGCCCTGGCCTGGGCCTTGAAAGCACAAGCCAATAGACCGTGCTTTTCATGTTCGTAGTGCTCAAGCTCACGGCCGAGGTACCCCAGAACCCTTGCAACTGGGACTGTCGACCGGTTCGGGTCGTGCGATATGGCCAGCACGGTTTCGGTAACGGTGACCAAGTCGTCGTAGTGCCACCTGGCGCCGAGGTACGGGCCAATGATCCAGGCGAGCGCCACCCTCAGGCCGGGACGGCCATCCGCCTGTGGAGCGGTGACCGCGGCCACCAGATTCGAATGTTCGCCATCGAGCCATGCTGCAGCCTGCCCCCGGCTGCTGAACCTGACGTCGCCAACCTTGGGCGGGCGGAAGGGTTCCTGGAAGATCACCAAGGGCAGCGAGGCATAACTGGCTGCCGACGCCATGGCAATGTAGTGGGCGTAGAGGCGTCTGCGGGCCGTCTCGCGGTCGTCGGTGTCGGCGTGGATCTTTCCGGTCTCATCGGCATACAGGCGCACCAGATCGTGCAGACGCCAGCGGCCCCGGGTATCCCCGGGCTCGATGAGATGGGCACGGGCCAGATCCTGCAGCAGTTTCTCGGCCTCGTCCCGGTCGATGCCGGCCAGGTGGGTCGCGGCGCTGGTGGATATGTCAGGGCCTGCATTGAGCGACAACAGCCGGAACAATCGCGCGTGCGGGGGATCGAGGCGCTCGTAGGACAGGTCGATCGCGCTCCGCACGGCCGCCCGCTCCTGCGGCGAGGGCTGAGTATGAGTGGTGAACGACGCCCCGGCCAGCGCCGCCGGCAAGGCCGCCGATGTCGGATCCATCCCCTGGCTCCTCTCCCCCGTGCGGATGTCACGAGAGCAGAGACCAGCAACCAACTGAGACACCAGATGCCGCCTGTGCTGCACACCGGTTCCGCCGATGCGGTGCGCGGATCTGCCCTCCGGTTGTCAATTCCATCTTGTTCCTTGCGCTTCCGGTGCGCCATTGCGGGCGCCGCCACAGTGAGACGACACGGGGCCGACGGTTCACGACCGTCGGCCCCATCCGCCGCATCAGCGGAAAACCCGCTCCCTGACCGCCCCTACAGCGCCGGAAGGTTCTTCCGCAGCTCGAACGCCGTGACCTCGCTGCGGTACTCCTCCCACTCCTGCCGCTTGTTGCGCAGGAAGAAGTCGAAGACGTGCTCGCCGAGGGTCTCGGCGACCAGGTCGCTGCGTTCCATCAGGGTCAGGGCCTCGCCGAGGTTCTGCGGGAGCGGCTCGATGCCCATCGCGCGGCGTTCCGCGTCGGAGAGGGCCCAGACGTCGTCCTCGGCGCCCGGCGGGAGCTCGTAGCCCTCCTCGATGCCCTTCAGGCCGGCGGCGAGGAGGACGGCGTAGGACAGGTACGGGTTCGCGCCGGAGTCCAGGGAGCGGACCTCGACGCGGGCCGAGCCCGTCTTGCCGGGCTTGTACATCGGGACGCGGACGAGCGCCGAGCGGTTGTTGTGGCCCCAGCAGATGTACGACGGGGCCTCGCCGCCCGCGCCGGCCGTGCGCTCCGCGCCGCCCCAGATGCGCTTGTAGGAGTTGACCCACTGGTTCGTGACCGCGGAGATCTCCGCCGCGTGCCGCAGCAGGCCGGCGATGAAGGAGCGGCCCACCTTCGAGAGCTGGTACTCCGAGCCCGACTCGTAGAAGGCATTGCGGTCGCCCTCGAAGAGGGAGAGGTGCGTGTGCATGCCGCTGCCCGGGTGCTCGGAGAACGGCTTCGGCATGAAGGTCGCCTGGACGCCCTGCTCCAGCGCCACCTGCTTCATGACCAGGCGGAACGTCATGACGTTGTCGGCCGTGGAGAGCGCGTCGGCGTAGCGCAGGTCGATCTCCTGCTGGCCCGGTGCGCCCTCGTGGTGGGAGAACTCGACGGAGATGCCCATCGACTCCAGCATGGTGATCGCCTGGCGGCGGAAGTCCATGCCGACGTTGGTCGGGGTGTGGTCGAAGTAGCCGGAGTTGTCGGCCGGGGTGGGGCGGCTGCCGTCCAGCGGGCGGTCCTTCAGGAGGAAGAACTCGATCTCCGGGTGCGTGTAGAACGTGAAGCCCAGGTCGGAGGCGCGGGCCAGGGCGCGCTTGAGCACGTAGCGCGGGTCCGCGAAGGACGGGGAGCCGTCCGGCATGAGGATGTCGCAGAACATCCGGGCCGTGCCCGGGGCCTCCGCGCGCCAGGGCAGGATCTGGAAGGTCGACGGGTCCGGCTTGGCGATCATGTCGGACTCGTAGACCCGGGCGAAGCCCTCGATGGCGGAGCCGTCGAAGCCGATGCCCTCGTCGAAGGCCTGTTCCAGCTCGGCCGGGGCCACGGCGACGGACTTGAGGAAGCCCAGCACGTCCGTGAACCACAGGCGTACGAACCGGATGTCGCGCTCCTCCAACGTCCGGAGCACGAACTCCTGCTGCTTGTCCATCTTCCGCTTCCCCATCCTTGCTGGTCAGGCCGCCTGTCTTCCGTACCACGGGAGGCGGTCGGGCACCTGAGCATCCCACCACACGAGCATTTCGTACGCGTTGCGCACCATGATCGCCCGGCCGGCCCGGGACCGAACGCCTCCCGTACGGCGGGTGAACTGCTCTTCCGCCCATAGTGCCTGCTCGCACCGGCATCCGTAACGGCCGGTCCGTCCCGCAACCCCACCCACTTAATTTGCATTTCAGATACAACTTTAAATAGCGTGCTCGGCAGTCGAGTCCTGAGGAGTCCCGATGCTGTCCGAGCAGTCCGCCGCCACCGTCCGCGCCACCCTCCCCGCCGTCGGCGCGGCCCTCGGCACGATCACCGAGCGCTTCTACGCCGGGCTGTTCGCGGCCCACCCCGAGCTGCTGAACGACCTGTTCAACCGGGGCAACCAGGCCGCCGGCACCCAGCGCCAGGCGCTCGCCGGATCCATCGCCGCCTTCGCGACGCACCTGCTCGACCACCCGGAGCAGCGGCCGGACGCGATGCTGCATCGCATCGCCCACAAGCACGCCTCCCTCGGCGTCACGCCCGAGCAGTACGACGTCGTCCACGAGCACCTGTTCGCCGCCATCGCCGAGGTGCTCGGTGACGCCGTCACGCCCGAGGTCGCCGCCGCCTGGGACGAGGTCTACTGGCTGATGGCGAACGCCCTCATCGCCGTCGAGAAGCGGCTCCGTCAGGAGCGGGGCGGGCACGTCTGGCGGGCCTGGGAGGTCGTCGAGCGTGTCGCCGAGACCGACGACGTCGTCACGTTCCGGCTGCGGCCCGCCGACGGCGGTCCGGTGCGGGACTTCCTCGCTGGCCAGTACGTCTCCGTCCGGGTCGCCCTCTCCGACGGCGCCCGGCAGATACGGCAGTACAGCCTCTCCGGGGCGCCCGCCCCCGACCTGAGGCAGATCAGCGTGAAGCGCGTGCGCGGCGAGGGCTCCCCCGACGGCGAGGTCTCGAACCACCTCCACGCGCGCGTGGAGGTGGGTGACGTCCTGGAGCTGTCCGAGCCCTGCGGCGACCTCGTCCTGGACGCCGGCCCCGACACACCGCTGCTGCTGGCCTCGGCGGGCATCGGCGTGACCCCCATGACCGCGATGCTGGCGCACCTCGCCGGCTCGGGACACCGCGCCCCGGTCACCGTCGTGCACGGCGACCGCTCACCCGCCACCCACGCCCTGCGCGCCGACCACGAGGCCTACGCCGCCAAGCTGCCCGAGACGGCCGTGCACTTCTGGTACGAGCAGCATGCCCCGGCGGGCGCCCGCTCCGGCCTGGTCGACCTCGCCGGCGTCCCGGTCGAGCCGGGCACGCGCGCGTACCTGTGCGGACCGCTGCCCTTCATGCGGGCGGTACGGGCCCAGCTGATCGGCAAGGGCGTGGCGCCGGCCGACATCCACTACGAGGTGTTCGGGCCGGACCTGTGGCTGGCGGGGCAGACCTCCTAGACGTCACGGGGGTCGGCGCCCCGCGAGATCTCCAGCAGCAGGGCCCCGGTCGGTTCCGCCACGATGTCCGCCACCGTGATCGGGTCCAGGGAGGCGAAGAACGCCTCCTGGGCCCGGCGCAGGGCGCCGCGCAGACGGCAGGCGGAGTTCAGGGGGCAGGGGGTGGGGCCCTCGCAGTCGACGACGTCGCCGTCGCCCTCGAAGGCGCGCACCACGGCGCCCACCGACGCCGTGCGGCCCCGCTCGGTGAGTGTGAGGCCGCCGCCGCGGCCGCGCCGGGCGGCCAGCAGGCCCATGTGCTGGAGCTCGGCGACGACCTTCGCCAGGTGGGTGTACGGCACGTCCATGCCGGCGGCGACATCCCGGGTCGTCGGAGTCGACTCGCCGGCGACGGCGAGCCGCATCAGGACCCGCAGGGCGAGGTCGGTGGAACGCAGCAGCCGCATACCCGCAGCGTAGGTAATCGGTATCTGAGGTTCAAATAATCCTGAGAAGCTGTCGGACACCTGTCGGTGCTGTATCGATTCAGCCCATTCCCGCGGCCGCCCTACGAGAGGCCCGGTCTCCCCCATTACGATCAGCTCACCCGACCGTCCCACTTTCCCCACGAAGGACACCCCATGGGCTCCGCCAAGAAGAGCAACACGGACCGCAAGGCGCGGATAGAGGAGATGCGGCGCGCCGAGCAGGCCCGTGAGCGCCGCAACCGGATCCTCACCATCGGGGCCAGCGTCGTGATCGTCTGCGGTCTCGTCGCCGGCGGTGTCGTGCTCGTGCGGTCCCAGTCCGACGGCGGCAGCGACACCGCCGCGAGCGACTCCTCGGCCAAGGGCAAGTTCGTCACGGGCAAGGACGGCGTGAAGACCTGGGAAGGCGAGCTGGCCCGCAACCACGTCAGCAAGGCGGTGAAGTACGCCTCCGTGCCGCCGGTCGGCGGCGACCACAACCAGGTCTGGATGAACTGCAACGGCGACGTCTACACCAAGGAGATCAAGAACACCAACGCCGTGCACTCGCTGGAGCACGGCGCGGTGTGGGTGACGTACAACGCCGACGCGAAGAAGGCCGACGTCGACGCGCTCGCGGCGAAGGTGAAGAAGACGCCGTACACGCTGATGAGCCCGCTGGACGAGCAGAAGGACCCGATCATGCTCTCGGCGTGGGGGCACCAGCGCACGGTGACGGGCGCGAGCGACCCGAACGTCGACAAGTTCTTCGAGAAGTTCGTCCAGGGCCGGCAGACCCCCGAGCCGGGTGCCGCCTGCACGAACGGGCTGTCGCAGTGAGGCAGGTCGGTCTGATCGCGGGGGCCGCGGCGACGGCGCTCGTCGCGGCCGGCGCGATCACCTACGCCGTCGCCGGGGACGACGGCAGCGGCCGGACCCCGTCCGCCGAGTCCGCGGACGCCGGGTTCGCGCGGGACATGGCGGTGCACCACCAGCAGGCCGTGGAGATGTCGTACATCGTGCGCGACCGCACGAAGGACGAGGAGGTGCGGCGCCTCGCGTACGACATCGCGCAGACGCAGGCCAACCAGCGCGGCATGATGCTCGGCTGGCTCGACCTGTGGGGCCTGCCCAAGGTGTCCTCCGAGCCGCCGATGACCTGGATGGACATGGGCGGCATGGCCTCCGGCAAGGACGGCGCGCTGATGCCGGGCATGGCGACCAACACCGAGCTGAAGAAGCTCGGCCGGCTCAGCGGGAAGCAGGCGGAGATCTTCTACCTCCAGCTGATGACGGACCATCACAAGGGCGGCATCCACATGGCCGAGGGCTGTGTCGAGAAGTGCACGGTGGGCGTGGAGAAGCGGCTCGCGCAGGGCATGGTGGACGCGCAGCAGTCGGAGATCGGCCTGATGGCGGACCTGCTGAAGGAGCGGGGCGCCGCACCGCGCTCGTAGGGCGTAAGCCTCAAATCGCCCTCCGTTGCTGCTTCTTGGGCTCTTCTTGGCCTCCGTAGGGCGCTTCTTGGGGTGCGCATTCCCCTGGCATGAAGGGTTCGTCGCGAGAGTGGCGACCGTCGAGTGATCCACTCGCGACGAACCGCACAGGGGGTTCCATGAGATCCAACCGCGCCAAGGTGCGCGCTGGGCTGAGCATGGCGGCGACACTGCCGATGCTCGCCGGTGCGCTGGCGCTCGGCATACCCGCGGCGCACGCCGCCGACCACCCGCTCCGCGACCTGCTCGCCGGGACCAAGCCCGCGTGGGCCACACCCAAGGCCGACAAGGGTGCCGTCTCCGACGGCGCCGGGGTGTCGGCCCGGGTCTATCTCCGGGGGCGCGACGCGGCCGGCCTCGCGGCGTACGCCAAGGCCGTCTCCGACCCGACGTCGGCCTCGTACGGCAAGTACCTGACCGCCCAGCAGGCGCGGGCCCGCTTCGGTGCGACCAAGGCCCAGGTGGCGGCCGTGAAGGCCTGGCTGACGGCGGCCGGGCTGAAGGTCACGGGCGTCACGGCGCACTACGTCTCCGTCACCGGTGACGTGGCCGCCGCGGAGAAGGCGTTCGGCGCCCAGCTGCACAACTTCGCCAAGGGCTCCAGGACCTACCGCGCCCCGGCGAGCACCGCCTCCGTGCCCGCGAGCCTGGCCGGCGCCGTGCTGACCGTCACCGGCCTGGACAACGCCCCGCACATGGTCACGCACGACGACACACTGCCGCCGCCGGACACCGTCTTCCGCAACGCCGGGCCGTTCTCCTCGTACTACGGCTCGAACACCGCGAGCACGCTGCCGGACGCGTACGGCACGAAGATCCCGTACGCGGTCAAGGGCTACACGGGCAAGCAGCTGCGGGCCGCCTACGGCGCGGGCACGCGCACCGGCAAGGGCGTCCGGGTGGCCATCACGGACGCGTACGCCTCGCCGACGATCGCCTACGACGCGGCCACCTACGCCGGCAAGCACGGCGACGCGGCCTGGAAGACCGGCCAGCTGCACCAGGTGCTGCCGAAGAAGTACACGAACACCAAGGACTGCTCGGCCTCCGGCTGGTACGGCGAGGAGACCCTGGACGTCGAGGCCGTGCACGCGGTCGCGCCGGCCGCGGACGTCACCTACGTGGGCGCCGCGTCCTGCACCGACGCCGACCTGCTCGACGCGCTCGGCAAGGTCGTCGACCACCACCTGGCCGACATCGTCTCCAACTCCTGGGGCGAGGTCGAGGCCGCGCAGACGCCCGACCTCGCGGCCGCCTACGACCAGGTCTTCCAGCTGGGCGCGGTCGAGGGCATCGGCTTCTACTTCTCCTCCGGGGACGACGGCGACGAGGTCGCGAGCTCCGGGACGAAGCAGGTCGACTCCCCGGCCAACTCGGCGTGGGTCACCGCCGTCGGCGGCACCTCGCTGGCCGTCGGCAAGAACGACACGTACCTCTGGGAGACCGGCTGGGGCACCGACAAGGCGAGCCTGTCGGCCGACCGCAAGAGCTGGACGGACTTCCCCGGCGCCTTCACCTCCGGCGCGGGCGGCGGCACCAGCAGGACGGTCGCCGAGCCCTCGTACCAGAAGGGCGTCGTACCGGACGCGCTGGCGAAGGCCAACAGCGCGGGCGGCAACCGCGTCGTCCCGGACATCGCGGCGATCGCCGACCCGAACACCGGCTTCCTGGTCGGCCAGACCCAGACGATGCCCGACGGGAAGACGCAGGCGTACAGCGAGTACCGCATCGGCGGCACCTCGCTCGCCGCGCCGACCATCGCGGCCATCCAGGCGCTGGCCCAGGAGGCCCGCGGCGGCAAGGCGATCGGCTTCGCCAACCCGGCGATCTACGCGAAGGCCGGTTCGAAGGCCTACCACGACGTCACCGACAACCCGACGGGCTCCGGCCTGGCCGTGGCCCGCGTCGACTTCGTGAACGGCTACGACGCCACGGGCGGCCTGGCCACGTCCGTGCGCAGCCTGGGCAAGGACAGCTCGCTGTCCGCCGTGAAGGGCTACGACGACGTCACCGGCGTGGGCACGCCCGCGAGCGGTTACGTGGAGTCGTACCGGCGCCGCTGACATCCGTCGGCCGACCTCCGCAAGGGGACAGGGGTGGTGTGGGGTGACCCACACCACCCCATTGCGTCGCTCTGACGATTACACTGGGCCCGTGCCTCAACTACGTCTCGCCCTGAACCAGATCGACTCGAGCGTCGGCGACCTCGCCCAGAACGCCGAGTCGATCGTCCGCTGGACCCGGCACTCCGCCGAGCAGGGAGCGCATCTCGTGGCGTTCCCCGAGATGGCGCTGACCGGGTATCCCGTCGAGGACCTGGCCCTCAGGTCGTCCTTCGTGGAGGCCTCCCGGGCGGCCTTGCGCAGCCTGGCCGCCCGCCTGGCCGACGAGGGCTTCGGCGAACTGCCGGTGATCGTCGGCTACCTCGACCGCTGCCCGACCGCCCAGCCGAAGTACGGCCAGCCCGCCGGCGCGCCGCAGAACGCGGGAGCGGTGCTGTACGGCGGCGAGGTGGTCTTGAACTTCGCCAAGCACCACCTGCCGAACTACGGCGTCTTCGACGAGTTCCGCTACTTCGTGCCCGGCGACAGCATGCCGGTCCTGCGGGTCCACGGCGTGGATGTCGCCCTGGCCATCTGCGAGGACCTCTGGCAGGACGGCGGCCGGGTCCCGGCGGCGCGCTCGGCGCGGGCCGGCCTGCTGGTCTCGATCAACGCCTCGCCCTACGAGCGCAACAAGGACGACACGCGCCTGGAGCTGGTCCGCAAGCGGGCCCAGGAGGCCGGCTGCACGACGGCCTACCTCGCCATGATCGGCGGCCAGGACGAGCTGGTGTTCGACGGCGACTCGATCGTCGTGGACAAGGACGGCGAGGTCGTGGCGCGGGCGCCGCAGTTCTCCGAGGGCTGCGTGGTCCTGGACCTGGACCTGCCGGCGGCGTCGGCGGACGCCCCGACGGGCGTGGTGGACGACGGCCTGCGCATCGACCGGGTCGTGCTGTCGGAGGACCCGCTGCCCCGCTACGAGCCGGAGCTCACGGGCGGCTACGCGGACCGCCTGGACGACGACGAGGAGGTCTACTCGGCGCTGGTCGTGGGCCTGCGGGCGTACGTCGCGAAGAACGGCTTCAAGTCGGTCCTGATCGGTCTGTCGGGCGGCATCGACTCGTCGCTGGTCGCGGCGATCGCGTGCGACGCGGTGGGCGCGCAGAACGTGTACGGCGTGTCGATGCCGTCGAAGTACTCCTCGGACCACTCCAAGGACGACGCGGCGGAAATGGCCCGGCGGACCGGCCTGAACTACCGCACGGTCGCCATCGAGCCGATGTTCGACGCGTACATGGGCGCGCTGGGCCTGACGGGCCTGGCCGAGGAGAACCTCCAGTCGCGCCTGCGCGGCACGCTGCTCATGGCCATCTCCAACCAGGAGGGCCACATCGTGCTGGCCCCGGGAAACAAGTCGGAACTCGCGGTCGGCTACTCCACGCTCTACGGCGACTCGGTCGGCGCCTACGGCCCCATCAAGGACGTCTACAAGACGTCGATCTTCCGCCTGGCCGAGTGGCGCAACCGGGCCGCCCGCGAACGCGGCCAGACCCCGCCGATCCCCGAGAACTCCATCACCAAGCCCCCGAGCGCGGAACTCCGACCGGGCCAGGTCGACACGGACTCGCTCCCCGACTACCCGGTGCTGGACGCGATCCTCGACCTCTACGTCGACCAGGACCGGGGCGCCGACGAGATCGTCGCGGCCGGTTTCGACCGGGAGCTGGTCACGAAGACCCTGCGCATGGTCGACACGGCGGAGTACAAGCGACGCCAGTACCCGCCGGGCACGAAGATCTCGGCGAAGGGCTTCGGGAAGGACCGCCGCCTGCCGATCACGAACGGGTGGCGGGAGTCGCTCTGACAGCCCGTCGCGCCGCGTTGCCGCTCACCACACGACAACCTCCGTCACCACCTTGACCGGTGACGGAGGCGGTGACAGCATCGTCACCGGTTCAGGTGGTGACGGCGGCAGCGCGAAAGGCGGGGCACGTGACCGGGATCCGCGACATCGAGGTCGTCGTCTTCGACGTCCTCGGCACACTCGTCGATGAGCCCCGGGGGCTTCGAGCGGCGATACGCGAAGCCGTACCCGCGTCCGACGAGGCGGCGGCCGTCGACCACCTGCTCGCCTTGTGGCAGCAGCACGGCGAGGCCGAACAGCGACGCATCCGGCAGGGGCTCCGCCCGTACGCCGGCACCGAGGCCCTCGACGCGGAGGCCGCGCGGCTCGTCGCCGGGCGGGCCGGGCTCTGCGACCCCGCGGCCATCGCCCGGCTGGCCACCGCGGGCCGGCGGCTGCCGCCCTGGCCCGACTCCGTCGCCGGTCTCGAACAGCTCGCGCGGCGGTTCCCCCTGATCGGGCTCTCCAACGCCGGCCGTACGGCGCTGCTGCGCCTCAACGCGCACGCCGGGCTGCGCTGGCACCAGGCCCTGTCCGCCGAAGCCGTCCAGGCGTACAAGCCGGCGCCGGAGGTCTACCGGCTCGCTCTCGACACCGCCGGCTGCCCACCGGAACGCGTACTGATGGTGGCCGCCCACGCCTGGGACCTCCGCGGGGCGCAGGCGGTCGGTATGCGGACCGCCTACGTCCGGCGGCCGGCCGGAGATCCGCCGGCGAGCGACGACGCCTTCGACTGGCGGTTCGACGAACTCGGCCAGCTGGTGGCCTCGCTGACCAGGGGTCAGGTAGCGTCCGGCTGACACGGACAGGGGGCTGATGATGGCGGAGCGTGGGGTGCCGGACCGCGTGGTGGTCGCCGAACGGATCGCCGCCGAGGCGGGGTTCGAGAAGAGCTGCATCCCCGAAGTGGGCAGGCTCCTCAAACTGGCAGCCGCCGCCAAGCCCGGTGGGGTCGTCGCCGAGAGCGGCACCGGCTCGGGGGTGGGAACCGCCTGGCTGCACAGTGGCCTGGGGGCCGGGGCGCGTCTCGTCACCGTCGAGCGTGACGAGGAGCTGGCCCGGCGAGCGGCGGGCGTCTTCGCGGACGACGACCGCGTCAGTGTGCTGACCGGCGACTGGCGGCTCCTTGAGCAACACGCCCCCTTCGACGTCTTCTTCTGCGACGGCGGCGGCAAGCGGGACGCCCCCGAACGGGTCGTCGAGCTGCTGGCACCCGGCGGCATCCTCGTCCTGGACGACTTCACCCCCTCGGCCGACTGGCCGCCCCGGTTCGAGGGGGAGGTGGACGAGCTCCGCCTCTTCTACCTCACCCACCCGGCCCTGGACGCCACCGAAGTCCTCACCACACCGTCCAGTTCGGCGGTCGTCGCGGCACGTCGCGTCTGACCACGAGAGGTTCTGTGCCTCAGGGCACGGTGACGACGATCTTGCCGCGCGCGTGACCGGTGGCGCTCTCCTCGTGCGCCGCGGCGATGTCCTTCAGCGGGAACACCCTGTGCACCGGCACGGTGAGGCGGCCTTCCTCGGCGAGGGACGCGGCGTACGGCAGCCCTGACCAGCCGGGCTCCCCCGCCCCGGAGCGGGAGAGCCGGACTCCGTGGCGGGCGGCGTCGAAGTCGGCGATCGTCACCACCCGGTGCGGGTCTTCGGCGATGGCCACCAGGTCGGGGAGGGAGCCCTTGCCCGCCGCGTCCAGCACCACGTCGACGCCCTGCGGAGCGAGCGGAGCCAGGCGACCGGCCAGGCCGGGACCGTAGGTGACCGGGGTGACGCCGAGTCCGTCGAGGAAGTCGTGGTTGCGTTCGCTCGCGGTGCCGATCACGGTCAGCCCGCGGGCCCTGGCCAGCTGCGCGGTCATCGTGCCGACCCCGCCGGCCGCACCCTCGATGAGGAGGGTCATCCCCCCGACGGCCCCGAGGGCGTCCAGCACACGGGTGGCCGTCTCGACGTTGCCCGCGGCACCGCCCGCCGTCTCGAAGGACCAGGCCCGGGGCATGTGAGCCCATGCCTCCAGCACCGCGTACTGAGCGCAGGCCCCGCCCAGCCGGGCCACGGGGACGAGGCCGAACACGGCGTCTCCCACGGCGGTGCCGGTCACGCCTTCGCCCACCTCGTCGACGACTCCGGCGGCGTCCATCCCGGGGATGTGGGGGAACCGCAGGGAGGCCATCTCCTTCAACATCCCCGAGCGCAGGTACCAGTCGGCGGGCGTGACGCCCGTGGCACGCACCGAGATGCGGAGCTGCCCCGGGCCGGCGTGGGGTTCCTCGGCCTCCTCGACGGAGAGGACCTCTGGACCGCCGTAGCGGTGGTAGCGCGCACCCAGCACTGGCAACCTCCGTATGTCCGGGAGTGGTTCACGGAGAACTTCCCGGAACCGGTGGGGTGTTCCCCGTGCGCCGAAGTGAGAGACCGACCGGCCGCGCCCTCTCGGTTGCCGTACGCGGCGGTCGCTGAGGAAGAAGCAGGCGCGACGGTCCCGTACACGCAGAGCGGCAGCCCGCGGAACACACCCGCGAGCTGCCGCCCGAGTCACAGCGCCGGCGCACCGGCCTTTCGTCAGTGGTGCACCGCTTCCGCCTCCTGCGGGACATGGCTCGCCACGACCCGCTCGCGTCCGCCGGCCGGCGCACTGCGCCGGTCCACCGCGTACGCCAGCGACGCCACGCCGAGGCCGAGCACGGCCAGGGCAGCGCCGGCGAGGGCCGGGGAGGTGACGCCGAAGCCCGCGGCCAGGGCGAGGCCGCCGATCCAGGCGCCGCCGGCGTTGGCCAGGTTGAAGGCCGCCTGGTTGGCGGAGGAGGCCAAGGACGGGGCGGACGCGGCCTTGTCCATGACCATCAGCTGGAGCGGGGAGCCGGTGGCGAAGGCCGCCATGCCGAGCAGGATCACGGCGACGGCGGCGGTGACCTCCGTGCGCATCAGCAGCGGGAACAGTGCCAGCACCGCCGTCAGAGCGCCGAGGCCGCCGAACAGCGTGCCCCGCAGGGAGTGGTCGGCCAGGCGGCCGCCCAGCAGGTTGCCGGCGGTCGCGCCGACACCGAACAGGGCCAGCAGCAGGGTCACGCTGGCGCCGGCGTAGCCGGCGGCGTCCGTGAGCATGGGCGTGATGTAGCTGTAGGCCGCGAAGAGGGCGCCGAAGCCCGCGACCGTGGTGCCGAGCGACAGCCAGACCGGGACGGAGCGCAGAGCGGCCAGTTCGCCGCGCAGGCCCTTGGCGGTGGCGTGCTCGTGGTCGTGCGGGATCAGGAACGCGAGCGCGGCGATCGCCGCCAGGCCGATGGCGCTGACGCCGAGGAAGGTCGCCCGCCAGCCGAGCTGCTGGCCCATGAGGGTCGCGACGGGCACACCCACGACGTTCGCGACCGTCAGGCCGAGGAACATCAGGGAGACCGAACGGGCCTTGCGTTCGGGCGCGACCATGTTCGTCGCGACGACGGCGCCCACGCCGAAGAAGGCGCCGTGCGGCAGACCGCTCAGGAAGCGGGCCGCCAGCAGCCAGCCGTTGTCGGGAGCGAGGGCCGACAGCGCGTTGCCCGCGACGAACAGCCCCATCAGGCCCATCAGGACCGTACGGCGGGACATCCGGGCGGTGACGGCGGCCAGCAGCGGGGCGCCGATGACGACGCCCAGCGCGTACGCCGACACCAGGTGGCCGGCGCTGGGTATCGAGATGTTCAGGTCGTTCGCGACGTCGGGCAGCAGCCCCATCATCACGAACTCGGTGGTACCGATGCCGAAGGCGCCCACGGCGAGGGCGAGCAGGGCCAGGGGCATGAGGGAGCCTTTCGAGACTTACGGGGGTTCGTACTTGCGACTTCGTATGTTCAAGTACGGAACAAAGTCTCGCAGGCCCACTATTCCGCGAGGTCGCCGAGAGGTGAATCCGCGGTTGCCGGATCCTGCCGAACAGGCCCTGAGCTGGTGTTTTCCTCAGCCGCCTGTGGTGACACTCACACGGGCCGCGATGGGCAGATGGTCGCTGCCCGTCTGCGGGAGGGTCCACGAGCTCTCCGGCTTCAGGCCCCTGACCATGATCTGGTCGATGCGCGCCATCGGGAACGACGCCGGCCAGCTGAACCCGAAGCCGTTGCCGGCGGCGCCCTGCGTGGAGCGCATCTGGGAGGTGACGGCGTTGAGCGCGCGGTCGTTCATGGTGCCGTTCAGGTCGCCGAGCAGGACGACGTTCTCCAGCGGTTCATGGGCGATGGCCTCGCCCAGGAAGTCGGCGCTCCGGTCGCGCTGCCGGGCCGTGAACCCGGCCTCCATCTTCACGCGCACCGAGGGCAGATGGGCGACGTAGACCGCGACCTGCCCGGACGGGGCGGTCACGGTGGCGCGCATCGCCCGCGTCCAGCCCAGGTCGATGTCGACGGCCCGCACGCCGGTCAGCGGGTACTTGCTCCACACGCCGACGGTGCCCTGCACCGAGTGGTACGGGTACGTCGGGTCCAGCGTCTTCTCGTACGTCGGGACCGCGGACGCCGTCAGCTCCTCGAGGGCCACCACGTCCGCGCCGGAGGCGGCCACGTCACGGGCGGTGCCGGCCGGGTCGGGGTTGTCCGCGTTGACGTTGTGCGTGGCCACGGTGAGGTCGCCGCCGGTGGCGGTCTTGTCGCTGACCTGGCCGCCGAAGAGGTTCAGCCAGACCAGCGCCGGCAGCAGCACCG
Organism: Streptomyces afghaniensis; assembly: GCF_044327915.1. Classification (NCBI taxonomy): domain Bacteria; kingdom Bacillati; phylum Actinomycetota; class Actinomycetes; order Kitasatosporales; family Streptomycetaceae; genus Streptomyces; species Streptomyces afghaniensis. The sequence goes on from NZ_JBIRGJ010000007.1 coordinate 602,593, forward strand.
CGATCAGCGCGGTCGCGGACTTGCGGACCACGGCGAGCAGGAGCAGCACCGGAATGAGGAGACCGAGCCAGGGCAGGAACGTCTCCACGAGGCTGCCCAGGTTCCCGATCGTGTTCGGGATGCGCGAGTGCAGCATCATGACCACGGCCAGTAGCACCGCGCAGGCGGCCAGGACGACGCCGCGCCGCCAGATCCGCCGGTCGCGGAGCCGGTCGCCGAGCCGGCCGCCGAGCAGCCGGTCGAACAGGCGCCGAAGCCGGTCTCCCCGGGGCTCGGGCCCCGAGCCGCCGTTGTCCGTCTCCGTCATGTACGCCTGCTGCGCCATACCGTCGCCTCACTGCCTGCCGTGCACACCATCGCCCCCGTGTCTACGACCCTAGGGGATGATCCGTTCCGTTCCCGCCGTCCTTCGACGGCCGTACGGGGGCGATGACGTCCGAGCCCGCGCGACGAGTTCCGACCAGGCCCTCAGTAAGCGCCGTCTGTGACGAAACGCGCACACTAGGGGGTGCGAGCTGCGGAACTGACGGGGCGTAGGCCTTCGAGGAGTGTGTCGACGACCTGGGCGGCGAGGTCGTCGGGGAGTTCGGCGTCCGGGCGCAGGACGGAGCGCACGAGCACGGGCGCGATGAACATGTCGCCCAGAAGTTCGAGGTCGACGTCCGTGCGCAGTTCGCCGTTCTCCTGCCCCCGGCGCAGGATCTCCTGGCCGAGCCGGCGGCGCGGTGCGAGGACGGTGGCCTCGTACGCCGCCCAGATCCTGGGGCTGGTCTTCATCTGGGCGTGCACATTGGTCAGGATCGCCGAGGAGCGCTTGGCCAGGCCGCGCAGCCGCGCCTGTTCCAGCAGGGCCACGAGGTCGTCGCGCATGGAGGTGCCGGGGAGCGGGGGTTCGGGGGGTTCGACGGCGCGCAGGACGTCGACGAAGAGTTCCTCCTTGCCGCTCCAGCGGCGGTAGATGGTGGCCTTGCCGACGCCGGCGGTCCGGGCGACCCGCTCGATGGACAGCTCCGCGAGGGACACGCCCTCCTCCAGGAGCCTCATCAGGCCCTCGATGATGGCGCGCTCGACGGCCTCGCTTCTGGGGCGGCCCCTCGCGGGGCCGTCGTGCCGGGGTTGCCGTTCGGCGAGGCTCACGTCGCTCCGTCCTTTCCTGAGCTGTCGAGGATGATTCTCACGCAGCCCTACGGCCGCGCGTCCGACAACGCCCGCTCCTCATCCCCCTCCTGGGGAGCCGGCTGCCTGCCGGGCAGGAACAGCGCCACGACGACCGTGCCGATCAGTGCGACGCCCGCTCCCCACAGGGCGGTGACGTGCATCGCGTGCAGGAACGCGTCGTAGGCGGGGGTGACCAGGGCCTTGCCCTGCGGGCCCAGCTTCGCGGCGACGCCGAGGGTGGCCTCGATGGACTCCCCCGCGGTGTGCCGGGCGGCCGACGGCAGCCGGTCGAGCTCGTCCTCGATGCCCGTGCGGTAGGCCGTGGACAGCACGGAACCGAGGACGGCGATGCCCAGGGCGCCGCCGACCTGCCGGAAGGTGTTGCTGAGGGCGGAGGCCGAGCCGGCCTTCTCGCGGGGCAGGGCCTGCATGATGACGACGCTGACCGGCGTCATGATGTGCGCCATGCCGGTGCCCATCAGGAAGAAGATGACTTCCAGGATCCAGATGGGGGTGTCGGCGTCCAGCGTGGCGAAGGCGGCCAGCATCGCGGCGATGACCAGCATTCCGGCGGTCGTGGTGGCCTTGTTGCCGAAGCGGTCGACCAGCAGCCGGGCGCGCGGCGCGAAGATCATCTGGGCGGCGGCCAGCGGCAGCATCAGCAGACCGGTCTGCAGCGGCGAGTAGCCGCGCACGCTCTGTGTGTAGAAGACCGAGAAGAAGGTCACGCCCATCAGCGCGAAGAAGACCAGCGCGATGGCGGCGATGGCGGCCGAGAAGACCTTGTTCTTGAAGTACGTGACGTCGATGGACGGGTGGTCGCTGCGCTTCTCGAACACCACGAAGGCGACGAGGACCGCGAGCCCGGCGCCGATCGTCGACAGCACGGTGGCGTCGGTGAAGTCGGCGAGCTGGCCGCCCTTGATGATGCCGTAGACGAGCAGCACCAGGCCGACGACGGAAAGCGCGACTCCGACGGGGTCGAGGCGGCCGGGGTGCGGGTCGCGGGAGTCGGGCACCAGCCACAGCATCAGCGCGAGTGCGAGCAGCACGATCGGCACGTTGATGAGGAAGACCGAGCCCCACCAGAAGTGGTCGAGGAGCACCCCGCCGGTGATCGGGCCGATGGCGATGGCGAGGCCGACGCCGCCCGCCCAGATGCCGATGGCCTTCGGCTGCTCCTCGCGCTCGAAGACGTTCATGAGGACGGCGAGCGTGGCCGGCATGACGAACGCGGCGCCCAGGCCCATCACGGCGCGGAAGGCGATCAGCTCCCCCGGCGAGCCGGAGAAGGCGGCGAGCGCGGAGCCGGCCCCGAACACGGCCAGACCGCCGAGCAGCACCTTCTTGCGGCCCAGCCGGTCACCCAGCAGGCCGGCGCTGAACAGCAGGCCGGCGAAGACGAGGGTGTAGGCGTTGATCGCCCACTCCAGCTCGCTCTGCGTGGCCCCCAGGCCGGTCGGGGCGGGGGTGGAGATCGTCTTGATGGCGACGTTCAGGATCGAGTTGTCGAGGACGACGATCAGCAGGCTGAGCATCAGCACGCCGAGGATCGCCCAGCGGCGCCGGTGCACCGCTTCCGGTATGCGGGGGCCGGTGGGGGCGGCACGGTCGGCAGGAGAAGTCATGCCGTGGACCCTAGAGCCGTTTCGATACGAGACCGTCTCGTATTGGAATACCTTTACCGAGCCCTTACGCACACTGTGCTTCAGCCCACCGGAGTGGAACTCACAGGGGCTCCCCTAGCCCTGGATGGCACGAGGTGCCACCATGGACGTGGTCCGGGGACGCCGTCAGGGCGCCTCGAGATGACGTGTTAGGAGCCGTGCCATGACGCAGCTTCCGGCTGCCCAGACTGCTCAGACGAAGTCCTCCGACGGCGGCAAGACGCTGTACGGAGGCAAGGGCACCCGCCGCATCACCGTGCGGGACATCGCCGCCGCCAAGGAGCGCGGCGAGAAGTGGCCCATGCTCACCGCCTACGACGCGATGACCGCCTCCGTCTTCGACGAGGCCGGGATCCCGGTCATGCTCGTCGGCGACTCGGCGGGCAACTGCCACCTCGGGTACGAGACGACCGTGCCCGTCACCCTCGACGAGATGACCATGCTGTCGGCGGCGGTCGTACGGGGCACCTCGCGTGCCCTGATCGTCGGCGACCTGCCCTTCGGCTCCTACCAGGAGGGTCCGGTGCAGGCGCTGCGCTCGGCGACCCGGCTGGTGAAGGAGGCGGGCGTGCAGGCCGTGAAGCTGGAGGGGGGCGAGCGGTCGCACGAGCAGATCCGGCTGCTCGTCGAGTCCGGCATCCCGGTCATGGCGCACATCGGCCTGACCCCGCAGTCCGTCAACGCGATGGGCTACCGCGTGCAGGGCCGGGGCGAGGAGGCGGCCCAGCAGTTGCTGCGGGACGCCAAGGCCGTGCAGGACGCGGGCGCGTTCGCCGTGGTGCTGGAACTGGTTCCGGCGGAGCTGGCGGCCGAGGTGACGCGGGTGCTGCACATCCCGACCGTCGGGATCGGGGCGGGGGCCGAGACGGACGCCCAGGTGCTGGTGTGGACCGACATGCTCGGCCTGACCGGCGGGCGGATGCCGAAGTTCGTGAAGCAGTACGCGAACCTGCGTGAGGTCATGGGGAACGCGGTGAAGGCGTTCGCGGAGGACGTGGTGGGCGGAACGTTCCCGCTGGAGGAGCACTCGGTCCACTAGGAGCACTCGGTCCACTGGAAGCCACAGCGGTACCACGGACAGCCCGTCGATCTTCCCCCGTCGACGGGCTGTCCGCCTTAGCGCCTGAGCCGGTGCCGTCCGTCGACGAGGCCCCGGCGCCTCCGGATCGCTATCCTCCCCGTGGGCGCGTCCGGGAACCGAGGGGGTCTGATGGCGAGTGGGCGGATCATCGCCGCCGGGGGTGCCGCGGCGACGGTGGTACTGGGTGTGGTCACCTCGGTGGTGCTCGACGAGGTGGGGGCGGGCTGGGGCTGGTGGGTCGCTCTCGCAGCCGTCGTCGCCCTCTCGGCCGGACTGGCGGCCTTTCTGACGCTTCGCCAGCAGCCGTCGCGCCCCGGCCCTGGTGGCGTCCACGCGGGGCGAGACATCACGGCCGCGGTGTCCACCCGGGCGTCCGGACTGCCGGACAGCCCCGAGGCTGCCGAAGGGGCGGGTGCGGTGCAGGCGGGCAGGGACATCGCGGGCGAAGTCTCCACGCACGTGGACTTCGCCCCGCCGCCCGCGGATCCGGAGCGATGAGCGTGGTTCCGGAGCGATGAACTACGAGCTCGGACCCGGCTCGGTCCACGCCGGCCGCGACATCAAGGCCGCGGTGTCGACCCACGTCAGCGGCCTGCCCCCGGACGCGGCGGCGGCCACCGGCGCGGGTTCGGTGACGGCGCGCGACATCAACGCCCCGGTGACGGTGTCGATCCAGTACGGATCGTCCGAACGGCTCACGGACGCGCTCCTCGACCCGGCGCCGCTCGTCGGCTCCCTCGGCCTGGAGCGCTTCACCGGACGGGAGTGGCTCGTCGAGCGGGTGGACAGGGCACTCGCACGCCAGGACAAGGGCTATGTGCTCGTCCTGTCCGAGGCCGGGATCGGCAAGACGAGCCTGGCCGCGCACCTCGCGCAGGCCAGGGGCTGGCCACGGCACTTCACCGCGCTCTACGGCGGCCGCAACCCCGAGATCGCCCGCAAGAACCTGGCCGCCCAGCTCCTGCGGCAGTGGCGCCTGGAGGACCGGTTGTGCCGCCCGGGCGGGCTGCTGCCCGAGAACGCGGACCGCCCGGACTGGCTGCTGACCGTGCTGCACGCGGCCGCCGCCCGACGGGACCAGGAGGCGCCGGCGACACCGCTGGTCCTCGTCGTGGACGGCCTCGACGAGGCCGAACCCTCCACGTCCGCCGGCGACACCGGTGTACCTCTCGGCCTGCCGAGGCCCCAGCACCTGCCCCGCGGTGTGCACATCCTGACGACCAGCCGGTTCGGCACCAACCTGTCGGCCCTCAGAGGGCGGACGGATGTGCTGGAGATCCAGGTGGACGGCGCGGAGAACCGCCGGGACCTGCTCGCCTACCTCACTCTGCGGGCCGGCGAGACCGGCACCCCCCTGCACGAGGCCGTCCGCGCGCAGGGCACTCCCCCGGCCCTGTTCGCGGCCGAACTGGCCGAACGCTGCGCCGGAGTGTGGATCTACGCGCAGTACGTGCTCGACGAGATCGCCCAGGGCACCCGCTCGCCGCACGAGGTGCGCCGCCTGCCGGACGGACTCGTCGGCTACTACGAGGAACAGATCGCCCGCTGGCAGGACGGTCCGGACTGGGACGGCGTCGGAGAGCCGCTGCTCGCCCTGCTCGCCGCCGTGCAGGGCCCGGCCGCGCCGGACGTACTGGCCGAAGTGGCGGACACCGACGCCAGGGCCACGGGCCGGTGGCTGGACACCGTCTTCCGCCCCTTCCTCAGAGGCGAGGACGGCCGGTACGCCATCCGCCACCAGAGCCTGCGCGACCTCTTCGCGACCGAGCCCGACGACCAACTGGACGCGGGCGTACGCCGCCCGCTGCGTGCGGCGCTGCGGACGGCACACCGTCGTCTCGCCGACTGGCTCGTGCCGGTCGACGGCGACTGGTCGCACCTCGGCGAGTACGGGCGCTTCTCGCTGCCGCAGCACGCGGCCGCGGCCGACCGGCTCGACGAACTGGTGGTCGTGCCCGGGTTCCTGCTGGCGGTCGATCCCCCGTCGCTGCTGCGCCACCGGTCCGACCTCGCCACGACCACCGGGCGGCGCGCCCTCGGCGCCTACGAACTGGCCCTCCACGACTGGCGCGAGGAACCCGCGACCGAACGCCGGCTGTGGTGGCTGCACGTACAGGCGCGCAAGAACCGCTGCGGCGAACTGGCGGAGGCGTGTGCGGACGGACAGAGCTGGCCGTGGCGGCTGCGGGCCGCGTGGTGGTCCGGGGTCCCGCACCGGGTGCTCACGACCTCCGCTCCGCGGGGCGTGTGCACCGTGCGGGTCGGCGGCGGGCCGCCCCTGCTCGCTGTCGGCCGCTTCGACGGGGCCGTGATGCTGTGGGACCCGGTCTCCGGTGACCTGCTCACCGTCCTGTCCGGCCCTCAGGGCGATCGGGAGGACCGCCCCGAGGGCGATCAGGATGTGCCGTCGTTGCTCCCTTTCCGGTGGGTCAACGACGTGTGCACCGTGCGCGTCGGGGACGGCCAGACGCTGTTGGCAGCCGGGCGTGAGGACGGGTCGGTGGTGATCTGGGACCCGTTGGCCGGACAGCCGATCCGTGTGCTGTCGACCGGCCACGACAACGCGGCGGAGGACGGCCGCGACGCTGCCGTGGAACAGGTGTGCGCCGTGCCCGACACCGACGGCCGGGACCTGTTGGTGACCGTGAACCACAGCGGGTCGGTGCGGTGGTGGGACCCGGACACCGGGCAGCAGGTCGGCACGCTGCCCGCGGCCCTGCACAGCAGGTGGGTCAAGATATATGTGGTCCCGGGCCCCGGTGGCAGCCCGGTACTGGCGACCGCCGACGGCTCACGCCTGCGACTCTGGAAGCCAGGCCGTGATCGGCCGGTCGGCGAGATGGCGACCGGCGGCTGGTCGACGCTGTGTGCCGTACCCGTCGGTCACGGCCGCACGCTGCTCGCGGCCGCCGGCTACGCCGGGCCGATCACTCTGTGGGATCCGGCCACCGGTGAGCGGGTCGGTCCGGAACTGACGGGACAGACCGGCTCCGTGAGGGCCCTGTGCGCGGTCCCCGGCCCCGCAGGCCGCTCCTTGCTCGCCGCAGGCAGCCGGGACGGGACCATCCGGCTGTGGGACACCGCGACGGGAGGGCCGTGGGGACCCGCGCTGACCGGGCACACCGATGAGGTGGCGTCCCTGTGCGCGGTGCCCTCGGGCGATGGCGGCGTTCAGCTGGCGAGCGTCGCGCAAGGCGGCGAGGACTCTTCGCTACGGCTTTGGGATCTGTCGCACGACGATCTGACCGACCCCGCACCGGAAGGTCACACCGGACCGGTCAGGGCACTGTGTCCCGTCCCGGACGTCGAGGGCAGGACCCTGGTCGCCAGCGCCGGCCAGGACGCGTCGATCCGGCTGTGGGACCCGGCCACCGGCGACCTCGTCCAGGCCTGGGTCGACATCCCGCGTGCCTATCACGTGCCCCTTGAGGATTTCCCGCGCCACAACTGGACACTGGCGGTATCCGCGATCACGGGGACCGACGGACGCCCCGTCGTCGTCAGCGCCCACGAGGACCATCACGTACGGCGCTGGGACCCGGTGACCGGCGAGCAGATCGGGAGCGCGGTCGGGGTCGACTGGCGGAGCGTGTCCAGGATGTGTGTCGTGCCGGGCGTGGCCGGGCGCCCGTTGCTCGCCATGTCCGAGTCCGGGAGGTGGGTACTGCTGTGGGACCCGGAGACGCGGGAGCCGCTGGGTGAACCGCTCGCCGGTGACGGCGGGACGGGCTACGACGAGATATGCGCGGTGCCCGGTGTCGAGGGCCGCACCCTCGTCGCCGCGATCACCGGCAAGACGTCCGTACGGCTGTACGACCCGGACAGGCGCTGCCAGGTCGGCAAGGCCATGCGGCCCGGCAGCGACCCCGGCCACAGCCCGGTCCACGCCTTGTGCGCCCTGCCCGGCGTCGAGGGCCGCACCCTGCTGGCGACCGGATGCGATGACGGCCTCGTGTGGCTGTGGGACCCTGTCACCTGCGAACCCGTCGGCGACCCGCTGCGCGCCCACAGAGGCTGGGTGACCGGCATGTGTGCCCTGCCGGGCGCCGACGGCGTGCGGCTCGTCACCGTCGGCGGGGACGGGCTGCTCCGGCTCTGGGACCCGGTCACTCGCGAACCACTCGGTGAACCGCTGAGCGGCCACGGCGACACCCGGGTCGGCGCGGTGTGCACGGTCCCGGACGTCGACGGACGCACACTGATCGCCACCGGCGGAAACGACCGCACCGTACTCCTGTGGGAGCCGCTGGACGTGACGTAGGTCGTGGAAGGGTGTCGGCGGCCCGCAGGCGGCTGTCGGCGGTCTGTCGGCGGTTTGTCGGTGGGAGCTGACACCGTCAGGGGCATGACGCGAATCGACAAGAACACCAGCGGCGCCGCTGTGACCGTGCGGGGGCTGGTGAAGCACTACGGCGAGACCAAGGCGCTGGACGGGGTCGACCTGGATGTGCGAGAGGGCACCGTGATGGGGGTGCTCGGGCCGAACGGGGCCGGGAAGACGACCCTCGTACGGATCCTGTCCACCCTGCTCGCCCCCGACACGGGCCAGGCCACCGTGGCCGGCTACGACGTCGTACGGCAGCCCCGGCAGCTGCGGCGGGTGATCGGGCTCACGGGCCAGTACGCGTCCGTGGACGAGAAGCTCTCCGGCTGGGAGAACCTGTACATGATCGGGCGGCTGCTCGACCTGCCCCGCAAGGACGCCCGCACCCGGGCCGACGGGCTGCTGGAGCGCTTCTCGCTGACCGAGGCGGCCAAGCGGCCCGCGGCGACGTACTCCGGGGGCATGCGGCGCCGGCTGGACCTGGCCGCGTCCATGATCGGACGGCCGGCCGTGCTCTTCCTGGACGAGCCGACCACCGGGCTCGACCCGCGCACCCGCAACGAGGTGTGGGACGAGGTGAAGCGCATGGTCGGTGACGGGGTCACCGTGCTGCTCACCACCCAGTACATGGAGGAGGCCGAACAGCTCGCCTCCGAGCTGACGGTCGTCGACCGCGGCCAGGTCATCGCCGGCGGCGCCATCGAGGAGCTGAAGGCGAAGGTCGGCGGCCGGGCGCTGCGGGTCCGCCCGGCCGATCCGGCGCAGCTGCGGCCGCTGGCCGCCGCGCTGGACGAGCTGGGGATCACCGGGCTCGCCACCACGACCGTGGACACCGACCGGGGTGACGTCCTCGTGCCGATCCTCAGCGACGAGCAGCTGACGGCCGTGGTCGGCGCGGTCACCGCGCGCGGGATCACGCTCTCCTCCATCACCACCGAACTGCCCAGCCTGGACGAGGTGTTCCTGTCCCTCACCGGCCACCGCGCCAGTGCCCCGCAGGACGCCATGCCCGCCGAAGACCTTCAGGAGGCCGCCGTATGAGCGCCGTCACCGTCCACGACGCCGAGGCGGACGCCCGTATCTCGCTGCGCGGCCACCTGCGCCACACCGGGGCCCTGATCCGCCGCAACCTGCTGTGGATCCGCAAGGACCCGGAGTCGATGGCCGACGCGCTGCTGATGCCGGTCATCTTCACCCTGCTGTTCGTGTTCGTGTTCGGCGGCTCGATCGGGCAGGCGCTGGGCGGCGGGCAGGACCGGTATGTGCAGTACGTGATCCCCGGCATGATCGCGATGATGAGCATGACGCTGTCCCAGGGCGTCGGCACCGGCTTCAGCCAGGACTTCAACTCCGGTGTCATGGACCGTTTCCGGTCCCTGCCGATCGGGCGCGGCTCGGTGCTGTTCGCGAAGATCTCGGTGGAGCTGCTGCGGATGCTGTTCGCGACCGCCGTGCTGATGATCGTCGCCGTCGCGGTCGGGTTCGAGATCACCAACTGGCCGGGGCTGCTCGCGACCGTGGCGCTGTCCACGGCGTTCGCCTCGTCGATCATGTGGGTGTTCCTCACCCTGGGCGTGATCCTGAAGAACGCGCAGTCCGTGCAGGCGATGGGCTTCCTGGTGCTGTTCCCGCTCCAGTTCGGCTCGTCGATCTTCGCACCGACGACGTCGATGCCGGGCTGGCTGCAGGCGTTCACCGACTACAACCCGCTGTCGACGCTGGCGGACGCCGCGCGCGGTCTCATGGTGGGCGGGCCGGTCGCGCACGACCTGTGGGTGACGCTCGGCTGGTCGGTGGCGATCACGGCCGTGATGGCGCCGGTCGCGATCCACAAGTTCCGCACGAAGAGCTGACCGGGCGCGCCCTGGTCCGCCTCAGAGCAGGGCGGCGGCCTCCTCCAGGGAGAGGCCGCCGCCCTCCGCGTACGCGGTCTCGTACGCCTGGTCGCCGAGCAGCGCACGGGCCTGCCGCTCCGCCCACTCGCGGGTCTGGCGCTCCTGCCGCTGGGCGACGTGGCCGGACGGCAGCAGGGCGTCGAAGGCGCCCAGGCAGCGGGCCGCGTCCACGGCGCGCCGCCCGCCGTCGAGGGCGGCCAGGGCCGAGGCACCGATGATCAGGTAGCCCGAGCGCATATGGGGCGCGATGGCCTCGGTCAGCGGGTCGGCGGCCCGCTCCATCGCCTTGCGGATCCGGTCCAGGCACTCCTCGTACCGTCCCTCCGTGGCGTCCAGCCAGGCCTCCGTGCCGAGGATGAACGCGTCGAAGACGATGAAGTGGGCGATGCGGAAGTCCTGGCGCAGCCGCCGCAGTTGCTCGCGTGCCTCGGGGGCGCGGTCCGTCATGCCGAGCCAGCCGGCCAGGAAGAGGCGGGCTGCGGGCATGGCCTCGCTGTGCGAGTCCTCGTGCTGGGCGATCACCTCGCGCAGCAGCCGCTCGCCGCGTTCGCCCTCGCCCGCCTCCAGCAGCGCGCTGGCCAGCCGGGCGCTGAGGACGGCCGCCTGGGCGCGGGCTCCGAGCCGTTCGGCGTGCCCGATGGCCGCCTCGTAGTCGGCGGCGGCCCTCGCGTAGTCGCCCTTGCGTTCGCGGGCCTCGGCGCGCGCGGCCAGGGCATCGGCGGTGCCCCAGGTGTCACCGAGGCGCTGGTAGATCGCCAGCGACTCGTCGGCGTCGCGGGCGGCGTCGCCCGCCCAGTCGGTGCGGTTGGCGAGGAAGTTGGCCCGCATCTGGAGGCCGGCGGCCAGCTCCCAGTCGAAGCCGGGGGTCTCCCGGCAGGTGCGGATGGACGCGTCGATGATGACGCGCAGCCGTTCCATGTCGCCGGTCAGCATCACGGCGAAGAACCAGAGCAGGCCGGGGAGCCGGCAGTTCTGCGGGAGGCCGGGCTCGTAGGTCCGGGAGATGATCCGCAGCTTCTCCTGGGAGCGCGGGTTCTGCCAGGCGTCCAGTTCGGTGTCCATGCAGGCCAGATGGGCCAGGTGGATGCCGCGCCGGGCCTCCTGGAGGACCTCGCCGGTCATCGGGGGCGGGGCGTCGGTGCAGCGCTGCCAGACCGGGGCGGCGCGGCGGACGGGCTCGGTGAAGGGGTCGGGGCCCAGCGCCATGACCTCGCGGCACCAGTTGCGGGCCTCGATGCGCAGGTCGCGCATCTGCCAGTACCAGACGAGGGACAGCGCCAGGCACAGCGCCTCCTGCTCGTCGCGCAGGGCGACGGCGTGGCGCAGGGCGGTGCGCAGGTTCTCGTACTCCCGCTCCAGCCGGCGGATCGCGGCGAGCTGGCCCGGACCGCGCAGCAACGGGTCGGTGGTGCGGGCGAGTTCGCGGAAGTACGTCAGGTGGGCGCGCTCGGCCTCGGCGCGCTGCCCGGACTCGTCCAGCCGCTCGGCGGCGTACTCGGCGACGGTCTCCAGCAGCCGGTAGCGCATCTCGCCGTCGGCGGACTCGCCGGGCGGTGTGGCGACGACCAGGGAGCGGTCGACGAGCGAGCCGAGCGTCTCCAGGGCGACCGGCCCGCACACGGCCTCGGCGGCGGGCAGGTCGCAGCCGCCCGCGAACACCGACAGCCGTCGCAGGACGTCCCGTTCGTCCTCGTCGAGCAGGTCCCAGGACCAGTCGACGACGGCTCTGAGGGTCTGCTGGCGGGGCAGGACGGTCCGGCTCCCGGAAGTGAGGAGACGGAAGCGGTCGTCGAGCCTGTCGGCGATCTGGCGTGGCGTCAGTATCCGCAGCCGGGCGGCGGCCAGTTCGATGGCCAGCGGCAGGCCGTCGAGGCGCCGGCAGATCTCCGCGCACGCCTCGGGGTCGTCCTCGGTCCGGAAGCCGGGCCGGGCCGCCGCGCCCCGGTCGGCGAGCAGCCGCAGTGCGACCGGCTCGGGCAGCGGATCCACGGGCCGCAGCAACTCGCCGGGCACGCCGAGGGGTTCGCGGCTGGTGGCGAGGACGGTCAGGCCGGGGCAGCGCTCCAGCAGTTCCTCGGTGAGCCGGGCCGCGGCGTCGGCGACGTGCTCGCAGTTGTCGAGGATCAGCAGCATGCGGGACCGGGAGCAGTGCTCGGCGAGCCGTGCGACGGGGTCGTCGAGCCGGTCGGCCACGGCGGCCCGGATGCCCTCGGCGCCGGCGCCGTACAGCACGGTCTCGCGGGCGCCGACGGCGGTGAGCACGGCCTCCGGTACGGCGGCGGGGTCGTCGACCGGGGCGAGTTCGGCCAGCCACACGCCACCCGGCATGGCGTGCCGCAGGGTCTCGGCGGCCTCCTGCGACAGCCGGGTCTTGCCGGCCCCGCCGGGTCCGAGCAGCGTGACCAGGCGGGCCGCTGTGAGATCGCCCCGGATGGTCTCGATGTCGCTCTCGCGGCCGATGAAGGAGGTGAGGCGGGCGCGCAGGTTGCCGACGGCCGGGGTGTCCGCGACGGGCGCGGAGCCGGGGCCGCCGTCTCCCAGCTGCAGCAACTCCGCGTGCAGGGAGCGCAGTTCCGGCCCCGGGTCGGTCCCGAGCCGGTCGGCGAGCAGCCGCCGCACGTCCTCGTAAGCGTCCAGCGCCTCCGCCGTGCGGCCGGCGTCGCGCAGGGCGCGCAGGCGCAGGGTCTGGAGGGGCTCGTCCAGAGGGTGGCTGTCGCACAGGGCGGTCAGTTCGGGCAGGGACTGTTCGGCCTGGCCGAGGGCGAGGGCGGCGCTGTGGCGGGCGCGCAGCACGTCCAGGCGTCGGGTGTCCCGGCGGGCCGCCTCTGCGGCGCGGTCGGGGAGGTCGGCGAGGGCCGGGCCGTGCCACAGGGCGAGGGCATCGTCCAGGACCGCGGCCGCCTTGGCGGGGTCTGCGTCGGCCAGGGCCCGCAGTCCTTCTCCGGCCAGCCGCTCGAACCGGTGCAGGTCGACGTCGTCGGGCGCGGCCGTGAGCCGGTACCCGCCCTCGTCGGAGGCGACCGCGTCCGCCCCGAGCGCCCGCCGCAGCCGCCCGACCAGCGCCTGGAGCGCCCCCGGGGCGTCAGCGGGCGGGTCACCGCCCCACACCTCCTCGACCAGCAGCCCCACGGGCACGGTACGGCCGGCCCGCAGGGCCAGCACGGTCAGCAGCGCACGCAGCCGCGCCCCGCCCACCGGGACGACCGTGCCGTCGGTGCGGAGCGCCTGCGTGGTGCCGAGGATGCGGTAGCGCACGGGGTCCATTGTCTCCGGTGGTACGAGGGCGGGGCACGGCATCGGGCGGCGCGGCGGGCGGCGGGGCCGGTGTGTGGCCACCGGTGGCCGGGGCGCCAGGTCATGCGGGCCGGTGCCGAGTTGTGAGGGCCGGCGCCCGGTCATGAGGGCCGGTGCCGGGTCATGACGCCCGGCGTCGGGGGAGGCGACTGCGGCGGCCGGTCGTGAGGGAACCGCCGGGCAGCGAGCCGCAGGCGACGGGCGCCGGCGGACACGGTCTTCCGGCCCCGTGGTCCGGCGGGGCGGTGCTCAGGCATGCCGGCGGGCCCGGGTGGTGCCGGACCGGTCGTGGCTCCCCGGCGGGGCCGCGACCGTGCTCAGCGTCTCCAGCAGGTCCGTCAGCGCGGCCGCCGTGATGCCCTGCGTCTCCGCGCCCGGCTCGGCACCCTCCTGTGGGATGCCCCGGGCCTCACGGACGGCGTGCGAGAGCCACGAGTCGGTGCCCGGGACCTCCAGGGCCACCACCACTCCCGACTCCCTGCGCCGCAGTGCCCGGCCGTCGGACTCCTGCTCCACCTCGCCGTCGGAGAACCACTCGGGGCACCGCTCCACCCTCCGCAGCCGCCGCCTGCCCGCGACCGGCTCCCAGGAGCGCGAGCCTGGCGCGCTCTCGGCGTACGACTGGACCAGCACCTGCACGGCCCGCACCCGACCGCTGACGTGGGGCCACCTCGCACCGTGCCGCTCGACGGACAGCAGCCCGACCGACCGGGCCCGGTCCCCCGGTTTCGGCCGCCGGTCCTCCTCGTCGTCGGGGTCCGCGCCCAGGGCGACGGTGAGGCCCGTCTCCTCGCGCACGACCCGGACGCCGCCCACGTCCTCGACCGGTCCGGCGACCTTCGTGAGCTGGTCGTGCCAGCCGCCGCCGAACACATCGTCCGCGTCCAGGAGCAGCAGCGGCCAGCTCACCTCGTCCCCCACCGAGAACGGCGTGCCGCAGCACTCCATCTGCCAGTCCTCGTAGATCACGTGCCAGAGCCCCATGCCCCCACCCTCCCGGAACCGACCGCCCCGCGCGAGACGTTTTCCCCCTGCGCCCGGTACCGTCGGGCGTCCCATCGCGTGTTCGAGAGTGCAGGGAGTCCCATGACCACCGCCACCAGCCGCCACAGTGAACGGCGGATCAGTCCCGTCTTCGTCGGGATTCTGGCCGTGACGGCGGTCACGGGGTGGGCCACCTGGACCGGGTTCGCGCAGCAGCCCGGGGTCGCCGTGTTCCTCTTCGTGACGGCGGCCTGGATCGTCTCGCTGTGTCTGCACGAGTACGCGCACGCGCGCACCGCCCTGCACAGCGGCGACATCTCGGTCGGCGCGAAGGGGTACCTCACCCTGAACCCGCTGAAGTACACGCACGCCCTGCTCAGCATCGTCCTCCCGGTGATCTTCGTGATCATGGGCGGGATCGGCCTGCCCGGCGGTGCCGTGTTCATCGAGCGGGGGCGGATCCAGGGGCGCTGGAAGCACAGTCTGATCTCGGCTGCCGGTCCGTTGACGAACGTGCTGTTCGCACTCGTGTGCACGGCCCCGTTCTGGCTGGACGCGCTGGACGGCGTGCCGGCCGACTTCCGGTTCGCCCTGGCCTTCCTCGCGCTGCTTCAGGTGACGGCCGCGCTGCTGAACTTCCTGCCGGTGCCGGGCCTGGACGGCTACGGCGTCATCGAGCCCTGGCTGTCGTACGGCATCCGGCGGCAGGTGGAGCCGTTCGCGCCGTTCGGCCTGCTGTTCGTGTTCGCGCTGCTGTGGCTGCCGGCGGTCAACGGCGTGTTCTTCGACGTCGTCGACTCGCTCCTGAAGTCGCTCGGGATCAGCGACTTCGAGACGTACTGCGGTCAGGAGCTGTACCGCTTCTGGCAGGGCTCGAACGAGTTCTGCTCGGCCGCTCCCTGAGGCGTCAGCCCGTGACGGACTTCTCCTGCTTGCCGCGCTTCACGTAGTACCAGCACATGTTGGACGACAGGCCCGCCAGCAGCACCCAGACGATGCCCAGCCAGCTGCCCCGCGTGAAGGAGACCACGGCCGCGGCCACGGCGAGGACGCAGACGATCAGGGCGTAGAGGGCGAGGCGGGGCATTCGGTCGACTCCTGTCGGGGGACACTGCGGGCACTGCTGGTGCCGTCCAGTGTCCCCCATGCCGTCAGACGTCCGTGACGCGGAGCCCCGCGTGCGCCTTGTACCGGCGGTTCACGGAGATCAGGTTCGCCACCAGCGACTCCACCTGGTGGGCGTTGCGCAGCCGCCCCGCGAAGATGCCGCGCATGCCCGGGATGCGCCCGGCGAGGGCCTGCACGATCTCGACGTCGGCGCGGACCTCGCCGAGCACCATCACGTCGGTGTCGATCTCGTCGATCTCCGGGTCCTGGAGCAGCACGGCCGACAGGTGGTGGAAGGCGGCCGTGACCCGGGAGTCCGGCAGCAGGGCGGCGGCCTGCTCGGCGGCGCTGCCCTCCTCGGGCTTGAGGGCGTAGGCGCCCTTCTTGTCGAAGCCGAGCGGGTTGACGCAGTCGACGACGAGCTTGCCGGCCAGCTCCTCGCGCAGGGACTCCAGCGTCTTGCCGTGGCCGTCCCACGGCACGGCGACGATCACGATGTCGCTGCGGCGCGCGGTCTCGGCGTTGTCGGCGCCCTCGACGCCGTGGCCGAGCTCCTCCGCGGCGGCCCGGGCGCGCTCGGCCGCCCGCGAGCCGATGATCACCTTCTGGCCGGCCCGGGCGAGCCGGTAGGCGAGGCCCTTGCCCTGCGGCCCGGTCCCGCCGAGCACCCCGACGACCAGTCCGGAGACGTCGGGCAGGTCCCAGGGGTCCTTGGCGGGGGCCTTCTGGGCGTTGTCGGTGGCAGCACTGTCGGTAGAGGTCATGGCCCCGACTCTACGTCCGCCGCAGCCGTCGGCTCAGGTCAGCTCCGTCACTGGCACCCGGCGGAAGGTGATGGTCTCGTAGGCGCCGAAGTCACCGGTCTCGTACAGCAGACCCACGGTGTCCGCGTCGACGCGCACGAGGTCGGAGTAGGCGGCGGGCAGGCCGTCCACCGTGTGGGCCGGGCGCCAGGTGGTGCCGCCGTCGGTGGAGGCGCGGATCGTCATCAGCGCGCGGAAGCCCGGGTCGGCGGGGCCGGAGTAGAGCAGCACGTCCGGGTCGCGGAGCTGGAGGACGCTCGCCTGGCACACGGGAGCGGACAGGCCGGCCTGCGGACGGAAGGGTTTCACCAGGCTCTGGCCGCCGTCGGCCGAGTGGGCGTCGGCGCGGGTGCCGGGCGACGGGGAGTCGTTGCGGGTGTTGAAGTAGACGCGGCCGTCGGGGAGTTCGGCGGCGGTGGTCTCGTTGGCGTTGATGTAGCCGTCGGTGTTGTCGTCGACGTAGCCGATCCGCCAGGTCGCGCCCCGGTCGTCGCTGAGCAGGCAGTGGCCGCCGTTGTACCTGCCTTCCGTGCCGTTGTCCGTGCCGGTGGGCGGCAGGGAGTGGTTGGCGGGGACGACGATCCGTCCGGTGCTCAACTGGAGGGCGTGGCCGGGTGTGGTGGCGTACCAGCGCCAGTGCGGCTCCTTGGTCTCCCGGGTGATCTCCCTCGGCGCGGACCAGGTGAGGCCGTCGTCGTCGCTGTGCCGCACCCAGACCCGGCGCCCGTCGGCCGCGCTCACCTTGCCGCGCCGGATGGCGTCCTCGGTGGCGAGCGCGGCGTTGCGTACGTGTACGAGGAGGACGCGGCCGGTGTCGAGGACCACGGGTGCCGGGTTGCCGGCGAGGGCGTCGCCGTTCTCCGCGACGACCTGCAGCGGGCTCCAGGTGCGGCCGCCGTCCGTGGAGCGTTTGAGGACGATGTCGATGTTCCCGAAGTCGTCCCGGGAGCCGACGCGGCCCTCGCAGAAGGCGAGCAGGGTGGCGTCGAGTGTGGCGACGACGGCGGGGATGCGGAAGCTGGCGTACCCCTCCCGGCCGGCGCGGAAGGGGACGCTGGTCTCGGTCATCGGCGGCTTCCTCCGGATGTTCGACGAGGGTACGGATGACCGGTCCCTCTGCCCAGGCCGGGCTAATGCGTGGTGAATTCCACGTCACGACTGACCGGTTGGGGCAGGATGCGGTCGTATGGATGCCGTTCGGGTCGCGCTGTTGCGGGAAGTGCTCGTCGGGACGGAGTGGCTGGGCGCCACGCGGCGGTTCGCCGGTGCGCTGCGGGGGTCGGTGGTGCCGCACGGCGGCGGGCTGCTGCTCGTCGGCACGCCGGAGTACGAGCCGTGGCACCTGGCGGCCCACCTGGTGGACGAGGCGGCGTGGTCGGGCACGCCCGAGCTGGCCCCGACCCTGGTTCGGCATGACGCGCGCCCCTCGGATCCGGCGCATCTGGCGGTGGGCCTCGGGCGGCTGGAGGCGGCCCGGCGGGGCGAGACGCTGCTGGTGGTGTCCCCCGAGGTCCCTGCCTCACCCCTCCTTGAACGGGTGTCCGACGCCCGGCGCGCCGGGGCGACGGTGCTGTCCCTCGGCCCGGGTGAGGGCGAGCTGCCGGCGATGGCCCACGAGGCCCTGGCCGTCCCCGACGGCTCGGAGCTGGACCTGGACACGGTCCAGCACCTGGTCAGCGCGGCGGCCGGGGAGAACGCGCTGCCGACGCCACGCGGCCGCCGCCGGTTCCGGGACAGGGTGGCGAGACTGGCGGAACACCTGACGGCGCCTCCGCCGGCACGCTGGTAGGAACACGTCCCGGACCGGGTGTGCCGGTGGTGCGGCTGCGCGACCGGCCGCGCAGCCGCCGGGGTGCGCCTACTCGTCGTTGCGGCCGCCCGCCGGAGCGTCGTGCCACTTGGGGTCGTTCTCCCACTGGAGGTTGCGTGCGCGGGCGGTCTCCATCGCGTGCTCGGCTTCCGGACGGGAGGCGTACGGCCCGAACCGGTCCTTGTTGGGGCACTCCGGCCCCTCCTCGACCTTCTTGTGTTCCAGGCAGTAGTACCACTCACCCGGCTTGCCGACCGTCCGCTTCTTGAACAGGGCCATGACCAGCTCCTCTCGCCACCGTCATGTTCCCCCATGGCCGCTGGTTAGACTCGCTGGCATGTCTGGCCAGTCGCTGCTCGTACCGGGGGAGCTGTCCCCCACCCGTCCCGTGCCCGGAAACATCCGCCGCCCCGAGTACGTCGGCAAGCCCGCGCCGACGCCGTACACCGGACCGGAGGTGCAGACGCCCGAGACGATCGAGGCGATGCGGCTCGCCGGCCGGATCGCCGCCCGGGCGATGGCGGAGGCCGCGAAGCTGATCGCCCCCGGGGTGACCACCGACG
Organism: Streptomyces afghaniensis; assembly: GCF_044327915.1. Lineage (NCBI taxonomy): Bacteria > Bacillati > Actinomycetota > Actinomycetes > Kitasatosporales > Streptomycetaceae > Streptomyces > Streptomyces afghaniensis. The sequence goes on from NZ_JBIRGJ010000007.1 coordinate 621,279, forward strand.
AGCTGGACAGGGTGGCGCACGAGTACATGTGCGACCACGGCGCATACCCCTCCACGCTCGGCTACCGGGGCTTCCCGAAGTCGCTGTGCACCTCGGTCAACGAGGTCATCTGCCACGGCATCCCGGACTCCACCGTCCTGCGCGACGGCGACATCGTCAACCTGGATGTGACGGCGTACATCGGCGGTGTGCACGGCGACAACAACGCGACCTACCTGGTCGGTGACGTCGACGAGGAGTCGCGGCTGCTGGTGGAGCGGACCCGGGAGTCCCTCGACCGGGCGATCAAGGCGGTCAAGCCGGGCCGGCAGATCAACATCATCGGCCGGGTCATCGAGTCGTACGCCAAGCGCTTCGGCTACGGCGTGGTCCGGGACTTCACCGGCCACGGCATCAACAGCTCGTTCCACTCGGGCCTGATCATCCCGCACTACGACAGCCCGCACGCGACGACGGTGATCCAGCCCGGAATGACGTTCACGATCGAGCCGATGCTGACGCTCGGGACGCACGAGTACGACATGTGGGACGACGGCTGGACGGTCGTGACGAAGGACCGCAAGCGGACGGCCCAGTTCGAGCACACGCTGGTGGTGACGGAGTCGGGCGCGGAGATCCTCACGCTGCCGTAGCACCCACGCCCCACGGCTGATGGCCCGCTCTCCTCGGAGGGCGGGCTTTTTCCATGGCTCCGGAGTATGGTTTTTACCGACACAGTGTCGGGAACAGGGAGTGGGCCCATGGAATCCTTCTCGACCCTCATCCGGACCGCTTCCCGAGAGCAGCACGAGGAGGTCAGGGGCTCGACGTTCATGAGCGACCTGCTGGGGCACAGGCTGGGGGTCGACGCGTTCGCCCGCTACACGGAGCAGCTGTGGTTCGTGTACGGGGCACTGGAGTCCGGCGCCGAGCGCCTGGCCGGGGACCCGGTGGCCGGCCCCTTCGTCCGCCCGGAGCTGTTCCGGATGCCCGCGCTGGAGCAGGACCTGGAGTACCTGCGCGGCCCCGGCTGGCGAGCCGGCATCAGCGCGCTGCCCGCCACCCTGGAGTACGCGCGACGTATCTCCGACTGCGCCCGCACCTGGCCGGCCGGTTACGTCGCCCACCACTACACCCGCTACCTCGGCGACCTCTCCGGCGGGCAGATCATCCGCGACACGGCCGAGAGGGCATGGGGTCTGCCGAAGAAGGGCGACGGGGTCCGCTTCTACGTGTTCGAGGAGATCCCCAACCCGGCCGCCTTCAAGCGGGGTTACTGGGAGCTGCTGGACGCGCTGCCCGGGGACGAGCTGGAGCGGCAGCGGGTCGTGTCCGAGTGCAAGCAGGCGTACGCGCTGAACAACGCGGTGTTCCAGGCACTGGGCGAGGAGTTCCCGCTGTCGGCGTGAGCGTCAGCGTTCGAGGTGCACCCGGCCGCCGACCTCGGTCCAGCCGCCCGGCTGGGGTGCGGTCAGGATCTGGGAGCCCGCGCCCTGGGTGATGTTGAGGGCCCGGCCGAGCCGGTCGGTGAGCAGCAGGGCCGCCGCCCCGGTCGCCTCGTCCTCGTCGATCCCGTCGCCGCGTCCGGGGAAGGCCCGGGCCCGCACCCGTCCGGCGGGCTCGTCCTCCCACGCCCAGGCGTACACCCACTCCCCCGGCGCGGGCACGGCCAGGCCGTCGACCTCGGCGGCGCTGCCGTACTGCCGCAGGGTGCGCTGCGGCACCCACTCCGCCCGCGCCTCGATCCAGCAGAACTCCCCGTCCTGCCGGGCACCGACCACCCCGGCGGGCGTGACCAGTTCGGGCACGTCGAGCAGCCAGGCCGTCCCGACACACGGGTGCCCGGCGAAGGGCAGGCGCACGGTGGGCGTGTAGATGTCGATCACCCCGCGCTCGGGGTCGTCGACGAACACGGTCTCACTGAACCCGAGCTTCGCGGCGAACGCCTGCCGCTCACCGCGCTCGGGCATCACCGAACCCTCGCGCACGACACCGAGTTCGTTGCCGTATCCACCGTTCGGCCCGCAGAAGACGCGGAGCACGTCGTAGTCAGTCACGGGGGCATTCAAACACCGCCCCGGCGGCCAGGTCGTCCCGGGCATCCGGTGCCCCTGATCATCCCGAAGCGCGACCTTTGACCTTCCCTTGACCTCTTCATGACAGCGATTTTGAGCCACTTAAGTAATCCTTATCTGGCTTAGGTGAGCCTCACCTTCCCGTCCTCCTGGAGCTTTCATGCGACCCGCCAGCCCCGTATCCGTCGCGATCGCCGCCGCGGCGGCTCTGGCCGCCGTCACCGGCTGCACGGAGAAGAGCAACGCCGAGGACGGCGACCACGTCGTGCAGGTGACGGCCACGGACGACAAGTGCGAGGTGTCGAAGAAGGAGTTCCCCGCCGGACACGTCGAACTGGCCGTCGAGAACAAGGGTTCCAAGGTCACCGAGGTCTACGTCCTCTTCCCCGACGACCGTGTGGTCACCGAGCGGGAGAACATAGGCCCCGGCACCAAGCAGCGGGTCACCGCCGAGGTGAAGGCCGGCGACTACCAGATCGCCTGCAAGCCCGGCATGAAGGGCAAGGGCATCCGCCAGGCCGTCAAGGCGACCGGCGGCAAGGCGGTCAAGCGCGACCCGCGCCTGGACGAGGCCGTGGCGGCCTACCGCGCCTACACGCAGGAGCAGGCCGACGAGACCCTGCCCAAGGCCGAGACCTTCGCCCGGGCCGTCAAGGACGGCGACCTGGAAGCCGCGAAGAAGGCGTACGCCCCGTCCCGCATCGGCTGGGAGCGCACCGAGCCGGTCGCCGAGTCCTTCGGCGACATCGACCCCAAGGTCGACGTCCGCGAGGACGGCTTGGAGGACGGCCAGGACCCCGCCACGGACTGGACCGGCTGGCACCGCCTGGAGAAGGCCCTCTGGCAGGACAAGAAGATCGGCGACCGGGAGAAGGAGCTCGCCGACCGGCTCATCACCGACCTGACGGACTGGCAGGACCGGGTCGGCAAGGCGGAGATCACCCCGACCTCGATGGCCAACGGCGCCAAGGAACTCCTCGACGAGGTCGCCACCGGCAAGGTCACCGGCGAGGAGGAGCGCTACTCGCACACCGACCTGGTCGACTTCAAGGCCAACGTCGAGGGCGCGCAGAAGTCGTACGAGCTGTTGAAGCCGGTCGCGCAGGAGAACGACAAGGCTCTCACCACGGAGCTGGACAAGCAGTTCGCCACCCTGAACAAGCTGCTCGACAAGTACCGCCCGGACCCGGCGTCGTACGACTTCACCTCCTACGACAAGGTCGGCAAGGCCGACCGGAAGGAACTCTCGGACGCGGTCAACGCGCTGGCGGAGCCGCTGTCGAAGCTCGCCGCCGCAGTCGCGAAGTAGAGGGGCCGCCCGCCATGACGGACAACGACATCCCCTCCCACTCCCCGTCCCACTCCCCCTCCCGGCGCGCCCTGCTCGGCTGGGGCGGCGCGGGCCTGGCCCTCGGCGCCGCCGCGGCGGGCGGAGCGGTGGCGATGGCCCGCACCGACGACGATCCCGCGCCGGACACCGGGACCGCGATCGCCTTCCACGGCCCGCACCAGGCGGGCATCGCCACCCCGGTGCAGGACCGGCTGCACTTCGCCGCGTTCGACGTGACGACCGACGACCGGGCGGAGTTCGTCCGGCTGCTGAAGGACTGGACGCAGGCCGCCCGCCGCATGACGGCCGGGCAGGCGGTGGGCGAGGGCGGCTTCGGCGGCCTCCCCGAGGCGCCCCCGGACGACACCGGCGAGGCCCTGGACCTCAAGCCCTCCCGCCTGACCCTCACGATCGGCTTCGGTCCGAGTCTGTTCGAGAAGTTCGGCCTGGCCGGGCGACGACCGGACGCCCTCGTGGACCTGCCGAAGTTCGCGGGCGACAACCTGGACAAGAACCGCAGCGGCGGCGACCTGTGCATCCAGGCCTGCGCGGACGACCCCCAGGTCGCGGTGCACGCCGTCCGCAACCTGGCCCGCATCGGCTTCGGCAAGGTCGTCATCCGCTGGTCGCAGCTCGGCTTCGGCAAAACGTCGTCGACGACACCCGAGGCACAGACGCCGCGCAACCTGATGGGCTTCAAGGACGGCACCCGCAACATCGCGGGCACGGAGACGGACCGGCTGAAGAAGTTCGTCTGGGTGGACGGCGAGGACGGCCCGCCCTGGCTGGAGGGCGGCTCCTACCTGGTCGCCCGCCGCATCCGCATGCACATCGAGACCTGGGACCGCACCTCGCTCCAGGAGCAGGAGGACATCTTCGGCCGGGACAAGGGCGAGGGCGCCCCGGTCGGCAAGGCGAAGGAGCGCGACGAGCCGTTCCTGAAGGCCATGAAGCCCGACGCGCACGTCCGGCTGGCGCACCCCGACGCCAACCACGGGGCGACGATCCTGCGCCGCGGCTACTCCTTCACCGACGGCACGGACGGACTGGGCCGCCTGGACGCGGGCCTGTTCTTCCTGGCCTACCAGCGGGACGTCCGCGAGGGCTTCATCCCGATCCAGCGCAACCTCGCCACGGACGCGCTCAACGAGTACATCCAGCACGTGGGTTCGGCGCTCTTCGCCATCCCGCCGGGCGTCCGCGACAAGGACGACTGGTGGGGCCGGACGCTGTTCTCCAAGGAGGCCTGAGCCCGTTGTTCTCCAACTACCTGATCGGTCTGCGCGAAGGCCTGGAGGCGAGCCTCGTCGTCTGCATCCTCATCGCCTATCTGGTCAAGACGGACCGCAGGGACGCGCTGCGCCCGATCTGGATCGGCATCGGCATCGCGGTCGCCCTCGCGCTCGGCTTCGGCTGCGCCCTCGAATTCGGCTCGCAGGAGCTGACGTTCGAGGCGCAGGAGGCGCTCGGCGGGTCCCTGTCGATCCTCGCGGTCGCGCTGGTGACGTGGATGGTGTTCTGGATGCGGCGCACCGCCCGGCACCTGAAGTCCGAACTGCACGGCAAGCTGGACGCGGCGCTCGCCATGGGCACGGGCGCGCTGGTCGCCACGGCGTTCCTGGCGGTGGGCCGGGAGGGCCTGGAAACGGCCCTGTTCGTCTGGGCCTCGGTCCACGCGGCGAGCGACGGCAGCCCGCGCCCTCTGGCCGGTGTCGCCCTGGGCCTGTTGACGGCGGTCCTCCTGGGCTGGCTGTTCTACCGGGGCGCCCTGCGCATCAACCTCGCCCGGTTCTTCACCTGGACCGGCGGCATGCTCGTCGTCGTGGCCGCGGGCGTACTGGCGTACGGCTTCCACGACTTGCAGGAGGCTCGCTTCCTGCCCGGCCTGGGCGACAAGGCCTTCGACGTCTCCAGCACGATTCCGCCGGACAGTTGGTACGGCACGTTGCTCAAGGGCGTGTTCAACTTCCAGCCGGACCCGACAGTGCTCCAAGTCGCGGTGTGGCTGCTGTACCTGCTCCCGACCCTGGCACTGTTCCTGGCGCCGACGGGCCTCGGCCAGCGCCGGACGGCAGCGACACCGGCCGGCGACAAGTGAGGCCGGGGCGCCGCGCGCACCCACCCCCGCCCGACCGCCGGAGGCACCCGGTAGGGTTCGCCTCCGGAAAGGGGAAGGTGAAGGAACCCGATGAGCAGGGATCGCGACCCTCGAACGCTCCGCAGGTCCGCCCGGAGCGCCCTCATAGCAGCCTCGGTGACCGCTTTGTCGTTGACGGCGAGCGGATGCGTCGTGGTGCACGGCGAACGGGAGATCCTCCCGTCCACCACCCGCGCCGAAGCCGCCAAGGCCCTCCAGGAGTTCACGACCGCGTACAACGAGGCCGACAAGGCCTACGACGCCTCCCTGGACGCCGACCACACCACCGGAGCGCTGGCCGACATCGACTCGGCACGTCTGAAGGCCGGCAAGACGAACAGCCCGGACGGCAACCCGAACCACACGCCCCTGAAGCTGACGGACGCGAAGTACACGATCCCCAAGAAGGCCGGCTGGCCCCGCTGGTTCCTCGTCGACGCGGCCGGCAACAAGGGCGGCACCGCCCGCTGGCTGCTCGTGTTCACCCGCAGCAGTCTGGACGACCCCTTCCAGGTCGCCTATCTCACCCTCGTCGCACCGGGCAAGGTCCCGCAGTTCAAGAAGGACGCGGACGGCTGGGCCGAGTCCGTCCCGGTGAACTCGACCGGCCTGGCCGCCACCCCCGGCGACCTGAGCCAGGAGTACACGACCTACCTCAAGAACGGCGGGAACACCTTCGCCGACGGCTCCCACACCAGCCAGTGGCGCGCCCTGCGCGAGAAGAACGCCAAGAGGCCGGGCCTGGTCACCCAGTACATCGACGAGCCGCTGACCAACGGTGACTACCAGCCCCTCGCCCTGCGCACGGCGGACGGCGGCGCACTGGTGTTCTTCACGACACGGCACTACGAGAAGCAGACGGCCTACGCGGGCACGACGTTCCCCATCCCCAACGAGGACGTCCTCGCGCTGACGAAGGGCGAGGTCAAGCAGTCCCTCCTGATGGAGTTCGTCTCCAACGAGGTGGCGCTGGACCCGCCGAAGGGCAGCGCCGGCCGGCAGGTGACGATCCTCGGCCGGATCCAGGGAATGACCTCGGCGGAAGGCTCGTAGGAGCAGCTCAGCGGAAGGCTCGTAGGAGCAGGGCAGGACCGGCTCAGTGCCGCAGCGGCCAGGCCGCCCCGGCCTGGTCGGCTTCCTCACCGGCGTACCGGGCGCAGGCCTCGGTCAGGGTCTCCAGCAGGGTCAGCGGATCCGGCAGCGGATGCTCGGGCCCGCGCACCCAGTGCACCGTCTGGTGCTCGCCGGGCAGCCGCGCCGGCGGTACGAGGACGTAGGAGCCGCGGCAGTGCCACCGCAGTCCGGGGTGCTCGTCCATCGTCTCGGGGTGGCAGTCCAGTTCGCACGGCCACCACTCGTCCTCGTCCTCGGGCGTGCCGCGGGTGAGTGTGAAGAACAGCATCCGGCCGTCGTCGCTCTCGGCGACGGGCCCGACCTCGACACCGTCGGCGAGCAGCCGCTCCAACGCACTGCGACCGGCATCCAGGGGCACGTCGAGGACGTCGTGCACCATGCCGGTCGCGGTGATGAAGTTGGCCTGCGGCTGATGGCGGGCCCAGCGTTCGATCTGGGCGCGGTCGGTGGTCGACTGCGTCTGCCAGGCGAAGGACACCGGGTGCCGGGCCGGGGTGGGACAGCCGACGCGGTCGCAGGAGCAGCGGTAGCCGGCCGGGTGGGCGGCGGGCGCGAGCGGCAGTCCCGCTGCGGCGGCGGCGAGCAGCAGGGCCTCACGGCCGCCGTCACCGGCGGTCTCCTTCGGCCGGCGCCCGGCGCGCAGCCACTGGGTGAGTTTGCCCTGTAGGCCGGTCCTGCCGCCGTACTCCGCGCTCATCTATCCCCTCGCCTCGCTGTCGTGCGGAACAGCATGCCTCATGGTCCCATCTTCCCGCGCGCCGGGGGGCCAGTGCCCACATCCGGGGCAGGAGGGCCGAGACATGTACCGGTGGGGCGAGGCATATGCCCGTGGGGCGAGAGGTACTCCGCACCGTGATCGGGTGTCATTGCCCGCTTTGCCGTGACATGGCGCCCTACCGTGGTCGCCATGGTCGCAAGGATCGCGCTGACGGGCCTCGCCTCCGCGGTTTCCGTGGTCTCGCTGACCCTCACGGGACCGGCCGGCGCCGCCCCGGCCCTGCCGACGGGCAGCCGCCCGCTGGAGGGACGCGCCCACCCGCTGGAGTGGGGCACCGGCCCCCTGACCGTGGCGGCGCTCCCCCGGATCACGTACGTCGCCCACCGCGGCGGCGCCCGCGAGGTGCCCGAGAACAGCATGACGGGGCTGGTGGCCGCCTACGAGCGCGGTACGGCGCAGGTACTGGACTTCGACACGCGGCTGCTGCGCGACGGGACGCCCGTGGTGTTCCACGACGAGACCCTGAACCGCACCACCTACCTGGGCGGCGAGGTGCGCGGCCTCGACGCCCGGGAGTGGCGGGGCGTCCGGCTGCGCCCGAAGGACGCGCTGCCCGGCAGCTGGCGGTCGGAACGGCCGCCGACGGTCGCCGAGGTACTGGACCGTTTCGGCGGGCGGATCGTGCTGATGCTGGAGGCGAAGGACCCGCGCAGCCTCGGCCGGCTGGCCGGGCTGATCCGGGCCCGCGGCCTGACCCGCTCGGTGTTCGTGAACTCCAACGACCCCGAGGTCGCCCGGCGCGTCCACCGCCTCGGCCTGCTCACGCAGTTGTGGCGCTCGGCGCGGCAACTGCGCACGGACCGCCCGGAGCGCTGGCGGTCGTACGTGGATCTGCTGGACGTGGACCACCGGGCGCGGGACGCGGATCTCGTGCGGGCGGTGAAGTCGGGGATCCGGCGGGTGTGGGCGCACACCGTGGTGACGGACGCGCAGCGGGACCGGGTGCTGGCGCTGGGCTGCGACGGGGTGATCACGGACGCGCCGGGGCGCCTCGCGCGGGCCGCCCGGCACGGCACTCAGCGGGGCGCGAGGCCGTGAAGGGCGTAGTCCACGAGGGTGTCGGTGTACTCGTAGGAGATCGGGCCCGTGTGCTGGAGCCAGCGCTGGGCGAGCGGGGAGACGAAGAACTCCAGGGCGATGCGCGGGTCGACGTCGGGCCGCACCTGACCGGCCTCCTGGGCGGCGCGCAGCCTCTCCATGTACAGGTCGAGTGAGGGCTGCATCAGCTTGGCGACCAGCTCGCGCCCGAGTTGTGCGTTGACGACGCCCTCGGCGGCCAGCGCGCGGGACGGCGCCTCGAACCTCGGGTCGCGCAACTGGTCGACGGTGGCGCGCAGGACACCCTTGACGTCGGCGGCGACATCGCCGGTGTCGGGGAAGGCGTACGGCTCCGGTCCCGCTTCCCTCAGGGCCTGCTCGCCGAGGTCGAGGAACGCCTCCATCAGCACGTCCGCCTTCGACGACCACCAGCGGTAGATCGTCTGCTTCCCGACGCCGGCGCGGGCGGCGATGCCCTCGATGGTGGTCTTCGGATAACCGACCTCCACGACGAGCGCGAGAGCGGCGTCGTAGATGGCACGACGCGACTTCTCGCTGCGCCGGGAGGCGTCGGGGGCGGGCTTGCCGGGGGCGGTCTGGGCGGACTTCTGTGCGGCCATGGCTCGAATTTATCAGGTTGACAAGACGGAGCGTCTCGCGGACAGTGGAGCGACACGGGCGAGACGAACCGTCTCGTCGCAGAGAAGAACCGGAAAAGGGAGCCCCACATGACCCGAGGCGGAGCCGGAAACCTGCTGGGTGTCGGCGGATCGCGCCAGAAGCTCGGCCGCAAGGCGCTGCGCGGCGGCGGCCGGGGCGGCCGGATCGGCGGCGGCCTCGATCCGCAGGCCCAGAAGCGCGAGTTGCTGCGCAAGCTTCAGGAGAAACGGCAGGAGCAGACACGACAGGAGGGCAGTACGACCGACGAGTCGTCGTGAGCCTCCCCCGCCCGGGGGAGACGGTCCCCTCGCGCGCGGGATCCTCCCGGGACGTCCGGCGGATGTACTGAAGCGGTCGTGACACCGCGACAGCGACTGCAGACGGACACCCGGGAGGAAACACGATGCGCGTGTGGACGAGACGACGGCTGCTCACCTCGGCGGCCTCGGCCATCCCGGCGGCGGGCCTCGCCGCCACGGCGGCCGTACCGGCGCGGGCGGCGACCGGAGGGCCCCGCTCGGGGGACGACGACATCGCGACCGCCCTGCGGGCACTGCCCGGACTGCGGCTGATCGAGGAGCGGCAGGACGCCGAACCGGGCTACCGGCACTTCGTCCTCGGCCTGCGCCAGCCGGTCGACCACACGAACCCCGCGGCCGGCACCTTCGAGCAGCGCGTCACCCTGCTGCACACCGCCGCCGAGCGCCCCATGGTGCTGTTCAGCACGGGCTACCACGCGGTCCTCACCCCCCGGCGGACCGAACCGGCGGTCCTGCTCGGAGCCAACCAACTCCAGGTGGAGCACCGCTACTTCGGCACCTCACGCCCGGCCGGCACCGGCTACGCGCACCTCACGATCCGCCAGGCCGCCGACGACCACCACCGCGTCGTCCGCCTCTTCCGCCGGCTCTACCCCGGCGCCTGGATCTCCACCGGCAGCAGCAAGGGCGGCATGGCGAGCGTCTACCACCGCCGCTTCCACCCTCACGACGTGGACGGCACGGTGGTCTACGGAGCCCCGAACAACGTCGACGACCGCGAGGACTCCGCCTACGTCCGATTCCTGGAGACGGTCGGCACCGCTCCCGACCGCGAGGCCGTCAAGGCCGCCCAGCGGCAGATGCTGCTGCGCCGGGCCGAGATGGTCGCCCGATACGAGGCCTGGGCGACCGCCCGGGGCGACACCTTCCGTATCATCGGCAGCGCCGACCAGGCGTTCGAAATCGCCGTGCTGCGTGTGCTGTTCATGTTCTGGCAGCGCTCAACCCCGGCCGACCTCGCCGCGATCCCCGGCCCGGAGGCGTCGACCGACGAGCTGTACGCATGGCTGGACGAGTGGGCGGGACTGTCCCTGTACGCCGACACGGCGGCGCGGCAGTACGTCCCGTACTGGTACCAGATCGGCACGCAACTGGGGTACGGCGATGTCCCCACCGCCCACGTGGCGGACCAGCTGCGCCACCCCGGCGGCATCGCGGCGCGCAACTTCGTCCCCAGGGACATCCCCATGGTGTTCGACACGACGGCCATGCCGGACATCGACCGCTGGGTCCGCCGCCGCGGCAGCCGCATGCTGTTCGTCTACGGCACCCAGGACCCCAGCGTGGCCGAGCACTTCCACCCCGGCGGGGCCGACTCGCGGGTCCTGTGGGCGCCGGGCGGGAATCACGGGGCCGACATCGTCGACCTGTCCCCCGCCGACCGGGCGTCGGCGCAGGAGGCGTTGTCCCGCTGGGCCGGTCAGGGTTGACCGGCTCCGGTCAGGGCGCCGGAGGCCAGGCGTCGCCCCAGTCCGCGTCCCGGGCCGCCTTGTAGAGGTCGCCGTGGCGCTTGGTGACGGTGGTGCGGTGCAGGGACGGTTCGGTCTCGCACAGGTCGAGGAGGACCTGGCCCTTGCGGATCTGCGGGCGCCGCACGACACGGGAGGGTGCCGGGGCGACGGGGAAGCGGGCGGCGGCGACGTAGCTGAACTTCTCGTCCTCGTAGGCGAGGGAGCCGCCCTTGACCTGGCGGTGCAGGGAGGACCGGCTGACCCGGGCGGAGAAGTGGCACCAGTCCGTGCCCGGGGCGATGGGGCAGGCGGCGCTGTGCGGGCAGGGCGCGGCGACGTGGAAGCCGGTGTCGATCAGCCGGTCGCGGGCCTCGATGATGCGGGCGTAGCCGTCGGGGGTGCCGGGTTCGACGATCACGACGGCCTGGGCGGCGGCCGCGGCGGCGTCGACGAGGGCGGTGCGGTCGGGGGCGGTCAGCTCGTTGAGGACGTAGGAGACCGTGACGAGATCAGTGCTCTCGAGAGTGAGCGCCGCTCCGATCCGAGAGCGCTGCCACCGTACGTCGCGCAGGGCCGGGTCGGCCGCGGCGATCTCCCGCCCCAGGGCGAGCGCGGGCTCGGCCCAGTCGAGCACGGTGACGGGCCGCTCCCCGCCCCAGGTGGCGCTCACGGCCCAGGCCGCGGCACCCGTACCGCCGCCGATGTCGGTGTGCGATCCGGGCACCCACGCGGGCGCGGCCTCGGCGAACGCCTCCAGTGCCGACCGCACCGCCTCGAAGGTCGCGGGCATGCGGTAGGCGGCGTAGGCGGCCACATCCGCCCGGTCCCGCAGGATCGGCGCGTCGGTCGGGGTGGCCCCGCGGTAGCTCGCGATCAGCCGCTCGACCGCTTGGGCGGCCTGCCGGGGCGGCAGCCCGTCGAGCAGACCGGCGAGGGCGGCGCGGAGGGTTTCGGCCGGGGGTGCGGGGGCGTTCACCCGGCGATTCTACGAGGGCCCGGGGCCCGAGGACTCCCCCGTCCGGACCGGTCGGACCGGTCGGACCGAGCACGTGACCACGGACAGGCGTGCACATGTGGGCCATGCCATTGCATACAAATGCCACAAAAAGGGAATTGCGGACGTGTGATGAAAGGGCCGCGCATCGCAGTGCGGGCAGCCGTCGCCCTGGCGCTGGCCGGGACGCTGGTCATGGCGTGCGGCGCCGACGGTGGCGACTCCCGGCCGTTGACCTGGTCCATGTGGGCCGACGGTGGTGAGGAACAGCAGGTCTGGCATGAACTCGCGGACCGTGTGTCCCGCGAAGACCCGCAGCTCGCGATCAGGCTCGAGACCTCGTCCTTCAACGACTACTTCGCCAAGCTCGGCACCCGTTTCAGCAGCGGCGACGCGCCCTGCATCGTCTCGATGCAGTCGCTCCGCGCCGCGGGCTACACCCAGGGCATGCTGCCGCTCGACGATCTGATCGCAAAGAACAACTTCGATGTGACGGATTTCGACAAGTCCATCATGGAAGGGCTGAGTGTCGGCGGGAAGCAGTACGCGCTGCCGTACGACTTCGGCCCGGTGATCCTCACGTACAACAAGCGCATCTTCCGGAACGCGGGGGTGCCGGAGCCCAAGCCGGGCTGGACTCTGGCCGAGTTCGAGTCGGCCGCCCGCAAGCTGACCGGAGACCGGACGTACGGGTTCGTGGCGGCGCCTCAGGATCTGTGGATGTTTCCCATGGTGCTGGCCAAGACCGGTGCGCAACCCACCGACGGGGCGGGCGGGCTGCGACTGACCACCCCCGCCATGACCAACGGCGTGCAGTGGTACGCCGACCTGGCGGCCAGGAAGAAGGTCGCCCCCCGCGTACCCGAGGCCGATCCCGCGTTCTTCGCCGAGAAGATGTTCCTCAGCGGTGACGTGGCCATGAGTGCCAGCGGGCCATGGGCGCTGCTGAACCTGAAGAACCAGGCCGGCTTCCAGGTGGGCCTGACCACGATTCCCGCCGGCCCGGACGGCGGCAGGACGTACTCGGCCGGTTCCGGATTCGGCATCTCCAAGTCCTGCCCGGACCCGGAGCGGGCGTTCGAGGCGATCACGCTGATGACGGCCAAGAAGCAACTGGAGTGGCTCGGCGGGGTGGGACGTGCCTATCCGTCACGTGAGTCCGCACAGCACGCGTGGTACGAGGGCGCCCGCCTCGCCGGCGCCCGAGAAGCCCTCGAAGCCGCCAACGCCACGTCGATTCCGCTGCGTACGACGAAACACTGGGAGCAGGTCAACCACCTGCTCAACCAGTACGGGGCCCAGCTCTTCAGCGGGACGAGCTCCGCGCAACAGGTCCTGGAGCAGGTGCAGAGACAGGCCGGGCAGGACTGATCGGTGCCGGAGCGGGCTGACGGGTGAGCGGACAGAGTTCACGTCCCCCGCAACGCCCGCGCCACCCGCGACCCCGCCGCCGCCCTGGGCGCGCTGTCCGGGCGGCGGCGACGGGGATGGACCGCGTTGGTGAGGAGGATCAGGAACGTGTCCGTCGCCGGGTCCAGGACGAGGGACGTGCCCGTGAAGCCCGTGTGGCCCGCCGCGCCGCGGCCCGCCAGGTCGCCCATGAACCACGGCTGGTCGAGGGAGAAGCCCAGGCCGGGGGGTGTGAAGAGGAGGTCGACGAAGTCGGGGCCGAGGATGCGGGCGGGACCGTAGGAGCCGCCCGCGAGGAGGGTGCGGCAGAACACCGCGAGGTCGCGGCCGGTGGAGAACAGGCCCGCGTGGCCCGCCACACCGCCCAGCGCCCAGGCGTTCTCGTCGTGCACCTCGCCCCGCAGCATCCCCCGGTCCGCCTTGGCCCACGGCCGCCGCTGGTCCTCCGTCGCCGCCGCCCCGGGGCACGGCCCGAACTCCGTCGCCGTCATGCCCAGCGGCCGGGTGATGCCGTCGCGGAAGAGGACGTCGAGCGTGCGGCCGGTGATGCGTTCCAGGAGGTGCTGCAGGAGCAGCATGTTCAGGTCGGAGTAGCGGTACGCGCCCGGTGCCCCGACCGGTGCCTCCGTCCGCAGCGCGGCCAGCCGCCCGGCCTCGTCGGCGCAGTCGTACAGCGGGAGGTCGGGCCGCAGACCGGAGGTGTGGGTGAGCAGCTGCCGTACGGTGATGTCGTGCCGGGCGGCTGCCGTGAAGTCCGGCAGGTACGCGCCCACCCGCGCGTCGATGCCCAGGGTGCCGCGCTCGATCTGCTGCACGGTGGCCACGGCTGTGAACAGTTTGGTCAGGGACGCGAGGTCGAAGGGCGTGCCGACGGTCATCGGGACCCGGTCCTCGACGGGCAGTTCCACACCGGTGTCGGTGTCCTCGTCGTAGGCCGAGTACCGCACGGCCCAGCCCGCCGCCTCCTCCACGGCGATCACCGGGCCACGCCCGACGACCACGACCGCGCCCGGCGCCCAGGGGCGCTGCCCGGTGGTGAGGACGTGGACCTCCCGGACCAGGTGACGCAGTTCCCCGGGGTCGAGCCCGGCCCGTTCCGGCGTGCCGTTGCGCAGTCGTGGTGCGCTCAGCTCCCTGCTCCCTCCACGCTCGCGCGCCTGCCGTCCGTATCGCCGTCCGTATCGCCGTCCGTATCCCCGTCTGTATTCCGGTCCGTCTTCCCGTCCGTATCCGGGTCCGTCTTTCCGTCTGTCTTTCCGTCCGTCCTCCAGGGTCGGCACATTCCCACGAAGCAGGCCAGTGCCACCAGGGCGGCGGCCAGTTGGACGACGGCCATCGGGACGGCCGTGTCCTCCCCGGCGACGCCGACGAGCGGGGAGGCGACCGCGCCGATGAGGAACGACGAGGTGCCGAGCAGGGCGGACGCGGAGCCGGCGGCGTGCTTGGTGCGCATCAGGGCGAGGGCCTGGGTGTTGGGCAGGGTGATGCCCATCGCGGACATCAGGACGAAGAGCGCGGCGGCGACGGGCGCGAGACCGACCTCGCCGAACACGCCCAGGGACATCAGCAGCAGCGCGGTCGCGGCGGTGATGACGATGGTCAGGCCGATGCCCAGGACGCGGTCCAGGCTGACCCGGCCGACGAGGATCTTGCCGTTGATCTGGCCGACTAGGACCAGCCCGACGGAGTTGACGCCGAACAGCAGGCTGAACGTCTGCGGGGAGGCGCCGTAGATCTCCTGGATGACGAACGGGGACGCCGAGATGTAGGCGAACAGGGCGGCGAAGGCGAAGCCGCCGGCGAGGGTGTAGCCGGCGAAGGAGCGGTCGGCGAGCAGGCCGCTCATCGCGCGCAGGGCCTCGCCGACGCCGCCGCTGTGGCGCTGGGCGGGCGGCAGGGTCTCGGGCAGCCTCGTCCAGACCAGGACCCCGATCAGGACGCCGATGACCGTGAGGACGACGAACACGCCCCGCCAGTCCGTCACGCGCAGGACCTGCCCGCCGATCAGCGGCGCCACGATCGGGGCGACCCCGGAGATCAGCATGAGGGTGGAGAAGAACCGGGCCATGGCCATGCCGTCGTACAGGTCGCGGACGACGGCCCGGGCGATGACGATCGCGGCGGCGCCCGCCAGGCCCTGCGCCAGCCGGAAGGCGACGAGGAGTTCGACGGTGGGCGCGAGGGCGCACAGGACCGTGGCGACGACGAAGACGCCGAGTCCGGCGAGGAGGGGGCGGCGGCGGCCCCAGCGGTCGCTCATCGGCCCGACGACGAGCTGGCCGAGGGCCATGCCTGCCAGGCAGGTGGTGAGGGTGAGCTGGACGGTCGCGGCGGGCGCGTGCAGGGCGCGGGTGACCTCCGGCAGGGCCGGGAGGTACATGTCCATCGCCAGCGGAGGTACGGCGGTCAGGCTGCCGAGGAGGAAGGTGACCAGGAGCCCGGTGCGGCGGTGCGCTGTGAGGCCGGGGGGCTCCGCCCCGGCTGCGGCCCCCTGCGCGGTGTTCGATATGGACGCCCCACCCTCGGGCATGAGTCCCTCCCTTTTCGAGTCGATGGCCACCTATGCTCTCAGCTCGTACGGACTGCTCGGGTTACGTGGTGAAGGCGGGGCGGGAATGACGGCGGACACGGTGCGGTGGGGGATCCTGGCGACCGGGGGGATCGCGGGCGCGTTCACCGCGGACCTGATCGACCTGCCGGACGCGGAGGTCGTGGCGGTGGCGTCCCGGTCGGAGGCGTCGGCGAAGACGTTCGCGGAGCGGTTCGGGATCCCCCGGGCGTACGGGGACTGGGACGCGCTCGCGGGGGACGAGGACATCGATGTCGTCTACGTCGCCACCCCGCACACGGCGCACCGGAC
The DNA here is from genome assembly GCF_044327915.1 of Streptomyces afghaniensis. Taxonomy (NCBI): domain Bacteria; kingdom Bacillati; phylum Actinomycetota; class Actinomycetes; order Kitasatosporales; family Streptomycetaceae; genus Streptomyces; species Streptomyces afghaniensis. The sequence continues at coordinate 637,445 of NZ_JBIRGJ010000007.1, forward strand.
CGCCGCCGGTCTGTGTCTGGCGGCCGGGCGGAACGTGCTGTGCGAGAAGCCGTTCACGCTGAACGTGCGCGAGGCGGCGGAACTCGTCGCGCTGGCGCGGGAGCACGGGCGCTTCCTGATGGAGGCGATGTGGATGTACTGCAATCCGCTGGTGCGGCGGCTGAAGTCGCTGGTCGACGACGGTGTGATCGGCGAAGTACGCACGGTCCAGGCCGATTTCGGGCTGGCCGGGCCGTTCCCGCCCTCGCACCGGCTGCGGAATCCGGAGCTGGGCGGGGGCGCGCTGCTCGATCTCGGCGTGTATCCGGTGTCGTTCGCGCAGCTGCTGCTCGGGGAGCCGTCGGACGTCGCGGCGCGAGCGGTGCTCTCCGACGAGGGCGTCGATCTCCAGACGGGAGCGCTGCTCTCCTGGGAGAGCGGCGCTCTCGGCTCGGTGCACTGCTCCATCGTGGGCGGCACGGCGACCTCCGCCTCGGTCACCGGCTCCAAGGGCCGTATCGACATCCCGCACGGCTTCTTCTTCCCGGACCGCTTCGTACTGCACCGGGACGGCCGGGACCCCGAGGAGTTCACGGCCGACCCGGCGGACGGGCCCCGCAACAGCCTCCGTCACGAGGCGGCCGAGGTGATGCGCGCCCTGCGTGCCGGTGAGACCGAGTCCCCGCTCGTCCCGCTCGACGGCACGCTCGCCGTGATGCGGACGCTCGACGCCATCCGGGACCGCGTCGGCGTCCGCTACCCGGGCGAGATGCCGGACGAGGACCTCACGGCCGAGCTCACGCCGGCTTGAGCCCCTGCTCCCCCACCTCCGTCACGAAGGACGCGGCCGTCGTGACCGGCGCCCCCTGGCGGGTCACGTACGGCACGGTCCTGAAGTCGGCCCGCGCCGACTCCTGCCCCAGGGCGACCGTGACGTAGCCGCGCCGGCCGTTGAAGAACTTCAGGTGCGGGTTGGCGGACATGTAGGTGTCCCAGGTGGCGGGCTTGTCGGCGCCGTCGCGGCCGCTGGAGACCGACGTCGCCACGATCTCGGTGCCGAGCGTCGCGGAGTTCTGGTCGTCGAAGTCGTCCTTGATGTCGAAGGCGTACGCCGCGTGCACGTCGCCGCTGAGCACCATCAGGTTCTCGACGCCGGCGGCCTTCGCCCCGTCGAGGACGCGCCGGCGTGAGGCGCTGTAGCCGTCCCAGGCGTCCATCGACACCCGTGACGGGGTGGTGGCGTCCATGTGCCGCCGGGCGAACAGGACCTGCTGCGGTACGACGTTCCACAGGGCCCGGGAGGAGCGCCAGCCGTCGAGCAGCCACCGTTCCTGCGTCGCCCCGGTCATGGTGCGCGCCGGGTCGTCGGACTCGGGCCCGGGGACGTGCGCCTTGTCTCCGTAGGCCTGGTCGGAGCGGTACTGGCGGGTGTCCAGGACGTCGAACTGGGCGAGCCGGCCCCAGTGCAGCCGGCGGTAGAGCCGCATGTCGGGTCCGGCGGGGCGCTGTGGCCGGCGCAACGGCTGGTTCTCCCAGTAGGCGCGGTAGGCGGAGGCGCGGCGCAGCAGGAACTCCTCCGGCGGGACGCTGTTCTCGGGGATGTCGTCGGCGTAGTTGTTCTCGGTCTCGTGGTCGTCCCAGGTGACGACGAAGGGGTGCGCGGCGTGTGCGGCGCTCAGGTCGGGGTCGGACTTGTAGAGGGCGTACCGCAGGCGGTAGTCCTCCAGGGTCAGGGTCTCGCGGTTGAAGAGGTCGGGCAGCGTGCGGTCGGTGTAGTTGCGCTGGCCGCCGACGGAGTTGACGGCGTACTCGTAGAGGTAGTCGCCGAGGTGGAACACGAGGTCGACGTCGTCGGCGGCGAGATGGGCGTAGGGCGTGTAGTAGCCGTCGTGGTACGCCTGGCAGGAGACGGCGGCGAGGGTGAGTTCCGGGACGCGGCTGCCGGGGTCGGGGGCGGTGCGGGTGCGGCCGGCCGGGCTGACCCAACGGCCGGCGCGGAAGCGGTAGTAGTAGACGCGGCCGGCTTCGAGGTGGCTCACCTCGACGTGGACGGTGTGGTGGAACTCGGGGTGCGCGGTGGCGGTGCCGCGCCGGGCGATGCGGTGGAACCGCTCGTCGTGGGCCAGCTCCCAATGGACGGTGACGCGTTCGGCGGGCAGTCCGCTGTCGGCCTGGAACGGGGCGGGCGCGAGGCGGGTCCACAGGATCACGGAGCCGGGCAGCGGGTCACCGGAGGCGACGCCCAGCGTGAACGGGTTCTCGGTGATCCGCGCGGCGTCGAGTTCGGCGGCGGCCGCGACTCCCGGGGACGGCAGGTTGGTCGCGAAGGCCAGCGCGGCGGCGGCGCCGGTGGCGGTGAAGAAGCGGCGACGGCCGATGTGCCGGGCGGCCGCGCGGAGTTCGGGGGCGTGCTGGGACGGGTGTGCTGCGGGTGTCATCCGGTCCTCCCCTGACGAATGGCTCAGAGGGCATTGGAGTGGCCGGGGACGACACCTGGTCGACACGTACACAGCACTCGCGTGACGGACGGATGAGTTCCGGATGGCGGGCCCTCCCGTACGCTGCGGGCCCATGAATGCGAAGCGAACTGGTATCGCGGTGGTGACCGGAGCGGGATCCGGTATCGGCCGCGCGGTGGCCGTGGAACTGCTCCGCGCCGGCTGGTCGGTGGCGCTGGCAGGGCGGCGCGTCGAGACCTTGGAGGAGACCGCGGCCCTGGTGCCCGAGGGCGCCGCGCTCGCCGTACGGACGGACGTCTCACGGCCCGAGGACGTGAGCGCCCTGTTCACGGCCACCGTCGAGCGTTTCGGGCGGGTCGACCTGCTGTTCAACAACGCCGGCACGTTCGGACCGGGCGGCGTGCCGGTCGAGGAGCTGTCCTACGACGCGTGGCGGCACGTGGTGGACACCAACCTCAACGGGGCGTTCCTGTGCGCGCAGGCGGCGTACCGGCAGATGAAGGAGCAGGAGCCGCAGGGCGGGCGGATCATCAACAACGGTTCGATCTCCGCGCACACGCCGCGTCCGCACTCGGTGGCCTACACCGCGACCAAGCACGCGCTGACCGGTCTGACCAAGTCGCTGTCGCTGGACGGGCGGCCGCACCGCATCGCCGTCGGGCAGATCGACATCGGCAACGCGGCGACGGACATGACGGCCCGTATGCAGACGGGAGCGCTCCAGGCGAACGGCGAGATCGCCCCGGAACCTGTGATGGACGTCGCCGACGTGGCCCGCACGGTGCGGCACATGGCGGAGCTGCCGCTGGAGGCGAATGTGCAGTTCGCGACCGTACTGGCCACGGCGATGCCGTACGTCGGGCGCGGCTGACCCGGGAGCGGGCATTCGTCAACTCGTCAACTTGCACAAACGGAATATGAACGTCCGCACCATTGCGGCCGGTCGGGCGCCTATGCTCAAATCTCCTACACGAAAGCTTCACAGTTGGAGCAGACAGCTTCCGTCGGCCACATCCAGGGGGGAGGGCGGCAGTCGTTCCACGGCACCGGGTGGGGGTGGACCCCGCGTGGGACCGCGGGGTACGCACCGGTACGCGTGGAACGACTGCCGCTTACATCAAGGGCGCGCCGGCGTACGGCTGTTGGACGTCATTCGCGGTGCCGTCCCTTCGCGGGCCGGCGCGCCACCCGCCGGCGCAGCGCCCAGGCCCCGCCCGCCAGGAGTGCGACCGCGGTACCGGCGCCTTCCGCCAGCCGCCCCGCCGAGGGTCCGCGCACGACGGTACCGGCGGCGGCTCCCCCGCGCCGGGGCGCCGGCTCCGCCCCCTGCCCCGCGCTCACCGGCTCGACCAGCGTGCCCACCGCCCGTGCCGACGCCCCGTGCGCGAAACCCCAGTCGAGCAGGGCGGCGGCCTCCTGGTAGACGGCGTCGGCGCTGTCGGCGGGGTGCATGACGGTGACGAGCAGGGTGCGCCCGGCACGTGTGGCGGCGCCGGTGAAGGTGTTGCCGGCGTGGGTCGTGTAGCCGTTCTTCACCCCGATCAGCCCCGGATATGCCCGCAGGCCCCACGCCCCGCCCAGCAGCCGGTCGGTGTTCTGGATCTGGAACGTCTTCCCGCCCCCGGCCGGGAAGTCGGCCGTTCTCGTACGGCAGTAGGCGCGGAAGCCGGGGTCGCGCAGCCCGTACCGGGCGAAGAGCGTCAGGTCGTACGCCGAGGACAGCTGCCCCGGGTGGTCGAAGCCGTCCGGGCTGACCACGTGCGTGTCGAGGGCCTGGAGTTCCCGCGCCTTGGCCCGCATCTCGGCGACGGTCTTCGCCACACCGCCGTTCATGTGGGCGAGGACGTGCACGGCGTCGTTCCCCGAGCGCAGGAAGACGCCCTGCCAGAGCCGGCCGACGGTGTACGTGGTCCCCGCCCGGATGCCGACGAGGCTGGAGCCCGCCGGGATTCCGGCGAGGTCGGCGGCGGTGACGGTGTGCCGCCTGCTGGGCGGGAACCGGTCGAGCACCGTGTCGGCGAACAGCATCTTCAGCGTGGACGCGGGCGGCAGCCGCCGGTGCGCCCGGTAGGCGGCCAGCACCTCGCCGCTGTCCTGGTCGGCGACCAGCCAGGACCGGGCGGTGAGCCTGCCGGGCAGCCCGGTAGTGCTGCCCACCTGCACCGCGTCCTCGCCGAGGCGGTCACCGCCGAGCACGGGCCGGGAGGCCCGGGCCGGTGCCGCGGCGGCCGCGGCCAGGGCGAGCACGGAACGTCTGGACAGCCGGGCGGAGTCACACATCCCGCGACGTTACGAAGCGGAACCACCTCGGCGGGCCCGGAACGTTCAAAGACTCGCCCAAGGTCCCGCAATGCTCACCGCCCGAGCAGCCGGTCGGCCTCGGCCAGCTGCTCGCCGGTCAGTGCCCCCTTCTCCAGCGCTCCCGCGTTCTCCTCCGCCTGGGCGACCGAACGGAAGCCCGGGATCGGAATCGTGCGCGGGCTGCGTGCCCACAACCAGGCCAGGGCGCCCTGGCCGAGCGTGCGGCCCCCGCTGGTGAGGACGTCCCTGAGGGCGTCTATGCGGGCGAGCCACTCCGGGTCGGGGCCGGATCCGTCGCCGAAACCCTGGAGCCAGGCCGGGGGCCTGCTGCGGATGTCACCGGCCTCCAGCGGCTGCCGGGCCCGGCGTTTCCCGCTGAGCAGCCCCATGGCGAGCGGACTGCGGTTGATGCTCGCCAGGCCGGCCTCCTCGCACAGCCGGATCATCACGGGTGCGTCCTGGAGAACGTTGAGCGTGTGCTGGACGGCGGCGCAGTGCTGCCCTTCGGCGAACACGGCGGTGCGTGCGGGGTCGTCGGTGCTCCAGGCGTAGGCCCGTATCAGCCCCTCGCGGACCAGTTCCTCGCACGCGTCCCGGAGCAGGGCGGCCTGCTCGGTGTCCGCGTCGGAGAGGTGGAACTGGTAGAGATCGACGTAGTCGGTGCCGAGCCGGTCCAGGGACGCGGTCAGGGCGCGGCGCAGGTAGGCCGGGGAGTCGTCGCTGCCGGTGCGGGTCCGGGTGTCCTCGTCGAACACGTTGCCCCACTTGGTGGCGACGACGACATCGGCCCTGCGCTTGCCGAGGGCCCGGCCGAGCACGCGTTCGCTGTGTCCGGCGCCGTAGGTGTCGGCGGTGTCGAAGAAGGTGACGCCCAGGTCGAGGGCGCGCCGCACCGCCCGTACCGACTCCTCGTCGTCCACCTTGCCCCAGCCGAGCGGCTGCCCGTCCGTGTCCTGCCATTCCCCGCCGATCGCCCAGCAGCCGAAGCCGAGGGCGCTCACCTCGATACCGCTGCGTCCGAGCTGCCGTGTGGTCTCCATGCCCGGGAGGCTAGGAGTTGGAGTGCACTCCAGCACAAGACCCGGGCGGTGCGGGGTTTTTCAGGCCTGGCCGGTCTCGAAGCGGGAGATCCTGCCGTCGTCGTCCACGGTGAAGCTCCACCGGGTGCGCATCTCGCCCCAGGTGTCGTTGCTGTAGCGGGCGATGAGGGCGCGACCGCCGTTGGACTCGTTGTCGACCTCCATGTGGCCGTGCGAGGAGAAGATCTCCCGGTCGACCCAGTCGGCGAGGTCGCGGTCGGAGCCGTCGTCCGCCATGGTCGCGCCGGGCGCGAGAAGAGCCATGAAGGCCTCGCGGTCGTGGTTGTTCACGGCGGCCACGAAGGCCCGGACGGACGGATCGCTGAGGCGCGTGGTCTGAATCGTCATGCCAGTCAGCCTCGTCCCGACCGGCGGAGCACGCCACCCGTGCCACCCGAACGGCGTCCCCGGTGGGTTCGCCGGGTGTCGCGGGGTGTCAGGAGTGCGACGGTGGAAACGCGACGGGGAGGGTTCTTCTGTTCCCTTCCGTTCCTGATGTCTGCTCCGGGAGACGACGTGAGGCGTTACGACCGACGTGATCTGGGCCTGCTGCTGCTCCGGCTGGGGACGGGCGGTGTGCTGGCCGCGCACGGCACGCAGAAACTGTTCGGCTGGTTCGGCGGGCACGGCATCGAGGGCACCGGCCAGTTCATGGAGTCCGTCGGCTATGTCCCCGGCAAGGCGAGCGCGACGGCGGCGGGCCTCGCGGAGACCGGCGGCGGCACCCTGCTGGCCCTGGGGCTGGCCACACCGGCGGCCGGTGCCGCGGCGGCCGGTGCGATGGCGGGCGCGGCGGCCGTGCACACGCCGAACGGCTTCTTCAACCAGGGCGGCGGTTACGAGTACGCCGCGTCACTGGGCCTCACGGCCGCCGGACTCGCCGTCACCGGCCCGGGCCGGCTCTCCCTGGACCACGCGCTCGGGCACGCGGTGAACCGGAGCTGGATGATCCCGGCGGCGTTCGCGGCGACGGCGGCGGGGACGGCCCTGATCGTCGGGGCGCGCAACCGGCGGCTGCGGAAGGCGAAGGAAGGCGAGCAGGACCCGCTGTTCGAAGAGGAGTACATGGAGTAGCACCCGTCGGGCGCCTCGCTGTCAGACCCTCGTGGCAGGCTGCGGCCCCATGGACGATCACACGCCTCGGACCCCGCCCTCGCCCGACCTGTGGGCCACCATCGACACCCTGTCCGAGTGGCTCGACACCCACCGCCCGGTCGAGGGCCGCGAGGGGGTGCTCCTGCGCATCCTGAAACTGTCCGAGGAGGTCGGTGAGGTCTCCGAGGCGGTCATCGGCGCGACCGGCCAGAACCCGCGCAAGGGCGTGACGCACACCTGGGACGACGTGCAGTCGGAGCTGTGCGACGTCGCCATCACCGCGCTGATGGCGCTGCGGACGCTGACCCCTGAGGCGCGGGAGGTGTTCGAGCGGCATCTGGAGCGGGTCGCGAAGAGGTCGCTGGGGACGCCGAGAGCGCCCCTCGACCACCGCTAGACGGCGACGACGCAGTTGTCGGAGCTCCTGCCACCGAACACACTGACGATCCCACTCGTGCCGTCACCGTAGAACCGCGCGTACACCCCCGCCGGGCGGCCGCCGAACAGCAGCGGCCCGAGCACGGGGGCAACGTCGGCTTCGTACGGCTCGTCGACACCGTCGGCACACATCGCAAGCCGGTACGTCTGCGGAGCCACGTACTCCTGCACCACGCTCGTGCCCGCCTCGGCTGCCGCGGCCACCGCCGTGTCCCACTGCGCCTGCTCCGTCTCACGGCCGATGACGACCTGCTTGCCGCTCATTCCGACGCTCGCCTTGAGCACCAGAGACTCCCGGTGGCCCACGGCGTACTGGACGAGGTCGACCTTGCGGCCGTCCCGGTGCGTCCCCCTGTCGGACAGGACTCGCGTCCACGGCAGGTAGGTGTCGACCAGCTTCCGCTCGGCCGCGCTCATCCACGGCCGCCCCTCCGACAGCAGGCCCATGGTGAGCTTGCTGGACAGGAAGGTGGAGGTCTGGGTGCCCACCAGCAGGCAGCCGGCGTCCACCGCGGCCTGCACCGGGGCGGTGTCGAGACCGAGGGCCTCCCAGTCGGGGATGGTGAAGTCCCGCAGGCCCAGTGGGTAGCGCAGGTGCGGCGGACAGTCCCAGGCCTCATGCAGGTCCTCGGGCTCGAAGAAGCGCGCCGTGAGTCCACTGCGGTTGAAGTAGTCCGTCTGCAGGTCGAAGTAGCGGGTGAAGCCGCCTTGGTCGCGGGCGCTGCCCAGCAGGGCCACCCGGGGCTCCGCCCCGAGCTCCGTGCACAGGTCCTCGAACATCCGGGTACGGGCCGCGAACGGATCGGGAGAGGTGAACGGCACCCGGCCCGCGCTCGCGTAGAGCTTGTGCCAGACGTCCATGCGGCAATGCACCTCCACCGCGCCGCAGAGCGCCCCGCTGACGTTGAACTCCAGGAACTGCGGCCCGTTCGGCCCGATGACGACGTCCGGACGGGCCACGCAGTCCGCGTACCGTTCCTCCACGAACGGGTCGGCCATGAACAACTGCCGCTCGCTGCGCGGCATGCTGTACGCCGTGAGCCTGCCCTCCGTGGTGGGCGCGGTCTCGAGGGCGGTGCGGCGCACCATGTCGAGCAGCGCGGCGGAGACGCGGAACAGTTCCGCATAGGTCGCACGCGGCAGAGCGAACGGCGCGGCGGGCAGCAGCGGCTGGTACGGGTAGCCGATGTCCCGCAGCCCGTGGCGCAGCATCTCGCTGATCGTCTTCGCCGGAGCGGCGGGCGCCAGGCGGTGCCTGCCGAACCACGGGTGGTCCTTCACCCCGTGCGTTGCGTGGTCCTCAAGCGCGGTCATCCGCTGTTCCCCCTACCTGTCTCGTCCCGTCGGGACTGCTCTGACCTGCCGTGATCTGGATGACGTACGGTCTGATCGCATAGCAACCGCCGTATTTCACAGGGGAGATCGACCCATGACTCTGCGCCGCGTCCAGCACAACGAGTACGTCGAGGAGCACGGCGGTGATTACGAGGACTTCGAGGCCGGCATGGTGATCCGGCACTGGCCGGGGCGGACCATCACCGAGACCGACAACACCTGGCTCACCCTCTTGACCATGAACCAGCATCCCCTGCACTTCGACCAGCACTACGGCGCGGGGTCCGAGTACGGGCGGGTGCTGGTCAACAGCGGCATCACGCTGTGCCTGGTCGGCGGCATGACCGTACAGGCGCTGTCCGCGCGTGCCGTGGCCAACCTCGGCTGGGACAAGGTGCGCCTGAAGGATCCGGTGTACGTCGGTGACACTCTGTACGCGACAAGCCGGATCCTCGGCAAACGGCTGTCCAACTCCCGCCCCGGGCAAGGGATCATCACGGTCGAGACGACCGGCACGAAGTCGACCGGCGAAGCCGTCATAGTGTTCGAGCGCTCCTTCATGGTCCGCTGCCGCGAGACGGACTGACCGGCAGGGCCGATGCCCGAACCGGCTCAGCTCGCGGCCTCGTACAGCGCTGCCGCCGCGGCCGTGTCCTCGATGGCCATGCCGACGCAGCGGAACACCGAGGTCCGGCCGCCGGTCGCGGCCGGAGCGCTGACCAGCTCGCCCAGTTCGTGGAGCCGGTCCTCGCCGATCAGCCCGGCGGCCAGCGCGGCCCGCACCTCGCCCGCCTCCTCGACAGCCGCGACCCGCTGCTCCACGACGACGAACGCGTCCGCCAGGAGCGCCGGGGCGACTTCAAGGGCTTCTTCATGCGTCCCGCCGATCACATTGACGTGCGCGCCCCGAGCCACCCAGCCGGCCTCCACGAGGGGCGTACGGTCGCTGGTGGAGGTCGTCGTGCAGACGACCGCGGCGTCGGTGACGGCCTCCTCGGCCGTGCGGCACACCGTGACCCTCACCGGGGTGCCCGCCGTGTCGCGGATCCACTGGGCGAACTCCTGCGTACGGGCCGCGGTGCGTGAGTACACCCGGACGGAGCGGATCGGGCGCACCGCGGACACCGCTCGCACCACCGCGCGGGCCTGCACCCCGGCGCCGATGACAGCCAGGTCCTCGGCATCCTCCGGTGCGCACAGGCGGGTCGCGAGTGCCGCGACCGCACCGGTGCGCAGGGCGGTGAGTTCGGCGCCCTCCAGGAGGGCGGTGATCCGGCCGGTCTCCAGGGCGGTCAGCGCGACCACCCCGTGGATCAGCGGCAGGCCGCGCTCCGGATTGTCCGGGGTGAGCGTGGTGATCTTGACGCTGCCCACCCCGCGCCGTTCCCAGACCGCCGTCCCGGCCAGCAGTTCCCGCTGCGGGCCGTGCTGGACGACGGTCCGGGGCGGCGAGGAGGTACGGCCCGCCGACAGGTCGACGAACACATCGGCCAGCGCGTCGATCACCCGCAGCAGCCGCTCTCGGCCCGCCATGTCCGCGGGGCCGATCATCAGTTGCCCGCTCATGCGACGGCCTTTTCGCTCAAGCCGGCCACGACGTCCCGGATCAGGTCCTCCTGCCCGGCGATGGCCTGCCGCCTGCCGAGCTCGAAGAACACGTCGCGCGGGTCGACCCCGGCACGCGCGGACTGGTCGAGTACCTGGTGCTTGAACCCGGAGAACACCCCGGCCAGACCGCTGACGATGCTCAGCGAGCCGGTGACCGGCGGCGCGGGCATCAGCTCGCGCTCGGCGAACTCGGCGGCGTCGAGGAGTGCGTACAGGTCGATGCCGGTCGTGAACCCGGTGCGTTCCAGCACCGGCACGAGCACCTCCAGCTGGGTGTTGCCGGCTCCGGCGCCGAAGCCGCGCGCACAGCCGTCGATGATCCCGGCCCCGGCCTCGGCGGCGGCCACGGAGTTGGCGACCGCCATGCCGAGGTTGTTGTGCCCGTGAAAGATCACCGGCACATCCACGGCCGCGGCCATCGCGCCGATCCGCTCGGCGACGTCCCGGGGCAGGAAGTGGCCCGCGGAATCCATGATCCCCACGGCCTGCGCCCCGTACTCGACGGCGTTCGCGGCGTGCTCGGCCAGTTCCCCGGGGGTGGCCATGTGGCTCATCAGCAGCACGCAGTGTGCCTCGGTCTGCTGCTCCCGCAGGAATTCGAGGTGGCGCTCGGCCAGTGACGTCTCGGTGCAGTGCACGCCGACACGGACCACGTCGGTGCCGTGCGCAACCGCCTTGCGCAGCTCGTCGGAGGTCCCCCAGCCGGGCAGCATGAACACACCCATCCTGCTGGTGCTCAGGGCCTCCCGCACGGTGGACAGCATCACGTCGTCGCTGACCGCTGCCCGTCCGGCCTGGAGCGAGGAGGCGCCCAGGCCGTTGCCGTGGCCGACCTCCACCACGGGGACGCCCGCCGCGTCGGCCGCCTGCGCGTACCCTCGCAGCGCCGCCACACCGAGCTGGTGTCGCACCGCGTGCTGGCCGTCGCGCAACGTGGGGTCATGGATCACGACGGCGCTCATCGGCCCACCTTCGTCCCTGCGGCCAGGGCGATCCGGGCCGCGTGCTGCTCGGCGACCATGACGGCGGCCGAGTTGATGATGTCCAGGTTGCCCGCGTACGGCGGCAGCACCTCGCTCCTGGCGATGATCTCCAGGGAGACCACGACCCGGTCGCCCTCCACCGTGCAGCCGATGACCTGGTAGCCGGGCGCGAACGCCCGTACCCGCGCGGCCGCTTCGTCGACCACGGCACGTACCGCCTCGGCGGTGGCCCCGGGGACGACCGCGTGGACGGTCGTCCGGAAGGTCGCCGGGGGCACTGCCGGGCTGATGTTGAGGAGCACCTTGGTGTCGCGCACGCCGGAGAACGTGCTGATGGCGTGCTGGGTCGTCGCCACGTACTCGTCGAGGTTGAGCCGGGTGGCGCGGCCCGCGATGGTGCTGGCCGCCGTGGAGACGACCTCGATGTACTCCACCTCGAACCGGCCGGCCAACGCGTGCGCGATCGGGGTCGACGCCTGGCCGCCGCAGCTGATCAGGCTGATGTTGCGCTCGGTCGGGGCGTGCGTCCCGGTCACGGTCGGCACCACCATCTGCCCGACCTTGCTGGGCGTCAGGTCGATCAGCAGCGTGTCCAGCGGCTGGAGCAGCCGCCAGTGCTCGACGTGCGCGGCGGCGTTGGTGGCGTCGAACACCACGTCGAACGGGCGTGGCGCCGCGAGGACCGCGTCGATCCCCCCGGCCGTGGTGGCGTAGCCGAGCCGGCGTGCGCGCTGCAGGCCGGCGGACTCCGGACTGCGCCCGGCCACCAGGCCGCATTCGAGTACGTCGGACTGGTGGATCTTGCTGACCAGGTCCTGGCCGATCGCCCCGGTGCCGATGACGGCGACGGAGACGGCCCGGACGGCACCCGGCCTCGGGGCGGTCGCCTCCTCAATGACGGTCATGGTCCATCCCTTCACGATTGCTGCCGGCCCGGCCGAACCGACCAGCCCAGGCGTCCCCGAGTGCCACCGTCATCCGGGCCATCCGGGCGAACGGCGGGCCGATCATGTTCCCGTCCAGGACCGCGATTCCCTCACCCGCGGCCTGTACCGCGTCGGAGACCCGCCGGGCCGTGCGAAGCCCCTCCGGGTCGGGCCGCAGGGCCCGGTTGATGGCGTCCAGCTCACCGGGGTGCACGGTCGCCTTGCCCTGGAAGCCGAGTTCGCGCCCCCGCGCGATCTCTTCGGCCAGGACGAGCGGCTCGGTGAGCCGGAAGTTACCGGTGTCGATGCAGGCGGTGCCGTAGCGAGCACAGGCCATGACCATCGCCTGCCGGGTCGCGAGCAGGCCCGCCCAGGTGATCTCGATGCCCAGGGTGGCGGCCAGGTCGGCGGAACCGAGGATCAGCCCGTCGGCGGCCGCCGCGACCTCGTCGACGCCGGCGACGGCCTCCGGGGTCTCCAGGGTCACGTAGATCTGCGGACGCTGCCCTGCCGAGGCGAGGGTGTCGCGCATCAGCCTCACCTCGACCGCGGACTTCACCATCGTCATCACGACGAAGCCGGGCCGGACCGGTGACTCGGCGAGCAACTCGATGTCGTGGACCGCCTCGATGGTGCCGAGTCCGTTGACGCGCACGGCGACGTTCTCCGGTTCCGGCGCCTTGTCGAGGGCCACCCGGCATACGTCGCGCGCCGCGGGTTTCTCCTGCGGCGGGACTCCGTCCTCCAGGTCGATCAGGTGCACGTCCGCGTCGTACGACCAGGCCTTGACCACTCGGTCGAGGGAGAGCGCGGGGGTGTACAGGATGCTGCGCGGGATCGCCCGGGCCGTGCTCGTCACAGGACCGCCTCCCCGGACAGCGGGGCGGCCGCCTCGGCGCCCGCTTCGACCAGCACATCGCACAGATCGCGGATCTGCTGCTCGGTCTGGCCCGCCCGCATCATGACGCGCAGTCCTGCCGTACCGCGTGCGACGATCGGGAAGAACACCGGCGAGACGTAGAAACCGGCCTCGATCACGCGACGGCCCGCCTCGATCACCGTCGCGTCGCTCATCGGCACGAGGCGGATCGGGAACGTGCTGCCGGCCTGCTCCGTGCGGACCAGCGAGTCGAAGAGCTCGATGTTCGCGTAGAGGCGGTTCTGCAGGGTGGTCAGCTCGCCGGTCCGGTGGATCTCTGCCGAGGCGAGGCTCGCACCGACCGACGCGGTGTTCAGCAGCTGCGAGTAGTTCAGGGCGCCACCGAATCGCTCGATGACGCGCAGGGTCTTCTTCGACTGCCCGTCGAGCACGATCGCCGCGCCGCTGGTGCCGAACGCCTTGTTCAGGGTGACCACCGTGATGGTGCGCTCGTCCTGGATCGGGCTGTGCGTACGGACGTAGCCGACGCCGCGCTCGCCGTAGGCCGACAGGGAGTGCGAGTCGTCGTAGTAGACCAGCAGACCGTACTTGTCCTGGAGCTCGGCCAGTTCCTTGACCGGTGCGTAGCCGCCCAGGCTGTCGCTGCCGTCGCAGACGTAGGCGACCTTGGCGTACTTCTTGCACATGTCCTCGATGAAGTCGAGGTCGTGGTGGCGTGAGGTGACGACCTCGGTCTCGTCGGCACAGACCGGCTTGAGGCCGGCCATCGACACATGGGCGTTCTTGTCGAAGATCATCAAGGGCCGGGTGCCGTTGCCCAGGTGGCCGGAGGCGATCAGCGGGAGCAGGCCGAACGTCGCGGTGCTGGCGGCGATGGAGCAGACGACCTGGGCGCCGAACAGCTCACCCAGGGACGTCTCCAGTTCCCGCATGGCGGGGATCTGGACCCGGCTGCGGGCGATGCAGTGGTCGAGCACGCCGTAGCGGCGCATCGCGTCGATGCCGCCCTCGATCACCTCGGGGTGCGAGTCGAGGTCCAGATACGAGCAGCAGCTGAAGTTGACGAACTCATGGCCGTCGGCGATGAATTCATGCCCCTCGGTGGCGCGGAGCACGCCCGAGCCGGCGTCGAGGTCGGCCACGATTCCGGCCAGGCCGTTGCGTTCCGACATGTCCCAGAATTCGTTGCCGATTCCGATCAGCTTGTCGTTGTTGCGGTACCGGTGGGTGGGGGTGATGGTCTTGCGTTCGCTCATGAACTCGTCACCGCCGGCTCGTAGTTGTAGACGCCCTTGAGCTTCCGGAACACCGCGGTGTAGAGCGCCACGCCCAGCACGTAGGGCCGACGGAAGATCTTCGCGTCACGCAGCCAGAAGTTCATGTTGATGTTCATCTCGTCCAGCGACTCGGCCTGGTGCCACCACCCCAGCGGGAGGTAGAGCATCTGTCCTGGTTCCAGGACCAGTTCGCGCCGCTGGGCGAGCTTGGCGGCCACCTTCGGGTGGCGTGCCCAGTCCACGTCGTCGAAGTCGAAGACCTGCGACTTGTCGCCGAACCCTCCCTTGAGCGACCTGGGGTAGTACTCCCAGAACCCGGGGGGCGCCAGCACGAACCGTTTGCGGCCCTCCAGGCAGATGTTGAAGTTCTCCAGCTCGTCGAAGTGGCTCTGGGTGAACACCCCCTGGTGGCTGATCCACAGGTTGGCGGCGTTCATCGGGCCCCGGTAGTCGAAGAGCTTTCCGGCGTCGAACCCGAGGATCGCGTTGACGTCGGCCGGGCTGTTGCGGAAGTTGGAGACGATGCGGTTCCACGTACCGGGGTCGGTCAGGTACTTGTCGTTCTCGAAGAACTCGCGGAGCTTGATCTCCTCGGTGGTCCATCGCTCCGAGTTCTGCTTGTTGCTCGGTTCGGTGAACAGGGTCACCGTCATGTCGCCGAGGCGCTCGGCCACGCCTTCCCGGCCCAGGCCCTCGGTGCCCTTCGGCAGGGTGATGATCACTGGAACGTCGGCCCGGATGAGGGCACGCCGCCCGAAGGCCATGAATTCGTCGAACGAGATGCGGGGAACCGGTAGGCCCCCGAGAGTGTCCCGCCCCGACACAGAATGCGCTGTGTTCACAACTCTGTCCTCATCGTTCACTGTTCGGATACCGCCCATGTCGATGCCGGCTGCACGTCCGGCTTGCCCTGCCGCAGCGCCCGCCGGCCCGCGACGCTGAGTGTCACGGCGACGACCCCGCCGCCGACGCCCGCCCACACCCCGTGCGCGGAACCGTTCATGTCGGAAAGCGCCCCGCCCACTGCCGTGCCCGAGCCGATGCCGAAGGCCCCGGCGCTGGTGAGCCATGAGAACGACTCCGAGAGGGAGCCCTGCGGAGCCACCGACTCGAGGAGGGTGCTTCCCGAGATCAGCGCGGGCGAGATGGCTACGCCCGCGATGACGGCGAGGAAGGCCATCACGAGAGACGAGTCCGTGAGGGCGAGGGGGATCGCGCTGAGTATCAGGAAGCACGTGGTGATCGAGAGCATCCTGTCCTGCGGGACACGCCAGTCGACCGCTCCGTAGACCAGGCCGGAAACCAGACTGCCGGCTGCGATCAGAGCAAGGAGTACGCCGCCGAACCAGGGTGTCCCCTGCTCCTCGGCGAACGCGATCATCGAGACGTCCACGGCGCCGAACAGGAAGCCCATTCCGGCATACGCGAGCGTCAGCACCCACACCCCGGTCACGGTGATCGCTCGTACGGGGCTGCGGCCCGGTACCGGCTCGGACGCCGGCTCGGATCTGCTGTGCAGGGCGACCGCCATGGAGCCGATGGTGTGCAGCGCCCAGCACGTGAGCAGACCCGCGACCGGGTGCACCGCCGATGCCAACGCCGTGGCCAGCAGCGGCCCGAGCAGGAAGATCGTGTCGTCCAGCATGGACTCCATGGCGTAGGCGGTCCGGAGGGACTCGGGGGCGACCATCGCCGCCCACCGTGCCCGTACGAACGAGCCGAACGACACGGAGGTGCACCCGGCGGCAGCCGCCCCGGCGATCAGCACCCAGAGCGGAGCCTCGAGCGCGATCGACACCAGCAGCGACGCCATCCCCACCGCGTGCGCCAGGCATGCGGTGAGCAGCACCCGCCGCTGGCTCGTCCGGTCGGCCAGACGGCCGAGCACCGGACTTGCCACCCCCTGGCAGACCAGCATCGCCGCCGCCACCGTCCCGGCCTCGGCCAGCGATCCGGTGACAGCCGAGACCAGCATCAGGCAGCTGATGGAACGCATGGCAATCGGAAATCGACCGATCATCCCGGAGAGCGCCAATGTTGCCGCACCGGGCGATCTCAGCAGTCGCACATAGGACCCGAGCCCGGAATGCATCCCCGATGCTTCTGCGGACACAGCTCTCCCGTCGATGTAAAGGAATATCTGGAAAGAAAACGCGACGGCTTCGAGTCGCGGAGCCGCCCGTCCCGAATTCCCTTATTCGTCAGGGCCGACGGGGAGGGTGGCGTCGTTGAGCAGGTAGGCGGTGAGGAAGGTGGTGGTGCGGGCGTGGGCACGGGCCTTGCGAAGGCGCGCGAGCCGCTGCCCGGACGTGAGGAGTTGTTCCTCTGCGTCGAGGAGGCAGAGGACCGTACGCAGACCGCTGACCTGCGCGCGGCCGAGGGGGTCGGAGGGCGTGCCCTCGCTGTGGACCAGGTCCCCCAGGAGAGCTTCGACCTGGTCCCGTGGAGAAACGCTCCGCGTCGGCTCCAGGGGTTCGTTCATCTCGTCGTCTCCCCCACATGGCGGTTATGAGCGCGGTATGGCCTCACTTGAGGATGATTTCGTCCGGGGCGCAGCGCAAGGCGGTTGGGCGGCAGACTTCCGGCAGTTACGACAGCAGTGGGCAGGATGCGTTCGCCACCGGCAACGGAGGCCCGGGTTACTGCCCCTTTCCTTGTGGGCCTCTTCGGCGCCCCGTAGGTTCACTCACGAATCGCCCGACGGATTTCCGCCAACGGGCTTCGGCGTGAAAGCAGGGAGAAACACATGTCATTCGACGAGATTGCCCCGGCGCAGATCGAGAAGGAGCTGGCGAACCACTTCGCGGGCGCTTTTGACGACGCCGCGCTGCGTGAGCTGTCGCAGAGCTTCCGGCGCAACGGCTACGTGAAGCTGTCGAACTTCGTCTCGAAGGACCTCTTCGCGACCATCACGAAGGAGTGCCACAGGCTGCTGGACCTGCACCAGCAGCGCATCGACATCCACCTGAAAGAGACCAGCAACTCGCCGCGCTTCATGAGCACGGTGAGCCAGAAGGCCATCGAGACCGACAGCGAACTCGTCCGGGCCGTCTACAACTCCGAGGCGATGATGGGCACTCTGTCCCGCATCGCCGGCCAGCCGGTCCTGCCCTGCCCCTGGGACGAGGAGAAGTACGTCCTCATCCGCCAGCACAAGCAGGGTGACACGCACGGCTGGCACTGGGGCGACTTCAGCTTCACCGTCATCTGGATCATCGAGGCGCCGGGCCCGGAGTTCGGCGGGCAGCTCCAGGCCGTTCCGCACACGGACTGGGACAAGGAGAACCCGCGGGTCCACGAGTACCTCGCCAAGCACCCGATCAGCACGTACCCGCACGCCACCGGCGAGATGTACTTCCTGCGGTCGGACACCACCCTGCACCGCACGATTCCGCTGAACGCCGACAAGACGCGGATCATCCTCAACACCTGCTGGGGCAGCGAGCAGGACCAGTTGAAGAAGGCGACCCACGAAACCATGCAGGCGATGTTCAACTGATTCCGCCGCACCGAGCGGGTTTGGGCTCCATTCCCAGCGATCAGCCTGATCGGCGCAGGCATGCACCTGTGCCGGGCCGGTGCGGTTCGTCGCGCACGTTCGGTGGTGACACACCGACGCGCTCCCGAGCAGCACCGGCCCCGGCCGCCACCCGATCCCACCCGACCGAAAGAGATCAGTCAGATGACTACGGCACTTGTCCTGGTGGACCTCCAGGTAGGCCTGCTGAACGGAGAAGACGCGGTACCCGAGGCGGACTCCCTGCTGGACCGGCTGCGTCCGCTCGCCGCGAAGGCGCGTGAACTCGGGGTCCCCGTCGTCCATGTGCAGGACGACGACCTCGGCGACGTCGACTCCGAGGAGTGGCAGATCGACCCCCGACTCGGCGTGGAAGAGGGGGACCTGAAGGTACGCAAGGTCGAATGTGACGCCTTCCACGAGACCCGGCTGGACGAGCTGCTGCGCTCGCACGGCATCCGGCACCTGGTGGTTGCCGGCCTGGTCACCGAACTGTGCATCGATTCCACCTGCCGCAAGGCCGTGACCCTCGGGTACGACGTGACTCTGGTCTCCGACGGCCACTCGACTCCGGCGAAGCATCTCCCCCTTGAGGCGATCATCGACCATCACCACCGCATCCTCGACGGCTACGGCGTCTACGTCGAGCGCCGGCCGTACGAGATCCGCCTCCAAACGGCCGCCGAGGTCGACTTCGTCGCTCCCGAGGAACCCGAACTGCAGGGTGCTGACACGCCATGACCACGACGTCCTCTGCCCCCACCGACGTGAGGCCGGCCGCGCCCGGCGTGGTGCTCCCCCGGCGACGCCACCCCCTGGTGCTGCTTGCTGTGTCATCGCTTCTGGCGCTCCTCGCGCTGCTGGGCACACTGGCGCTGCAGCCGCCGCCCGCGAAGGGGACGGACGCGCCACAAGGAGAGTTCTCGGCGGCCCGAGCGGCCGAGTACCTGACCGAGTTCGCCCGGAAGCCGCATCCGCTCGGGACCGCGGAGCACACCCGGGTCCGCGAGTACCTCGCGCGGACGGCACGGGAGCTGGGGGCAGAAGTCGTCGTCCAGTCGGGCGAGGTCGTACAGCCCGACATGGGCAGCCCGTTCCCGTCCGCGACCGTGCACAACGTGATCGCCCGGCTGCCCGGCGAGAACGGGCAGGACGGGCAGGACGGGCGCGACGGTCAGGGCGACGCGGGCGGTGCGCTGCTGCTCGTCGCCCACTACGACTCCGTGCCGAACGGGCCGGGGGCATCGGACGACGGGGCCGCGGTGGCGGCCATGCTGGAGACGCTGCGCGCCCTCAAGGCGTCCGGCGGGGTCAGGAACGACGTCGTCTTCCTCTTCAGCGACGGGGAGGAACTCGGGGCGCTGGGAGCCGAGTTCTTCACCCGGAAGCACGGACTCGATGAGTTCGGTGCGGTGCTCAACTGGGAGGCGCGCGGCAGCGGCGGCCCGGTGATGCTGTTCGAGACCGGCGAGGGGAATCTGCCGCTGATCGACCTGTTCGCCGAGGCGAACCCCCGCCCGGTCGCCAACTCGCTGGCGTACGAGGTCTACAAGCGGCTGCCCAACGACAGCGACTTCACCGTCTTCCGCAAAGAGGGCGTCGCGGGCCTGAACTCCGCCTTCATCGAGGGGTTCCACGACTACCACTCGCGTTCCGACACGGTCGAACAGCTCGACCGGGACAGCATGCAGCACCACGGTGAGGCCATGGTCGGCATGGTGCGGGCCCTGGACGGCGCCGACGCGGAGCAGCTCCGCGGCGAGAACGGGGTCTACTTCGACCTGTTCGCGCGGGTCCTCGTGCGTTACCCGGTGTCGTGGGCGCTGCCGCTGGCCGGGGTCACGCTGACGGTGCTCGCCGGCCTGCTGGTGTGGGGGGCACGCCGGTCCGCCCTGCGTCCCCTGCGGGTCGTCGCGGCGGCGGGGACGGCACTCGGCACGCTGGTGGCGGCCGGTGCCGTGGTCCACGGGCTGTGGACGCTGGCACTGCTGCTCGCACCCGACCTGGCCACGCTGCCCTTGGCCGAGCCGTACAACCGGAGCTGGTTCGTGGCGGCGTTCGGCGCGATCGTGGGCGGCGTCCTGCTGACGGCGGCCAAGGTGCTGCGCCGGCTGCGTCCGGCCGAGACGACGGGTGGCGTGCTGCTGTTCGCGGGCCTGCTGCTCGCGGTCCTGACGCTGCTGCTGCCCGGTGCCGGCTATCTCCTGCAGTGGCCACTGCTCGCTGCGCTGCCCTCGCTGTGGTGGATCTGCCGGACCGAGGGACGCGCGAAGGGCGAGACGGCGGCCGGGACGCGGGAGATGTGGGCCGGTGCGCTGCTGTGGTCGGCCGGGCCCGCCGTCGCCGTCGTTCTCTTCGTGCCGCTCACCGGCAGCCTGCTGACGGCGCTCGGCATTCCGCTCGCCTCGGTGTCCATGGTCTTCGTCACGGCCGGTCTGGTCTCGGCCCTGCCGCTGCTGGTCCGGCTGCCGGCCACCGGACTGAGTGCCGTCGTCGCGGCCGGTGTCGCGCTGGCCCTTCTGGGCACCGGCGTCGTCCGGCACGGGTTCAGCGCGGAGCGGCCGAGGCCCGACTCGCTGCTGTACGTACGCGATGACGTGAAGGCCAGGACGCTGTGGTTCAGCGGCGACCCGGCACCCGATGCCTGGACGCGCAGAGCGCTGGGCGACGACCCGGAGCGGGCTGCCGTGAACGATTACTTCCCTCCGCGCGGAGACGAGCCGGCCATGGTGGCGAAGGCGCCCGCGCTGGACGTCCCCCTCCCGGAGGTCACGGTGCTGGACGACACCACGCGCGGCGGCACCCGCACGGTCCGCTTCAGGGCCGAGTCGCAGCGCCCCGCCTGGCGCATCCAGGTGCGGCTGCCGCAGAAACCTCTCACCGCATGCACGGTCGCGGGCACCCGCCTGGACCGGGCGGCGATGAAGGAGCAAACGGGAGGCGCGAACGACGTCGTCTTCCACCACTACGGTGCGCGCGGTTTCGACGTCAGCTGTGAGGTCCCGGCCGGCACCCGGCTGCGCGTGGACGTAGCGGACTACACCATCGGTCTGACCCCGCAGGTGCGGGATCTGGTGGGGCCGCGGCCGCGGGACACCGTCCCGGTCGCGTTCGGCTTCCTGCCGGAGGACTCCGTCATCGCCCGTGCGGCGGAAGAGATCTGAGGATCCATGAACCACGTCTCACGGGACAACGCCATCGAGGTCCGCAACCTGACCCGGGTCTTCCCGGCCGGGGGCTCGGACACGCTCGTCAAGGCCAATGACGACCTGACATTCAGCATTCCCCGCGGCCAGGTCTTCGGGCTGCTGGGGGCGAACGGCGCGGGCAAGACCACGCTGGTGTCGCAGCTCCTCGGCCTGGTGCGCCCCACCTCGGGCGAGATCCTGGTCGAGGGCATCGACGCCGTCGCCTGGCCGGACGAGGTCAAGGCCATGACCGGCTTCCTGCCGCAGACCGGCCTGTCGATGCGCCTGGTCGAGGTGCGGCGGGCGCTGCACTACACCGGTCGGCTGCGCGGCCAGTCCGAGGCGGACGCGCGCCGCCAGACCGCCGAGCTCATCGAGGAACTCGGCCTGGGCGACGTCAGGGACCGCTACGTGGACCAGCTCAGCGGCGGCATGACGCGTCTGGTCAACTTCGGCATGGCCCTCATGGGCCGGCCCAAACTCCTCATCCTCGACGAGCCGACCAACGAACTCGACCCGCACAACCGGCGGCTCGTGTGGGACATGGTGTCGCGGCGCAGCGCCGCGGACGGCACGACTGTCGTCCTCGTCACGCACAACGTGCTGGAGGCCGAGTCGGCCGTCGACCAGGTCGCCGTCATGAACGGTGGCCGCATCACCGCGATGGGCACGCCGGGCCGTCTGAAGGAGGCGCTGGGCGACAGCATCCGGCTGGAGCTGTTCGTCAAGGGCGACGGCGGGCTGGCACGGCACGAGCGGGAACGGTTCGGCGCCGTCGGCACGATCACCGCGGGCAAGCGGGACGGCAGCTACCTGGTCCAGACGGACTCCGCACGGATGCCGGAGCTCATGCGCCTCGTCCACGGCGAGGTGGGGATGGACCGGGTGGCCGACTTCCGGCTGACCCGGCCGACGCTGGAGGACGTCTACCTGACGATGGACGGCCGTTCGGGGCCGGATGCGGCCCCTTCGGTGACGACGGAGCCGGACGCCGCGGAGGGCCTGGCGAGCGCGGAGACGAGCGAGACCGCTGCCGGCCTCGTGCCGGCGGGAGCGGTGACGTCGTCGACAGCCGTCCTGACGACGGCGGCGAGCGCACCGGTGACGACTCCCGCCCCGCCCTCCGCCTTCGGGGAGGCGGGCGACGAGACGGCTTCCGGTGTCCGGGCCCGACAGGCCGCGTCCGCGGGCCCGGTGCCCCCGGGCGGGAAGGGGGTGCCTGCCCGTGGTGCGAAAACACGGCTGCGACGCATGGGAACCGACCTCAAGTACCTGTGGCTGGAACAGATGCTGGAGGTCCGCACCACCTGGTCGTGGGTGCTGATGTTCGGCCTGCTGATGCCGACGGCCATGGTGTTCGGCCTGACCCGGATCGGCAATGGTCTGTCCGACGAGCAGAGCCTGCTGTTCATCGTCAGCGGCGCGGCCATCTTCTCCGTGGCCAACGAGGGTATCGGCACGCTCGCCCAGCGCATCGGCGTCCTGCGCCAGGACGGGATGATGGTGTATTACGCGTCGCTGCCCATCAGCAGGATCTCGTTCCTGGCGGCGATGGTGTTCTCCCGGCTGCTGCTGATCCTGCCGGGCCTGATCACCCCGATGGTCGTGGCGAAGCTGATGTACGACACGGACTTCGTCATCTCGCCCGCGCTCCTGCTCGTGCTGCCGTTGTCCTGCATGGCGCTGTCGGCCATTGGACTGGCCATCGGGACGCTCGTGCGCAGCATGGACCTGCTGCTCGTGATCGTCAACCTGATGATCTTCGTGCTGCTGCTGGTGGCCCCGGTGCTCATCCCGATCGAGTCGCTGCCGGTTCCGCTCCAGGTGTTCGGCTACCTGCTCCCGCCCACGTATGCGGCGGAGTCCCTGCGCCTTGCCCTTGTCGGTGACTTCGGCGCCACCTTCCTGTTCGACATCGCCGTCCTGGCCGCGATGACCGCGGCCGGCCTGGTCGGCGCCAGCCGCTGGATGCGCTGGCGCACCGCCTGAGCACGTCCCCTGGCAACACCTCCGTACGATCCGCCTAAGGACTCCCTGTCATGTACCTGCCGAGCACCAGCGCCCCACCCACGGACCTCTCCGTCAGGCGCGCCCCGACCTTCGTGGACGTCGTGGCCGAGCGTGCGACGCTCAGCGGCGGCACCGCCTACACCTTCGTGAGCCCCGACCGGGACGAGCGGCCCTCGCTGACCTTCCCCGAACTGGACGCCCGTGCCCGGTCGGTGGGCGCGATGCTCGCCGCCAGGGGACTCACCGGCGAGCGGGTCCTCGTACTGCTGCCACCAGGCCTGGACTACGTGGTCGCGTTCCTCGGCTGCCTGTACGCGGGCACCGTCGCGGTCCCGCTGTACCCCCCGAGCGGCGGCAAGTACTCGGCCCGGCACCTGGCCGTGCTCGCCGACTCACGACCCGCGGCCGCGCTGGTACCGGGCAGCGAGCTGGCGCGCGCCGCCGAGCTGGCCGAGGAACTGCGGGCGCCGGGGCTTCAGTTGATCTCGGTCGACGGCGACCTTCCCGCAGCGGACGACTGGCGGCGGCCCCGCATCGACGGGGACAGTGTGGCGTTCCTCCAGTACACCTCCGGCTCGACGGGGACACCGCGCGGCGTACGCGTCACCCATCGCAATCTGGTGGTCAACTCGGCCCAGATCCAGGAACGGTTCGGATCCGGTCCTGACACGGGTGTGGTGAGCTGGCTGCCGCCGTACCACGACATGGGCCTGATCGGCGGCATCCTGCAGCCCGTCTACGCCGGAGCCCCGGCGACGCTGCTGGCTCCGACGGCGTTCATCACACGGCCGCTGCTGTGGCTCGAACTGATATCCGAGCTGGGTGCGTCCATCAGCGGCGGGCCGAACTTCGCCTACGACCTGTGCGTGGACCGCATTCCGCAGGAGCGTCTCGCCGGGCTCGACCTGTCCCGCTGGCAGGTGGCGTTCAACGGCGCGGAGCCGGTGCGAGCGGGGACGCTGGAGCGGTTCGCTGCCCGCATGGCGCCACTCGGGTTCCGCCGCGAGGCCTTCTTCCCTTGCTACGGGCTGGCCGAAGCGACGCTGATGGTGTCCGGCAGGCGGGTGGGCGACGAGGACATCGCCCATACCTTCGCCGCGGACTCGCTGGGTCCCGGCCGCCTCCCCGAGCCGGCGGCCGACGGGCTTCCCGTCGTCGACTGCGGGCCCGTCGCCGTAGACCTGGACGTCACTGTCGCCGACGCCGAGCACGGCAGGGCCTGCCCCCCTGGCGCCGTCGGAGAGATCTGGGTGGCCGGCGAGAACGTGGCCGACGGCTACTGGGGCGACCCCGCCGCCGACGGCACGTTCGGGGCCCGGCCGGCCGGCGAGGAACGCACCTACCTGCGCACCGGGGACTACGGCTTCGTGCGCGACGGCCACCTGTACGTCACCGGCCGCAGCAAGGACCTGATCGTGGTCCGCGGCCGCAACCACTACCCGCAGGACCTGGAGACGACCGCGCTCGCCGCCCACGACACGCTGCGGCGCGGCGCCGCCGCCTTCGCCGTCGAACAGGACGGCCGTGAGGAGATCTGTCTCGTCCTGGAGACGCCGCACGGCCATGTGGCGGAGACGGCCGACGAGGTGATCGGAGCCGTGCGAGCCGCGCTGGTACGGGAGCACGCTGTGGCACCCGGCTCGGTGGTGCTCGTGCGGCCCGGCGGCATCCCGCGTACCACCAGCGGAAAGATCCAGCGTTCCGCGACCCGCGCGGCGCTCGCCACCGGCACGATCAAGGTGGTGCGGAGGTCCGACACGGGCGGCCCGGAGCCGTCCGGGACGCCGCCGCGGGCGGCCACCGCGGCGACCGCCGCCGCAAGCGCCGTGCCCACGGCTGCCACCCCGGGGCGGCAGCCGGACCCGGACGCCCTGCGCGCCGTCGTCACCGATCTGGCCACACGGCGCCTGGGCGTCAGCGTGGACCGCACGGCGCCGCTCGTCGGGCAGGGCCTGGACTCGCTGGCCGCCGTGGAGCTCCAGGCCGCCGTCGCGCAGACGACAGGCGTGGAGCTGTCGCTGGCGGAGCTGCTCGCCGGCGCCGCCGTCGACGACCTCACCCTGGACACCCCGGCCGCGCCGGTCGCGCGGCCGGCGCCGGCCGCACCCGGGGAACGCCTGCCGCTGACCACGAACCAGCAGGCCATGGTCTTCATGGAACAGCAGCACCCCGGTACGTCCGCCCTGCACATCTCCCTCGCCGTGCGGCTGCTCGCGGACGTCGACCCCGACGCCCTGCACCGCACCTTCCAGCGCCTCGTCGACCGCCATCCCGTGCTGCGCACCGCCCTGCGCTGGGCGGACGGTGAGCCGTACCAGACGGTGCTGCCCCACCTGGACGTCGACTTCACGGTGGAGGACGGGCACACCCTGGGCAAGGACGCCCTCGCCGCCCGTCTGGAGCGCGCTTGCGACGGCACACCGTTCGCGCTCGACGAAGGCCGCGTGCTGCGCGCGCTCCTGCTGCGTCGATCCGACGGCGACATCCTGTCGCTGACGCTCCACCACGTCGCCGCCGACATGTGGTCGATGGCGCTGCTCACCGACGAACTGGCTCGTCTCTACGCGGCGGAGCGAGGGGAGGGCCCGGCACTGCCCGAGCCGCCCGAAGCTGCATACCTCTCGCTCGCCGACCGCCAGCAGCGGCTGCTGGAGTCGCCCCGCGGTGAGCGGCTCTGGGAGTACTGGAAGGCGGAGCTGGACGGCTGCGAGCCCGTCCTCGAACTGCCCGCCGACCGGCCGCGGCCCCCCGTGCAGAGCCACCGCGGCGACACAGTGACGTTCGCCCTGGACCCCGGCGTCACACAGGAACTGCGGCGCCGCGCGGAGGCCGAGGAGTCCACCCTGTTCGTCACGCTGCTGTCGGTCTTCCAGCTGTTGGTGCACCGCTACACGGGCGAGAGGGACTTCCTCGTCGGCGTGCCCGGCTCGGGACGGCACGACGCGGACCTGCACGACGTGATCGGCTACTTCGTGAACCCGCTGCTCATCCGCTCGCGGGTGACCGAGGAGGCGACGTTCACCGAGCTCGTGCGGGAGACCAAGCGGACGGTGGTGGGCGCGCTCGCACACCAGGAGATGCCCTTCCCGGCGCTCGTACAGCGGCTGCGGCTGCACCGGGACGCCTCCCGCTCTCCCGGTTACCAGGTCATGTTCAGCCTCACCAACACCCATCTGCTGGGCCAGGACGGGCTCGGCGCGCTGCAGACCGGCAAGGGCGGCCTGCGCGCCCGGCTCGGCGACCTGGCGGTGGAGTCGGTCGAGCTGTCGCGCAGAGCCTCGCAGACGGACCTCGGGATGACACTCTCCGAGGCGGGTGACGGCCTGGAGGGCGTGATCACCTTCAGCACCGACCTGTTCGACCGCACGACGATCGACCGGTTCGCCGGCCACTTCACCCAGCTCGCCGCCCAGGTCTCGGCGGCACCCGCCGAGCCCCTGCGGCTGCTGCCGCACGCCTCGGAGGCCGAGCAGCGCGAGGCCGCCGGCTGGAACGAGACCGCCACCGCCTACCCGAAGGACAGCACGCTCACCGCCCTGTTCGCGGAGCATGTGCGCGCGACGCCGGACGCACTCGCCCTGGTGTACGGCGACTTCCGCTGCACTTACCAGGAGCTGGACCGCTGCTCCAACGCGCTGGCGGCCCGCCTCAGGGAGCTGGGCGTCGGCCCGGAGACCCTGGTCGGCCTGTACGTGGACCGGGACCCGGCCGTGGTTGTCGCCATGCTCGCCGTGGTGAAGGCAGGCGGCGCCTACCTGCCGCTCGACCCTTCCCACCCCGGGCGGCGCCTGCGGCAGATCCTGGACGCGGCGCGTCCGGCCGTGGTGCTGACGCCGTCCGCTGACCGGCTGCCCGGCGTGGACGTCACGGTGCCCGTGGTCCACGTGGACGCGTACCTGCGTCCCGGCATCGCCGCCGACCCCGCGTACGACGTCGCTGTGGACGGCGGAGCCGGTCCCCAGTCGCTGCTGTATGTGATGTACACCTCGGGCTCGTCGGGCCGGCCCAAGGGCATCTGCATCACCCACCGCAACGTGATCCGCCTGGTGCGCAACACCAATTTCATCGACATCGCACCGGGCGACAAGATGGCGCAGATCTCCAACGCCGCCTGGGACGCGGCCACCCTGGAGATCTGGGGCGCCATGCTGAACGGGGCCGTGCTGCACGGCTTCGACCAGGCCACGGTGCTCAATCCGCCGGTGCTCGGCGAGGCGTTGCGCGCGGGCGGGGTCGACACCGTCGTCTTCGCGACGCCCCTGTTCACCGAGGTCGCGGCGTACGACCCGACGGTGTTCGAGGGTGCCAGGGAACTCGTGGTCGGCGGCGACACGATGGACCCCAAGCGCGCCAGGGAGGTCGTCGAGCTCGGCGGACCCCTGCTCATCAACGATTTCGGCCCGACCGAGTCGACCAGCATCGCCGCCACCTTCGCCGTCCGCGAGGTGCCGGAGGGGACGTGGCGGGTGCCGATCGGCCGGCCCATCGCCAACACCCGGGTGTATGTGCTCGACGAGTGGCTGCGCCCGGTGCCGGTGGGTGTCCCCGGCCAGCTCTTCATCGGTGGCGACGGGCTCGGCCGCGGCTATCTCGGTCGGCCGGAACTGACTGCCGGAGCGTTCCTGCCCGACCCGTTCGGCGACGAACCGGGGGCGAGGATGTACGCGACCGGCGACCAGGTGCGCTGGCTGCCGGGCGGCATGCTCGACTTCCTGGGCCGCATCGACTTCCAGGTCAAGATCCGCGGCTACCGGATCGAGTTGGGCGACATCGACTCCGCCGTCCTCTCGCATCCCGAGGTGCGGGAGTCGCTAACCCTGGTGGACGAGAGCGCCGGGCACAAACGCCTCGTCGGGTACTACGCGGGCGCGCCCTCCCCGCAGGAACTGACCGCCTACCTGGCCGACTGGCTGCCCCGGTACATGATCCCGCCGGTCCTGCTGCGGCTGCCCGAGCTGCCGAAGAACCCGAACCGCAAGATCGACCGCGCCGCACTGCCGAAACCGCCCGCACACACCGCCGGGGCCGCGGCCCCGGACGCGGAGATGTCCCCGCTGGAGGGCGAGGTGGTGACGCTGCTCGCCGAAGTGCTCGGAGTGCCCGGCGTCGCGGTGGACGACAACTTCTTCGACATCGGCGGCCACTCGCTGCTCGCCATCCGGCTGACGACGCGGCTGCGCGAGCGCCACGGCGTGCAGATCGACCTCAACGCCTTCTTCGACGAGCCGACGGCCCGCGGTGTGGCGCGCTGCGTCCAGGAGCTGCTGGACGCCGGGACCGCCGTGGCGCAGCCCGCGGCTCCGGCCGGTCCCGTGGCCCTGCCGCGTGCCCGGTACGCCCGGAGCACCGCGGCCCGCTGACGTCCTGTCCGGTGCCCGCGGTGGTGGGCACCGGACCTTGAACAGAAAGGGTGGTGCGGCGATGGCCGGCCCCGTGAAAGACAGCGACACGGTCGTTGCGATGGTGATGGCGGGAATCGCGATCATCCTGCTGACCGGCGCCGCACTGCGCCGGCTGGCGCTCCGCTTCCGGCAGCCCGCCGTCATCGGTGAGCTCGTCGGGGGCCTCGTTCTCGGCCCTTCCCTGCTCGGCCTGCTGCCGGGCAACCTGACGGAAACGCTCTTCCCCTCCGACGTCCGCCCCTACTTGTCGGTGCTCGCCCAGGTGGGCGTGGTGCTGTTCGTCTTCCTCATCGGATGGGAGTTCGACACCGGGCTGCTCCAGGGCAGGCGACGGGTGGTCGTGGGCGTCTCGGTGTCGGCCATGGCCGTGCCGTTCCTGCTCGGGCTCCCACTGGCGCTGTTGCTCTACCGCGAGCACGGTGTGGTGAACGGCGGAGAAGTCGCCTCGGTGCCGTTCGCCCTCTTCATCGGCGTCGTCATGTCGATCACCGCGTTTCCCGTGCTGGCCAAGTTCCTGGCCGACCGCCGGATGCTGCACACCCCGGTGGGGGTGCTCGCGTTGGCCAGCGCCGCGCTCGGCGATGCCATCGCCTGGTGTTCGCTGGCCCTGGTGGTGGTCATCGTGACGGCCGGTTCGCTGCTCGGGGTGGCGGCCATGGCCGGCTGGCTGGCGCTGTTCCTCGCGGTGATGGCCCTGGTCGTGCGCCCACTGCTGGCACGGCTGACAGAGCGGATGAGCATGGGGGCGGGCGCACCGTACATGTCGGCCGTGGTGGGCGCCGGGGTGTTTCTCTCCGCCTGCGCGACCACGTGGATCGGCGTGCACGCCATCTTCGGTGCATTCGTCTTCGGACTGGTCATGCCGCGGCCGGTGCACCCGATGCTGCAGAAGCACGCGCTGGAACCCATCGAGCAGGTGAGCGTCTTCCTGCTGCCGCTGTTCTTCATCGTCGTCGGTATCTCGATCGATCTCCGCTCGCTCTCGGCGGGGAACTCGCTGGAGATGCTCTTCATCCTGCTGGTCGCCTGCGTGGGGAAACTCGTCGGTGCCGCCGTTCCCGCGAGGCTGTTCCGACTGTCCTGGCGGCAGAGCGGGACGCTCGGGCTGCTGATGAACATGCGTGGCCTCACCGAGCTCATCGTGCTCAACATCGGTGTCAGCGTGGGCCTGCTGGACCAGAAGCTCTACACCATGCTCGTGGTGATGGCGCTGGTCACGACCGGCCTGGCGGGCCTGTTCATCCGACGTGACGCCGACGACTCCCTCATGGACCCGGTGCCCGTGCCACCCGCGTTCGACGCGCCCGTCTCCCAGCCGCAGAAGGTCTGAGACGGGGCACACCGCACCCGATTCCCGCTTTCTCACCCCGCATTCTCCGATTCCGCAAGAGGGGCTTATCGACCATGCTCGCAACCGAAGAATTCGCCCGCCACGCCGCACAGTTGCTGGCATCGGATGACGAGGAACTCGTCACCGCCATGGAACGGGAGCACGCCCGCCAGCACGACTCCCTGATGCTCGTGGCCTCCTCCAGCGTCACCGATCCTTCGGTACTGGCGTGCCTGGCGACCTCATCGATGAACGTCACCGCCGAGGGCTACCCCGGTGCCCGCTACCACGCGGGATGCGAGGCGATCGACCCCATCGAGCGACTGGCGGTCGACCGGGCCCGCGACCTGTTCGGCGCCCAGTACGCCAATGTGCAACCGCACTCCGCGACCACCGCCAACTACGCGGTGCTCTCGGCCGTCCTGGATCCGGGCGACTGCGTGCTCGGCATGCGGCTCAACCACGGCGGACACCTCACCCACGGCTACAGCGTCGCCTACTCCGGCACGTACTTCACGCCGGTCAACTACGGCCTGGACGAGCGAGGCCAGATCGACTACGACGAGGTCGCCGCCCTCGCGGCCGAACACCGGCCCAAGCTGATCATCTGCGGTGCCACGGCGTACCCGCGCACGGTCGACTTCGCACGCTTCCGGGCCATCGCCGACAGCGTCGGCGCGCTGCTGATGGCGGACATCTCACACATCGCCGGGCTGGTGGCGGCGGGCTTGCACCCCAGCCCCATCGACCACGCCCACATCACCACCAGCTGCACCCACAAGCAGCTCGCCGGGCCGCGCGGCGGCGTCATCATGTCCGGCCGGGACGCCGGCACGGTGCTGCCCGGCACCGGCCGTACGATCGCCAGGACGCTGGACCGTGCCGTCTTCCCGTTCTTCCAGGGCGCGCCCGTCCTCCCCGCGATCGCCGCGAAGGCGCGGGCCTTCGCGCTGGCCGCGACCGAGCGTTACAGGGACACGGCCCAGCGCATCCTGGACGACTCGGCGGCTCTGGCGGCCGAGCTGACGGCGCTCGGGCACGACGTGGTGACCGGTGGCAGCGACAACCACATCGTGCTGCTGGACCTGACCCGGGACAACGTCAGCGGCCTCGCCGCCGAGCGGGCCCTGGAATCCATCGGCATCGTCGTCAACAAGAACCGTGTCCCCGGCGACGCCCGTCCCGCCGCGGTCACCAGCGGGGTGCGCATCGGCACGAACGCCGTCGCCCAGCGCGGACTCGGCCCGCGGGAGATGCGCACCTGCGCCGGGATCATCCACTCCGTCCTCACCGCCATGGAGCCGGTCGGTGACCGTGACTTCGTCCTGGACGAGTTCACGGCGGCCCGGCTGCGTGCCGAGGTGGAGAAGCTGGCAGCCGAGTTCCCGCTGCCCCGCTACCTGCCCGGCGGTCAGCTGTGAACCCGCTGCGCAAGCGCCTGGACATGATCGGCGCGTCCGTGGGCGACACCCCGTTGCTGTGCCTTCCGGATGACGAGCTGAGCCTGTTCGCGAAGCTGGAGTACGTCAACCCCAACGGCAGCACCAAGGACCGTTCCGCGTACTGGATCCTCAAGAAGGCCATCGAGCGTGGCGACATCACCGAGCGCACCACCGTCGTCGAGTCGTCGTCGGGGAACTTCGCCACGTCGCTCGCCGCCTTCTGCCAGTCGCTCGGCATCCGGTTCGTGCCTGTCATCGACGCCAACTGCAACGCGCTGACCGAGGCTGTCCTGCGGTCGTGCTGTGAGCGGGTGGAGAAGGTCGTGGAACCGGGCCCCGACGGCTACCTGCCGGCCCGGCTGGCGCGGGTCGCCGAGCTGTGCGAGGAGATCAGCGACGTCTACTGGCCCAACCAGTACACCAACGCCGACGCGGCGGCGGCCCACTACGAACTGACGGGGGCCGAGCTGAACAGGGCGCTCGCGCGCATCGACTACCTCTTCGTCGGCGTCGGCACAGGCGGCACCATCGCCGGCCTGTCGCGGCGCGTCAAGGAACGGTTTCCCGGGGTCACGGTCGTCGCCGTCGACGTCCTCGGCTCCGTCGCCCTCGGCGGCGAGCCGGGCCGGCGCCACATCCCCGGTCTCGGCTCGAGCATCGTGCCACCGCTGGTCACCCGGGCCGTCATCGACGACGTCATACACGTCAGCGAGTACGAGACCGTGCACGGCTGCCGCTCCCTGTACGCCGAGCACGGCCTGTACACGGGCGGTTCGACCGGCAGCGTCTACGCGGCGATCGGCCGGTACTTCGCCGAGCGCCCGCCGCCCGCCGGACAGCGGCCCACCACCGTCTTCCTCTGCGCCGACCGCGGCATCCCCTACGCCCGCACCGTCTACAACCCCGCCTGGGTGGAGCGCACCCTCACCCCGGATGCGGTGGCCACGGCCATCGTCTGACCCCGTCCGGCCTTCCTGCCCGTACGAAAGGAAAGGAACCACCGTGTCCGTTGGCACCGCGGATTCCCCGCCTTCCCTCACCCTCGTCTCCGAAGCCGCCGTCGCCGCACAGATCGAGGGCCACCGCGAGGAGTGCGTCGATCTCGTGCGCCGCGCCTACCTCACGCACGACAGCGGCGACAGCGTCAACCCGCAGAGCGGCTTCCTGCGCTTCCCCGGCAACCCGCGGGCCCGCATCATCTCGCTGCCGGCCTACCTGGGCGGCGAATTCGGAGCAGCGGGCCTGAAGTGGATCGCCAGCTTCCCGGACAACCCGCGCACGCACGGCATCCCGCGGGCCTCAGCGGTGCTGCTGCTCAACGACCCCGAGACCGGCTACCCGGCGGCCTGCCTGGAGTCCTCGGTCATCTCCGCCACCCGCACCGCGGCCTCCGCCGTGCTCGCCGCCGAGACTCTCGGCGGCGGCCGCACCGCCCGCCGGGTCGGCGTCGTCGGCACCGGCCTGATCGCCCGGCACGTGTGGAAGTTCCTGCGCGACCTGGACTGGAAGATCGGCGGCTTCACCCTCTACGACCTCGACCCCGCCGCCGCCCGCGCCTTCGGCGAGGAGCTGACCGCCGAGGGCGCCCAGGACTTCACCGTCGCCGAGGACATCGAGCAGGCCTTCACCGAGTGCGACCTGGTGGTCCTCACCACCGTCGCGGGAGAGCCGCACATCCACGACCCGAAGCTCCTCGACCACGCCCCCCTTGTGCTGCACCTCTCCCTGCGCGACCTCGCCCCCGAGATGGTGCTGGCCTCTCAGAACATCACCGACGACACCGAGCACGCGGTACGGGAGCGCACTTCCCTGCACCTGGCCGAACAGGCCCGGGGCGGACGTGACTTCATCACCGGCACGCTCGCCGACGTCCTCCTCGGACGGGTCGACGTCGACCGCTCCCGGCCGATCGTCTTCTCCCCCTTCGGCCTCGGCGTCCTGGATCTCGCCGTCGGCTCCTGGGTGCACAACCGCGCCCGGGCGGCGGGCACCGGCCACGTCGTGCCCGACTTCTTCGCATCCACCGTCACCACCAAGTGAGGCAGTCCATGAGCAGCAACACCGTCCAGTTCCGTGTCGTCGTGAACGCCGAGGAGCAGTACTCCGTGTGGTTCCTGGAGCGCCCGATGCCGGCCGGCTGGACCGACACCGGCACCACGGGCACCCGCGACGAGTGCCTGGCCCACATCGCCGAGGTGTGGACCGATCTGACCCCCCGCTCCGTGCGCGAGCGTCACGGGAGCGTCCCGGCATGAGCGACCTCGACGCCCGAATCGCCGGGCTCTCCCCGGCCAAGCAGGCCCTGCTCGCCCGTATGCTGCGCGAGCGCCGCGCGGCCGGCCGGCCGCGGATCGCCCCGAGCGGCGAGGACGGCCCGGCCCCGCT
Organism: Streptomyces afghaniensis; assembly: GCF_044327915.1. Taxonomy (NCBI): domain Bacteria; kingdom Bacillati; phylum Actinomycetota; class Actinomycetes; order Kitasatosporales; family Streptomycetaceae; genus Streptomyces; species Streptomyces afghaniensis. The sequence continues at coordinate 671,079 of NZ_JBIRGJ010000007.1, forward strand.
GTCCGCCGCGCAGCGGCAGTTCTGGTTCCTGTGGAAGCAGGATCCGGAACGCTCCGGCGTCTACAACGTGCCGATGGCGCAGCGGCTGCGCGGAGCGATCAACCCCGCCACCGTCGACCTGGCACTGCGCCGGATCGTCGAGCGCCACGCGATCCTGCGTACCCGGTACGCCGACGGCGACGAGGGACCCGTCGCCGTGACCGCGCCGAACGCCACCGGATTCTCCCTGGCCACCGAGGACGTCACCGCCGTGCCCGCCGACGAGCGTGAGCAGGCGGTCCGCGCGATCGTGGACCGGTGCGCGGCGTACAACTTCGACCTCGGTGCCGAACTGCCCGTGCGAGCGGTGCTGATACGGCTCGATGACGAGGACCACGTCCTCGCCATCATCGTGCACCACATCGCCACCGACGGCGCGTCCGTGGAGATCCTGTTCCGCGAGTTCGTCGCCCTCTACCGTGCGATGCAGGACGGCGAGCACCCCGCCCTGCCCGACCTGCCGGTCCAGTACGCCGACTACGCCCGCTGGCAGCAGTCCGGTCTCGGGGCCGAACGCCTCAGCCAGGGGCTGGACTTCTGGGACACGTGGCTGGACGGCGCGGACTCCTCCCTCGACCTGCCCACCGACCGGCTGCGTCCGGCTGACGCGCAGCGCAGCGGCGGGCGCAGACGCCGCCGTCTGGAGCCGGAGCTCGTCGAACGCATCCACGCCTTCTCCCGGGAGCAGGGCGCCACACCGTTCATGACGTTGCTCACCGGGCTCGGCCTGGTGCTGCGCCGCTACAGCGGCAAGAGCGACCTGCTCGTCGGCACTCCGGCGATGAACCGGCCCACAGCCGAGACCGAGCACCTCATCGGCTGCTTCGCCAACACCCTCGCCCTGCGGCTGCGGCTGGACGCCGCACACACCGCGACCGAGGCGCTGCGCCGCGTCAGGGACGACGTCACCGCCGCGTACGAGTACCAGGACGTGCCGTTCGAGAAGGTCGTCGCCCGCACCAGCCCCGAGCGGAGCCTGGACCGCAACCCGCTGTTCCAGGTCATGTTCGTCTACCAGCACGTCGGCGGCGGGTTCGGCCTGCCCGGCGTCGAGTCCGGGACCTTCGACACCCACAACGGCACCGCCAAGTTCGACCTCGACCTCTCCCTCCTCGACGGACCCGACGGCATCGACGTCTCCTGCGAGTACGACGCCGAGATCTTCACCGCCCAGCGCATCGACCGCATGCTGGCCCACCTCGAACAGGCATTGGTCACCCTGATCGAGGCACCGGACACCACCGTCGGGGATCTCGGAGTGCTCACCGCGGAGGAGGAGGGGCGCGCCGCCCTGGAGTGGAACGCCACCCATGCGGAGTACCCCCGCGAGCGCACTCTGCCGGACCTCTTCGCCGAGCGCGCCGCCGCCCGTCCCGACGCCCCCGCCGTGCGGACCCCGTCGGGCACCGTCACCTACGGGGAGCTGGAGCGGCGCAGCTCCCAGCTCGCCCGGGTCCTCGCGGAGCGCGGAGCGGGGCGGGGCGAGGTCGTCGCCGTCGCCGTGGAGCGGACCGCCGACCTGCCGCTCGCGGTGCTCGGCACCCTCAAGTCGGGAGCGGCATACATGCCCGTCGACCCCGACCAGCCGGCCGAGCGGCTCACCCTGATGCTCCAGGACGCCGGGATCCGGGCCGTCGTCACCAGCGAGGCGGTGCGAGGCCGGCTTCCCGTCGTGGACGTTCCGGTGGTCGTGCTCGACGCCGACGAGGTCCGCCGCGAACTCGACGCGGCGTCGGACGCGCCCGTGCCCTGCCCGGCCGACGCGGGCGACCTGTGCTACATGATCTTCACCTCGGGGTCGACGGGGCGGCCCAAAGGAGTCCTGCTCGACCACCGGGGCCGGGTGAACAACTTCAGCGACTTCAACCGGCGCTTCAACATCGCGGCCGGTGACGCCGTCCTGTCGGTGTCCTCCCTCGGCTTCGACATGACGGCGTACGACCTGCTGGGCACCCTCATCACCGGTGCCTGTGTCGTCCTGCCCGCACCGGAGCGGGATCGCGATCCGGGCCACTGGCTCGAGCTGATCCAGGAACACCGGATCACTGTCTGGCACTCCGTACCGGCCCTGCTCGGGCTGCTGCTCGACGGCATGGACGACCTCGGCGTGGAGTCCCTCCCGGACCTGCGGGTGGTGCTGCTCGGCGGCGACTGGATCCCTGTCACGCTGCCCGACCGGCTGCGCACGCGAGCCGCCCGAGCCCGGGTGATCAGCCTGGGCGGTGCCACCGAAGCATCGATGGACTCCACCATCTTCGAGGTCGAACAGGTCGACCCCGCATGGCAGAGCATCCCGTACGGCGTGCCCATGGCCAACCAGACCGCGTACGTCACCGACACCGACCTGCGCCTGGTCCCGCAGGGGGTGCCGGGCGAGCTGTACCTGGGTGGCACCGGCCTGGCCTGGGGTTATGCGGGCGCCCCGGGGCAGACCGCGGACCGCTTCGTGCCGAACCCGTTCAGCGGCGTGCCGGGCGACCGGATGTACCGCACCGGTGACCTGGCCCGCTACCGGGCCGACGGAAGCCTCGAGCTGCTGGGCCGCGTCGACTTCCAGGTGAAGATCGCCGGACAGCGCATCGAGCTGGGTGAGGTGGAGGCTGCCCTGCGGGGCCGGCTCGGCGTCGGCCAGGCAGTCGCCGCGGCCGTGACCATGGACGGGCAGCGCCGCCTCGTCGGCTACGTCGTCCCCGAGGAGGGCGCGGGCCCGGTGGACGCGAACGCCGTCCGCGAGCACCTGGCCACGCTGCTGCCCGGCTACATGGTGCCGTCCTTCCTGGTCGAGCTGGAGAAGCTTCCGCTGTCGCCCAACGGCAAAGTCGACCGCGGCCGGCTCCCCGCGCCCGGCACCCCGGTCGGCGCCGCCACCCGCTCCGCGGGCCGCGCCCCCGTGACACCCACCGAGCAACTGCTGGCAGGCGTGTGGCAGGAGCTGCTGGGACTGCCGGACATCGGCGCCACGGACGGCTTCTTCGCCCTCGGCGGTGACTCGGTGACCTGCATCCGCATGGTCACCAGGGCTCAGGCAGCGGGCCTGGCCGTCACCCCCCGCATGGTGTTCCAGCACCAGACGATCGAGGACCTGGCCAGGGTCGTCGACGAGTCGGCCGCAACGCAGCACGCGGAGAAGGTGCAGACCGGGAAGGGGCAGCACGGCGATGCCGAAGTGCCGCACGACCGGTACGGGCTGGCGCCGATCCAGCGCCACATGCTCACCACTGCCCGGCAGCGGCCCTTCCCCGGCCTGTACGTCATCCAGTCCGGCTTCCCGCTCCCCGGTGAACTGGACGAGGCGGCCTTCCGCCGGGCATGGGACTGGCTCTTCGCCCGGCACGCCGTACTCCGCACCTACTACGAGGGCTTGGACACCGGCACCCCGGTGCAACGCGTCGCCGACCACGTCGAGCCGTGGTTCGAGGAGCGCGACCTGCGCGGTCTCGACCCGCGGACGCAGGAGCAGCGCCTGCTGTCCGAGCTGGACGAGATGCGGCTGGCCGGCTTCGACCTCGGCCGCCCGCCGCTGATCAGGCTGCTGCGCTACCGGCTGACGGACAGCCTCCAACTCCTCGTCCAGCACCACCACTACAGCCTGCTCGACGGCTGGTCCTGCATGCGGCTGCGGCAGGAACTCCTCCTCGCCTACCAGGCGTTCGCAACCGGCTCCGAGCCGGAGGCCGACCCGGCGCGCCCGTTCGCCGAGCACGTCGCATGGGTGGAGAGCCTCGACCGGGACACGGCGGCCGCGTACTGGGCCCGGGTCATGGAGGGCAGCACCGGGCCGTGGGCCGCGGAGCCGCAACGCACTGAGGGGCGCCTGACGCAGGTGCAGCGCGCGCTCGACCCGCGGCTCACCGACCGGCTGGACGCGGCGGCCAAGAGCGCGGGCACCACCTACGCCACGTTCGCACAGCTCGCCTGGGCACGGGTCCTCGCCGACCGCAGCGGCAGCGAGGACGTCGTCTTCGGCGTGACGTCGAACGGCCGCCCGGCCACGGCCGAGGCTGAGGCGGCGGTGGGCCCCTTCATCAGCACCCTGCCCGTCCGGTTCCGCTTCGCCCCGGACGAGCCCGTGACGGCAGCCGTGCGCCGGCTCCACCTGCAACGCCTCGAGGCGGAGGAGCACGGCGGCGTCGAGTTGGCCGTGATGACCGGCGGGCGCCCGCTGGAGTCCGTGCTCGTCTTCGACAACTACCCGGTGGACGCCTCGCTCGGCGCGGTGTCCGAGGCCGTGGAGTCGGACCACCCGCTGGCACACCGGAGCTACTCCGTGGCGCAGACCGAGTTCCCGGTCCGGGTCGACGTGCTGCGTGGTGCGGAGGACGCGCTCGTGCTCACCTTCGCGGGCGACCGCGAGCCGCCGCACGACGCCGATGAACTCGCCGACCGCTGGGTGGACGCGCTGCACACCTTGGCGGCCCGGTCGGAGAGCGAGCAGGAGAAAACGGACGGCGGGACAGAGGTCCCCGCAGTCTGACGCGAAACCCCCCGTCCGGCACACCCGCCGGACGGGGCGCCCACCCTGTGGCCCACCCGGCGATCACCGGGACGAGACGGCGCACCAGGAGAACGACCAGCGAGCGGTACGGAAATGACCGGCAGCACCGCGAGAGGGAACAGCGAGGACCCCATGTCCACAGATCAGGTCTATGTCATGCCTGCCTCCCCGAGCCAGCTCGGCCTGTGGCTGCTGGGCGAGATGGAGCCGGAGTCGAGCGCCTACCACGTGCCCGTGGCGATGCGCCTCACCGGCCCGCTGGACCCCGGCGCGCTGGAAGAGGCCGTTCGGCTCCTCGGTGTGCGGCACGAAATCCTGCGTACGACGTTCGGCTTGGCCGAGGGGGAGGTGTCCCAGTTCATCCACGCCGAGCCCGCCTGGCGCATGGAGCACATCACCCTGGACCACCTCACCGCCGAGGCCGCCGAAGAGGAGTGCCGCAGGGACAGTGCCGCTCGCGCGGCCGCCCCGTTCGACCTCGCGGCGGGTCCGCTGCTGCGCCCGGTGCTCTACCGTCTCGCCGAGAACGACCACGTGCTGCTGCTGGCGATGCACCACATCGTCACCGACGGCTGGTCCATGGGCGTCATCGTGAACGAACTACGCGCCCTGTACGCCGAGCGGAACGCCGACGCGCTCCCCGCTCCCGCACTGCAGTACGCCGACTTCGCCGTCTGGCACCGGGACTGGCTGGCCGGCGGTGTGGCCGAACGCCAACTGGACCACTGGCGCGCCGACCTGGCCGAAGCCCTCGTCCTGGATCTGCCCACCGACCATCCTCGAACCGCGGTCCCGGCGCACCGTGGCGCCCGGGTGACCGCCGTGCTGTCCGAGGGGGTCACCCAGCGGCTCCGGGAGCTGGCGGCCTCCCAGGGCACGAGCCTGTTCGCCGCGTTCCAGGCGGCGTTCGCCGCCACCCTCGGCCGGCACAGCGGCCAGCGCGAGATCCGGATCGGTGTGCCCACGGCGGGACGCGGCCATGCGCACACCGAAGAGCTGATCGGCTTCTTCGCCAACACCCTCGTCATACGTTCCGAGATCGACCGCCGTCTGGGATTCCGCGCCCTGCTCGGTCAGGTCCGCGCGCGTTTGGCCACGGCGCTCAGCCACGCCGACGTTCCGTTCCGCGACGTCGTCCAGGCGCTCGGCCACCGGCAGGACCGCCCGGGGCAGCCACTGTTCCAGGCGATGGTCGCCGAGGAGAACATGCCAGAGGGCTTCGACCTCGCTCCGGGGCTGCGCGCCGAGCGGTTCGACATCCCCAACGCCACCGCCAAGTTCGACCTCACCCTGTTCGTCGCGGACAGCCCCGGCGGCGCACGCCTGACCCTCGAGTACAGCACCGAGCTGTTCACCGCACAGACCGCCGAGCGACTGCTCGACGCGGTGCTCGCGCTCAGCCGCAACGCCGTCAACCACCCGGATCGGGCACTGTGCACGCTGACGTCGGTGTCTGTCGAGGACCAGGTTCGCCTGTCCGGCTGGTCACGCGGCCCCGCCGCCGTGGACGAGGGCACCACGGCGCTTGACCTGTTCCACACGCAGGTGGCCACCGCGGCCGGCAGCGTGGCCGCCGTAGCGGGCGGACGGCACGTCACCTACGGCGAGCTGGACGAGCGGGCCGGCCGTATCGCCGCCGCGCTGCTCGCGGCGGGCGTGCGTCCCGGACAGGTGGTGGGCGTGCTGCTGCCGCGCTCGGTGGACCTCGTCGCGGCGATGCTGGGCGCCTGGAAGTGCGGCGCCTCCTACCTGGCGCTCGACGCGGGGCAGCCGATGGAGCGGCTGGCCTCCCTCGTGCGAGACGCGGGAGCCGCCGCCGTCGTCGGCATCGGGGAGCAGGCACGGGACGTGGCGGGGGGTACCGCCGTCGTCGACGTCACGGTCCTCCCCGAGCGCCCGGCGCAGAACCTTCCCGGCGCGGGGACGGCGGCGTACGTGCTGTACACCTCCGGCTCGACCGGCCGCCCCAAGGGAGTGGTCGTACCGCACCAAGGTCTGGCCAACTACGTGCGCTGGGCCGCCGACGCCTACAGCCCCGGCCGTGCCCCCGTGGCGCCGGTCCACTCCAGCGTGGCCTTCGACCTCACGGTGACCAGCCTGTGGGTGCCGCTGATCGCAGGCGGCACGATCCACCTCGTCGACGAGGACAATCCCCTGGACGGACTGGTGTCCGTGCTCACCGGCCCGGCCCGGCCCAACGTGGTCAAGCTCACCCCCTCCCACCTTCAGGCTCTGTGCCGGCTCCTTCCCGAGAACGGCCTCGCGGGCCTGGAAGCCTGCTTCGTCGTCGGCGGTGAGGCTCTGTCTCCCGTCCTCGTGGAGCAGTTCCGCGCGGTCGCGCCCGAGGCCTCGATCGTCAACGAGTACGGACCCACCGAGACCGTCGTCGGCTGCTGCGTCCACCGGCTCGCCCCCGGTGATGCCGTGCCCGGTCGGTCCGGCATCCCCGCCGGGCGGCCCATCGCAGGCACTTCCCTGTACGTTCTGGACGAGCGGATGGCGCCGGCGCCGATAGGGGTGCCGGGCGAGCTCTACATCGGAGGCACTCAGGTCGCCTGGGGGTACCTGGGCGATCCGGCGAAGACGGCCGCCGTCTTCGTGCCCGACCCCTTCAGCACGACGCAGGGCGCCCGCATGTATGCCACCGGCGACGTCGTGCGCTACCTGCCCGACGGGGAGCTGGAGTTCCTCGGACGGCGCGACCACCAGGTCAAGATCCGCGGACAGCGCATCGAGCTCGGCGAGATCGAGAACGCGCTGCGCGAGCAGCCCGGTGTCACCGACGCCGTGGTCCTCGCCCGGTCCGACGCATCAGGCGGCACCGCCCTCGTCGGCTACGTGACCGGCACCGCTCGACCGGAACAGGCACGTGCAGCGCTCGCCCGGACACTCCCGGAGGCCATGGTGCCCTCCGTCGTCATGGGCCTCGACACGATGCCGATCACCCCGAACGGCAAGATCGACAGGGCCGCACTGCCCACCCCCGACCTGACGGCCCAGCGCGCCCCCCACCGTGCGCCTGGCACACCGGACGAGCGGCTTCTGGCCGAACTGTTCGCCGAGGTGCTCGGTGTCGAGCAGGTCGGTCTGGACGACGACTTCTTCACGCTGGGCGGTCATTCCCTGCTGGCCACCCAGCTCATCGCCCGTATCCGCTCCGACTTCGACGTCCAGCTCCCCCTGCGCGCACTCTTCGAGACGCCTGTCCTGGAACCCCTGGCCGCTGTGGTCCGCTCGGCCAAGCGCGTGGGAGCACTGCCCGAGTTGCGTCGCGTGGCACGGCAGGGACCACTGCCGTT
>NZ_JBIRGJ010000008.1:0-647202 GCF_044327915.1 Streptomyces afghaniensis
GAACGGTCGCTTCCTTTGTACTCACCCTCTCGGGCTTTCCTCCGGGCGCTTCCCTTCGGTCTTGCGTTTCCGACTCTATCAGATCTTTTTCTCGACCCGATTTCCTCGGTGCTTTCCAGGTTCCCGCTTCCGCGTTTCCCTTTCCGGCGGTTCCGACTTTATCAGAAGTTTCGGACCGGACTGACCGGCCGCTCGTTTCCGATTTATCGGGAGGGGCTTCGATGAAATCAGCGTTTCATGAAGCAGACAGATGCTCACTGTCGCCGATCTGGGGTTGAACCCCATGTCCAGGCAACTGTTCGAATCTACCTCCCCGCAAGGGCCGTGTCAACGGCTCCCGTGGGGCGAAGAGGAGACTAGCAGTTGAACGGGCGTGGTCGCACATCAGGCGGTCGCAGGGCCGTTCAGGCAGCCGTCGGGACGGTGGCGCTGCGTTCCGCTGCCTCGACGTCACCGGTGTCACCGGCGCGGGCGGCGCGGCCGCCCAGGACGTAGACGTAGGCGAAGAAGGCCAGTTCGGCGACGACTCCGATGGTGATGCGGGCCCAGGTGGGGAGGCCGGACGGGGTGACGAAGCCTTCGATGGCGCCGGAGACGAAGAGGACCAGCGCCAGGCCGATGGCCATGCCGATGGCGGCGCGGCCCTCTTCCGCGAGAGCTGTGCGTCGTGTGCGGGGGCCTGGGTCGATGAGGGTCCAGCCGAGGCGCAGACCGGTGCCGGCGGCCACGAAAACGGCGGTCAGTTCGAGCAGGCCGTGCGGGAGGACGAGGCCGAGGAACGTGTCGAGGCGGCCGGCCGAGGACATCAGGCCGAAGCCGATGCCCAGGTTGAGCATGTTCTGCAAGAGGATCCAGATGACCGGGAGCCCCAGGAAAACGCCCAGGATCAGGCACAGGGCTGCGGCCCAGGCGTTGTTCGTCCAGACCTGGGCGGCGAAGCTGGCGGCCGGGTGGCTGGAGTAGTACGTCTCGTACTGGCCGCCGGGGCGGGTGAGCTCGCGCAGTTCGCTGGGGGCCGCGATGGAGGCCTGTACCTCGGGGTGGGTGCCGATCCACCAGCCCAGGAGGGCCGCGACTGCCGTGGACAGCAGCGCGGTGGGTACCCACCAGTGGCGTGACTTGTAGACGGCGGCCGGGAAGCCGTGGGCGAGGAAGCGGGTGACGTCGCGCCAGGTGGCGCGTCGGGTGCCTGTCACGGCACTACGCGCGCGTGCCACGAGTTGACTGAGCCTGCCGGTCAGCTGGGGGTCGGGAGCACTGGACTGGATCAGGGAGAGGTGCGTGGCGGCGCGTTGGTAGAGGGTGACGAGTTCGTCGGCTTCGGCACCGCTGAGGCGGCGCTGGCGGCGGAGCAGGGCTTCGAGGCGGTCCCACTCCGCTCGGTGGGCGGAGACGAAGACGTCGAGGTCCATCGGTCTGCCTGCTCCTCGGCTGTTCGTCGGCGGCTCGTCGTGGATCAGCTTGTCGTACTGCGGCGCGATGCGCCCTCAGCTTGGCAGACTGGCCCTGTCGGGGGCAGGGCAGGGGAAGGACGGCGGGCGTGAGTGAGCTGGTGACGGGCGAGGCGGTGGCGTTGGAGCTGCGCCCCGCGAGGTTGCCCAGCAGGGCGCTGGCCGTATTGCTGGATCTTGTGGCGGCCGTGGCCGTCTACGTCGCGGTGACCATCGCGGTCGTGGTCTCCACTGCCTCGCTGGACGATGCTGCGCAGACCGCGCTGTCGATCGCGACGTTCGTTCTCGTACTGGTGGGCGGGCCGATCGCGGTGGAGACGCTCAGCCACGGGCGCTCGCTCGGGAAGATGGCGTGCGGGCTGCGTGTGGTGCGGGACGACGGTGGGCCGATCCGGTTCCGGCATGCCCTGGTGAGGGGCTTGATCGGGGTGATCGAGATCCTCATGACCTTCGGTGTCGTCGCCTGTATCGCCTCGTTCGTGTCTGCGCGTGGGCGGCGACTGGGGGATGTGTTCGCGGGGACCCTCGTCGTTCGGGAGCGGATTCCGGTCGCGCGGACCGGGTTCGTGCCGCCTCCCCCGCCCTGGCTGGCTGGGCGGTTCTCGGAGCTCGACCTGTCCGCGGTGCCCGACGGGCTGTGGCTCGCCGTGCGGCAGTACCTGACGCGGATGCAGCAGTTGGACCCGCAGGTGGGGTGGTCCATGGCTGAGCGGCTGGCGTCGGATCTCGCGGAACGTACGGGGGCTCCGGTGCCGCAGGGTGTCCCGCCGGCGGCGTATCTGGCGGCGGTCGTGCAGGAACGGCAGGCGCGGGAGGCTCGGCGGGCTTTCGGGAGCGGGTCGTCCTCGTCGTCCGGTCCGGTTGCTGGTGCCGATGCGGCGCCGGCTGCTGGGACCGCTTCGGCTGCGGGCGCGGCGTCCGATGCGTACGGACGACCGCCGACTGTGCCGCCCAGTGACCCGTCTCAGCCGTCCGGCGCAGCTGTCGAGTCGTCGGGTGGGGCTCGGCCCGCGGCGCCGCATGAGGTGCCCGCGGGCGAGCGTCCTGGGACCGGGTTCGTGCCGCCGGCGTAGGCCGGCGTAGGGGAGAACGGGCTGCCCGTTCAGCGGGTACCGGCCTCAGGTGAACACCGACGGCGGTGATTCGAGGTCTTCGAGCTCGATGCCGGGGGCCGCGAGCACCACGTCACCGGCGATGTGCACGGAGTGCTGTTCTCCCGTGTCCAGGGCTGTGACCTGGTATTCGTCCACGGTCAGGGGGCCGTTGTCAGTGGCGTGTGCTTCTCTTTTCAGCAAGGTCCACGACTGGTCCACGGTGCGCGGGGCGAGGACCGGATCCGTGAAGGCGACGAGGCGTACGCGGGTGCCTGCTGTGGAGGGGGTGAGGCGCAGGAGACGGGTGGTGGCGATGAGGAACGCCGGGGAGGTGCCGGTGAAGGCGTGGGCGCGCACATTGCCTTCGGTGGCGTCGGTTCCGGTGGGGTCGGTGCGGACCCAGGTGACGCCGTCGAGGGCGGCGCCGCGGACCTGCCAGGCGGCGGCGTGCAGTTCCAGGCGGATGGGGCGGCCGAGTTCGTCGAGGGTGAGGTCGACGGAGCCGTGGTGATCGCCCGAGGGGGTGGTCAGCTGGGATACGTAGCGCCAGCCGGAGGGGCCGGGGGCGCACTGGAAGTGTTCTTCCGCGAGGGGGGTGTGATCGTGCGGATCGTGGAGCGAATAGCGGCCGCGGGGCATGGGGGTCCTGGGTCTTGACGGGCTGGCCAGGTCGCTGGTCCGGCAAACGGGGCAGGCCCCCGGCACGGGGGTGCGGGGGCCTGCCTCGGAGATCTGACCGGCAGCGAACTGACCGGCAGCGGTGCTGCTGGCTCAGTAGCGGTAGTGGTCCGGCTTGTACGGGCCCTCGACCTGCACGCCGATGTACTCGGCCTGCTCGGGGCGGAGCGTGGTCAGCTTCACGCCGAGCGCGTCCAGGTGGAGCCGGGCGACCTTCTCGTCGAGGTGCTTGGGCAGCACGTAGACGCCGGTCGGGTACTCGTCGGGCTTGGTGAACAGCTCGATCTGGGCCAGGGTCTGGTCCGCGAAGGAGTTGGACATCACGAACGACGGGTGACCGGTGGCGTTGCCCAGGTTCAGCAGGCGGCCCTCGGACAGAACGATGATCACCTTGCCGTCGGGGAAGGTCCAGGTGTGGACCTGCGGCTTGATCTCGTCCTTGACGATGCCGGGGATCTTCGCGAGGCCGGCCATGTCGATCTCGTTGTCGAAGTGACCGATGTTGCCCACGATCGCCTGGTGCTTCATCTTGGCCATGTCCGAGGCCATGATGATGTTCTTGTTGCCGGTCGTGGTGATGAAGATGTCGGCCTTGTCGACGACCTCGTCCAGGGTCGTGACCTGGTAGCCGTCCATCGCCGCCTGGAGGGCGCAGATCGGGTCGATCTCGGTGACGATCACGCGGGCGCCCTGTCCGCGCAGGGACTCCGCGCAGCCCTTGCCCACGTCGCCGTAGCCGCAGATGACCGCGGTCTTGCCGCCGATCAGGGTGTCGGTGGCACGGTTGATGCCGTCGACGAGCGAGTGGCGGCAGCCGTACTTGTTGTCGAACTTCGACTTGGTGACGGCGTCGTTGACGTTGATCGCCGGGAACAGCAGGACGCCGTCACGCTGCATCTCGTACAGGCGGTGGACACCGGTCGTGGTCTCCTCGGTCACACCGCGGATCTCGGAGGCCAGCTGGGTCCACTTCTGCGAGCCGTCCGTGATGGTGCGGTGCAGGAGTTCGAGGATGACGCGGTGCTCGTCGGACTCGGCGGTGTCGACGGACGGGACCTTGCCGTCCTTCTCGTACTCGACGCCCTTGTGGACGAGGAGGGTGGCGTCACCGCCGTCGTCGAGGATCATGTTCGGGCCGCCGGTGGGGCTGTCCGGCCAGGTCAGCGCCTGCTCCGTGCACCACCAGTACTCCTCCAGGGTCTCGCCCTTCCAGGCGAAGACCGGGACGCCCTGCGGGTTGTCGGGCGTGCCGTTCGGGCCCACGGCGATGGCCGCGGCAGCGTGGTCCTGGGTGGAGAAGATGTTGCAGGACGCCCAGCGGACCCGCGCGCCGAGGGCGACCAGGGTCTCGATGAGCACTGCGGTCTGAACGGTCATGTGCAGGGAGCCGGTGACGCGGGCGCCGGCCAGGGGCTGCGCTTCGGCGTACTCCTTGCGGATCGCCATCAGGCCGGGCATCTCGTGCTCGGCGAGGGTGATCTCCTTGCGGCCGAACTCGGCCAGGGAGAGGTCGGCGACCTTGAAGTCCTGTCGGTTTTCGACAGTCGTCATTGCGAGCTGCTCCTCGGGGTTGGGTCGAGGTGGGTACGGCTGGTCTGCGCGGCGGCGGACACAGGGGTGCCCGAAAGAGGACACAGGCATGCCCGCGTGTGCGCAGCGCAGTCCGTCGGAGGCCCTCTCTCCCTCGGCCGGTCCGCGGTGGGACCGCCCGACCGCCATCAGCAGCGACGTCTGGCTCCGTCCCAAGCTACACCGGGGGCGCCTGCGATCCCCAGTCCGCAGGCAAACACATCAAGCCGATCCCGTGACGGGCGGGGGGGTGCGGGGGTGGGAAGGCGACGGGGCCCGCCGAGTGGTTCGGCGGGCCCCGTTGCCGGAGGAGTCGTGGGAGGGGGTGTCAGTGGTCGGCGGGGTGCGGGGTCGGGCCGCCGGGGCTTGCCTCGGCGTCAGGGCCCTTGGCGGCTTCGGCCTCGCTGTAGATGTCCGGCTCGAGGTAGATCACGCGGGCGATCGGGACGGCTTCGCGGATGCGGGACTCGGCGGCGTCGATGGCGGCGGCGATCTCGGTGGCCGTCTCCTCGTGGCGGACGGCGATCTTGGCGGCGACGAGGAGTTCCTCGGGGCCGAGGTGGAGCGTGCGCATGTGGATGATGCGGGTGACCGTGTCGCCGTCGACGACGGCGGCCTCGATCTTCTGCGTCTCCTCGACGCCGGCGGACTCGCCGAGCAGCAGCGACTTGGTCTCGGCGGCGAGGACCAGGGCGATCAGGATGAGCAGGACGCCGATGCAGAGGGTGCCGATGCCGTCCCAGACGGCGTCGCCGGTGAGCAGGGCGAGGCCGACGCCGCCGAGGGCGAGGATGAGGCCGACGAGGGCGCCGAGGTCCTCCAGGAGGACGACCGGGAGCTCGGGGGCCTTGGCGTGGCGGACGAACTCCTTCCAGGAGCGCTTGCCGCGCAGGAGGTTGGACTCCTTGATGGCCGTGCGGAAGGAGAAGGTCTCGGCGATGATCGCGAAGACCAGGACGCCGACCGGCCAGTACCAGTGCGTCAGCTCGTGCGGGTGCTTGATCTTCTCGTAGCCCTCGTAGAGGGCGAACATGCCGCCGACCGAGAAGAGGACGATGGACACGAGGAAGGCGTAGATGTAGCGCTCGCGGCCGTAGCCGAAGGGGTGTTGCGGGGTGGCCTCGCGCTTGGCCTTCTTGCCGCCGACCAGGAGCAGTGCCTGGTTGCCGGAGTCGGCGAGCGAGTGGACGGACTCGGCGAGCATCGACGACGAGTTACTGAAGATGAACGCCACGAACTTCGCTACCGCGATCGCGAGGTTGGCGGCCAGTGCCGCCACGATCGCCTTGGTGCCGCCTGACGCGCTCATGTGTTCGCGTTGTCCCTTCGTACGCCGTTCCAGGGCCCGGACGCTCGCCTTGCTGCGCCGCCCGCGACTTTGCCCGTGCTTGACGGTGGGCCATTGTTGCAGCCCGCTCGGGCCGCGGTGCTTCAGGTCACCAGCAAGGGGGTCGTCGAAACGGTCAGGCGATGACGGTGGCCCGGAAGAGCGTGCCCTTTCCGGACACTTCGGCCGTTTCACCGGCCGGGACGAAGACGGATCGGCCCGGGGTCAGGTCGTGCTCGCCCACCCTGACGGTGCCGGCGGTGCAGAGGAGGATCTGCGGGGTGGCGCGGGTGAGGTCATGGGCGCTGCCGGCCTCGGGGAGGACGTAGCGGGAGAGGCGGAACTCGTCGATGGGGGTCTCGTAGAGTTCCTCGCCGTCCGGGGATGCCTCGGGGCGCAGGACGCCGGGGTCGCTGGGCCGGAAGCGGACGATGCGCAGGAGCTCGGGGACGTCGACGTGCTTGGGGGTCAGGCCGCAGCGCAGGACGTTGTCGGAGTTGGCCATGATCTCGACGCCGAGGCCGTTCAGGTAGGCGTGCGGGACGCCGGCGCCGAGGTAGAGGGCCTCGCCGGGCTGGAGCCGGACGTGGTTCAGCAGCATCGCGGCGATGACGCCGGGGTCGCCCGGGTAGTGGTGGGCGATGTCGGCGTAGGGGGCGTAGGCGCCGCCGAGGCGGGTGCACGCGGTGGCGGCCTCCGCGACCGTGCGGGACATCTCCTCGGGGTCGGCGGTGAGGATCGCCGTGAGGACCTCGCGCAGGGCGGCGTCCTCGGGGTGGGCGTGCAGCAGGTCGACGTACGGCTTGAGGGAGTCGATGCCGAGGTCGTCGAGCAGGCCGGCGGCGGCGAGCGGGTCGCGGAAGCCGCACAGGCCGTCGAACTCGGTGAGGGCGCAGATCAGTTCGGGCTTGTGGTTGGCGTCCTTGTAGTTGCGGTGCGGGGCGTCCACGGGGATGCCGCGGCGCTCCTCGTCCGCGTAGCCCTCCTTGGCCTGTTCCAGATCGGGGTGGACCTGGAGGGAGAGCGGGGCGCCGGCGGCGAGGATCTTGAGGAGGAAGGGCAGGCGGGGGCCGAACCTGGCGACCGCGGCCGGTCCGAGTTCCTTCTCCGGGTCGGCGTCGATGACCTCGACGAGCGTGCCCCGGCCGGTGCGTGAGGGGGCGCCCGGGTGGGCGCCCATCCACATCTCCGCCTGCGGCTCGCCGGTGGGTTCGGTGCCGAGCA
Source organism: Streptomyces afghaniensis (assembly GCF_044327915.1). Taxonomy (NCBI): domain Bacteria; kingdom Bacillati; phylum Actinomycetota; class Actinomycetes; order Kitasatosporales; family Streptomycetaceae; genus Streptomyces; species Streptomyces afghaniensis. Next base: position 7,344 of record NZ_JBIRGJ010000008.1, read on the forward strand.
GGTGCGGGATGGCGGTGGGCGAACCCCAGGCGTAGGGGCGGATGGTGTTGTCGAGGCGGTCCATGGGGGTCTCTCTGCGTGTTCGGGCGTGCGGGCGCGTCAGGGTGTCCCGGGCAAGATCAGGCCCTCGAAGCGAGCGCCAGGTAAACCGCGGCGAAATCCGTGATGGCGATCAGTTCCGCGAGGGTCTCCAGTTCGCCGCCCTCCTCCGGTTCCAGTTCGCTGATCGGTGTGTCGTGGCTGAGGGCCAGGTCGCGGGCGCCGGGGGCGGCGGTGAGGCCGCCGATGGGGCGGTCGCGGAGGAGCACCACGCGCGCGTGCAGGGCGGGTGGTTCCTCGACGCGGTCGCGGAAGAAGTCGTCGGGGTCGGCGCTGGCGGCCAGGGGGCCGGCGAGCAGGGCGCTGTGTGCGGCGAGCGCCTCGGGGAGTTCGGCGACGACCGCGGGGGTGCCGGACAGTTCGGCGAGCGCGGCGGCGAAACGGCGGCCCGCCGGTCCGGCCGAGGTGCCCTCGGTCCAGACGATCGGGAGGGCGTCCGCCAGTTCGGCGGCGAGGGTCTTGGCGGGGTTGCTGTAGGTGGCGATGGCGGGGCCGCAGCGTTCGGCGACGCGGTCGAGGCGGTCGGCGACCTTGCCGAGGGCGTCCGGCGGGGCGACGAGCACTCCCGTACGGTCCAGCAGCGCGAGCAGTGGGGTGAGCAGTGCCCACAGGACGCCGGGTGCGGAGGCGGCGAGGGGCTCCTCCTGGTCGTACGGGGCGGTCGCCATGGGGACGAACAGGCCGTGCGAGCCGTTCACCGCGTCGGCGAGCGGGGAGCGGCTGGGGGCCACGGCGACGACGTTGCAGCCGCGGCGGTAGGCCTGCTCGGCGAGGAGGGACAGGCCCGGTTCGCTGCCGTCCGGGGTGGTGATCAGGAGGAGGTCGACGGAGCCGACCCAGCCGGGCAGTTCCCAGCGCAGGGCGCCCGCGGCGGGGGCGACGCCGCTGGGGGCCAGCCGCGTGACCGGGCTGCCGGCGCCGGCGAGGGTGCCGATGAGGTCCGCGGCGTGCGTGGCGGCGGCGCCCGGGCCGGCGATGAGGACGGCGCGGGGGCGGCCGTCGGGCTTGAGGTCGTTGATACCGGCCTCGGCGGAGTGGCGGGCGGCCGTGCGGACGCGGGCGCCGGCTTCTGCGGCGCCGCGGAGCAGCCCGCGGTGGTCGGCCTGGGAGAGGCCCTCCGGGGAGTCGAGCAGCGATTCGTCGAGCATGGGCGGCAGCCTCCGATGGCCGGGGTCCGTTCCGAGCCCCGTTTTTGGGGTGTCCTACGTCGGTTCCCGTCGTGCCGGGGGGCTATGTGCACCGGGGGTTCACGCGGGTGTGTCTGCCCGGGCGGGGCCTACGCGGGGCGGCGGGCCTCGTCGACCAGGAGGACGGGGATGCCGTCGCGGACGGGGTAGGCCAGGCCGCAGCTCTGGTCGGTGCAGAGCAGTTCAGTGTCCTGCTCCTTGAGGGGGGCGTGGCAGGCCGGGCAGGCGAGGATTTCGAGGAGGCCGGCTTCGAGGGCCATGCGGGGTCCCTTCGGGGATGGGGCGGGGTGGGGCGTTGGTGTTCGGGGTGATGCGGATGTGCCTGGTCAGGGTACCGCCGGTGGGGGTGGGGCGGGGGTGGTAGCACCGGCCCCTTATCCCCTGATGATCGCCAGTGCCTCGTCCCTCACCCTGGCCATCGTCTCCTGGTCCCTCGCCTCCGCGTTCAGGCGGAGCAGTGGCTCGGTGTTGGAGGGGCGGACGTTGAACCACCAGTCGGTGGCGGAGACGGTCAGGCCGTCGAGGTCGTCGAGGGTGACGCCCTCGCGGTTCTCGTACGCGGAGCGGATCGCGGCGAGGCGGGCCGCCTGGTCGGTGACCGTGGAGTTGATCTCGCCGGAGCCGGCGTAGCGGTCGTACTCGGCGACGAGGGCGGAGAGCGGGCCCGACTGGCCGCCGAGGGCGGCCAGGACGTGCAGGGCGGCCAGCATGCCCGTGTCGGCGTTCCAGAAGTCGCGGAAGTAGTAGTGCGCGGAGTGTTCGCCGCCGAAGATCGCGCCCGAACGCGCCATTTCCGCCTTGATGAAGGAGTGGCCGACGCGGGTGCGGACCGGGGTGCCGCCGTTCTCCGCGACCACCTCGGGGACCGACCAGGACGTGATCAGGTTGTGGATGATCGTGCCCTTGCCGCCGTGCCTGGCCAGTTCGCGGGAGGCCACCAGGGCCGTGATCGCCGACGGGGAGACCGGCTCGCCGCGCTCGTCGACGACGAAACAGCGGTCGGCGTCCCCGTCGAAGGCGAGGCCGAGGTCGGCGCCCTCTTCGCGGACCCGTTTCTGGAGGTCGACGAGGTTGGCCGGGTCGAGGGGGTTGGCCTCGTGGTTGGGGAAGGTGCCGTCGAGCTCGAAGTACATCGGGACCAGCGTCAGGGGCAGGCCGGCGAAAACCTCGGGGACCGTGTGGCCGCCCATGCCGTTGCCCGCGTCGACGACGACCTTCAGGGGGCGGATGGAGGTCAGGTCGACCAGGGAGCGCAGGTGCGCCGCGTAGTCCGACAACGTGTCGCGGCCGGTGATGGTTCCCGGCGTCGCGGCGGGCTCGGGGGCGCCCGACTCGCTCCAGCGCTCCACCAGTTCGCGGATCTCGGCGAGGCCGGTGTCCTGGCCGACCGGGGCGGCGCCCATGCGGCACATCTTGATGCCGTTGTACTGGGCCGGGTTGTGGGAGGCGGTGAACATGGCGCCCGGCAGGTTCAGCGCGCCCGAGGCGTAGTACAGCTGGTCCGTCGAGCACAGGCCGATCTCGGTCACGTCGGCGCCCAGGGCCGCCGCCCCGCGCGCGAAGGCCCGCGACAGGCCCGGTGAGGAGGGCCGCATGTCGTGCCCGGTCGCGATGGCGCTCGCGCCGGTGACCTGCACGAAGGCCGCTCCGAAGAGCTCGGCCAGGGACTCGTCCCACTGGTCGGGGACGACCCCGCGTACGTCGTACGCCTTCACGACCTGCGACAGATCAGCAGCCACGGCCAACCTTCCTGAAAAAGTGCTGTCGGTCCGCACAAACTACCCCCGGCCGCTGACAGCGCGCTGGGCGGACGCCAAGAGGACTCCCAGCCGTAACCTCAGGTCAGGGCAGCATCCAGCCCAGCACGGGCGTGCTCTGGCCGACCACGATCAGGCACATCACCAGCAGCAGGCCCAGGCTCCACGGCAGTACCTTGCGCAGCAAGTCGCCCTCACGGCCCGCGAGTCCTACGGCCGCGCAGGCGATGGTGAGGTTCTGCGGGGAGATCATCTTGCCGAGGACGCCGCCGGAGCTGTTGGCGGCGGCCAGGAGGTCGGGCGACAGTCCGGACTCCCGGGCGGCGGTCACCTGGAGGGCGCCGAAGAGGGCGTTGGCCGAGGTGTCCGAGCCGGACACGGCGACTCCGAACCAGCCGAGGACGGGCGAGAGGAAGGCGAGCCCGGCTCCGGCCGCCGCCACGAAGTGGCCGATGGTCGCCGCCTGGCCGGAGAGGTTCATGACGTACGCGAGCGCCAGTACGGACGTCACCGTCAGGATCGCGAAGCGCAGCTCGTGGACGGTCGCGAGCCATTCCCGCACCGCCACGCGCGCGTGGACGCCGATGACGGCGGCCGTGCAGATCCCGGCGAGCAGGACGAGCGTGCCGCCGGTCGACACGATCGGCCAGGTGAAGACGTTGCCGCCGACCGGTTCGCCGTCGGAGCCGAGCACGTTCAGCAAGGGCCAGTCGTAGGTCTGTGTGGCCTGGTCCAGCCGGTCCTTGACGGCCGGGACCTGGGCGACGGAGAAGATCAGGACGATCAGTGCGTAGGGGGCGTAGGCGCGCAGGACCTCGCGGGGCGGGTCCTCTTCGTCCAGTTCCTCGCTGCGCACGCCGGTCAGTACGGAGGCGCGGACGGACTCGGCGGCGGGCACGCGCGCGTGCGGCACGGCGACCAGGGCGCCCGCGCCCGCCAGGGCGGCGCCGATGTCGGCCAGTTGGGCGGAGACGTAGTTGGAGGCGGCGAACTGGGCTACGGCGAAGGCGACTCCGCAGGCGAGGGCGGGCACCCAGGTCTCGCGCAGCCCGCGCCGGCCGTCCACGAGCCAGACCAGTACGAGGGGCACCACGAGGGCCAGCAGCGGCGTCTGACGGCCCACCAGGGACGCCACGGAGTCCAGCGGCAGCCCGGTGACCTGGGCGAGCGTGACGACCGGTGTCCCCATCGCGCCGAAGGCCACGGGCGCGGTGTTGGCGACCAGGGCGACGACGGCGGCGCGCACCGGTTCGAACCCGAGGGCGACCAGCATGACCGCGCTGATCGCGACGGGCGCGCCGAAGCCGGCGAGCGCTTCCAGCAGCGCCCCGAAGCAGAAGGCGATGACGAGCGCCTGGATGCGGGGGTCGTCGGAGAGCCGGCCGAAGGAGCGGCGCAGGATGTCGAAGTGCCGGGTGCGGACGGTCATCCGGTACACCCACAGGGCGTTGACGACGATCCACAGGATGGGGAAGAGGCCGAAGGCGGCACCCTGGGCGGCGCTGGAGAGTGTCTGCCCCAGGGGCATGCCATAGGCGAGCCGGGCGACGAGAACGGCGGCGAGGAGGCCGGTCAGGCCCGCCAGGTGCGCCTTCATGCGGGCGCCGCCGAGCAGGACCAGGACGATCACGAGGGGCAGGGCCGCCACCAGGGCGGACAGGCCCAGTGAGCCGGCGACGGGTTCCAGTTCCTGGACGTACACGGGCGCCTCCCCGGTTTCCGTCATGCGAAAGCGATTTCTCGCGGCCTCAAAACGGAATGGTCATGTCCGCGCCAAGCCCGCGTCAATGGGTCTGCGCGGGGAGGAACCGTGGGGTGCGGTCAGTTGTCGGGCGACCGGAGGACGCGCAGGTGGCCCCGCCGGGCGACCTCCATCGGGTCGGCCGCGCGCCCGCCGCCACCGGCTCCGGCCGCCCGCTCCTGGGGGCGGGCCGCCTCGCGCACGGCGTTCGCAAGCGCTTCCAGGTCGTCGCCGCTGGGGCGCGCCGGGGCCGAGCCGTCGAGGAGCCGGACGACCTCCCAGCCGCGCGGGGCGGTGAGGCGCTCGGAGTGCTCGGCGCACAGGTCGTAGCAGTGGGGTTCGGCGTAGGTGGCGAGCGGGCCGAGGACCGCGGTCGAGTCGGCGTAGACGTACGTCAGCGTCGCGACGGCGGGACGGCCGCAGGCGGTGCGCGAACAGCGACGTACAGGGCTCACGACGTTGGACGGTACCGCACTCTTGAGCGGGCCGCGACGACTCTCCACCAGGTCACTCCCCCGTGTCGTGCTGTGAAACGCCCCACACCCCCCTTTGGGCGCAAGCTGCTGACCTGCCCGGACAGCGTCGTCCGAGGTGTCGAACAGCGCTCCAAGCGGTCAAGAGTCGCCATAAAACCCTCAATTGCCGTGAGGTCGCCGGTCTCGGCGAGATACGGAATCGAGCCCAACCTTGGCTGGAATGGTCATGTAACGACATGCCGTACCGGTCGGCCGGAAGCCGTCCGTACCGCCGTGCGGTGCCGGGCACGGGGACGCGGCGGGGACTACCCTTCAGCAGTGATGGACAAGCCCGTAACGCCCCGAGCCGCCGCCCCCGGGCCCCGCCGCCGTGATCGCCACGGCCGGGGCATGCGCGGCCCCATCGCACCGCCGCAGGTGCCCCTCGCCGCCAGCCGCGCGGAGGCGTTCGCCGATCTGGTGCAGGACTCCGTGGAACGCCTGGAGCGGCGCTGGCCGCAGCTCGCCGACATCGATTTCCTGGTGCTGGAGGTGCCGCGGCTCGACGGGCCCGGCCAGGCCTGGAACGACGAGGCGGTCCCGCTGGGCGGCACGATCAGCGCCCGCGAGGGCCGCCCCGCGCGCGTGGTGGTCTACCGGCGGCCGGTCGAGATCCGCACCAAGGGCCGCGACGAGCGGGCGGCGCTGGTGCACGAGGTCGTCGTCGAGCAGGTCGCCGAGCTGCTGGGGCTGACACCGGAGACGGTGGATCCGCGGTACGGCGAGGACCAGGGCTGAGACGGCCGTCAGCGGTCGGAGCTGCTTCCGCAGCGCCGACCGCAGTGGTCAGGGCTGCTTCCGCAACATCGACCGCAGTGGTCAGGGCCTACTTCTGCAGCACCGACAGGTCCTCGTCCGCCTCCGGCACGGCCACCGTCCCCCGGTCGTCGGGGAGTGTCTGCACGGTGAAGCCGGGGACGCCGCCCTCCGTCGCCGCCAGGGTGCGGGCGCCGTAGACCGGGCCGCCGGACTTCGGCTCGACCGTGAGCGCGTACGTGCCCTTCAGGCCGCTGGGGACCGGGGGCTCGATGTCCTGGGTGGTGCCGGCCTTGATCGTGTACGTCTTCGACACCGGCGTGCCGCCCTCGCTGCCCGCCGAGGCGGTGACCTGGACCGTGGCCGTGCGGCCGGGGGCCGTCAGGGAGAGCGTGCTGCCCTTGGCGCTGTTGTCCGCGGACGTCGCGCGCGTGCCGACGGGGCGGGTGGCCGGGATGAAGGCCGTCTCCTGCTTGTCGCCCTTGCCGCGCACGACCCGCAGGGCCGCCACGAGGGGCACGGACTGGTCCGTCGGCGTCAGCACCAGGGAGCCCGCCTCGCCGCGCGTCACGTCGCCCAGGTCGACGGCCGTGGTCATGCCGCCCTTGACGTGCACCGTCTCGTGTCCGGCCGGGGTGATCAGCCCGGAGGGGGAGGCGAGGCGCACCTTGAGGTCCGCGTCGGCGTCGCCCGGGGTGAAGGCGACCAGGCGCACGGAGGTGGCGTCCTTGGGGATGCCGGGCAGGACCAGGCTGCCCGACGGGTCCGTGGACGCGGCCAGCCAGTCGCCGCCGAGCTTGTCGTCCAGGGCCTGCACGGCGGCGCCGACCCGCCCGCTGCGGACGTTGACGTGCACGGTGAGGTTGGCCTGCTGCTCGTCGGTGAGGGTGGACAGCAGGACCGGGTCGCTGGAGTGCGGCTGGACCGTGATGCCCTCCCCCACCGTGGACTTGAGGGTGCCGTCCTTGCCGTAGAGCTCGATGTCGACGACGGCGGCCGAGTCGTCGGGGTTCGTCAGATGGACGTAGTCGGTGCGGTCGGCCGCGGTGCTGGCGCCGGGGAACCAGAAACTCGTGTCCGGGGCCGTGCAGTTGACGCCCTGAAGGCCCCGTCCGGTCCCCACGGCGACCTCCGTCGTCTCCTGGACCGTCCAGCCGGGCGCGAACCTGCCGTCCGCCGTCCCGACCAGCGCGGGCGATTCGGCGCCCGAGCTGTCCCCGGTGACCGGCTTGCCGGGCTCCTTGGGGGTCAGCACGGGCTTCTCGGTCTTCCGCTCGCCGGACTTCCCGCCGTCCTTGCCCTTGTCGCCACCCGCGTTCGAGTCGTCTTTCGACTCCTGGGCGGCCGCCTGGAGTTCGGCCTTGCCGCCGCTCCCGGTGCCCTTCGTGACGGGCGTGAAGGAGGTGTACGACGTCTCCGCGATGTCGGAGAGGCTGGGCGCGGGGCACAGCAGGCTCGTGCGCTCCACGGGCAGTTGGGCCGCCGCCTTGGCGGTGGTGCCGGCGCCCGGGGTGTCCGGGGCGGACAGCACGGCGAAGCCGGTGACGGCGGCGAGCGCGGTCGCGCCGGCGATCAGGGACAGGGTGGTGCGGTTCACTGCTGGCTCCCGTCGGGACGCTCACTGCCCGTGCCGTGGGGGTGGTGGTGCTGCGCCGGGTCGTACGACGCGCCGTAGCCCTGGGGATAGGCCTGGTCGTAGCCCGTATGGTCGTAGCCCTGTGGGTCGTACGACGGGTTCTGGGGCTGACCGCCGTACGCGTACGGGTCGTACTGGCCGCCCTGGTAGGGATCCGCCGGGTACTGCTGTCCGTAGGCGTCGGCCGGGTACTGGGCGCCCTGGTACTGGTCGCCGTAGTTCGCGTACTCGCCGCTCTGGTGGGCGGCGGGGTCCCACTGGCCATGGTGCTGCTGCGGCACGGGGGCCGGCGGCTGCTCGGGCTGCGGGGGCGGGAACTCCTCGGGCTGCGCCGCCCCTTCGGCCTCGGCCTCCGCCTGGGCGCGCAGGCGGCGGGCCCGTCGGCCCTCGCCCGCGACCGCCTGGGCCGGGACGGCCGGCTCCTCGGGCAGGTCGTCGTCGATGTCGCGGCGCCGGCCGGGCAGGGCGAGCACGACGAGGACGACGGCGAGGAGGCCCTGCGCCCACAGCCACGCGGTGTGGCCGACGGGGTTGTCGTAGGTGACGTCCAGCTTGCCGCCGGTGGCGGGGAGTTCGAAGCCCTGGGCCCAGCCGTCGACCGTGGTGGGGGTCAGTGGCTTGCCGTCGAGCGTGGCGGTCCAGCCGTCGGAGGCGGTGTCGGCCAGGCGCAGCACGCGCCCGTCGGAGCCGGTCGGGATCGTGGTGTGGATGTCGACGGGCCCGGCTGCGACGGTCTGCGGAGTGCCAGAGCCGGAGGCGGGGACGATGGTGGCGCGCGCGACCTCCTGGTCGATCTGCCACAGCGCGCCGCCGTTCTGCTGGCTGAGCCGGGTCAGGCCGGGCGTGGCATCCAGGACGCGGGTGACATCGCGGGGAGCGCCCTGGTGGACGAGGACGTAGCGCACGGCGAAGGCGCCGAGCTGGTCGGACTGGTCGGCGCCGGAGCCGGCGACGAGGTTGGCGACGACCTTGTCGAGCCTGCTGTTCTCGCCGTCGGCCGCGGCGATCTCGCCGTCGCCGAGGCGGGCGCCGGAGCCGCGGACCAGCATGTATCCGACGTGGGAGGCGGAGTCGCTGTCGAGGACGAGGGTGCGGGCCTGGTCGCTGCTGCCGCTCTCCTCGGCGACGAACGCGGGGACCTGTGTCGGGTCGCGCCGCTCCACAGGGCCGTCCGCGCCGCGGATCATCCAGCCCGCGGCGATGAGCAGCGGGCCCGCGGCCGAGGCGAAGGCGATCAGCACGGCGACCGGCTGACGCCAGCCGAAACTCTGCTCGGCCACGCGCGAGCGGGCCCCGTCGGCGCCGAGCGCGGCGGCGGCCAGGAGGGCGATGCCGTAGACGAGGGTCGCGGGGCCCGACCAGGTGGAGCTGTTGGACAGGACCGCGAAGACGAAGCCGGTCAGGGCGGCCGTCCAGGCCGTCCAGATGCCCAGCCGGCGTTCGGAACGGAGCAGGGCGGCGAGCGCTGCCAGCACGATGCCGATCAGCATGAGGCCGCTGACCGTTCCGGGGCCGCCCGGGCTGGCGCCGAGCAGGTCGAGGGGGGAGGCGGCCGACGGGCCGTACTCCAGACCGGCCTCCTGGAAGAAGCCGAACGGCAGCAGCGACAGCGACCAGGGCGCTAGGACCAGCAGGGGCGTGCCGAGCTGGGCGAGGAACCGCAGCCCGTACGCCGTGACGTCGGTCCGGCGCAGGACCAGCAGCCCGGCGCCGAGGAGCAGCGCGATGGGCCACACGATCGGGGTGAACGCGGTGGTGATGGTCAGCAGCAGGGCGTACGCCCAGGTGGCGCGCCAACTGCCACGCGCTCCGGAGGGGTTCGCCAGGCCGCTGGCGGCGATGCCCGCGCGGGCGATGAGCGGCAGCAGCACGGCCAGGACGGCCGTGCCGATCCGGCCTCCGGCGAGGGCGCCGGTGGCGGCGGGCAGGAAGGCGTAGACGACGGCCGCCCACGCGCGCAGCAGCCGGGACTCGACCAGCGGGCGGGAGGCGAAGTAGGCGGTGACACCGGCCAGCGGCACCGAGCAGACGAGCAGCAGCGTGACCGCGAGGCCGGTCGAGCCGAACAGCAGGGACGCCAGCATCGCCACGAGCGCGAGGTACGGCGGCGCGGAGGAGGTGCCGCCGGCGGCGACCGGGTGCCAGGCGTCCAGGTAGCGCGCCCACAGGTCGGAGGAGTCGGCCGGGGCCGGCAGCAGGGCACCGCCCGCTAGTGCGCCGCCGCCGAGGAGTTCGCGGCAGGCGACCAGGGAGACGAGCAGCAGCACGAGGAAGAGCACCGGTCCGGGCTTGCGCGCGATGCGCTTGAGCCGGGCGAACTGCTCGATCTCCAGGAAGTCGGCGTCGTCGCCGCCGGGGCCCGACTCGACGGCACCGCCGTGCCGTCCGGCGCCGGAGGCGACCTCGGGGTCGGAGCTGCCCACGAGGTTGCCCGCGAGTTGCTCGACGGTCATGCGGACGGTCGCGCCGGGCGGCGGGAACAGTGGCCGCAGCTCGTCCTTGTCGATCCGGGGGGCGCCTCTGCCGCGCCGCCCGGCGAGGATCCGCTCGGGCCTGAGCAGCGTGCCCATGAGACCGCGGATCTCGTCGACGGCCTGGCCGGGGACCTTGCCGACGAGGTAGGCGACGGTCCGCAGCAGCGTACCGAGCACGATCCGCAGCAGTACCCAGGGCAGCACGGCCGTACGCGCGTTGACGAGGAGGGTGTAGACGGCGCCGGCCTTGTCGACCTTGTGCGGGGAGGCGGCCGTTCGGCCCACGCAGTCGACCGTGCGGCGCTCGCGGGAGGCCGCCTCGGCGTGCCGGACGACCGCCTCGGGGGCGACCAGGACGCGGTAACCCGCCGCGTGCGCGCGCCAGCACAGGTCGACGTCGTCGCGCATGAGGGGCAGGTGCCGGTCGAAGCCGCCGAGCTGTTCGAAGACGTCGCGGCGGATCAGCATGCCGGCCGTGGACACCGACAGCACGGGCCGGACGTGGTCGTGCTGTCCCTGGTCCTGCTCGCGGCGGTCCAGGCCGGTCCAGCGGCGGCCGGAGTTGGCGATGCTGACGCCGACCTCCAGCAGCTGCCGCCGGTCGTACCAGCCGCGGAGCTTGGGGCCGACGACGGCCACGTCCTCGCGGCCCAGCTCGTATTCGTTGTCCACGACGCGCAGCAGCTGGGCCAGGGCGTCGGGCTCCGGGGCGCAGTCGTCGTGCAGCAGCCACAGCCACTGGACCGGCTCTCCGTGCGGGAGCTCGGGCAGGTCGTAGGCGTCGTCGCGCCAGGAGCGGGTGACCGGGTCCCAGCCGCTGGGCCGCTTCAGGTACGGGAGGTGCTCGGGAGTGAGGACCGGAGCCGTGCGGCCGCACTCCTCGACGGCCTGGCCGAAGCCGGTGCGGCGGGCGAGGTGCAGCACGCGGTCGGCGCCGAGGGCGTCGGTGACCAGCTGGGCGGAGTCGTCCGCGCTGCCGGTGTCGGCGCCCATCGCGTACTGGACGGGTCGCTCCTGGCCGAGCAGCCCGGCGAGCGCGTCCGGCAGCCAGCGGGCGCCGTCGTGGGAGACGAGGACCGCGGTCACCACATGACGCGGGAACTCAGGTGTGGCAGCGCTGTCGTGATGAGCTGCCGGGTGGCTGTGCACGGACATCGAGGTACGGGCCCCGGTTCGGTGGACTGCGGTGGACGCCTGCGACCGGTGGGGGCAGCGGGGCGTCTCGGACGAGCGACCACACTATCGGCTGCGCAACAAGGGGGCCCGCCGCCTGTGGATAACCCACGTGCGACGGGCCGTCAGAGCCGTGCGTACGGATCCGGGATGCCGGTCAGACCGCTGCCTTCTTCAGCCGGCGGCGCTCCCGCTCGGACAGGCCGCCCCAGATGCCGAATCGCTCGTCGTTGGCGAGGGCGTACTCGAGGCACTCGGAGCGGACCTCACAGGCGAGGCAGACCTTCTTGGCCTCCCGGGTCGAGCCGCCCTTCTCGGGAAAGAAGGACTCGGGGTCGGTCTGGGCGCACAGTGCGCGCTCCTGCCAGCCGAGTTCCTCGTCCGCGTCGTCGACCAGCAGTTGCTGCACCGTCTCGGTCATGTGCGCCCCTCGTCTGTCTTTCGCGTCCCCGTGATCTAGCCGTTACCGATTCCGGCTGAACGACACGAGTGAAATTACAAGTGTGCTGCTCCGGGCGAGTCAAGCCGAGATCTGCTATTGAGCCCCTTATTCACTCTGCGGAACCAAGCCCAAGCGGAAAGTGTTCAAATCACCATAAAACCTGACACACCGACGGAGCCCGCAAGGGCTCACGCCGTCCGCCGGACCCCTCGCAGACCTGTACGGAGAAGGACGCCCAGAGGTTCGATCTCGTTCCGACACGCACCTCGAAGCGAAACGGATCACATTCGGATCACGAGTACGCAACGGGGTTTGGTGCGCCCGGTTGGACGCCATGTGTCCCGGGCGGGCAATGAACAAACCTTTCATCTGAGTGAACGACCGGATGAGGTGAACCACGTCGCACACGGCGGGTGCCGAGTTGACAGTGCGGGTGTGAACCGGTGTCCTTGTGGGCATGCTCGCGAACTCGGTCCTCACCTCGACCCGCACCGCCGGGTCCCACGGTGCTGCCCGCGCTCGCTGTCGCTGTTGCTGTTCCAGCTGTTGAGCCACACCTGCTCCAGCTGAAGGCCGAGCCACCCGTCTCTCGGCTTCTGTTCCCTCTGACCTTCTTTCACTGAGGAACCACCGCACCCATGAACAGCGACAGCGACCTCCAGATCGCCGGCGACATCCTCGAAGTCCCGCATCTGCTCCAGACCCCGCGCGAGCACCCGGCCACCGTCGCCGAGTTCGTCGGACTCGCCCGCTCCATCGCCGCCGACCGCTCCCAGTGGGAGCACCTCGTCCGGTACGACGCGACCAGCCGCTGGTACCACCGGCTGCGCACCGGCCCGGGCTACGAGGTGTGGCTGCTGTCCTGGGTGCCCGGGCAGGGCAGCGGGCTGCACGACCACGGCCGCTCCTCCGGTGTGCTGACCGTGCTGGCCGGCACGCTGACCGAGCGCACGGAGCGGGGCTCGCGCGCCTTGCGGGCAGGCGCGCAGCGCGTTTTCGCGCCGGGGTACGCGCACGAAGTCATGAACGACGCCCTGGAGCCGGCGGTCAGCCTGCACGTCTACTACCCGGGCCTGACGGAGATGCCGATGCACACGGCCCAGCACTGCGAGGCCCGGACCCTGCCGGATGCCGTGACCGCCTGACCGGTTGCCGTGCCGTGCCCGACCGGTCGGCGTGACCGCCTGACCGGTTGCCGAAGCCGCCGACCGGTTGTCACAGGCGCCTGCAAGACTGGCTCCCATGCGCATTGTGGTTCTGGCAGGCGGCATCGGTGGTGCCCGGTTCCTGCGTGGTCTGAAGCGGGCCGTTCCGGACGCGGACATCACGGTCATCGGCAACACCGGGGACGACATCCACCTCTTCGGGCTGAAGGTCTGCCCGGACCTCGACACGGTGATGTACACGCTCGGCGGCGGCATCAACGAGGAGCAGGGCTGGGGGCGCGCCGAGGAGACCTTCCACCTCAAGGAGGAGCTCGCGGCGTACGGCGTCGGGCCCGAGTGGTTCGGCCTCGGCGACCGGGACTTCGCCACGCACATCGTGCGGACGCAGATGATCGGCGCCGGGTACCCGCTGAGCGCGGTGACCCAGGCGCTGTGCGACCGCTGGCAGCCGGGCGTGCGGCTGATCCCGATGTCCGACGACCGCGTCGAGACCCACGTGGCCGTCGAGCTCGACGGCGAGCGCAAGGCGATCCACTTCCAGGAGTACTGGGTGCGGCTGCGCGCCTCCGTGCCCGCGGAGGCGATCGTGCCGGTGGGCGCCGACCAGGCGAAGCCCGCGCCGGGTGTGCTGGAGGCGATCGCCGAGGCGGACGTGATCCTCTTCCCGCCGTCCAACCCGGTGGTGTCGATCGGCACGATCCTCGCCGTGCCCGGCATCCGGGAGGCCATCGCCGACGCCGGAGTGCCGGTGGTCGGCCTGTCCCCCATCGTCGGTGACGCGCCCGTGCGGGGCATGGCCGACAAGGTGCTCGCCGCCGTGGGCGTCGAGTCGACCGCGCCGGCGGTGGCCGAGCACTACGGCTCGGGCCTGCTGGACGGCTGGCTCGTCGACACGGTGGACGCCGGCGCGGTGGAGCGGGTCGAAGCGGCCGGGATCCGCTGCCGGGCCGTGCCGCTGATGATGACCGACGCCGACGCGACCGCACGGATGGCGCGGGAGGCCCTGACCCTGGCGGAGGAGGTGCGGGGAGCTTGAGCGCCGAGGTCCCGGAGAACCGGCAGGGTGCCGACGGGTACCGGGTGTGGGCCCTGGGCGGGATGCCCGAGGTCGCGGCCGGGGACGATCTGGCCAAGCTGATCGCGGCCGCCGAGCCCGGTCTGGCCGACGGGGACGTACTGCTGGTCACGTCGAAGATCGTGTCCAAGGCGGAGGGCCGGGCGGTCCAGGCGGCCGACCGGGAGGCCGCCATCGACGCCGAGACGGTACGGGTGGTCGCCCGGCGCGGCAGCCTCCGGATCGTCGAGAACCGTCAGGGCCTTGTCATGGCCGCGGCCGGGGTGGACGCGTCCAACATCCCTTCGGGGACGGTCCTGTTGCTGCCCGAGGACCCGGACGCGTCCGCCCGCGCGATCCGCGACGGACTGCGGGAGGTCCTCGGCGTCGACGTCGGTGTCGTCGTCACCGACACGTTCGGGCGGCCCTGGCGCGCGGGGCTCACGGACGTCGCGATCGGCGCGGCCGGAGTGCGCGTACTGGACGACCTGCGCGGCGGCACGGACGCGCACGGCAACCCGCTCAGCGCCACCGTCGTCGCCACGGCCGACGAACTCGCCGCGGCCGGCGACCTGGTCAAGGGCAAGGCGGCCGGACTCCCCGTCGCCGTGGTGCGCGGCCTGCCGCACGTGCTGGCTCCGGACGACGCAGAGGGAGCGCGGGCCATGGTGCGCGGCGCGCGCGACGACATGTTCCGGCTCGGCACATCGGAGGCGGTACGGCTGGCGGTGACCCAGCGGCGCACGGTCCGGGCCTTCACGGACGAGCCCGTCGACCCCGGCGCGGTACGGCGGGCGGTGGCCGCGGCGGTGACGGCTCCGGCGCCGCACCACACCACCCCCTGGCGCTTCGTGCTGCTGGAGTCCGAGGAGTCGCGGACGCGGCTGCTCGACGCCATGCGTGACGCGTGGATCGCCGATCTGCGGAGGGACGGCAAGACGGAGGAGTCCATCGCCAAGCGGGTGCGGCGCGGGGACGTCCTGCGGAACGCGCCGTACCTCGTCGTCCCCTGTCTGGTCATGGACGGCTCGCACACCTACGGCGACGCGCGGCGCGACGGGGCCGAGCGGGAGATGTTCGTGGTCGCCACCGGCGCCGGCGTGCAGAACTTCCTGGTCGCACTGGCCGGGGAGCGGCTGGGTTCGGCGTGGGTGTCCTCGACGATGTTCTGCCGGGACGTGGTGCGCGAGGTGCTGGGGCTGCCGGCGGACTGGGACCCGATGGGCGCGGTGGCGGTCGGGCATCCGGCGGAGGAACCGCGTCCGCGGCCGGAGCGGGATGCGGGGGCCTTCATCGAGGTGCGGTGACCGGCGCCGGCCGGCGCCTACGCTCGTAGGGCTCCTCTCGCTTCGCATCGTTTCCCAGGGACTTCACTCATGGCAGGACGCTTCGCTCCCCGGCCCACGCGCACCACTGTGCGCGGCGGGCACGTCGGCGTCGCCGGGGGCGTGCCGCGGCAGGCGGCGGGGCCGGGGCGAGTGCGCGACTGGGTGCCGGACGGGCCGTTGGATCTCGGTCTGGTGCTGGGGCCGCTGCGGCGCGGGCCGGGTGATCCGACGTTCCGGGCGACGCCGGACGGGTCCGTGTGGCGGGCCTGTCGTACGCCCGCCGGGCCCGGCACGCTACGGGTCTGCGCGTACGGCGGTGGGGTGCGCGGCCAGGCCTGGGGGCCCGGGGCGGAGTGGCTGCTGGACCGGTTGCCGGAGCTGCTCGGGGCCGCCGACGACCCGTCCGTGTTCGTGCCCCGGCACCGGCTGGTGGCGCTGGCCCGGCATCGGCGGCCCGGGCTCAGGCTGACGCGGAGCGGGCTGGTGATGGAGTCGCTGATTCCGTCGATTCTGGAGCAGAAGGTCACCACCGATGAGGCGTATCGGGCGTGGCGGCTGCTGGTGCGGAAGTTCGGGGAGCCGGCGCCGGGGCCCGCGCCCGGGCGGATGTGTGTGATGCCGGCGCCCCGGGAGTGGGCGTTGATCCCGTCGTGGGAGTGGCATCGGGCCGGGGTGGACAACAAGCGGGCGTCGACGATTCTGCGTGCGGTCCGGGTGGCCGGGCGGTTGGAGGAGGCTGCCGGGATGGAGCCGGGGGCGGCTCGGGCGCGTTTGGAGGTTGTGCCGGGGGTGGGGCCGTGGACGTCGGCGGAGACGGTGCAGCGCAGTCATGGGGCGCCGGACGAGGTGACCGTGGGGGATCTGCATCTGCCCCGGATCGTGGGGTGGGCGCTGGCCGGGGACCGGGATGCCGATGACTCCGTGATGCTGGAGTTGCTGGAGCCGTATGCGGGGCAGCGGCATCGGGCGGCTCGGTTGATCCTGTTGAGTGGGGTGGTGCCGGGGCGGAGGGCACCGAAGATGCCGCGGTGGGATATCGGGGCGTTGTGAGCTGCCCCGGTTTCCAGTGCGGCGGCGTTGTGGCTGAGGCAGGGTGGGTCCGCAGCCCGGCGGAGCGGGGTGCCTCCCCCGAGCTCTCGGCTTCGCTCGAGCAGGGGGGACCCCCATCGCCCTCCCGTGCCGCCCTTGGCGGCACGACTGCCCGCAGCTCAGCCCCGCTCGCGCGTAGGTCTACTGGTCCGACGAGAAGCGGACCGCTCCCGCTGGGATTTGGGCGTCGCACCAGATGCGGGCGCCGTCGCGGAGTTCGTTGTCGGGGCCGATGACCGCGCCGTCGCCTATCACCGTGCCGGTGAGGACGGAGCGTTCGCCGACGCGGGCCCGGGTGCCTATGAGGGAGTCGGTGATGACCGCTCCGGGTTCGATCACGGCGCCCGGGAGGATCGTGCTGCCGAAGACGCGGGCGCCCTCCGCGACGAAGGCGCCCTCGCCGACCACCGTGCCGCCGGACAGCTTCGCGTCGGCCGCGACCGTCGCCGTCGGCAGGACCAGGCGGTCGCCGCAGCGGCCGGGAACCGCCGGGGACGGGGCCCGGCCCAGGACCAGGTCCGCCGAGCCCCGGACGAACGCCGCCGGTGTGCCGAGGTCCAGCCAGTACGTCGAGTCGACCATGCCCTGGAGGTGGGCTCCGGCGGAGAGGAGGTCGGGGAAGGTCTCCCGCTCCACCGACACCGGCCGGCCCTGCGGGATCGTGTCGATGACCGAGCGGCGGAAGACGTACGCCCC
The DNA here is from genome assembly GCF_044327915.1 of Streptomyces afghaniensis. Lineage (NCBI taxonomy): Bacteria > Bacillati > Actinomycetota > Actinomycetes > Kitasatosporales > Streptomycetaceae > Streptomyces > Streptomyces afghaniensis. Next base: position 24,457 of record NZ_JBIRGJ010000008.1, read on the forward strand.
CGCGTTGATCTGGTCGGTGACGATCTCCTCGGGCGTCTGCGGTTTTTCCAGGAACGCCAGGACCCTGCCCGTGTCGTCCGTGGGGACGAGACCGTAGGCGCGCGGGTCCGTGACCTTGGTGAGGTGCAGGGAGATGTCCGCACCCGTCGACTCGTGGGTGTCGACCAGGGCCCTGATGTCGAGGCCCGTGAGGATGTCGCCGTTGAAGATCAGCACCGGGTCGTCGGGGCCGGAGTGCAGCCGGGAGGCCACGTTGCGGATGGCGCCGCCCGTGCCCAGGGGCTCCTCCTCCGTCACGTACTCCAGGTGGAGCCCCAGCGCGGAACCGTCACCGAAGTACGGCTCGAAGACCTCGGCCAGATAGGACGTGGCCAGGACGATGTGCTCGACGCCCGCCGCTCTCGCTCTCGCCAGCTGGTGCGTGAGGAAGGGCACCCCGGCCGCCGGCACCATGGGCTTGGGCGTGTGCACCGTGAGCGGGCGCAGCCGGGTGCCCTTGCCGCCGACCAGGAGGATCGCTTCTGTCACGTGTCGTCTCTGCTTCCTGCCGGGACCGGCCGAACTGTCTTTCGGCCGGTCAGTGTATGCAGACCGTTCCGTGGCGCCTTCGCTGGCCGTGCGGCATTCCGCCCCGCTGCCCCCCGACGGCGGTGAACGTGTGTCTCAGCGGCCCTGGTACCGGGCCGCCTTGGAGCGGGCCGAGCCGAGCTTGCCGTAGAGCTTGCGTCCCGGGCAGGACGTCTGGAATCCGTCCCGGTGACCGGAGATCACGTTCAGTCGTACCTTCTTACCTTTTCGGTGGAGATTGCTACCAGCCGACTTCAGGTATGTCTTTCCCCGCGGATTCACCCGGTACAGGCCCAGCTTCCACGCCGTGAGCCGGGCGATGGCCTTGACTGCGGCGGACGACGGCTTCTTGGCGCCGTACGACCCGAGGACGGCGATCCCCATGCTGTTGCTGTTGAAACCAAGGGTGTGGGCGCCGAGGACCGGCCTTGCCACGCCCCCGGCTCGGCCCTCGTAGATCTTTCCGCATTTGTCGATGAGGAAGTTGTAGCCGACGTCCCGCCAGCCCATGCTCCTGACGTGGTAGCGGTAGATACTGCGGATGACTGACGGGGACTGCGAGCAGCGGTAGTTGTTGCCGCTGGCCGTGTGGTGCACGAAGGCCGCTTTGACCTTCTTCGTGTACCGGAAGCCCCGCTCCCGCAGCCCCTCGTTCGCGCCCCAGCCGCGTCGCGTGACGATGCGCGGGCGCGGGCCGACGAACGGCCTCACCCGCTGCTGCTCCGTCAGCTCACCGGCGTTGAGAGTGAAGAACTCCTGCTCGGTCTCCGCCCGGTTCAGTGCCGGGATCTCGGTGGCGCCCAGGGGAACCAGGTCGGTGTTGACCGCGGAGGCTTCGGTGGCGGCGGCTTCGGTGGCGGCGGTGATCTCTTCGGCGACGGAGGTCTCGTCGGCGGCGGCGATCTCCTCGGCGAGACCGGTGGCGCCGGAGTCGTCCTCAGGGGCGTCGGGCGGTGGGGCGTCATCACCCGGGTCGACGAGTTCGAGTCGGAGACCGGAGGGGAGCGGGGGCGCGGCGGGCAGGTTGCGGGCGTGCGTGCCGTGGTGCGCGGAGTCGGCTTGCGCGCTCCCGGGTTCGGAGCGGACGCGGAGTTCCACGCCGTCGGAGTCGCCGACCCACAGCGGCGCCGTGGCGCCGCGGACGCGGCCCGAGGCCCTCTCGGGGGTGTCCGGGTCGGCCGCGTGGTCGCCGTTGTGCGCCTCGACGTCCTGCCAGCCCGACCAGGTGCCGGTGCCGGCGGCCCGGGTGCGGACCTGGACGCGGCCGTGCAGTTCGGCCGCCGGGTTGTCCCAGACAACGCCGACGAGCGAGAAGTGGCGTACGGAGCGGCGGGTCAGGCCCTGTTCGGGGGTGTCGGGACCGGTGGGGGTGGCGCGGTTGCGGGTGAGGGGTTCGAGGGGGAGGGACTGGGTGCTGCCGAGGGCGTACGGCTCGGCCGCGCGCCGGCTGGTCATGGTCGTGTCCGGTGTCCCCGCGTGGGGCGCGGGTCTCGCTGCCGTGGCGGCTTCCGTGGTCGGCACCGGTCTCGCCGTCGCCGCGACGGCGGGCGGAGTGAGCGGGAGGGCCAGAGCGGCCGCACAGGTGACACCGATCGAAGAAGCAAGAAATCCACGCATGCTCCCGATCTTGGACATAGTCCTATAAGTCTGTCCATTTGGGAGTTGACGGGCCGTCGGTCGGGGTTCGGCCGAACCGGTGGCGGATTCACGCCGGGACGGTGGCCGGGCCGTTGGGCGGCGGCTTGGGTGCCGCGTACGCTTGCCCGGGTGAACGCCACCGATCGCACCCCTGCCGACCTGCTGAATTCCGCGCTCGCCGCGGATCCGGGACGCCCCCTGGTGACCTTCTACGACGACGCCACGGGCGAACGTGTCGAACTGTCCGTTGCCACCTTCGCCAATTGGGTGGCAAAGACCGCCAACCTCCTCCAGGACGAGCTGTCCGTCGAGCCCGGGGACCGGGTGGCGCTGTTGCTGCCCGCGCACTGGCAGACGGCGGTGTGGCTGCTGGCGTGTTCGTCGGTGGGAGTCGTCGCGGACGTGTCGGGGGACGCGCGGGCGGCCGATGTCGTGGTGAGCGGTCCGGACGGGCTGGAGGCGGCGCGGGCGTGTTCCGGGGCCCGGATCGCGATGGCGCTGCGGCCGCTCGGGGGGCGGTTTCCGCAGGCGCCCGAGGGGTTTGTCGACTACGCGGTGGAGGTGCCGGGGCAGGGGGACCGGTTCGTGCCGTACGCGCCGGTGGATCCGGACGGGCCTGCGCTGATCGTGGCGGGGCGGGAGTTCAGTGGGGCGGAGGTCGTCGAGCGGGCTCGGGCGGAGGCGTCGGGGCTGGGGCTGACCGGGCCGGGGTCACGGATCCTGTCGGGCTTGCCGTATGACACGTGGGAGGGGTTGAACGCGGGGTTGTACGGGCCGGTGGCCACGGGGGGTTCTGTGGTGCTGTGCCGGCATCTGGAGCGGGCCGGGGAGGGCGTGCTGGACAAGCGGGTCGAGAGTGAGCGGGTCACGGCTATTGCCCGGTAGGGCCTGTCAGCTATCGCCCGGTAGGGCCTGTCAGCTATCGCCCGGTAGGGCCTGTCAGCCGACTGCCTCTCCCCCGTTCAGCCCATCCCCACCCCACCCCCGCCCCCCATCCACGCCACAGTCGTAGGAGCAGTGCGCGCTACGTTCGTACGACGTGAGGGGTGGTCTCTGTCGTGGGCGACACCGGGAGGCTTGGGCCGGGCACGGGGGCGGGGGCCTCCGCCAGTGGGCCTGGGCTGGTGCGACGGCGTCGGCGGCGGTGGGTGCGGATCGGCGCGTTCGGGGTCGCCGGTGTCGTCGTCGCGGCCGCCGGGGCCGGATGGGCCGTGTACGCCAAGCTCAGCGGGAACATCACGCCCGACGAGGCCGCCGCCGCGGAGCTCGCGCGGTACGAGAAGGAGCGGCCCACCTCGCTGGTCAAGGACGCGCGGAACATCCTGCTGATCGGGTCCGACTCGCGCGAGGGTGACGACAACGCACGCTACGGGCGGGACTCCGGGACCGAGCGGTCGGACACCACGATCCTGCTGCACCTGTCCGCGGGCCGGGGCAGCGCCACCGCCGTCTCCCTGCCCCGGGACCTGATGGTGAACCTGCCGGGCTGCCGGCGTCCGGACGGGTCGCGCAGCGCGCCGCGGTTCGCCGCGTTCAACCAGGCCTTCCAGGTGGGCGGTTCGGCCTGCACCATCCGGACCGTCGAGAAGCTCACCGACATCCGCATCGACAACCACGTCGTCGTCGACTTCCACGGCTTCAAGAAGATGGTCGACGCGGTCGACGGCGTTCAGGTGTGCCTGCGGGAGCCGATCGACGACCGGGCTGCCAAGCTGCGGCTGCCGGCCGGACGCGTCACCCTCGACGGCGAGCAGGCGCTCGGCTACGTCCGCGCCCGCAAGACGCTCGGTGACGGCAGTGACACCGAACGGATGGAGCGGCAGCAACGGTTCCTCGGGGCACTCGTCAACAAGGTGCGCAGCAACGACGTCCTGCTGAATCCGGCGAAGCTGTATCCCGTGCTGGACGCCGCCACGTCCTCTCTCACAACCGACCCGGATCTGGCCAGCCTTCGCGGTCTGTACGAACTTGTGCGCGGGCTGCGCGACATCCCCATGGAACGTGTGCAATTCCTGACCGTTCCACGGGAGTCGTACGCGTACGACGCCAATCGCGACCAACTCGTGGAGCCCGAGGCGGAGAGACTGTTCGAGCGGCTGCGTACGGACACACCCGTGGTGGTGGCCGGTGACGTTCCGCGTGGTTCCGCCCCGCTGAGGCCTACCGATTCGCGTGACGGGTCGTACGGGAATTCGTATCCGGGGTCGTTTTCCGAGCCCGCCGTCACCGCTTCTCCTCCACCGACGTTCCGGGGGAACACGGCCGCCGAGGACACCTGTGAGTAAAGCGGGCACCAAGGTCACTCCAAGGCAATGAACTCTTCACCCGGGAAATGGGCGAATTGCCCAGGTGTAGGGACGTGGAATTTGTCACCGTCGTCGTTCGGCACTGAACTGGGCGGTTAGTGTGAGCGATCCGGTGCGCCCGGCTCTGAGGACGGTCCTGAGGTCGCGCACTGTGTGACCGAGACCCGGGTGCCTTGGAGGGGGAGGCGCCGCGTGCCCCGACGGAGGAAACAGACAACCGTGGACGCGCAAGGCCGTGGGCGGGCGGACGATATCGATCCCGCAGACCAGTGGGTGCTCAATCCGAACACCGGTGAATACGAACTGCGACTGCCCACTTCCCCACCGCAGTCGGGCGTCCCCAGCCCTCGCAGGCCACCGGCCTCCGACGGGGTCCCGCCGGCGCGCGGCCGCAGGGATGCCGGCAGCCGCACGGATGCGCCAAGCCGCGCGCGGCCCGAGACGCCCGGCCGTGCGGCCCCGCCGCGCAGGCGCCGCGGGGCGCCGGAGGAGCCGCTGCCGGGACGGCGCGGACGGCGGCCGGCCAAGAAGGCCGCGAAGGGGAAGAAGGTCCTGCTGTGGACCGGCGGCGCGATGGCGTTCGTGCTGGTCGCCGGGGCGGGCGGCGCGTACTTCTACATCGAGCACCTGAACGACAACATCGCGTCGGTCTCCGACGACGGCGCGAGCACCGGTGGCTTCCAGAAGGACAAGGCCATCAACATCCTGCTGATCGGCACCGACAAGCGCACCGGCAAGGGCAACGAGGACTACGGCGACGCGGGCAGTGTCGGGCACGCCGACACCACCATCCTGCTGCACGTCTCCAAGGACCGTTCGAACGCGACCGCGCTCAGCATCCCGCGTGACCTGATCGTCGACGTGCCGGACTGCCCGACCACGCAGGAGGACGGGACGCAGAAGGTCATCCCGGGCACGCAGAAGGTCCGCTTCAACACCAGCCTCGGCCAGGACGGCCGCACCCCCAGCTGCACCATGCGGACCGTGACCGAGCTGACCGGGGTCAAGCCGGACAATTTCATGGTGGCCGACTTCAACGCCGTCAAGACGCTGACCAGCGCGGTCGGCGGGGTCGAGGTCTGTCTGGGCAAGGACATCGACGACCCGGACTCGCACCTGAAGCTGTCGAAGGGCACCCACACCATCGAGGGCGAGCAGGCGCTGGCGTTCGTGCGGACCCGGCACGCCGTCGGCTTCGGCGGCGACCTGAGCCGGATCGGGCTCCAGCAGCAGTTCCTGAGCGCGCTGATGCGCAAGCTGAAGTCCAACGACACGCTCACCAGCCCCTCCAAGATGCTCGACCTGGCCGAGGCGGGCACCAAGGCCCTGACCGTCGACTCGCAGCTGGACAGCATCGGCAAGCTGAAGGACCTCGGCCTGGAGCTGGGCAAGCTCAACACCAAGAACCTGACGTTCACCACGACCCCGGTGATCGACAACCCGACGGAGAAGGTCAAGAGCACGGTCGTGCTGAACGAGTCGACGGCCCCGCAGGTCTTCGACATGATCAAGAACGACGTCTCCTTCACCGCGGTCAAGGAAAAGAAGAAGCAGGAGGCGGCCGCGGTGGCCGCCCGGCTGAAGGGCACCAAGGCCCCGGCCTCCGATGTCCGGGTGCGGATCCTCAACGGCGGTGCCGACCCCGGCAGCGCCCAGGAGACGCTCAGCTGGCTCCAGGTCGAGGAGGGCGTGACCAAGTCGGAGAACGCCGGCAACGCGCCGGCCGAACTGGCGAAGACCACGCTCGAGTACGCCCCCGACCAGGCAGATCAGGCCCGCCGCCTCGCCGACATCATGGGGCTGTCCGGGTCGGCGATGAAGCCGGGCGAGAGCGTGCAGAACGCCCAGGGGCTGCCGACGATGACGCTGACCCTGGGCAAGGACTTCAAGGGTGCGGGCGCTTCCCTCACCGCTCCGTCGAAGGCGCCGGAGGGTGTGCAGAAGTCCACGGCGGACAAGGTCGAGTGCGCCGAGTGACCTGACGGGCCTGGCGTACGTCTCACAGGGCGTACCGCAGGCCTTGTCCGGTGACACGGGGGTGGGGAAGAGCAGATGGCACAGAGCAGCAGTGTGTACGGGGAGGGGACGAAGCCGGGGGCCGTCCCGGGCGATCCGGTCCCGGGCGGCCCCGGCACTCCGGGCAGCCCGGCCGGGCCGGGCGACGGGCACCGCCGGGGCGGCCGTCGGCCCGGCCGTGGTCCCGGCCCCGGTCGCGGTCGCCGCGTCCTGCGCTGGTCGGCGGCGTCCCTCTCCGTGCTGATCCTCGCGACCGCCGGTGCCGGCTACCTCTACTACGAGCACCTCAACGGCAACATCGAGAAGGGCCGGCGCAGCAGCGGCGACTCCAAGGCGAGGAAGGCCGCTCCGAACGCGGCCGGGCAGACACCCCTGAACATCCTGCTGATCGGCTCCGACAGCCGTGCCTCCGACGAGAACGTGAAGCTGGGCGGCGCGCGGAAGGACCGCGGCAATCCGCCGCTGGGCGACGTGCAGATGCTCATCCACCTGGCCGCGGACCGCAAGAGCGCGGCCGTGGTGAGCATTCCGCGCGACACCCGGGTCGACATACCCAAGTGCACCGACCCGAAGACCGGGCGGACGTACCCGCCGGTCAACACGATCATCAACACCTCGCTGGCCCGGGGCGGAGCGGGCTGCACGCTGGCGACCTGGGAGAACCTCACCGGGGTCTACGTCGACCACTGGATGACGATCGACTTCGCGGGCGTGGTGAAGATGGCCGACGCCATCGGCGGGGTCGAGGTGTGCGTGCGGCAGAACGTGTGGGACCGGCCGTTGCCCGGCGTGCCAGGCGGCTCGGGTCTGAAGCTGACGGCCGGCCGGAAGAAGGTCCAGGGCGAGCAGGCCCTCCAGTGGCTGCGCACCCGACACGCCTGGGGCAGCGACCCGCTGCGGGCCAGGGCGCAGCACATGTACATGAACTCGATGATCCGCACGCTCAAGGCGCAGAACGTCTTCACCGACACCGGCCGGCTGACGGACCTGGCCGAGGCGGCCACCAAGTCGCTGCACGTGTCCGAGGAGCTCGGCACGGTGAAGAAGCTGTACGACCTGGGGATGCAGCTGAAGACGGTCCCGACGGACCGGATCACCATGACGACGCTGCCCACGGCCGAGGACCCGCAGGACCGCAACCACCTGGTCCCGGCCGGCGCCGACGCCGACCGGGTGTGGGACATGATCCGCGACGACGTGCCCTTCGACGGCAAAGGCGCGAAGAAGACCTCCGAGGCGTCCAGGACCTCCAAGGCGCCCGAGACGTCCAAGGACCCCGCCGCCGCGGACGACGCGATCGGTGTCCTGGTGCAGAACGCCACGCGCTCGACCACCCTCGGCCCGGTGACCGGCCGCGCGGGCGCCGTCACGCGGGCGCTCGTGGAGAAGGGCTTCACGAAAGCCGCCGCGGACACCTCGGGCGCATTGTCCGAGGAGCGGACCGTGGTGCGCTATCCGAGCGCCGAACTGGCGGGCGACGCGCAGCGGGTAGCCAAGTCACTGGGGATTCCGACGAGTTCGGTGCGGCGTTCCACCGACGTCTCCGGCGTCACGGTCGTCGTGGGCGCCGACTGGCGTACGGGGACGGCCTATCCGAAGCAGCCGGCTCCGAAGGCAGGGGACCTGCCCGGCGACGCGGACGCCCTCAACGGCTCGGACACCGGCAAGTGCATGGACGTGTACGCGCCCTACCGCTGGTAGCGACCGCAGAAGCAACTCGCACACCGGTCGACGACTTCCTTCCGCTCCCTCACATGGAATTGGGCGGAATTGCCCACATGCATGGACCTTGAATTTGTCATTCAGTGCCCATCGACGTTCAACTGGGCGGATAGTGTGAGCGATCCAGTGCTTCTGTGATGACCAGTACCCGTGCGCCTTCCGGGGGGAGAAGGCGCCGCGTGCCCCGACGGAGGAAACAGACAACCGTGGACGCGCAACGCCGTGGGCGGGGGGACCAGATCGACCCCGCAGACCAGTGGGTACTCAATCCGAACACCGGCGAATACGAACTGCGACTGACTCCATCCGGTGCGCAGTCGCCGGTGTCCGGGACACGTGGATCCACTCCCCCGACGCGGGCGGGCGGCGCCCGCACGGACGTTCCGCCCCAGCGCCGGCGGCGCGGTGCGCCCGAGGAGCCGCCGCCCGGGCGGCGCGGTGGCCGCCGGCCGGTGCAGCGGAAGCCGAAGAAGGCGAAGAAGGTGCTGGTGTGGACCGGCGGCACCATGGCGTTCGTGCTGGTCGGGGTCGGCGCGGCCGGCTACTTCTACCTCCGGCACCTGGAGGGCAACGTCACAACCACCGACGTCGGCAGCGCGGGCGCCAGCAACTTCAGCAAGGACGAGGCGTTCAGCATCCTCATCATCGGCACGGACAAACGCACCGGTGAGGGCAACGAGGGCTACGGCGACAAGGGCAGCAGCGGGCACGCCGACACGACGATCCTGCTGCACGTCGCCAAGGACCGCTCCAACGCGACCGCGCTCAGCATCCCCCGGGACCTGATCGTGAACATCCCCGACTGCCCGACGAAGCTGGAGGACGGCTCGGAGAAGGTCGTCCCGGGCCTGCAGGGCGTCCGCTTCAACCGCAGCCTCGGGGAGGGCGGCCGGGACCCGGGCTGCACGATGCGCACGGTGAAGGAGAACACCGGCATCCAGGTCGACCACTTCATGATGGCCGACTTCAACGCGGTGAAGACGCTGACGACGGCGGTGGACGGGGTCGACGTCTGCGTGGAGAAGCCGGTCAACGACAAGGAGTCCAAACTCGTCCTGCCCGCGGGCCCGTCGAAGGTCGAGGGCGAGCAGGCCCTCGCGTTCGTCCGGACCCGCAAGAGCTTCGGCAACAGCGGCGACCTCGACCGCATCAAGGTGCAGCAGCAGTTCCTGGGCTCGCTCATGCGCAAGATGTCCTCCGGTGACACCCTCACCAGCCCCTCGAAGCTGCTGAAGCTGGCCGAGGCCGCCACCAAGGCGCTGACCGTCGACCAGGCCATCGGCAGTGTCGGCACGCTCAAGGACGTCGCCCTGGAGCTGAAGAAGGTGCCGACGAAGAACATCAGCTTCGCGACGGTGCCGGTGGTGGACAACCCGGCGGAGAAGGTGAAGGCGACAGTCGTCCTCGACGAGTCGAAGGCCCCGCAGGTGTTCGACATGATCAAGAACGACGTCTCGTTCACCGAGGTCAAGCAGCAGAAGAAGAAGGAGAAGGACGCCGAGGCCGCGCGGCTGAAGGGCACCAAGGCCCCGGCCTCCGAGGTCCGGGTGCGGATCCTCAACGGCGGTGCCGTCGCCGGCAGTGCGCAGAAGACCCTCCAGTACCTCCAGGTCGAGGAGGGCGTGACCAAGTCCGAGAACGGCGGGAACGCGCCCGCCGAGCTGGCGAGGACCACGCTCGAGTACGCCCCCGACCAGGCCGACCAGGCCCGCCGCCTCGCCGACATCATGGGCCTGTCCGGGTCGGCGCTGAAGCCCGGCGAGAGCGTGACCAACTCCCAGGGCGTGCCCGCCATGACCCTGACCCTCGGCAAGGACTTCAAGGGCGCCGGCGTGAAGCTCGACGCCCCGGTCGAGGCGGCGGATGTGGAGAAGTCCACCGCCGACAAGGTGAAGTGCGCGAGTTGACCCGCTGAGGGCAACTGACAGGCCCGTCAAGCGTCTAACAGGAGGCAGGGCGGGCCTGTCGCGTGCGCGGGGGGCGGGAAGGACCGGGAAGTGACGCAGAGCGGTGTGCGGGAGAACGAATCGCGGCAGGGCGTCCGCCGGGAACCGGGCCCGGGTGAGACCAAGTCGGCACCGGGCGGCCAGGAGCCGCCCCGGCGTCCGCGGCGGCTGCTGAAGTGGTCCGCGGCCGTGCTCGCCCTGCTCATACTCGGGACGGCCGGGGCCGGATACCTCTACTACCGGCACCTCAACGGCAACATCAAGAAGGACGCGCTGAACCTCGGCGACCACAAGGTCGCCGCCCCGACGCCGAACGCCGCGGGGCAGACCCCGCTGAACATCCTGCTGATCGGCTCGGACGCGCGGGACAGCAAGGAGAACCAGAAACTCGGCGGCGCCCGTGAGACGTTCGGCGCCGCGCCCCTGGCGGACGTGCAGATGCTGCTGCACCTGTCCGCCGACCGCACCAACATGTCGGTCGTCAGCATGCCCCGGGACACGCTCGTGAAGATCCCGAAGTGCACCGACCCGGACGACGGGAAGGTGTACCCGGAGACCCAGGGGCGCAGGATGACCAACCAGAGCCTCGGGCACGGCGGTCCGGGCTGCACGGTGGCCACCTGGCAGGAGCTCACCGGCATCCACATCGACCACTTCATCATGGTCGACTTCGCCGGTGTGGTGTCGATGGCCGACGCCGTCGGCGGCGTCCCCGTGTGCGTCGACGCCAACATCCACTCCCGCACCTCCGACGGCAAGGGCTCGGGCCTGAAGCTGGAAAAGGGCACCTCGTACATCCAGGGCGAGCAGGCCCTGCAGTGGCTGCGCACCCGCTACGGCTTCGAGGACGGCAGCGACCTCGCCCGCGCCAAGGCCCAGCACATGTACATGAACGCGATGGTCCGCCAGCTGCGCGAGAACGCCACCCTCAGCAGCCCCAACAAGCTGCGCCGACTGGCCGAGGAGGCCACCCGGGCCCTGACGGTCGACCCCGGTCTCGACACCGTCAAGAAGCTCTACGACCTCAGCGACGAGCTGCGCAAGGTCGAGCCGGCGCGCATCACCATGACCACGATGCCCAACCGGTACGTCGGCGCCCGCGTGGAGCCCACCGAGGACGCCGAGCAGCTGTTCCGCCTGGTGCGGGAGGACATCGCGCTGGACGGCAAGGACAAGGACGGGAAGAAGGCCGCGGAGAAGGACTCCGCCGACCCGGCCGCGGCCGACGACGAGATCGCCGTCCAGGTCCGCAACGGCACCCGCACCGACACCCTGGCCGCGGCACGCGGGCGCGCGAGCACGGTGGCCGGGCTGCTGACCGAGCAGGGGTTCGCCCAGGCCGTCGCCGACACCACCGGCTCGTGGCGCGAGGAGCGGACCGTCGTCCGCTACCCGAGCGCCGACCTGGAGGGCGACGCCCAGCGGGTCGCCAAAGCCCTGGGGATTCCACTGAGCTCGGTGAAGCGGTCGACCGGCGTCTCCGGCGTCACGCTCGTCGTGGGCGCCGACTGGCGGGAGGGCTCGGACTACAAGGCGCCGAAGCGGGACGACAGGACCCCGAAGTCGGCCGACGCGCTCAACGGCGCGGACGACAAGGCCTGCATGCACGTGGACCCGGACTTCACCTGGTGACGCGGACGGGCCCCTCCCGGCGGGGAGGGGCCCGAACGCGTGCGGGGTGTGTCAGCCGGTGGTCGCGTCCGCCCGGACCGCCGGACGCCGGGACGCGATGACCTTCTTCGCCAGCGACCGGGGGCTGGTCAGGAAGCCCCAGCCCCACGACATGTGCATGGTGGCCAGCGCCACGGGGATCTGGAGCCGCGCCTTCAGCGGCAGCCCCCTGCCCGCCGGGACCGAGCCGAGCAGGATCGCCGCGAGATAGCCGCCGGGCACCACGAAACCCCACGGCGTCAGCAGCGCGCCCACCAGGGTCCCGGCCGCGATCGCGCACACGGCGGTCGGCGGGGCGAGGTAGCGCAGGTTGATCGAGCCCTCGTGGAAGCGGGCGACGACATGCCGCCAGCGCCCGTAGTCCTTGTACTGCTTGGCGAGTGCCTTCACGCTCGGCCGCGGCCGGTACGACACCTTCAGCTCGGGCGAGAACCAGATGAGGCCCCCGGCCTCCCTGATCCGGAAGTTCAGCTCCCAGTCCTGGGCGCGGATGAACTCCACGTTGTAGCCGCCCTGCTGCTCCAGCGCCTCGCGCCGGAAGACCCCCAGGTAGACGGTCTCGGCCGGGCCCGCCTGACCGCCCGTGTGGAAGGAGGCGTTGCCCACACCTATCTTCGAGGTCATCGCGGCGGCGACGGCGCGCTCCCAGTCGTTCTCGCCCTCGGCGTGCATGATGCCGCCGACGTTCTGCGCGCCGGTCTCCTCCAGGAGCCGTACGGCGGTGGCGATGTAGTCGGGCGAGAGCATGCCGTGCCCGTCGACGCGGACGACGATCGGGTGGCGGGAGGCGTTGATCGCCGCGTTCAGCGCCGCGGGCGTACGGCCGGTCGGGTTCGGGACGGTATGCACGCGCTTGCTTTTGAGAGACGCAGTTTCGGCCACGAGCTCGGCGGCGATCTCGTCCGTACGGTCCGTGGACGGACCGAGGGCGATCACGACCTCCATCTCGCCGGCGTACTCCTGCGCGAGGATCGCTTGGACTGCTCCCCGCAGATGCCGTTCCTCGTCGAGGACGGGCATGATCACGGAAACGGCGGGGAGCCGCACGTCGGGATTGGCGTTCATAGGGGCCTCACGTTACCGCGAACGGGGGACACCAGTGCGCGCCGCAGGGGCGGTACCGCGGGCCGCAGATCGTATCGGCCTACGGTTTCACGGATCCCACGTACGGCCGTCGTCCGGAGGTGTCCCCTTGCCCACGCCGCCGCGGTCCCCTCGGTCCACCGCCCCGCAGCGCCGCCCGCAGCCCTCGCCCGGGCGCGGCCCGCGCAGGCCCGCGCCGCCCGCACGGCCCCGGAAGCCGCGCTGGGGCGTGCGGGTGGTCACCACCCTGTCCGTGGTGGTCCTCGCGTCCGCGGGCATCGGGCACGCGGTGATGACCAGCCTGGACGCGGACATCGCCCGGGTCGACCCCTTCAAGGACATGAAGAACCGGCCGCAGGCGGGCCACGGCATGAATGTGCTGCTGGTCGGCACCGACGGCCGCGAGGAGATCAGCAAGGAGCAGCGGCGGAAGTACCGGCTGGGCGGGGAGCCCTGCCACTGCACCGACACGATCATGATCGTGCACGTCTCGGAGGACCGGGAACGGGCGAGTGTGGTGAGCCTGCCGCGCGACTCGTACGCCATGACGCCCGCGCACGTCGACCGTACGACGGGCAGGCGGCACGGCTCGCACCCGATCAAGCTGAACGCGGCGTACGCCGAGGGCGGGCCGCAGCTGACCGTGCGGACGGTCGAGAGCATGACGAAGGTGAAGATCGACCACTATCTGGAGGTCGACTTCACCAGCTTCATGAGGACGGTGGACGTGGTCGGCGGCGTGCAGATCTGCACCGCCGCCCCGCTCAGGGACGGCTACACCGGCCTGAACCTGCCGGCCGGGCGGCACACGCTGGCGGGCGGGCAGGCGCTCCAGTACGTACGCGCCCGCCACCTCGACGGGGCCTCGGACCTGGGCCGGATGAAACGCCAGCAGCGCTTCATGGCGGCGCTCGTGGACCGGATCACCTCCTCGGGGATCCTCCTCAACCCGATGAAGTTCCGGGACGTGACGCGGGCGGTGCTCGGCTCGGTGCGGGCGGACAAGGGCTTCGGCACGGACGAGATGCTGGACCTGGGCCGGGCCATGCGGAACTTCTCCCCGTCCTCCTCCGAGTTCACGACCGTCCCGATCGGGCGGATGGAATTCGCCGTGCAGGGCGTCGGCTCGACGCTGAAGTGGGACCCCGTGAAGGCGGAGCGGCTCTTCCACGCCCTGCGCGAGGACCGGCCGCTGTCCGTGCGCCGGCCCCACAGCGAGGCGCGGATCGTCCCGGTCGCCCCGCAGCAGATCCGCGTCCAGGTGGAGAACGGCACGGGCACGCCCGGCCTCGGCCGCCGCGTGGACGCGGCCCTGGCGTCGACGGGCTTCCGCACGACCCGGGCCCCGGTGAACGCCGCCACCCGTGACGTGAAGCGCACGATCGTCGCCTACGACCCCCGCTGGGACCGCTCGGCCAGATCCCTCGCCGCGGCCCTGCCGGGCAGCGAACTCCGCCCGGTCCAGGGCCTGGGCGCGACCCTGAAGGTCATCGCGGGCACGGACTTCGAACGCGTACGCAAGGTACGGGCCGACGGCCCGGGTCAGGGCGAGTCCGGGGTGGTCCGCGGGGATGAGGTGGCCTGCTCGTAGGGGCCGGGCCGCACGCATGGCGGATTACTTCCTTCCGCCCCGTGGCGGTCGGGCCCCGGCAGGCGTAGGACGGAAGGCACGAGGGCCGGGCCCCGGCTCTCGCCGTTCCCCCCGGGAGGAATCATGACCCAGCAGCCCGCCACCATGACCCCGCTGAGCAAGGAGATGCAGGACTGCGTCCAGGCGTGCATGACCTGCCACAGCGTGTGCGAGGAGACCATGAGCTCCTGCCTGCAGATGGGCGGCCAGGCCCAGATGCAGATCATGCGCGCGGTCATGGACTGCGCCGAGATGACGCGCATGTGCGCCGACATGATGATGCGCCGCTCGCCGCTGTCGGCCGAGATGTGCGCGATGTGCGCCCGGGCCTGTGACATGTGCGCCGAGGCGTGTATGTCCATGCCGGACGACGCCCAGATGATGCGCTGCGCCGAGGCGTGTCGCCGTTGTGCCGAGACGTGCCGGTCGATGTCGGCCGCCACGATGTGAGGACCGCCTCACAGCAGTCGGGGGCACCCCCGTGGGTGCCCCCGACGCGTGCCGGTGCTCAGTTGCCCGAGACGGTGACCGTCTCGTCGTTCTTCAGCTGGTTGACCAGCGTCTTCACCTTCGCGGTGTCCCACTGGAGGTTGCCGTTCGCCGAGTTGCCCGCGATCGGCATGTTCATCGACTTGCCCTCGCCGCCGCTGACGCCCTTCATCGCCCAGAACATCGACGCCAGGTCGAACAGGCCCATGTCCTTGTCGACCACGAGCGAGTCGAGGCCCGCGCCCATGGTGGGGTACAGCTTGAACGGGTTGAGGATCGTGCTCGGGGTGGCGACCTGGTTGGCCAGCGCGGAGAGGAACTTCTGCTGGTTCTTCGTGCGGTCCAGGTCGGAGCCGGCGAGCGCGTAGCGGGTACGGACGAAGGCGAGGGCCTGCTCGCCGTTGAGGGTCTGCTTGCCCTTCTTCAGGTCCGCGCCCGACTTGGTGTCCTTGATGTCCTGCGGGATGTCCATCTCGACACCGCCGACCGCGTCCACGATGTTCGCGAAGCCGCCGAAGCCGATCTCCACGTAGTGGTCGATGTGCAGGCCCGTGTTGGCCTCGACGGTACGGACCAGCAGTTCGGGGCCGTCCTCCGCGTACGCCGCGTTCAGCTTCGTCTGCCGTCCGGTGGCCGGGTAGAGCTTGCCGGAGTCGGAGCCCTTGTACGACGGGATCGTGACGTTCGAGTCACGCGGCAGCGAGATCAGCGTCGGGCCGTTGCCGCCGGTGTGCAGGATCATCATCGAGTCCGTGCGCTTGCCCTCGGCGGACCCGGTGTGCAGCTTCTTCTTCTCCTCGGCCGACATGCCCGCGCGGCTGTCGGAGCCGACGATCAGGTAGTTCGTGCCCTCGCCCGCCTCCGGCCGGTCGATGACCTTCGACAGGTCGACGTCTCGGTTGAGCTTGGAGTCGGCCCAGAAGTAGGTGCCGACGCTCGTCACGACCAGCAACGTCACGAGCGTGATGGCCGTCACCTTGATGCGGCGGCGCCAGTTCGGCGCGGGGCGCGGCTCGTACATTCCGTCGCCCGGACCGCCAGGTCCTCTGCCGCCGGGTGAGCCGTAGACCTGGCCGGTGTTGTAGCCGCTGTCGTAGCCGTCGCCGGGGCCGTAGCCGCCGCCGTCGACGTACGACGGCTGCTGCGGCACGCCGCCCTGGTACGGCGGGGCGCCGCCGTAGCCGGCCTGCCCGGGCGATGCCGCCGGACCGCGGCGGACCTGCCGCATGACACGGGCGCTCTCGGGCTGTGCGCTCGAGCTGCCGCGTCCGTAGCGGTTGCCGCGGTTGTCACCGGAGAATCCCTCGGGCCAATCATTCATGCGCCCCAGTGTGCAGGTCCCGGTAGTACGCCATACAAGAGTCGTCGGAAAATCAGAGCACGGCTGTGGCGAAGCTGACACAAAACCCCCTCATACCGCCTCGGCATAAGGTAGGGGCCATGACAGACCAGGCCTCAGCTGCGGATTCCGGCACTGCGGATATCCCGGGCAAGCCGACTTCGGCGTCCCGCACCACCCTCAGCCACATCATGACCCACAACGACACCAACCTTCTGGGGACGGTGCACGGTGGCGTGATCATGAAGCTGGTGGACGACGCGGCGGGTGCCGTGGCCGGGCGGCACTCCGGCGGGCCGGCGGTAACGGCGTCCATGGACGAGATGGCGTTCCTGGAGCCGGTCCGCGTCGGCGACCTGGTCCACGTCAAGGCGCAGGTCAACTGGACCGGCCGCACCTCCATGGAGGTCGGCGTCCGGGTCCTGGCCGAGCGCTGGAACGAGTCCGCCCCGCCCACGCAGGTCGGCTCGGCCTACCTCGTCTTCGCGGCCGTCGACGCCGACGGCAAGCCCCGCCGGGTCCCGCCGGTCCTCCCGGAGACCGAACGCGACAAGCGCCGCTACCAGGAGGCCCAGATCCGCCGCACCCACCGCCTGGCCCGCCGCCGGGCGATCATGGAGCTGCGGGAGAAGCGGGCGGCGGAGGGGTTCGAGGACTGAGTGAGCCTCCCGCGGGACGGGAGGCTCACTCGCTGACCCAGGGCCTGTTACGGCAGGTTGCGCGCCATCACGATGCGCTGGACCTGGTTCGTGCCCTCGTAGATCTGGGTGATCTTGGCGTCGCGCATCATGCGCTCCACCGGGTAGTCGCGGGTGTAGCCGTACCCGCCGAGGAGCTGGACGGCGTCCGTGGTGGCCTCCATCGCCACGTCCGAGGCGAAGCACTTGGCGGCGGCGCCCAGGTAGGTGAGGTCGGCGTCGCCGCGCTCGGAGGCGGCGGCGGCCTGGTAGGTCAGGGCGCGGGCGGCCGAGATCTTCATGGCCATGTCGGCGAGCATGAACTGGATGCCCTGGAAGTCGGCGATCGGCTTGCCGAACTGCTTGCGCTCCTTGACGTAGCCCTTGGCGTAGTCGAGGGCGCCCTGGGCGATGCCGAGGGCCTGGGCGGCGATGGTGATGCGGGTGTGGTCGAGGGTCTTCATCGCCGTGGCGAAGCCGGTGCCCTCCTCGCCGATCATGCGGTCGGCGGGAATGCGGACGTTGTCGAGGTAGACCTCGCGGGTCGGGGAGCCCTTGATGCCGAGCTTCTTCTCCGGGGCGCCGAAGGAGACGCCCTCGTCCGACTTCTCGACGACGAAGGCCGAGATGCCCTTGGAGCGCTTGGTGGGGTCCGTGACCGCCATCACCGTGTAGAACTCGGACTCGCCCGCGTTGGTGATCCAGCGCTTCACGCCGTTGAGGATCCAGTGGTCGCCGTCGCGGACGGCCTTCGTCTTCATGCCGGCGGCGTCGGAGCCGGCGTCCGGCTCGGACAGGCAGTACGAGAACATGCCCTCGCCCTTGGCGAGCGGGGCCATGTACTTCTTCTTCAGCTCCTCGGAGCCGGAGAGGATCACCGGGAGCGAGCCGAGCTTGTTCACCGCGGGGATGAGGGAGGAGGAGGCGCAGACGCGTGCGACTTCCTCGATCACTATGACGGTGGCGAGCGCGTCGGCGCCCGAGCCGCCGTACTCCTCGGGTACGTGCACGGCGTGCAGGTCGTTCGCGACCAGTGCCTCGAGCGCCTCGCGCGGGAAGCGGGCCTCCTCGTCCACCGCGGCGGCGTACGGCGCGATCTTCGCCTCGGCCAGTGAGCGGACGGCGTCGCGGAGCATGTCGTGCTCCTCGGACGGGCGGTACAGGTCGAAGTCAGCCGATCCGGCCAAGGTCTCTCACGCTCCAAAACGCTGCGATGGTGGCGCTAACTACCGTTAAGTAATCAAAAGTTTATGGTGTCGCCCACCGGAGGGATACGTGACCTAGACGACAGCGGGAAAGTTGCCCCGTGAAGCGCCCTCCCATGCCCCGGATATGCTCGGGCGCGCACCTGCCGTAGACCCCTGGAGCACCCATGGCCCTGAAGATCACCGTGATCGGCACCGGTTATCTCGGCGCGACACACGCGGCGGCCATGGCCGAGCTCGGCTTCGAGGTGCTCGCCCTCGACGTCGTGCCCGAGAAGATCGAGAAGCTGGAACGCGGCGAGGCCCCGATGTACGAGCCGGGGCTCGACGAGCTGCTGCGGCGGCACGTCGCGGGGATCGAGGGCGCCAGCGGCCGGCTGCGCTTCACCCAGGACTGGGCCGAGATCGGCGCGTTCGGCGATGTGCACTTCGTCTGTGTGAACACCCCGCAGCGGCACGGCGAGTACGCCTCCGACATGAGTTACGTCGACTCCGCGTTCGCCTCGCTCGCGCCGCATCTGCACGGTCCCGCCCTCGTCGTCGGCAAGTCGACCGTGCCCGTGGGCACCGCCGACCGGCTGGCGGCCTACCTGTCCGCGCACGCGCCGGCCGGTGAGGGCGCCGAGCTGGCGTGGAACCCGGAGTTCCTGCGCGAGGGCTTCGCCGTCAAGGACACGCTGCACCCCGACCGCATCGTGGTCGGCGTGCGCAGCGAGCGCGCCGAGAAGCTGCTGCGCGAGGTGTACGCCACGCCGGTCGCGGAGGGCTCGCCGTTCGTGGTGACCGACTTCCCGACCGCCGAGCTGGTGAAGACCTCCGCGAACTCCTTCCTCGCCACGAAGATCTCGTTCATCAACGCCATGGCGGAGGTGTGCGAGGCCGCGGGCGGTGACGTGGCCAAGCTGGCGGAGGCCATCGGCTACGACGACCGGATCGGCAAGAAGTTCCTGCGGGCCGGGATCGGCTTCGGCGGCGGCTGTCTGCCGAAGGACATCCGGGCCTTCATGGCGCGCGCCGGCGAACTGGGCGCGGACCAGGCGCTGACCTTCCTGCGGGAGATCGACTCCATCAACATGCGCCAGCGCGGGCAGATGGTCGAGCTGACCCGGCAGGCGCTGGGCGGCGGGCCGTTCCTCGGCAAGCGCGTCGCGGTGCTGGGCGCGACCTTCAAGCCCGACTCGGACGACGTCCGGGACTCCCCCGCGCTGAACGTCGCCGGGCAGATCCACCTCCAGGGCGGCCAGGTCACGGTCTACGACCCCAAGGGCATGGACAACGCCCGACGCGTCTTCCCGACGCTCGGCTACGCCGACTCGGCGCTGGACGCCGTACGCGGCGCCGACATCGTGCTGCACCTGACGGAGTGGCGGGAGTTCCGCGAGCTGGACGAGGAGGCGCTCGGCGAGGTCGCCGCGGCCCGGGTCATCCTCGACGGCCGCAACGCCCTCGACCCGGAGCGCTGGCGCAAGGCCGGGTGGACGTACCGGGCGATGGGGCGGCCGACCGCCTGAGCCAATGGCCGGGCTGTGGTCGGCCCCTCGAATTCGGACCGGGTTCCATGAATTCCGGACGGCTTTGCGGGAGATTCGGGAATTCTCGCGGGAACGGTGAAGAACCGAGCGCATCCACGGGGATTTCCTGTGCGCATTCCGGTGTCGCACCCGGCCGCCGAGGCCGTGCTCGGGGCAGGCGTCCCAAGGATCGGCAGCCTCCTTCGGCCTCGACATACGCCGCCGCCCTCGAAATCATCAATATGAGTTCGAATTCTATTCGAGCAGCACTCGGAATCGACCGTTCTCACAGGCTTGCCCACCGGTAGAGAGGGTCAGGCAACAATCGATTAACAGACGCGTAGTTGCACGGAATCCCCCTTCCACTCCACTGGTCGTCATTCGCCACACCTTCCATTGGCTTGACCTGACCATGCCAGGAGTGCCCCATGCCCTTGTTCTCCCGGGCGGAGTGGCCGCGGGATCACCGCGACGAGTTGGTGGCCGGCGCGCTCGTCGGCGCCGTGGTCATCGTGCTGGGCTACGCGTCGGGCATCGGTGCCCCCTCCGCCTCCGGCGGCACGCAGACCGCCGCTCCCCCCGCATCACCGCCCGCGGCCACCGCGCCGGCGAACCCCGCACCGGCCGCGCCGGGCGGCACCGGCGTATCGGATCCGGGCACCGGTGTTGGCCAAGTCCCCATCGGCAACGGCCCGTTGCCCGGGTACGGCGGAATCGGCGCGGGCGCCGGCTACGGCACCGGCGGCGCGGACGGGTCGGGCCACACCGGCCATACGCCCTTCCCGCCCTCGCCGCCCTCCGGCACCGGTTCCCCCTCCCCCAGGCCCACACCCACGCCCACCCCGTCGGGGTCCGCCCCGGCCGACGGCGACACCTGCGAGGACGGCGAGGTCACCCTCGTACAACCGCTCCTCGGCGGGCTCACCCAGCCCGTGTTCGGGCTGCTCGGCAGCGCGGACGAGACGCCCGCGCCGCAGCCCTCCCCCTGTGTCGGCCTGGCCCCTGCCGGCAGCCTCCTCGGCGGCATCGCGTCCCCCGGGCCGGAGGCGACCCCGTGACCACGCCCGTCCGCCGCGCCCTGCTCCTGCTCCTGCTCACCCCGCTCCTCTACGTCCTGGCCGGAGCGCCGCAGGCCGCCTTCGCCCACACGGAGCTGGTCTCGTCCTCGCCGAAGGACGGGGCGGACCTGGCGAAGGCCCCCGGCCACCTCACCCTCACCTTCGACGAGGCCGTCGACCTCGCCGACGTCCGTGTGCTGACGATGGGCGGCGACCGGCTGCCGGTGTCCCGTGCGCCGGGCGGCGGGGCCGATGCCGTGCGGGTCGCGCTCCCCGCCCGGGAGCACGGTGAGCTCGCCGTCATGTGGTCCGTGGTCGACGCGGAGGACGGACACGCATCCTCCGGCCGGATCGCCCTCACCATCGGCGCACCGGCCGCGAAGACCGGCGGCGAGGAGGCCGCCACCTCCCCTCCGGCACCCTCGCCCTCGCTGCGCAAGGCCCTCGTCACCGCCCGCTGGGCCGGCTATCTCGCGCTGGCCCTGTTCGTCGGCGGCCTCGCCTTCGTCGTGCTGCTGTGGCCGCACGGCGCGGCCGAGCCGCGGTCCCGGGCGCTGCTCGTTCTCGCCTGGACGGTCGGTCTGCTGGCCACCGTCGCGAGCATCGGCCTCCAGGGGGCCTACGGCACGCTCGGCGGACTGCGGGACGCGCTGCGCCCGACGCCGTACGCCGATCTGCTGGCCACCGAGCCCGGGGTCGTGCTCGCCGCCCGCGCTCTGCTGTGGGTGCTGGCGGCCGTGGTGCTCGGCGCCCTGCTCCAGGGCGGGGCCCGCACCTCCCGCTCCCCGGGCTGGCGGGTGGGCGCCCTCGCGGTGACGTTCGGGCTGCTGCGGACGACCGGCATGACGGGACACAGCTCCGAGGGCCCCGAGCCCACGTGGGGTGCCGTCGCCGACTTCGTCCATCTGCTCGGCGCCTCGCTGTGGATCGGCGGGCTGGCCGTGCTCGCGCTGGCCGTGCTGCCGCGTCGCCGGGCCCGGGAGCTGGCGGTGGTGGTGCCGGGCTACTCGCGGCTCGCGGCGGCGAGTGTCACCGGGATCGTCGGCGCCGGGCTGGTGCTCGCCTGGCAGGTGGTGGGGTCGTACGACGCCCTGCTGCACACCTCGTACGGGCAGCTGCTCCTGCTGAAGACGGGCGTGCTCGGGGCCGTCCTGCTCGCCGCGTTCGCGAGCCGCCAGTGGGTGCGCACCCGCCTCGATCTCGCCGTGCTGCTGCGCGGCGACGCCGCCACCGTGCGGCCCTTCGGTTACTCGGTCGCGGTCGAGACGGGGCTCGTCCTCGTCGTGCTCGCCGTGACGAGTCTGCTGGTCACGGCCGACCCCGGCCGCTGAACTCCCCCAAGCACAAGGAGCAGAAGTGAAACGAAAGAACGAGAGCGACGAGACCGGTCAGGGGCAGCGCAGGCCGCCCGCCGGGAACCGGGGTCTGCTGGTCGCCGGGCTCGGTGCGGCGCTGGCCGCCGTGCTCAGCCTCGGGCTGTTGAGCGCGGTCTCCGGTTCCACGCCGGCCGGCTCGGAGCAGGACACGGGCGCGGCTCAGGCGCCCGTGGCCGCCGCCGAGGCACGGCCCGCCGCCGCCAAGGCCGACTACCAGGTCGACATCATGGGCAACAAGTTCGGCGACGGGAAGCAACTCGTCGTCGAGGTCGGCCAGACCGTCCAGTGGACCAACCACGACAGCGTGCCGCACACGGTCACCACCACCAAGGCCCCGGTGAAGTTCGACTCGGGGACGCTGGAGCAGGGCGACTCCTGGTCGTACACCTTCACCAAGGCGGGGACGTACGAGTACTACTGCGCCGTGCACCCGGACATGGTGGCATCGGTGAAGGTCGTCGAGGGCTCCGGCGGCGGTGGCGGCGGATCGACGCCCGCCCCCACGCCCACGCCCACCCCGACGGCCCCGCCGACGACCGGCCCCACGCCCACTCCCCCCTCGTCACCGGCCCCCACGCCGACTCCCACGGGCGGTACCGGTGGTGGCGGCTCCGGTGACGACGAGCAGTGCACCAGCGTCCAGAACGTGCTGCTGCCGATCCTCCAGCACCTCTACGTGGCACACCTGGAGCGGTCCCCGGGCGAGCAGGTGCAGGACGCACTCGCGCTCGACTCGTACATCAAGATGCACACGGTGTGGGTCGAGAGCATCCTCAAGCCCGCCGTCGAAGGCGGCGGCACGGTGCTCGACGACACCCTCAGCGTGCTGCTGAACCACGTCAACAAGGCACATCTGGAGGAATCGCTCGGACAGCAGGTCACGGACCTGCTCAACCCCGACAGCTACGTGAAGATGCACACCGTCTGGGCCGGGCAGATGCTCACGCCCACCACGGACTTCCTCACGAACAACTGCTGACGGGACAGAGGTGGGCGCCGCTCCGGCCGGGGCTCAGCCGGCCGGAGCGGCGCCCGCTCCATTCTCCACACCATCGCCATGCTTCGGGAACCGCCTTCCAAGGAGACCGGGATGACGACCGTCACCCTGCCCACCGTCCCTCCCCCGCCCCAGTCGCCCGACGGCGCCGGCCGCCGGCTGCCGCTGCCCGGCCGGTACACCGTGGCCCCCGGCCGCTCGCTCACCGAACTCACCGCCTGGTACGGGCCGGTGCCGGTCCTGCGCCGTCGCATCACGCTCGGCGAGGCGTCCCTCACCGTGCCGGAGGACAGCGAACACCCTTCGTTCCGCTTCGACTTCGACGGCCGTCTGCTTTCCGCCGTGCTCACCTCGGAGGAGGTCGACGAGGTGCACGGCCGACTGCAGGTCACCGGCGACCTCGACCTGAACGGCTTGACCTTCCCCGTCCTGCTGCGGCTGCGGGTGGTCGAGCGGGCCGACGACCGGCTGCTGGTCGTGGGGCACGCCCGGCTGCCGTACCGGCTGCTGCGCCGCGCCACCGGGTTCCGGCTGCCGTGGCGCCGGCCGGCCACCCGGCTGCGGCTGCTGGTCGCGGCGGAGTTCGCGTGAGGGCGGCCCGGCGGACGGCCCGGGGTGCCGCCGTGTCCGCCGTCCTGACGCTCCTCGCCCTGCCGCTGCTGCCTGCCGGGCAGGCGTCGGCGGCCTCGTACAGCGTGACGATGAAGGGGTACGCCTTCTCGCCCGCGAGCCTGAGCGTCCCGGTGGGGTCCACGGTGACCTGGACCAACCAGGACACGGCACCGCACGACGTGAAGACCACCTCGGGCCCGGTCCCGATCCACTCCCCGATGCTCGACAAGGGAGAGAGCTGGAGCTTCACGTTCACCACGGCCGGGTCGTACGGCTACGTCTGCACCGTCCACCCGAACATGACGGCCGGGATCACGGTCCGCGCGGCGGCCCCGGCGACGACGGCGGCACCGACGGCGCACGAGCACCACACCGGCTCCTCCTCGGGACACCGGGCGACCGCGCCGAGCCGGACCACGCCGAGCAGCAGGCCGCCGACGATGCGCATGCCGTCCTCGTCGCCGTCCTCCGCCGCGTCGGGCGCCCCGGCGGCCGCGGGCCAGTCACCGCAGGCGTCCCCGCCGCCCCCGGCCGCACAGCCCGCGCAGCAGCCGCAGACGCAGACGACCGCCTCCGCCACCCGCCCCCTCGACCCGCTGCTCGTACTGACCGGCATCGTCGCCGGTGTCGCGGTGCTGTGCCTGCTCCTGGTCGGCTCCCGGGCGTCGGCTGCCCAGGCGCCCCGCGAGGAGGAAGCGTAGGTCAGCCCTTCGCCCGGTACCGGCGCATCTTCGCCCGGGCCCCGCACACCTGCATCGAGCACCAGCGGCCCCGGCCGGCCGGGCTGCGGTCGTAGTACGCCCAGAGGCAGTCGGTCGCCTCGCAGGCCTTGAGCCGGGTCCAGGTGCCGGCGACCAGGGCCTCGGCGACGGCGGCGGCGACACGGGAGAGCAGGGGGCCCTCGTCGGCCGGGGCGAGGGCCGCCGAGCCGTCCTGCCGGTCGACCGCCACCAGCAGCGGCGCCCCGGCCAGCAGGTCGCCCAACGGGGTCACCTCACGGTGCGGCGGGTGGCCCGCGTGGGCGAGCAGGACCACGCGCAGGGACTCACGCAGCGCGCGGGTGTCCTCGACCTCGTCCCGCGTGATCCCGAAGCGTGCCCGGCCCTCCGCCGTGTCCAGCGAGTCGGCGCCCGACTCGATGTCCAGCGTGTTCACCAGGGCCTCGACCAGGGCCAGGCCGCCGGGCGCGGGCGCTCTCTCCGTCATGGCTGGACCGTACCTCTCGCGTTTTCCCTTGCGAGGTTACCGCCAATGCGGGAGCATGCAGTAACGGTTACTGGTTACTCGACTCATAAGGTAACCCGCGAAGGTAACAGCCGCTTCAAGGAGGAAGCCATGGCTCTCGCCAAGCTGGATGTCGTCGTCCTGGACTGTCCCGACCCGCGCGCACTGGCCGGTTTCTACGCCGAGGTGCTCGGCGGCACTCCCACGGTGGAGGCCGACGACTCGGGCGAGTGGGTCGACCTGAAGGTGCCCGGCGGAGCGGCGCTGGCCTTCCAGCAGTCCCCGGGGTACGTGCCGCCGAAGTGGCCGTCGCCCGACGGCTCGCAGCAGTTCCATCTCGACCTGGTAGTGGAGGACCTGGACGCGGCCGAGAAGGGCGTGCTGGCGCTCGGCGCGAAGCCGCTGGACGCCGAGGACCGGACGCGGACGTTCCGGGTTTACGCCGATCCGGCCGGGCACCCGTTCTGCCTCTGCGCCTGCTGACACCGGGAGGCCCCATGCCTGCTGTGGCACGTTTCCGTTCCGTCGTCGTCGACTGCCCCGACCCGCGCGAGCTGGCCCGTTTCTACGCGCAGGTCGGGGGCGGCACGCCCGAGGACGACGACCCCGACTGGGTGGTGCTGCGGATTCCCGACGGGCCGCGGCTCGCCTTCCAGCGCTCACCCGGACACACCCCGCCGGAGTGGCCCCGGGCCGACCGCAACGCCCAGCAGTTCCACCTGGACTTCGACGGCGGGTCGACCTGGGAGGAGATCGACGCGGCCGAGGAGCGGGTGCTGGCGCTCGGGGCGCGGGTGCTGGACCGGGAGGACTACGAGAAGAAGGACTTCCGGGTGTACGCCGACCCGGCGGGGCATCCGTTCTGCCTGTGCCGGATCGAACACACCGCCTGAGTCACCTGCCGGTCACCCGTCCAGCTCGGAGATGGTCGCCGTCGACGGCTCGCGTCGCTGTCGGGCGGCGCGGGCGGTGAAGTCGGCGCCGCACAGCACCCGCTGGACGTTGCCCCAGGTCAGCAGGGCCACATCGGCCTCGTCCCAGCCGCGTCGCAGCAGCTCGGCGATCAGTCGCGGATAGCAGGAGGTGTCGCCGAGTTCCTGCGGGTGGGCCGAACCCGAGTCGTACGTGCCGGACAGTCCGACGCACCGCGCACCGGCCACGTCCCGGATGTGGTCGAGGTGATCGGCGACGTCGCGGACGGTCGGGCCGGTCTGCTCCGCGGCCAGCGGCACCAGGCACAGCCCCTTGGCCGCGCCCAGCTCCGCCAGCAGATCGTCGGGGAGGTTGACCGGGTGGGGGCGCAGCGCCCGGGCGGCGGAGCGGCTGAACAGCACGGGCGCCCGGGACAGGCTCAGCACCCGGCGGACGGTCGGCACGGAGGCACCGGAGAGGTCCGCGATCACGCCGATCCGGTTCATCTCGCGCACGACCTCCTCGCCGAACCGCGTCAGTCCCGCCTCACTCGCCCAGGACACTCCGGTCAGCGTCAGCACGCGCAGGCCGAGGAAGTGCAGCTGGCGCAGGATGCCCAGCGAATCACCCACGGCCGGGGCCCCGGCGGGACCGAGGAGCACGGCGACGCGGCCGCAGTTGCGGGCGTCCGCGACCTGCCCCGCCGTGGAGGCCGGGCGCAGCCCCTCGTCGCAGGTCCGGGCGATGGTCTTGGCCAGGTCCAGCTGCTCCAGGGTCGCGCCGACGGCCCGGTCGCCGTCCAGGCCCTCGGGCAGGTGCAGCGACCAGAACAGCGCGCCCACATGCCCGCGGCGCAGGCGGGGCACGTCCGTGTCGACGGTGCTCTCGCCCTCCTCCAGGTCGTAACAGGACAGGCGCTTGAGCGCCCAGGGCAGTCCGTTGTAGCCGTCGGCGACGGGGTGGACGGCGAGGATCGCGTGAGCCCGGGCCATCGGTGCGTCGTCCGGATCGGAGACGGGCTCATAGGGCTCCGCCGGCTCCGCCGCCATGGCGGCCTCGTCGGGGTACGACTGGGACAGCTTGTCGAACTCACCGGCCGCGGCGGTGGGGCGCAGGTCGTCCTGGAGGTCTGCCATGGCGGCTCCGTACGGTCGTTCGCAAGGTACGGTCACCGTCGCACGGAGCGCTGAGGGGTTCCTGGTGGGCGGCGCGTTCGGAGTACGGCCCGGACCTCGTGCGGCGGCGCTCTCAGGGCACCCGGGCCGCCTCGATCACCTCGTCCAGGGTGTCCCGGGAGCGGATCAGGTCGGCGATCATCCGGTCGATGCGGGCACGCTCGGCCGTGAGCTCGGCGACCAGGTTGGGCGTGGCGCGGACCGAGGGCCCGCCGTCCGTGTCCCGCATGCACGGCAGCAGCTGGACGATCTTCTCGCTGCACAGCCCCGCGGCGAACAGTTCCTGGATCCGGATGACCCGGTCCACGGCCGCCTCCGGGTACTCCCGGTGTCCGCCGGGCGTCCGCTCGGCGGTGAGCATCCCCTGCTTCTCGTAGTAGCGCAGCGACCGCTCGCTCACGTTGGTGCGCCGGGCCAGTTCACCGATCCGCACGTCCCACTCCCGGGCTTGATTCTGACATCCGTGTCAGGTTCTAGCGTACGGGCATGACGCAGCACACGACAGCACTCTTCGAACCGGCTCGTCTCCCCGGGCTGGACCTGCCCAACCGTCTGGTGATGGCGCCCCTGACCCGCAACCGGGCCGAGGCCGACGGCACCCCGACCGCGCTGATGGCCACGTACTACGCCCAGCGCGCCTCCGCCGGGCTGATCATCGCCGAGGCCGCGACGCCGAACGCGGTCGGGCAGACGTACCCGAACATCACCGCCGTCCACAGCCCGGCGCACGTGGCCGGCTGGCGGCGGGTCACGGACGCCGTGCGGGAGGCGGGCGGACGGATGTTCCTCCAGCTCCAGCACGGCGGCCGGGTCGGCCACCCGGCGACCAGCGGGCTGACGCCCCTCGCCCCCTCGCCCGTCCCGCTCCCCGAGACGATCTTCACGCCGGAGGGTCACCAGCCGGCCCCGGTACCGCGCGAGATGACCGCCGAGGACATTCGCACCACCGTCGCGGACTTCGCGAAGGCCGCCCGCAACGCGCTGGACGCGGGGTTCGAAGGCGTGGAGGTGCACTCCGCCAACGGCCATCTGCTCCACCAGTTCCTGGCCCGCAACACCAACCTCCGCACCGACGGCTACGGCGGACCGGTCGCCGCCCGGATCCGGTTCACCGCCGAGGTGACCGAGGCCGTGGCCGCCGAGGTCGGCCCGGAGCGAGTGGGTCTGAGGGTCTCCCCCGGCAACACCGTCAACGGCATCGAGGAGGGCGAGACGGAGGAGATCTACCCGGCGCTCGTCGAGCGGCTCGGCGGGCTGGGGCTCGCGTATCTGCACCTGGGGTACGCCGACCCGGACACGCCGGTGTTCCGCAAGGTGCGCGCCGGCTGGCCCGGTGTGATCGTCGCCAACCCGGTCCTGAAGGAGATCTCCACGGACGGTGTGCTCCGGGCGTCCGATGAGCTGCTGGCCGCCGGCGCCGACCTGATCGCGCTCGGCCGGCCCTTCCTCGCCAACCCGGACCTGGTGACGCGGCTGCGGCTCGGGGCGCCGTTGAACGAGATGCGCGACCGGTACTTCATGTACGTGGGCGGGGCGACCGGCTACACCGACTACCCCGCCCTCGGCACTCAGCCGTCGAGCGACTCGATCGTCGCGTTGGACGGCGACCGCGTGGCCTGAAGCCCGCGTGCCACGTCCTCGGCCGCGTCCAGCACCCGCACCGCGTTCTTCCAGGTCAGCTTCGCCAGGTCGGCCTTCGACCAGCCGCGGTCCAGCAACTCCGCGAGCAGGTTCGGGTAGCCGGAGACGTCGTCCAGGCCGTCGGGGGTGAACGCGGTGCCGTCGTAGTCGCCGCCGATGCCGAGGTGGTCGATGCCGGTGACCTCGCGCATGTGGTCCAGGTGATCGGCGACCGTCGCCGCCGTCGCGACCGGGCGCGGGTGCCGCTCCTCGAAGGCGCGGTGGACCTTCATGGCCTCCGCGGTGGTGTCAAGGTGGTGGAAGCCGTGGGCGCGCATGTTCTCGTCGGCCTCGGCCGTCCAGTCAACGGCGGCCTGGAGCAAGAACTTCGGCACGAACGTCACCATCGCCATGCCGCCGTTGCCGGGCAGCCGCTCCAGGACGTCGTCCGGGACGTTGCGCGGGTGGTCGCACACGGCCCGTGCCGAGGAGTGCGAGAAGATCACCGGGGCGGAGCTCGCGTCGAGGGCGTCGCGCATGGTCGTCGCCGCCACGTGGGAGAGGTCGACGAGCATGCCGAGCCGGTTCATCTCCCGCACGACCTCCCGGCCGAACGCGGTGAGACCGCCGGCCCGCGGCTCGTCGGTAGCGGAGTCCGCCCAGTCCACGTTGTCGTTGTGGGTGAGCGTGAGGTAGCGCACGCCCAGCCCGTACAGACCCCGGAGCGTGCCCAGGGAGTTGGCGATGGAGTGACCGCCCTCCGCGCCCATGAGGGAGGCGATCCGGCCCTCCCGGCGTGCGGCCTCCATGTCGGCGGCCGTCAGCGCGGGCCGCAGGTCCTCCGGGTGGCGGTCGAGCAACTGCCGTACGCAGTCGATCTGTTCGAGCGTGGCCGCGACCGGGTCGGGCAGGTCCGTGCGGACGTACACCGACCAGTACTGCGCGCCGACCCCGCCGGCGCGCAGCCGCGGGATGTCGGTGTGCAGGTGGGCGCTCTGGTCGGCCGCGAGATCGCGGGCGTCGAGGTCGTAGCGGACCTGCTCGCGCAGCGCCCAGGGCAGGTCGTTGTGCCCGTCGACGACCGGGAACTCGCTCAGGAGTTCCCGGACGGCCTCCACCGAGGTCATCGTCGTCACTTCCCCGCGCCGAACCCGAAGCTGCCCGAGCCCTCGACCTTGGAGCGCAGGCGCTTGCCCTTCTCGGTGGCCTGGTCGTTCAGCTCCTGCTGGAACTCGCGCATGCGGGCGCGCAGTTCGTCGTCGTGCGCCGCGAGGATGCGGGCCGCGAGCAGACCGGCGTTGCGGGCACCGGCGACGGAGACCGTGGCGACCGGGACACCGGCCGGCATCTGCACGATCGACAACAGGCTGTCCATACCGTCGAGGTACTTCAGCGGCACGGGCACGCCGATGACCGGCAGCGGTGTCACGGAGGCGAGCATGCCGGGCAGGTGGGCGGCGCCGCCGGCCCCGGCGATGATCACCTTGAGCCCGCGCTCGTCGGCCTGCTCGCCGTACGCGACCATCTCGCGCGGCATGCGGTGCGCGGAGACGACGTCGACCTCGTAGGCGATCTCGAACTCGTCGAGGGCCTTGGCGGCGGCCTCCATGACGGGCCAGTCGCTGTCCGACCCCATGACGATGCCAACAACAGGGCTCATTCGGTGATGGTGCCTCTCAGGTAGCCGGCTGCGTGACGGGCGCGCTCCAGCACGTCGTCCAGGTCGTCGCCGTAGGTGTTGACGTGACCGACCTTGCGGCCGGGCTTCACGTCCTTGCCGTACATGTGGATCTTGAGCTGCGGGTCGCGGGCCATGCAGTGCAGGTACGCGGAGTACATGTCCGGGTAGTCGCCGCCGAGGACGTTGACCATGACCGTCCACGTCGCGCGCGGGCGCGGGTCGCCGAGGGGCAGGTCCAGGACCGCCCGGACGTGGTTGGCGAACTGGCTGGTGACGGCGCCGTCCATCGACCAGTGGCCGGAGTTGTGCGGGCGCATCGCCAGTTCGTTGACGAGGATGCGGCCGTCGCGGGTCTGGAACAGCTCGACGGCGAGGTGCCCGACGACGCCGAGCTCCTTGGCGATGTTCAGCGCCATCTCCTCGGCCCGCAGGGCGAGGGCCTCGTCGAGGCCGGGGGCCGGGGCGATCACCGTGTCGCAGACGCCGTTGACCTGGCGGGACTCGACGACCGGGTAGGCGACGGCCTGGCCGTGCGGGGAGCGTACGACGTTGGCGGCGAGCTCGCGGAGGAAGTCGACCTTCTCCTCGGCGAGCACGGGGACGCCGGCCTTGAACGGGTCGGCGGCCTCCTCGACGGAGTCGACGACCCACACGCCCTTGCCGTCGTAGCCGCCGCGGACGGTCTTGAGGACGACAGGGAAGCCGTCGCCCTCCGCCGCGAAGGCGGCCACGTCCTGCGGATCGGAAACGATTCTGTGTCTGGGGCAGGGCACGCCGATCGCGTCGAGCTTCGCGCGCATCACGCCCTTGTCCTGGGCGTGCACGAGCGCGTCGGGGCCGGGACGCACGGGGATGCCGTCCGCCTCCAGGGCCCTGAGATGCTCGGTGGGTACGTGCTCGTGATCGAAGGTGATCACATCGCACCCGCGTGCGAAGGCGCGCAGCGTCTCCAGGTCGCGATAGTCGCCGACGACGACATCGCTCACGACCTGCGCAGCTGAGTCCTGCGGGGTGTCACTGAGGAGCTTGAACCTGATGCCCAGCGGGATGCCTGCCTCGTGTGTCATACGAGCGAGCTGGCCCCCGCCGACCATGCCGACTACCGGGAACGTCACGCCCCCAGGGTATCGGCCGCGCCAGGGTGGCCGGTTTCCTGTCCCACCCCGGCCCTGCCCGGACCATCTCCGGCCGTCCGCCGCCGCCCGCAGGAAGATCGCGCTGGAGGGTGGTTAGCATGGCTGGGTTGACGCCGACCACGGACGGGGGCCTGCACGACCATGGGACATGGTGCCTCGCGGCTCCGACGGCTGGTCCACGAAGTCGCCAAGTTCGGCGCGGTGGGCGGTGCCGGGGTGCTCGTCAACCTCCTCGTGTTCAACCTGGTACGGCATGTCACCGACCTCCAGGTGGTGCGCGCGAGCGTCATCGCGACCGTCGTGGCGATCATCTTCAACTACGTCGGTTTCCGCTACTTCACCTACCGCGACCGCGACAAGAGCCGCCGAACGCGGGAAATGAGCCTGTTCCTGCTGTTCAGCGCGATCGGGCTGGTCATCGAGAACGGCATCCTGTACGCGGCCACGTACGGCTTCGGCTGGGACACCCCGCTGCAGAACAACATCTTCAAGTTCCTCGGCATCGGGGTCGCCACGCTGTTCCGCTTCTGGTCGTACCGCAGCTGGGTGTTCCGCGCCCTTCCGGCCCGTGAGGCGGTGGCGGACGCGGA
The DNA here is from genome assembly GCF_044327915.1 of Streptomyces afghaniensis. Taxonomy (NCBI): domain Bacteria; kingdom Bacillati; phylum Actinomycetota; class Actinomycetes; order Kitasatosporales; family Streptomycetaceae; genus Streptomyces; species Streptomyces afghaniensis. The sequence goes on from NZ_JBIRGJ010000008.1 coordinate 56,638, forward strand.
ATCGATCCTGAAGAGCGAGCGGGCCAAGCGGTCGCGGGCGGCCCGGCAGCGGGTGCCGTAGGCCCGTTCCCCGCCGCGCTTCAGCGGATCATCGGCCGATCCGCGTCAGCGGATCATCGGCCCGTCCGCGTCAGCGGATCATCGGTTCGTCCTCGCCGCCGAGGGACTTCCGGACGGGCGTGCGGGACAGGAACAGGCCGAACACCGGAGGCTTGGTCTGGAGCATCTCCAGACGGCCGCCGTCCGCTTCCGCGAGGTCCCGGGCCACGGCCAGGCCGATGCCCGTGGAGTTGCGGCCGCTGATGGCCCGCTCGAAGATGCGGGCGCCGAGATCGGCGGGGACACCGGGGCCCTCGTCCGTGACCTCGATGACGGCCTGGTTGCCGGTGACGCGGGTGCGCAGCGCCACCGTGCCGCCGCCGTGCATCAGGGAGTTCTCGATCAGCGCGGCCAGCACCTGCGCGACCGCCCCCGGTGTGCCCACGGCCTCCAGGTGCCGCTTGCCGGAGCTGACGATCGCCCGGCCCGCGCTGCGGTAGGCGGGGCGCCACTCGGCGAGCTGCTGCTGGATGACCTCGTCGAGGTCGAAGGTGACGGCGGAGCCGGTACGCGGATCGCGGGAGTTGGTCAGCAGCCGCTCGACGACGTCCGTGAGGCGCTCGACCTGGGTCAGCGCGATCGTCGCCTCTTCCTTCACCGTGTCCGGGTCGTCGGTGAGGGTGATCTCCTCCAGCCGCATGGACAGCGCGGTGAGCGGCGTCCGCAGCTGGTGGGAGGCGTCCGCGGCCAGTCGCCGCTCGGCGGTGAGCATGCGCGCGATGCGCTCGGCCGAGCCGTCCAGCACGTCCGCGACCCGGTCCAGCTCGGGCACGCCGTACCGCTTGTGCCGCGGGCGCGGGTCGCCCGAGCCGAGCCGCTCGGCCGTCTCCGCGAGGTCGGTCAGCGGCGACGCCAGCCGGTTCGCCTGGCGGACCGCCAGCAGCACCGCGGCCACCACGGCGAGCAGCGCCACGAGCGCGATGATCAGCAGGGTGCGGCCGACCTCGCGGGTCACCGAGGAGCGCGGCTCCTGGACGGTGACCGTCTCGCCCTCCTCGCCGGGCGCGGTGGCGCTGATGACGTCACCGGACGGCTTGGAGCCGACCTCGATGGGCGCTTCCCCGGGGATCCGGATCACCGCGTAGTAGCGGTTCTGGGTGACCTGCTCGCGCAGCACGTCCGCGTCGACCTGCTGCGCCCCGAAGAGCCGGCTGTCGACGATGCTGGCCAGCCGGACCGCCTCGGACTCCACCCGCTCCTGGGCGCTGTTGCTGATCGTCCTGGTCTCGACGATGACGAGGGAGACGCCGAAGACGGCGATCACGACGAGCACCACGGCGAGCGTGGACTGGATCAGTCGGCGGCGCATGTCCTGTTACCCGTGCCTACCCGTGCCTGCCCCGCGGCTCAGCTCTTCTCGAAACGGAAACCCACACCGCGCACCGTGGCGATGTACCGGGGGTTGGCCGCGTCGTCGCCGAGCTTCTTGCGCAGCCAGGAGATGTGCATGTCGAGGGTCTTGGTCGACGACCACCAGGTGGTGTCCCAGACCTCGCGCATCAGCTGGTCGCGGGTGACGACCCGGCCCGCGTCGCGCACCAGCACCCGCAGCAGGTCGAACTCCTTGGCGGTGAGCTGGAGCTCCTCCTCGCCCATCCAGGCGCGGTGCGACTCGACGTCGATCCGCACGCCGTGGGTGGCGGGCGGCTGCTGCGGTTCGGCGGCGCCGCGGCGCAGCAGGGCGCGGACGCGGGCGAGCAGCTCGGCGAGCCGGAACGGCTTGGTGACGTAGTCGTCGGCGCCCGCGTCGAGCCCCACGACGGTGTCCACCTCGTCGGCGCGGGCGGTCAGGATGAGGATCGGGATGCTGTGGCCTTCGCCACGCAGACGGCGGGCCACCTCCAGACCGTCCATGCCGGGCAGGCCCAGGTCGAGCACGACCAGGTCGACGCCACCCTGCATTCCGGCGTCGAGGGCGGTGGGTCCGTCCTCACGCACCTCGACCTCGTAGCCCTCCCGGCGCAGAGCACGGGCGAGAGGCTCCGAGATGGACGCGTCGTCCTCGGCGAGCAGTACACGGGTCATGAGGTGATGGTAGACCTGCAAGCCCCTGAGCTGGGGTGTGACCGGAAGCCTCGATTCTTACCCGCGGCAAACCCTTTTCTTACGTTCCGCGGGTACGCGCACAGACCTCTGCCTGTGGGGTGCGATCCTGGTAAGGACCTTGGAAACAGTGCTTGCGGTTCCCCCGACACCTGTGATCCGTGTCTCAAGTCCTTCCATATGCGGCAGTGTCCTGCCGTATGGTGAATCAACGCCTGTAGCACCACGGCGACCTTCGGAGGCTGTTTGCCCCTGGAGGTCTCTTTTGTGTGCGGACTCGCGAGCGGGCTGGTGCCCGCCAGCCCCGAACCTGAAACGACCTGTGGCCGGGCCTCGTCGTGCGGATACGCGCGTAGAGGCGTGGATCCCGGTGGCGACCGCCCACCGCTCCGTGCCCCGGAGCGGACGCCCGTAGGCGTCGGGCGGACGGCCGTACGCACCGGTGCCGCAGCCCCCCACCGGGCGCACCACCGCTGCTGCGGAGCGCGTCCCGACCAGCAAGGAACGACCATGGCGTCCAGCCTGACGAAGGACTCGGCCCGCCCGGGCACCCCGGGCTCCGAGAAGACCTTCTTCGGCCACCCCCGCGGACTGGCCACTCTGTTCATGACCGAGATGTGGGAGCGGTTCAGCTTCTACGGCATGCGGGCCCTGCTCGTCGTGTACCTGCTCTCCGGCGGGCCCGACGCCAAGGAGGGCAGCGTGGGCGGCGGGCTCGGGATGGACCTCGCCACCACCACGGCGATCTACTCCGTCTACCTGTCGATGGTGTACCTGCTCGCCATGCCGGGCGGCTGGCTCGGTGACCGCGTCTGGGGCCCGCGCAAGACCGTGGCCATCGCGGCCGTCACGATCATGTCGGGTCACCTGGTGCTGGCCCTGCCGGGCGGCCAGGCGCCCTTCTTCGCCGGTCTGGCCCTGGTGGCACTCGGTTCCGGCCTGCTCAAGGCCAACATCTCCACCATGGTCGGCCACCTCTACGACGGCCCGGACGACCCGCGCCGTGACGGCGGCTTCACGATCTTCTACATGGGCATCAACATGGGTGCTTTCTTCGCGCCGCTGATCATCGGCACGGTCGGCCAGCAGGTGAGCTGGCACCTGGGCTTCGGCCTCGCCGCGGTCGGTATGGCCATCGGTCTCGTGGCCTTCCTCGTCGGCACCCGGAACCTGAGCCCGCAGAGCAACCTGGTGCCCAAGCCGCTGGCGGCCGAGGAGCGCGCGTCCTGGCTGCGCAAGGGTCTGCTCTGGCTGGCCGTCGCGGCGGTCTTCTACGGCGTCGTCGGTTTCACCGGCCACTTCACCCTCAACTGGGCGATGATCCCGCTCACGGTGATCGGCCTGATCATCCCGGCCGGTGTGCTGATCCGCATCAAGCGGGACAAGGAGCTCAGCGCGGTCGAGCAGTCGAAGATGACCGGCTACATCTGGTTCTTCGTCGCGGCCGCCGTCTTCTGGATGATCTACGACCAGGGCGGCTCCACGGTCCAGGCGTTCGGTGAGACGAAGGCCTCCGGCTCGCTGCTCGGCTTCGACTTCCCGTCGTCCTGGTACCAGTCGCTGAACCCGGTGTTCATCATGGCCCTGGCCCCGGTCTTCGCCTGGTTCTGGCTGTGGCTGAACCGCAAGGGCAAGGAGCCGAGCACGGTCGCCAAGTTCGCCGCGGCGCTGTTCTTCGTCGGTGTCTCGTTCTTCTTCTTCCTGCTGCCGCTGGGCATGGCAGGCGGTGACACGCTGGTCAGCCCGATGTGGCTGGTGGGCATCTACCTGATCCAGACCGTCGGTGAGCTGTGCCTGTCGCCGGTCGGCCTGTCGGTGACGACGAAGATGGCCCCGGCCAAGTACGCCAGCCAGATGATGGGCGTCTGGTTCCTCGCGGTCACGGCGGGCGACTCGGTGACGGGTCTGCTCTCCAACCCGGCCGTCGGCGGCGTCGACCTGAGCGGCACGGGCGCGGTCGCGGCGCAGGCGGTCCTCGCCGCCCTGGCGGGTGTCGCGGTGTACATGTACCGCAGGCAGGTCAAGGCGCTGATGGGCGACGTCCACTGAGCCGTCCCGCCGGATCCTGACGAAAGGGCCGCCGCACCTCGAAAAGGTGCGGCGGCCCTTCTCATGTCCTCGTCGACCTCGTCGACCTCGTCGGTTCGGCGTCCGGGGAGACCCACGGCAGGGCCGGGGACCGGCGCGCGGCGGGCAGACGCACACGTAGGCGCGGACGGCGGCGGGGCGGGCGTGCCGCGTGGACCGGGTGGCGGGGGCGTGCGCGGTCCACGACGGCCAGGCCGGCGCGGAACAGCGCCGCCGGGACGACCAGGCAGGCGAGGACCCAGAAAAGGGTCACGCCCCAGGGGCGGCCCACGCCCCAGGGGTGTTCGGCGAGGACCTTGCCGCCGTACTTCAGGGACACGGTGTAGTCGCCGTGCGCCCCGGCCGCGAGCTCCACGGGGAGTTCGATGCGCGCCTTGCCGCCGGGCCGGATCGTGCCGCGCCAGCGCTGGTCCTGCCACTGCGGGGCGAACACGCCGTGGGCGGTGCCGACCTGGAAGACGGGGTCCTTCACGGGGGACGTCCCGACGTTCCCGACGGTGACCACGAGCGTCCGGGCGGGCGGGGAGCCGAACCAGGTCAGCAGCCCGCTGGAGCCCCGCAGCCGGGTGTCCGCGAGCAGGGACAGCCGCCCGCCGGCCCGGTCCGCGGGCAGTGGCTCGACCGCGTGCCCGGCGACCCGGAGGACCGCGTCGGCCTCGGCCCCGGGCCCGGTGACCGTCGCCACGTGCACCACGCAGGGGCACGGCACGGGCGGTTCCACGACGGGCAGTTCGCGGCGGAAACGCCCCTCGGCGTCGGTGGTGACGGCCCGGCCGTCGGCGTTGGCGCAGGAGTTGGTGCCGCGGGTCACGCCCCGGGTCGGCTCGGCCTGTCCGCAGACCAGCAGCGTCAGCAGGGCACGCGGCCGCCAGCCGCTACCGGTCACGGTGACCGAACCGCCCGTCCCGGCCTGGGCCCTGGACAGCTCGACGACCGGCCGGTCCGCCGCTCCGGCGGGCCCGGCGCCCGCCAGGCCCGGCAGGAGCACCAGCGGGAGGGCCGGCAGGAGGACCAGCAGGAGACGCAGTGACAGGTACGGAACACGGGCGACGTACGGCATCGGCGGCTCCAGCGGTCGTACGGGCGGGCGCTCAGCGAGTCCGTGAAACCCGCACGCGCGCCCCCTGGTGACGTCGTGACAGCCACAGGGCGCCCGCCGCGCCGGCGAGCAGGACCGTCCCGCCGAGGGTGCCGAGGGCGACGGCCGAGTCATCTGGGCCGGTCTGCGGGAGCTCGTCGCCGGAGCCGGAGCCCGGACCGGGGCCGCCGCCCTGGGTGGAGCCGGTGGCGCCGCCGCCGCTCACGGCCGTGACGTCGAGGGTCAGGGACGGGCCCGGGTCGTTCGTCGGCGTGCACGTGGTCGTCGTGCCGAGCGCCTTGATGGTGAGCACGCCGGCCGTGAAGGTGACCTCGCCGCTCTTCTTCGGCGTGTACGTGCCGCTCAGGTCGTTGATCTTGATCGGCGTGTTGGCGGGGATCGCGGCGTCGTTGGCGGGGCCGGTCACCGTCAGGGTGCCGCTGTCCGCGCCGCCCAGGGCGATGGTGGCGCTCGGGGTCATGGCGCCCTTGCCCAGTTCGACCGGGCTGGAGGAGACGCCCTTCTGCCACGACATGGTGATCCGGTAGCCGCTGCCGCTCCTGACCCCCTTGATGTCGATGGGCGAGACGGCGCTCTTGTCGCCGATCGGCGTCTTGCACTGGTAGTTGACGTCGACGACCTCGGCCCAGGCCGTGGGGGCGGCCATCAACACCGCCGAGCCGGCCAGGGCCGCGGCGGACGCGAGCGCGGCGGTTCGATTCCGGTACGACACGGAGCCGCTCCCCTTCCTGTTCCTGACGGCGTATCAGATCGGGCCGTCAAGGTACGCCCGGGGCGTTGAGGAAGGAAGACACAGTGCACGCCGGATCTGTGGGTATCCGGCGTGTGGTGAGTGACGGGCGGGGCTGTGCAGCGGGGGATGCGCGGCGGGGGTTCCGCGGGGCGGCTCACCCGGGCCCGCCAGGGCAGCCGGGCGGTCGGGCCGTCGGGCCGGCGGGCAGCCACCGGCGTACTGCACGCGCGACCCTTCACCCGAACGGCCGCGCGAGGAGAGCCCGGGATCCGCGCATGGTCGGTCACACGAGGAGTGGGCGGCGCCTGCAGCCAGTCGGTCGAGCCGCACCCGGTCGGCCACCCGAGGAGCACGCCGGGTCCGCACCCGGTCGGCCACCCAAGAAGTGCACGGTGCCCGTACCCCGCCGGTCACCCGAGAAGAAACCCGAAGCCGCACCCGGTCGGCCACCCAAGGAGTGCGCGGCGCCCGTACCCCGCCGGTCACCCGAGAAGAAACCCGAAGCCGCACCCGGTCGGCCACCCAAAGAGCACGCCGGGTCCGCACCCGGTCGCTCACCCAAGAAGTGCACAGCACCTGCACCCGCCGGTCACCCGAGAAGAAACCCGAAGCCGCACCCGGTCGGCCACCCAAAGAGCACGCCGGGTCCGCACCCGGTCGCTCACCCAAGGAGTGCGCGGCGCCCGTACCCCGCCGGTCGCCCGAGAAGAAACCCGAAACCGCACCCGCACGGCACCCGAGGAACAGCCGAAGCCCGCCCCACACAGACGGTCACCCCGGAGCAGCCACAGCTCACCACCCAGACGGTCACCCGGGAGCAGTCGAAGCCCGCCACCCGGACAGTCACCCGCGAAACAGTCCGAACCCGCGAAACAGCCCGAGCCCGCCACCCGGCGTGCCCGCAGCGGACGCGGGTCAGGCAGGGGCGCCCAGTTCGGCCCACACCGTCTTGCCGGCGACTCCGGGGGTGCGGACGACGCCCCAGTCCAGGCACAGCCGCTGGACGATGAACATGCCGTGGCCGCCCGGACGGCCGGCCCGGTGCGGGGTGCGGGGCGACGGCTGGCCGGTGCCGCGGTCGGCGACCTCGATGCGGATCACCTTGTTGTCGCAGGTGATCCACAGCTGGTCCGGCCCCTCGGCGTGCAGACAGGCGTTGGTGACCAGCTCGGAGACGACGAGCAGGACGTCCTCGGCGGCGGCCCGCCGGTCGGCGGAGGCGGCCGGCAGCCAGCCCCACGCGTACAGCGCCTGGCGGGCGAAGTCACGGGCGAGCGGAACGACACCGCTCACCCCGTCGAAGCTCAGCCGGCGCACCTGCCGGCCCCCCGGCGGTGCCGCGGCTCCGGAGGGCGCGGCCACGCCCTCGCCGGACGCACCGCTCACGGGTACGCCACCCTCGGACGCCCCGGAAGCGCCGCTGGGCTCCGGCCCGCGGTCGCCCGGCGAGTAGGGCCGGGTGGTGCTCATCAGCGCTTCACCTCACCGATTCACCAGTTCACGATTCAAAAAATTCACTACACAGTCAGTCACGCAGTGCGCGGCACGACGGTTTCGCGGCGCCCCCGCCGCCCTGACAGCCGACCGTTCCAGGATGTCTCCTGCCCGGGCGGACCGGGGGAACACCTGCGTATTCGGCGCGAAAGGCGTGACGGGGTCAGGGCACCGGTCACAGAGGGATGGCCGAGGCTCGGCGTGCCCACGCACCGCCGGTCAGCCCGACTCGTCGGCCAGGGCCGCCTCAAGCGTGTCATGGACGCTGAAGACCGCATCCGCGCCAGTGATCTCGAACACGCGTGCCACTACCGGCTGCATGCCGGCGAGCGTCACACCGCCTCCTGCGGCCTCGGCCTTCAGTCGCGCCCCCAGGAGCACGTTGAGGCCCGTGGAGTCGCAGAACTCCAGCCGCGCGCAGTCGATGACCAGGCGCTTGAATCCCTTGGCGAGGCAGTCCTCGAGTGGCTCACGCAACAGATCGGCGGTGTGGTGATCCAGCTCACCCGCCGGGGTCACGACGGCGCTAGAGCCCTCTTCCCGCACCTCCACCAGAAGCCGGCCAGACTGTGCGCTGCCGACTGTCCCGCGGTCCATGCCGTCTCTCTCTCCCGACGTCGTGACTGCTGCTGACGCCCACGAACACTACGCCTTCCCTCCACGCTCCGACACCCGAACAACCGCACACAAACGGACATATGCCCACAGAACGCACTTGCGGTGGGCTCGGGAAAGCGGGTAGGCCTAGTAAGGACACGTAACCGACACGGCCGGCTTTGGAGGCGCCGCACACCGCAGTGCACGTACTGGCTCCGGCAGCCATATGCCGAGAACGATGGAGGACATCATGTCACCCCGGCTCGACGCATCGCGTACCCACAAAGCGACGTCGACACCCCCTCCGGAACATCTGGATCCCATCGAGCAGGTTGAGACGCTCGTCACACAGGACGACCTTCTCGCCGGACTTCCGGACATCCCCCCGTACGAGGAAGTCGACGCGGTCGACGCACGGGCCCTGTCCAAGACCCTCTTCGAGCGCCTCGAGTCGCTGGAGGAAGGCACCCACGAGTACTCGTACGTCCGCAACACGCTCGTCGAACTGAACCTCGCACTGGTCAAGTTCGCCGCCTCCCGGTTCCGCTCCCGCAGCGAGCCGATGGAGGACATCATCCAGGTCGGCACCATCGGCCTGATCAAGGCGATCGACCGCTTCGAGCTGTCCCGGGGTGTCGAGTTCCCCACATTCGCCATGCCGACCATCGTCGGCGAGATCAAGCGCTTCTTCCGCGACACCTCGTGGTCCGTGCGCGTTCCGCGGCGGCTCCAGGAGCTGCGGCTCGACCTGGCCAAGGCCGGTGACGAGCTGGCCCAGAAGCTGGACCGCGCCCCGACGGTGACCGAACTGGCCGAGCGCCTCGGCATCTCCAACGACGAGGTCGTCGAGGGCATGGCCGCGTCGAACGCCTACACCGCCTCCTCGCTGGACGCCCAGCCGGAGGAGGACGACTCCGAGGGCGCCCTCGCGGACCGCATCGGCTACGAGGACCACGGGCTCGAAGGCATCGAGTACGTCGAGTCGTTGAAGCCGCTGATCGCCGAACTTCCGCCGCGCGACCGGAAGATCCTGTCGCTGCGCTTCGTCGCGGGCCTGACCCAGTCGGAGATCGGCGAGGAACTGGGCATCTCCCAGATGCATGTCTCGCGGCTGCTGTCGCGCACGCTGGTACGGCTGCGCAAGGGGCTGACCGTCGAGGAGTGACCCTCCGAGGCGTGGTCCTCACTGCACGACGCTGTGCCCGGTGACGTTGTCCTTCGGGGGCGGACCGAAAGGTCCGCCCCCGGGCGCGTCTCCTGCCAGTCCTGCGGGCCTCAGTTCGCCCGCTGTTCCTTCGCCAGCCGCTTCGCGCGGTCGCGCCGGGACGGGGCCAGCACGTCCACCGTCACGCCGGCGCCCTCGCCGGGCGTGGCCTCGGCCCGCCGCAGCCGGTCGGCGAGCTCACGGACCGACGCGTCGTCCGGGCCGCGGTCGATGTAGAACAGCGACTCGTCCACCGGGCTGTCGTCGCCGCCCCAGCGCACCACGCCCTCGCAGTCGGCGAGGATGTCGCGCACCGTCAGCACCTGGAGCGGGAAGAGGCTGCCGCTCGCGCCGGCGCCCGGGCGGATCCGCACCGCGGTGCCCGAGGCGAGGTTGGACTCCGGCCCGTCCTTCTTCAGGCCGTCGATCCGCTGCCAGCCCGCGAGGTCCACGCGGGGCAGCTGCTCGACCTCGTAGTGGTAGCGCCGGACGACGTGGAGCAGGATCGCCTCCACGTCGCCGATCCGGACGTCGACCTCCAGGCCGGTGCCCGGGACGGCGCGCGTCCACACGGTCGAGACGTGGTTCGCCTCCTTCTCCAGGGTCCAGCCGTTGGCCGAGGTGGGGGCCTTCTTCGGTGCGCTCAAGGGGGCGTTCGCGGGGGCGGCCGTCGCGCTGCCCGGGGCGAGGGAGCCGACCGCCGCGGCGGCCGTGATCACGCCGGCGGTCCGCACCAGGGTTCGTCTCGATATCCCGTTCACGCTGCCGCGCCTCTCGGTGTGCACGTCTTGGTTCCCTTCTTACGGTGAGTAGATGATCAGCGCCGTGGTCGGCAGGAACGTGGCCAGGGCGCTGAGCCACCAGTAGGTCCGTGGGGCGAGCGAACTCCGGCGCGCGATGGAGCGGTTCACGGACAGCCAGAGCATGACGTACGGGACGACGATGACGGCCGCGATCGGCAGCCAGAGCACCATGGGGTCGTTGTCCGTCGACTCGGGGCCGCTCGTCCAGCTCGCTGCGAGGAACCACAGCATCCAGATCGGTATGACGCCCGGGATGCCGAGAAGCACATTGGCACCCAGGGCCACCTGCCACCGTCTGGTCATCGGATCCAGCCTTCCTTCGTTCGCCGGTGTCACTAGGCGCGCGACAACGCGTTGTACTGCTCCAGGACGTTGTACAGGCCCATCAGCTCCCGTCCGTACTGCTCGGCGTCCGGGCCGGTGCCGTTGTACTGGGCGAGCACCGCCTCGGTGACGTGGGTGTCGCCGCTCAGGTCCGGCCGGTCGATGCCCAGCACTTCCGAGTTCCAGAGCAGCACGTACGCGACGGTGCGGACGTTGTACTCCTCGTCGTTGTGGAGCTTGTCCCAGACGTTGCGGAGGTCCGTCTTGGACGTGTAGTCCAGTCCCTCGCCGTTGATGATGCCTTCGCCGATGCAGTAGTTGCGGGCCTTGATGGCGGTCGCGGCGAAGATCTGTCCCCAACCGGTGCTGCAGTCGTCCAGCTGGCCCGCCTTGACCGCCGCGTCGGAGGCGAAGTCGAGAGGGTTGAGCTTACGCAGTTCCCACAGGACCGGGGCCTGGATGAGGGCCTTGCGCATCCGCAGTGTCCGGGCCAGTGAGGTGAAGAGCCAGTCCGCGTCCACCACGGCGTTGAACGCCTCGGTGGTGGAGATGCCTCCCAGGCTGGCCCAGTCCTTGTCGGTCCAGCCGTCGCCGCCGGTCTCGGGGACGCCGATCGACTCCAGGTAGGCCTTCACGTCCTGGAGCATCAGGCTCCGGTACGCGGTCTCGTCCAGTCGCGTGTCGAGTCCGCCGAGGTCGGCACCGGCGTCGAAGTCGCTCTGGCCGTAGTCGCGGCCGGAGACGATGTTGTTGTCGATCTCGATCAGCCCGGCGCCCGAGCCGACCTTGATGGTGGAGATCTGGTCGAAAGCCCAGTTGGTCGGCAGCGGGTAGCCGAGGTTGCCGGAGAAGCCGCTGGACATGTCCGAGACGAAGCTCGCCGCGGCGTACCCGGCGTCCGCGACGCGCTGGCAGACGTTGCGGGGGCCGTAGACGCCCACGCCGTAGCTGGAGTTCTCGCCGATCGTGCGCATGACCCCGCGGAAGTGCGGGATGACGTAGTCCGTGACCTCGCCGTCCATGGCGTCGTAGTCGACGGCGAAGTAGATGATGGTGCCGGCCTTGAAGCCGTGGAACTTGGCCCACTCGATCGCGCGGAACGCGTCGGCGGCGCCCTGGCTGGGGCTGAAGTAGTCGGCGGACCGGCTCCACGTCTGGAAGATCGGGAAGCAGTTGAGCCCGTACTCCTTGATGGTGGCCAGCTCGCCCGGCTGGATCTGCTTCTCCGGCAGGTCCGTGGTGGAGGGGTTGAAGAGGTAGCGGCCGATGTACTTGTAGCCGGCGTCCTTCAGGGCCTGCGCCCGCGCGGGCGTGATCTTGGTGACGCCGTCGCAGGCCGTGCCCTTGCGGGACTGGTCGCCGTAGGAGACGAGCAGCGAGGCCCAGGTCTGGAAGTCGCCCTTGCCGGTGACCGGCAGCTTGCTGAAGGACTGGAAGGTCTCCACGCCGGACTGCACCGTGGCGGTGAAGCTGCCGAAGGGGACGTTCCGCTTGTTCAGGATCATGGCCGCCGTGAACAGCTGCGCCCAGACGCCGGTGGTGCCGAGCGAGACGGTGTGGGACTTCAGACCGGACTGCGTGCCGGGCCCGAAGACGCCGTTGGCGACGCCGTCCGCCATGCCCAGCTCGTACTGGATCGCGAACAGCATCGACTTGGCGACGTCGCGGGAGTGGTGGCCGTCGCAGGGGATGATGTAGAAGTCCTTGCGCAGGATGTACTTGCCGTTCAGCCACTGCTGGATGGAACGGATGGTCTCCGAACCGTTGTTGACGGTGACGTAGGCGTCCATGTTGAACAGGCCCTTGACCACCTTCGGCCACAGGGAGCTGCCCGGGTAGGTGCCGGAGACGCCCATGTTCTGGTTGAGCTTCACGACCGCGTCCTTGACCCGGTCGTTGTACTGGCCGTCGATGTCGCCGCCGTCGTAGCCCTTGCAGTACAGGGCGGACTGGATGATGCGGCAGAAGTTGGCCGACGGGATGGTCGTCTCGTCGAGCTTGCCGTAGAGCTCCCCCAGCTTGGCGAGGGTGGTCGGGCCGAAGGAGTTGGACAGGGCGGTGATGCCCATCTCGTACTGGAGCGCCCGGGTCAGCGCGTACATCACGGGCCAGCCGGTCTGGCCGTTCTCGTCCAGCTTGGATATGCCCAGCGTCGCGCCGTTGTTGTACGTGGTGTTGATGAATCTCTGGGCGCGCTGCACCATCTCGTCTGCCATGGGCTGCTTCCTCCTGTCGTCCGGAAAGTGAGGCGGGGAGGAAAGCGCTGTCATCGCGGCGCGCACTGCTCGCACCGACGCGTGCCGCGCATGGAACGGCACCCCCCGTCGGGGGCCATGCCGGAAAACCCCCCTCGTCGCGTGCGGCCGGCGCATGGTCTCGGTGCGCGCGGAGCGACTGGCGCGATCTTCCGTCGCACCGTGAGGGGGGTCAAGTCCGTTATGTACGAAGGGAGTTGATGTGGCGGATCGTCAACTCCGATTTGTCATGCACTCGTGATGCACACGGTATGGAAATCGTGCACAACCTTCGTGCGTCTTCGTTGGTCAGAGCACCCGCTCGCCGCGCCGCCAGACGCCGGTGACCAGCGGGACACCGGGCCGGTAGGCCAGGTGCACGTGGCTCGGGGCGTCGAGAAGCGTCAGGTCGGCGTACGCGCCCGGGGTGAGGCGACCGATGTCGGTGCGGCGGAGGGCCGCGGCGCCGCCCGCCGTGGCCGACCAGACGGCCTCGTCCGGGGTCATGCCCATGTCCCGTACGGCGAGCGCGATGCAGAACGGGACGGAAGAGGTGAACGACGAGCCCGGGTTGCAGTCGGTGGACAGGGCCACGGTGACACCCGCGTCGAGGAGACGGCGGGCATCCGGCCACTCGGCGCGGGTGGAGAACTCGGCGCCGGGCAGGAGGGTGGCGACCGTACGGCTGTTCGCCAGGGCGTCGACGTCCTCGTCCGTCAGGTGGGTGCAGTGGTCGGCGCTGGCCGCGTCGAGTTCGACGGCGAGCCGCACGCCCGGGCCGTACGAGAGCTGGTTGGCGTGGATGCGGGGGTGCAGGCCGCGTGCCCGGCCGGCGGTGAGGATCGCGCGGGCCTGGTCGCCGTCGAAGGCGCCCTTCTCACAGAAGACGTCGATCCAGCGGGCGTGCGGGGCGCAGGCGTCGAGCATCTCGCCGGTGACGAGGGCGACGTAGGCGGCCGGGTCCTCGGCGAACTCGGGGGCGACGATGTGGGCGCCGAGGAAGGTGACCTCGTCGGTGTGGCGGGCGGCGACGCGCAGGGCCCGGGACTCGTCGTGCGTCGTGAGGCCGTAGCCGGACTTCGTCTCGAAGGTGGTGGTGCCCTGGCGGAGGGCCTCGGCGAGGTAACGGGTGACGTTGGCTTCGAGTTCCTCGTCCGTCGCGGCGCGGGTGGCCGCGACGGTCGTGCGGATGCCGCCCGCGCTGTACGGCCGCCCCGACATCCGGGCGTTGAACTCCTGAGTCCGGTCACCCGCGAAGACCAGGTGGGAGTGGGAGTCGACGAAGCCGGGGAGGACGGCCCGGCCGCCCGCGTCGACCCGATTGTCAGTGGCGGGTGCTTTGCTTTGATCACCGGTCCACGCGATGCGGTCGCCTTCGATGACGACGGCCGCGTCCTGGATCAGTCCGAGGGGGGAATTGTCACCGAGGGAGGGGTCGTTGGTGACCAGGGCGGCGATGTTGGTGATGAGCGTGCTTGCAGTGCTCGCGGAGTGGGCGGGGCTGACGGTCGTCGCGTTGCTCATGGCGTCCTTGGTGGCCTGGTCGGCGGTGGGGTCGGGGTCGGGGACCGACCGCTCGCAGGAGCGGCCCGGGGTCATCCGCGCAGGGCTTGGACGGCGTCCGCGAGGGCTTGCGGCACGTCCGGTACGAGCGAGTGGACCCCGTCCCGTACGACGTGCCGGCCTCCCACGACCGTATGCGACACGTCTGCTGCCGACGCGGCGAATACGGCCGTCTCGGCCCCGAGCCGCGGAAGCGGCCCTGCCGTCCTGACCGAGTCGAGGGCGATCGTCGTGAAGTCGGCGAGCGCGCCGGGCTCCAGGGCACCCGCGTCCTCCCAGCCGAGGGCCGCGTGCCCGTCCGCCGAGGCGGCCCGCAGGAGGGCTGCCGCCGTCCAGTGGCCTCGGGTACGGGTGCGCAGGCGCTCGTTCAGCTCCATGGCGCGCGCCTCTTCGAACGGGTCGATGACGGCGTGGCTGTCGGAGCCGAGGGAGAGCGGCGAGCCCGCCTGCTGAAGGGCGACGGCGGGCCCGATGCCGTCGGCGAGATCGCGCTCGGTCGTCGGGCACATGCAGGTGCCGGTGCCGCTGCCGCCGATGAGGGAGATGTCCTCGGCGGTCAGGTGGGTGTTGTGGACGCCGGTGGTGCGCGGGCCGAGCACGCCGTGGTCGGCGAGCAGCCGGGTGGGTGTGCAGCCGTGGGCCTCCCGGCAGGCGTCGTTCTCCGCCGTCTGCTCCGACAGGTGCACATGGAGCGGGGCCCGCCGCTCCTCGGCCCACCGCGCGACGGTCGCCAGCTGGTCGGCGGGCACGGCCCGTACGGAGTGGATCGCCGCTCCGATCCGCGCGTGATCTCGTTCCTTGAGAACTGAACAGCGTTCGGCCCAGGCGTCCGCCGTGCCGTCGGAGAAGCGGAGCTGAGGGGCGGTGGGCGGCTGTCCGAAGCCGGAGGAGAGGTAGGCGGTGTCGAGGAGGGTGATGCGGATCCCGGCTTCGGCGGCGGCCGCGATGAGGGCCTCGCCCATCGCGTTGGGGTCGGCGTAGGGGGTGCCGCCGGGGGCGTGGTGGACGTAGTGGAACTCGCCGACGGCCGTGATGCCGGCCAGGGCCATCTCGGCGTACACGGCGCGGGCGAGGGCGCGGTAGGTGTCCGGGGTGAGCCGGGCGGCCGTGGCGTACATGACCTCGCGCCAGGTCCAGAAGGTGCCGGAGCCGACCTGGACGGTGCCGCGCAGGGCGCGGTGGAAGGCGTGGCTGTGGGCGTTGGCGAGGCCGGGGAGGGTGAGGCCGCGCAGGGCCTCGGCGCCGGGGGGCGGGGCGGGGGTGCCCGGGCGGACGGCGGCGATGCGGCCGTCCCGGACGTCCAGGGCCACGCCCGGCTCGATGGGGGTCCCCCCTGCTCGAGCGGAGCCGAGAGCTTGGGGGAGTGTGCCGAGCCAGGCGTGCTCCAGCCAGTACGTGCGCGTGGCTGCTGTGGTCACCTGCACGCCAGTCCTTCCAGTACGTCGGCGAGTGCGAGCACCCCGGCCACGCAGTCGTCCTCGGTGGCGGACTCGGCCGGTGAGTGCGAGACGCCGGTGGGGTTGCGCACGAACAGCATGGCGGTCGGGATGCTCCCGGACAGGATCCCGGCGTCGTGTCCCGCGCCGGTGCCGAGGACGGGGACGGTGAGGCCGGTGTCCTTGCCGAGGATGCGGGCGAGTTCGTCGCGCAAGGCGTGGTCGAACTCGACGACGGGGGTGAACGACTCGCGTACGACGGCGAGATCGACACCGTGGGCGGCGGCGTACTCCCCGGCCGCCTTCTCGACGCCGGCCACCACGGCGTCCAGGCTCTCCTGGTCGGCGGCGCGCGAGTCGAGCCAGCCGCGCACCAGGGAGGGGATGGCGTTGACGCCGTTCGGCTCCACGGCGATCTTCCCGAAGGTGGCGACGGCACCGGCGAGTTCGGCCTCGCGGCGGGCGGCGAGGACGGTCTCGGCGTAGGACAGCATGGGGTCGCGCCGGTCGGGGAGCCGGGTGGTGCCGGCGTGGTTGGCCTCGCCCCGGAAGTCGAACCGCCACCGGCCGTGCGGCCAGATCGCGCTCGCGATGCCGACCCGGTCGCCGGACAGGTCGAGGGCCCGGCCCTGCTCGACGTGCAGTTCGACGAAGGCGCCGATGCGGGCGAGCCGCTCGGGGTCCGGCCCGATGGCGTCGGGGTCGTGTCCGGCGGCCTCCATGGCGCGCGGCAGCGTCACGCCCTCGCCGTCGGTGAGCCGGTGCGCCTGCTCGCGGGTGAGCTGCCCGGCGGTGAGCCGGGACCCGACACAGGCGAGCCCGAACCGGGCGCCTTCCTCGTCACCGAAGTTCACGATGCCGAGGGGCCTGGTGAACCGCGCGTCCCGGCCGCGCAGTTCGTCCAGCGCGGCGAAGGCGGACACCACTCCGAGAGGGCCGTCGAAGGCTCCGCCGTCCGGCACGGAGTCCAGATGCGACCCGGTGACGACGGCGTCCCCGGCGGCGGGGTCACCGAGCCAGGCCCACTGGTTCCCGTTCCGGTCGACCTCGTAGGCGAGGGCGCGCGTCCGTGCCTGGGTTTCGAACCAGGCCCGGCAGTCACGATCGACACCGGTCCAGGCGAATCGGCGGTAGCCGTTGGAGGCGGGGTGGCGGCCGAGGGGCAGCAGGTCCCGCCACATCTGGTGGAAGGAGGAGCCGCCAGGCGGTACAGGCTGTGGGCAGTCGTTCCGCGGGGCGATGGGGGTCCCCCCTGCTCGAGCGGAGCCGAGAGCTTGGGGGAGGGTGGGCACGGCCGGACCCGCGGACGGCGACGATGCACCAGCCGCCACCGGATCGGTGCCGCTCGGTTCGGTCACGCCTCGTCACCCTCACGCATCGGCACCCGGACGCCCTTCTCCTGGGCCACCGTCTCCGCGATGTCGTACCCGGCATCCACATGCCGGATGACTCCCATGCCCGGGTCGTTCGTCAGCACCCGCCGGATCTTCTCGCCGGCCAGCCTCGTGCCGTCGGCCACCGTCACCTGGCCCGCGTGGATCGACCGCCCCATACCGACACCGCCCCCGTGGTGCAGGGACACCCAGGACGCCCCGGACGCCACGTTCACCATCGCGTTCAGCAGCGGCCAGTCGGCGATCGCGTCGGACCCGTCGAGCATGGCCTCGGTCTCCCGGTAGGGGGACGCGACGGAGCCGCAGTCGAGGTGGTCGCGGCCGATGACGACCGGCGCGGCCAGCTCCCCGCTCGCGACCATGTCGTTGAACCGCTCACCGGCCTTGTCCCGCTCGCCGTAGCCGAGCCAGCAGATACGGGCGGGCAGGCCCTGGAAGTGGACCCGTTCCCCGGCCATGCGGATCCAGCGGGCCAGGGACTCGTTCTCCGGGAAGAGGTCGAGGATCGCCTTGTCGGTCTTGGCGATGTCGGAGGCCTCGCCGGACAGGGCGGCCCAGCGGAAGGGGCCCTTGCCTTCGCAGAACAGCGGGCGGATGTAGGCGGGGACGAAGCCGGGGAAGGCGAAGGCCCGGTCGTATCCGGCCAGTTGCGCCTCGCCGCGGATGGAGTTGCCGTAGTCGAAGACCTCCGCGCCGGCGTCCATGAAGCCGACCATGGCTTCGACGTGCCGGGCCATGGACTCGCGGGCCCGGGTGGTGAAGCCGGCCGGGTCCTTGGCGGCGGCGTCGGCCATGTCCTCGAAGGCGGTGCCGAGGGGCAGGTAGGCCAGCGGGTCGTGGGCGGAGGTCTGGTCGGTGACGATGTCGATCGGGGCGCCCATGGCGAGCAGTTGCGGCACCAGCTCGGCGGCGTTGCCGAGAACGCCGATGGACAGCGGGCGGCGGGCGTCACGGGCCTCCACGGCGAGCCGCAGCGCGTGGTCCAGGGAGTCGGCCTTGACGTCCAGGTACCGGTGCTCGATGCGCCGCTCGATGGCGCGCGGGTCGCAGTCGATGCAGATCGCCACACCGTCGTTCATCGTCACGGCGAGCGGCTGGGCACCGCCCATCCCGCCGAGGCCGGCGGTCAGCGTGATCGTTCCGGCGAGGCTGCCGCCGAACTTCTTCGCGGCGACGGCGGAGAAGGTCTCGTAGGTGCCCTGGAGGATGCCCTGGGTGCCGATGTAGATCCAGGAACCGGCCGTCATCTGGCCGTACATGGTCAGGCCGAGGGCCTCCAGGCGGCGGAACTCCTCCCAGTTCGCCCAGTCGCCGACGAGGTTGGAGTTGGCGATGAGGACGCGCGGGGCCCACTCGTGGGTCTGCATGACGCCGACGGGCCGGCCGGACTGGACCAGCATGGTCTCGTCCTGCTTCAGCCCCTTGAGCGTCCGCACCATCGCGTCGAAGGAGCGCCAGTCGCGGGCCGCCTTGCCGGTGCCGCCGTAGACGACGAGCTTGTCGGGGTGCTCGGCGACCTCCGGGTCGAGGTTGTTCTGGAGCATCCGCAGGGCGGCCTCCTGCTGCCATCCCAGGGCGCTCGGTTCCGTACCGCGCGGCGCTCGGACGGGTCGGGGTCCTGACATGGTCTGCCTCCTGGGTGGGTGCGTGGTGCTCCCGGCGGGTGTTGCTGCGGACATTGTTGCTGCGGTTATTCACATCCTGACCGCCTGAATAGAGCTAGTCAATACGTGTGGGGGTCGGCGCGGCGGTGCCGTGGATGTTTGGCTGGATGCATGGGCGCAGACATCGAGGGATCCGAGACGGCCGGAGCGGACGCCAGGGCGGTGCGGGACGGCAGGGGTGACGACGGCCGGGCGGGCGACTCCGGCGGCAGGCGGGCGGCCCGGCGGGACGAGGCGGTGCGCGCCGCCGTGGAGCAGGGACTGCTCGGGCCCGACAGCCCCATCGTCGGGCTGCTGGACGTCACCGGCATCCGGGAGTCGGCGGCGGAGCTGCGGGCCGCGTTCGACGCGGTCGTCGCGCCGGGTACGCCCGTGCTGCACGCCTTCGCGGTGAAGGCGACCCCGCTGGTGCCGGTGCTGCGGCTGCTGCGCGAGGAGGGCGTCGGCGCGGAGGTGGCGAGCCCGGGCGAGCTGGCGCTGGCACGGGCGGCGGGACTGGGCCCGGAGATGACGGTGCTGGACTCGCCCGCCAAGACGCCCGGTGAGCTGCGCGAGGCGCTGGCGCTGGGCGTCGCCGTCAACGCGGACAATCCGCAGGAGCTGGAGCGCATCGACGGCCTGATGAGGTCCGGCAGCAGCCGCTCCCCGCTCGGGATACGGGTGAATCCGCAGATCGGCGGGGGTTCCATCGAGGCGACGTCCACGGCCACGGCGACATCGAAGTTCGGGGTGGCACTGCGCGACGAGGGTGCCCGGGAGTGGGTCGTGCGGGCGTATCTGGACCGGCCGTGGCTGACCCGGCTGCACGCGCACACCGGGTCCCAGGGGGTTCCGCTGTCGCTGATGGCGCGGGGCGTGGCGGAGACGTACGAACTGGCGGAGGAGATCAACCGGCGGGCCGGGCGGCGGCAGATCGACACGCTCGACATCGGCGGCGGGCTGCCGGTGAACTTCGCGTCGGACGCGACGACGCCGACGTACGCGCAGTACGCGCGGACGCTGGCCGAGGAGGTGCCCGGGCTGTTCGACGGGCGGTACGGACTGGTGACCGAGTTCGGGCGGTCACTGCTGGCGAAGCACGGGACGGTCGTGGCGCGGGTCGAATACGCCAAGAGCGCGGGCGGCCGGCCGGTGGCGGTCACCCACGCGGGCGTGCAGGTCGCGACGCGGACGGTGTACGCGCCAGAGGCCTGGCCGCTGAGGATCGCCGGGTACGACGCCAAGGGGCGCCCGAAGGAGGGCCCGGCGGTGGTGCAGGACGTGGCCGGACCGGCGTGCTTCTCGGGCGACCTGCTGGCCGAAGGGTGTGCGCTGCCGTTGCTGGAGCAGGGGGACTTCGCGGCGGCGCTGGACACGGGGGCGTACTACTTCGCGCACCACTACGCGTACAACTCGCTTGTCCGGCCCGGGGTCTACGGGTTCGGCCCGGGCCGGGAGGGCGGTGTCGCCTTCGCGGTGGTGCGCCGGGCGCAGACGGTCGAGGAGGTGGTGGCCGAGTCCGGAGGGGCGCATGTCGCTGCGCTGCTGGGGGACCGGGCGCCGTGGGGGTTCTCGTAGCGCCCGGCTGCGGACTCATCGTGGCTGGTCGCGCAGTTCCCCGCGCCCCTGGGTGGGTTTCCCCCTGCCCGATCACACAAGCGCCGGCGTTTTCCTCCTCGACCCGCCCGGTGCAGCGTCACCGGCCGCGATGCCCGTGCTGCGGTACGCCTTGACCCGCTTGCCCGCCGCGCCGCCCGCGCCCTGGCGCAGCCAGTCCACCCGTACCCACAGCAGCGCCTCGTCCGCGCGCTCGCGGCGGCCGAGCCACGCCGCCTTCAGCCACAGGCCCGCGCCGCAGCCGGCCAGGAGCAGACCCGCCGCGGCGGGTACGGCGAAGGCACTGCCCAGGGCGGCGAGGAAGGCGAGGAGGAGCCACCAGCGGTGGGCGCGGCGCCAGTTGCGGGTCGTGACCGCGCGGTCCTGGAGCACGTCGTGCTTGCCGGCGCGGGCCGCGGAGGCGGCCAGGGCGACGTAGCGCCTGCGGCGTCCGTACGCCACCACGGCCGTCGCCAGGACGAACAGTGCCGCCCCGGCCAGGACGCCGATGCGGCGGCCCGTCAGCCCCGGGGGCAGCAGGCCGATGCCCGCCGCGAACACACCCAGCCACCACAGCGGGGCGGCCCCCGCCCGTACGACGACGGCCACCCGAGCCAGTCCCTGTCCTCCGCGCGTCACGTTCAGCCTCCGTCCGGTGTGCGAAGCGCCTGAAGGTTGTCACAGGAGAAACACGTTAGCGACACAACGTGAGACGAGTCTGAGAATGCGGTGCCCTGGCCGTTTCAGTCGACGAACAGCCCCCGGGCCGCCGCCTTCACGTCGAACTCCTCCAGGCGGGACTGGGCATCGGGCAGGTCGTCGCACATCGCCTCCAGCAGGACCCGGCCGAGCAGCATGGGGGCGCAGGCCGTGTCGAAGGCGAGGCCGGTGCCGACGGCGGCGGGGAGCAGCAGATCGGACACCTTGGCCACCGGTGCGAAGGCGGAGTCGGCGACCGTGACGACGGTCAGCCCGGCCTGTCTGGCGTAGTCGAGGGTGTCGACGACCTCGCGGGGGTGCCTGGGCAGCGCGAAGGACAGCAGTGCGGTCGCACCGGCCCGGACGGCGGCGTCGATGCGGTCGTGGAGCATCGTGCCGCCCTCGCCCAGGAGCCGCACGTCGGGGTGGACCTTGGCGGCGAAGTAGGCGAAGCCGTGCGCCTGGGCGGCCGCCGCCCGCAGTCCGAGGACGGGGAGCGGCCGGGAGGCGGCGAGGAGGCGCCCCGCGCGCTGCACGGGCCGGGGGTCGGCCAGGGCCTCCGCCAGGTGCCGCAGGTTCTCGATCTCGGCCTCGACGGCCTGCTGGTACTCGTTGTAGGACCCGGCGTCCGCGGCGGATTCGGCGGGGGCGACCTCGCGCAGGTGGCGGCGCAGGGCCGGGTAGCCGTCGAAGCCGAGGGCGACGGCGAAGCGGGTCACGGACGGCTGGCTGACCCCGGCCAGCTCGGCGAGCTCCACGCTCGACAGGAACGGCACGTCGGCGGCGCGCCGCACCATGCTGTGCGCGATGCGCCGCTGGGTCGGCGTCAGCCGGTGCCCCTCGAAGAGCGCCTGCAACCGCGCGGCAGGGCTGTCGGTCACGCTCATGACGTGCTCCCCCTCGCCTATTCAGTAGCTGAGGATTCTGCATGAGCATATGCAGACCGGCAAGCGGAACCGAACGGCCGGCCCTGCCCCACGTCCGGAAACCCCAGCCCGGACAGGGGGGCTAACCCCAGTGCGGTCGACGCCCCGGCTTTCTACCGTGAGTGCCATGACCGGAATGGACGCGCGGGACACCGACCTGAAGAAGGAACTCGACGCCACCCTGCACGCGCGCAGGGAGCTGGGCGAGGAGTACGAGTCCGCGCTGGTCGACTCGTTCCTGGAGAAGGTCGACCAGCGGATCGACGGCGCGGTGGAGCGCCGGGTGCGCCGGCAGCTCGCCGAGCAGCAGATGCAGACGGCCCGGGACTCCCGGTCGCCGCGGGCCACGGACTCCTGGGGCGAGCGCTTCGGCTTCGGGATCGTCTCCCTGGTCCTCGCGGTGCCGCTGTCCGCGATCGGCGGGGGCGTGGCCCATCTGCCCGGTCTGCTCGCCGCCTGGGCGGGCATCGTCGGCGTCAACGTCGTGCAGGCCGCCCGTACCAACCCGGGCCTGTTCGGCGGCCGCCGCAAGTCCTCCCAGGACAGCGGCTGGGAGGACTGAGGGGGCGCACGCCCGTTCAGACCTGCCGGGTCGGCAGCGCGACGATCTGCCGCAGGTTGACCCGGCGCGGGCGGCTCGTCACGTAGGCGACCAGGTCGGCGAGCTCCTCGGCGGACAGCGCGCCCACCTCGTCCAGCAGGCCCTCCACCTGCCGGGAGAGTTCCGCGTCGGCGATGTGCGTGCGCAGCTCGCTCTCGACGAACCCGGGCTCGATGTTGGTGACCCGGACGTCCCGCGGCCCGAACTCGCCGCGCAGGGACTCCGACAGATAGGTGACGGCGGCCTTGGTCGCGCCGTACACCGCGTAGTTCGGGAAGCTGACGTGCGCGGCGATGGACGAGATGTTCACGATGTCGGCGCTACGGCCGTCCGCGGCGGCGCCCACCAGGTCGGCGGTGAAGGCGCCGATCATCCGCAGCACGCCGGTGACGTTGGTGTCGAGCATCCGCTGCCACTCGTCGGTGCGCCGGGCGTCGACGGGGTGCGGCAGCATGACGCCGGCGGCGTTCACGACCAGGTCGACCGTCCCGTACTCGGCACGGATCCGGTCGGCGGCGTCGGTCACGGACGTCTCGTCGGTGACGTCCGCGGCGACGGCCAGGGCCTGCCCGCCGTCGGCGTGGATCTTCCCGGCGATCGCCGCGAGCCGTTCCTCACGGCGGGCCAGCAGCGCCACCCGTGCGCCCTCCGCTGCCAGCAGCACGGCGACGGCCTCGCCGATCCCGCTGGCGGCTCCGGTGACGACGGCGGTACGGCCGGTCAGGTTCTCGTACGGCATGGGGTGTCCCCTCGCTGGTGGCCGGGGCGTCTCCCCGGCCTCGTCCACCACCCTCGGCTCTCTCGGCGGCCTTACCCAGGGCGGCGTTCTTCCTGGGTCTGGCAGTACCAGGTTCGCGGGCACCGGGCCGCCTAGGCTCGGACCCATGGACGGAGAACTGGGAGACTTCCTGCGCTCGCGCCGCGCCCGTATCCGGCCGGAGGAGGTGGGGCTGGCCTCGTACGGCCGCCGCCGGGTCCCAGGGCTGCGTCGTGAGGAGGTGGCGCAGCTGGCGGGGGTGAGCGTCGACTACTACATCCGCCTTGAGCAGGGCCGGGGATCTGGGGGCACCTCCCGGACGAAGTCTGGGGGAGTGTCGGACGCCGTGCTGGACGCGATCGCGCGGGTACTGCGGCTGGACGAGGCGGAGCACGAGTATCTGCGGGCGGTCGCCCGGCCCCGCCGGCGGTCCGAGGGCGGCCGGGCCGCGGCCCGGGAATCCGCGAACCGGGAGGCGGCGGCCCCGTCCCGGGTGCGCCCGGGTGTCCAGCTGATCCTGGACGGCTTGGACCGCAACCCGGCGTACGTGCTGGACCACCGCATGGACGTCCTCGCGTGGAACGCCCTCGGTGACGCCGTGGTCGGCTTCGGCGACAAGGCCCCCGGCGAGCGCAACATGCCCCGCCATGTCTTCCTCGACCCCACCGCCCGCGACGTCTACCCGGACTGGGCGGCGATCGCCTCCCAGACGGTCGCCCACCTCCGTCTGCAGGCGGGCCACCACCCGGACGACGCCGCGATGGGCCGGCTCGTCGGTGAACTCTCCCGCGCCAGCGACGACTTCCGCCGTCTGTGGGCCGACCACCTGGTCAAGCCCTGCGACCACGGGGTGAAGCAGATCCGGCACCCGGTCGCGGGCCTGCTGACCCTCCCGTACGAGACGCTCACGATCCCGGGCGCCCCGAACCAGACGATCGTGGCGTACACGCCGGAGCCGGGCTCGGAGACGGCGGAGCGGCTCGCGCTGCTGGGGAGTTGGGTGACGAGCCGGGCCGGCTGACGCCCGCGAGGGAAACGGCCCGGCCGACGCCCGAAGGAAACAGCCCGGCTGACGCCCGCGCAAGAAACCGGAGCCGGCTGCCCCCGCACAAAGATAAGCGCGGGGACCGCCGCACCCCCGTGACCGGGGGGCGGGACGACGGCGGTCCCCGCGTAAGACGCGGGCCTGGTCAGGCCGGGCCCCCGCGTCTGTGACGTCGGTGGAGGTCCGGGAGCCGCTCCGGAGGTCCTTGACGCCAACGGCGCCGGCCGGGGCGGGGAGCCGCTCCCGCCCTGCCGACACCCACCAATGTGCAGGACTCGTGTTAAGCGGGTGCTGCGCGAACGTGACGCGCTCGTACCACTTCCGCGAAGTCCACGAAGATCACGGACGAACGGCAAGTGCACCCCGTCAACGGGTGGTTCACCAGGCGTTCACCGTCACTTCGCGGACCGTCACTTCGCGGACCGGGCGAGGAAGGACAGCAGGTCCTGCCGGCTGACCACACCGGTCGGCTTGCCCTCGACGAGGACGATCGCCGCGTCCGCCTTGCCGAGGACGGCCATCAGGTCGGCGACGGGCTCGCCGGAGCCGACCTGGGGCAGCGGGCCGGACATGTGCTTCTCCAGCGGGTCGTCGAGCGAGGCGCTCTTGCTGAACAGCGCGTCCAGCAGTTCGCGTTCCACGACCGAGCCGACGACCTCCGCGGCCATCACGTCGGGGTGGCCGGCGCCCGGCTTGACGACCGGCATCTGCGAGACGCCGTACTCGCGCAGCACGTCGATGGCCTGGCCGACGGTCTCGTCCGGGTGCATGTGGACGAGGGAGGGCATGCGGTCGCCCTCCTTGTCGTTCAGGACGTCGGCGACGCGGGCGCTGGGGCCGGCGTCCTCCAGGAAGCCGTAGTCGGCCATCCACTCGTCGTTGAAGATCTTGCTGAGGTAGCCGCGGCCGCTGTCCGGCAGCAGGACCACGACGACGTCGTCGGGGCCGAGCCGCTCGGCGACCTCCAGCGCGGCGACGACCGCCATGCCGCAGGAGCCGCCGACCAGCAGGCCCTCCTCCTTGGCCAGGCGGCGGGTCATCTGGAAGGAGTCCTTGTCGGACACGGCGACGATCTCGTCCGCGACGGTGCGGTCGTAGGCGGTGGGCCAGAAGTCCTCACCGACGCCCTCGACGAGGTACGGCCGCCCGGACCCGCCGGAGTAGACGGACCCCTCGGGGTCGGCGCCGATCACCTTCACCCTGCCGTCACTGACCTCCTTGAGGTAGCGCCCGGTGCCGGAGATGGTCCCGCCGGTGCCCACGCCCGTCACGAAGTGGGTGATCTTCCCCTCCGTCTGCTCCCACAGCTCGGGGCCGGTGGAGTGGTAGTGGGAGAGGGGGTTGTTCGGGTTGGAGTACTGGTCGGGCTTCCAGGCGCCGGGCGTCTCACGGACCAGCCGGTCGGAGACGTTGTAGTAGGAGTCCGGGTGCTCGGGGTCCACGGCGGTCGGGCAGACGACGACCTCGGCGCCGTACGCGCGCAGCACGTTGATCTTGTCGGTGCTGACCTTGTCGGGGCACACGAAGATGCACTTGTACCCCTTCTGCTGCGCCACGATGGCGAGACCGACGCCGGTGTTCCCGCTGGTCGGCTCGACGATCGTGCCACCAGGCTTGAGCGCGCCGCTCTCCTCGGCCGCCTCGATCATGCGCAGGGCGATGCGGTCCTTCACGGAACCGCCGGGGTTGAAGTACTCCACCTTGGCCAGGACGGTCGCCCTGATGCCCTTGGTCACGCTGTTGAGCCTCACCAGCGGGGTGTTGCCGACGAGACTGATCATCGAGTCGTGGAACTGCACCGTTGTCTCCGGTTGCCGCAGAAGTGGTCGTT
Source organism: Streptomyces afghaniensis (assembly GCF_044327915.1). Taxonomy (NCBI): domain Bacteria; kingdom Bacillati; phylum Actinomycetota; class Actinomycetes; order Kitasatosporales; family Streptomycetaceae; genus Streptomyces; species Streptomyces afghaniensis. Next base: position 82,847 of record NZ_JBIRGJ010000008.1, read on the forward strand.
GATTGGTGCCGCCAGCCTATGGCCTGCCGGTCATCCGTGACGGTCGTTCACTCGCTGTTGAGATTGGGCGACGGTCCGTACGGGGCAAGCACTGGGTGTACGGGTTCGAGGAGGTGGCGCGACGCATGACGAGCATGTCGAGGGCACGGGTGGCCCGGCGGATCGCTGCGGGCGCGGCGTACGGCGGTGGCGGGGTCGGGCTGGCCGGGGCTGCCGCCGTGGGGCTGGTGCTGGCGGAGGTGCAGCTGGCGCGGCGCCGGGTGGGCAACGGCACGTCACCGCACGTGCCGAACGCTGACGGGCTGTACGGCCGTACGTACACCGTCCCCACCGAGGCACCGCTGCGGCTGACGATGCTGGGCGACTCCACGGCCGCCGGCCAGGGCGTGCACCGGGCCGGGCAGACCCCGGGCGCGCTGCTGGCCTCGGGACTCGCGGCCCTGGCGGAACGCCCGGTGGAGCTGCGCACGGTGGCGACACCCGGGGCCCGCTCGGACGACCTGGACCGCCAGGTGGCCCTGGTGCTGGCCGACCCCGAGGCGCCGGACATCTGCGTGATCATGGTCGGCGCGAACGACGTCACCCACCGCATGCCCCCGACCCGCTCGGTCCGCCACCTGGCCGCGGCGGTACGGCGGCTGCGCACCGCCGGCGCCGAGGTCGTGGTCGGCACCTGCCCCGACCTGGGCACCATCGAGCCGGTCCAGCAGCCCTTGCGCTGGCTGGCCCGACGGGCCTCCCGCCAGCTGGCGGCCGCCCAGACGATCGGAGTCGTCGAACAGGGCGGCCGCACCGTGTCGCTGGGCGACCTGCTCGGTCCCGAGTTCGCCGCGAACCCGCGCGAGCTGTTCGGCCCGGACAGCTACCACCCCTCGGCCGAGGGCTACGCGACGGCGGCGATGGCGGTCCTGCCGACCGTCTGCGCCTCCCTCGGCCTGTGGCCGGCCGAGGAGGAGCGCCCGGACGCCTCCCGCCGCGAGGGCTTCCTGCCGGTGGCCCGGGCGGCGGCGGAGGCCGCGTCGGAGGCGGGTACGGAGGTCACGGCCGCCATGCCGAGCGGCCCGAGGGGACCGTGGGCGCTGCTGAAGCGCCGGCGGCGCCGGCGGGTACCCGAGCAGGAGCCGACCCCCGCAACACCGTCGAGCTGACGGAATTCCGGGGAGGCCGGAAAAGCAAGCGCTTAGAAAACTGCGGTCAGGGTCACACCGCCACACCCGTGACCGAGACCATACGTACGGGTAACTTCCCAGACAGCCCAGCCAGACCACCCGGTACGTCAATGGAGCCGTGATGCCCGAAGCCGTGATCGTCTCAGCCGCCCGCTCCCCCATCGGCCGCGCCGTCAAGGGCTCCCTGAAGGACCTCCGCCCGGACGACCTGACCGCCACGATCGTCCAGGCCGCCCTGGCCAAGGTCCCCGAGCTGGACCCGAAGGACATCGACGACCTGATGCTCGGCTGCGGCCTGCCCGGCGGCGAGCAGGGCCACAACCTCGGCCGCATCGTCGCCGTACAGATGGGGATGGACCACCTGCCGGGCTGCACCATCACCCGGTACTGCTCCTCCTCCCTGCAGACCTCCCGCATGGCCCTGCACGCCATCAAGGCGGGCGAGGGCGACGTCTTCATCTCGGCCGGCGTCGAGATGGTCTCCCGGTACGCCAACGGCAGCTCGGACATGCCCGGCACGCACAACCCGCTCTTCGCCGACGCCGAGGCCCGCACGGTCGCGACCGCCCAGTCCGAGGGCTCCACCTGGCACGACCCGCGCGAGGACGGCCTGCTGCCCGACCCGTACATCGCGATGGGCCAGACCGCCGAGAACCTGGCCCGCGCCAAGGGCGTCACCCGCCAGGACATGGACGAGTTCGGCGTCCGCTCGCAGAACCTCGCCGAGGAGGCCATCAAGAACGGCTTCTGGGAGCGCGAGATCACCCCGGTGACCCTCCCCGACGGCACGGTCGTCGCCAAGGACGACGGCCCCCGCGCCGGCGTCACCCTGGAGGGCGTCCAGGGCCTCAAGCCGGTCTTCCGCCCCGACGGCCTGGTCACGGCCGGCAACTGCTGCCCGCTGAACGACGGCGCCGCCGCGCTGGTGATCATGTCCGACACCAAGGCCCGCGAGCTGGGCCTCACCCCGCTCGCCCGCATCGTGTCGACCGGCGTCTCCGGCCTCTCGCCCGAGATCATGGGCCTCGGCCCGGTCGAGGCGAGCAACCAGGCCCTGAAGCGGGCGGGGCTGACCATCGACGACATCGACCTGGTCGAGATCAACGAGGCGTTCGCCGCCCAGGTGATCCCCTCCTACCGCGACCTGGGCATCCCGCTGGAGAAGCTGAACGTCAACGGCGGCGCCATCGCCGTCGGCCACCCCTTCGGCATGACCGGCGCCCGCATCACCACCACGCTCATCAACTCCCTCCAGTTCCACGACAAGCAGTTCGGCCTGGAGACGATGTGCGTCGGCGGCGGCCAGGGCATGGCCATGGTCATCGAGCGCCTCAGCTGAGCGTCCGACCGTAGCCGCTATAGCACCGACCGTGAGGTCTTGGCCCGGAACCCCGGAAACCCCGGGGTTCTGGGCTGTTTTGTGATCCAATCTCCCCCAGGATGTGACCTATCTCCCTCTGCGCGCAGAGAAGCCCAGGTCACAGCAGCCCCACCCCCTCCCCCGGCACCTGAGCCCTGTCCGTTTCGTGACGTTACGCACTGACAGCTGGTTAGTCCGCCCTTCAAGCTGATGTAGGAAGTCGGGGGTCGACTTTGAACCGGGAGTACGTCAGTGAGCGCCATGCCGATCGCGTTGCTGGTCACCACGGCCGCCACGGGCGCCGTGGGTGTCGCCGTCCTGCGCACCGTCCTGCAGCTGCGCCGACAGGTCGCGGCCCTGCACACCGCGCTGGCCGAGAACCGCGCCGCCACCACCCGTGCACTGCTGCCCGCCGCCCGCACGTCCGCCGACACCGACGAGATACGGGCCGCCGTGGCGGCGGCGCTCGCGGAGGAACGCGAGCGGGAGCTCGCCGAGGCACGGGCGTTCTGGGCCGCCCAGGAGGCCCGTGACGCCTCCGACGCGCCGCCCCTGCTGGGTCTGCCCGACACCGACCTGTTCCTGCCCCGTCAGACCGATTTCGCGGGCCTGGAGCCGGTGTCCGAGCCCGGCGCGGACACCGAGGAGCCGGCCGCCGAGTCCCCGGAACTGGCCGCGGCCCGCCGCCGCCACCCCTCCCACCCGGACTTCGTGCCGACGCAGTCGCCGGTGGTGAACGACCACGAGCGCACGGTCGCCACGCTGGAGGAGCTGGCCGCCTCGCGTGTGGAACTGACGGACGTCCGCCCGGGCCCGCTGGGCACCCTCGACGTGTACGTCTTCGCCGACGGCACGACCCTGTGCATGACCCCGGGCCACCGGGAGACGGCGGAGCGCCTGGCCGAGGCTCTGCGCGCGGGCCAGACCCCGATCCTCCTGGGCGGCTCCGGCATCTCGGGCGCCTACACCCTGACGTTCGAGTGCGGCGAGGAGAACGTCTACATCCTGGCCGACAGGGTCATCGCGTCCCTCTAGGGGGCGCGGGGAACTGCGCGAGCAACCCAAGAGCACCCGCACCCGCGAACGAACGTCAGACGCCCGCCCGCTTCTGCGCCTCCTCAACCAACCGCACCGCTTCATCGACGTCGGCATCGCTACGAAGCTCAACGGCCAGATCGTGCACAGCCACGGTGATCTGATCTGCCGCTGCAAACATCCCCGCATCCGGCATCTCCCGCGGCTCCATGCCCTCCAGCACCTGCGCCCTCCGGGCCAACTCCCGGGCGAGCCCGAGAGCCTCAGCGGCAGCGCCCCGCTGCAACCGGCTCTGGGGCGCAGCCCTCAAACGATCGGCGAAGTGCTCCACCGCACGGGTCAGAGGCGTCGTATCAACCACGCCGCGAGCGTACGCGTCGCACCGGGACTGTTGCCAACGGGCGAACACTCAGGCACGGTGACCTGAAGGACCGGCTTACATCCCAGCGTCCGGAGGCGCCGATGTCCCAAGTCTTCTCCGAAGAGACCCATCGCAACATGCTCGCCCGCATCCCCCACTGCACCGGTCGTGAGATCTCCGACTGGCTTCGCACCGTCGAAGAAGGCCCGGCACTCTTCCGCTTCGAGGAAAAGGTCAGCTGGCTCCGGCACGAACACAACCTGGCCTACGGCCACGCCAAGGCGATCGTCCATGAGTACGACCTGAGGAGGGCCGCGCGCAAACTGCTCTAGGCGCGCACCACGACGAAGGGCCCCGGCCGAAGCCGGGGCCCTTCGCGCACGACGCGTCGGAGACTAGTCGTTGCTGTTGAGGATCGAGATGAGCCTCAGGAACTCCAGGTAGATCCACACCAGCGTCAGCGTCAGGCCGAAGGCCGCGAGCCACGCCTCCTCGCGCGGGGCGCCGTAGGCGACGCCGTCCTCGACCTGCTTGAAGTCCAGGGCGAGGAAGCAGGCGCCGAGGATGATCCCGACGATGCCGAAGATCACACCGAGGGCACCGCTGCGGAAGCCGAGGCCGTCACCGCCGCCGAACACCGCGAACAGCAGGTTCACCATCATCAGCAGGATGAAGCCGAGCGCGGCCGCCATCACGAAGCCGTAGAAGCGGCGGTTGACTCGGATCCAGCCGGCCTTGTAGGCGATCAGCACACCGGCGAAGACCGCCATCGTGCCGATCACGGCCTGCATGGCCGCGCCGTCCGCGATGCGGTTGTCGACGATGTTGGACACGACGCCGAGGAAGACACCCTCGAACGCGGCGTACGTGAGGATCAGCGCGGGCGAGGCCTTGCGCTTGAAGGACTGCACGAACGCCAGGACCATGCCGATCAGCGCGGCGCCGATACCGATGCCGTAGCTACGGCTGATGTTGGCGTCGTCGACCGGCAGCAGGGCCCAGGAGAGCGCCGCGGTGAGGATGAGCACACCGAGCGTGCTCGCCGTGCGCAGGACGACGTCGTCGATGGTCATCCGGCCGGTGGTGGCCGGGGCCTGCGGCGGCGCGCCGTACTGCAGGTCCTGCTGGGCGTAAGGGTTCTGCGCGTACGGGTTCTGCGCGTAGGGGTTGCCCGTCGGCGCTTGCGCGTACGGGTTGCCCTGGGTGGCGACAGCGGGACCCCCGGCCTGCGGCGCGGTGTTGAAGCCCGCGTAGCCGTTGTCGCGGCTGAACCCCCGTCGCGAGAAGACCGGGTTTCTGCTCCTCATTTCACTCCTCCATGGCCAACACTTCGTGGCCTTGGCTCAAGAGTAATAGGTAGGCAAAGGAATGACCCTAGTGCTTGGGGAGGATCTTTCCCTCGTCGTGCTGCGCAACACGCTACGCGGCTTCGTGATTCCCCTCATCGGAGGGGGTCATTCATCACCAAGCTGCGACACGTCCGGAACCGGACGGAGATCACCCGCTGACGCCGTCCTTACGTCACCCGGGGCATCACCCGAACGGGAAGCCCGTGTACCCCTCGGCCAGATCGGTCTCGGCGGCGCGGGAGGAGGCGATCCGGTCCAGCCGGGCGAGCTGGAGCCGGTCCTCGAAGCCGGTCGCGCCGGGGGTGCGGTGCAGGAGGGTCGTCATGTCGTAGGAGAACCGTTCGGCCTGCCAGATCCGGCGCAGGCAGGTCTCCGAGTAGGCGTCGAGCAGCTCCGGTGAGCCGGTCTCGTTCCGGTGGGCCAGCGCCCGGGCGAACGTCACGACGTCGCCGACGGCGAGATTCAGCCCCTTCGCGCCGGTGGGCGGCACGATGTGGGCCGCGTCGCCGGCGAGGAAGAGGCGCCCGTGGCGCATGGGCTCGTGAACGTAGGAGCGCATGGGCGTGACCGACTTCTGGGTGATCGGGCCGCGCTCCAGGCGCCAGTCGTCGGCGGTCTCGAAGCGGCGCTCCAGCTCGTCCCAGATCTCCTCGTCGCTCCACGCCTCGGCGTCGGTGCCGTCGGGCACCTGGAGGTAGAGACGGGAGACCGACGGCGAGCGCATGGAGAGCAGGGCGAAGCCGCGGTCGTGGCGGGCGTAGACGAGTTCGTCGTGCGAGGGCGGCACGTCGGCGAGGATGCCGAGCCAGCCGAAGGGGTACGTGCGTTCGAAGACCTGGGTGAGTCCGGCCGGGATCGCCTTGCGGGCCACGCCCCAGAAGCCGTCGCAGCCGACGACGTACTCGCACTCCAGGACGTCCTCGCGGCCCTCGTGCCGGAAGCGGACGCGCGGGGCGTCGGTGCCGGCGTCCTCCACGGCCAGCGCCTCCGCCTCGAACAGCAGCGGGCCGCCCTCGGCGAGCTGGAGGGCGATGAGGTCCTTGCAGACCTCGGTCTGGGCGTAGACCATCACGGAGCGTCCGCCGGTGAGGGCGGGGAAGTCGACGCGGTGACGTCTGCGGTCGAAGCGCAGTTCGATGCCGTCGTGGCGCAGCCCCTCGCGGTCCATGCGCTGCCCGGCTCCGGCCGCGCGCAGCACGTCCGCGGTGCCCTGCTCCAGGATCCCGGCGCGCTGCCGCTGTTCGACGTAGGCGCGGTCGCGGCTCTCCAGGACGACCGAGTCGATGCCGGCGTTGTGGAGCAGCCGGGCCAGGAGGAGGCCGGCGGGGCCGGCTCCGATGATGCCGACGGTGGTGCGCATCGGGCGACCCCTTCCCATCCGTTCGTCAGGTGAAATTTCCTTCACCGTTGTCGGATGTGAGTCTCTGACGGCACGCGACCGCTGTCAACGGGCACGCCGCGAACTTCTCAATGGACCACACAGGGATCGGAAGGTGCCCGGAGCCGGACTCGAACCGGCACGCCCGCGAAGGGGCAGCGAGGTTTAAGCTCGCCGTGTCTGCATTCCACCATCCGGGCAGGCCATGGGCTCCGCATCGAGGTTCCGAGACTATCGGGACGGGTACCCCGAACAGCGGAAGGGCGGACCGATGTTGTCTTATTTTATTGACGTCTGAGGGTGCATCAGCACACGGAACGCGCCATCCGCACTTGCCAGTAGCCTTGCGTGCGACCGTCGGCGGCGCATGCGGAATGACGGAATTTCACCGCCCGAACGAGGGCACTCCACCTGTTCTTGACACCTGGACCCCTCGGTTCCCCCACACCTGGGCCGCTCGGCCCCCCGACATGCGGTCCTCTCAGGGGTGTTCGTCATCCCCAGGTATGACACCGCCCCTCGCGGTCAGACCGCAGACGGCCCCCGGAACCAGAACAACGGGTGACTACACGGCGGCGTGGGACCCGGACGATGGAACGAGTCCTTCCAAGAACACCGCCGTCCGACAGGAGTGCCATCCCGTGACCACCGCACCGCTCACCGACCGGGCCACCACCGTGGCCGCGCGCGCCACGGATCTGTCGAAGGTCTACGGACAGGGTGAGACCCAGGTGGTCGCCCTGGACCGGGTCTCCGTCGACTTCCGGCAGGCCGAGTTCACCGCGATCATGGGCCCCTCCGGCTCCGGCAAGTCGACCCTGATGCACTGCGTGGCCGGTCTCGACACCTTCTCCTCCGGGTCGGTGCGCATCGGCGACACCGAGCTCGGCTCCCTGAAGGACAAGCAGCTGACCAAGCTGCGCCGGGACAAGATCGGCTTCATCTTCCAGGCGTTCAACCTGCTGCCGACCCTGACGGCCCTGGAGAACATCACCCTCCCGATGGACATCGCGGGCCGCAAGCCGGACCGGCAGTGGCTGGACTCCGTCATCGGGATGGTCGGTCTGGCGGACCGGCTCGGCCACCGGCCCTCCCAGCTGTCGGGCGGTCAGCAGCAACGCGTCGCCGTGGCACGGGCGCTGGCCTCGCGGCCCGAGATCATCTTCGGGGACGAGCCCACCGGAAACCTCGACTCGCGCTCGGGCGCCGAGGTGCTGGGCTTCCTGCGCAACTCCGTGCGCGAACTGGGCCAGACGGTGGTGATGGTGACCCACGACCCGGTGGCCGCGGCCTACGCGGACCGGGTGATCTTCCTCGCGGACGGCCGGATCGTCGACGAGATGCACGGGCCGACGGCCGAGTCGGTCCTGGACCGCATGAAGGCGTTCGACGCCAAGGGCCGCACCAGCTGATCCCCCGTCAGGACCGACAGGACTGAGAAGAAGAACCCATGTTCCGTACCGCCTTGCGCAACGTGCTCGCGCACAAGGCCCGGCTCCTGATGACCGTGCTCGCCGTGATGCTCGGCGTGGCCTTCGTGTCAGGGACCCTGGTCTTCACCAACACCATCTCCGACGCCTTCCAGAAGAGCTCCGCCAAGGGCTTCGACCAGGTCGACGTCGCCATGACAGCGGACTACCAGGAGGCCGAGGGCGACCGGGTCGGCAAGACCCACGACCTGACGCAGGCCACCCTCGACAAGAGCGAGCGGGTCCCCGGGGCGGCGTCCGCCATCGGGGTCGTGCAGGGCTTCACCGCCGTCGCCGACAAGGACGGCAAGCTGATCGGCGAGGGCTTCCAGTCGCAGGGCGGCAACTACTGGGGCACCAAGGACCCGCGCTACCCCCTGGTCGGCGGGCACGCCCCCAAGGGCCCGGGCGAGATCCTCATCGACTCCGAGACGGCGAAGCGCGCCGGTTACGAGGTCGGCGACACCGTACGCATGTCGGTCGACGGGCCGGTCCTGACCCCGAAGATCACCGGCATCTTCACCACCGACGACGGCAACGTCGCGGCCGGCGGCAGCCTCACCCTCTTCGACACGGCGACCGCCCAGAAGCTGTTCGGCAAGGCGGGCGTGTACGACCAGATCGACGTCAAGGCGAAGCCGGGCGTCTCGCAGGCCGCGCTGAAGGCGGAGCTGGACAAGGCGATGCCCCAGGGCACCGTCTCGACCACCACCGGCAAGCAGCTGGCCGACGACCAGGCGCGGGCGATCTCCGAGTCGATGAGCGGCATGCGGACGGCCCTGCTGGTCTTCGCCGGTATCGCCCTGTTCGTCGGCACGTTCATCATCGCCAACACCTTCACCATGCTGGTCGCCCAGCGCACCAAGGAGCTGGCCCTGATGCGGGCGGTCGGCGCCTCGCGCCGGCAGGTGACGCGGTCGGTGCTCATCGAGGCGTTCGTGGTCGGCGCGGTCGCCGCGGTGGCCGGGCTGGTCGCGGGCATCGGCATCGGAGCCGGACTGCGCTCCCTGATGGGGACGTTCGGCGCGTCCGTGCCCGACGGGCCGCTGGTCATCGAGCCCACGACGATCGTCGCCGCGCTCGCGGTCGGCATCCTGGTGACCATGTTGGCGGCGTGGCTGCCGGGCCGCCGGGCCGCGAAGATCCCGCCGGTGGCGGCCATGAACAGCGTGCACGCCAAGGCCACGACGAAGTCGCTGGTGCTGCGCAACACGCTGGGCGCCCTGGTCTCGGCCGCGGGCGTGGCGGTGGTCCTCGTGGCCACGACCATGGACGGTTCGGACGGGCAGCTGCCGATGGGCCTCGGCGCGGTGCTGCTGATCATCGGCGTGTTCATCCTGACGCCGCTGCTGTCCCGCCCACTGATCGCCGCCGCCGCACCGGTGCTGCGCGCCTTCGGTGTCTCCGGCAAGCTGGCCCGGCAGAATTCGGTGCGCAACCCGCGCCGTACGGCCGCCACCGCCTCCGCGCTGATGATCGGTCTGACCCTGATCACCGGCATGACGGTGATGGCGGGCAGCCTGCAGCAGGCCATCGAGAAGATGGCGTCGTCGTCGATCAAGGCGGACTACGTCGTGTCCATGGCGAACGGCAACGCGCTGTCGCCGGACGTCGAGAAGAAGCTGGAGCGGACCGACGGCGTCACCGCGACCAGCCCGATGCTCAACGCCGCCTCCCGGATCGACGGGCAGACCGAGTACCTGACCGGCGTCAACGGCGCCGCCATCGGCGAGCTGGCCGGCCCGAAGGTCGACGAGGGCTCCTTCAAGGTCGGCGGCTCCCAGGTCGTCGTGGACAGCGAGACCGCCAAGTCCCACGGCTGGAAGGCCGGTTCCGCCTTCACCGCATCCTTCGAAGACGGCAAGAAGCAGAAGCTGACGGTCGCCGGGACCTACGAGAGCAACGACTTCCTGAGCGGCATCCTGCTCGACGAGAAGATCCTCGCCCCGCACGAGTCGGACCCGTACAACATGAAGGTCATGGTGAAGACCGCCGACGGCACGTCCGGCGCGAACCAGGACAAGCTGGAGAAGGCCCTCGGCACCAACCCGGCCATCAAGGTCCAGGACAAGCAGGACATCTCCAACGAGATCGCGCAGATGTTCACGCTGATGCTGAACATGGTCTACGGCCTGCTGGCCATGGCGGTGATCGTGGCGGTCCTCGGTGTCATCAACACCCTGGCGATGTCGGTCTTCGAGCGCTCCCAGGAGATCGGCATGCTCCGGGCGATCGGCCTCGACCGCAAGGGCATCAAGCGGATGGTCCGCCTGGAGTCCCTGGTGATCTCCCTGTTCGGCGCGGTGCTGGGCATCGGCCTGGGCGTGTTCTTCGGCTGGGCGGCCGGTGAGCTGCTGGCCTCGAAGATGGCGACCTACGAACTGGTCCTGCCCTGGGCGCGGATCGGCGTGTTCCTGCTGCTGTCCGCGACGGTGGGCGTCCTCGCCGCACTGTGGCCGGCCCGCCGGGCGGCCCGTCTGAACATGCTGGAGGCGATCAAGGCGGCGTAGCCCCGACACGCGAGGGCCCCTTTCCCACGGCGGGAAAGGGGCCCTTCGACGTCTCGGCTCCAGGTGCCGGGGGGGCCGCGACGCACGCGGACGCGTGGGCCGCGTGCGGGAGACGAGTGGGCCACGTGCGGGGGCCGGGTCCGGAGGCCGGTTCCGGAGGCACGTGCGGAGGCCGGGTCCGGAGGCCGCGTCCGGAGGCCGGGTCCGGAGACCGCGTGCCAAGGCCGCGTGCGGAGGCCGGGTCCGGAGACCGCGTGCGGAGACCGGGCTGAGATCACGTCCGGAGACCGCGTGCGGAGACCGGGCTGAGACCCCGTCCGAAGACCGGGCTGAGACCCCGTCCGAAGACCGGGCTGAGACCCCGTCCGAAGACCGGGTTGAGACCGCGTCCGGAGGCCGAGCCCAGAGACCGCATGCGGAGACCGGGCTGAGACCCCGTCCGGAGACCGGGGTCCGGAGACCGCGTGCAGGGGCCGTATGCGGAAGCCGGGTCCGGAGGCCACGTGCGTAGGCCACGTGCGTTGGCCAGGCCCGGCGGGCGCGCAGAGGCCGCGTCCGGAGGCCGCGCGCAGAGGCTGGGTCCGGGGGCCACGTCCGGAGGCCACGTGCGGAGGCCACGTGCGGAGGCCGGGTCCGAAGGGCGGCGGGGGATTCGGGGGCCGCGTCGACCGTTCCGTGGCCGGCTTCCGCGGGACCGGGCCCCGTCGCGCCCGGGGACGGACCGCGGATGTGGTCCCGGTCCTCTTTCCGGTCACCGCACCGAAGGGTCCCGGTCCCCGTCGGCCGGAACCGGGGCCCTTCCGCGTTCAGTTCCAGGTGCGGGCGCGCAGTGGCATGCCCGACGCCCCGGACTCGGGGGTCCGTACCGCCAGGACCTGGTTGACTCCGATGCGGTTGCGTTCGAAGGCGAGTGCGGAGGCGGCCATGTACAGGCGCCAGACGCGGGCCCGGCCGGGGCTGGTGAGCTGGACGGCACGCGGCCAGTCGGCCTCCAGTCGGGCGACCCACTGCCGCAGGGTGAGGGCGTAGTGCTCGCGGATCGACTCGACGTCGCGGACCTCGAACCCGGCGCGCTCCAGCATGGCGACGGTGCTGCCGACGGGCTGGAGCTCGCCGTCGGGGAAGACGTAGGAGTCGATGAACGCGTCGACGCTGTACGTCGTCTCGTCCCGCTGCGGGCGGCGGGCGATCTGGTGGTTGAGGAGCCGCCCGCCGGGCTTGAGCAGCTCGTGCAGGTCGCGGGCGTAGTCCAGGTACCGGTCGGCGCCGACGTGTTCGGCCATGCCGATGGAGGAGATCGCGTCGTAGGGCCCGTCCCGGACGTCACGGTAGTCCTGGACGCGGATCTCGACCTTGTCGGTGAGTCCCTCGTCGGCGACGCGCTTGCGGGCGTACGCGGCCTGCTCCTGGGAGAGCGTGACGCCGACGACGCTCACGCCGTGCTCCCGGGCGGCGTGGATGGCCATGGAGCCCCACCCGCAGCCGACGTCGAGGAGCCGCTGACCGGGGCTCAGGCCGAGCTTGCGGCAGACCAGTTCCAGTTTGTCGTACTGGGCCTGTTCGAGGGTGCTGTCGGGGCTGGGCCAGTAGGCGCAGGAGTACACCATGGACGGGCCCAGGACGATCTCGTAGAAGTCGTTGCCGACGTCGTAGTGGTGGCTGATGGCGCGTCTGTCGCTGCGCTTGGTGTGCAGGTTGCGGCGGGGCCGACGGGCCTCCTCGCGGGGCGGGGCGGGCGGCAGCGGGGTCCCGCCGAGCTTGACGAGCCCGCGTACGGCGGCGCGGACCTCGGGGTCGCGCAGGGCCTGGGCGAGGGTGCGGGCGTCCTCGTCGCGCTCCCAGATGTGTCCGGCCAGCAGGTCGAGGGTGGTGTAGAGGTCGCCGTCGATGTCCAGGTCGCCCGCCACCCAGGCCCGGGCCAGGCCGAGTTCGCCCGGCTTCCACAGCAGGCGGCGCAGAGCGCGGCGGTTGCGTACGACCAGGGTCGGCGCGCCCGGCGGACCCGCCTGCGAGCCGTCCCAGGCGCGGATGCGCACGGGAAGCGGCGCTCCCACCAACTGTGCGAAGAGGTCCTGGAGCCGCGATGCGGCGTCTGCCATGGTGTACACCTCCATGACGGGGAATCCCGGAATGTCCGACACCACGTAAACACCTGCGGGGCCTTCGCGCAGTCCCCGGCACGCGTCATGTCTGGGCAAAACCACCACGCCGAAGGAACGGGAACGCCGAAGGACCTCCCGCACCACGGATGGCGGGAGGTCCTTCGGGGGAGTCCTTCGGGGGAGTCCTCGGCGGAATCCTTCGTCAGGCAGGTGACCGACCGGAGGTCAGGAGGCCTTGGCCTTCTCCTCGGTCTTCTCCTTGGCCTTGGCCTCGGTCTTCTCCTTGGGCGCGGCGGCGACCGGGGCCGGCTTGGCGGCCTCGTAGAACTCCTCGCGCGGTGTCTCGATCGCGCCGAGCGAGACGACCTCGCGCTTGAGGAACATGCCGAGCGTCCAGTCGGCGAAGACGCGGATCTTGCGGTTCCAGGTCGGCATCGCCATGCCGTGGTAGCCACGGTGCATGTACCAGGCGAGACGGCCCTTGAGCTTGATCTTCATCTTGCCCATGACGATCATCGCCACGCCCTTGTGGAGGCCGAGACCGGCCACCGCGCCCTTGTTGGCGTGGGAGTAGTCCTTCTGCGGGAAGCCCCGCATGCCGGACAGGACGTTGTCGCCGAGGACGCGGGCCTGCCGCAGCGCGTGCTGCGCGTTCGGCGGGCACCAGGCGTTCTCGTTGCCCGCCTTGCGGCCGACCAGATCCGGGACCTGGGCGTTGTCGCCCGCGGCCCAGATGTAGTCGGTGCCCTTGACCTGGAGCGTGGTCTCGCAGTCGACGTGACCGCGGGGCCCGAGGGGCAGGCCGTAGCGGGAGAGGACCGGGTTGGGCTTGACGCCGGCGGTCCAGACGATCGTGTTGGAGTCGACCTCGAGGCCGTTCTTCAGCACCACGTGGCCGTCGACGCAGGAGTCCATGGAGGTGGACAGGTAGACCTCGACACCGCGGCCCTCGAGGTGCTCCTTGCCGTACTTGCCGAGCTTGGGGCCGACCTCGGGGAGGATCTTGTCGGCGGCGTCGACCAGGATGAAGCGCATGTCCTCACGGGACACGTTCTTGTAGTACTTCGCCGCGTCCCGGGCCATGTCCTCGACCTCGCCGATGGTCTCCGCACCGGCGAAACCGCCGCCCACGAAGACGAAGGTGAGCGCCTTGCGACGGATCTCCTCGTCGGTGGTGGAGTCGGCCTTGTCGAGCTGCTCGAGGACGTGGTTGCGCAGGCCGATGGCCTCCTCGATGCCCTTCATGCCGATGCCCTGCTCGGCGAGGCCGGGGATCGGGAAGGTGCGGGAGACCGCGCCGAGCGCGACGACCAGATAGTCGAAGGGCAGCTCGTACGCCTCGCCGACCAGCGGGGCGATCGAGGCGACCTTGCGGTCCTGGTCGATGGTGGTGACCCGGCCGGTGAGAACCTCCGCCTTCGGCAGCACGCGTCGCAGCGGGACGACGACGTGGCGCGGGGAGATGTTGCCGGCGGCGGCTTCGGGGAGGAAGGGCTGGTAGGTCATGTACGACCGGGGGTCGACGACCGTGACGGTCGCCTCTCCGTAACGCATCTTCTTCAGAATGCGTCGAGCTGCGTACAGGCCTACGTACCCACCGCCTACTACGAGGATCCTGGGACGCTCCGTGGTGCTCATGCCATCGAGTATCCACCCGTCTCAGGGGGGTGGCTCGTGCGCCCCTTCACAAGCTTCGGCAGGGTGTGTGTTATCCTCCGCGACCCCCGTGATCCATGTCATGGTGACAACCCGGATCGATTGTGCAGTGCGGGTCGTTGTCAATGCCGCGTGAGCTGCCTCTCTGGCCCGCGGACCCCCCTGTGAGCCCTCCGCCGGACCCTTCTGCGGGCACCTTCCCAGGGGCGCCCATACCATGCTTCTGAACGCGTTCAAAGGCCTCTTGGGCCCCCAGAAGGGTCAACGCGACCCTTCTCGTCGCCCTGGAGTGCCGAATTCCTTGTGAAGAACTTCACGAACTTTTCCGGAGGGCTGCTCCCGGGGGGCTCGCGCGAGCCCCCCGGAGGCGCTCAAACGTGATCCTTGCCTGCTCAGAAGCGGCCTGGAGCCCGCCCTAGGCGACCGACCACGCGATGCCGTCGAGGATGTCGTGCTCGCTGACCACGACCTCCTCCGCGCCGATCCGCTCCATGATCGACAGCAGGACGAGGGCCCCCGCTCCGATCACGTCGACCCGGCCCGGGTGCATGGAGGGCACGGCCGCGCGCTCGGCGTGCGTGGAGCGCAGCAGCCACTCGGTGATCTCGCGGACCCGGTCGTGGGAGACACGGGAGTGGTGGATGGCGGCCGAGTCGTACTCGGGCAGCTCCTGGGCGATCGCCGACACGGTCGTCACGGACCCCGCCAGGCCGACCAGCGTGCGGGCCTCGCGCAGCGGGACCGTCTCCTCGGCGAGGTCGAGGGCGGCCTCGATGTCCGCCCGCATCGCCGCGATCTGCTCCTGCGAGGGCGGGTCGCTCACCGCCCCGTCCCGGACCAGGTGCCGCTCGGTCATGCGGACACAGCCGATGTCCACCGAGCGCGCCGCGCGCACCCGGTCGTCGCCGACGACGAACTCGGTCGAGCCGCCGCCGATGTCCACGACGAGGTAGGGCTTCGGCAGGTGGTCGCGCCCGGCGAGCTCCTTGGTGGCGCCGGTGAAGGAGAACTCGGCCTCCTGGTCCCCGGAGATCACCTCGGGCTCGACGCCCAGGATGTCCAGCACGCCGCGCACGAACTCGTCGCGGTTCTCGGCGTCGCGGGAGGCGGAGGTGGCGACGAACCGCAGCCGCTCCGCCCCGTGCTCCTTGATGACCGTGGCGTACTCGCGGCACGCCGCGAAGGTCCGCTGGAGCGCCTCGGGGGCGAGCCGGCCGGTGCGGTCGACGCCCTGCCCGAGCCGCACGATCGTCATCCGGCGGTCCAGGTCGGTCAGCTCGCCCGTAGCAGGGTCGGCGTCGGCGACCAGGAGCCGGATGGAGTTCGTACCGCAGTCCACGGCGGCGACCCGGGTCACTGGACGTCCTCCTCGACGGTCGTCACACAGGCGCCCTTGCGCCACCACTCGGGCAGCATGGCCAGGGCCTCGTCGCCCAGCGGGTTCACGCCCGGGCCGGCGGCCAGCGAGTGCGCCACCAGCACGTGCAGGCACTTCACCCGGTCCGGCATGCCGCCCGCACTCGGGAAGTTCTTCAGCTCCTCGATCTCGTCACGGCGCCTGATGTAGTCCTCGTGCGCCGCCCGGTACGCCGCCGCCAGCTCCGGGTCGGAGGCCAGCCGCTCGGTCATCTCCTTCATCACGCCGTTCGCCTCCAGCGTGCCGATCGCCGAGTTCGCCTTCGGGCACGTCAGGTAGTACAGCGTGGGGAACGGCGTCCCGTCCGGCAGCCGCGGGGCCGTCTCGACGACGTCGGGCTGCCCGCACGGGCACCGGTGCGCGATGGCGCGCAGGCCGCGCGGGGGCCGGCCGAGCTGCTGCTTGAAGGCCTCGACGTCCGCGTCGGTGGGCTCGGTGCGCGGGGTGGTCGGCGGGGGCGTTTCCATGACTGTGTTCAGGCTGTCTTTCTGGGTTCAGGTCACTGGCTGGGTTCCGGGTTCACTGGTCAAAGGCGTCGGCCTTGTCGACCCCGTCCCAGACGTTCGAGTACCAGGGGCGGTCGGCCGCCCCGAGGTCGGCGTGCGACTGCTTCGCCGCGTGCGGGTCGACGACGATGAACCCCGTCTCCCCCGGCATGACGTAGTGCAACCGCTGCCGGATCTGCTGCTCCGCGTACGCGTCGTCCTGCCAGCGCGCCTTCTGGTCGCGCAGCCGTTCGACGCGCTGCCGGGCCTGCTGCTGTTCGCGCTGGAGGTCGTCGATCTCGGCGCGCTGCGAGACGTACTCCCGCATCGGGTAGGCCAGGGCCACGATCAGCGAGCACATCACCAGGGCGAGCAGCGCGGCCCGGCCGGTCAGCCGGGAGCGGCGCGCCTGGCGCCTGGTCTGGGAGCGGTAGACCCGGGCCGCGGTCTGCTCGCCGAGCAGCCGGATCCTGGTCGCGGTGGAGAACCGGTCCCGGTCCTTCACGGCCATGTCTGTCCGCCTCCCGCTCCACCGTCATACGCGCGTACGTCCCCGGACACGGTACGGGACCGAGTACGGGGACGTACGTACGACGCTGCCTCTTACGGGTCGGGCCTTTCGGCGATCAGCCCTTGAAGCGCGGGAAGGCGCTGCGGCCGGCGTACACCGCCGCGTCGTCGAGGATCTCCTCGATGCGCAGCAGCTGGTTGTACTTGGCGACGCGCTCGGAGCGGGCCGGGGCGCCGGTCTTGATCTGGCCGCAGTTGGTGGCGACGGCCAGGTCGGCGATGGTGACGTCCTCGGTCTCGCCGGAGCGGTGGGACATCATGCACTTGAAGCCGTTGCGCTGGGCCAGCTCGACGGCGTCCAGGGTCTCGGTGAGCGAACCGATCTGGTTGACCTTGACCAGCAGGGCGTTGGCCGCGCCCTCCTCGATGCCGCGGGCCAGGCGCTCGGGGTTGGTGACGAACAGGTCGTCGCCGACGAGCTGGACCTTGTCACCGAGCTTGGCGGTGATGGTCTTCCAGCCCTCCCAGTCGTCCTCGAACAGCGGGTCCTCGATGGAGACGAGCGGGTACGCGTCGACGAGCTCCGCGTAGTACTCGGTCATCTCGGCCGCCGAGCGCTCCTTGCCCTCGAAGGTGTAGACGCCGTCCTTGTAGAACTCGGACGCGGCGACGTCGAGCGCGAGGGCGATCTGCTCGCCGGGGGTGTAACCGGCCTCGTTGATCGCCTCGAGGATGAGGTCGAGGGCCTCGCGGTTGGAGCCGAGGTTCGGGGCGAAGCCGCCCTCGTCGCCGAGGCCGGTGGCGAGGCCCTTCGACTTCAGGACCTTCTTCAGCGTGTGGTAGACCTCGGCGCCCCAGCGCAGGGCCTCGGAGAAGGACTCCGCGCCGATCGGGGCGATCATGAACTCCTGGATGTCCACGTTGGAGTCGGCGTGCGAGCCGCCGTTCAGGATGTTCATCATCGGCACCGGCAGCAGATGCGCGTTCGGGCCGCCCAGGTAGCGGAACAGCGGCAGGTCGCTGGCCTCGGAGGCGGCGTGGGCGACGGCGAGGGAGACGCCGAGGATGGCGTTGGCGCCGAGGGAGCCCTTGTTGTCGGTGGCGTCCAGGTCGAACATGGCCTGGTCGATCAGGCGCTGCTCGGTGGCGTCGTAGCCGACCAGCTCCGGGCCGATCTGCTCGATGACCGCGAGGACGGCCTTCTCCACACCCTTGCCGAGGTAGCGGTTCGAGTCGCCGTCGCGCAGCTCGATGGCCTCGAAGGCGCCCGTGGAGGCGCCGGACGGGACGGCGGCACGACCGGTGCTGCCGTCGTCGAGGCCGACCTCGACCTCGACCGTGGGGTTGCCTCGGGAGTCCAGGATTTCCCGGGCTACGACGACGTCGATGGACGGCACGAGCATCTCCTTCTTCATGTGACGCGGGTACGCGGGCCGCGTGGACCCGGCGAGGCGCGGGCCGCGGTGGCTCGCGACATGAGCCTAACCGGCTCCGGGCGATCGGCCACCGGGTCGCCCACCCCATGGACAGAACCGAGAGTAAATTGTTTCCGAACGGAACAAAGCCGGATCGCAAAGACCGGCGGAAAAAACCCCGCCCCGGTGCGTACGGGGGAAGACGCACCGGGGCGGGGAACCCGTGGGGACGGGGATGGGCCGTGCCCGTGGGGACGGGCGGGGCGCTGCTTACTTCAGGTGCAGCTGCTGGCCCGGGTAGATCAGGTTGGCGTCCGTGACGATGTCCTTGTTCAGCTCGAACAGCTTCTCCCAGCCGCCCTCGACCTTGTGCTCGGTCGCGATGGAGCTGAGGGTGTCACCCTTGACGACCTTGTACTCGCCGTCGCCCTTCTTGACCTTCTTGCCGGTCGGGGTGGTGACGGTCTTCTGGGTCTTCTGGGTCTGGGCCGGGCGCTCGTCGGAGCGGGAGGCCGGCTGCTGCTCGGTCTGGCGGGTCTCGGTGGAGCCGCTGCTCTGCGCGGAGCCGCCGCTGTAGCCGGCGCTCGACAGACCCTTGCCGCAGACCGGCCAGGCACCCTTGCCCTGGCTCGCGAGGACCTTCTCGGCGATCTCGATCTGCTGCTCCTTGGTGGCCTGGTCGGCGGTGGAGGCGTACTTGGTGCCGCCGTAGCCGGACCAGGTGGAGGCGGAGAACTGCAGACCGCCGTAGTAACCGTTGCCGGTGTTGATGGACCAGTTGCCGCCGGACTCGCACTGGGCGACGGCGTCCCACTCGGAGGCGGTGGCGGCGGAGGCGTTGCCGGCCGCCATCAGCGGGGCGGCGACGGCGGCACCGGTGACACCGGCGATGGCGATGACCCGAGAGGCCTTGGACGGACGGCGGTGCGTGCCCTTGCCGGAAAACAGCATGGAGAGATCCCCTCACCGACGCCTGCGAGGTGAGCTGTCGGGTTCGGGCCGGTTGAGTTGCCCGGCCGCGTCCCTCCCGGGACACGGCTTCACCCCAAGCCCTTCCGGCACAACCGGCCGGTCGGGCACTTACCTTGGGTCCCCCGCTCCTGCCTACGGCGCTTGACGCGACGACTGTTCCCGTACGGCCGCTGGCAGGATTCGGCGTTGCGGCAGCCGGGGCTCGCGGTGGCGAGCGGTCATGACCGTAGACATGCGATCCGCGGAATTTCAAAGACGATCAGGGCTTCTGAGATCTATCTCTCACCGCACCGATAAGGGACATTAGCCGCGAACAGTGACGTGAACTCGCACGGTTTCAGGGTGACTTCCGCCGCCGTTTCCGTACTGCCCCACCGGCTACCTGTCGTCCGCTTCGCCCTCTACCGTGAGCTTCTGACCGGGGCGGATGAGGTTCGGGTCGGTACCGACGGCCGTCTCGTTCCCGACGTAGAGGGCGCGCCATCCGCCGCTGAGGTCGAGGGAGTTCGCGATGGACCAGAGAGTGTCGCCGGGCCGGACGGTGTAGGAGCCGTCCGTCGCCTCCCGGGAGGCTTCGTCGTCGCGCGAGGCGTGCCGTCCGGTGGACCCGGACGTACGGCCGTCCTCGCTCGCGGTGCCCTCGTCTGCACTGGGGCCGCGGTGGCGGCCGGAGGCGGTGCCGGTTTCGGTTTCGGCGGGTGCCGAAGAGCCGTCGTCCTGGCGGGAGTTGTCGGGCTTGTCACTCTCGGGGGCGGGCGACGGGTCCTGTGTCGAAGACTCGGCGGAATCGGACGACTTGTCGGACTTGTCAGTTTCGTCCTCCGGAGTCGATTGCCCGTCAGAGGGCGACTCGGTGGAGTCGAGCAGTCCGGGCGAGTCCGTCGGCGCGGACGAGTCGGAGGAGCTGGACGAGTCGGACGTGTCCGAATTCTTGTCCTGCTCAAGGCCGGAGAGCAGCCCGCAGGTGCGCCACGCGCCGACCCCCTGGTCGGCGAGGATTCTCTCGGCCACGGCTATCTGCTGGGAGCGGCTGGCCAGGTCGGCGCTCGGGGCGTAGTCGAGGCCGCCGTGGTTCTCCCAGTCCTCCTGGGACAACTGGAGGCCGCCGAAGTACCCGTTGCCGCTGTTCTGGCTCCAGGCGCCGCCGGTCTCGCAGTCCGCGACCCGGTCCCAGGTCGTGCCGTCGGCCGCGCTGGCACCGGAGGCCCCGAGGAGCGGAATCGCGATGGCGGAGCCGGTCACCCCGGCCGCGACGAGGAGAGCCGGAGCCTGGCGGGGGCGACGGTGCCGACCGTTCCCGGAGAGCATACGGAGACCTTTCGCGAGACAGCAGTGACCGGCGCGGCGCCGGGTCCCCCCAGGGCCGCGCTGATGATGGGTGAACGTATCGGCAGACGATCACTTGTCACAAGTTCATGCCGCGCAGATCACGTGAAGATCACAGGTCTGATGTTTCGTCACTTCATGCCGCCGAGAACTCCACCGGCAGCGTGCGCAGCCCGCGCATGATGAGGCCGCCGCGCCATCTCAGCTCGGCCGGGTCCACCGCGAGCCGCAGGTCCGGGAGGCGGGTGAGGAGCGTGGCGAGCGCGGTCTGGCCCTCCAGACGGGCCAGCGGGGCGCCGAGGCAGTAGTGGATGCCGTGGCCGTAGCCGAGGTGCTGGTTGTCGCGGCGGGCGAGGTCGAGCACGTCCGGATCGGCGAACCGCTCCGGATCCCGGTCGGCGGCGGCCAGGACGACGAGGACCGGGTCGCCGGGCGCGATGTGCTGCCCGCCGATGGTGAGCGGCTGCGTGGCAAACCGCCAGGTGGCGAGTTCGACCGGGCCGTCGTAGCGCAGGAGCTCCTCGACTCCGGTCTCCAGGAGGCCGGTCTCCCCGGCGGCGAGGGAGCTCTGGAGGCGCGCGCGCTGCTCGGTGTGGGTGAGCAGGGCGTAGGTGCCGTTGCCGATCAGGTTCACGGTCGTCTCGAAACCGGCGAACAGCAGGATGAAGGCCATGGCCGCGGCCTCGTTCTCGGTGAGGTGCTCGCCGTGGTCGGAGGCGCGGATGAGCCCGGAGATGAGGTCCTCGCCGGGGGCGGGCTCGTCGGGCAGCGCCTCCCTCTTGCGGTGGATGAGGTCGGCGAGGTAGCCGCGCATCTTCTTCACGGACCGCGCCACGCCGCCCCGGGGCCCGCCCTGGTGACGGATCATCATCCCCGCCCAGTCGCGGAAGTCGTCCTGGTCCTCGCGGGGGACGCCGAGCAGGTCGCAGATGGCGTAGATGGGGAGCGGGAAGGCGAACTCGTGGATGAGGTCGGCGGACCCCTTCCGTGCGAACCCGTCGATGAGCCCGTCGGTGAGCTCCTGCACCCGGGGCGCGAACTCGGCGACCCGGCGGGGCGTGAACGCCTTGGAGACGAGCCGCCGCAGCCGGGTGTGGTCCGGCGGGTCGATGTTGAGCAGGTGCGTCATCAGCTCGGCCTTGCGCTCCCCGGGGATCCCGGTCTTGCCCTTGGCGTGCGCGGGCTCGTCGTGATGCGCCGGGTTCTTGGAGAGCCGGTGGTCGGCGAGCGTCTGCTTGGCGTCGGCGTACCGCGTGACCAGCCAGGCCTCCACGCCGCTGGGGAGCCGCGTCCTGTGGACGGGGCTGTGCTCGCGGAGCCAGGCGTAGGCGGGGTAGGGGTTGCTCGCGAACTCCCAGGT
Organism: Streptomyces afghaniensis; assembly: GCF_044327915.1. Taxonomy (NCBI): domain Bacteria; kingdom Bacillati; phylum Actinomycetota; class Actinomycetes; order Kitasatosporales; family Streptomycetaceae; genus Streptomyces; species Streptomyces afghaniensis. The sequence goes on from NZ_JBIRGJ010000008.1 coordinate 104,721, forward strand.
GAAGAGGTCGGGAGCGGCGGCCGGGGTGCTGGGCTGGGGCTGGTCGGTCACTCCCCGACGGTATCCGGCTCCCCGCCCCCTCCCTCGGCCGGTCTCAGCCCTGCTCCGCCTCCCTGATCGCGTCCCGGTACGCGCGGGCCGCCGCTCGCAGGGCCGCCTCCGGGTCGACGCCCTCCGCCTCCGCACGGACGGCCAGAGCCAGCAGGTCGTAGCCGATGCCCTCCACCGGCGGGAGCGGTATGTCCAGGCCGGCGGTGCGGGCCCGGGACGCCAGCTTGGCGGCGAGGGCCAGGCCGGGCTGGCCAAGAGGGATGCCCTCGGTGATCGAGGTGCGCTGCTTCTCGACCGCCTTGGTGCGCAGCCAGTGCGCCTTGACCTCCTCGGGCGTGGTTGCCGTCTCTTCGCCGAAGACGTGCGGGTGGCGGTGAATCAGCTTGGCGACGATGCCGGCGGCGACGTCGTCGATGGAGAAGGGATTAGCCCCGTCCTCCGGGCTGCCCTCCTCGGCGATCCGGGCGTGGAAGACGACCTGGAGGAGCACGTCACCGAGCTCCTCGCGCAGCTCGTCGCGGTCGCCCTCCTCGATCGCCTCGACGAGCTCGTACGCCTCCTCGATGCCGTACTTGGCCAGACCCTTGTGGGTCTGCTGGGACGACCACGGGCATTCGGCGCGGATACGGTCCATGACCTGGACGAGATCGAGGAGGCGGGCGCCCGGCAGGTCGTAGGAGGCGGGGAGCAGCTCCAGCTCGGGCATGGCGACACGGCCGGTGCCGGCGAGGCGGGCCAGGCCGTCCGTCAGGGCCGGCTCGCCCTCGCCCGTCGCCACGACGACCACCGTGCGGCCGCCGGCGCAGGCGTCGACCAGCTGCTCGGCCGTCGGGGCCGCCTCGTCGACGGTGATCCCCGCCTCGCGCAGATACGGCAGCTGCGGGTGCGCGCCGTCCGCGCACAGCACCTGGTCGGCCGCGTGCAGTGCCTGCCAGGCGGGCCAGGACAGCAGGCCGGGGGCGACGCGGTGGCTGGTCGTGAGCAGGACGATGCGGCCGGTGGCTTCGGGGCTGTTGGCGTTCACGATTCGAAGCTATCCCACGCCGCCGACAGCCCCGGACGTCATCCCCGTGCCTCCGGGGACAGACGCCCTACATGTTCCGCTGCGCCTGCGCCTGCGCCGCCGACACGTCCCGCACCCACGGCGTCTTCGCGTCGGCGCGGCTGCTCTTCTGGACGTCCCAGGTGCCGTAGCGCGGGTTGAGGTCGACGTTCAGGTCCTTGGAGGCCTCGGACAGGGCCTTCCAGAACTCTGGACGGTTGGTGTCGGTGCCGAGTTTCCGGGCGAGCTTCTGGGCCTCCAGCTGGAGGCGGAGGTTCTCCTCGAGGCGCTCCGGCGGGATTCCGTACTGCTGGAGCCAGGTGGTCTCCAGTGCCTTGGCGCCGCCGGCCTGCTCCTCGAGCCCGGACCGCATCTCCTGGATCTCTCTGCGGGTGACGGTCACACCGGCGTCCTGGGCGGCGCGGTGCAGCACCCGGTCGAGGATCATGGTGTGCAGGGTGTCGCGGGTGAGCGTGCCGGTCCCGGCGATGGCCTGCTGGTACTGGGCGTCGTCCCGCACGGCCGCCCGCTGGGCCGCGCGCACCTCGCCGACCCGTTCCTCCAGCTGGGAGACGGTGATCCGCTGGCCGCCCACCACGGCCGCCGCGCCGGGATGCGCGTCGTTGCCGCAGGCGGTGAGAAGGGGCGCCGCAGCGGCGATCGCGGCGGTGAGGACGAGCGCGGTGCGACGGCGGCGGTGCAAGGAGACCTCCCGAGGAGATTGTGCGACGGTGCACAAGGTCTTGCGGTGATCGATGGTAGGCAGTGGCCAGGCTCTGGCCAACCCATTCGACCAACGATTCACCGGGACTTCCGGCACCGCCGCGCGGGCCGTGCCGGGAGGGGAACCGTGTTCGGGGGGTCGGCGCGGTTCCCTCCCGGGTCTTCGGGTCTGGGGATCACCGGTGCGATGAAGTGCGCTGGGCGTCGAGCCCGCTCCCGGACTCGCCGCGGTGGCGGGCCCCACCTGGTCACAGGGAATGCCGCATCCACACGTTGGGCTCGACGTACACCGCGTACCCGCGCTCCGGCTCGCAGCGCACCGGCACCAGGGCGCCGGGCACCTCGACGTCGCCCCGGGTGTCGAAGGGCAGCCCCGTCCAGCGGCGCCAGTCCGCCAGTGAGGCGGCCACCGTCATGGACGCCGGTGCCACGGAGTCGATCGTGGCACCGGCCCGGGCGTGGACCCGCAGCCACGGGTCCTGGGGCAGGCCGTCGGGGCGGACCCGGTGCGCGTACTCCTCGATGGGCGTGTGCGGTTCCAGGTGCTTGGCGTTGGGGCGGACCGGGGCGACGACCTCCCGGAAGCCGCGCGCCCGGGCGTTGTCGCGCATGGCCGAGAGCATCGCCCCGGACAGGCCGCTGCCCTGGGCGTGCGGGGCGACGGAGATCGAGATCGCGCTGACGGTGTCGGGGCGGACCCCGCGGCGCAGGTCGGAGAACGCCCACACGAGGACCGTGTCCCAGCCGTTCGCGGGCAGTTGACCACGGCCCTCGGCCTTCAGGGCGAAGGGCACGCTGAAGCCGTTCGCGACGACCTCGCCCTGCTCGTCCTCGGCGAACAGGACGTACTCCGGGAGTTCGGCGGCGATCCGCGGGAAGTGCGCGGCACCGACGAGGTCCTGGATCGCGAACTCCGGCCAGCTGTCCGCCATCCCGACGACCCGCCCCAGCATGTCCGGGCGGTCGGCGAGGCTCGATATCTTCGGCTGCATGCGGCCACGGTAAGCGTGCGGCGGCACGGCCGGAACCGAATTACCGCGTGGGGACACGGTCCGCCACCTGCGAAGACCTGGCCTGCCGTGCGGCGATGACCATGACGACCGTGGACAGCAGGGCGATGCCGGCACCGACGTAGAGCGGTGAGGTGTAGCCCAGGCCCGCGGTGATGGCCAGGCCTCCGAGCCAGGCGCCGAGGGCGTTGCCGACGTTGGACGCGGACACGTTGGCGCTGGCGGCCAGTGCCGCCCCGTGCGCGAAGTCGGTGACACGCGTGATCATCCCGGGCACACTGGCGAACCCCGTCACCCCCATCACGAACACCAGCACGACGGAGGCGGTCGCGCTGCCGGCCAGCAGCCCGAACAGGGCCAGGGTGAGGGTGAGTCCGAGCAGGGAGAGGACCAGGGCACGGTCACGGTCGCGGTCGGCGGCGCGCCCGCCGACCAGGTTGCCGACGACGAGTCCGACGCCGTAGACCATCAGCAGCCAAGCGACGTCCGCCGAGGCGAAGCCGCTGACCTCCGTGAAGGTGTAGGCGATGTAGCTGAACGCACCGAACATCCCGCCGTAGCTGAGCGCGGTGGCCGCCAGGGTCAGCCAGACCTGCCAGGACCGGAAGGCCCGCACCTGCGCCCGCAGGCCGCTGGGCGGGACCGGGTCCGGGTCCGGCTCGCCTGCCCCAGTGGCCGGTCGGGGCGACGCCGGCACCAGCGCGGCGATTCCCGCCAGTGCCAGTACGCCGATCGCGGTGACCGCCCAGAACGCCGCCCGCCAGCCCCAGCGCTCACCGAGCAGCGCGCCGAACGGCACGCCCAGCACGTTCGCCACCGTCAGTCCGGCGAACATGATCGCCACGGCCTGGGACTTCTTCTCCGGCGCCACCAGACTGCGCGCGACCAGAGAGCCGATACCGAAGAACGAACCGTGGCACAACGCGGCGACGATCCGCCCGAGCAGCATCACCGGGTAGTCCGGCGCGATGGCGGAGAGCAGGTTCCCGAGGACGAACAACGCCACCAGGCCGACCAGGACCTGCTTGCGGGGCAGCCGTGCCGTCGCCGCGGTCAGCGCGATCGCTCCCACCGCGACACTCAGCGCGTACCCGGAGATCAGCCAGCCCGCAGCCGCCTCGGACACCGTGAAACTCGACGCCACCTGGGGCAGCAGCCCGGCGATGAGGAACTCGGTCAGACCGATGCCGAACCCACCGAGCGCCAGCGCGACGAGTCCACTCGGCATCCGGCACTCCCCGATCGGGCACACGTCACTCGTTCAGCGACCTCATCCGTCACCTCAGCACACCGGATCGGAGTTTGGAAAGGGCTTTCCGGCCGAGCGGCAGCCGCATCGGCGGTCCGGTGCCGTGTCAGCCGCCGCACTGCTCCAGCATCATCCGCTTGTCCGCCGCCGTGACGGGAAGCGCGTACTTCAGCGACACCTGGGCGAAGCGCACCGCATAGGCGCAGCGGATCCGCTTGTTCGGAGGCAGCCAGGACGCCGGACCGGAGTCGCCCTTCGAGCCGTTGGTCCGCCCGTCCACCGGGACGAGGTTGAGCGGGTCGTTGGCGATGGCCTCCCGCTTGTCCTTCGTCCAGCGCGAGGCGCCCATCTGCCAGTCGTAGGACAGCGGCATGACGTGGTCTATCTGGACCTTCGTCGCACGGGACTTGGTCCACTCGATGACCTTGCCGGTGTACGGGTCGTGCAGCGTCATCGACATGACGACGCAGTCCGAGCCCGACCGGAAGCGAAGGTCCTCCCCGTCGCGTTTGAGGAGGTCGTTGCGTGAGTCGCACCCGTTGCGGGCGAAGGGGACGTCGGCCGGTGCCGAGTCCATCCAGGCGTAGCCGAACTCGTCCCGGTCGTAGCCGGTCCTGGGCCCGCGCCCCTTCGTCTCCACCTTCTCGATGACGGCACGGGCCCGCGCCTTGTCCTCGGTGGAGGTGATCGCCGCCAGGCCCGGCTTCGTGCCGTCCGGGTTGTCCAGCGGGCTCACGGCCCGTCCGTCACCGGCCGCCGGCACGCCGGAACCCGAGGGTCCGCCGCCGTCCGCGGGCGGGGTCAGGCCTTCACAGCCGGCCAGCGCCGAACCCGCGAACATCATCGCGACGGCCAGTGCCGCCCCGCCCCTCAGACGCCTCACCGTGCGCCCCTCCCTGCTTGCCTGTTCCGCCTCCGCACGGGCGGCGTGTGCCTGGTCACCACGGTAGCGAGGGAGAGGTCCAGACCACATCGGATCTAAACGGGCATTCCTCGCATGCCGCGCGTATCGTCGGTTCTGAGTCACCTCCGGAGGGAGTTTTCTGAATGGGCATCTTCGACAAGTTCAAGAGCCAGGCACGGAGCAAGGGCAGGCATCGCTCCGACTCCGCGGAACAGAAGATGAACGAGAGGACCGGCGGCAAGTACGAGGACCAGGTCGACGCCGGGCAGCAGCGGGTAGAGGGATCGCTCGGCATGGACCGCGACCGCGACCGCGAACGGCCCGACCAGCAGTAAGGCCTCCACCCTCAGAGGCCGTCCGCGGTGAGACAGCTCCTGCGGGCGGCTTCGCTTGACCCTGACACTGACGTCAGGGTCCGACCATCTCCGCATGGCATCCCCGCATTCGAAGACCCCGCGCACTGTTCTTGTCACCGGCGCCGGTACCGGCATCGGCCGGGCCACCGCCCACGCGTTCGCCGACGAGGGCTCCCAGGTCGTGGCGGTGGGCCGCCGTGCGGCGCCCCTCGCCGAGACCGCCGCTCACGACCCGGCCCGCATCAGCCCGCTCGTCGCGGACATCACGGCCGCCGACGGCCCCGAGACCATCGTCCGTACGGCACTGGACCGGCACGGCCGCATCGACGTGCTCGTGAACAACGCGGGCATCGTCAACTCCCAGTCCCTGCGTACCTACACGCGTGCCGCCGCCGAGACCCTGCTCGCGACGAACCTCCTCGCTCCCGTCCTGCTCGTGCAGGCCGCGCTCCCGGCTCTCCAGGACAGCCGTGGCGTGATCGTGAACGTGACGACGTCCGTCGGGCAGCGCGCCTGGCCGGGCAACTCCCTGTACGCGGCCGGGAAGGCGGCCCTGGAGGTGCTCACGCGCAGCTGGGCGGTCGAACTCGCCCCGCTGGGGATCCGGGTCGCCGCCGTGGCGCCGGGAGCGATCGACACACCGATCGGCGAGCACTCGGGCCACACCCCGGAGCAGCAGGCCGCGATCCGCGCGTGGCAGCTCGCGCACACGCCGCTCGGCCAGGTCGGACGCCCCGCGGAGGTGGCGTGGGCGATCGCGCAACTGGCCTCCCCGCAGGCGTCGTTCGTCACCGGTGTGATCCTCCCGGTGGACGGCGGCGCGGTCGTCGCATGAGACTGACGCGCATGGCGGAACGACGTATGCGGATCGGTGAACTCGCCGAGGCGACCGGCACGACGCCGCGCGCCCTGCGCCACTACGAACAGGCGGGGTTCATCGCCTCGCGACGCGCAGCGAACGGCTACCGCCTGTACGACGCCGGTACGGCCGTCCGCGTCCGCAACGTCCGCCGGCTGCTGGACGTGGGCCTGACGCTCGACGACGTACGGGTGTTCCTGCCGTGCCTGGACGGCGGCGACGTCACGGCCGGGCCCGCCTCCGAGGAGGCGCTCCGGGTCGCCGCCGGCCGGCTCGCGGTGCTGGACGCGCGCATCGCCGCGCAGGTCGCGGTCCGCGACCGGCTGGCGGCGGCCCTGCGCGAGGCCACCGGCGCACGCGTGCGACCGGTGGCCTGACAGAACGTCGGCGTCAGGAGCCCAGCACCGACGTCAGGAACTCCCCGACCCACGCCAGCAGATCGCGCCCGACCAGCGGCTTCCCGCCGACCTTCGCGGTCTTCGGGCGCGGTACCAGCACCTGGTGCACGGCCGGCTTGATGACGACTCCGGGGTACAGCCGCTTGACCCGCAGCTCCTGCGACTCGCGCAACTCCACGGGTGCGAACCGGATGTTGGTGCCCTGGAGCACGATCTCACCGACGCCGCACGCCCGCGCGAGCATCCGCAGTCCGGCCACGAGCAGCAGGTTCTCCACGGGCTCGGGCAGCTTGCCGTAGCGGTCGACGAGTTCCTCGCGTACGGCCTTGACGTCCTCCTCCGTGTTGGCGGAGGCGATGGCGCGGTACGCCTGGAGCCGGAGCCGCTCGCCGGGCGCGTAGTCGTGCGGGACGTGCGCGTCGACGGGCAGCTCGATCTTGACCTCGAGCGGCGGCTCCTCCTCGATCTCGCCGGTCTCCAGCTGGCGGCGGTAGTCGGCGACGGCCTCGCCGACCATCCGTACGTACAGGTCGAAGCCGACGCCCGCGATGTGGCCGGACTGCTCGCCGCCGAGCAGGTTGCCCGCGCCGCGGATCTCCAGGTCCTTCATCGCCACGTACATGCCGGCGCCCATCTCCGTGTGCTGGGCGATGGTCGCCAGCCGCTCGTGCGCGGTCTCGGTCAGCGGCTTCTCCGGCGGGTAGAGGAAGTACGCGTACCCGCGCTCGCGGCCCCGGCCCACCCGGCCGCGCAGCTGGTGCAGCTGGGACAGGCCGAAGGTGTCGCCGCGCTCCACGATGAGGGTGTTGGCGTTGGAGATGTCGATGCCGGACTCCACGATGGTCGTGGACACCAGCACGTCGAACTTCTTCTCCCAGAAGTCGACGACGACCTGCTCCAGCGCCTGCTCGGACATCTGGCCGTGGGCGGTGGCGATGCGCGCCTCGGGGACGATCTCGCGCAGCCGGGCGGCGGCCCGGTCGATGGACTCGACGCGGTTGTGGATGTAGAAGACCTGGCCCTCGCGCAGCAGCTCGCGGCGGATGGCGGCGCCGATCTGCTTCTCCTCGTAGGGGCCGACGAAGGTCAGCACCGGGTGCCGTTCTTCCGGCGGTGTCGTGATCGTGGACATCTCGCGGATGCCGGTCACCGCCATCTCCAGCGTCCTGGGGATCGGGGTGGCGGACATCGTCAGGACATCGACGTTCGCGCGGAGCTTCTTCAGCTGCTCCTTGTGCTCGACGCCGAAGCGCTGCTCCTCGTCGACGATGACCAGGCCCAGGTCCTTGAACTTGGTCTCCGACGAGAACAGGCGGTGGGTGCCGATGACGATGTCCACCGAGCCCTCGCGCAGGCCTTCCAGGACCGCCTTGGCCTCGGTGTCGGTCTGGAAGCGGGACAGTGCCTTGACGCTCACTGGGAACTGCGCGTACCGCTCGCTGAACGTCCCGAAGTGCTGCTGCACCAGCAGGGTCGTGGGCACCAGGACGGCGACCTGCTTGCCGTCCTGGACGGCCTTGAAGGCGGCCCGCACCGCGATCTCGGTCTTGCCGTAGCCGACGTCGCCGCAGATCAGCCGGTCCATCGGGACCGACTTCTCCATGTCCTCCTTGACCTCGGCGATGGTGGTGAGCTGGTCGGGCGTCTCCGCGTAGGGGAAGGCGTCCTCCAGTTCGCGCTGCCAGGGGGTGTCCGACCCGAAGGCGTGACCGGGGGCCGCCATGCGGGCGCTGTAGAGCTTGATGAGGTCGGCCGCGATCTCCTTGACGGCCTTCTTGGCGCGGGCCTTGGTCTTCGTCCAGTCCGCGCCGCCCAGGCGGTGCAGGGTGGGGGCCTCGCCGCCGACGTACTTGGTGATCTGTTCCAGCTGGTCGGTGGGGATGTACAGGCGGTCGCCGGGCTGGCCGCGCTTGGCGGGCGCGTACTCGACGACCAGGTACTCGCGGGTCGCGCCCTGCACGGTGCGCTGCACCATCTCGATGTAGCGGCCGACGCCGTGCTGCTCGTGGACGATGTAGTCGCCCGGCTCCAGGGTGAGCGGGTCGATGGTCTTGCGGCGGCGGGCCGGCATCCGGGCGCCCTCGCGGCCCGCCGCCCGCTGGCCCGTCAGGTCGGTCTCGGTCAGTACGGCTAGTTGGAGGGCCGGGTCGACGAAGCCGTGCTCGATCGAGCCGCACGCCACGTGCACGACCGACGGGGAGATCTCGGCCAGGTCGGTGTCGTGACGGGCGGCGATGCCCTCGCCGCCCAGCACCTCGACCGTACGGGCGGCCGGGCCGTGCGCCTCGGTGACGAACACCGTGCGCCAGCCGTCGGCGAGCCAGCCCTTGGTGTCGGCGAGGGCCTTGGCGGTGTCGCCGCGGTAGGTCTCCGGGGCGTGCATGCCGAGCTTCAGGGTGTCCGCGTCGAGTTCCTCGTCGGCGGCGAACGGCGACACCGACCACCACATCATGTCCAGCTCGCGGGCCCGGTCCCGGACGTCGGCGATGGACCACAGGGAGGCCGCGCCGACGTCGATGGGCGCCTCGCCGCCGCCGGCGGTGGCCGCCCAGGAGGCCTGGAGGAACTCCTGCGACGTGGCCACCAGGTCCGACGCGCGCGTGCGCACCCGCTCCGGATCGCACACGACGGCCATGGCGCCCTTGGGCAGCACGTCGAGCAGCAGCTCCATGTCGTCGACGAGGACCGGCGCGAGGGACTCCATGCCCTCCACCGCGATCCCCTCGGCGATCTTGCCGAGCAGTTCACCGAGCTCGGGGTGTTCCTCGGCCAGGGCGCGCGCACGCGCGCGGACGTCCTCGGTGAGCAGCAGCTCGCGGCACGGCGGCGCCCACAGGCCGTGCTCGGCGACTTCGAGGGAGCGCTGGTCGGCGACCTTGAAGTAGCGGATCTCCTCGACGTCGTCGCCCCAGAACTCGACGCGCAGGGGGTGTTCCTCGGTGGGCGGGAACACGTCGAGGATGCCGCCGCGGACGGCGAACTCGCCGCGCTTCTCGACGAGCTCCACGCGCGCGTAGGCGGCGGCCGCGAGGGCGTCGACGATCTCGTTCAGGTCGGCGCTCTGTCCCGTCCTCAGGGCGACCGGCTCCAGGTCGCCGAGGCCCTTGACCTGCGGCTGGAGCACGGACCGCACGGGCGCCACGACGACGGAGACGGGGCCGGTCTCGGGGTCGTCGGGGCGGGGGTGGGCCAGGCGGCGCAGCACGGCCAGACGGCGGCCGACGGTGTCGCTGCGGGGGCTGAGCCGCTCGTGCGGGAGCGTCTCCCAGGACGGGTACTCCACGATCCCCTCCGGCGGGAGGAGGGAGCGCAGGGCCGCGGCCAGGTCCTCCGCCTCGCGGCCCGTCGCCGTCACCGCCAGCACCGGGCGGCCCGTGTCGCGGGCCAGGGCGGCGACCGCGAAGGGGCGGGCCGCAGGGGGGCCGACCAGGTCGACGTGCATGCGGTTGCCGTCCGCGGCCGCGTTGATCGCTTCCGCGAGGGCGGCGTCCTTGGTTACGGCGTCGAGCAGACCGTGCAGGCTCATTCGGGGATTTTTCCGTCCAGGGGTGGGCAACACGACGGGCCCGACGCGCGCCGCGGGCCGGGGGTCTCCAGCGTACGACGATGCGCGTCCGCGCGGCGGGGCTGTGGACAACGCCTCTTCCGGTCAAGCGCGTGCGGGGTCAAGAGGGAATCGGCCGCCCAACCTTCACAACATCACCCCCACCCGTTGATTTCGCCACGGCATGATCGGTCCGGTCCCCCGAGCGGTACCCCCCACCCGTAAGGCACGGCATGCCTGCCCCCGCCCTCCAGGCCTCAGAGCCCCACATACCGACGCCGGTCGCCCTGCCCCGCGACCCTCTGCACCCGGACCGCGCGCGGTGGGACCCGTGGATCCTCGCCGCCGCCCTGTGCGCCGCCTACGCGGCCGTCTCCGTCGGCCGTTACCGGCACATGACGACCCTCTCCTGGGACCTCGGCATCTTCGAGCAGGTCGTGCGGGCGTACGCGCATCTGCGGGCGCCGGTGGCCGACCTCAAGGGGCCCGGCTTCGACATCCTGGGTGACCACTTCAGCCCGGTGACGGCCCTGCTCGCGCCGGTGTACCGGCTGTTTCCCTCGCCGGTCACGCTGCTGGTCGCGCAGGCCGCGCTCTTCGCCCTGTCCGCCGTACCGGTCACCCGCGCCGCCGCCCGGCTGCTCGGCCGCCGCCGCGGTCTCGCGCTCGGCCTCGCCTACGGACTGTCCTGGGGTCTCCAGCGCGCCGTCGACTTCGACTTCCACGAGATCTGCTTCGCCGTCCCGCTGATCGCCTTCTCCCTGGAGGCCCTGCTCGCGGACCGTCGGCGCGCGGCCCTGTGCTGGGCGCTTCCCCTGGTGCTGGTGAAGGAGGACCTGGGGCTGACCCTGGCCGCGATCGCGCTCGTCGTCGCGTGGCGGGCGCGCGGCTCGTCGCCCCGGACGGTCCCGTACGCGCTCGGTGCCGCGGTGTTCGGCGTGGCGGCGACGCTGCTCGTCCTCACCGTGGTCATCCCGGCGTTCAACACCTCCGGGACCTACGACTACTGGACCAAGGTCAGCGAGTCGGGCAGCCCCGCCGACGGCCTCGGCACCAAGCTGCGCACCCTCGCCTGGCTGCTGATCCCCACCACCGGACTGCTCGCCCTGCGCTCCCCGCTGCTGCTGGTGGCCCTGCCGACGCTCGGCTGGCGCTTCCTGTCCGGGGACGAGCACTACTGGGGCACCGACTGGCACTACAGCGCGGTCCTGATGCCGGTCGTCTTCCTCGCCCTGGCCGACGCCCTCACGACCGCGCGCACGAGCCCCCGCCCGTGGCTGAACTCGTACGCCGCCCAGCTGCCGGCCGCCGTCGCCGCGGCGGCCCTGGCGCTGACCACCTCGCTGCCGCTGGCGCAGCTCACGCAGGCCGGCGTCTACCGTGAGCCCGCCGCGGTGTCCGGCGTCGAGCGGCTCCTGGCGCGGATCCCCGACGGCGCCACCGTCGAGGCCAACGTCGGCCCGATCAGCCGCCTGACCTCGCGCTGCCGGGTCCTCTGGCTCGGCGGCACCCAGGGCATCACCCCCGAGTACATCGCCCTGGAGAACATCGACGGCAGGTACCGCGACCCCGTGGGCTACGCCCGGCGGCTGCACCCCGGCGCCGAGTACGCCGTCGCGGGCAAGGCCCACGGGTACCTGGTCCTGGAGCGACGGACGGCGGGCTGACACCGGGTGCTCCCACCCTGTCCGAGCAGCGGGCCCGCCCCGGAGGCGGAAACCTCCGGGGCGGGCCCGTCCTCCGCAACCCCCGTGTGCGGTGGCCTTGGGCGGCTACTCGGTCGCGATCGCGTTCAGGACGTTCATCCGGCCCGCCCGGAACGCCGGGACGAGCGCCGCGAACAGTCCCACGAACGCCGAGCTGATGAAGACGCCGGTGATCGTCGGCCAGGGGATCTCCAGGACTCCCAGGCCCTCCAGGGCGAGAAGCTGCTGTGCGGTGGCGCCCCAGCCCATGCCCAGTCCGAGGCCCAGCAGGGCGCCGAAGAGAGCGATGACGACCGACTCCATGCGGATCATGCGGCGCAGCTGGCGGCGGGAGAGGCCGATCGCCCGCATCAGGCCGATCTCCCGGGTGCGCTCCACCACCGACAGGGCCAGGGTGTTCACCACGCCCAGGATGGCGACGATGATCGCCAGGGCCAGCAGGCCGTAGATCATGTTGAGCAGCTGGCCGATCTGGTCCTTCAGGGCTTCCTTGTAGTCGGTCTGGTCGCGCACGGTGTACTGCGGGTAGTCGTGCAGTGCCGACTTCAGGGACTTGTAGGCGGCGTCCTGCTGCCCCTCCTTGGCGCTGGCGAAGAGCAGCGAGTCCAGCGGCATCTTGTCGGCCGGGACGTACTTGGCCATCGTGGCGATGGAGGTGTACATCGCGCCCGCGTCGATCACGACGTCACTGCTGGTGATCGCCCGGACCGTCAGGCCGGCCGTGGAGCCGTCCTTGAAGGCGACCTTGATCGTGGAGCCGAGGGTGATGCGGTGGTCCTTGGCGAACTTCTCGTGGACGGACATCGAGTCGGGCTTGTAGGCGTCGGGCAGCTTGCCGGCGACCGTCTCGGTGCGCAGGTCGGTCGCGTACGACGGGTCGGCCGCCGTGATCGCCGTGTCCTTGAGCGTCTTGCCGTCGGGGGTGGTGAAGTCGGCCTTGGTCCACTTGTACTCGGTGACCCGCTCCACGTCCGAGGCCGACTTCGCGGCCTTGACGGCCTGCGGGGTGATCAGCTGGCCGCTGTCGGACTGGATGATGAAGTCCGTGCCGACGGTCTTGTCGAGCTGGTCGGTGGCGGACGCCACCATGGAGGAGCCGACCACGGACAGGCACGCCACCAGGGCGAGGCCGATCATCAGCGCGGCGCCCGTCGCGCCGGTGCGGCGCGGGTTGCGCAGGGCGTTGCGCTCCGCCATGCGGCCGACGGGGCCGAACATCCGCAGCAGGACGGCGCCGAGGACGCGGACCACACCGCCGGCGAGCAGCGGGCCGATGACGACGAAGCCGATCAGCGACAGCACCACGCCGAGGCCGAGCCAGAGCGAGCCCTCGGTGGCTTTGTCGGCCTGTGCCGTCAGGTACAGGGCGGCACCGCCGGCGCCGGTGAGGACCGTGCCGATCACACCGCGGATCCAGCCGGCCCTGGCGTCCGCGGGGGCTCCCGCGTCGCGCAGTGCGGCCATCGGGGAGATCTTGCCGGCGCGCCGGGCGGGCAGGTAGGCGGCCAGGACGGTGACGACCACACCGAGGACGAGACCGACCACCGGGGTCGTCCAGGCCACCGTCAGGTCGTCGGTGGACAGTTCCATGCCCATCTGGCCCATGAGCTTCATCAGACCGACCGCGAGGCCGACGCCCGCGCCCACGCCGAGCACCGATCCGACGAAGCCGAGCAGCAGCGCCTCGACCAGCACGGAGCGGTTGACCTGCTTGCGGGAGGAGCCGATCGCCCGCATCAGGCCGATCTCGCGGGTGCGCTGGGCGACCAGCATGGAGAAGGTGTTGATGATCAGGAAGATGCCGACGAGGAAGGCGATCCCGGCGAAGCCGAGCATCGCGTACTTCATGACGTTCATGAAGCCCTCGACGTCCTTCTGGTTGGCGTCGGCGGTCTCCTTGGCCGTCTTCACCTGGAAGCCGGCGCCCAGTTCGGCCGCGACGTTCTTCTTCAGCTGCTCGTCGCTGACGCCGGAGGCCGCGGTGACGTTGACGTTGGTGTAGACGCCGGTCTCGCCGACCAGGGCCTGCTGGGCGGTCCTGGTGTCGAGGTAGAAGATCGCCGCGCCGGGGTTGGTGACGGTGAAGTCGGCGATGCCGGAGATCTTCGCGTCGTGGGTGCCGACCGCGCTGATCACGCCGATCTCGTCACCGAGCTTCAGGTCGTGCTTGTCGGCCGTGTCGGCGTCGACCATGATCTGGTCGGGGCCCTTGGGCGCCGCACCGGAGGTGATCTTCATGGTGCGGGCTTCGTTGCTGTTCCAGCCGCCGACGATCGTCGGGGCGCCGCTGGAGGGCGACAGGTTGTCCTTGTCGCCGTCGACGACCGTCACCGAGGTGGAGAACACCGCGCCCTCGGCGGACTTCACACCGTCGGCCTTGCGCACCTCTGCGAGCACGGAGGCCGGCATGACCGGCGGCTTGCCGTTGTCGGCGGTCGTCTCACCGCTGTCGGAGGCGCCCTTGGCACTCACCGTGACGTCGGAAGAGGTGGCCGCGAAGAGCTTGTCGAACGTCGTGGACATGGTGTCCGTGAAGACGAGCGTCCCGCAGACGAAAGCCACCGACAGCAGGACGGCGATCGCCGAGAGCGCCATGCGTCCCTTGTGCGCGAAGAAGTTGCGCATCGAGGTCTTCATGACGGTCATGACGTGCGCCCCCGGGCGTCGAAGTCCTTCATGCGGTCGAGGACGGCCTCCGCGGTCGGCTTGTACATCTCGTCGACGATGCGGCCGTCGGCGAGGTACAGCACCCGGTCCGCGTAACTGGCGGCGACCGGGTCGTGCGTGACCATCACGATGGTCTGGCCCAGCTCGTCCACGGACCGCCGCAGGAAGCCGAGCACCTCGGCACCGGCGCGCGAGTCGAGGTTTCCGGTCGGCTCGTCCCCGAAGATGATCTCGGGCCGGGCCGCCAGCGCCCGCGCCACCGCGACGCGCTGCTGCTGGCCGCCGGACAGCTGGGTGGGCCGGTGCTTGAGCCGGTCGGCGAGCCCCACGGTCTCCACGACCCGCGTCAGCCACGCCTTGTCCGGCTTACGGCCCGCGATGTCCATGGGCAGCGTGATGTTCTCTATCGCGTTGAGCGTCGGCAGCAGGTTGAACGCCTGGAAGATGAACCCGATCCGGTCCCGGCGCAGCTGCGTGAGCTTCTTGTCCTTCAGGCCGGTGATCTCGGTCTCGTCGAGGTAGATCTGCCCGCCGGTGACGGTGTCGAGCCCGGCCAGGCAGTGCATGAGCGTGGACTTGCCGGACCCCGAGGGGCCCATGATCGCGGTGAACTGGCCGCGTGCGATGTCCACGTCGACGTGGTCGAGGGCGACGACGCGGGTCTCACCGGTCCCGTACGCCTTCACGACCTGCCGCGCCCGCGCGGCAACGGCCGTACGCCCTCCAGTACCCCCGTGCCTGGGAATGGTCACAGCCGATGTCACGGTATGTCTCCTATATCGGTCAGCAGATGGTGAAGGCGGTCGCCTGATCGACAGCCGCTGTACGCGAGGCCGGACGACGAATCCGTCCGACGCGCTTCAGTCTCGCGGCGGGGAGGGGTCCCGCGCCCTGGTGCTCAGCGCAGTCTTTTCCTGTGGAAAACCCCACCCCCGCCGGTGTGCAAACCCGCCCCCCGGCGGCGTAAAGCCAGGTTAAGGACCGGCCCCCGTACGTCTCGTCCTCCGCCGGTACGAACCCTCCCCAGGTCGTAGTACGGAGGTACCCCTAGGGGCAGTCCACCGAAGGGTGGAGACCGTCTCAGGGTTGCCTCCACCCGTCGGCCAACTCAGGCTCCACCCTCCCGCAGCGTCAGGGTCAAGTGCGAAGCTGTCGGGCGGCAGGTAGGTGCAGGGGGCAGGCAGACGCGAGGGGGAGGACCCGGGGTGGGAAGCACCAGTTCCGCGGCACGTGAGGCCGCACGTCCCGCCGCGACGGACCGGCGCGGAGCGGTCGTCGCCGCGCTGATGCTCTCGATGGCGCTGGCGGCGCTCGACGCCACCATCGTCTCGACCGCCGTCCCGCAGATCGTCGGGGACCTCGGCGGTTTCTCCGTCTTCTCCTGGCTGTTCTCCGGCTACCTGCTGGCCGTGACCGTCACCCTGCCCGTCTACGGCAAGCTCTCCGACACCTTCGGCCGCAAACCGGTCCTCGTCGCGGGCTCGGTGGTCTTCCTCGTCGGCTCCCTGCTGTGCGCGCTGGCCTGGAACATGGGGGCGCTCATCGCGTTCCGCATCGTGCAGGGGCTGGGCGGTGGTGCGCTCCAGGGCACGGTGCAGACGCTCGCCGCCGACCTCTACCCGCTGAAGGACCGCCCCAGGATCCAGTCGAAGCTGTCCACGGTGTGGGCGGTCTCGGCGGTCGCCGGCCCGGGTATCGGCGGTGTGCTCGCCGCCTACGCGGACTGGCGCTGGATCTTCCTGGTCAACCTGCCGATCGGCGCGGTCGCGCTGTGGCTGATCGTCCGTCACCTCCACGAGCCGCAGCGGGAAAGCGGCGGGCACGCGCGCGTGGACTGGGCCGGCGCGCTCGCGGTGTTCGCCTGCGGCGGTGTGCTGCTCACGGCCCTGGTCCAGGGCGGGGTGGCGTGGCCGTGGCTGTCGGCGCCCTCACTCGCCCTGTTCGGTACGGGACTTGCCCTGGTCGCGGTCGTGGTGCTGGTGGAGCGCCGGGCGGCGGAGCCGGTCATCCCGGGCTGGGTGTGGCGGCGCCGTACGATCGCCGCGGTCAATCTCGCCCTGGGCGCGCTGGGCCTGCTGATGGTGGCGCCGGCGGTGTTCCTGCCCACCTACGCCCAGTCGGTGCTGGGCCTCGCGCCGGTGGCCGCCGGATTCGTGCTCTCCGTATGGACGTTGAGCTGGCCCGTATCGGCGGCGCTGAGCCAGCACGTGTACCGCAGGATCGGCTTCCGCAACACCGCGATGCTGGGCATCGGAGCGGCCGCGCTGATCCTGTTCGCGTTCCCGTTCCTGCCCTATCCCGGGCAGGCCTGGCAGCCGACCCTGCTGATGCTGCTGCTCGGTGCCGCGCTGGGACTGTTCCAGCTGCCGCTGATCGTCGGTGTGCAGTCGACGGTGGGATGGGCGGAGCGCGGCACGACGACCGCGTCCGTGCTCTTCTGCCGCCAGACCGGCCAGACGATCGGCGCGGCGGTCTTCGGCGCGGTCGCCAACGGGGTGCTGGCCGCCCGGCTCGGCGGTGCGGGCGACCTCGACTCGGTGACCCGGGCCCTCGGTTCGGGCACCGCGCCGGAGGCGACCCGGCGGGCGATCGCCGACGCGGTGCACGCCGTCTACCTGGGCGCGTCCTGCGCGGCTGCGGTGGCGTTCCTGGTGCTGCTGTTCCTCGCGCCCCGGAAATTCCCGGTGCTCAAGGACTGACCGTACGTATCCTCCCGCCCATGCTGACCTTGGAACGGCTCCGGGCCGATCACGCGGACGCCCTGCTGGCCTTCGAGCGGGAGAACCGGGCGTACTTCGCCCGCACGGTGCCGGACCGCGGGGACGCCTTCTTCACGGCGGAGGGGTTCGCCGAACGCCTCCGGGCGCTCCTCGCGGAGCAGCACGCGGGCGTGTGCCGCTTCCATGTCGTCCTGGACGAGGAGGGGAACCTGGTCGGCCGGGTCAACCTGCTCGACTTGGCGGACGGCTGCGCCGAACTCGGCTACCGGGTGGGCGAACGGGCCGCGGGCCGGGGCGTGGCGACGGCGGCCGTCGCCCAGGTGTGCCGCCTCGCCGCCTCCGACTACGGGCTGACCTCCCTCACCGCGGTCACCCATCTGGACAACCGGGCCTCCATGACGGTCCTGGCCCGCAACGGCTTCACACGCGTCGAGGACACCACCGTGGACGGCCGCCCCGGAGTCCGCTTCGTGCGGCGGAACTTGGACTTCGCGCCACCGGCACCGTCGGCGAACGAGAGTTAACGCCGGTAACACCCGAGGTCAAAAAGGTAAGCGCGTACCGACCGATCAGTTTGCCCAAACCCTCGCGCATCCGGGTACTCCGAAGTAACGTGCGTGGCCGCCCGCCCCCCAACCTCCCTGCGGTCCGCCGCACCGGAACCGACCCGCGCAAGGAGCACCGGGATGTCCTACGACCCGCCGCCACCGTCCTACCCGTACCGCCCGCCGGAATCCTCGCCCTCCTACGACACCTACCCCTGGGTGCCGCAGCAGCCGCCCCAGCCGCCCGAACCGGCCGGGCGGCGCCCTCAGCGCCACACCGCGCTCGGGCACCACAGCGACCTGCGGGTGCTGCGCAGCGCCTACCGCTGGCAGCGGCGCGTGGCCACGCTCACCGCGCTCGGCTACTTCGTCCTGTTCCTGATCCTGTCGGCGTTCGCACCGTCGTTCATGACGAGCACCGTCACCGACGGCCTGCCCACCGGTCTGCTGCTCGCGCTCGTCCAGGTCCCTGTGACCTGGCTGGCGA
The DNA here is from genome assembly GCF_044327915.1 of Streptomyces afghaniensis. NCBI lineage: Bacteria > Bacillati > Actinomycetota > Actinomycetes > Kitasatosporales > Streptomycetaceae > Streptomyces > Streptomyces afghaniensis. Next base: position 122,982 of record NZ_JBIRGJ010000008.1, read on the forward strand.
TCGTCCTGTACGAGCAGACGGCCCGCCGCCGCGTCGACCCGATCGCGGACCGGATCCGCAAGCAGGCCGAACTGGACGCCAAGCGGGAGGCGACGCGGTGACCACCGAATTCAGCGGCAACGCCCAGTCGATGTCGCTCGTGGGCTTCACGGCGGTGGCCACGATCACGCTCCTGCTGTGCGTGATGACGGGCCCGGACCGGGACGACCTCGACGAGTTCTACACCGGCTACAGCTCCCTGTCCCCCATGCGCAACGGCCTGGCGATCGCCGGCGACTACATCTCCGCCGCGACCGTCCTCGGCACGGGCGGTGTGATCGCCCTGTTCGGCTACGACGGGACCGTACTGGCCCTCAGTACGGCGCTGTCCCTGATGCTGCTGATGTTCCTGCTGGCCGAACCGCTGCGCAACGCGGGCCGGTTCACCATGGGCGACGCGCTGACCCGCCGTATGCCGGGACGCGGCGTCCGGATGACGGCCTGCGCGGTGACCCTGGCGGCGCTGGTGCCGCTGATGGTCGTGCAGCTGGCGGGGACCGGGCAGCTGATGGCGTTCGTCCTCGGCTTCTCCGGCGAGTCGTTGCAGACGGGCTGCATCATCGGCGTGGGCGCGCTGATGATCAGTTACGCGGCGATCGGCGGGATGAAGGGCACCGCCCTCATCCAGATCCTGAAGATCGTGATGCTGCTCGGCTCCGGCATGGTGGTCGCGGTGCTGATCCTCAACCGGTTCGACTGGGACCCGGGGGCCCTGTTCGACGCGGCCGCCGCGAAGAGCGGTGTGGGCTCGGCGTTCCTCTCCTCGGGCCTGCAGTTCGCGAGCGGTCCGAGCCCCGACCTGGACATGATCACCGCGCAGCTGACGGTCGTCCTCGGCGGTGGCGTACTGCCGCACGTCACCATGCGCATGTACACCGCCTCCAGTGCCCGGCAGGTGCGGCGTTCGATGTCCTGGGCGGTGTCGGGCGTGGCGTTGTTCGTGCTGATCATCACGGTCGTCGGCTTCGGCGCGACCGCGCTGGTCGGCCGGGCGGTGATCGCCCAGGTCGACCCGCAGGGCAACACGGCGTATCTGCTGGGTTCGCAGGCGGCGTTCGGCGCGGACGTGTCGTCGGCGGAGACCTTCCTGTTCACGACCGTCACCACGGCCGTCTTCCTCACGCTGCTCGCCTCGGTCGCCGGGATGATCCTCGCCTGCGCCAACTCCCTCGCGCACGACGTGTTCGCGGCGCGGGTGCGGGAGATGTCACCCCGCCGCGAGATGACGCTGGCCCGCCTCTCCGCACTGGCAGTGGGCATCCCTGCGATCCTCCTGGCCACGCTCGTCCAGCATCGCAGCCTGCAGCCCCTGGTGACGCTGTCCTTCTGCCTGGGCGCCTCGGCCATCGCGCCCGCGCTGGTCTACAGCCTCTTCTGGCGCCGCTACACCCGTACGGGCCTGCTCAGCACCCTCATCGGCGGCTCCCTGGCGGTCCTGCTGCTGATGCCGGGCACCAACCTGGTCTCCGGCTCGCCCGTCTCCGCCTTCCCCGACGCCGACTTCAACTGGTTCCCGTTCACCACCACGGGCCTGCTCTCCATCCCCCTGGGCTTCGCCTGCGGCTGGCTGGGCACGCTGGCCTCCGGCCGCCGCAAGTCGGAGGAACAACGCCACGAGTACGAGGCGGTGGAGGGCTGGATCCTGGCAGGCGCGGTACGCAGGAACCGCTGACACGGAGCCGGCCGACGGCCGACGGCTGCCCCCGCACGCACCCGTCGACCGTCGGCCGACATCGCCCCGCCGACGTCGCGCGGAAGCGACGGCCGGTGTCACTCCGCCGTCGCCCTCCCCGCCCACGCAGTCAGGCTGGCGTGTACGCGGTCGATGTGTGCCCGCACGTCGTCCGCGCGCTCGGCGTTCTCGCGCAGCACTCGCTGTGTCTCCTGTTCCACGGACTCCGCTTGGGCGCGGGCCTCGGCGAGCAGCTCGGCGGCGCGCGCGGCTGCCTCTTCCTGCCGGTGCCGGGCGGAGTCGTCGGCGTCGGCGAAGGCCTGCTCCGCCTCGGTCAGCGCCTCCTCGGCGCGGGTCACCGCTTCCGCGTGGCGGGCATCGAGCGCGGCCGCCCGGGCGGCCTCCTCCTCGTCCGACTCAGCCCACCGCTCGGCGTGTTCCTTGGCCTGTTCGGCCGCCGTCCCGGAAGTGCGCCGCCGCATCTCCCGCAACGCGGCCAGCGCCTCGCCCCGCTGCTCCTTCGCCTCACGGCCGGCCGCGCCCCGGATCTCGTCGGCCTCGGCGCGCGCCGCGAGCAACCGCTGCCGGGCACGTTCGTCGCCGTCGGCGCGTACGCCATCGGCGTACGCCTGCGCGGACTCGCGCACGCCGGCCGCGGACGCGCACGCCTCGTCCACAAGGTCCCGCGCCTCCCGCCGCGCCCCCTCCCGCACGGCCGCCGCTTCCTCCTGGCCGAGTTCGAAGAGCCGCCGCGCCCGCTCCCCGAGCGACTCGTAGTTCTGCGGGACCAGCCGCGCGACGGCCTCCCGCAGCCGCTCCAGTTCCGCGTCCATCTGCCGGGCGAGCACCGTCAGCCGGGCGGCCCTCTCCCAGGCCGCGTCACGGTCGTCGGAGAGGGCCTCGGCGTACTCGTCGACCTGCTCGGGACGGTAACCACGTCCCCGCACGGCCTGGAAGCCGTGCGGGGACGCCGATGCGCTGCTCATGCTGGGGCCCCTCTCCACCACGCCGACGCGCGATCGAGCACGAAACGGGATGATTCGCGCACATCTTGGTGGATCAGACGGAAGCGCTCCTAACACGACACTCCGCACAGAGGCCCCGGGCCCCGGCCCGGCCGTACGGCCGTCAGCCCCATGTGGTGCCCGCGGGCTCCTTGATGGTCGTGTTGATGCGGTTGAACATGTTCGTGACCGAGACGGTGAGGATCAGCGCCGAGAGCTCCTTCTCGTCGAAGTGGTCGGCCACCTCGTCCCACAGCGCGTCCGGAACCGACTCCTCCGACAGATCCGAGAGCCGCGTCATCGCCTCCGTCAGCTTCAGCGCGGCGCGCTCGGCGTCCGAGAAGAACGGCGCGTGCCGCCAGGCCGCGACGGCCCCGATGCGCTCCTCGCTCACCCCCGCCTTGCGCAGGTTGGCGGTGTGCCCGTGCACACACGCACCGCAGCCGTTGATCTGACTGGCCCGCAGCCCGACGATCTCCGCCACGTCCTGCCGGAGGCCCCCCTCGCCGATCGCCTGGAAGAGGGTGCCGATGCCCTTCATCGCACCGGGAAGGACGTACGCCGGGTTGGTCATCCGTGCCTGCATGATCTCTGCCTCCTGCGTCGGCGGTGAATCGCTGTCACCGCACTGACGGAACGGCGAAGGAAGATGTGACAGCCCGGCACGAAAAAGCCGGGCCCGGCGGCCTCACGACCGACCCGGACCCGGCTCCTCAGGACACGTCAGCGGCGGCGCGTCACAGCAGCCCGTCCCACATCTGCTCCAGCAGCACCGACCACCAGCTCTCCGGCGACCCGAGAGCCGCCGGGTCGAGCGCGGCCAGCTGCGCCTGGAAGTCGACGGTCCAGCGGCCCGCCTGCTCCTGGTTCAGACCGAACCTGAGCCGCCACATCCGCCCGAGCAGCGCCAGGCAGCGCGCGAACTCCGGCAGCCCGGTGTTCACGAACTGCGGCGGCACGGGTGCCCCGCCCGGCCCCGCCTCCACCGGCACCGCGACGATGTTCGCCGTGCCGTACTGCACGCAGATCGCCTTGCCGAAGTCGCTGCCCATCACCAGGTAGGAGCCCGCGTCCGGGGCCGGCTGCACACCGCGCTCGGCCGCCAGCTCCGCCAGCGTCGGCACGGGCCGGCCCGGCTGCGCCTGCGCCCAGAAGAAGGGGCCCATGTCCATCGGCAGGCCCGCTGCCACCAGCGTGTGCGCCACGACCGGCGGCACGCCCTGCCGGGACACGGCGGCCTGCTCGAACCGGAACACCCCCGGCCCGAACGCCGCACCCAGCTCCTGCGCGATGCCCTCCGGCGGAATCGGCGGCACCGCCTGCACCGGCGGCAACGGCGCCCGCACCGGGGCCGGACGCGCCGGACCGTCCGCGACCTGGTGCAACTCGCCCTGGTGGGCCAGCAGTTGCTGCATACCCTGCTGCCGGCTCGCGTGGTCCGTACCGTACGGCGCGATGCTCGTGATCCGCGCCTGCGGCCACTGCTCCCGGATCATCCGCGCGCAGTACGCACCCGGCAGCTCGCACGACTCCAGCTCGGTGTGGAGCTCCAGCACCTGGTCCGGCGGCACGTTCATGGCCCGCAGCTCGTGGAAGATCTGCCACTCCGGGTGCGGCGTACCCGGCGCCGAACGCCGGATCAGTTGCTGCTCGGAACCGTCCTGCGCGCGGTAGCGCAGCACGGCCTGGTAGCCGGGGCCGACCGTCGGCTGCCCGGTGGGCTGCTGCGGATAGCCGTACGCCGGAGGCTGACCGGGGGCGGGCTGACCGGGCGGCGGCATCGCGCCGGGCGGCATCCCACCCGGGGGCATCCCACCCGGGGCCATCCCACCGGGCGGCATCGCACCCGGCATGGCGCCGGGCGGCGGCATCGGCGGCGCACCGGGTCCGCCAGGAGCGCCCTGGGCACCCGGGGCAGCGGGTGGTGCGCCCGGGGCCTGCGGCGGCGGAGGCACGCCGGGGCCGCCCGCCGGAGGCGTGGCCAGCATGGTCTCCGCGTGGTGCACGGGACCCGGGCCGCCGGGAACACCCGGGGCGCCGGGAGGCTGGGGGTTTCCCGGCGCACCAGGTGCGCCCGGAGGAGCCGGAGGAGCCGGAGGTCCCGGAGGCTGCGGTGCCCCCGGGCCCACCCGGCCGGGATCGGCGAGCATCGTCGCGGCATGGTGGACACCACCAGGAGGCGTACCACCGGGAGCGCCGGGCGGATTCGGAGCGCCCGGAGGTCGCGGCGCACCCGGCTGGTTCGGCGCACCAGGCGGATTCGGCGCACCAGGCGGGTTCGGCGCACCGGGAGGACCAGGCGGCTGCTGGGGAGGCAACGGCGCACCCGCGCCCTCGCCGCCCGGGCTTCCAGGCCCCCCGGGCCCCTCCGGCCCGAGCGCCGACACAAGCTGCGTAGGCACGTAACCACCCGCCGGAGTACCCGGCGCCCCGGGCCCCGACGGCGCAGGCGTACCGCCCGGCCGCGCACCCGGCATCCCGGGGGCGCCCGGCGGAGGCGGCGTCGTCGGCCCCCGTCCACGACCCGGCGGCGGAGTCGCCTTGCTGGTCGCGGCGTCCGCGATGTCCCCGGCGTTCGGCGCGAGCGGCCGCTCGGGCGCGCCCGGCCCGGCCGGCGGCTGCGGCACACCACCGGGCGGCGTACCCGGCACACCCGGAGCCGGAGCAGCACCGGGAGCCGGAGCAGCACCCGCCCCCGCAGCCCCCCGCGCGTGCGGATCGTCGATCGCCGGTGACACCGCCGTCGGCGGAAGCCCGCTGCCGCCCGACATCAGCGTCGTCTTGGCGTCGGGCGTCGGCGGAGGCGGCGTGTCGGCGTCAGTCTCGCTCAGCGGCGGCGCGAAGACCGTCGCGGGCAGCGGTACGGAACGGTCGTCACCGGCATCGCCGTTGGTGTCCGTACCGGCCCAGGGCGTAGCCCCGGCAGGCGCACCCGGCGCACCTGTCGCCGATCCCGCCCCGGAGTCACTCCCCGAGTCGCTCCCCACGGCAGCAGGCCACGCGGCACCGGAAACGGAACCACCAGCACCGGCAGAAGCCGACGCGGCACCCGCACCCGCCTGCGTACCCGCCCCCCGCCGATCCGGAATCCCCAGCTTGTCCGCCGCGTCCTGCAACCACTCCGGCGGAGTCAGCAGGAAGGACGTCTGGTTCAGATCCACCCGGGCCGCGGGAGCCGGAGCCGGCTCCTCCGCCATGTCCGAACGGCCGTACTCCTCCTCGTACCGGCGGATCACCTCACCCACCGGCAGCCCGGGCCACAGCGTCGCCTCACCGCTGTCCCGCGCGATCACCAGCCGCTGCGCACCACCGTCCGACCGCGGCCCGTCCGCCCGGTCCTCGGCCCACACCACGAACCCGAGGTCGAACTCCCGCACCCGCACCTCACGATGCTGGTACGACGGCACGTCCCCGTTGATCCACTCTTCCGCGCGCTCCTGCGCCTGCGCGAAGGTCACCATCGCTGAAGTCACTCCCCCACGGCCGAGGACGACACCGCACCCACCGGCACCACACGCGCGAACCCGCCGTCCACCATCAGATTCGCCACCGTCTCCAACTCCGGCGGATTACCGGCCAGCCGCGACAGGAAGACGTCGAAGTCGTCCCCGCACGGCAGCAACAGCCGCTCCACCCGCTCCGCCGGCGGCAGCGACGGATCCACGTCCCGGGCGTCGTCGTACGCGCAGAACCACACCGAACCGATCCGCTCGCCCTTCACCTTCACGGCCAGCAGCCCGCCCTGGACGAACCCGACACACAGGTAGTCCTTGGTCAGATGGTCACGCAGACACTTGTTGACGTACACCAGGTCGTTGACGGCCGCCTCGTCCCGCACCGTGAAGAACGGCTGGTCGATCAGCAGCCCCAGCTCCGCGTCCAGCGCGGCACCCACCGGCGCACAGCCCCCCGCCGCCTTCAGGAACGACCGGTACGGCCCCGGCAGCCGGTAGCCGAGGTCCTCCTCGGCCCCCTGCACCTGCGACTCCGTCACCGCCACGCCCGACTTCGGCAGCCCGAAGTGCGCCGGACGCGTCTCCTGCAACGGCCGCGTGCCCCGCTTGGACTGGTCGACACCCGACGTCGCCACACCGCCGTGGTGCCGCAGCAACGCCTTCACCTCGACCGGGACCAGCTCCAGCCGCCGCGTGCCCACCGCGTGGTGCCACGTCCAGCCGTGCGGCGTCGCCACCGCCGGCACCGTGTCCCACAGCTCGTGCCCGGACGCCGCCAGCGCCATGTTCGCCGACACGTAGTCCGTCAGCCGCAACTCGTCGACGCCGAACCCCTCCGGCGGCTCCGCGATCTCCGCGGCCGCACGCGCGTAAGGCGAGAAGTCGGGGTAACCACCCTCGTCGACCCGTACCCCTCTCGGGTGACGCGCCGCCCGGACCGGATCCGGGAAATGCACGACCTGCCCGGCGTAGGCCGCGTTCGGCGGCGCGGCTTGCTGCCCGAGCCGACCTGTCGTCATGGCGGTTGCCCCCTGCGGCACTCTGTACGACCCGTATTCACCACCTCTGGCGCACTACGGCCCGTATCGACTGTCACGTCTTCTGTCTCAACTGCTGTGCACCTCGATGCACGTCACCGCACGCGCCCACCTCACGGATCACCCTCCGGTTCACTGCATCGATCTCCGAACGGATCACCGCATCGCCCGCGGTGCCGACAGCCTATGCGGTACGACGACACCGGTCACCGGCACCGGTCGGCGGCCCCTCCCCATCCGTGACCAGCCGTCACCCCACCGTGACGGCACGCCCCGGTACGGGCGTGTCACCGCGCCCCAGCTTCCGCAGCAGCCACGCCATTTGGCAGTCTGTGACCCCCGGGGGGATGCACGGAGGGGAATACGATCATGAACGCGACACAGACGGGACCACACACCGGCAGGTCAGCCGACCCGCGAAACGGCGACCCGCGAGGCGGCGACCCCCGCATCGGCTGGAGCGCCACCGAAGCGACCCACGCCCCCGTCCTCCACCACCGCCGCGACGGCATCCTCCCCACCGTCGCCGCCGCCCTCTCCGTCCGCGGCGCCACCCTCACCGGCACCGCCGCCCGCGGCGACACACCCCCCGCCCTGCACCCCCTCGTCCAGGACTTCCTGGACACCCTCACCAGCGCCCAGCGCGACCGCTTCACCGGCCGCTGCGCCGAGACCATCCTCATCTCCCGCCACATCGCCGCCGCCGACGCCGCCCGCAGCAAACGCGCCGCCCGCAAACCCATGACCAACGGCGAGGCCCGCAAAGCCCTCAAGCAGGCCAAACTCACCGCCCGCCGCATCCGCGAGGACGGCGACCCCCTCCACGGCAGCTTCGCCACCCCCTGCCGCGCCTGCACCGCGCTCAGCGCCCACTTCGGCGTACGCATAGTCGACCCGGCCGCCACGACCGGCTGACGCGCCCACACCCCCACGCACACCGAAAGCACCACACCGCACCACGGCACCCCCCGCACGCCACCCATGACCTCGACGAGACGAAGGGCAGATGCACACCGACCGCACGTCCACCACCCGCTTCGCCGTACAAGTCGACGCCGCCCTGCGCGCCGCCGGCTGGCAACCCGGACGCTGGGACATCAAACAGGCCGAGATCTGGGCGGACGCCCTGCGCGACCACGTCTCACCCGCCGGCCACCGCCACACCGTCTTCCCCGCGGCCGTCGAAGCCTGGGCCGAATTCGGCGGACTCCACATCACCCCCACCGGCCCCGGCCGCCAGGTCGCCCCCGCCACCCTCCACCTCGACCCGCTGCACGGCCTCCACATGGCCCGCACCCTCGGCGACCTCGGCCGCGCCCTCGGCACCGAGGTCTGCCCCCTCGGCGCCGAAACCGACAGCCAGGCCCTCCTCGCCATCGACACCGAAGGCCGCGTCTACACCCTCGACCACACCGGCGACTGGTACCTCGGCCCCGGCATCGACCAAGCCCTGTCCACCCTCATCGCCGGCACGGAACCGACCCGCCTGACAACGGGCTGACCAGAGCGACAGGAGACAGCCACCAACCCCCCAACCGCGGGGACTACGACGCCGGAATCACCGCGGACACCCGAAAACCCCCCGCGTCCGTCGGCCCGGACACGAACACCCCGCCCAGCGCGGCAACCCGCTCCTTCATCCCCACCAGCCCGTTCCCCCCGGACGGCAACCGCGCCGACGACGCCGCCGCCTCGGGCGGCTCGTTCTCCACCTGCATCGCGATCTCCGACACCCGATGCGCCAGCCGCACATACGTCTTCGCCCCGGCCGCGTGCTTGTGGACGTTCGTCAACGCCTCCTGCACCACCCGGTACGCCGTCTGCTCCACCTCCGGCGCATACGACCGGGCATCCCCCTCCACCGTCAGATCGACCACCATCCCCGCGGCGGCCGACTGCCCGACCAGCTCCTCGATCTCCGCCAGACACGGCCCCTCGTCATCGGCGGCCCGCGAAGCCGCCGCCGCGGCAGCCACCCCCACCGCCGCCAGCGGCACCGAGGCGGCACGCTCACGCCGCGCATCCCCACCGCTGCGCAGCACACCCAGCATCTCCCGCAACTCGGTCAGCGCCTGCCGCCCCATGTCCCCCACGAGCGCGGCGTTCCTGACGGCCTTCTCGGGATCCTTCCGCGCCACGGCCTGAAGCGCGGCGGCATGCACGACCATCAGGCTCACCCGGTGCGCGACGACGTCGTGCATCTCCCGGGCGATCCGCGTCCGCTCCTCGTTCCGGGCCCACTCGGCCCGCTCCTCCGCCCGCTCCGCGAGCAGCTGAAGCTCCCGCTCCAGACTGTCCGCCCGCTCCCGCAGGCTCTCCATCAGCCGGCGGCGGGCCCCCACGTACAGACCGAGCAGCACCGGGGGCGCCGTGAAGCCCAGCGACATCGTGATCGCCGCGAAGGGCACGAACCAGTGCCCCAGGTCCAGATCGCCCCGCACCATGTCCTGCCGCGTCTTCACGAACGTCACGATGAGCGTCCCCACCAGCGACATTCCCGCCAGCGAGCCGATGATCCGCCGGGGCAGCTCGGCCGCGGCCAGGGTGTAGAGGCCGACGACGCCCATCAGGAAACCCATCTGGGCGGGCGTGATGGCGATCGAGACCAGGACGACGGCGATCGGCCAGCGCCGCCGCACGAGCAGCACGGACCCGGCCAGCAGGCCGAAAACGACCCCCGCGGCCACCGGGACCCCCGCGTCCCTGGCGAACGGGACCCCCTCCAGCCCGCACTCCAGCGCGGACACCACCGCCAGACTCACATCGAACACGGCACTACGCCGCCTGGCCCACCACCACGGCCCTCCCCGGGCCGTCACATGGTCTTCCCCCGTCGCGGTCATGCCTCCAGCCTACGGGCGGCCCCCGCCGGTTTTCCGGCGAGTTTCCCGGACTGGCCTACACCACACTCCGTGACCGTTCGGCTGCGATACGGCCCGAAATCCCTCGAACTGCTGAATCGCACACCGTTCGACCCCGGAGCCCTCCATTCCGCCCGGACGGTATGCGTATGACACATGCCACCGGCAAATACACCGACTTCGAGGGACTGCGGGAACGGGCAGTGGCGCTGCGCCGAGCAGGGCTGAGCCGACGCCAGATCCGCGACCGACTGCACGTCGACAACAACGACATCCTCAACCGCCTGCTGGAGGGCGAGCCGCCGCCGGAATGGACGAAGCGCCCGAACGCGAAGGACGACCTCCGCGAGAGGGCGAGGGAGCTCCGCCTCCAGGGCTGGACGTACGACCAGATCCAGATGGAGCTGGGTTGCTCGAAGAGTTCGATCTCGCTGTGGGTACGGGATCTCCCGAAGCCGGAGCGTCGCGACCCCGCGGAACAAGCGAAGCTGGCAGCACAGAAGCGCTGGGAGCGCGAACTGGCAGTTCGGGACGAGGAGCGGCAACGGACCAAGAGGGCTGCGGCGCAGGAGATCGGCGAGCTGTCAGCGCGCGACCTGTTCATGGCCGGCGTGGCCCTCTATTGGGCCGAGGGCGCGAAGGACAAGCCCTACGCACGACGAGAGAACGTCCTCTTCGTGAACAGCGACCCCGGAGTGATCCAGCTCTACCTCGCCTGGCTGAACTTGCTGGGCGTCGAGCGTGACCGCCTGCGGTACCGCGTCATGATCCACGCGACGGCAGACATCGAGGGTGCCGAGCGCTTCTGGGCCAACACGGTGGGCGTCGACGTCTCCACCTTCCAAAAGACGACGATCAAGAAGCACAACCCGAAGACCGTTCGCAAGAACGTGGGCGAGGACTATAGGGGCTGTCTCGTGATCCGCGTTTCCCAGGGAACCGAGTTGTACCGTCGCATCGAGGGCTGGTGGTACGGCATAGTAGGAGCTGTCCTTCCGGGCGATCATTCGAACCGGACATAAGGGCGATCCCGGGTCGTCTAAGGGCAAGACGGTGTCTTTTGGTGTCACTTATGGGGGTTCGAGTCCTCCCCCGGGAGCCCCGGTAGATGCGGGCCCTGACAGTCACGTCAGGGCCCGCGCCCATGTCCCCCACAAAACCCCCCGGTATCCTGCGGATGTCACCCCACCCCATCCACAGCCGAAGGGCATCCCGTGAGCGCCAACCGCCCGGCAGCCGTCGTCGTTCTCGCAGCGGGTGAGGGCACCCGTATGAAGTCGGCCACACCCAAGGTCCTGCACGAGCTCTGCGGCCGCAGTCTCGTGGGACACGTGCTCGCCGCCGCCGGCGAGCTGCACCCCGAGAACCTGGTCGTCGTGGTCGGCCACGCCCGTGAGAAGGTCACCGCCCATCTCGGCGAGATCGCCCCGGACGTCCGCACGGCGGTACAGGCGGAGCAGAACGGCACGGGGCACGCCGTACGGATGGGGCTGGAGGCGCTCGGCGGGTCCGTCGACGGGACGGTCGTCGTCGTGTGCGGGGACACCCCCCTGCTCACCGGCGAGACGCTGCGGGCCCTCTCCGCGACTCACACTGAGGACGGCAACGCGGTCACCGTGCTGACCGCCGAGGTGCCGGACGCGACCGGCTACGGCCGGATCGTGCGGGACGACTCGGGTGCCGTGACGGCGATCGTGGAGCACAAGGACGCCACCGACGCGCAGCGGTCGATCCGGGAGATCAACTCGGGTGTGTTCGCGTTCGACGGGCAGCTGCTGGCCGACGCGCTGAAGAGGGTGCGGACGGACAACAGTCAGGGCGAGGAGTACCTGACGGACGTCCTGGGGATCCTGCGTGAGGCCGGGCACCGGGTCGGGGCGTCCGTGGCGGGTGACCACCGTGAGATCGCCGGCATCAACAACCGTGTGCAGTTGTCGGAGGCCCGTCGCATTCTCAACGACCGGCTGCTCACCGAGGCCATGCTGTCCGGTGTGACGGTGATCGACCCGGCGAGCACGTGGATCGACGTCACGGTGACGTTCGAGCAGGACGCCGTGGTGCACCCGGGCACGCAGCTGCACGGGTCGACCCATCTCGGGGAGGGCGCGGAGGTCGGGCCCAACTGCCGGCTGACCGATACCCGTGTCGGTGCCGGTGCGCGTGTCGACAACACCGTTGCCGTGGGTGCGGAGGTGGGGCCGGAGGCGTCGGTCGGGCCGTTCGCGTATCTGCGTCCGGGGACGCGGCTCGGCACCAGGGGCAAGATCGGGACGTACGTCGAGACGAAGAACGCGTCGATCGGGGAGGGGACGAAGGTGCCCCATCTCTCGTATGTCGGTGACGCGACGATCGGTGAGTACTCCAACATCGGTGCCGCGAGCGTGTTCGTGAACTACGACGGTCAGGAGAAGCATCACACGACCGTCGGTTCGCATTGCCGTACCGGCTCGGACAACATGTTTGTGGCGCCTGTCACGGTCGGGGACGGCGCGTACACCGCTGCGGGGTCCGTGATCACCAAGGATGTGCCGCCCGGTTCGCTGGCCGTGGCCCGTGGTCAGCAGCGGAATATCGAGGGTTGGGTGGCTCGGAAGCGTCCGGGGAGCGCGGCCGCGAAGGCGGCCGAGGCGGCTTCCCGGGGGTCGGCCGAGGAGGGGTGACCGGAAACCGGTGCCTCAAACACGGCGTACGGTGATAAGTGCATACCCGCACCCCCATCAGCTGAGACGGCCTCTCGCAAGCCGGCTGAGAGGTCTCTCGAAACCCCAGCTGCGACACCTCTGAGGAGACAGTGCTGTGACCGGGATCAAGACGACCGGCGAGAAGAAGTTGATGTTCTTCTCCGGCCGCGCCCACCCCGAGCTTGCCGAGGAGGTCGCCCAGCAGTTGGGTGTCGGGGTTGTCCCGACGAAGGCCTTCGACTTCGCGAACGGCGAGATCTATGTGCGTTATCAGGAGTCGGCACGTGGTGCCGACTGCTTCCTGATCCAGAGCCATACGGCTCCGATCAACAAGTGGATCATGGAGCAGTTGATCATGATCGATGCGCTGAAGCGCGCGTCGGCCCGCTCCATCACCGTCATCGTGCCGTTCTACGGTTACGCGCGGCAGGACAAGAAGCACCGGGGACGTGAACCGATTTCGGCGCGTCTGATCGCGGACATGATGAAGACCGCGGGTGCGGACCGGCTGCTGACCGTGGATCTGCACACGGACCAGATCCAGGGCTTCTTCGACGGTCCGGTGGACCATCTGTTCGCGCTGCCGCTGCTGGCGGACTACGTGGGCCGGAAGGTGGACCGGGAGAAGCTGACGGTGGTGTCTCCGGACGCGGGCCGGGTGCGGGTCGCGGACCGCTGGTGCGACCGGCTGGGTGCGCCGCTGGCGATCGTGCACAAGCGCCGGGACAAGGACGTGGCGAACCAGGTCACCGTCCACGAGGTCGTGGGTGAGGTGAAGGGTCGCGTGTGTGTCCTGGTGGACGACATGATCGACACGGGCGGGACGATCTGTGCCGCGGCGGACGCGCTGTTCGCGCACGGTGCGGAGGACGTGATCGTGACGGCGACGCACGGTGTGCTGTCGGGTCCGGCGGCGGACCGGCTGAAGAACTCGCGGGTGAGTGAGTTCGTGTTCACGAACACGCTGCCGACGCCGGGTGAGCTGAGTGCGGACCTGGACAAGATCTCGGTGCTGTCGATCGCGCCGACGATCGCGAGTGCGGTGCGTGAGGTGTTCGAGGACGGTTCGGTGACGAGCCTGTTCGACGAGCAGTAGGAGCCCCTGGTCGGGCTGCTGTAGATCGTTTTGGGTGCGGCCTCCCTCGCCGAGTAGACTGCTGAAGTTGCTCGGCGAGGGAGGCCGTACCGCTTCTTCTGGAAGCTTGTGCGGCTGTCCGTTATCGACGCGCTCTTCGTAGCAGGCCGTTCGTGGCCGGGTGACCACGTCCGTTTCTGACTTCGAGGAGTGAGTATGTCCGAGGTGAAGATCTCCGCCGCGACGCGCACCGAGTTCGGCAAGGGTGCCGCGCGCCGTATCCGTCGTGAAGACAAGGTTCCGGGTGTCCTGTACGGGCACGGTTCGGACCCGCTGCACCTGACCCTGCCGGGTCACGACCTGCTGATGGCGCTGCGTACGCCGAACGTGCTGATCGCGCTGGACATCGACGGCAAGCAGAACGAGCTGGCGATTCCGAAGGCCGTGCAGCGTGACCCGCTGAAGGGTTTCCTGGAGCACGTGGACCTGCAGCTGGTGAAGCGTGGCGAGCAGGTCAACGTCGAGATCTACGTGCACACCGAGGGTGAGCTGGCCCCGGGCGGCAACCTGCTGGAGCACGTGCTGAACGCGCTGCCGGTGGTGGCCGAGGCGACGCACATCCCGGAGTCCGTGACGGTCTCCGTCGAGGGTCTGACGGCCGGTGACTCCGTCCTCGCCAAGGACATCCCGCTGCCGAAGGGCACGACGCTGGACGTCGACGGGGACACCGTCGTCCTGCAGGTGCTGGCCGCGCAGGCCGAGGAGGCCCCGGAGGGCGAGGAGTCGGCCGAGGGCGAGACCGCCGAGGCCTGATCCTCTTCGTCGTCGTTTCGTCGGCCGCTGTTCCCGTGCGGGGCAGCGGCCGACGCGTATGAAGGAGACATGGACGTGACGACCGATGCGGCCGCTCCGTGGCTGATCGTGGGGCTGGGCAATCCGGGGCCGGAGTATGCGGGGAACCGGCACAACGTGGGTTTCATGGTGGCCGATCTGCTGGCGGACCGGGTTGGGGGGAGGTTCAAGCGGGCCGGGAAGGCGCAGGCGCAGGTCGTCGAGGGGCGGATCGGGCCGCCGGGGCCGATGAGCCGGCGGGTGATTCTGGCGAAGCCGATGTCGTACATGAATCTGTCGGGCGGGCCGGTGAACGCGCTGCGGGATTTCTACAAGGTGCCGGTGGCCCATGTGGTGGCGATTCATGACGAGTTGGACATCGATTACGGGACGTTGCGGTTGAAGCTGGGCGGCGGGGACAACGGGCACAACGGGTTGAAGTCGATGACGAAGGCGTTCGGGGCGGATTATCACCGGGTGCGGTTCGGGATCGGCCGGCCGCCGGGGCGGATGCCGGTGGCGGACTTCGTGCTGCGGGACTTCTCGTCGGCGGAGCGCAAGGAGCTGGACTACTTCGTGGACCGGGCGGCGGACGCGGTGGAGTGTCTGGTGATCGAGGGGCTGGAGCGGGCGCAAAGCACGTACAACTCCTGACTTGTCGCCCGCGGGAGTTGACCGGCCGTGCGGGTATGGCCAATGATCCCGGCCATGCCTGCCTCTGCCGTCGCCACTCGTCAGAGCACCCATGCCGTGCTGAGGTTCGGTCGGTTCGCGGCGATGGGTACGGTCGCGGCGCTGATCCTGATCGCGGGTGTGTGGGCGTCGTGGGGTACGGCGCAGCACGTGATGCTGACGAAGGGCCGGGAGCGCGGCACGGTGGATGTGGTGCGGTGCGGGCCGGAGACGTGCACGGGCCGGTATGCGCCGCTGTCGGAGGGTTCGCAGCCGCGGTCGAAGGTGGTTCTGGAGAAGTCGGTCGCGGTGCAGAAGGGCCGGACCTACACGGTGGTCATGAAGCCCGGCAGCGATGACGCGGTGCGCTCGGGTCCGGCCGGGGTGCTGTACGCGTGGATTCCGCTGGGTGGTGCGCTGTTGCTGGCGTCGGTGGTGGTGGCGGGCGGTCTGCTGCGTACGCGGGCGGCGTGGGTGATGGCGTTGTCGGGCGTGGCGTTGCTGACGGCGGCTTTCGTGACCGTCTGAGTGTCTGACTGAGTGACTGCCTGAGTGACCGTCTGAGTGACTGTCTGAGGGGTTCCGGCGTTCTCCCCTTCTGTGGGGGGACGTGCGTTGTGCTTTCGTGCTTGACGGGCCCTTGGCGAGGCTGGAAGCTGAGCCGCCCCCTCCACATCTTCCCGGTCACTTCACGAAGATGGACGAACCTCGATGCGAACCCTCATGCGCGCCGGTGCTGTCGGCGCCGCCGCTTCCGCGGTCCTCCTGCTCGCTCCGGCCGCCCACGCGACCCCTCCTGGTGACAACGGCACGGTCAAGATCCACGACGCCTCGACGGGCGAGGAGCTGCGCCGCAACGAGCCGCATGTGTGCACGTTCTACCTGGACGCCTTCGGTTTCGACGGCGTCCAGGAGGTCGACTGGCACATCAACGCGATCCCCCCGAGCGAGAACAAGGGGGAGACGGTGAAGTCCGGCGCGCTCACGCTGGACGACCAGGGCCACGGCCGTACGGAGGACCTGTCGCTGCCCGACGGGCACTACAAGCTGTTCTGGAACTTCGACGGCGAGAAGGGTGCCGCCAAGCACAAGGTGTTCTGGACTGACTGCGAGGACGAGCAGGAGCCGGGCGGTTCGACGCCGTCCGGGACGGCTTCGCCGACGCCCTCGGCCGGGGCGTCCGAGGCGCCGTCGGCGGAGCCGGGCACGTCGGCGTCCCCGGGTTCGCCGGCCGGCGGGAGTGCGCCCGCCTCCTCGTCGCCGTCGCCGCAGGGCGGTGCCGACGGTGATCTCGCCGAGACGGGCAACGGGGCGCCGGTGGGTCTGCTGTCGGGTGTGGCGGCGGTGCTGGTCGCGGGCGGTGGGTTCCTGGTGCTGCGTCGCCGGAAGCTCGGCCGCGGCTGACGCGGAACGCGACCGTGCCCCCGAGCCTGTACTGGCTCGGGGGCACGGTCGTGTCCGGGGAGCGGCTCAGCCGGTGTTGCGCAGGCCCGCCGCCACGCCGTTGACGGTGAGGAGCAGGGCGCGGGCGAGCAGCGGGTCGGGGGTTTCGCCCGCGGCCGCCGCGTCGCGCTGCCGCTTGAGCAGGGCGACCTGGAGGTAGGAGATGGGGTCGAGGTAGGCGTCGCGGATGGCGAAGGTCTGCTTGAGGACGGGTTCGGCGTCCAGCAGTTCGTTCTCACCGGTGACGCGGAGGACCTCGGCGACGGTCAGTTCGTGTTCGGCCTTGATGGTGTCGAAGACGTGCTTGAGCTCGTCGGGGACGAGGGTGTCGACGTAGTGCTGGGCGATCCGCAGGTCGGTCTTGGCCAGGGTCATCTCGACGTTGGAGATGAAGTTGCGGAAGAAGTGCCACTGCTGGTGCATCTCGTCGAGGACGGTGTCGAGGCCGGCTTCGCGCAGGGCCTTGAGGCCGGAGCCGACGCCGAACCAGCCGGGCACGATCTGCCGGGACTGGGTCCAGCCGAAGACCCACGGGATGGCGCGCAGACCGTCGAGCGAGACGCCGGAGCCGGGGCGGCGGGAGGGCCGGGAGCCCAGGTGCAGGTCGGCGAGCTGGTCCACCGGCGTCGACGCGAGGAAGTACGTCGGCAGGTCGGGGTCCTCGACGAGGCGGCGGTAGGCGGCGTGGGCGGCGTCGGAGACGACGTCCATGGCGGCGTCCCAGCGGGCGAGGGCCTCGGTGGACTGGCGGGGGGCGGTGTGCAGGGCGGAGGCCTGGAGGGTGGCCGCGACCGTGAGCTCCAGGTTCTCCCGGGCCAGGGACGGGATGAGGTACTTGTCGGAGATGACCTCGCCCTGCTCGGTCACCTTGATCTCGCCCTCCAGGGTGCCCCAGGGCTGGGCGAGGATGGCGTCGTGGGTGGGGCCGCCACCGCGGCCGACGGTGCCGCCGCGGCCGTGGAAGAGGCGCAGGCGGACGCCGTAGCGGTGGGCGACGTCGCGCAGGCGGCGCTGGGCGCGGTGGATCTCCCACTGGCTGGTGGTGATGCCGCCGAACTTGGAGGAGTCGGAGTAGCCGAGCATGACCTCCTGGACGTCGCCCCGCAGCGCGACGAGGCGCCGGTAGGACGGGTCGGAGAGCATGTCCTCCAGGATGGTGTCGGCGGCCTTGAGCTCGTCGGTGGTCTCCAGCAGCGGCACGATGCCGATCTTGGCCCAGCCGGCGTGCAGGTCGATCAGGCCGGCCTCGCGGGCGAGGACGGCGGCGGCGAAGACGTCGTCGGCGCCCTGGCACATGGAGATGATGTAGGACTCGATGACCTCGGGTCCGAAGACCTCCAGGGCCCGCTTGACGGTCTGGAAGACGCCGAGGGTCTTCTCGCCGGGCGCGTCGACGGGTGCCGGGGTGGGGGCGAGGGGCCGGCGGGACCTGAGCTCCTTCGCGAGGAGCTTGGCGCGGTAGTCGCGGGGCATGTCCGCGTACCGCCAGGACTCCTCACCGAGCCGGTCGAACAGCTGGCCGAGGGCGTGGTGGTGGGCGTCGGCGTGTTCGCGTACGTCCATGGTGGCGAGCTGGAGGCCGAAGGCGGCCAGGGTGCGGATGGTGCGGGCGAGGCGGCCGTCGGCGAAGAGGCCGCCGCGGTGCTCGCGCAGGGAGGTCTGGATGATCCGCAGGTCGCTGATCAGCTCGCCGGTGCCGAGGTAGTCGCGTCCGGGCACGTGCGAGGTGCCCTTGGCGAGGCGCTGCTTGGTGTTCTCCAGCTTCTGCCGGATGCAGGTGGCCTTGAGCCGGTAGGGCTCCTCGGCGTTGAGGCGCTTGTAGCGGGGGCTGATCTCGGGGAGGTTCTCCAGGTCGGCCTGGAGGGAGGTCAGCAGTTCCTCGGTGGCGCCGGCGTAGCGGATGGAGTTGGAGAGGAAGCCGCGGAGTTCGTCGATCGTCTCCAGCGCGTCGTTGATGCCGTGCTCGTGCTGGAGGATGAGGACGTCCCAGGTGACCTGGGGGGTGACGTTGGGGTTGCCGTCGCGGTCGCCGCCGATCCAGGTGCCGAAGGTGAGGGGGCGGGTGTCGTCGGGGAGCGTGACGCCGGCGCGCTCCAGCTCGGCGGTGAGGTCCTCCAGGACGTCGCCGACGGCGCCGGCGTGCAGTTCGTCGAGGTAGTAGATGGCGTTGCGGGCCTCGTCGGCGGGCTCGGGGCGCACGACGCGCAGTTCGTCGGTCTGCCAGACGAGGTCGATGTTCTCGGCCAGGCGGATGTCGAGGCGGCGCCGGTCCGACTCGATGACCGGGGTCTCCAGGAGGGCGGCGACGCGCCGGAGCTTGTTCAGGACCGACCGGCGTGCGGCCTCGGTCGGGTGGGCCGTGAACACGGGGCGGACGTTGAGGTTGCGGACCGTCTCGCGCAGGTGCTCGGGGTCGGCGTCCTTGAGCCGGTCGGCCGTACGGGCGAGCAGTCCGCCCTCGGCGGCGCGCCGGGCGCGCAGCTCGCGGCCGCGGTGTACCTGCTCGGTGACGTTGGCCAGGTGGAAGTAGGTGGAGAACGCGCGGACCAGCTTGGCCGCGGTGTCGAGTTCGGTGCCGCGCAGCAGCTCGGCGGCGGCCTCGCCGTCCTCACGGGTCAGGCGGCGGACCTTTTCGACGAGCTCCAGGAGCTCGGGACCCTCCTGCCGGACGAGCGTCTCTCCGAGGAGGTCACCCAGTCGGCGGATGTCGGCACGCAGCTCACTGCTCGTGGTCGTGGTCTGGTCGTCGGCACTGCTCACAGGTGCGGCTCCTTGCAGTGTTGAAGCTCGTCTGGGAGGGGGTACCCGGACGGCGTCTCGCGCGGCGGGCGCCGCATACGGGCCGGACATCCGGGAAGAAATCAGAGCGGACCGCGCTGTCCGACCGACTCCAGGATAGGTGTCGGCCGGGACGCGCAGGCTCTCGGGCTCTTGCCGCCGGGCGGCGCGCTGCCATACTTACGAAGCCGTAGGTTACGGAACCGTAGGAAGCACTGCGGGGTTCCCGTGCTCCGGCACCCTCCTCTCATCCACATACCCCCCAGGGGACGCGTATGACCAGTAGTTCCGACGTGATCGAAAACGCCCCGAAGGCGTCCGGTCAGGCAACCGACCAGGCTCCTCCCGCCACGCTGGGCGGCGAGCAGAAGCGGTCCATCGAGCAGATCGCCCTCCTCCTCTTCATCACCGTCCCGTTCCTCGCGCTGCTGGCGGCGGTGCCGCTGGCCTGGGGCTGGGGTGTGAGCTGGCTGGACCTCGGTCTGCTGGTGTTCTTCTACTACCTGGGATGCCACGGCATCACGATCGGTTTCCACCGTCACTTCACCCACGGTTCCTTCAAGGCCAAGCGGCCGCTGAAGATCGCGCTGGCGATCGCCGGTTCCATGGCGGTCGAGGGTCCGCTGGTCCGCTGGGTGGCCGATCACCGCAAGCACCACAAGTTCTCCGACGCGGAGGGCGATCCGCACTCGCCGTGGCGGTTCGGCGAGACGCTCCCGGCCCTGATGAAGGGCCTGTGGTGGGCACACATCGGATGGATGTTCGACGAGGAGCAGACGTCGCAGGAGAAGTACGCCCCGGACCTGATCAAGGACAAGACGCTCCGCGCGATCTCCCGCCAGTTCGTCCTGTGGACGGTCGTGTCCCTGACCCTCCCGGCGCTGATCGGCGGGCTGGTCACGATGTCCTGGTGGGGCGCGTTCACGGCGTTCTTCTGGGGTTCGCTCGTCCGGGTGGCCCTGCTGCACCACGTGACGTGGTCGATCAACTCGATCTGCCACGCGGTGGGCAAGCGCCCCTTCAAGTCGCGTGACCGCTCGGGCAACGTGTGGTGGCTGGCGATCCTGTCCTGCGGCGAGTCCTGGCACAACCTGCACCACGCCGACCCCACCTCCGCGCGGCACGGTGTGATGCGCGGCCAGCTGGACTCCTCCGCCCGGCTGATCCGCTGGTTCGAGATGCTCGGCTGGGCGTACGACGTGCGCTGGCCGTCACGCTCGCGTATCGATTCGCGCCGTAACACCGGGGAAGGCGGCTCCCCGCGCGGGAAGGAGCCCGTCAAGGCGGCATGATGGTCGCTGTGGCGACCGACTCGAGCAGCACCCCCAGCAACGACAAGCCGCGGCGAGCGCGTCGCACCCGGATGACCGGTGCCGAGCGCCGCCAGCAGCTGCTGGAGATCGGTCGCACGCTCTTCGCCGCGAAGGGTTTCGAGGGCACGTCGGTGGAGGAGATCGCGGCGAAGGCCGGGGTCTCCAAGCCGGTGGTGTACGAGCACTTCGGCGGCAAGGAGGGGCTGTACGCGGTGGTCGTGGACCGCGAGATGCGCCGCCTGCTGGACATGGTGACCAGCTCTCTCACGGCCGGTCACCCCCGCGAACTGTGCGAACAGGCCGCCTTCGCCCTGCTGGACTACATCGAGGAGTACACGGACGGTTTCCGCATCCTGGTCCGTGACTCCCCCATCCCCCAGTCGACGGGTTCCTTCGCCTCGCTCATCTCGGACATCGCCACCCAGGTGGAGGACATCCTGGGCCGCGAGTTCAAGAGCCGCGGCTTCGACCCCAAGCTGGCCCCGCTGTACGCCCAGGCCCTGGTCGGGATGGTCGCCCTGACCGGCCAGTGGTGGCTGGACGTACGCAAGCCGAAGAAGGCCGAGGTGGCCGCGCACCTGGTGAACCTCGCGTGGCACGGACTGGACGGACTGGAGGCCAAGCCGCACCTGATAGGGCGCCGCAAGAGCTGAAACCAGTGCCCACAAGGTTAACCTTGTGGCACCATGACGTCATGACTGAGATCACGATCAGCGCGGCCCGTTCCCAGCTCGGCGACCTGGTCCGGCGCGCGGCCCACAGCCGCGAGACCATCGCCATCACCGACCACGGCCATGTGGCCGCGCTGCTTGTGTCTCCGCAGGTGATAGAGGATCTCGAAGACGCCCTCGCCGTCGCGGACTATCAGCGACGCAAGGCGGAGGGCACGCTTGGTCCGGGCATCCCCATGGACGAGGTACGCAGGCGGCTGGGGCTCGAGAAGAAGTGACCTACGAAATCATCTTCGAGCCGCACGCCCTCGACGCCGCGGCGCGGTTCCTGAAGGCGGATCCGACCGGCCTCGCCCTGGTCCTGGACACCATCGACAAGCTCGCCGATGACCCTCGTCCGGCGGGTTCGGTCCCTTACGGCCTCGACATCCGCCGCCTCCGCGTCGGCGACTACCGCGTCATGTACGTCATCGACGACGAAGTGATCCGCATTCTCGTCACCCACCTGGGCCGCACGACCTGACCACTACTCACCCCCGTTTCCGGGCCACCGCGAACACCCGGCGGAACGGAAACGGGGTGCCGTGCGAACCGGTCGGATAGGCCTCGCGCAGGGCGGCCCGGTACTCGTCGACGAAGCCGTCCCGTGCCTCGGGGTCGTCGGCGAGGGCGGTCAGCACGGGCCGCAGTCCGGTCCCCTTCACCCAGTCGAGCACGGGGTCCTCGCCCTGGAGCAGATGGATGTACGTCGTCTCCCACACGTCGGCGGCGCAGCCGAGCGAGGTGAGCCGCTCCAGGTAGGCCTCGGGGGTGTGGACGGCGTCGGCGTGGCGCAGGGTGCCGGCGAGCCGGTCGCGCCAGCGCGGCGCGTGCGCGAGTTCGCGCATAAGCCGGTGGCTGGGGGCGTCGAAGTTCCCGGGCACCTGGAAGGCGAAGGTCCCGGCGGGTTTCAGCGCGGCCACCCAGTCGGCGAACCGGTCGAGGTGCCCCGGCACCCACTGGAGCGTGGCGTTGCTGACGATCAGGTCGCAGGGCTCGCCCGGCGTCCACGTACGGGCGTCGGCGTGGGCGAAGTCGAGACGGCCGCCGCCCGGGGTGGGCCCCTCGTGTTCGACATGGGCCTTGTCGAGCATCTCGGGCGAGTTGTCGTAGCCGGTGATCCGGGCTGTGGGCCAGCGGACGGCGAGCAGCGCGGTGACGTTGCCGGGGCCGCAGCCGAGGTCGGCGATGCGGGCAGGGTCGCCGGGCAGGTCGGGGACGCGGGCGAGGAGGTCGGTGAAGGGTCGGGCGCGGTGGCCGGCGTGACGGAGGTACTGGGCGGGGTCCCAGGTGGGGGCGGCTGCGGGCATGGGTCCTCCTGGTGTCCGTGATGACCGTAAGGGACGCACACACAGCGTGACAGCACATTTATCTCGACGTCAAGAAAATGGACATCAAGAGACTCTACGTCGACACAACCACTACACTGATCGCCATGGAGGACGAGGTCGACCGGCTGGTCGCAGCATGGCGCCGGGAGCGCCCGGACCTCGACGTCGAACCGCTCGAGGTGCTCAGTCGCGTGAGCAGACTGGCCCGGCATCTGGACCGGGCACGCCGGCTGGCCTTCTCGGAGCACGGCCTGGAGCCTTGGGAGTTCGACGTCCTGACGGCGCTGCGCCGCGCGGGCACGCCGTACCAGCTCTCGCCGGGACAGCTCCTCACCCAGACCCTGGTCACCTCGGGCACGATGACGAACCGCATCGACCGCCTGGCGAAGAAGGGCCTGGTGGAACGCCTCCCCGACCCCAGCGACCGCCGAGGCGTCCTGGTCCGGCTGACGGCCGAGGGCCGGGACCGCGCGGACCAGGCCCTGGCGGGTCTACTGGACCAGGAGCGCGCGATCCTCGCGGAGCTCACCCGGGCCCAGCGCGGCGAACTGGCGGGGCTGCTACGCCAGCTGACCGCCCCGTTCGACAACATCCCCGGCTAGGTCGACGGGCCCGACCCCGGCACGTCGGGCGAGGGCGACGGCGGCGAGCGTGGAATGCACCCCCAGCTTGCCCAGCACGTTCTGCATGTGCGTACGCACTGTGTGCGGCGACAGATAGAGGCGCTCGGCGACAGCCTTGCGCCCCAGGCCCGCCACCATGCACCGCAGCACTTCCCGCTCACGCGGAGTGAGGGACTCGACGAGCCGCTCGCTCTCGGTGCGGTGCTTGCGCGCGGCGGTCAGTTCCCGCAGCACGCCGGTCAGCAGGGCCGGCGGCAGATGCGTCTCGTCCCGCAGCACGCCCCGGATGACGGTGAGCAGCCGGGACAGCGAGCAGTCCTTGGCGACCCACCCGCAGGCCCCGGCCTGCAGGGCCAGCGCGGCCCGCCGCGGGTCGTCCTTCTCGGCGAGCACGACGATCCGTACGTTCGGCTGCGCGGACCGCACGCCCGTGACGAGGGAGATCCCGTCGACGAGCCCATCCTCGTTGCCCTCCTGCACGGGTACGGCCGGGCGGGCGCCCGGCACCTTGCCGCCCAGATCGGCGTCGACGAGCAGCACGTCGAACCGCCGCCCCTCGGCGACCGCCCGCTCCAGGCTGCGCAGCGCGGCGGGGCCGCTGCCGGCCGCGGAGACGTCGACATCGGGCTCGGCGGCCAGGGCCGCCGCGAGTGACTCGGCGAAGATGCGATGGTCGTCGACGACCAGGACTCGGATGCGAACCACGTAACCCCCTTCCCCAGGCTCCTGAAGAGCAGGGGATACCCCATCGTCGGAAGACGGCACCGCGCGGGTACGACACCGGGGTGCCCGGATCTGCTGCATCTGTCCGTCCGTCCTCGCAGCAGTCCGTCCGGGTCGCCGCAGCCGCACGGCCGCCGCCGTGCAGGAACCGCTACCCCCACCCCGGGTGTCGTACCCGGCTGTCTCGCCCCCTGATCGGCACCGGCCCCCACCGGTGCTGTTCATCAGAGTACGGCCGGGGGCCCGGAGCGGAAGGTTATTTGCAGAACTGACTGCCCTGCGCGTTTATGGTGTGCCGCATGTTCCGTCTTGAGACAGAAGTCGACAAGGCCCGACGTGATCTGCTCCGTACACGCCTGCGGGAAACGAACACAGCCGCCTCTCCGGTCCTGCGTGCCCTGCGCGGAACACCGGACGAAAGGGACGTCCCATTGCACGTGTGGGCTGTGAACGACACGGACGACGCCCTGGCGGGCGGACTCGTCGGCTACACCTGGGCGTCCTGGCTCCACGTCACCTACCTCTGGGTCGACGAACGCCACCGGGGCCGGGGCATGGGGGCCCGGTTGCTCTCGGAGGCGGAACACATCGCCTCCCGGCGCGGCTGCCACGCGGCCCGCCTGGAGACATGGGACTTCCAGGCCCCTCGCTTCTACGAGAAGCAGGGGTACGAGGTGGCGTGCGCGGTGCCGGACTATCCACCGGGCATCACGGAGTACTTGCTGACGAAGCGGCTGGGCTGAAGACCTCGCTGCCGTCGCGGTTCGGCCCACCGATAGCGTTGGTGCGCTTGAGTTGTCCCCCCACCTCAACGGGAGCACACAGTGAACCGCCCTGCTCGGCTCGTGACAGCCGCGCTCACCGCATCCGCGGCCCTGCTGCTGACCGCCTGCGGCTCGGGGGGAGGTGACGGGGCGTCGTCCGACAAGATCGCCGGTGCGGATTCGGCCGATTCGCCATCGGCTTCGCCGTCGGTGTCCGCGACGGCGGACGGGATCGACCGGCCTGAGATCAAGCTGCCTTCGGATATGAAGCTGGTCTTCGAAGGGCAGCAGACGGGCGACGCCGTCAAGGACGCGATCCTGGCGGACAACGAGAGAACCGTCAGCACGGTGTGGCAGGCCATGGCCTACGGGGACATGAAGAAGTCGGGGATGGGCTTCTACTACACGGACAACGCGCTGGTGGGCATCTACCAGTACGCGAAGGGCGCCATCGCCAAGAAGACCAGCTGGGCCGGTACCCTGCGTTACTTCGACCGCCAAGTGACAGTGTTCGACAAGAAGTCGGCGGCTCTGACGTACTGCGTCGACGAGAGCAAGGCTGACCTCAAGAACCGCGAGACGAACAAGCTGCAGGGCACCAAGACCACGCCCAACAGCTACGTCTTCTACAACCTCGGCCTGAAGAGGAACGGGGACGGTGTCTGGCAGACGTGGGATCTCACCGAGGACCGGGGGTCGCAGAAGTGCCAGCCCTGACACGGTGCGTGGGAGTGACCGCGCTCACCACGGCGCTGGTCGGCCTCGGGATGCTTCCGGCCGCGGCTGGAGGGTTCGACACCATCGGCCCCCAGGAGAAGAAGACCTCCGGCGACTCGTCCGGCCGGGCTCTGGAATCCCGTGTCACCATCAAGGTCCCGGGTTCCAAGGCGCAGGACAGCGGTCCGATCACCTCTACGGCCGTGGACTGGGAGCCGCCGGCCTGCTGGTACGAGCCGTACTGGAAGGCCGAGGACTTCAAGACCTTCAACGAGGCCAAGTGGTCCATGTACGAATCCACCGGCGGCGCACCCGAGGGCATCGCCGACCTCAAAGCGCGCTACAAGGGAGGCCACCCCTACAAGGACTTCAACGTCGACAAGAACGACGAGGGCATGTGGTGGGTGGCTGTCAGGAACCCGGAGATGAAGGACGACCCGGCGGCCAAGGCCTGCACGCGTGATCCCTTCTGGGTGGACGACGGCGAGAACCCCGGCGTCCCCCAGGCCATCGACACCGAGACGCTCGCCGGGCTGGCCCACCAGCGGACCGTCGTGCCGCCGACCAAGGTCTCCCTCGCGCCGAACGGCAAGTCGACCGTGAACGCCCCCACCTGGGTCTGGCTGGACAAGGGCACCTTCAAGCCCGTCTCCGTCACGGCGAGTCTGCCCGGCACCGGGCTGTGGGCGACCACGACCGCCAAGCCGGTGAGCCTGCACCTCGACCCGGGGACGGAGGACGCGGAGAGCCTTCCGGCGTCCGGCGAGTGCGTGATCAACGACGACGGGTCGATCGGAGAGCCGTACGCCCGGGGCAAGGCGGAGCTGACGCCTCCGTGCGGGGTGCGGTACCTGCGGTCCTCGGGGGACGGCTCCTACGGCCTCAAGGCGACTCTCACCTGGGAGATCAGCTGGGAAGGCGCGGGCGGCACCGGCGGCGACCTGCCCAGCGGCACGTTCGCCACCACCACCGATGTGGCGGTCCAGGAGTACCAGGCCGTCAACCGCTGACGTCGCGGAGAAGCGGTCGGGCGCCCTTCCTCTGGGAGGGCAGGGCGCCCGTTCCGTCAGCGCAGGCGGCGTGCTCCCGCCGACGGTACTGCCTCGAAGATGCGGGGAGCTGTGAAGCCCGCCGCGGTGAAGGCTTCCTGGATCGTCTTGGTGAGTGCGTCCACGTCGGTCTCCTCCGCGAGGACGATCGCCGAGCCGCCGAAGCCGCCGCCGGTCATGCGGGCGCCCAGGGCGCCGGAGGCGAGGGCCGTGTCGACGACCAGGTCCAGTTCGGGGCAGGAGATGCGGAAGTCGTCCCGGAGGGAGGCGTGGCCTTCGGCCAGGACCGGGCCGATCGCCCGGGTCTCGCCCGACTCCAGCAAGGACACCACCCGTTCGACGCGCTCGTTCTCCGTGACGATGTGGCGGACCAGGCGGCGGACCTCCTCCTCGTCGCCGAGGCGGGCCAGGGCCGCGTCCAGGCCGGCGTAGGGGATGTCGCGCAGGGCGTCGACGCCCAGCAGGGCCGCGCCCTTCTCGCAGCCCTCGCGGCGCTTGCCGTACTCGCCCTCGCTGTGGGAGTGCTTGACCTGCGTGTCGACCACGAGCAGGCGCATGCCCTCGGCCGCCAGGTCGAAGGGGATCTGGCGCTGGGAGAGGTCGCGGGTGTCGAGGAAGAGGGCGTGGCCCGCCTCGCAGCACGCCGACGCGGTCTGGTCCATGATGCCGACCGGGGCGCCCACGTAGACGTTCTCCGCGCGCTGGCAGAGACGGGCCAGTTGCCAGCCTCGCAAACCAAGTGCGAACAGGTCGTTCAGGGCCAGCGCCACGACCACTTCGAGCGCCGCCGACGACGACAGGCCCGCGCCCGACGGGACCGTGGAGGACAGGTGGATGTCCGCGCCCGTCACCGCGTGGCCGGCCTCGCGCAGGGCCCACACCACGCCCGCCGGGTACGCCGTCCAGTTCTTGTCCGACTCGGGGGACAGGTCGTCCAGGCGGAGTTCGCTCACCCCGCCCTCGACGTCCGCCGAGTGCAGGCGCAGCACCCCGTCCGCACGGCGTGAGACCGCCGCCACCGCCTTGTGCGGCAGGGCGAACGGCATGACGAAGCCGTCGTTGTAGTCGGTGTGCTCACCGATGAGGTTGACGCGGCCCGGCGCCGCCCAGACTCCGTGCGGCTCGGCGCCGTAGAGCTCCGTGAACCGCTCGGCGACCGCTCCCGCGGCCTTGTCGGCAACAGCCTCGCTCATGCCTGACCCCTGACCCTTCGTTCCGTACTAGTTGTCGCGCCGCTGCGCGAAGTCCCAGGCGTCCCTGACGATTCCGTCGAGGTCCGCGCGGGACGGGTTCCAGCCCAGCTTCTCGCGTGCCGTGGCGGCCGATGCCACCAGGACCGCCGGGTCGCCGCCCCGGCGGGGGGCGACCACTTCCGGGATCGGGTGGCCGGTCACCCGGCGGACCGTCTCGATGACCTCGCGGACGGAGAAGCCGTTGCCGTTGCCGAGGTTGCAGATCAGGTGCTCGCCGGTGGTGGCGGCGTCCAGCGCCAGCAGGTGGGCCTCGGCCAGGTCCGCGACGTGGATGTAGTCGCGCACGCAGGTGCCGTCCGGCGTCGGGTAGTC
Source organism: Streptomyces afghaniensis (assembly GCF_044327915.1). Taxonomy (NCBI): domain Bacteria; kingdom Bacillati; phylum Actinomycetota; class Actinomycetes; order Kitasatosporales; family Streptomycetaceae; genus Streptomyces; species Streptomyces afghaniensis. The sequence goes on from NZ_JBIRGJ010000008.1 coordinate 151,325, forward strand.
GTCACCGAAGACGGAGATCGCGTCGCGCCTGCCCTGCGCGACCTGGAGGACGAGCGGGATCAGGTGGGACTCGGGGTCGTGGCGCTCGCCGTACTCGCCGTACGCCCCGGCCACGTTGAAGTAGCGCAGCGAGACCGCGCCCAGGCCGTGGGCGGCCGCCTCACCGCTGATCATGTGGTCGACGGCGAGCTTCGAGGCGCCGTACGGATTGGTCGGGGAGGTGGGCGCCGACTCGACGATCGGGACCTGCTCCGGCTCGCCGTACGTCGCCGCCGTGGAGGAGAAGACGAGCTTGCGGACGCCCGCCTCGCGCATCGCCGCGAGCAGGGCCATGCTGCCGGCGACGTTGTTGTCCCAGTACTTCTCCGGTTTCACGACCGACTCGCCGACCTGCGAGAACGCCGCGAAGTGCAGGACGCCGTCGAAGGAGGAGTCCAGCCACTTGGCGGCGTCGCGGATGTCGCCCTCCACGAAGGAGGCACCCGCGGGGACGCCCTCGCGGAAGCCCGTGGTGAGGTTGTCGAGGACGACGACCTCGTGACCGGCTTCCAGCAGGTGCTGGGCGACCACGCTGCCGACGTAACCCGCGCCGCCTGTCACCAGGTACTTCCCGCTCATGAACTCGCTACCTCTCGCAGTCGCTCGGCCGCGCGCTCCGGCGGCACGTCGTTGATGAACACGTTCATACCGGACTCGGAACCCGCGAGGAACTTCAACTTGCCGGAAGTGCGGCGGATGGTGAAGAGCTCGAGATGAAGCGCGAAATCCTCCCGCACGACCCCGTCGAACTCCTCCAGCGCGCCGAACGGGGCCTGGTGCCAGGCCGCGATGTACGGGGTCGGAGGCTCGCCCTCACCGAAGATCCGGTCGAAGCGCCTCAAGAGTTCCAGGTAGACCTTGGGGAACTCTGTGCGCGCAGCCTCGTCCAGCCCGAGCAGGTCGGGCACGCGGCGCTTGGGGTAGAGGTGGACCTCGTACGGCCAGTGCGCCGCGTACGGCACGAAGGCCACCCAGTGGTCGCCCTCCAGGACGATCCGCTCCTCGGCGAGTTCACGCTCCAGGACGGCGTCGAAGAGGTTCTCCCCGCCCGTCATCTCCTTGTGGGCCGCGACGGAGCGGAGCATCAGGGCGGTGCGCGGGGTGGTGAAGGGGTAGGCGTAGATCTGTCCGTGCGGGTGCTGGAGGGTCACGCCGATCTCGGCACCCCGGTTCTCGAAGCAGAACACCTGCTCGACGGAGGGGAGATGGGACAGCTCCGACGTACGGTCCGTCCACGCCTCCAGGACCAGGCCGGCCTGCTCCTCGCTCAGGCTCGCGAAGGACGCGTTGTGATCGGACGTGAAGCAGACGACCTCGCAGCGGCCGGAGTCGCCGGCCAGCGAGGGGAAGCGGTTCTCGAACACGACGACGTCGTACGAGGAGTCCGGGATCTCGCTCAGCCGGTCGCCCTCGGAGGGGCACAGGGGGCACTCGTCGGCCGGCGGATGGTAGGTGCGGCCCTGGCGGTGCGAGGCGACGGCGACGGAGTCGCCGAGCAGGGGGTCGCGGCGGATCTCGGACGTGGTGACGGTGCGGTCCAGCGGGCGGCGGTCGACCGCGTCCCGCACGCTGTCGTCACGCAGGTCGTAGTAGATGAGCTCGCGACCGTCGGCCAGCCGGGTCGAGGTCTTCTTCACGCCGGACTCCTCATCCTTCAAACATAACCAAACATATCAAAACACGGCTCCCCCCAATCGTCAACATCACAATCAAACAAAGAGCATCAGCAGACGTGTTCAATATCTGAAGACGGAGGCGTAGATTCCGCGAGGTATCGGTTCGCGCAACGAAGCGAGGGCTCATGCATCCCCCCACGCATCCCCCCACCTATCTGGCAGCCGAGCTGCGACTCCCCACGAACTGGCTCGACTACACGATCCTCGGCATCTACTTCGTCGTCGTCCTCGGCATCGGCTTCGCCGCCCGCCGCTCGGTGAAGACCAGCCTCGACTTCTTCCTCTCCGGCCGTTCCCTGCCCGCCTGGGTCACCGGCCTCGCGTTCATCGCCGCCAACCTGGGCGCCACCGAGATCCTCGGCATGGCCGCCAACAGCGCGCAGTACGGCGTCTACACCACGCACTGGTACTGGATCGGCGCCATCCCGGCCATGGTCTTCCTCGGCCTGGTGATGATGCCCTTCTACTACGGCTCCAAGGTCCGCTCGGTCCCGGAGTTCCTGCTGCTGCGCTTCGACAGGGCGGCACACCTGCTCAGCTCGGGCCTCTTCGCCTGCGCCGCCATCCTCATCGCCGGCGTCAACCTCTACGCCCTGGCCATCGTCGTCGAGGCGCTGCTGGGCTGGCCGGAGTGGGTGGCGATCGTGGTCGCCGGCTTCTTCGTCCTGGCGTACATCACCCTCGGCGGGCTGTCCTCGGCGATCTACAACGAGGTCCTGCAGTTCTTCGTGATCCTCGCCGCGCTCATCCCCATCACCGTGCTCGGCCTGAAGTCGGTCGGCGGCTGGGACGGGCTCTCCGACAAGCTCACCGCGCGGCACGGCGCCGACTTCATGACCTCCTGGGGCGGCACGGGCATCGGCAACGCCAACCCGCTGGGCGCGAACTGGCTGACGATCGTCCTGGGCCTGGGCTTCGTGCTGTCCTTCGGCTACTGGACGACGAACTTCGCGGAGGTCCAACGAGCCCTGTCGGCGAAGAACCTCTCGGCGGCCCAGCGCACCCCGCTCATCGCCGCGTTCCCGAAGATCTTCATCGTCTTCCTGGTGATGATTCCCGGTCTGGTCGCCGCGGTGCTGGTCCCGAAGATCGGTACGCCCGGCTCCGACCTGCAGTACAACGACGCGATCCCGTACCTGATGGAGCAGTTGCTGCCCAACGGTGTGCTGGGCATCGCCGTGACCGGTCTCCTCGCGGCCTTCATGGCGGGCATGGCGGCGAACGTGTCGTCGTTCAACACGGTGTTCACGACGGACATCTGGGCGAAGTACGTGGTGAAGGGGCGGGAGGACGCGTACTACGTGCGCTTCGGCCGTCTCATCACCGCGATCGGGGTCCTGGCCTCCATCGGCACGGCGTTCCTGGCGTCGTCGTTCTCCAACATCATGAGCTACCTCCAGACGCTGTTCTCCTTCTTCAACGTGCCGATGTTCGTCGTGTTCATCATCGGCATGTTCTGGAAGCGGACGTCGATGAAGTCGGGCTTCTGGGGCCTGCTCGCGGGCACCACCGCCGCGATGGTCAACTACTTCGTCATCTACAAGCAGGGCATCATCGACATCCCCTCCGACCAGGGGGCCAACTTCGTCTCGGCGATCGCGGGGTTCGTCGCGGGCGCGGTCGTCATGGTGGTGGTGTCGCTCTTCACCGCGCCGAAGCCCGTCGAGGAACTCCAGGGGCTGGTCTACGGCACGACCTCGCCCGGCATGGCGGAGCCGCCGGCGCCCGGGGACGAGGCCTGGTACCGCAAGCCGGCGCTGCTGGGGTGGGGCGCGGTCGTGCTGGCCGCCGCCTGCTACATCCCGTTCTCGTTCTGACCGAGGGAGGATTGACAGATGTCCGAGTTCTACTCCGAGAAGGACGTGCAGCGGGAAGTCACCGAGCTGCAGGGCAAGTCGGCGACGGCTGCGCGGCTGTTCGACATCCGGCGGATCATCGGTGGGCTGTTCGTGGTCTACGGGGTCATCGTCACGATCGCGGGGTTCACGGCGTCCGATGCCGACATCGACAAGGCGGAGGGCGTCAACATCAACCTGTGGACCGGTTTGGCGATGCTCGCGCTCGGGGTGTTCTTCCTGGCCTGGCTGAAGCTGAGGCCTGTGGCCCCTCCGCCGCCGAGTGTGGTGCCCGGGGAGGAGGAGCGGGCCGAGTGACCGACGGGGTCACAGGTACTCGGCGCTGGTACTGAGGCCGGGTGGGAGGCGCAACCCGGCGGAACGGGGTGCCGCTGCGCCCACCCGTGCCGCCCCAGCGGCACGACTGCCCGCAGCTAGGGCAGGACAGGCGACTACGGCTCAGGGTCCGGGTCCGGGGGCCGGGTGAGTGGGCCCGCCCGGTCCAGCAGCCCCGTGCGAGCCGCCAATGCCGCTGCCTCCAGGCGGGAACCCACGCCCAGCTTCATCAGCACCCGCTGGACGTGCGTGCGGGCCGTCGAGGGGGCGATGCCCATGCCCGCCGCGATCAGGCGGGTGTCCTCGCCGTCCGCGACGCGGACCAGGACCTCCACCTCCCGCGGCGTGAGCATAGACAACAACCGCTGGCCCTCGTCGTCCGGTTGGGCCGCCGGGTTGAGCAACTCGCTGAACGCCCCTTGCAGCAGCTGCGGCGCCACCGCCGCCTCCCCCGCCCTGGCCTTCATGATCGCCCGCTCGACACCCTCTATGCGCTCATCGTGCCGTACGTAGCCGGAAGCGCCCGCGGCGAAGGCGGCCGCGATGCCGCGCGGACTCGGCACCGGCCCCAGGACCAGGACCGCGACCTGCGGACGCTCCCGCTTGATCCGCACCACCGGGTCGAAGATCCCCGGCTCCGCCGGCGTGGCCGTCCCCAGCAGGCACACCTCCGGCGCCCGCGTGATCACCAGCTCCGCCGCCCCCGCGGCCGGCGCCGCCGCGGCCAGCACCCGGTGCCCCCGCAGCTTCAGCGCCGAGGCCAGCGCCTCGGCCAGCAGTCGGTGGTCGTCGACCACCATGAGCCGCACTCCCATCGAGCAACCCCCCAGTCACCCCGGTCCCCCCAGATGGAAGCCCCCCGGCTCCCCCGCCTTCATGCCCCCGGAAGCTACACGCTTGTTCGACGTTGCGCTCCCCCTACCGGCGATAATCGCCCCGATCGCCGAAATTCCTCTCATTCGAGGTTGACTGAGCCAAACACGAACGGTCCCGCCCCTGAACAGGGACGGGACCGTACCGGCAATCAGTCGGTCACCGAGCGGACATCATCGATCAGCTCGTACCGAAGGCGACCGCCAGGTACTCCTTCTCACTCGTACTGCTGGTCCGCTTGCTGGCGTACACCTTGGACATGAACAGGTGCCCGTCGCCGAACAGCAACTCGGAGTACTCCGGCGACATGCCGGCCTCCACGTCCCGCACCGTGTCCGTCGCCGGGTTCTCCAGCAGCTTCGTCTGCTTGAAGCTGCCCCCGTCGATGCTCACGACCTGCCCGCCCTTGTCGTACGGCGGCCGCTTGTACGCGATCAGGTTGCCGCCGTCCATGCGCAGCGGCGAGATCCTGTAGCCGTCGCCCGCGTCGGCCCGCTGCCCGGTCTGCTTGCCGGTGCTGAGGTCGAAGGCGACGATCTCGTTGGTCTGGCTGTACTCGCCGGTGCCGTCGTGCTCCTCGGTCGGCAGGTACAGCCGGTCGTTGCCGACGGCCAGCTGGGTGCAGTACTCGATGCGGGTGATGCCCTCGCAGCGGGCCGCGAACTGCTCGCCCGGCGCGGAGATGCGCGTGCGCAGCTTGCCGGTCTTGTTGTCGATGGAGAAGAAGTCGGAGATGCCGCTGCCGTCGCCCGCGGAGTCGCCGACGTCGGCGGCCACGACGAGCGGGTTGGTCGACACGATGCTCGCGTACTCGATGCCCTGGGCCATCTTGTACTCCGAGATCACCTTCCCCGTCTTCGGGTCGATGGTCTGGATGTGCAGCTGCCGCTGCTCGTACGTGCCGCACTTGCGCACCGCGACCAGCTTCTCGCCGCCGCCGTACCCGGCGTCGTAGCAGGAGTCGGTCGGCTTCGGGCTCCACAGGAGCTTGCCGGAGAGGTCGAACGCGGCGCCGCCGCTGGTGCTGCCGACGGCGACGGTGTTGCCGCTGATCGTGACGTTGTCGAAGCTGATCAGCTGGTCACCGGTCTTGACGGTCTTGGTCCACAGCTCCTTGCCGGCGTCGAGGTCGATCAGGGCGAGCTGGCTGCACCCGTGCGACGGGTCGGCCTTGGTCGGCATCGCGGGCTGGTAGAGGACCGCCGTCTTGTTGTCGTCCGTGACGTGGCGGCTGGCCTGGCAGACCGGGCCGTCCAGCGGGATCGTCCACTGCTTGCCGCCCTTGTCGCGGTCGTAGCCGACGATCTCGGCGACGCCGCTCTTGGCGTACGTCTTGTCGGTGAGCCACGAGCCGGAGACGACGACCGTGCTGTCGTTCTTCACCTCGGGCATCGGGACCTGGAAGAGGACCTTGGCGCCGGTGTCGGCCGGGGCCTTCTCCTTGCCGCCGGAGCTGGTGCCGCCGTTGTTGTCGTCCGTGCCGCCGGTGGTGCCGCCGGAGCTTGCCGTGTCGTCCTTCTTGCCGTCGTCCTTGGACGAGGAGTACCAGACACCGCCACCGACGATCAGCGCGATCGCCACGACCGCGGCCACGATGATGGCCACCTGCGCGTTGAACTTCCTGCCCCCGCCCGGCTGTCCGGGCTGCGGCTGGAGCGGCATGGTCGGCTGCGGATAGCCGTAACCGGGCTGCCCGTATCCCGGCTGGCCCGGCTGCCCCGGCTGTCCGTAAGGCGCCTGCGGCGGCTGCCCGTACGGCCCCGGCGGCGGCTGCTGGCCGGGGTGCCCGTAGCCGGGCGGCGCCTGCGGCGGCTGGGGCACCTGCGGCGGCTGGGGCGCCTGCGGAGCGCCCTGCGGATAGCCGTACCCCGGCTGCGGATGCTGCGCGGGCGGGCCCTGCGGGGGCTGGTCCGGGGGCGGTCCGAAGCCTCCCCCGGGCGGGGGCTGCTGGGGCGGCGGGGGCGGCGGCTGGGTCATGGCGTGAGTACCTCGGGGAAGGGGACGAACGACGAAGGCGAAGGCAGAACCGAAGGGGGAAGAGTCACTTGCCGTAGGCGAGCATCAACTTCTCCTTCGTGTCGTCGTTACCGCTCAGCCGGGTGGTCGAGATGTAGAAGCGCCCGTCGACCCAGTCGGTGTCCTTGGAGAAGAAGCCGTTCTCGATGTCCGCAGCGGCCTGCGGGTTCTGGAGCAGCTTGACCGGCTTGTGGCCGCTGCCGCCGGTCGGGATGGACACGATCTGGCCGCCCGCGTCGTACGACGGCTGCACATAGGCGATGAGCTTGCCGCCCTCGGCCTTCATCGGCAGCATCGACTCGTCGGCGGGGGACTTCACCCGCCACTTCTCCTTGCCGTCGGCGAGGTTGACCGCGACGATCTCGTTGGCGCCGGTGGTCGCCTCCGTCGGGAGGTAGAGCGTGGTGTCGTCGACGGCGACGCCCTGGCAGCCCTGGAGGTCGCGTTCGAGGATGGCCCAGCCGCACTCGGGGGCGAAGTCCTCGTCGAAGCCGACCTGCGAGCGGAACTTGCCGCCGGAGGTGAAGGTGGAGATGTTCCAGGCCTTCTTGTCCTCGTTGGTGCTGTAGACGACCAGCGGGCTGACCGAGTAGGTGCGCGCGACCCGCCAGCCCTTGTCGAACGGCTGGGTCCACCTGACGTCGCCGGTGCGCGGGTCGAGCTCCTGCACCTCGTCGTGCTCCTTCGCGGTGCCGGCACCGCAGGAGGAGACGGCGATCAGCTTCTCGCCGCCGGCGAACGCGGAGGGGAAGCAGGCGCTGCCGTACTTCTTCTTGTCGAAGAGCTTGTCGCCGTTGGTGACGTCGTAGGCCGTGCCGGACTGGGAGCGGCCCACCATCAGCGTCTTGCCGGTGATGGACAGTTCGACGGAGAGCGTGGAGTCGAACAGGGCGCCGTCGGCGACCTCCTCCTTCCAGCCCTTCTCGCCGGTGTTGAGGTCGATCTCCTGGAGCTGGTTGCACTTGGCGCGGTCGCTGCTGCCGCTCATGTACGCGACGACGATCTTGTCGTCGGACGTCTTCTGCGGGGTGGTCGCGCAGATCTTCTGCGGGAAGGTGATGGCGTCCCAGGTGGGCTTGCCGTCACCGACGTTGTAGGCGAAGAGCTGCTTGTACGCCGCCTTCACCGCGGTCTTGTCGGTGATCCACATGCCGGGGGCGTCGGCGCCGGAACCGGGCGCGTCGGGCGCCTCCTTGTACCAGAGGACCTTCGCCTCGCCTGCCTGGCGGCCCTCGTTGAGGTTCTCCGGGTCCTCGCCGCCGTCGCCGCTGCCGTCACCGGGGTTGACCGGGGCGGAGGCTCCGGGCTTGCCGTCGTTGCCCGGCTTGGCGACCGGCTTCTTCTTGCCCTTGCCGTCGTCGCCGCCGGTGACCGCCCACACGGTGCCACCGACCACGAGCAGCACGGCCACGGCGGCGCCGATGATCAGGGCGGGCTTGCCCTTGAAGGGGTTGCCCGAGCCGCCCCCGGGCGGGGTGCCGGGCGCGCCGGGGTACTGCGGCTGCTGCGGGTAGCCGTCGCCGGGCTGGCCGTACGGGCCCGGCTGCTGCGGCTGGCCGTAGGGGCCGGAGTTGTAGGGTCCCGGCTGCCCGTACTGTCCCGGCTGCCCGTATGGCCCGGGCTGCTGCGGGGGCTGCTGGGGATAGCCGTATCCAGGCTGCGGCGGCCCCTGCGGGGGCGGTGGCGTCTGGGGCGGTCCCTGGGGCGGCGGCGGGGTCTGCGGTGCCCCGAAGCCACCGCCCTGCGGCGGCTGGTTCTGCGGTGCTCCGAAGCCACCGTGCGGTGGCTGACTGGGCGGCTGGGTCATCAGCGGCTCCCCCGTTCGATCACTGATTTTTAGCCACGCCCTGAGGTACGAAATGGGCTCAGAGTCGCTTCATGAAGTTCTCAGACGGCTCTTTCTATCACCCGGTGCCGACAGCACACCGGGCCGTGTCATCCCCTGTTCCCAAGGGAGGACCGGCCCGTGATGCCGTCGTTATGCGCCTTCACGCACCCTTCACGCGTCCTCGGCGAGTTCCAGCCAGCGCATCTCCAGCTCCTCGCGCTGACCCGCCAACTCGCGCAGCTCGGCGTCCAGTTCGGCCACCTTGGAGAAGTCCGTGGCGTTTTCGGCGATCTGGGCGTGCAGCTTGGTCTCCTTCTCGGAGACCTTGTCGAGCTGCCGTTCGATCTTCTGGAGTTCCTTCTTGGCGGCACGCTGGTCGGCGGCGCTCTTCTCCGGGGCCGCGGTCTGCGGCGCTGCGGCGGGCGCCACGGCGGCCGCGGCCTCCTCCATGCGCTGCCGCCGCTCCAGGTACTCGTCGATGCCGCGCGGCAGCATCCGCAGGGTGCCGTCGCCGAGCAGGGCGAACACCCGGTCGGTGGTGCGCTCGATGAAGAACCGGTCGTGGGAGATGACGATCATCGAGCCGGGCCAGCCGTCGAGCACGTCCTCCAGCTGCGTCAGCGTCTCGATGTCCAGGTCGTTGGTGGGCTCGTCGAGGAAGAGGACGTTGGGCTCGTCCATGAGGAGCCGCAGCAGCTGGAGCCGCCGCCGCTCACCGCCGGACAGGTCCCCCACCGGCGTCCACTGCTTCTCCTTGGTGAAGCCGAACGTCTCGCACAGCTGCCCGGCCGTCATCTCGCGGCCCTTGCCCAGGTCGACGCGCTCGCGCACCTGCTGCACGGCCTCCAGCACCCGCGTGGCCGGGTCGAGTTCGGCGACCTCCTGCGAGAGGTAGGCCAGCTTGACGGTCTTGCCCACGCGGATGCGCCCGCCCACCGGCTGGGCGTCGCCGTCGGTCCGGGCCGCCTCGGCCATGGCCCGCAGCAGGGACGTCTTACCGGCGCCGTTGACGCCGACGAGACCGATCCGGTCGCCCGGCCCGAGCTGCCAGGTGACGTGCTTGAGGAGGACCTTGGGACCGGCCTGGACGGTGATGTCCTCCAGGTCGAACACGGTCTTGCCGAGCCGCGTGGACGCGAACCGCATCAGTTCGCTGCTGTCCCGGGGCGGCGGTACGTCCTTGATCAGCTCGTTGGCGGCCTCGACGCGGAAGCGCGGCTTGGACGTCCGGGCGGGTGCGCCGCGCCGCAGCCAGGCCAGCTCCTTGCGGACGAGGTTCTGCCGCTTGACCTCCTCGGTGGCGGCGATGCGCTCGCGCTCGGCCCGGGCGAAGACGTAGTCGGAGTAGCCGCCCTCGTACTCGTAGACGTCTCCGCGCTGGACGTCCCACATGCGTGTGCAGACCTGGTCCAGGAACCAGCGGTCGTGGGTGACGCAGACGAGAGCCGACCGGCGGTTCTGGAGGTGCCGGGCGAGCCAGGCGATGCCCTCGACGTCGAGGTGGTTGGTGGGCTCGTCGAGGACGAGCAGGTCCTGCTCCTCGATGAGCAGCTTGGCGAGCGCGATGCGGCGCCGCTCACCGCCGGACAGCGGCCCGATGACGGTGTCGAGCCCCTTGGGGAACCCCGGCAGGTCGAGCCCGCCGAACAGGCCGGTCAGGACGTCCCTGACCTTGGCGACGCCCGCCCACTCGTGGTCGGCCATGTCGCCGATGACCTCGTGGCGGACGGTGGCCTCCGGATCGAGGGAGTCGTGCTGCGTGAGCACGCCGATGCGCAGACCGCCGGAGTGCGTGACGCGCCCGGTGTCGGCGTCCTCCAGCCTGGCGAGCATCCGGATCAGCGTGGTCTTGCCGTCGCCGTTGCGGCCCACCACGCCGATGCGTTCCCCTTCGGAGACGCCGAGGGAGACGCCGTCGAGCAGGGCGCGGGTGCCGTACACCTTGCTGACGTTCTCGACATTGACCAGGTTGACGGCCATTTCTCTCCTGACAGGGGGGACGATCGACCCTCCAGGGTAGTCGGGCGGGGCGGTGCTCCGTCCGGGGTCGTCAGGAGCCCCCGGCGGCCTCCTGGCGGCGCTGGTACCGCCACACGTCCAGCAGCCTCTCGTCGAACGGCTGCTCCGCGTCGACGGGGCCGATCCGGTGCTCGGCCTCCACACAGCGCGGGTCGTCGCGATACGCCAGGCCGGACACGGCGCAGATGCGGATCGGCTGCCGCTCGTCATGGGTGAGCGCGACCAGCGCGTCCCCGACCTCGGGGTCGGGCCCCCGGTGGTGAGCCAGCCAGCGGCACGCCGCCTCGCGTACGCCGGGGTCCTCGTCGCGGGCCAGGGTGAGTACGGCGGTGAGGCTCTCGGGACGGACCAGGGGCCGGCCGTCCTCGGAGTGCCCCAGGGCGTCCGTCACCTGGGCGCGCACCCGGGGGTCCGGGTGGGCGAGGTGCGACAGGCCGACGGCCTCGATCTCCGGGGCGCTGTCGTGGGTCATCGCCTGGAGGATGACCGCCAGCACCTCCGGGTCCTCCTCCTGTTCGGCCCACGGCACGAGCTCCCTGCCCCGGTCCCAGAAGGGGTCGCCTCCCTTCACGGGGTCTCCGAGGATCAGGAACAGCATGATGTCGGCGGCGAGCAGTCGGTGCAGCCGGTCGGGGTGGTTGAGCAGGTCCCTGGTCCACTGCCAGGTCTCCTCGTCCAGCCGACGGCCGAGCGTGAACACCACGTCCGACCAGACGACGTGGTCCCGGTCGGGGTGGGCGAGGGCACGCGCGACGAGTTCGTCGAACGGGGTACGGACGCCGTAGCGGGCCTCCATGCCGGTGAGGACCGCCCGGTGCTCGTCGCGCACGGTCAGCCCCCCGAGCGTGAGCTGCTCACACCACCAGCCGATCTCGTCGTCCTCGACCCGGATCCGCTCGGCGGGCCCGGTGAGGCCGGTGAGCCGGTGCAGCTCCGTCTCCACTCCCGTCTCGGTCCAGCGCCGGGCCCGGGCCAGCAGCTCCTCGCGCTCCGGCGCGGGGAGCGGCACCCGGTGGGTGGCGAGCGCGTAGACCATGTGATGGGACCCGCCGTCCACGGCCCGCAGCAGCGGGGTGCTCCCGTCGGGCAGCCGGCGCAGGGGGTCGGCTCCGGCCTCCAGCAACGCTTCGGCGACGGGTTCGTCGTACGCCGCCACCGCCCGGCACAGGACCGGGAGGCCGTCGTCGAGGGTGTCGGGGTCGGCCCCGGACTCCAGCAGTGCCCGGACCTCGTCCGCGTCTGCGCGCCGTACGGCCGTGACCAGTTCTTCCACGCGTCTCCCCCGTTCTGGACAACCGGGGGAGCCTAAGCTCGGGGAACCGCCCGCCGCACGGGATTAACGCCCCGCGACCGTCGCCCCCGGCGCAGGACCCGAGGCCGTCCGCACGGTCCGGCACGTGCCGGACGCCACCAGCGCCTGCGCGACGGCGGCCGCCGACTCCGGGTCGCGGACGAGGAACGCCGTGGTCGGGCCGGAGCCCGAGACCAGGGCGGCGAGGGCACCGGCGGCGCGGCCCGTGGCCAGGGTGCCGGCGAGTTCCGGGAAGAGGGAGAGGGCGGCGGGCTGGAGGTCGTTGGAGACGGCGGCGGCGAGCGCCTCCGGGTCGCCCTTCGCCAGGGCGGCGAGGAGTTCCTGGGAGGCGACGGGCTCGGGAATGTCTGTGCCCTCGCCGAGCCGGTCGAACTCCCGGAACACGGCCGGGGTGGACAGGCCGCGGCCGGCCATCGCGAACACCCAGTGGAAGGTGCCGCCGACCTCCAGGGGCGTCAGCTGCTCGCCCCGCCCGATGCCCAGCGCCGCCCCGCCGACCAGACTGAAGGGCACGTCGCTGCCCAACTCGGCGCAGATGCCGAGCAGTTCCTCCCGGGAGGCGCCGGTCTCCCACAGCGCGTCGCAGGCGAGAAGCGCGCCGGCGCCGTCCGCGCTGCCGCCCGCCATGCCGCCGGCGACGGGGATGTCCTTGGCGATGTGGATGTGGACGTCGGGCGTCCGGCCGTACCGCTCGGCGAGCGCTTCGGCCGCCCGTGCGGCCAGGTTCGTACGGTCCAGGGGGACCTGGCCCGCGTCCGGGCCCTCGCAGGTGAGGCGCAGCTCGTCGGCCGGGGTGACGGTGACCTCGTCGTAGAGGCCGACCGCGAGGAAGACGTTGGCCAGGGGGTGGAAGCCGTCGGGGCGGGCGGGGCCGACCGCCAGCTGGACGTTGACCTTGGCGGGGACCCGGACCGTCACGCTCACGCGGACTCCTCCTGCTGGTGCTGGTTCTGCTTGTGCTCGGCGATCCGCGCGAACTCCTCCACGGTCAGGGACTCGCCCCGCGCCTGCGGTGAGACCCCGGCGGCGACGAGGGCCGCCTCCGCGGCGGCGGCGGACCCGGCCCAGCCGGCGAGCGCGGCCCGCAGCGTCTTGCGGCGCTGCGCGAAGGCGGCGTCGACGACGGCGAACACCTCGCGCCTGGAGGCCGTCGTCTTCAGCGGCTCGGTCCGGCGGACGAGGGAGACCAGGCCGCTGTCGACGTTGGGCGCCGGCCAGAAGACGTTCCGGCCGATGGCGCCGGCCCGCTTGACCTCGGCGTACCAGTTGGCCTTGACCGACGGGACGCCGTACACCTTCGAGCCGGGCGCGGCGGCGAGGCGGTCGGCGACCTCCGACTGGACCATGACCAGGGTGCGTTCGATGCTCGGGAAGACTTCGAGCATGTGCAGCAGGACCGGGACGGCCACGTTGTAGGGAAGGTTGGCGACCAGCGCGGTGGGGGCGGGGCCGGGCAGCTCCGTGACGTGCATCGCGTCGGAGTGGACCAGGGCGAACCGGTCGGCGCGCTCGGGCATGCGGGCCGTGATGGTCGCCGGCAGGGCGGCGGCGAGCACGTCGTCGATCTCGACTGCTGTGACACGGTCGGCGACCTCCAGCAGGGCGAGCGTCAGTGACCCGAGCCCCGGACCGACCTCGACGACCACGTCGTCGGGGTGGACCTGTGCGGTGCGGACGATGCGGCGGACGGTGTTCGCGTCGATCACGAAGTTCTGGCCGCGTTGCTTGGTGGGGCGTACGCCGAGGGCTGTCGCGAGTTCGCGGACGTCGGCGGGGCCGAGGAGAGCGTCGGGGGCGGGGCTGGTCACGGGGACAAGGGTACGGGGGGTTCCGCAGCCGACGTCACCCGCGCAAGCGGTCCCCGCAGTGCGGCCAGGGGCTCGCACCCCTGCGCACATACAGCTTCTTCGCGCGGTACGTCTGTTCCGCCGCCGGGGCGTCCTGGGGGCGGCCCTTGCCGCCGAGGGCCTGCCAGGTGTGGGTGTCGAACTGGTACAGGCCGCCGTAGGTGCCCGACGTGTCGACCGCGTCGGGGCGGCCGCCGGACTCGCAGGCCGCGAGACCCTGCCAGTCGAGGTGGTCGGCGCCCTGCACGGACATCGGTCGCGGCTTGGTGCCGACCTTCACCAGTTGCGGGCGCGGTTCGCGCACCACCTCGGAGCTGATCCGGCGCGGCTTCTGCTTGACGCCGTTGACGGTGCGCAGGGAGTAGGTGACCCGGCGCAGGCCGGGCCGGCCCGCCTCTTCGACGACCTCCGTGCCGCGGAACAGGGTCGGGTCGTCGGTCCGCCGCACCTCGAACGGGATCGGCTCCTCGCGGACCTCCTTGCCGCCGGTGATCCGCAGCACCGTGACGGTCTGCCCGTCGCGCGGGAAGCTCCCCTGCGGCACCGACGTGGTGTCCTGGCCGCGCAGGGTGATCCCGGCCTCCTCGACGGCCTCCCGCACGGTCGCCGCGTTGGTGCGGACGGTGCGGGCCCGGCCGTCCGCCATGATCGTGACCGTGCGCTCGGTCCGCACGTCCAGTGCGAGCCCTTCCCGCCCGATACGCCGTGAGCGCGAGGTGGACACGTACGCGCCCTCCTGTCGCACCCCCAGCTGCCGCAGCGCCCCCGCCACGGTGTGTGCCGTCGTCCACACCTCGCTCCGCTGTCCGTCGAGGGTGAGCCGCACGGGGCGGCCGTAGTGCACGGCGACCTCGTCGCCGCTGGCGATCTCCGTGCCGGGGCCGGGTGCCACCACGTCGTGGGCGCCGACGTCGACGCCCTCCTCCGCCAGCAGCTCGGTGACGTCGTCGGCGAAGGTGTGCAGCGTGCGGGCCTTGCCGTCGACGTTCAGCTCGATCGCCTTGTCCTTGGCGACGAACGCCGTGGTCCCGCCGGCCAGGAAGGCGACGACCAGGGCCTGCGGGAGCAGCCGCCGCATGGAGCCGTCGCCCGGACGCTCGACGTACCGCGCCTTGCGCCGGCGCGCGGACCGCCGGTGCGAGCCGGTGCGCGACGCGGCGCGGGCTTCGGCGCGCGCTTCCGCGCGCGAGGGCCGCGCGCCGGTCGCGGCCGGTCCCGGATCGCCCGCGGCCGGCGCGCGGCCGCCCTGCCGGGGCAGCCCGGACAGGGGCGGCGCCTCGTAGGCGGGCCGGTAGGTGTCCTCGTGGGCGACGGGCGCCCCGGGCGTCGTCCCGTACCCGAGCGTCTCGGCGCTGTGCAGACCGGCGGGCGGCGTGTCGAAGCCGCCGTACACCGGGTCCGCGTAGGCCGGGCCATACGTCTCGTACGCCTTGTACGCCTCGTATGGCTCATACGTCTCGTACGTCTCATACCGCGAGTTGCTCACGCCGACACGCTCCAGGGGCCGGAGGGGGTCCAGAGGGGTCCGGATCGGGCCCCCAGAACCTAGCGGAGCGGTCGTCACTCTCCAAAGCGACGCGACTACGCACAGTAGTACGGGAAAGCGGGCGGTGGGTCAGTAACCGGTCGGCGGGTCAGTAACCGAAGGCGCGTGCCGTGTTCTCCGCGAGAGCCGTCGCCAGCGTGTCCTCGTCGACGCCGCGCACCCCGGCCATGGCCCGCACCGTGATCGGCACGAGGTACGGGGCGTTGGGCCGCCCGCGGTACGGCGCCGGCGTGAGGAAGGGCGCGTCCGTCTCCACCAGCAGCAGCTCCGGCGGGGCCACCGCCACCGCGTCCCGCAGGTTCTGGGCGTTCTTGAAGGTGACGTTGCCGGCGAAGGACATGAAGTAGCCCGCGCTCGCGCAGATCCGCGCCATCTCGGCGTCGCCGGAGTAGCAGTGGAAGACGGTCCGCTCGGGGGCGCCCTCCTCCTTGAGCACGCGCAGGACGTCGGCGTGGGCCTCGCGGTCGTGGATCACCAGGGCCTTGCCGTGCCGCTTGGCGATCTCGATGTGGGCGCGGAAGGACCTCTCCTGCGCCTCCTTGCCCTCGGGCCCGGTGCGGAAGTAGTCGAGGCCCGTCTCGCCGACGCCCTTGACCTGCTCCAGCGCGGCCAGCCGGTCGATCTCGGCGAGCGCGTCGTCCAGGGCGGCCTGGCCGCCGGGCTCGCGCGCGCCCTGCCGCGACCAGCCGTCGGGGTCGCCGTGGACGATCCGGGGCGCCTCGTTCGGGTGCAGGGCGACCGTCGCGTGGACGGCGTCGTAGGCAGCCGCCGTCTCGGCCGCCCAGCGGGAGCCCTTGAGGTCGCAGCCGACCTGCACGACGGTCGTCACCCCGACCGACGCCGCCTTCGCCAGCGCCTCCTCGACCGTGCCCGACTGCATGTCCAGATGGGTGTGGGAGTCGGCGACCGGCACCCGGAGGGGTTCCGGGAGCGGGGGCGCGGCGTGCTTGCCGGAGTCGTTCGAAGGCATGCCCCGATCCTACGAAAGGGGTACGCCCTCCCCGATGGGGGAGGACCGGGGAGGGCGTCGACAAGGGGAGCCGGACGGGTCAGCTCGCCTTGCGCTGGAAGGGGTGCAGCAGGTCGGACAGATGCCAGTGGTGGTCCTCGCGCTGTTCCTGCTCATCCGTGCCCTCGGCCTCGGCGTCCGCCGTCGGGGCCTGGACGGGGCCGGCCTGCGGGGGCACGCGGTGGGGCCGGTGCGCCGCGTTGCGCGCCGACTCGACCCGCCCGGGCCGCATGATCCGCACGAGGTGTCCGTCGCAGTTCTGGCACGTGGGCTTGCTCAACGGGGAGGGCACGACCTGGCCGTCCGCCACGTAGAGGACGAACTCGTGCCCCGCGGCGTCCGTGTGGTGCTCTATCTCGTACGACTGCTCCCAGCCGTACCCGCAGCGCATGCAGGCGAAGGAGTACGACTCGTTGACGACGGCGCTCGCACCGGCGCGGAGCCCGGTCTGCCCTGTGATCTCGCTCATGCCAGCTCCTGTTTCCGCTGTGGCGTGAGGACGATTCCGCCCCCGCAACCCAGTGGACTCCTCAGCCGGACCGATGGCAGCAGACCTGTCGACTAATTGGCCCCGATTTGAGCGTCCCTTGCCTCAGCGGCAGATCACCTTTGCCCACCCATGGGGCGCACGCTCAAACGACATGCGCCCTGCTCAGAGGGGGGTTTGTTCGCAACCCAGGGGCGCGGGGAACTGCGCGCTCAACCACACACCACCCGCACCCCGCGAACCACTCCAGCCCCCGCCTCGAACCCGGTTATCCCGCTGCGTTCTTCGCGGCGACCACCGCATCGAACACAACCCTCTTCGGCACCCCGGCCTCGTGCGCGACAGCGGCAATGGCCTCCTTGCGCCGCTCCCCCGCTTCCTCCCGCACCCGGACCCTCCGCACCAGCTCCTCGGGCCCGATCTCCTCAGGGCCCTTCTCGGGCGCCCCCTCCACCACGACGGTGATCTCCCCGCGCACGCCCTCGGCCGCCCACGCGGCGAGCTCCTCCAGCCCGCCCCGACGGACCTCCTCGTACGTCTTGGTCAGCTCCCGGCACACCGCGGCCCGCCGCCGCGCCCCGAACACCTCGGCCATCGCCGCGAGCGTGTCGTCGAGCCGGTGCGGAGCCTCGAAGTAGACGAGCGTGCGCCGCTCCCCGGCCACCTCCCGCAGCCGCCCCAGCCGCTCCCCCGCCTTGCGCGGCAGGAACCCCTCGAAGCAGAACCGGTCGACGGGCAGCCCCGACAGCGCGAGCGCGGTGAGCACGGCGGACGGCCCGGGCACGGCGGTGACCCGGATGTCCCGCTCCACGGCGGCGGCGACCAGCCGGTACCCGGGGTCCGACACCGACGGCATCCCGGCGTCCGTGACGAGCAGCACACGCGCCCCGCCCGCCAGTTCCTCGACCAGCTCCGGCGTCCGCGCGGACTCGTTGCCCTCGAAGTACGACACCACCCGCCCCTTGGGCGTGACGCCGAGCGCCTGGGTCAGCCGCCGCAGCCGCCGCGTGTCCTCGGCGGCGACGACATCGGCTCCGGCCAGTTCCTCGGCGAGCCGGGGCGGGGCGTCCGCGATGTCGCCGATGGGGGTGCCTGCGAGTACGAGGGTTCCGGTCACACCCCCCATCCTCCCAGGGGCCGGGGACGCGGACTCCTCCCAGGGGCGCAGGATGGGGACGCATACCGGCCATGCACGGGACTCACACAGCACGGTTCCCTACGATGGCGCGGTGACCAGTACCGCGTCCTCCACGGACACCCGGCAGGGCCAGGCGCCGCACGAGCAGCGGCCGTCCTGGCAGCAGCGGCTGCGCCGCTTCGGCTACCAGCAGCCACGAAGCGACGCCGGTGACGTCCGTGACCGGCTGGTGCCGCCGTACACCGAACCCGGCCCGCGCCTGTGGGCCGCGCTCGGCGTCCCGCACGAGCTCGCGGGGCGGCTGGTGCACTGGTCGGGCTGGATCGGCCCGCTGCTCGTCACCCTGCTGGCGGGGGTGCTGCGGTTCTGGAACCTGGGCAACCCCAAGGCGGTGATATTCGACGAGACGTACTACGCGAAGGACGCGTGGGCGCTCGTCCACCGCGGTTTCGAAGTCAACTGGGACAAGAACGCCAACGACCTGGTCCTCTCGTCCGGCGGGCACGTCACGATCCCGACGGACGCGGCGTACGTGGTGCATCCGCCGGTCGGCAAGTACGTCATCGGGCTCGGCGAGCTCCTGTTCGGTTTCGATCCGTTCGGCTGGCGGTTCATGACGGCGCTGCTCGGCACGCTGTCGGTGCTGCTGCTGTGCCGGATCGGCCGCCGGCTGTTCCGCTCCACGTTCCTGGGGTGCCTGGCGGGCGCGCTGATGGCGGTGGACGGCCTGCACTTCGTGATGAGCCGCACGGCGCTGCTCGACGGCGTGCTGATGTTCTTCGTGCTGGCCGCGTTCGGCTGTCTGCTCATCGACCGGGACCACGCGCGCGGGAAACTCGCCGCGGCGCTCCCGGTGGACCCCGACGGCCGGGTCCGGCCCGACCGGCACGTCGCCGAGACGGCCCGTCTGGGATGGCGCCCCTGGCGCTGGGCGGCGGGCCTGATGCTGGGCCTTGCCTTCGCCACGAAGTGGAACGGCCTCTACATCCTGGCCGCGTTCTGCCTGATGGCCGTCCTGTGGGACGTCGGCTCGCGCCGGGTGGCCGGCGCCCGGCACCCGTACTCGGCGGTGCTCAGGCGCGACACGGGCCTGGCGTTCGTCGCCACGGTCCCCGTCGCGATCGTGACCTACGTGCTGTCCTGGACCGGCTGGATCCTCTCCGCCACCGACGGCAAGGGCGGCTACTTCCGCAACTGGGCCGCGACCGACGGCAAGGGCGGCAGCTGGACCTTCCTGCCCGACTGGCTGCGCAGCCTGTGGCACTACGAGCACCAGGTGTACGAGTTCCACGTCGGCCTGTCCTCGCCGCACACCTACCAGTCCAACCCGTGGAGCTGGCTGGTCCTGGGCCGCCCGGTGTCGTACTTCTACGAGTCGCCGGCGCCCGGCAAGGACGGCTGCCCGGCCGACGCGGGCGAGAAGTGCGCCCGCGAGGTCCTGGCCCTCGGCACGCCGCTGCTGTGGTGGGTGGCCTGCTTCGCGGTCCTGTACGTGCTGTGGCGCTGGCTGCTGCGCCGCGACTGGCGCGCGGGCGCCATCGCCTGCGGCATCGCGGCCGGCTACCTGCCCTGGTTCATGTACCAGGAGCGCACGATCTTCTTCTTCTACGCCATCGTCTTCCTGCCGTTCCTGTGCCTGGCGGTGACCATGCTCCTCGGCGCGATCATCGGCCCGCCCCGCTCCACCGACACCCGCCGCGTCGTCGGCGCCACGGCCGCGGGCGTCCTCGTCCTGCTGATCGCGTGGAACTTCATCTATTTCTGGCCGCTCTACACGGGCACGGCCATCCCGATCGACGACTGGCGGGCCAGGATGTGGCTGGACACCTGGGTGTAGCTGTTGCGCCAAGCAGCAGAAGCGCGAGCCTCATCACTCTCCACGGAGGGACCTGAGTTCCGCATCGGTGCGGACCGGGCGAGCGGCTTTGCAGCGGGCCCGGTTCGCCTGCGTGCCGTGCTGCCACGGAGGTAGGAACGGGCTGGGAGTGTTGATCCTTTGTAAACACCTGAAAACCGCATAAGTTGCACTTGGTGAAGATAGGAGGAGCGTTAGTGACCATCAAAGATATTGGTCTGCATTGGTTCAGCGGCTACGGCGATGCAAATCACACGCGCGCCGTCAATTTCCCACCCACCCAAGTGATGGTGCAGGCATACCTGCGAGGAGCGGCTGGAGGAGGGCTCAATATTGCAGGTATCAAGGGGTTTCGACGCCGTCTCCCGTCCGGGGCAGATGAGGACGTCGACTTCGGGGAGTGGCCGTCCTGGCCGGCCGCCGCATTCGACCGTATGACCTCGGTGACCTTCGCGCTCGCGTGCGGCAGTCATCAGCAGGCCTGGGGTGTCTTCCGTATCGACGTATGGGGTTGATGATCATGAACATCGTCACAACTGGGGACCTCGCAATTCGATCCTTCAAGTCTTGCGTCGTGTTCGATACGTCAGACGGACGTATTCTCCACATCCACGATGTCGTGACCATTGAAGGCGGCGAGGATACGTCCGATGAGGCCGTCGCACGCCAAGCGCTTCAACTGGCCGCTGAGCGAGGCGTGGACACGAGAAACCTCGACACTCTCCACCTCGACCCCGAAACTCTGGAGTCCGGTACTGCATTTCGTGTCGACCTGCAGGCAAGGTCCTTGGTGGCTCTGGACAAGACTCCGGAGTAGGAATCCGCAAAAGGTCAAACGCTCCTCGGCAGAGCACCCCTGGTCACCACTGGCAGAAGGTCGGCGCGGCGTCACCTCCCGACTTGCAGCGTGGCCACCGCCGCCCGGTGGGATCGGTCGCTTCGACCTTGCGAACCGACTTGATCAACCCGTGCGGGCCGTCCGCAGGGAGGACCTTGAAGACGGGGTCGCCCCCGTCAGCGCATGTCAAGATCACGGCCCAGAGACGGCCCAAGCCGCGTGATCCGGCCCCGGCCAGAGGCACCTGGGTCCAGCCGCCGCCTTCGGTCAAAAAAGCGAAACGCCCGTGCCGGTAGTAACCGCTTGTGCATAGAGTGCTCCCCGGACAAGAGCTTCTGAACACGTTCAAAGGAGCGTGTCAAGCTCAACGGGGAGGGGACCGCCTCATGGGCAAGGGGGTCAAGGCCGCCGTCATAGGCGGCGTGTTCGCGGTGATGGTGGGCGGGGCCGGGTACGGGGCCTACAACATCGTGAGCGCGCTGAACGGTGACGGGGGCGGCACCAGCGGCGTGGCCACGGAGAAGAAGTCGGGGCCGCCCGGCAAGGACGAGGTCAAGGAGACCACGGCCAAGTTCTTCGCGGCCTGGGAGAAGGGCGAGGCCGCGACGGCGGCGTCGTACACGAACAACGACGCGGCCGCCGAGCAGCTGTTGACCGCCTTCGGGGACGACGCGCACATCACCGACGTGAAGATCACGCCCGGTACGGCGGCCGGCACCACCGTGCCCTACACGGTGAAGGCGAAGGTGTCCTACGGCGGGAAGTCGAAGCCGCTGGACTACAGCAGCAAGCTGACGGTCGTGCGCGGCATCACCAGCGGGCGGGCGCTGGTCGACTGGCAGCCATCCGTCGTGCACCCGGAGTTGAAGAAGGACGACACCCTCGTCACGGAGCAGTCGGCCAACCCGCCCATCGAGGCGGTCGGCCGTGACGGCTCCGAGCTGACGAAGGAGAAGTACCCCTCCCTCGGCCCGGTCCTCGACGCCCTGCGCGACAAGTACGGTGACAAGGCCGGCGGCACCCCCGGCATCGAGCTGGTCGTCCGGCACACCGGCGGCGGCGCTCCCGACACCCCGCTGCTGACCCTCGCCGAGGGCAAGCCCGGCAAGCTCGCCACCACGATCAGCCCGAGCGCGCAGGCGGCGGCCGAGAAGGCGGTCAAGCGGTTCGCCCAGTCGTCGGTGGTGGCCGTCAAGCCGAGCACCGGCGAGGTGCTGGCCGTGGCGAACAACCGTACGGACGGCTTCAACGCGGCCTTCGAGGGCAAGGCGGCACCCGGCTCCACGATGAAGATCATCACCGCCGCCATGCTCATCGACAACGGCGTGACCTCGATGAACGGCCCGGCGCCCTGCCCGCCCACGGCGACGTGGCAGAGCCAGACCTTCAACAACCTCAAGGGCATGAAGCCCAACGAGAACGCCACCCTCGCCAACAGCTTCATGCGGTCGTGCAACACCGCCTTCATCAAGCTCATCGACGAGAAGCCGCTCACGGACGCCTCGCTCACCCAGGAGGCCGAGCAGCACTTCGGACTCGGGCAGGACAACTGGAAGACCGGCATCGTCTCCTTCGACGGCAGCGTCCCCGCGGTCAGCGGCCCGGACCGGGCGGCCGGTGCCATCGGGCAGGGCCAGGTCCAGATGAGCCCGCTGAACATGGCCTCCGTGACCGCGACCGCGATCACCGGCACCTTCCGCCAGCCCTATCTCGTCCCGCCGGAGCTGGACGACCGTCAACTGGCCCGGGCCGAGGGCCTGAAGGCGAGCACCGCGGCCCAGCTGAAGCAGATGATGCGGCTCACCGCCACCCAGGGCACCGCCCAGGAGGCCATGGCGGGGCTCGGCGGCGACATCGGCGCCAAGACCGGTTCCGCCGAGGTCGACGGGAACGCCAAGTCCAACAGCTGGTTCACCGGGTTCCGGGGCGACATCGCGGCGGCGGCCATGACCGAGGAGGGCGGCCACGGCGGCGACGCGGCCGGGCCGATTGTCGCAGCCGTGCTACGAACGGGTGGCTGATCTCACCTCCGCGGGACGGGACTCTAGGGTGGTGGCCGTCGTTGGGACAGCCGAGGGCAACGGGGACCCTGGGGATTCGTGGAGGAACGAACAGCAGTGGGCAACAGAAGGCGCGTCGCCGAGCGACGGAAGACGAGGCCCGCCGTGATCGGCGGGATGATCGCCGTGGTCGTCGGCGGCGCCGGATTCGGCGCCTACGCGCTGTACGGCGGCGGCGCGGCGGCCGACGACGGCACCCGGGCGGCCTCCGCCGACCAGAAGCCCAAGGTGAAGACCGGGCCCCTTTCGGCGACCGAGGTCAAAACCGCATCCCGTACCTTCCTCACCGCCTGGCAGTCGGGGAAGGTCACCGAGGCCGCCGCGGCCACCGACGACTCGGCGGCGGCCAGGTCCCTGCTCACCGGCTACACCAAGGACGCCCGCATCAAGGACGTCACCCTCACCCCGGGCACGCCCGCGGGCGACAAGGTGCCGTTCTCCGTCAAGGGCACGGTGTCGTACAAGAACACCGAGAAGCCGCTGCGGTACGACAGCGCGCTGACCGTCGTCCGCCGTACGAGCGACGGGAAGCCGCTGGTCGACTGGCACGCGGCGGTCGTCCACCCCGATCTGAAGGACGGCGACAAGCTGGTCACGAGCGAGGCGGGCACGCCCCCGGTCAAGGCGCTCGACCGGGACGGCGGCGAACTGACCAAGGAGAAGTACGCCTCGCTCGGCCCGGTCCTGGACGGGCTGCGCGAGAAGTACGGCAAGGAGGCCGGCGGCAAGGCCGGCATCGAGCTGCGGGTCGTGCGCGGGAAGTCCGCCAAGTCGGACGACCTGTCCGACAAGACGCTGCTGGAGCTGAGCGAGGGCACGCCGGGCACGGTGAAGACCACCCTGGACCCGGCCCTCCAGGCGGCGGCCGAGCAGCAGGTCGCGAAGAAGGCCCGGTCGTCGGTGGCCGTGGTGCGGGCGTCGACGGGCGAGATCCTGGCCGCCGCCAACGCCTCGCCCGGCTTCAACACCGCCTTCCAGGGCTCCCTCGCGCCCGGCTCCACGATGAAGGTCATCACCTCGTCGCTGCTGCTCGAGAAGGGCCTGGCCTCGGCGGACAAGAAGCACCCCTGCCCGAAGTACTTCACGTACGGGCACTGGAAATTCCAGAACGACGACAAGTTCGAGATCAAGAACGGCACGTTCAAGGCGAGCTTCGCCCGCTCCTGCAACACGGCCTTCATCAGCCAGGCGCCGAAGCTGAAGGACGACGACCTGACCAAGCAGGCCCAGCAGGTCTTCGGCCTGGGGATGAACAACTGGGCGATCGGTGTGCCGTCCTTCGACGGCGCGGTGCCGGTGCAGTCGGCGGCCCAGATGGCCGCCTCGCTGATCGGGCAGGGCGGCGTCCGGATGAACCCGCTGAACATGGCGTCGGTGTCGGCGACGGTCAAGTCCGGCACCTTCCACCAGCCGTACCTGGTCTCCCCGGACGTGGACGGCCGCAAGCTCGCGACGGCCTCACGCACGATGTCGGCGGGCACGCTGTCCCAGCTGCGTGAGCTGATGTCGTACACGGCCGACTACGGCACGGCCGCGGAGGCGATGGCCGGGGTGAGCGGCGACGTCGGGGCGAAGACCGGGTCCGCCGAGGTCGACGGCCAGAAGAAGCCGAACGGCTGGTTCACCGCCTACCGGGGCGATCTGGCGGCGGCGGGTGTGGTCCAGCAGGGCGGGCACGGCGGTTCGACGGCCGGTCCGATCGTGGCGGCGCTGCTGAAGGCGGGCGGCTGAGCCCCGGGGCCTGAAGCCCGGGCCCTGGCTCAGTGCGTGACCGGTTCCGCGGCGGCCATGTACGTCCGCCGCAGGAACCGCAGCAGCGCCTGCCGCTCGAACTGCACCACCGACACCCCTTGTGCGGAGTGGAACTCCACGACGACCTGCACCCGGCCGCACGGCCACACACGCACTTCACCGCTGCCCGTGGGAGCCCGCAGCCCCTCCTCCAGCAGTCGGCGGTCGAAGGTCCACTCGCGGGCTCCGGCGCCCGGCAGTGCGATGCGCACCGACCGAGGATCCCGCTCGGGGTCGTACCGCAGCGTGACCGGAACCGCCTGCAGTTCGTCGATCAGCGGGACGGCCGCGTCCGTGACGATATGGGCTCGCGCGTACTGCTCGACTACGGTCATCGGACGGACCCTTCACCGTGCGCTACCTGTGTGGAGACTGTGCGTCCACTCCCTCTCCAATGTCGCATATTTTCCGGATTGCGCCCCCGGAGGCCGGAGATACCGCACGTGAGGTAAAACGAGCCTCCCGCTCTTGCAAATCATTCGCATCAAGCCACATCATCGAACGGTGCATGTACCCGACGGATTCATCAACGCGCCCACCTCCGCCGCCACCGGTGTGATCGCCGCGGGCGCCGTCGCCGTGAGCCTGCGCGGCGCGCGCCGCGAACTCGACGAGCGGACGGCACCGCTGGCCGGACTCGTCGCGGCGTTCATCTTCGCCGTGCAGATGCTGAACTTCCCCGTCGCGGCGGGGACCAGCGGCCATCTGCTCGGCGGTGCGCTGGCCGCGATACTCGTGGGCCCCTACACAGGGGTCCTGTGTGTCTCCGTCGTCCTGCTCATGCAGGGCATCCTCTTCGCGGACGGCGGTCTGACCGCGCTCGGCGTGAACATCACCAACATGGCGATCGTCACCACGGTCGTCGCCTACGCCCTCTTCCGCGGCCTGGTGAAGGTGCTGCCCCGCACCCGCCGGTCGGTCACCGTGGCCTCGTTCGTCGCCGCCCTGGTCTCCGTGCCGGCCGCCGCCCTGGCCTTCACGCTGATGTACGCGGTCGGCGGCACCACCGACGTGTCGATCGGCAAGGTCGCCACCGCCATGGTCGGCGTGCACGTCCTGATCGGCATCGGCGAGGCCGCGATCACCGCGCTGACCGTCGGCTCGGTCATCGCCGTACGCCCGGACCTGGTCTACGGGGCGCGCGGCCTCACGCAGAAGCTCAAGCTGCGGGTGAACGGCGAACTGGTCGACGCCCCAGACGCCGAGCCGGAGCCGGCGCCCGTGGCCGCCCGGACCTCGCACCGCAAGGTGTGGGCCGCCGGCCTGGTCGCCTCCCTGGTCCTGGCCGGATTCGTCAGCTTCTACGCCTCCGCCGACCCCGACGGCCTGGAGAAGGTCGCCGCCGACCACGG
This sequence comes from Streptomyces afghaniensis, assembly GCF_044327915.1. Classification (NCBI taxonomy): domain Bacteria; kingdom Bacillati; phylum Actinomycetota; class Actinomycetes; order Kitasatosporales; family Streptomycetaceae; genus Streptomyces; species Streptomyces afghaniensis. The sequence goes on from NZ_JBIRGJ010000008.1 coordinate 177,182, forward strand.
CATCGACAAGAAGACCGAGGAGCACGCCGTCGCGGACTCCCCGCTCGCCGACTACGGCGTCAAGGACGTCGACGACGCCCGTCTGTCCGGAGGGCTGGCGGGTGTCATCGGCGTGGGGGTCACGGTCGTCGCGGGCAGCGCGGTCTTCTGGGCCGTCCGCCGCCGCCGTGACGACGACACCTCCCCGTCGAACACGACGAACGCGACGAACACGACGGACACGTCGGCCACCCCGGACTCGACGAGCGTCTGACATGGGAGCGGGGCACGCGCACAAGCTCTACCGGCACGGGCACTCGCCCGTGCACGGTCTGCCGCCGCACACCAAGCTCGCCGCCGTGTTCGCCTTCGTGGTGGTCGTGGTGTCGACACCGCGGGAGGCGATGTGGGCCTTCGGGCTGTACGCCGTGCTGCTCGGGACGGTGGCGTACGTCGCGCGGGTGCCCGCCGGGTTCCTGCTGAAGCGGCTGCTGATCGAGGTGCCGTTCGTCGCGTTCGCGGTGCTGATGCCGTTCGTGGCGGAGGGCGAGCGGGTCGACGTCCTCGGTGTGTCCCTGAGCGTCAACGGCCTGTGGGGCGCCTGGAACGTGCTCGCCAAGGGCACGCTCGGCGTCGCCGCCTCCGTCCTCCTCGCCGCCACCACCGAACTGCGCGAACTCCTCCTCGGCCTGCAGCGGCTCAGGCTCCCGCCGCTCCTCGTGCAGATCGCGTCCTTCATGATCCGCTACGGCGACGTCATCACGGACGAGATGCGGCGCATGCGGATCGCCCGGGAGTCACGCGGCTTCGAGGCGAAGGGCGTCAAGCACTGGGGCGTGCTCGCCAAGTCGGCCGGCGCGTTGTTCATCCGCTCCTACGAGCGCGGCGAGCGCGTGCACCTGGCCATGGTCAGCCGCGGGTACGCCGGCTCCATGCCCGTCATCGACGAGGTGACCGCGTCCCGGGCGCAGTGGTCGTACGCCCTCGCCCTGCCCTGCGCCGCGCTGCTCGTCTGTCTGCTGGGATGGACCCTGTGACTGCTTCTCTTGAGGTCTCGGGCCTCGCTTTCGCCTACCCCGACGGGCACCAGGCCCTCTTCGGCGTCGACTTCTCGGTCGCCCGCGGCGAGCGGGTGGCCCTGCTCGGTCCGAACGGCGCCGGCAAGACGACCCTGGTGCTCCACCTCAACGGCATCCTGACCGGCGGCACCGGCACGGTGAAGGTGGCCGGACTGCCCGTCGGCAGGCAGCACATGGCGGAGATCCGGCGCCGGGTCGGCATCGTCTTCCAGGACCCGGACGACCAGCTCTTCATGCCGACCGTCCGGGAGGACGTGGCGTTCGGGCCCGCGGCGGCCGGGCTGAAGGGGCCGGAGCTGGAGCAGCGCGTGGACCGGGCGCTGGAGCGGGTCGGCATGGCGGAGTTCAAGGACCGCCCGCCGCACCACCTCTCCTTCGGGCAGCGCCGCCGGGTGGCCGTAGCGACCGTCCTGGCCATGGAACCGGAGATCCTCGTCCTCGACGAGCCCTCCTCCAACCTCGACCCCGCCTCCCGCCGCGAACTGGCCGACATCCTGCGGTCGTTGGACGTGACCGTGCTGATGGTCACGCACGACCTGCCCTACGCCCTGGAGCTGTGCCCGCGCTCCCTGATCCTCAGCCAGGGCGTGATCGCGGCGGACGGCCCGACCGGCGAACTGCTCTCCGACGAGGAACTGATGCGTGCCCACCGGCTGGAGCTGCCGTTCGGTTTCGATCCGCGTGCCGTGCCGGCCGCTCCGGTACGTCCGTGACAATGGGCGCGTGACGAACGAGGAGACCGAGAGCCCGCTGGTGCTGGACCGGCAGCTGTGCTTCGCGCTGTACGCCGCCCAGCGCGCGGTGACGGCGGCGTACCGCCCGCTCCTCGAGGAACTGGGCCTGACCTACCCGCAGTACCTCGTCCTGCTGGTCCTCTGGGAGCGCGGGGAGACCACGGTCAAGGAGCTGGCGGCCGCGTTGCGGCTCGACTACGGCACGGTGTCCCCGCTGCTGAAGCGGCTGGAGTCGGCGGGTCTCGTACGGCGTGAACGGTCGGCGCGGGACGAGCGGTCGGTGCTCGTGGCGCTGACCGGGCGCGGGGAGGAACTCCGGGAGCGGGCGGCGAGCGTGCCCGGCGCGCTGCTGGCGGCGACGGGGTTCGACGGCACGGAGGCCGGACGGCTCCGCGAGGAGCTGTGGCGGCTGGCGGAGAGCCTTTAGGAGCTGTTACCCCCGGTTGCCCCACCCCTGGTGGCGCAAGGTCGGTTACTGGTCAGTACCTTGTGCACGATGTGTTTGTGCGCACTTGTTTCCCGGGGGAGGACAGCATGATGGACGGCCCCGCCGTCGACACCCGCCCGACGAAGATCATGTACGTGGCCGAGGCCACGGCCCACGGCGGCCGCGAGGGCTATGTCACCAGCCAGGACGGCCAGCTCGAGCTCAAGGTCGCGATGCCCCCGCAGCTCGGCGGCGACGGCAACGGCACCAACCCGGAACAGCTCTTCGCGGCCGGCTACAGCTCCTGCTTCCACAACGCGCTGATCCTGGTCGGCAACCGCGAGGGCTACGACCTGACCGGCTCGACGGTCGCCGCGAAGGTCGGCATCGGCCCCAACAAGCAGCGCGGCTACGGCCTCGCGGTCGCCCTGAGCGTCTCGCTCCCGGTCCTCGACCCGGACCTCGCGACCAAGCTGGTGGACGCGGCCCACGAGGTCTGCCCGTACTCGAACGCGACCCGCGGGAACATCGACGTGACCATCCTGCTTGGCTGAAGGGGAGCAACGGGAGCACCGCAGCGAGACGAGGAGTACGGACGTGGACGTGCACGGCACAGTGGCCGAGGGCTTCGAGCCGGTCAGGGACGCGTTCGTGCGGAACTTCGCCACGCTCGGGGAGCGGGGCGCTGCGGTCGCCGTCTACCGGGACGGGCAGCGGGTCGTCGACCTGTGGGCCGGCACGAAGGACGTCGACGGCACGGCCCCCTGGGAGCGCGGCACCGCCCAGGTCGTGCGTTCGGCGACGAAGGGGGTCGCCGCCGCCGTACTCCTGCTGCTGCACCAGCGCGGGCAGCTGGACCTGGACGCGCCGGTGGGCCACTACTGGCCGGAGTTCAAGGCGCGCGGCAAGGAGCGGGTGCTGGTCCGGCACGTCCTGAACCACCGCGCCGGCCTGCCCGTACTCGACCGGCCCCTCACCCCCGAGCAGGCCCTCGACCCGCTGCGGGGCCCGGAGGCGGTCGCCGCCCAGGCCCCCGCCTGGGAACCCGGCACCGACCACGGCTACCACGCGCTCACCTACGGCTGGCTCCTCGACGAACTGGTGCGGCGCGTGACCGGGCAGGGCACCGGTGCCTGGCTCGCCTCACAGATCACCGGCCCGCTGGGCCTGGACCTCTGGCTGGGCCTGCCGGACGCGGAGGCCGGCCGGGCCGGACGCGCGGGCCGCGTCGAGGGACCCGAACCGGCCGGCGGCCTGCGCGCCCGCCCGAAGCGCTCGGTCACCGCGGCCTACGAGGACCCGGCCTCCCTGACCCGCCGGGCCTTCGCGGCGATCACCCCGTTCCCGGACCAGAACGACCCGGCCTACCGCGCGGCGGCCCTCCCCGCGACCAACGCCTTCGCGACGGCGGACGGACTGGCCCGCTTCTACGCGACGCTGATCGGCAACACCGCCGGCGCCGCACGCCTGTTCACCCCGGAGACGGTTGCACTGGCCCGGGCCGAGGAGTCGGCGGGCCCCGACCGCGTCCTGGTGGTCGGCACCCGCTTCGGCCTCGGCTACATGCTGCACGGCAGCGCGTCCCCCTTCCTCACCCCGGGCTCCTTCGGCCACCCGGGCCGCGGCGGCGCCCTCGGCTTCGCCGACCCGGAGACCGGGATCGCCTTCGGCTATGTCACCAACGGCTTCCGCAAGACGGTCACGGCCGATCCGCGGGCGCAGGGGTTGGTGCGGGCGGTGCGGGGAGCGCTGGGGCTCTAGGGCCTGTCGTTTGGATCAGATCGCAGACGCGGGGTCTGGCACGCGCATCTGCGGCGTTGTCGTCGGGGACGTCCAGCGCTGGGGCTCTGGACGTCCAGGACCTCTCTGGACGTGGATCGCCCTAGACGTGGATCGGGTGGGAGGTCCGCCCCGACGCCTGGTCGATCTCCTCGTGCGCCTTGGTCAGGAGCTGCATGGCGAGCTCGTTGAGCGCCCGGGCGCCGGCGATCTCCTCCCCTACTCTGGGCTGATTGACGTCGGTCCGGTGCCGGCTCGCGTGCCCGCGCGCCCGTACCTCGGTGCCGTCGGGCAGCCGGACCATCGCCACCGCCTGGGTGTGCTGGTCGTCCTCCCGGAACTCCATCTCGACGTGCCATCCGACTCTGGTGTGCATCATGTCGATCACCTCCGGAACGTCTAGTTCCAGGGTCCTCCTCGGGAGAGGTATGCGCACCCGTCCGGCCCGGTCTATCCGGTGTGCAGCATCAGCCCGATCCCGGCGACGAGCATCCCGGCCGCCACGATTCTCGGCGCCCCGAACCGCTCCTTGAAGAACACGGCCCCGATCGCCGCGCCCACGATGATCGACGACTCGCGCAGGGCGGCGATGGGCGCGAGTTCGGCCTTGGTCTGGGCCCACAGGACGAGGGCGTAGGCGGCGACGGAGAGGGCGGCCCCGATGAGCCCGATCCCGGCGAACGGCCGGAGCACGGCGACGGTCTCCCTCCGCCAGCGGCTCACGGCGTAGGCGGGGATCACGACCCCCTGCACCGCCATCAGCCAGGCGATGTACCCGAGGGAGGACCCGGAGGCGCGCACGCCCAGTCCGTCGACGACGGTGTACGCCGCGATCGTCAGACCGGTCGCCAGGGCCGCCCCGATCGCCGCCCAGTCGGGCCGGCGCCCCCGCAGTCCCCACACAGCGACGCCGGTCAGCCCCGCGCACGACAGGGCGACACCGGCCGCGGCCCACCCGTCGGGCACCTCGTGCGCGAAGACGGCGGCGAGCACGGTCACGACGAGGGGCGCGGTGCCGCGCGCGATGGGGTAGGCCTGCCCGAAGTCGCCCAGCCGGAAGGACTTCATGAGCAGCGCGTAGTAGGCGATGTGGATGACGGCCGAGCCGAGCAGATACGGCCAGGCCCGGGCCGCCGGAAACGCCACGAAGGGCGCCAGGGCCAGCCCGATGACCACCCCGCCGCCCGAGATCAGCGTGAAACCGGCCAGCTTGTCGGTGATCTTGTGGGCGATGGCGTTCCAGCTGGCGTGCGTGACGGCGGCGAGCAGGACGGCGGCGGTGACCAGCGGCGTCACGCGGCGTGCTCGCGCACGTCCACGAGGGTGGCGCCGGCGTGTGCGACGAGGTCGCGGGGTGCCATGGGGAACACGGTGTACGGCGTCCCGGCGGCGGCCCAGACGACGTCGTGCTCCAGCAGGGACCGGTCGGCGAGCACCCGCGTCCTCGTCCGGTGCCCGAAGGGCGGCACGCCGCCGATGGCGTACCCGGTGGTCTCCCGCACGACATCGGCCCTGGCCCGCGTGACCTTGTCCGCCCCGAGCTCCTTGCGCACGAGCTCGAGGTCGACCCGGGAGGCCCCGTCCATGAGGACCAGCACCGGCACACCGTCCGCCGCGAAGATCAGCGACTTGCAGATCTGACTGAGCTCACACCCGAGCGCTGCGGCGGCCTCGGCGGCGGTGCGGGTGGCTTCCGGGAAGCGGCGGACCCGGCCTACGAGGTCCCCGATCCCCAGCTCCCGCAGGGCCTCGGCGAAACGGGGGTGTGCCCCGGAGTTCTCGGCGTCAGTGGCGGATGTCGTCATGCGGGCACGCTAGCGGTACGTGTACGAGACACGCGAGGTGGTTTCAGCCGGTGGCGTCCTCCGGCCGGACATCCGCGAACTCCCACCACGCGAGCGGCAGCCAGTCCCCGTCGACGAAACCGTCGACAGACCCTCCGGTGCCCTGGATGGTCACGCGCGTCCCCTCCGGATAGACGACGCCGGACAGACCGGGGACCGCCACGAGCAATGTGCCGATACGTCCTGACAAAGCGCTACTTCCTTTCTTCTGTAGATGCAAATCGTCTCATCATGCACCAGCCTGGTATATGACCCACGGCACAGTTGGAGGTGCGTGACGATGAGGGCTGTCGTGTACAAAGGCCCCTTCGAAGTAGCGATAGAGCAAGTGGAGGACCCACGGATCCAGCACCCGAACGACGTGATCGTCCGTGTCACCTCGACCGCCATCTGCGGCTCGGACCTGCACATGTACGAGGGCCGTACCGCCGCGGAACCGGGGATCGTGTTCGGCCACGAGAACCTCGGGGTCGTCGAGGAGGCAGGAGAGGGGGTCACCTCGCTCAGCCGCGGCGACCGGGTGGTGATGCCCTTCAACGTGGCATGCGGCTTCTGCAAGAACTGTACGGCCGGCTTCACGGGCTTCTGCCTGACCGTGAACCCGGGCTTCGCCGGCGGCGCCTACGGCTACGTCGCGATGGGGCCCTATGTGGGAGGCCAGGCGGAGTACGTGCGCGTGCCGTACGCCGACTTCAACTGCCTCAAGCTTCCCGAGGGCACCGAGAAGGAGACCGACTTCGTCCTGCTCGCCGACATCTTCCCGACCGGCTACCACGGCAACGAACTGGCCGACGTGCGTCCCGGTGACAGCGTCGCGGTCTACGGCGGCGGCCCGGTCGGGCTCATGGCCGCCTACTCCGCGATGCTGCGCGGTGCGAGCAAGGTGTTCGTGGTCGACCGGGTGGCTGAGCGGCTGGAGAAGGCGCGGGAGATCGGCGCCGTGCCGATCGACTTCACCCAGGGCAGTCCGGCGGAGCAGATCAAGGAGCAGACCGACGGCCAGGGCACCGACAAGGGGATCGACGCCGTCGGCTACCAGGCGCAGGCGCAGGGCGAGGACCGCGAGGAACCGGCGATCGTACTGAACTCGCTCGTCGAGACGGTCCGGCCGACGGGCGCGCTCGGCGTGCCCGGCCTGTACGTCCCGCGCGACCCCGGCGGACCGGACGAGCAGGCGAAGCAGGGCATGCTGGTGGTCTCCATCGGGCGCCTCTTCGAGAAGGGGCTCCGCATGGGCACCGGCCAGTGCAACGTCAAGCGGTACAACCGCCACCTGCGTGATCTGATCATCGAGGACCGTGCGAAGCCGAGCTTCGTTGTCTCGCACGAACTGCCTCTCGACCAGGCGCCGACGGCGTACGAGAAGTTCGACAAGCGGGTCGAGGGTTACACCAAGGTCGTTCTCCACCCGCACGCCTGAGGAGGGTGAGAAAGAAGAGCCGGTGAGGGCTTCCCGTTTCCACGGGGCCCTCACCGGCCTGTTTCTCAGGGTGCCGTCAGGCGCGTACCAGCTCCCTGTCCTGGTCCCCGCGGTCGGTGTCCGAGCGCAGGCCCTCGCCCTCGACGTCCACGTTGGGCAGTGCCCGGTCCAGCCACCTGGGCAGCCACCAGGCCTTGCGGCCGAGGAGGGCCAGGACGGCCGGGACGATGGCCATGCGGACGATGAACGCGTCGAAGAAGACCGCGATCGCCAGGCCGAAGCCGATCATCTTGACCATCGACTCGGACGAGCCGATGAAGCCGGCGAAGACCGCCATCATGATGACCGCCGCGGCCGTCACCACCCGGGCGCCGTGCCGGAAGCCCGTCACGACCGCCTGGCCGGCCTTCTCGCCGTGGACATAGGCCTCCCGCATCCGGGTCACCAGGAACACCTCGTAGTCCATGGCCAGGCCGAAGACCACGCCCACCATGAAGATCGGCATCATCGACATGACCGGGCCGGTCTGCTCGACGCCCATCAGGTCCGCCAGCCAGCCCCACTGGAAGACCGCGACGACCGCGCCGAGGGCCGCCATCACCGACAGGAGGAAGCCGAGAGCCGCCTTCAGGGGGACGAGGATCGAGCGGAACACCACGATCAGCAGGAGGAAGGCCAGGCCGACCACCAGGACCAGATAGGGGATCAGGGCGTCGTTGAGCTTCTCGCTGACGTCGATGTTCATCGCCGTCTGGCCCGTGACCAGCACGTTCGCGTCCGAGTCGGCCTTGATCCCGGCGCCCTTGTCCCGGATGGAATGGACCAGGTCCTCGGTCGCGACCGACGACGGCTTGGAGTCCGGGATGACGGTGATCGTCGCCGTGTCACCGGCCTTGTTGGGCGCCGGCGGCGTGACCGTGACGACGTCCTTGAGGCCCTTGATCTCGTCGCCGACCTGTGTGAAGGCCGCCTTCGGGTCGTCGCTGTGCTGCGCGTCGACCACGACCATGAGCGGGCCGTTGAAGCCCGGCCCGAAGCCCTCGGAGAGGAGGTCGTAGGCGCGGCGCTGCGTGGTGGACGTGGGCTGGGAGCCGTCGTCCGGCAGGCCCAGTTCCAGGCTCGCCGCCGGGACGGCCGCCGCGCCGAGGCCGATGACGCCGAGCAGCAGCACCGCGACGGGGCGGCGGACGACGAAGCTCGCCCAGCGCGTGCCCAGGTTCGGCTTCGCGGGCTTCTCCTGCTTCCTGGACCGGCCGAGCAGCCTGCCCTTCTCCCCCGCCGGCTTCACCCGCCGGCCCGCGTACCCGAGCAGCGCCGGGACCATGGTCAGGGCGATGAGCACCGCGATGGCCACCGTGCCCGCCGCCGCGACGCCCATCTTCGTCAGCATCGGGATGTTGACGACGGACAGGCCCACGAGGGCGATCACGACCGTGAGGCCGGCGAAGACAACCGCGGAGCCCGCCGTGCCGACGGCCCGGCCGGCCGCCTCCTCGCGGTCGCGGCCCTCGGCGAGTTCGGCCCGGTAGCGGGAGACGATGAACAGCGCGTAGTCGATGCCGACCGCGAGGCCGATCATCATCGCGAGGGTGGAGGTCGTCGAGCCCAGGTCCAGCGCACTGGCCAGCGCCGTGATCGCGGAGACGCCGATGCCCACGCCGACGAGTGCCGTCAGCAGGGGCAGGCCGGCCGCGACCAGCGAGCCGAAGGTGATGACGAGGACGACCGCGGCGACCGCGATGCCGATGATCTCGGTGGTGCCGGTGTGCGGGACCGTCTGGAGCGCGTCACCGCCGATCTCGACGGTCAGCCCGGCCTTGCGCGCGTCCTGCGCGGAGTCCTCCAGCGCGTCGCGGGAGGAGTCCTCCAGTTCCATGCCGGAGACCTTGTACGACACCTGCGCGTACGCGACCGTACCGTCCTTGCTGACGGCCTTCGCCTGGTACGGGTCGGTGACGCGGACGACCTCGGAGCCGTCGGAGAGTTCCTTGACGGTCTCCTGGACGGTCGCCTTGTTGCCCGGGTCGGTCATCTTCTCGCCGCTCGGCGCCTTGAAGACGACACGTGCGGTGGCCCCGTCGGCGCTCGTGCCGGGGAAGCGCTGTTCCAGCAGGTCGAAGGCCTTCTGGGCCTCGGTGCCGGGAATGGAGAAGGAACTGTTGCCCGCGGCGGGGGCACTGGCCGCGCCGACACCGGCGAGGGTCACCAGGGCCACCCAGAGCAGGGCGACGAAATGCCGCCGCCGGAACGACATCCGGCCGATTTTGTAGAGGAATGTGGCCACGAGGGCGTACTCCCGGTCAGGTCGTGGGTTGGTTCTGGGCAGGGCTGATCAGCCCGACGACGTGAGCGGTGACGTCAGGTGGGGAGGTGACTGAGGGGGTTTGTCAGTCGACGGGAATGCCGAGGGCGGGGAGGACCACGGCGTCGATGTACGAGGTGAGGAACGCCTGCGTGGGCGGCTGGTCATCGATCAGCGTGCGCGTGGCGAAGGCGCCGACGAGCATGTGCACGATGTAGTCCAGCGCCGGGCGGCCGGCCTCGACCTCACCGCGGTCGACCGCTCTTTGCACCACCCGGTGGAACTCCTCCATCTCGGGCTCGATGAGCAGTTCCTTGAAGGCCTGGAGCAGGTCCGGGTTGCTGTGCACCGCCATGAACAGACCCCGCATCAGCGCGGCGTTCTGCTGCATGGTGCAGTCGTCCTCACGCGCGGTGAGGGCGTGCAGATCGCCCCGCAGGGACCCCGTGTCGATGTCGGCGATGCTGCCCGGCTTGTTGTGCCGGATCGCCTTCGCCACCAGCTCCGGCTTGCCGCCCCACTGGCGGTAGAGCGTCGCCTTGCTGGACCGCGTGCGGGCGGCCACGGCGTCCATGGTGAGGGCGTCGTAGCCGACCTCGCGGAGCAGTTCGAGCACGGCCTCGTACAGCTCGGCCTCACGCTCGGGGGTGATTCGACTGCGACGCGCGGTGGCGACCTCAGCCATCTTGCTCACCTTCCTGCTTCGAACGACACGGTTTCGTACACCACGAAGGTAGCGCATCCCCTATGGAAACGAAACCGTTTCGTACGTGTGCTGGGTCACGGCAGGGGTCACGGTATCCGGTTTGTCTGGACTTGCTGCACTCCGTCCCCCGGCAAAGCATGAAGAGGTGACCTATCTGCGTCTGCCGCATCTCCATGACGACCTGCTCTGCTTCGTGGCCGAGGACGACCTCTGGCTGGCCCCGGTGGACAGCCCCGGCCGCGCCTGGCGGCTCACCGTCGACCGCACCAAGGTGGGCCACCCCCGTTTCTCGCCCGACGGCCGCCACCTCGCGTACACGAGCTGGCGCAGCCTGGTGCCCGAGGTCCATCTCTCGCCGGTGGACGGCGGCCCGGCCAGGCAGGTGAGCCACTGGGGCAGCGCCGACACCCGGGTCTGCGGCTGGACCCCGGACGGCGACATCCTGGCCGTGGCCTCGCACGGCGAGCCCTTCTCGTACTTCACCTGGGCATACAAGGTCTCCCCCGAGGGCGACCCGGGGCGCAAGCTGCCCTGGGGACCGGTCGCCGACATCCAGGTCGCCGACCTGGACGGGGAGCGCAGATCGCTTCTCCTCACCGGCACCCCGCCGCACGAACCGGCCGCCTGGAAGCGGTACCGGGGCGGGGCCACGGGCAGGCTGTGGCTGCACGGCGAACGGCTGCTCGAAGGCCTCGGCGGCCATCTGCACTCCCCCATGTTCGTCGGCGGCAGGATCGCCTTCCTCTCCGACCACGAGGGCATCGGCAACCTCTACTCGTGCGCCTACGACGGCTCCGACCTGCGCCGGCACACCGACCACGACGCCTTCTACGCCCGGCACGCCGCCAGCGACGGCACCCGGGTGGTGTACCAGTGCGCGGGCGACCTGTGGCTGGTCGACGACCTGTCACCGGACTCCGAGCCGCGCCGGCTGGAGGTACGGCTGAGCGGCCCGCGCGCGGGGCGGCGCCCGTACCAGGTGGCCGCGGCCCAGCACATCGACGGGATCTCCGTCGACGAGACCGGGCGGGCGAGCGCGGTCGTCGTACGCGGCAGCCTGTACTGGCTCACCCACCGGGACGGGCCGGCCCGCACCCTCACCGACACCCCGGGCGTCCGGGTACGGATGCCGGAGATGCTCGGCGGGAGCGGGCGAGTGGCGTACGTGACGGACGCGGAGGGCGAGGACGCGATCGAGATCGCCTCCCTGCCCCGGGCGAGCGGCCACCGCGGGCCGCGGCGGCTGGCCTCGGGCGCGCTGGGCCGGGTGCGCGAGCTGGTGTCGGATCCGGAGGGCGAGCGGCTCGCGGTCGCCTCGCACGACGGACGGCTGCTGCTCGTGGACGTGGCCGAGGAGTCCGGCGGCGAGGTCATCGAGCTGATCCGGTCGATCAACGGGCCCGTGCGGGACCTCGCGTTCTCCCCGGACGGGGCCTGGCTGACCTGGTCGCATCCGGGCATCGGGCGGACCCTGCGGCAGATCAAGATCGCCAGGATCAAGGACAAGTTCGTCCTCGACGTCACCAACGGCCGTTTCGAGGACGAGAACCCGGTCTTCACGCGCGACGGCCGCTACCTCGCCTTCCTCTCCTGGCGCGGCTTCGACCCCGTCTACGACGTGCACACCGGCGACCTGTCCTTCCCTCTGGGCTGCCGCCCGTACCTCGTCCCGCTGTCCTCCGCGACGCCCTCCCCGTTCGCGGTGAACCCCGAGGGCCGCCCGGCCGCCGGGGGCCTGGACCCGGTGGAGGACGACGAGAACGGGGAGAGCGGCGCCGTGACCGTCGAGGTCGAGGGGCTGGAGAGCCGGGTCACGCCCTTCCCGGTGGGCGCCTCCAAGTACTCGGCGCTGCACCCGGTGGCGGGCGGCGGGCTGGTGTGGCTGCGCTGGCCGATCTCGGGCGCGCTGGGCGAGACCTTCGCGAACCCGGACGACACCAGCGGCCGGCCGACCCTGGAGCACTTCGGCATCACCAAGGCCAAGAAGTCCGAACTCGCCGTGCACCTGGACTTCTTCGCGGTCAGCGGCGACGGCACGCGGCTGGTCGTCGTCGACGAGGGCGAACTGCGCGCGGTGCCCGCGACCGAACCCGGCGACCTGGACACGACGGTGTGGATCGACGCGCGCCGCATCCTGCACGTGGTCGACCCGGCGGCGGAGTGGCGGCAGGCGTACGAGGAGGCCGGGCGGCTGATCCGGGCGTACTTCTGGGAGCCGGACATGTGCGGCATCGACTGGGACGGGGTGCTGGAGCAGTACCGTCCGCTGGTCGAACGGGTCGCCTCCCCGGACGAGTTCGCCGACCTGCTGCGCGAGGTGCTGGGCGAGCTGGGCACGTCCCACGCGTACGTCACCGCCGCCCGGCGCAACGAGGGTCCGCCGCACTACCAGCGACGGCAGGGCCTGCTGGGCGCCAACTTCGTACGCCGGGACGGCGGCTGGACGGTCAGGCGGATCCTGCCCGGCGACTCCTCCGACTCCAAGGCCCGCTCGCCCCTGGCCGGCTCGGGCATCCGCGAGGGAGCGGTCCTGACGCACGTCGACGGCCGCCCGGTGGATCCGGACGCGGGCCCGTACCCGCTGCTGGCCGGCGCGGGCGGTACGACGGTGGAGCTGACCTTCTCGCCCGCGGAGGGCGCGGGACCGCCCCGGCGGGTCGCCGTCGTCCCGCTCGTCGACGAGCGGCCGCTGCGCTACCAGGACTGGGTGGCCAAACGCCGTTCCGTGGTGCGGGAGTTGAGCGGCGGACGGTGCGGCTATCTGCACATCCCGGACATGGGCGGTTCGGGCTGGGCGCAGTTCAACCGCGACCTGCGCATGGAGGTGTCCCGGCCCGCACTGATCGTGGACGTGCGCGGCAACGCCGGCGGCCACATCAGCGAGCTGGTCATCGAGACGCTGAGCCGCACGATCCTGGGCTGGGACCTGACCCGCGACGCCCAGCCCGTGTCGTACACCTCGAACGCGCCGCGGGGCCCGGTGGTGGCCCTGGCGGACGAGGCGACCTCCTCCGACGGAGACATGATCACCGCCGCGTTCAAGCTGCTGAAGCTGGGCCCCGTGGTAGGGCAGCGCACCTGGGGCGGTGTGGTCGGCATGACCGGCCGGCACGAGCTGGGGGACGGCACGGTCATCACGGTGCCGATGAACGCGGCCTGGTTCGACGCCTACGGCTGGTCGGTGGAGAACAAGGGCGTCGCCCCCGACATCGACGTCCTGCGCACCCCGCTGGACTGGGCGGAGGGCCGCCACGCCCAGCTGACCGACGCCGTGGAGCTGGCGCTCGGGCTGCTGGAGACCAACCCGCCGGCGAAACCGCCGACCTACAGCGACGTACCGGACCGCTCCCGTCCGAAGCTGCCGCCCAGGAGGTGAGGAGGGCCCGAGGGATCCGGACGTGAGGAAGGGGTGCCCCGCGCGAGGCACCCCTTCCGTTCAGCACGCAACGTCAGGCGTCGTAGTCCTGGTCGAAGCGGTCCTCCTGCTCGCGCTCCCGCTCACGCTCGCGCTCGCGCTGCGAGGGCTGCGAGGGGTGCGAGGGGTCCATGTCCTCGTCACGCCGGCGACCGCGGCCCTGCATCTGCTCACGGGCCTGGTCGGCCTTCTGCTTGGCCTGGTTCTGCCACTGCTCGGACTTCTCCTGGAACTGGTCCTTCATACCCATGTGGGTTCACTCCCGTTGGGGGTGAGGGGATCTGGCTCGACCAGATTCACACGAGCCGTGACGCTGCGCATGTCGATCACTTACGGAGCGTAGCCCGCTGCTGCTCATCGGCGGCGCCGCCCGCCCCGACGAGGCCCGTGCGCATGCCCGTCAGCCGGTCCGCGAACCGCCGCATCTCGCGCTGGCCCACCGTCCCGATGACCCCGGGCAGATATCCGCGCACGCCCTGCATCCCGCGCAGCCACCACTGCCCGTAGACATGGCTCGACCGGCGCTCGATCCCGGCCACCAGCCGGTCCACCGCCGGGCCCAGGGGATACGTCTTGTTGGACGGCCAGGGCAGCCGCTGCCGCAACTCCCGCATGACGTCGTCCTGGTCGGCCCCGCGCACCATGTCGGTGTCGGTCCAGGACAGATACCCGACGCTGACCTTCACACCCCGGTGCCCGACCTCGGCACGCAGACTGTGCGCGTACGCCTCCACACCGGACTTGGACGCGCAGTACGCGGTCATCATCGGCGCCGGAGTGATCGCCGCGAGGGACGCTATCTGGAGCAGATAGCCCCGGCTCTCCAGCAGCATCGGCAGGAAGGCACGGGCCGTCACCGCCGAGCCGACCAGGTTGACCTCGATCACCCGCCGCCAGGCCTCCGGGTCGGAGTCGGCGAACGGACCGCCCGTGGCGACACCGGCGTTGGCGACGACGATGTCGACCCGGCCGAAGCGCTCCTTGACCTCCCGCGCGACCCGGGCCATCGCCTCGTGGTCGGTGACGTCGGCGTGCCAGTGCTCACTGTCGCTGTGCAGCCGCCCGGAGACCTCCTTGAGCGCGTCCGGTTCGAGCCCGACCAGCGCCACCCTCACACCGCGCGCCGAGAGCTTGCGGGCCAGCAACTCCCCGACGCCGCGCGCCGCCCCGGTCACCACGGCGACCCTGCCCTCGAGGCTCACCCTGCTCATGCGCTCTCCTCGGATACGACCTGGACGTGTGCCTGGATGTGTGCCTGGACGAGTTCACGTATCTTCCCGGTGACCAGCTCGGGCGCCTCGACCGGCGTCATGTGGCCGATGCCGGGCAGCTCGGTGAGCCCGGTGCAGTTCGGCAGCGCGGCGGCCAGGGCCCGGGCGTGCACCGGCGGGGTCAGCCGGTCCGCCGTCCCGGCCACCACGGCCGTCGGCACATCCAGCTCCCGTACGCCGTGGTCCAGGTCGAGCAGGTCCAGCACGTGCGACCAGGCGTAGCGGACCTTGCGGGGGCAGGCGTGCACGATGCGGGCACAGACCTCGACCATGTCCGGGGCCGAACCCGGGCCCATGGTCCCGTACTTGAGGATCCGGCGGGCCAGGGGCGTGACCGGGCCGAGCGGCGCCCGGGAGCCGAGGATCCGCCGGGTCAGCCAGGTCCGCACCCGCCCGGGCCGGATGGGGACGACGGTGGAGGCGGCGACCAGCTGCGAACTGCCCGTGCTGCACAGCAGGACGGCGGCGGCGTGCTCCCGGAAGGCGGTTCTCCCGGAGGCCGCCATCACGGTCATGCCGCCCATGGAGTGCCCGGCGATCACGGCCTGTTCGCCGGGCGCGAGGGTGGCTTCGAGTACGGCTTCCAGGTCGTCGGCGAGGGCGTCGGTGGTGCACGCGGGGCTCGCGGGGCTGCGTCCGTGGCCGCGCTGGTCGTAGGCGATGACCCGGTGGTCCGTGGCGAGGTCGCGGATCTGGGCCGCCCAGAAGGCGGTGGAGCAGGTCCAGCCGTGGGCGAGGACGACCGCCGGGGCTCCGTCGGTCCCGTGGACCTCGACGTGCAGCCGGGCGCCGTCGGCGGAGACGGCGGTCAGTTCGCGCGCGGGAGCGGGCGGGGCGTAGGGGCCGGAGTCGACGTGCAGGAGACGGCTCACGCGTCCACCCCGGCCTTCGTCTCGGCCTTCTTGGCCGTCTGCTCGGCCGCCGGGGCCCGCAGCACGTCGTACTCCGCGAGGTCGACCCGTCGCGTCGCCCGCCGGAACTCGGCTGTCGTACCGGGCCAGATGGTGGTGTTGCGGCCGCTCGCGTCGAGGTACCAGCTGGTGCAGCCGCCGGTGTTCCACACGGTCCGCTTCATGCGCTCCTGGACCCGGTGGTTCCAGGCGCGTACGGCGTCCGGCCGGGCGTCCAGGGCGACGCGGCCACCGAGGACGTCGACCTGGCGGACGAAGTCGGCCAGGTAGTTCAGCTGGGACTCGATCATGAGGATCATCGAGGAGTTCCCGAGGCCGGTGTTGGGCCCGATGATCGTCATCCAGTTGGGGAAGCCGGCCGCGGAGGCGCCGCGCAGGGCCTCCATGCCGCCCTTCCAGGCCTCGGCGAGGGTCCGTCCGTCGGCGCCCACGACCCGGTCGGCGATGGGCATGTCGGTGACGTGGAACCCGGTGCCGAAGACGATCGCGTCCACCTCGGCCTCGCTGCCGTCGGCGGCGACGAGGGTCGATCCGCGGACCTCGGCCAGCCCGCTCGCGACCACGTCCACATTGGGCTGCGCGAGCGCCGGGTAGTACTCGCTGGACAGCAGGATCCGCTTGCAGCCGATGCGGTAGTCCGGGGTGAGCTTCGCCCGCAGGGCCGGGTCCTTGATGGCGCGGGCCATGTTGCGCTTGGCCAGCTGCTCGACGAAGCCGAGTTCGTTCGGGCGCTTGGTGAACGCCTGGACCTGCAACTCCCGGATGCCCCACAGCAGTCCGCGGCGCAGCTGCGAGGTGAAGGGCAGCTGCCGGTGGAGCCACCGCTCGGCGTCGCTGATGGCCCGGTCGACGCGGGGCATCACCCACGGCGGGGTGCGCTGGAAGAGGGTGAGCCGCGACACCTCGGGCTGGACGGCCGGCACGATCTGGATGGCCGAGGCCCCGGTCCCCACCATCGCGACGCGCTTTCCGCGCAGGTCGTAGTCGTGGTCCCAGCGGGCCGAGTGGAAGACCTTGCCCGGGAAGGAGTCCAGCCCGGGGATGTCCGGGACCTTCGGGTCGGACAGCGGCCCGGTGGCGGAGACGACGATGTCCGCCGACAGACTCCCGCTGCTCGTCTCGATGTCCCAGCACAGCCGCTCGGCGTTCCAGGTCATCCGCTTCACCTCCGAGTCGAAGCGGATGTGCGGCCGCAGCCGGAAGGTGTCCGTCACGTGCTCCAGGTAGGCGCGGATGTGCTCCTGCCCCGAGAAGGTGCGTGGCCAGTCGGGGTTGGGCGCGAAGGAGAACGAGTACAGGTGCGAGGGCACGTCACACGCGCACCCCGGGTAGCTGTTGTCCCGCCAGGTCCCGCCGACGCTGCTCGCCCGCTCCAGGAGCACGAAGTCGGTGACGCCCTCGCGGCGCAGCCGCACGGCGGCCCCCAGCCCGCCGAACCCGGACCCGACCACCGCGACCCGCACATGCTCGCGTTCGTGTTCGCGTTCGCCCATGCCGACACCTCCACACACCACGAGAACCATGCCAGTGAACACTGGCGCAATGGGAGAGTAGGGCAGTGGCGTACTCATGGGTAGGGGGCGGTCGAGGAAAGTCATCCCCGGTACGCCTTAAGGTGCCCAGGTGGCCGAGAAGCGTGAATACCGCATGGAAGAGCTGGCCCGCCTGGCCGGGATCACGGTGCGCACCCTGCGTTTCTACCGCGAACGCAAGCTGATCCCGCCGCCTCGCCGGGAAGGCCGTATCGCCTGGTACGACGACCATCACCTGAACCGGCTGCGCACGATCACGGCCCTGCTGGAACGCGGCCACACCCTCAGCGGCATCGCGGAGCTGGCGGAGGCCTTCGACCACGGCCGGGACGTCGGCGACCTGCTCGGCGTCGGCGCCCCCACCGAGGAGGAGCCGGTCCACCTCACCCCCGAGGAACTCGCCGACCACTTCGCGGGCGAGGCGACCCCCGAGAACCTCGCCGCCGCGATGGAGCTCGGCTACCTGGGCACCGACGGCGACGAGATCGTCCACATCAGCCGCCGCCTGCTGGACGTCTCGTCGGCCCTGGTGCGCGAGGGCATCCCCCTCGCGGAGGTACTCGGCGCGGCCAAGCAGGTCCGCAGCCACGCCGACGCCCTGGCCGAACTCTTCACCGGCCTGGTCCTGCGCCACGCCTCCGAGGCCGACCTGCCCCGCCTGCGCCCGCTGGCCCGCAGCGTGGTGGAGGCGGAGCTGTCACTGGCCATGGACCGCAGGATGCGCAGGTCTCAGCGGTCGTAGACGACGGTCACCGGTGCATGGTCGGACCACCGCTCCGCGTGCGTGGCCGCCCGCTCCACGAACCCCTTGACCGCCCGCCCGGCGAGCCCGGGGGTGGCCACGTGATAGTCGATCCGCCAGCCCGTGTCGTTGTCGAAGGCCCGCCCGCGGTACGACCACCAGGAGTACGGCCCCTCGGTGTCCGGGTGCAGGGCGCGTACGACGTCGACGTACCCGCCGTCCGCGGGATCGAGGACCTGGGACAGCCACTCCCGCTCCTCGGGCAGGAACCCGGAGTTCTTGGTGTTGCCGCGCCAGTTCTTCAGGTCTGCCTGCTGGTGGGCGATGTTCCAGTCGCCGCAGACCAGCACCTCGCGCCCCTCGGCGGCGGCCCGCTCCCGGAGTCCCTTCAGATGGGCGAGGAACTCGCCCATGAAGCGCTCCTTCTCGTCCTGCCGCTCGGTTCCGACCTCACCGGAGGGCAGATACAGGGAGGCGACGGTGACCCCCGGCAGCTCCGCCTCCACATACCGTCCGCTGCCGTCGAACTCGGACGACCCGAAACCGACCCGGACCCGGTCGGGCTCACGCCGGCTGTACAGGGACACCCCGGCCCGCCCCTTCGCGGCGGCCGGCGCGTGCACCACGTGCCAGCCATCGGGCTCCCGGACGTGCTCCGGCAACTGCCCCGGCTCGGCCCGCACCTCCTGAAGGCACAGCACGTCGGCGTCGGTCTGCGCGAGCCACTCCACGAAGCCCTTCTTCGCGGCGGCACGCAGCCCATTCACATTCACAGAGGTCACAGTGAGCACCCCGGCACGATACCGGCACACTGGACGAGGTCCAGTTCCGGATCCAATACGGTAGCCGTCATGCAGATACGCCGGGTCTCCTTCGACCACCCCGACGCCGTGAAGCTGAACGACCAGGTCCAGGCCGAGTACGCCGTCCGCTACGGGGACGACGGCGACGCGACGGCCATGGCCGCGCCGGACTTCGAGCCGCCGAACGGCATCTACCTGATCGCGTACGACGAGCTCGGCACCCCCGTCGCCTCGGGCGGCTGGCGCGCTCAGGACGCGAACGACGAAGGAAACCTGGACGGGGACGCCGAGGTCAAGCGCATGTACGTGATCGAGCAGATGCGCGGCAGGGGCCTGGCCCGGCGCATCCTGGCCGCCCTGGAGGAGGACGCCCGCGGGGCCGGCCGCATCCGCATGGTCCTGGAGACCGGCCTCAAGCAGCCGGAGGCCATCGCCCTGTACACGTCCAGCGGCTACGAGCCGTGCGCCAAGTTCGGCTACTACCGGCACTACGAGTCGAGCCGCTGCTTCGCGAAGCGACTCTGATCCCTGACTGACGGGGGCTCAGCCTTCGGTGACCCTGAACACACGTCAGAGCCCGGTCGGTTTCCCGACCGGGCTCTGAGCTGCGTGGACCTGAGGGGATTTGAACCCCTGGCCCCCTCGATGCGAACGAGGTGCGCTACCGGACTGCGCCACAGGCCCTTGCAACGAGTGAAACTTTAGCACCCCGATCGGCCTGCTTGGAAATCCGTTCCCCAGGGGCGGTCACCTGCGGCTTCGTGGGGCTACTCGTTGGCGGCCCGGGGCCGGTCCCCGTCCTCGTACTGGTCGAACAGCGGCGTGCGGCCGCGCTCCCGGGCCCGCCGCGCGGAGGCCGCGCGGCGGGCGTCACTGCGCCCGCCGCCGTCCGCCCTGTCCTGCGTGCGGGCGTCCGCCTCACCGGGGTCCGCGCTGTCTGCGGGGGCCGTGGCGTCCTCGTGGTCGGGGGTGACGGTGCTCGACCGGGCGGAGCTCCAGGTGTCGGGGGCTCCGAGGTCCACGTCGCCGGCGGCCCGGGGCGCGACGGGTGCGGTCACATAGGTCGGCAGGGGCACCGGCACCGGCTCCCAGCTGTCGCCCTGCCCCGGCCGCCGCTGCCGCTCGCGCTGCTGGTCGACCCACTCGGCGTGGTCGGTCTGCTCGACGAGGGCGCGCCGGTCCGCCGCGAGGGCGGACAGGCCGGGGTCGGTCGCCGGCTCGGGTCCCTCCTCCGGCTCGTCGGCCTCGCTGGAGGCGCGCCGGCGGGGCTGCCGCTGGCGCTCGCGCAGCCGCTGGGCCGCGACCTCGGCCCGGCGGCGGTCCATCTGGTAGGTGAAGCGGCGGCGCTCCTGGGAGCGCAGGTACGCGATGTACACGCTGAGCATGACGGCGGGCACACCGGGCGCCCACAGGAACGTGAGCCCCCCGACCGCGGCCACGATCGCGCCGAGGGTGAAGGCGAGGAACAGCATGGTGGTGGTGCGCCGACGGCGCGCGAGCACCTTCGAGCGCCGGGCCCGCGCTGCGGCCGCCTGGTTCGCCAGGTTCGCCTTGTTCGTCCGGGGGGCCGCGCCGCGCCGGGCGGCGGGCACCTGACCCCGTCCGCGTTCGGCGCTCGCCGGGCTCGGTCCGGGTGCCGGGCGGGCCGGCTGCTCGGGGGCGGGCGACGGTACCGGCGCCTGGGTCTGCGGACGCGTCTTGGACACGGCGAAGGCCCGGACGTCCACCGAGTCGGTGACGGCGTCCAGGGCGTCGGCGTCCTGCTCCCCCTCCTCGGTGGAGCGCGCCTGCAGGTCCTTGGCGTACCGGCGCTCCATGGCCGCCTTTCCGGACAGAAGCCGGATGGCGGTGCTGAAGCGTTCCGTCGGACGGGCCTCGTTCAGCTCGTCCTGCCTACGGAGCCACATCGGCACCAAGTAGGCGGCCCAGGCCCCGACAATGACTGCGTAGATGAGGCCGCTGCTGCTCACGCCTCACACGGTAGAGGGGTTTGCGTGAGGCCATCTGCCAATTGAGCCGGTGTGTCGCACGATCTGGCTGATATTTCGAACTTTTTTTGTGACCGATGCGATCAGCAGACCGTCCAGGCCGGGAATTCATTGCCCTGAGACGGTCATCAGCCGATCAATTTCGAACATGTATTCAATTTCCGGGGTGCTGCCGGATTCCCGGATTACTCTGCGATCGTGCCCGGTGCCAGCGCCTCAGCAACCCGTCCGGCACCTCTTCCGCCGTGAGCGCGAAGACCAGGTGGTCGCGCCAGGCCCCGTCGATGTGCAGATAACGCGGCCGGAGCCCCTCCTCACGGAATCCGAGTTTCTCCACGACCCGGCGGCTGGGCCCGTTCTCGGGGCGAATGCAGACCTCGATGCGGTGCAGCCCGACCGTGCGGAAACAGTGGTCCACGACGAGCGCCACCGCCGTCGGCATCACCCCCCGGCCGGCCACCCCCTCGTCCACCCAGTAGCCGACATGCCCCGAGCACATCGAGCCCCAGGTGATTCCGGCCACGGTCAACTGCCCCACCAGCCGCCCCTGGTACTCGATGACGAACGGCAGCATCCGGCCCGCGTTCGCCTCCGACCTGAGGTGGCGGACCATCTGGCGGAAGGTCGGGCGGTGCGCCAGCGGCCCGCCGGGCGCGGGCGGCGGAATGGTCGCCTCCCAGGGGCGCAGCCAGTCGCGGTTGCGCCGGTTGACCTCGCGCCACGCCCGCTGGTCGCGCAGCTTTATCGGCCTGAGGACGATGTCGCCGTCCACCAGCTCGACGGGCCAGGATGGGCTGTTCAGCTCGCACCCCCACTGCCGGGTCTGGGGTGGTCACCGCCGCGGAGCTGCTCGACGGCGTGGACCAGCAGCGGCTCCAGGACGGCCAGGCCGTCCTTCACGCCGCCGCTGGAGCCGGGCAGGTTGACGATCAGCGTGCCGCCCGCCACTCCGGCCAGGCCCCGGGAGAGCGCCGCGGTCGGCACCTTCTCCCGGCCGAAGGCCCGGATGGCCTCGGCGATGCCCGGCACCTCGTGGTCGATCACGCGGCGGGTCGCCTCGGGGGTGCGGTCGGTGGGCGAGATGCCCGTGCCGCCGGTGGTGACGATGACGTCGTAGCCGGTCTCGACACCGGCGCTCAGGGCCGCCTCCACGGGGTCGCCGTCGGGGACGACCTGGGGGCCGTCGACCTCGAAGCCGAAGCCCCTGAGGCCGTGCGCGATCAGCGGGCCGCCCTTGTCCTCGTAGATCCCGGCGGCGGCCCGGTTGGAGGCGGTGACGACGAGAGCGCGGTACGTCATGCCCGGCTCCAGTCGCCCGACTTGCCGCCCGTCTTCTCCTCCACCCGTACGTCCGTGATGACCGCTCCCTTGTCGACCGCCTTGACCATGTCGATCACGGTGAGCGCGGCGACGGAGACCGCGGTGAGGGCCTCCATCTCGACGCCCGTGCGGTCCGTCGTCTTCACCGTGGCCAGGATCTCCACCGCGTCGTCCGCGACCGACAAGTCCAGTTTCACACCGGACACCGCCAAGGGGTGACAGAGCGGGATCAGGTCCGGGGTGCGTTTGGCGCCCATGATCCCGGCGATCCGCGCGGTGGCGAGGGCGTCGCCCTTGGGGACGCCCTCGCCGCGCAGCAGTTCGATCACGCGGGGCGAGACGAGGACGCGTCCGCTGGCTCGGGCGGTGCGGGCGGTCACGTCCTTCTCGGACACGTCGACCATGCGGGCGGCACCCGCCTCGTCGATGTGCGTCAGGCGGTCCTGCGTAGGGGGGTCCTGCATGCTCATGCTGTGTGGCGCTCCCGGTCCGGGCCTGCTGTGCGCGACACGGTACCCCCAACCAGCGCCTCTCAGCCGAGCAGGACCACCTCGACCTCGGTGCCGGGCTCGACGGACTCGGTGTCCTCGGGGACGACGATCAGCGCGTCGGCGTGGGCGAGGGCCGCGATCAGGTGGGATCCGGCACCGCCGACCGGGGTGACCCGCCCGTCGGCGTACGTGCCGCGCAGGAACTGGCGGCGGCCCTTCGGCGAGGTCAGCGCCTTGTCCGCGGTCAGGGTCGCCCGGGTCGTCGGCCGGTGGACGTCCTGAAGGCCCATGAGGGCGCGGATCGCGGGGCGGACGAACAGTTCGAAGGAGACGTACGACGACACCGGGTTGCCGGGCAGGGCCAGCAGCGGGGTGTGGTCGGGGCCGATGGAGCCGAAGCCCTGGGGCTTGCCGGGCTGCATGGCGAGCTTGCGGAACTCGATGCCGCTGCCCGCCTCGTCCTCGTCGGCGACGTGGGACAGGGCCTCCTTGACGACGTCGTACGCACCGACGCTCACCCCGCCGGTGGTGACCACCAGGTCGGCGCGGACCAGCTGGTCCTCGATCGTGGAGCGCAGGGTCTCGGCGTCGTCGGCGACGGCGCCCACGCGGTAGGCGATGGCGCCGGCGTCGCGGGCGGCGGCGGTGAGGGCGAAGCTGTTGGAGTCGTAGATCTGACCGGCGCCCAGTTCCGTGTCGGGCTGGACGAGTTCGCTGCCGGTGGAGAGCACCACCACGCGCGGACGCGGGCGCACGCGGACCGTGCCCCGGCCGATCGCGGCGAGCAGGGCGATCTGGGGCGGGCCGAGGATCGTGCCGGCCTCCAGGGCGCGGTCGCCGGCCTTCACGTCACTGCCTTTCGCGCGTACGTGCGCGCGTGCCTCGGCCGGGCGGTACACCTGCACGTGCCCGGTCGCGCCCTCGGGGCCGAGGCTGCGGGCGCGCATGCCGCGCACCGCGCCCTCGCCGAGCCCGCCGTCGGTCCACTCGACGGGCACGACCGTCTCGGCGCCGGGCGGCAGCGGGGCGCCGGTCATGATGCGGGCGGCCTGGCCGGGGCCCACGTGGAGCAGCTCGGCCTGGCCGGCGGCGACGTCCCCGACGACTTCCAGGGCCGCCGGGAACTCCTCGCTCGCGCCCGCCACGTCCGCGACCCGCACCGCGTATCCGTCCATCGAGCTGTTGTCGAAGGGCGGCAGGGACACCGGCACCGTGACGTCCTCGACGAGGACGCAGCCCTGGGCGTCGAGCAGATGCAGCTCGATGGGTTCCAGGGGGCGGACGGTGGCGAGGATGTCCTCCAGGTGCTCCTCCACCGACCAGAGGTGGTCGGGGCCGGAGTGGTCCTGGCCGGTGACGCGGGGCGCGGCGCTGCTCAACGTGCTACATCTCCTCGGCTACGTAACTGCGAAGCCAGGTCCGGAAGTCCGGGCCCAGGTCTTCACGTTCGCACGCGAGTCGGACAATGGCACGCAGGTAGTCGCCGCGGTCGCCGGTGTCATAGCGGCGGCCCTTGAAGACGACGCCGTGCACCGGGCCGCCGATGGTTTCGTCCTCGGCGAGCTGCTGGAGGGCGTCCGTGAGCTGGATCTCGCCGCCGCGGCCCGGCTGGGTCTTGCGCAGTATGTCGAAGATGTGCGGGTCGAGGACGTAGCGGCCGATGATCGCGTAGTTGGACGGGGCGTCGGCCGGGTCGGGCTTCTCGACGAGGCCGCTGACCTGGACGACGTCGCTGTCCTCGGTGGTCTCCACAGCCGCGCAGCCGTAGAGGTGGATCTGCTCCGGGGCGACCTCCATCAGCGCGATGACGCTGCCGCCGCGCTGCTCCTGGACCTCGACCATGCGCTGGAGCAGGGGGTCGCGGGGGTCGATGAGGTCATCGCCGAGGAGGACGGCGAAGGGCTCGTCACCCACGTGCGGCGCGGCGCACAGGACGGCGTGTCCGAGGCCCTTGGGGTCGCCCTGGCGGACGTAGTGCATCGTCGCGAGGTCGCTGGACTCCTGCACCTTGGCGAGGCGGCTGGCGTCGCCCTTCTTCTGAAGCGCCGACTCCAGCTCGTAGTTGCGGTCGAAGTGGTCCTCCAGCGGGCGCTTGTTGCGGCCCGTCACCATGAGGACGTCGTCGAGACCCGCGGCGACGGCCTCCTCGACCACGTACTGGATCGCCGGCTTGTCGACGACCGGCAGCATCTCCTTGGGAGTGGCTTTGGTGGCCGGCAGGAACCGGGTACCGAGGCCTGCTGCGGGAATGACAGCCTTGCTGATCCGAGGGTGCGACTGAGTCATGCCCGCCACCTTATCCGGTGCCTTTGCATGGAATCTGCGGCTCCGGTTCATAGGCGCTCATATGAGCGTATTGCAACGGTACGGGAGCAACCATTGAGTCACATCGGACGTCCGGGCGAGCCTGACAAGCGGAGTTTGCGGCTCGAGTTCCTCGCGGTGAGGAACAGGTTGACGGCGGATGACCTGCGGGAGACGTCGGCCGCGCTGGCCGGGCGCGCGCTGGAGCTGCCCGAGTTGGCGCGGGCCGGCACGGTGGCGGCGTACGTCTCCGTGGGGAGCGAACCGGGGACGCTCGCGCTCATGGACGCGCTGCGCGCCCGGGGGGTACGCGTCCTGCTGCCGGCCCTGCTGCCCGACAACGACCTGGACTGGGGCGTCTACGAGGGCGAGGGCTCGCTCGCGCGCGTCCAACACGGCGGCAGGATGGCCCTCTTCGAGCCGGCGGGCGAGCGCCTCGGGCCGGACGCCGTGACCACCGCCGACGCCGTGCTGCTGCCGGGGCTGGCGGTCGACGCGCGCGGGATGCGGCTGGGACGCGGCGGAGGCTCGTACGACCGTGTGCTGGCGCGGCTGGAGCGGGCGGGTGTGCGTCCCGCGCTGGTGGTGCTGTTGTACGACTCGGAGGTGGTCCAGCACGTCCCCGAGGAGCCGCACGACCGGCCGGTGCACGCGGTGGTGACGCCGTCGGGGGTGCGGCGGTTCGAGCCGGGGACCTGACGCGAACGCGGCCCTCCACGCATGCGTGGAGGGCCGCTTTCGGATTGCGGTGTCAGCGGCTCACGGCTTGAGCACCAGCTTGTCCTCCGTACTGTCCTCGACCGCCTTGTCCGAGAAGGACCACGGGAGCAGTTCGCCGTCGGCCCACTTGTCCGTCTGGTCGACGTAGTGGGCGCTGTAGGCGTGCCCGGAGGCGCCGCTGAGGTTGATCCAGCGGGACTTGTCGAGGTCGCCGAGGTTCACGACCATCCGCATGGACGGCACCCACACCACGCCGTAGCCGCCGGCCGCGTTCCAGCCGGTCGCGTTGACGGTGGCCTCGCCGCCGCTGAGCTCCCAGGGGCCGCGGTTGAGGGCGTACTGGACGAAACCGGGGCCCTCTGTGCCGAGGGTCTGGTTCTTCAGGAACAGGCGGTGCAGCCGGCCCCAGGTCCAGCTGTCGATGTCCTTGCCGAGCTTGGCGGTCAGCTCCCAGCGGGCGTCGATCATCGCGCGCCTGAACAGCTGGTCGCGGTTGACGGCGCCGGGGCGGGTGCCCGCCTTGGGCGTCTTCCACCAGTCGCTGTCCGGCTGGTCCATCAGCTTGCGGACCACCTCGAACCAGCGGTCGCCGCCGTCCGGCTGCGCCTGGTCGGGGTCGCGCTCGCCGCACTCGCGGACGTCCTCCGCCTCGTCGGCGGGCCCGGTGGTGTTGACCGGCTTCACCCACAGGCACTGGCCCTTGCCCCGCAGCTCCTTGGGCAGCTTGTTGCCGAAGGCGAGCTTGAGGATGTTGCGCCAGACCGCGTTGAAGTAGGCGGCGGCCGCCGAGTCGGCGTCCTGGGTGTAGTCCCAGCCCTCCAGCAGCTTCTGCGCCTCGCGGACGTCCTTGTTCTCGGGGTCGATCTTGAGCAGCGTGGGCACCAGCAGCCGGGCGATCTCGCTGCTGTTGTCCAGCTGCATCTGGCGCATGTCGTCCGTGGAGACCTTGCCGCCGTCCTTGATCTTCGACTGGATCAGGTCGGTGATCCGCTGGCTGCGCGTGCCGTAGCCCCAGTCCTTGGTGAGCGTGTAGGGGTACTTGTCCGGGTCGATCACGGCCTGGTTGGCGGTGACGATGTAGCCGCGGTCCGGGTTGTACTCGTACGGCAGCTCGTCCTGCTCGATGTAGCCGGTCCAGCGGTACTTGGGATCCCAGCCGGGCGCCGGGACGGAGCCGTCGTCGTCCTGGGAGCGCTTCGGGATCCTGCCCGGCAGGGTGTAGCCGATGTTGTCCTCGGTGTCCGCGTAGACCAGGTTCTGCGAGGGCACGTCGAACAGGGCGGCGGCCTTGCGGAAGTCGGTCCAGTTCTTGGCCCTGTCCATGGCGAAGACGGCGTCCATGGTGGTGCCCGGCTGGAGCGCGGTCCAGCGCAGCGCCACGCCGTAGCCGTCGCCTCTGTCGGGTGCGGCGGTGTCGACGGTGGCCTTCCTGCCGACCTTCACGAGCTCCTTGGCCCGGTCGGACAGCAGGGGCCCGTTGTTGGTCTCGCGGACGACGATCTTCCTGGGCGAGCCGTCGGCGACCTTGATGGTCTCCTCGCGCGTCTCGAAGGGCTTGACCTTGCCGTCGTACAGGTAGCCGTCGCCGGTGATCTTCTCCAGGTAGAGGTCCGTGACGTCGACGCCGGAGTTGGTCATGCCCCAGGCGATGTCCTGGTTGTGGCCGATTATCACGCCGGGCATGCCGGCGAAGGTGTAGCCGCTGACGTCGTACTGGCACGCGCTGGAGACGCTGCGGCAGTGCAGGCCCATCTGGTACCAGACGGACGGCAGCGAGGGCGACAGGTGCGGGTCGTTGGCCAGCAGCGGCTTGCCGGTGATGGTGTGTGTCCCGCGGACGACCCAGGAGTTGGAGCCGATGCCGTCGCCGTTCAGGCCGACGGCCGGCGGGAGGTCGCTCAGGGCATCGCTGAGGCCGGTGAGCTGGCTGTCCAGGTTCGAGGTGCCGGAGGCGGTGCCGGAAGCCGCGCCCCCGGTGTCGGACGCGGTGCCGGAGGCCGTGCCCGCGGTGCCCGCGGTGCCGCCGGTTCCGCCTGTGCCCGTGCCCGTACCCGTGCCGCCGGTGCCGCTCGTGCCGCCCTGTTCGAACGCGCCCGTCAGCTCGTCGTACTGGCCCTCCTGGACGATCGCCTTGTTCCGGCTGTACGGGTACTGCGGGTACAGCTCGGCGATCTGCTTCGGACCGAGGCGGCTGGTCAGCAGGGCGCGGTCGATCTCGTCCTGCATGTTGCTGCGCAGGTCCCAGGCCATCGCCTTCAGCCAGGAGATCGAATCGACCGGGGTCCACTTCTGCGGCTTGTAGTCGTTGGTGAACCCGAGCGCCGCGTACTCCAGGGAGATGTCCTCGCCGTCCTTGCCCTGGAGGTAGGCGTTGACCCCCTCGGCGTAGGCCTGGAGGTACTTCTTCGTGGCGGCCGACAGCTTGGTGTCGTACTCCTGCTTGGCGACCCGCTCCCAGCCGAGCGTGCGCAGGAACTCGTCGTTGTCGACCTGGCTCTTGCCGAACATCTCCGACAGCCGGCCGGCCGCCATGTGACGGCGCACGTCCATCTCGTAGAACCGGTCCTGCGCCTGGACGTAGCCCTGCGCCATGAACAGGTCCGCGTCGGAGGAGGCGTAGATCTGCGGGATGCCGTAGTCGTCGCGCTTGACCTCGACGGGTCCCGAGAGGCCCTTGAGCGTGAGGGAGCCCTTGGTCTGCGGGAAGGAGGCGCGGACGGTGCTGATGGACCAGTACGCCCCGAAGGCGACGCCTCCGATCAGCGCCAGCACCAGGACGAGCACGATCAGGCGGGCTTTGCGCCCCTTTCTCCTGCCGGACTTGGCGGGCTGCTGACCCGTGGAGGCGGTGGTGTTGGGGGGCATCGCTGTCCTTGCTGTCCTAACGCGAGCGGCAGGTTCGGCTGTGCTTTTAACTGAGCGCTGGAGCAACGATAGGCGCAGGGCCCTGCGCCCCTTGACGCGGAGTCGGTAACCGGCACGGACGGACGTTCGATCACACCCTCGGAAGCGTCAAGAAATCGTCAAGAGTTAGGTAAGGTAACGAAGTAGTTGGCGCGATGCGCCACAGCTTCATGTGCGATGTACGTGAGCCCACGCGCGTGTGCGTGCGGGCCAGGGAAGGATTCGGCCGCTGACTGTTCACCACCTCAACCAGCTCCTGCTCGTCTGCTCGCTCGTCCTGCTCGTCGCCGTCGCAGCGGTACGGATCTCCTCGCGCAGCGGGCTCCCCAGCCTGCTCGTCTATCTGGGGATAGGCGTCGCCATGGGCCAGGACGGCATCGGCGACATCCACTTCGACAACGCAGAACTGACCCAGGTCATCGGATACGCGGCCCTGGTCGTGATCCTGGCCGAGGGTGGTCTGGGCACGAAGTGGAAGGAGATCAAGCCGGCCCTGCCGGCCGCCACGGCACTGGCGCTGGCCGGTGTCGCGGTGAGCGTCGGGGTGACGGCGTCGGCCGCGCACTACCTGATCGGGCTGGAGTGGCGGCAGGCGCTCATCATCGGGGCGGTCGTCTCCTCGACGGACGCGGCGGCCGTGTTCTCCGTGCTGCGGAAAATCCCCCTCCCCGCGCGCGTGACGGGCACGCTGGAGGCGGAGTCCGGCTTCAACGACGCCCCGGTGGTCATCCTCGTGGTCTCGCTGTCCACGGCGGGTCCGGTCGAGCACTGGTACGTGCTGCTGGGCGTGATCCTGCTGGAGCTGGCCATCGGCGCGGCCATCGGACTCGCGGTGGGCTGGCTCGGCTCCTGGGGGCTGCGGCACGTGGCGCTACCGGCCTCCGGCCTCTATCCGATCGCCGTCATGGCCATCGCCGTGGTGGCGTACGCGGCGGGCGCGCTGGCCCACGGCAGCGGATTCCTCGCGGTGTACCTCGCCGCGATGGTGATGGGCAACGCGCGGCTGCCGCACTGGCCGGCCACCCGCGGCTTCGCCGACGGTCTCGGCTGGATGGCCCAGATCGGGATGTTCGTCCTGCTCGGCCTGCTGGTGACCCCGCACGAGCTGGGCGACGACATCGTGCCCGCGCTCGTCATCGGGCTGGTGCTCACGATGGTGGCGCGTCCGCTGAGCGTGGTGGTCTGCCTGTCGCCGTTCCGGGTGCCGTGGCAGGAGCAGACCCTGATGTCCTGGGCGGGGCTGCGCGGAGCCGTGCCCATCATCCTGGCGACCATCCCGATGGTGGAGGGCGTCGAGGCCAGCCGCCGGATCTTCAACATCGTCTTCGTGCTGGTCGTCGTCTACACCCTGGTCCAGGGCCCCACGCTGCCCTGGCTGGGCCGCAAGCTGCGCCTCGGGGACGGCTCGGAGGCCGCCGACCTCGGCATCGAGTCTGCTCCGCTGGAGCGGCTGCGCGGGCATCTGCTGTCCGTGGCGATCCCCGACGGGTCGAAGATGCACGGCGTGGAGGTGGCCGAGCTGCGGCTGCCGCACGGCGCCGCCGTGACGCTCATCGTGCGCGGGGGCGAATCCTTCGTTCCGCTGCCGACGACCATATTGCAGCGGGGCGACGAGCTCCTCGTCGTCGCCACGGATCCCGTCCGGGACGCGACCGAGAGCCGGCTGCGGGCCGTGGGGCGCGGCGGCAAGCTGGCCGGCTGGTTGGGGACGAACGGCGTGAGCCACTGAAGGGTGTTTTGCGCCCTTTTGGATTTACGGGGCGGACGGGCCCATGGTGCTCACTTTCACAGGCACGCATCCCGTGATCCCTGTACGATGAAGGCGTTACCCAGATCGAACCAACTCTGCCTGACGCAGAGCTGGCGCGACCGTATGGCGGTCGGGTCGCCCCTCCTCACCGGGCCCCGGCATCTACCGCAGTTCCGCGCAAGAGGACAGCTCTCGGCGCCGCCCGCACACGGGCCCGCGCTACCAGGCGGCAGAAAGGCACGGGCCGTGGCGTCCACGGTCACCTCGAAGAAGTCGAAGAACTCGATGACCTCGAAGAACTCGACGGCTTCCGCCCGCCCGGGATACGGCAGGCTGCTGCGCACCCGCGGCGCCTGGACCTTCCTGCTCCCCGGCTTCGCGGCACGCCAGCCGTTCGCGATGCTGACCATCTCCATCGTGCTGCTGGTGCAGCACACCACCGGCTCCTACGGTGCGGCGGGCGCCGCCGCAGCCGTCACCGGTGTCTCCATGGCGCTGTTCGCTCCCTACACCGGCCGCCTCGCCGACCGCCACGGGCAGCGGGCCGTGCTGATCCCCGGCGTGCTGCTGCACGCGCTGTCCGGGCTGACGCTGACGGCGCTGGCACTGATGGACGCCCCCTTGTGGGCGGTGTTCGCGGCGGCCGTCCCGACCGGCGCCTCGGTGCCGCAGGTCGGGCCGATGGTGCGGGCCCGCTGGGGCGTGAAGCTCAAGGACTCGCCGCTCATGACCACCGCGGCGGCCTTCGAGTCCGTCACGGACGAACTGACCTTCGTCGTCGGCCCGCTGCTGGCCACCGCCCTGTGCACGGCCGTCGACCCGGCCGCCGGCCTGGTCACGGAGGCGTCGCTGACCCTGATCGGCGGTCTGCTGTTCGCCGCGCAGAAGAGCACCCAGCCCTCGGTCGGAGGCGGCAGCGGCCACGCGCGCGTGGAGCACGCTTCCGCGCTGCGGATCCCCGGGGTGCGCGTGCTGATCGTGACGTTCCTGGGCATCGGGTCCGTCTTCGGCGGTATGCAGGTCTCGCTGGCCGCGTTCACCGAGTCGATCGGCGAACCGGGCCTCAACGGCGTCCTCTACGGCGTCTTCGCCGCGGGCAACATGCTCTCCGGCGTCGTCTGCGGCGCGATCGCCTGGAAGGCGGCCCCGCAGCGGCGCCTCGTCGTCGGCTACACGGCACTCGCGCTCACAGCGTCGGGCCTGTGGGCCGCCCACTCGGTGCCGGTCCTCGCCGGGCTCGGCCTGCTGGTCGGCATGTGCATCGCACCCGCCCTGATCACCGGCTACACCCTGGTCGAAGGCCTGGTCCCGGCCGGTGCCCGCACCGAGGCCTTCACCTGGCTGACCGGCGCGGTGGCGCTCGGCCAGGCGGCGGCCGTCACGGTCGCCGGACAGCTGGAGGACCGCTTCCGGGACGGCGCCGGTTTCCTGGTGCCGATGGGCGGCACCGTGCTCGCCCTGGTGACCCTCCTGGCCCTGCGTTCCCGGCTGGCGGGACGCGCCCCCGGCCGCACCGTCGCACGTGGCGTGGGTCACCGCGTGCCGGTGGCAGTGGACTGAACGGCCGGAATACGTCAAGATGGATCGTCGTTAGCACTCATCGAGTGAGAGTGCCAGGAGGAAGACAGTGCCCACCTACCAGTACCAGTGCACCGAGTGCGGCGAGGGCCTCGAGGCGGTGCAGAAGTTCACCGACGACGCCCTCACCGAGTGCCCCAGCTGCAAGGGCCGCCTGAAGAAGGTGTTCTCGGCGGTCGGCATTGTCTTCAAGGGCTCCGGCTTCTACCGGAACGACAGCCGCGGCTCCTCGTCGAGCAGCGCCCCGGCGTCGAAGTCGTCGAGCTCCTCGTCGTCCTCCTCGGACTCCGGTTCCAGCTCCGGCTCCGGCTCCGGCTCGAGCTCGTCGTCGAGCACCGGCAGCTCCGCCAGCAGCAGCACCACCGCCGCGTAAGGCCTGTTTCTTACGGGACCCTGTCGCCTTTCGGCGACGGGGTCCTCGGCGTTTCCGCCTGCGGTTAGGGTGCGGGCATGGTGAACAAGGCGAACGTGGCGAACAAGGGGGACGCCGGGATCGGCGTCATCGGCGGCTCCGGGTTCTACTCCTTCCTCGACGACGTGACCGAGGTCCAGGTGGACACCCCGTACGGGCCGCCCAGCGACTCCCTCTTCCTCGGCGAGGTCGCCGGCCGGCGCGTCGCTTTCCTGCCCCGGCACGGACGGGGCCACCATCTGCCGCCGCACCGGATCAACTACCGGGCCAACCTGTGGGCGCTGCGGTCGGTCGGCGTACGCCAGGTGCTCGCCCCCTGCGCCGTCGGCGGCCTGCGTCCCGAGTACGGGCCGGGCACGCTGCTGGTGCCGGACCAGCTGGTCGACCGGACCAAGTCGCGCGCGAACACGTACTTCGACGGGCTGCCGCTGCCCGACGGGACGGTGCCGAACGTGGTGCACGTGTCGCTGGCCGATCCCTACTGCCCCGCCGGGCGGGCCGTCGCCCTCAAGGCGGCGCGCGGCCGGGACTGGGAGCCGGTGGACGGGGGCACGCTGGTCGTCGTCGAGGGGCCGCGCTTCTCGACCCGTGCCGAATCGTTGTGGCACCAGGCGCAGGGCTGGTCGGTGGTGGGCATGACCGGCCATCCCGAGGCGGCGCTCGCCCGTGAGCTGGAGCTCTGCTACACGTCCCTGACCCTGGTCACCGACCTCGACGCCGGCGCCGAGACCGGGGAGGGCGTCTCGCACGACGAGGTGCTGCGGGTGTTCGCGGCGAACGTGGACCGGCTGCGGGGCGTGCTGTTCGACGCGGTGGCGGGGTTGCCGGGGGAGGACGAGCGGGGCTGTCTGTGTGTGAGTGCGCTGGGTGGGATGGATCCGGGGTTCGCGTTGCCGTAGGGGACGGGCTGCGGACTGTGGGGGGCTGCGGCTGTGGGGGCTGCGGCTGGTGGGGGCTACCGACTGGGGGGCGGAACTTGCCGTTCGGGTGAGGGAGTTGTCCACAGGGCGGCGGTGGGTCCACAGGCCTGAGCGGGCGGTGGCGGGAAGCCTCATCGTGGGGAGCGCAAGCCGGTCGCTCGTCACAGGTGGTGGTCCCCCATGTCCCTCGCTCGCTCTTCGTTCGTGCCCTCCTCCCCCTCTTGGTCCGTCGCCCCGTGCCCGCCCGGACCGGAGGTGCCGGCGAGGCGTGAGGTGCCGCGGTTCGACCCCGTACGGGTACGCGGCGGCCGGGCCGGCCGGCTCGTGCGGCACCGGCGGCGGGCCCTGGCCGTGGGGCTCGCGGTCACCGCGACCGCGCTGGTCGCGGCGGGACCGCGGGGATCCGACGGGGCCCGCGGGCATCCCCGGGCCCAGCCTCCCGCGCACGCGGCCCCG
Organism: Streptomyces afghaniensis; assembly: GCF_044327915.1. NCBI lineage: Bacteria > Bacillati > Actinomycetota > Actinomycetes > Kitasatosporales > Streptomycetaceae > Streptomyces > Streptomyces afghaniensis. The sequence goes on from NZ_JBIRGJ010000008.1 coordinate 210,969, forward strand.
GGCTCCGGGGAGCAGGCCGTACGGACGCGTCGTGCCGTGGGGACGGTGACGGCCCCGGTCCGGATCGCCGACGCGGCCACCGTGCGACTGCTGCGGCCCGGCGACCGGGTCGACGTCATCGCCGCCGAGGAGACGGTGTCGGGCGGCGATGCCCGGGTGGTCGCGCGCGGGGCCAGGGTGACGAAGGTGCCGGAGCCGCTGGAGGGCGCGAGCGACGCAGGGGCGCTCGTCGTGCTGTCGGTGCCGCGTGCCACTGCCGCCCGGCTGGCCGGTGCGAGCGCCACCGCGCAGTTGGCGGTGACGCTGTGTTGAATCCTCTCCTCCCTTGAGGGAGGGGATTTCTGGTTCAGGCTGCCTCCTGGAGCAGCGCTCCAGGAGGTCTTCCGCCATCAGCACCAGCCGGGTTGAGACCAGCCCGGACGAGCATCACGCGTGCGGAGTTCTTGTCCCGCGGGGACACGCTTCCGCAGGCGGTGCAGGTATAGGTGCGCTCACCCAGCGGCAGCGCGTGCTTGGCTCTCGCATCGCACTGAGCGCAGTCCATCGTGGTGTGCGCAGGGTGGACCAGGCGGATGTCCCGCCCGTGCTTGCGGCCCATCTCGACCAGGGCAGCCTTGGTGGCGCCGATGGCGGCGTCTGCAGCTTTGCGAGCCATGGTCGTCCTGGCGAGAAACTTCGGACGGAAGTCCTCGACAGCGACGGCGTCATGGTCGCGGACAACCTTCTTGGCCCACTTCCGGCCGGTGTCCTCACGCTGCCTGGCGACCTTCTTGTACGCCTTCGCCCGCAGGTTCTTCGCCTCGCGGTAACCCTTGGATGCCGGTTGTCCATTCTTCGGTTTGCGGCGGGCCATCATCCGGTCGTACCGGGTCAGCTTCTTCTGGGCCTTCCTGCCGTGCTCAGGATGCGGCAGGTCGTGAGCGTCGGATGTGGTGGTCGCGGTCTCCTTCACACCCCAGTCGACGCCGAGTACTCGACCGGTCCGAGGCAGCGGCTGCACCTCGGCGAGTACGACGAAGGAGCAGTACCAGTGCCCGAGGCTGTCCTGGTACACGCGCACCGAGGACGGCTCAGCCGGGAGTTCCCGCGACCACACCACCCTCACCACGATCCCGCCCGCCAGATGCAGCCGGCCGTCCTTCAGCCGGAATCCGCGCTTGGTGTAGTTCAGGGTCGGCAGCGCCTCGCGCTTCCTCTTGTACCTGGGCATCCCCGCCCGGCGCGCCACGGGCAGGCACTCCTTGACGTCCTTGCGCGCCTTGGCGCGGGAGCGGCCGAAATCGCGGATGACCTGCTGCTGGACAACCGACGACCCCTCACACAGCCACGCGGTCCCACTCCGCCGCCAGGGCCGTGCGGGCAGCGGACGTCACACGCAGCCGGTAGGTGTAGCGGGCATGCCCGGCCCCCGCAGCCGCCCCCACCCGCGCCATCCCGCCCCCTCACGATTCCTGGCCGGAACCCCATAAGTCGCGCGTTCGAGGGACCCAGGTGCTCCGTTCGGCGCAACGTTGACGTAGGTTGCGGAGCGTTTTGTTCCGCAAGCTGCCCGTGCGAGGAGAGACCCCGAGGTGAGCGAGAAGAAGGATGCGAGCGTCTGGGAGGGCTTCAAGGCCTTCCTGATGCGCGGGAACGTCGTCGATCTGGCGGTGGCGGTGGTGATCGGCGCCGCCTTCACCAACATCGTCAACGCCGTGGTGAAGGGGATCATCAACCCCGTCGTCGGGGCCATCGGGACCAAGAACCTCGACCACTACAGCTCGTGTCTGAGCTCGACGTGCGAGGGCGAGCAGGGCATCCGGATCCTGTGGGGTTCCGTCCTCGGCACCACGCTGAGCTTCGTGATCACCGCGGCGGTCGTCTACTTCCTGATGGTCCTGCCCATGGCGAAGTACCTGGCCCGGCTGGAGGCCCGCCGCAAGGCGAAGGAGGGCGCGCAGGAGGTCATCGAGGTGACCGAGCTGGAGGTGCTGAAGGAGATCCGGGACGCGCTGGTCGCACAGCGCGGCTCCGGGCACGACCGGCGGTAGGGCTACGGGCGGCCGTCCTCCTGGCTCAGAGGTGGTGGGGCGGCTTCTCGTCGAGGAAGCGCTTGAGGTCGGCCGCGCCGCCCCCGGAGTCGGAGCGCTCGCCCCAGCCGCGGTCGGTGTCGTCGGAGGACTGCTGGTCGAGCGGGTCGTCGAAGACCAGCGCCGGCTTCGGCGCGCGCGGCTCGGGATCGGGGGCGGTGCTCATGCGTCCAGGGTACGGTCGCGGAGAAAGTCGCGGAGAAATTCCCCGCGCCTTCTGTTGTGCTGGGAACCATGACGTCCAGCCCCACTCCCTCGCCCGACCCCTCCGGTGCGCCCGGCGGCCAACGGCCCGTGCGCAGGCTCAGGGCCCGTGGACGCGACGAGGCGCACCGGGCGGCCTCGCCGCTGGAGCTCTTCTTCGACCTGTGCTTCGTCGTGGCGGTGGCACAGGCGGGCATCGAGCTGGTGCACTCCGTCGCCGAGGGGCATCCGGGCGAGGGGATCCTCGACTACGCGATGGTGTTCTTCGCCCTGTGGTGGGCGTGGATGAACTTCACCTGGTTCGCCTCGGCGTACGACAACGACGACGTGCTCTACCGGGTCGTCACGCTGGTGCAGATGGCCGGTGTGCTGGTCCTCGCGGCGGGAGTGTCCCGGGCGTTCGGGGAGCACGAGTTCTTCGTCGTCTGGCTGGGCTATCTGATCATGCGGCTCGCCATGGCGGCCCAGTGGCTGCGGGCGGCCCGCTCCACCGAGGGCCCGGAGCGGACGACGGCTCTGCGCTACGCCGGTGGTCTGCTGGCGTGCCAGGTCGGCTGGCTGGGGCTGCTGTTCCTGCCCGAGGGGGCCAGGCCCTGGTGGTTCCTGGTGATGGCGCTGCTGGAGATGTGTGTGCCGCCGTGGGCGGAGAAGGACCGTCCCACGTCCTGGCATCCGCGCCACATCGCGGAGCGGTACGGGCTGTTCACCATCATCGTGCTCGGCGAGACGGTCGCCGCGGCCACGGTCGCCGTGAAGTCGGGCGTCGACGAGAACGACGCCCTGGGCGAGCTCCTCCCCATCGCCGCGGGCGGGCTGCTGATCATCTTCGCCGCGTGGTGGGTCTACTTCGTGGTCCCCATCCACGACCATCTGCGGTCCAACCGGCAGGCCTTCCTGTGGGGTTACGGCCACTATCTCGTCTTCGCCTCGGCGGCCGCGATCGGGGCCGGGCTGGAGGTGGCGGTGGAGCAGACGGTCGGCAAGGCGCACATTGCCACGCTGGCGGCGTCGGCCGCCGTGACTCTGCCGACGGCCCTGTATCTGCTGACTCTGTGGGCCCTGCACTCGCGCCACTTCAAGGCGGGGATCGCCCAGCAGCTGGTGCTGCCGACGACGGCGCTGCTGGTGATCTGGTGCACGTTCCTCGACGACTGGGCGGTGCTCGCGGCAGGCCTGGTCTGCGCGCTGTCGGTGGTGGCGGGAGAGACCCTGGCCCTGCGCAGGACCGGCCGGGACACCCGGGTCGACGGGCAGGAGGCGCCGACCGGGTGACGCCGACGAGGCCGCCCGCGTCCGCGGGAGGCGGGCGGGCCGGGCAGGCCGACGGCGCCGACCGGCTGGGTGCGCCCGCGGGGGCCGGCGTCTGGACGAGACTGGGCGGCATGACAGTTGACGCTCTGGTGGACGCTCTGACGGATGTCTCCGGCCTGCGGGTGGGGCACGCGACACGCGCCGGCGACGGCTGGCTCACCGGCACCACGGTGGTGCTGGCCCCGGAGGGCGGGGCCGTGGCCGCCGTGGACGTGCGGGGCGGTGGTCCCGGCACCAAGGAGACGGACGCGCTCGACCCGCGCAACGTGGTGCGGAAGGTCGAGGCGATCGTGCTGACCGGCGGCAGCGCGTACGGGCTCGACGCGGCTTCGGGGGTGATGGCCTGGCTGGAGGGACGGGGGCGCGGGATCCGCGTCGGGGCGGACCCGGCGCATATCGTGCCGGTGGTGCCCGCAGCCTGTGTCTTCGATCTGGGGCGCGGCGGCGACTTCCGGGCCCGGCCCGACGCGGCCACCGGCCGTGCGGCGGTCGAGGCGGCCGCGGCGAGCGAGCCGGGCGCGCCGGTGCCCGAGGGGTGTGTGGGCGCCGGCACGGGGGCGGTGGTCGGGGTGGTGAAGGGCGGCGTCGGCGGCGCGAGCACCGTGCTCGGTTCGGGAATCACGGTGGCCGCGCTGGTGGTGGCCAACGCGGCGGGGTCGGTGCTCGATCCGGAGACGGGGGTGCTGTACGGGGAGCTGTTCCAGGGGCGGGTGGAGTACCCGGCGGCACAGGTGCACGAGGCCGCGCGGCGGCGCCTCGCCGAGACGGCCGCGAGGAGCGCGCCTCCACCGCTCAACACCACGCTCGCGGTGGTCGCCACGGACGCCGGCCTGTCGAAGGCGCAGGCGCAGAAGCTGGCCGGTACGGCACACGACGGGATCGCCCGCGCAGTGCGGCCGGTGCACCTCCTCAACGACGGGGACACGGTATTCGCGCTGGCGACCGGGGACCGCGCCCTGGACGCCGCGAACCCGCTCGCCCTCAACGAGGTCCTCGCCGCGGGCGCGGACGTCGTGACCCGGGCGATCGTGCGGGCCGTGCGCGCCGCGCAGCCGGTCGACGGTCCGGGCGGGGCGTGGCCGTCGTACGGGGAGTTGTACGGGGACCGCTGAGCGGACGGGCAGCGCACAGCGGTTCCACAGCGACGCCGGACATTGTCCCGGGCCTGTAACGGTGATGTCGCTCATGGCGGTCGGACGGAACCCGACCGGCCGCCCGGCCCCTCTTCTCTCACGTACTGGAGCGGACCACGCACATCACACGAACTGGGAGCAGCCCGTGACAACGCCGGACATTGCAGCGCGGCGCAAACTGGGGGCATGTGCCGCCCTGATGGTCGGCGCGCTGACGCTCACCGCCTGCGGTGGCAGCGCCAACGCCAAGGACGACGCCAAGGGTGGCGGCGACTCGGCGAAGACCTCCGTCGCGAAGATCGCCATCTCGGCGAAGGACGGTTCGACCGGCGCCTCCATCAACAAGACCGGCGTGAAGGTCAGCGACGGGAAGCTGACCGACGTGAAGATGACGGTGGCGGGCAGTGGTCAGGCCGTACCGGGCTCGATCTCCTCCGACGGCAAGGCCTGGAAGCCGAAGGAGCAGCTGGAGCGCGGCACGAAGTACCAGATATCGGCGACCGCGAAGGACACGAAGGGCCGTACGGCGGCAGCGAACTCCATCTTCACGACGGTCACCTCGGCGAACAGCTTCATCGGGACGTACACGCCGGACAACGGCACCACGGTCGGTGTGGGCATGCCGGTGTCGTTCAACTTCGACAAGGCCATCACGAACCGCAAGGACGTGCAGTCGCACATCACCGTCACGTCCAGCAGCGGGCAGAAGGTCGTCGGGCACTGGTTCGGCTCGCAGCGGCTCGACTTCCGGCCCGAGGAGTACTGGAAGGCCGGTTCCAAGGTCACGATGAAGATCGACCTGGACGGGGTCGAGGGCACGAACGGCGTCTACGGCGTGCAGAAGAAGACGGTCACCTTCACCGTCGGGCGCTCGCAGGTCTCCACGGTCGACGTCAACACGCAGACCATGACGGTCGTGCGGGACGGCAAGACGTTCAAGACGATCCCGATCTCGGCGGGCAGCCCGCAGCACACCACGTACAACGGGCAGATGGTGATCTCCGAGAAGTTCGTGCAGACCCGGATGAACAGCCGCACGGTCGGGCTCGGCGGTGAGTACGACATCCCAGATGTGCCGCACGCGATGCGCCTGACGACGTCCGGCACGTTCATCCATGGCAACTACTGGTACAACAAGGGCAATCCGCCCTTCGGCCGCCAGGGCACGAGCCACGGCTGCGTCGGCCTGGCGGACGTCCAGGGCGCCGGGGGCAATACGCCCGCCAAGTGGTTCTACGACAACTCCCTCATCGGGGACGTGGTGATCGTGAAGAACTCCCCCGACAAGACGGTGGCGCCGGACAACGGGCTCAACGGCTGGAACATGGCGTGGAGCCAGTGGATCGCGGGCAGCGCCTCATAAGCGGATGAACGACCTCCCCAACTGGGGTTTTTGACAGACCGATCGGGCCGCGCGGGAACTTTTCGCGCGGCCCGCGCGTTTTCCTGGACGTACGTTTTCTCGGTTCCCGGACATGATGTCCGACCGAGGGGCTACGGTATGCACCCACAAGGTGACATGCAGCAACGCCGGGAGAAACCTTGAGCGTTCCGTACGAGACCGCAGCGTACGAACCCCACGACTCGCCCGAGTCTCCGGAGGAGCACCTCGCGCGACTCCTCGGCCGTGCCCTGAACTCCTTCGAGCTGCCGGACGAGACGATGAGGCGGCTGGACTGCGCGCTGGCGCACGACGGTTCGCTGCACTCCGCGCACCACAGCGCGGGCCTGCACCGGGAGACGTACCGGCACACATGGCTGCTCGCCGACGGTTCGGCGCTCACGCTCTGGGAGCTCGTCCACAACACGGCGCCCGGCAGCGAGCCGCAGCACGAGGTGTACGTCGACGAGGAGGAGCTGCGCGCCGCCACCGCGCGCCTGCCGCTGCCGCCGGACACGCCCGACTTCGAGCTGCCGGTGACGGTGCAGCTGTCCCCGGTCCCCGCACCCCGGCACGCATACGCCCAGGACGACTCGGCGGATCACGCGCGGCGTTTACTGCGGCGAGCTGAGAACGCGGACCGGCCGGGCGCGGACATGGCGGCCCTGCTGGCCACGGCGTCCGGTCACCAGATCACCCAGGCCTTCGGCCGCCCGTGCCGCGCGGGCCGCTCGGGGCTGTGCTTCTCGCTCTACGAGCACGCGTTCCTGCTGCGCGACGGCGCGGAGGTCTCCCTGTGGGAGGTGGAGCACACGGCGACGCCGGACGGGCGGCACATGTGCGAGGTGTACGCCAGCGAGGACGCGGCGCGCGAGGCGATGGAGCGGCGGGCGGCGCGGCTGTCCTAGTCCGTCAGTCCTTGTGGCCCAGCCGGCGTACCAGCTCGGCGAAGGCGTCTCTCTCCTCCGGGGTCAGTTCCGCGGACTCCGACCGGGGACCTGTCTGCCGCTGTTGCGGGAGAGCGGGGAGGGAGTGGCCCTCGGGCCACCGGGAGACGTGCTCAGGCATGCGCCCCAGTAGACACCACGGCCCGGGACTTCGGTCCCGGGCCGTGATTTTCGTGATCTATCTCGCAGGTGCCGTGAACGGTTCACACACCCCGAAAGGGGCGAACCCAGGGCCCTCAGGCGTTGGGCGTCACGCGGCCACCGGCTGCTTCGCCTCCGCCGCCTGAGCCGCGGTCTCGCCGGAGGCCGCGGCGGCGCCCGGGGCCGGCTTGCGCATGCCCTTCAGGACGACCACCAGGGCGGTGGTGACGCAGACGCCCGCGGCGATGGCGACCAGGTAGAGCAGCGGGTTGCCGATCAGCGGGACCACGAAGATGCCGCCGTGCGGGGCCCGCAGGGTGGCGCCGAAGGCCATCGACAGGGCGCCGGTGATCGCGCCGCCCGCCATCGAGGCCGGGATGACGCGCAGCGGGTCGGCCGCGGCGAACGGGATCGCGCCCTCGGAGATGAAGGAGGCGCCGAGCACCCAGGCGGCCTTGCCGTTCTCGCGCTCGGTCTGCGTGAAGAGCTTGCCGCGCACGGTCGTGGCCAGGGCCATCGCCAGCGGAGGCACCATGCCGGCCGCCATGACCGCCGCCATGATCTTCATCGCGGAGTCGCTGGGGCTGGACACCGCGATACCGGCGGTGGCGAAGGTGTAGGCGACCTTGTTGACGGGTCCGCCGAGGTCGAAGCACATCATCAGGCCGAGGAGGGCGCCGAGGAGGATGGCGTTGCTGCCGGACAGGCCGTTCAGCCAGTCGGTCATGCCCTTCTGGGCCTCGGCGATGGGCTTGCCGATGACGACGAACATCAGGAACCCGACGATCGCCGAGGAGATCAGCGGGATCACCACCACCGGCATGATGCCGCGCAGCGCCGCCGGGATGTTCACCTTCTGGATCGCCATCACCACGCCACCGGCGATCAGACCGGCCGCGAGACCGCCGAGGAAGCCGGCGTTGTTGTCGAACGCGATCATGCCGCCGACGAACCCGGGGACGATACCGGGCCGGTCGGCCATGCCGTAGGCGATGTAGCCGGCCAGGACCGGGACGAGGAACCCGAAGGCCACGCCGCCGATCTGGAAGAACAAGGCAGCCCAGCTGTCGGCCTGCAACCACATGAAGTGGTCCATCACCGACGGGGCCTTGTCGACCTTGTAGCCGCCGATCGCGAAGCCGAGGGCGATCAGCAGACCGCCCGCCGCGACGAACGGCACCATGTAACTGACGCCGGACATCAGCCACTTGCGCAGCTTGGTGCCGTAGCCCTCGCCGGCGTCGCCGGAGCGCTCCACCGGAGTGGACGGGGCGGACCCGGAGGTGACCTCGCCGCGGGCGGCCTTCTCGCGGACCTCGGCGATGAGTTCCGCGGGGCGGTTGATGCCCGCCTTCACACCGACGTCGACGGTCGGCTTGCCGGCGAACCGCTCCTTCTCCCGTACGGGCACGTCGTGGGCGAAGATCACGGCGTCCGCCGCGGCGATGACCGACGGGTCGAGCCGGGTGAAGCCGGCCGAGCCCTGGGGCTCGACGGTGACCTCGACGCCCGCCTCACGGCCGGCGTTCTCCAGCGACTCGGCCGCCATGTAGGTGTGGGCGATGCCGGTGGGGCAGGAGGTGACGGCGACGATGCGGAACGGTCGCTCCGCCGCGTCGGCGGTGCCGGCTGCGCTGTCGGTGTCGTCGGTGACCGTGGCGGCGGCGGGAGAGGCCGCTCCCGCCGACGCCACGGGGTCTTCGGAGCCGGCCTCGGCGGGCTCGGCGGGCTCGTCGCCGCGGATCAGCGCCGCCGCGGCCGTCGCGTCGCCCACCGCGCGCAGGGCGTCGGTGAACTCCGTGTTCATCAGCTGCCGGGCCAGCGACGACAGGATCGTCAGATGGGCGTCGTCGGCGCCGGCCGGCGCGGCGATCAGGAAGATCAGGTCGGCGGGGCCGTCCGCCGCGCCGAAGTCGATGCCCTCGGAGCTGCGCCCGAAGGCGAGCGTCGGCTCCGTGACGTGCTCGCTGCGGCAGTGCGGGATGCCGATGCCGCCGTCGAGGCCGGTCGGCATCTGGGCCTCGCGGGCGGCCACGTCGGCGAGGAAGCCGTCCAGGTCGGTCACCCGGCCCAGGGCCACCATGCGCTCGGCGAGGGCACGCGCCGCCGCTTCCTTGGTGTCGGCGGACAGGTCGAGATCGACCAGGTCCGCGGTGATCATGTCGCTCATCGCGGGCTCCTTAGCACGCGTATCGCCCGGTCAGTCGGGTGGGCGGGGAGGGGACGGGGGGTGCGGTGGGGGGTGACGGGGGTGGAGGCGGGTCGTAACGGGGAAGGCCGCCGATCGCGGGTCGGTCCGCGCTGCTCCTCGTACGTCATGAGGCCGGCTCCTTCAGCGCACGGTCCGCCGGGATCCGGGCCGTGACCGTCACCGCGGCCGGGTCCAGGTCGCCGGGCTCGGGCATGACACTGCCGGGCAACTGGACGGCCGCCGCGCCGTGGGCGACCGCGGAGGCGAGGGCGTCGGGGCCGCTGCCCCCGGCGATCAGGAAACCGGCGAGCGAGGAGTCACCGGCGCCCACGTTGCTGCGTACGGCGGCCACGCGGGCGCTGCCGAACCAGGCGCCCTCGTCGGAGACCAGCAGCTGGCCGTCGGCGCCGAGGCTGGCGAGCACGGCCCGGGCGCCCATCTCGCGCAGTTCCTCGGCCGCCTTCACGGCGTCGCCGACGGTGGCGAGGGGGCGGCCGACGGCCTCCGCGAGCTCCTCGGCGTTGGGCTTGACCACGTCGGGCCGTTCGCGCAGGGCCGCGAGCAGCGCGGGCCCGGAGGTGTCCAGGGCGATCCGGGCACCGGCGGCGTGCGCGCGGGCGACCAGATCGGCGTACCAGGAGGGGGCCAGGCCACGCGGGAGGCTGCCGCAGCAGGCGATCCAGGAGGCGTCGCGGGACTGCTGCCGTACGGTCTCCAGGAGCAGTTCCCGCTCGGCCTCGGACAGCTCCGGGCCCGGCGCGTTGATCTTCGTCAGGACGCCGTCGGCTTCGGCGAGGGCGATGTTGGAGCGGGTGGCCCCGGCGACCGGAACCGGCGCGACCTCGATGCCCTGCGTGTCGAGCAGGTCGGCGACGAGCGCGCCCGGCGCGCCGCCCAGGGGCAGGACCGCCACCGTGCGCTGACCGGCCGCGGCGACCGCGCGCGAGACGTTCACGCCCTTGCCGCCCGGGTCCATCCGCTCGCCGGTGGCGCGGATGACCTCGCCGCGGTCGAGGGACGGCACCTCGTAGGTGCGGTCCAGGGACGGGTTGGGGGTGACGGTGAGGATCATGCGCGCACTACTTCCGTGCCGCCGCGCTCGATCGCGACGGCGTCTTCGGGGCTCAGCCCGCTGTCGGTGATCAGCAGGTCCACATCGCTCAGGTCGCCGAAGCGGGCGAAGTGCTCCTGGCCGTGCTTGGAGGAGTCGGCGAGCAGCACCACGCGGCGGGCGGCGGCCACGGCCGCGCGCTTCACGGCGGCCTCGGCGAGGTCGGGGGTGGTCAGGCCGTGTTCGGCGGAGAAGCCGTTGGCGGCCACGAACAGCACGTCGGCCCGGATCTCGCCGTACGCGCGCAGCGCCCAGGCGTCCACGGCGGCGCGCGTACGGTGCCGGACGCGCCCCCCGATGAGGTGGAGCTGGATGCCGGGGTGGTCGGCGAGGCGGGCCGCGATGGGCAGGCTGTGCGTGACGACGGTGAGGGCGGACTCCAGCGGAAGGGCCGCGGCCATCTTGGCCACCGTCGTACCGGCGTCGAGGATCATCGTGCCCTCGCTCGGCAGTTCCGCGAGGGCAGCCTTGGCGATGCGGTCCTTCTCGTCGGCGGCCGTCGTCTCGCGCTCGGCGAGGTCCGGTTCGAAGTCGAGCCGCCCGACCGGGATGGCGCCGCCGTGCACCCGGCGGACCAGTCCGGCGCGGTCGAGGGCCTTCAGATCCCGGCGGATCGTCTCCGCCGTCACCTGGAACTCCTCGGCCAGCGACACGACATCCACTCGGCCGCCGTCACGGGCGAGCCGGAGGATCTCCTGCTGCCGCTCCGGTGCGTACATGTCTGTTCGCCTCCGCCTCGTGCCCGAACGTGTGGTTTCAGCGGGAGGCTACGCCGAGATTTCTGCGAAGTAAACAGGTTCGGACTCAATCGGGCATGATCGGAAATGAAAACGGGCTCGGCACGCATGTGCCGAGCCTGCCCCGTGACGAGGGAACAGCCGCGGTCAGGAGACCAGCACCGGTTCCTTCGGCTCAGTCGCCGCCTGCTCCCCCTCGACGTGCTGCGCCGGCCGCTTCGGCAGGGCGAACATCAGCAGGAAGATCACGCCCAGCACCGCGGCCACCCAGCCCAGCGAGTTCCGGAAGGCGTCCGCGAAGGCGGCGCCCACCTGGTCCGGGCGCAGCCGGTCGCCGATCGTGCCGAAGAAGACGACCGACACCAGGCCCAGCCCCAGCGCGTTGCCCATCTGCTGCACGGTGTTGAGCAGGCCGGACGCCGAGCCGGAGTGCTCGCGCGGCACCTCGGAGAGGATCGCGTCGGTCAGCGGGGCGACGATCAGGCCCATGCCCACACCCATCACGACCAGCGGCAGCGCCATCTGCCAGGGCGTGATGCCGAGGCCGTAGTGCGAGGACTCCCAGAGGTAGAGCAGTACCCCGGCGGCCATCACCAGCGCGCCCGCCTGGAGCACCTTGCGCCCGAAGCGCGGGACCAGTTGCTGCACCGACATCCCGGCGGCCACGGACACGGCGATCGAGAACGGCACCCCGGTCAGCCCGGCCTTCAGCGCGCTCCAGCCCAGCCCGACCTGCATGTACAGCGTCCACACCAGGAAGAACACGCCGAGCGCGACCCCGAAGACGGTCTGGACGGCGATGCCGGCCGCGAAGCTCTTGACCCGGAACAGCGACAGCTCGACCAGCGGGGAGCCGTCCCGTGCGCTCTTGCGCCGCTCGTACGCCACCAGCGCCGCGAGGACGACGAGCGCGCCGGCCATCGACACGTAGCCCCACACCGGCCAGCCCAGCTCGCGGCCGCGGATGAGCGGGTAGAGCAGCATCAGCAGGCCCAGCGTCACGAGCGCGACACCCACCAGGTCCAGCTTCAGGGCCCGCGGCGCCCTGGACTCGGTGATGAAGCGGCTGCCGAGGATCAGGCCCGCGACCCCGACGGGCAGGTTGATCAGAAAGATCGAGCGCCACTCCCACCCGAACAGGTTCCACTCGGTCAGCAGCGCGCCGAGCAGCGGACCGGAAACGGCCCCGAGCCCGACGACCGCGCCGAACAGGCCGAACACCTTGCCCCGTTCGTGCGCCGGGAAGGTCGCGTGCACGATCGACAGCACCTGCGGCACCATCAGCGCCGCCATCGCGCCCTGGAGGAACCGCGAGGCGACCAGCATCTCCGGGTTCACCGCGAGACCGCACAGCGCGGAGGCGACCGTGAACCCGCCGATGCCGACGAGGAAGATCCGCTTGCGGCCGTGGATGTCGCCGAGCCGTCCGCCGGTGATCAGCCCGGCGGCGAAGGCCAGGGCGTATCCGGCGGTGATCCACTGGATCTGGCTGAAGGACGCGCCCGATTCCCGCTGGATCGACGGGATGGCGATGTTGACGATCGTCACGTCGACGAGGTCCATGAAGGCCGCGGTCATCACGATCGCGAGGGCGAACCAGCGGCGGCGGTCGGTCCCGCCCGCGGTGCTGAGAGGGGTCTCGGTGGAGGTCATGCCCAGACGTTAGAGGGCCATTAGGTCAGATTGTGTCCTACTGGTGCGGCATCCTCGTCGGTATGACGACGGACACACCGGCCCGGCTGCTGACGCTCCTCTCCCTCCTCCAGACGCCCCGCGAATGGCCCGGCGGCGAGCTCGCCGACCGGCTCGGGGTCTCCCGCCGCACGGTCCGGCGGGACATCGACCGGCTGCGCGACCTGGGCTATCCCGTGCAGGCGACCAAGGGCTCCGACGGCGGCTACCGGCTGGTCGCCGGCAAGGCCATGCCGCCGCTCGTGCTCGACGACGAGGAGGCCGTGGCCATCGCGGTCGGCCTGCGCGCCGGGGCGGGACACGCGGTGGAGGGTCTGGACGAGGCGTCGGTACGGGCGCTGGCCAAGCTGGAGCAGGTGCTGCCGGGCCGGCTGCGCCACCGCGTGACCACACTCCAGGCCGCGACGACACCCCTGACCAGCGGGGACGGTCCGAGCATCGCGCCGGAGACCCTGACCGTCATGGCCTCCACAGTGGCCGGGCACGAGCGGCTGCGGTTCGCCTACCGGGCGGCTGACGGCACCGAGTCGCGGCGCCTGACGGAACCGTACCGGCTGGTGTCCACGGGCCGCCGCTGGTACCTGGTGGCGTACGACATCGACCGGGACGACTGGCGTACGTTCCGCGTCGACCGGGTGAGCGAACCGTTCGCCACGGGGGCGCGGTTCGTGCCGCGCGAGCTGCCGACGGGGAACGCGGCGGAGTACCTGCGGCAGTCGATGCAACGGCAGCAGGAGTCCTACGACTTCGAGGTCACGTTCGCCGCGCCGGCCGACTTCGTCGCCGCCCGGCTGCCGAAGTGGCTCGGCACGCCCGAGGCGCTGGACGACCAAAGCTGCCGGCTGCGCGGGTCCGTCGGGGACGCCGTGCAGTGGGTGGCGTTCCGGCTGGCGATGCTGGAGTGCGACTTCGTGGTCCGGTCGCCGGAGGAACTCGTGCGGGCGGTGCGGGAGTTGGGGGCGCGGCTGAGCAGGGCGGCGGCCGCGGGCGCGGAGTAGGCATCCGGCGCCGGGCCGCTGTCCGGCTCCGTCAGGACTCCCGGGGAAGTCAGGCCTCCCAGGGAAAGTCCCGCAACGCCCCCAGATTCCGCAGCGCGAGTTCCGCCGGGCTCCCCGGGCCCTCCACCGGCCCGTCCCCTTCCGCCCAGCCCTCCAGAGCCGTGCGTACGGCGGCGCTCGCGACGGCGGCGGTGAAGCGCGGCTCGGGGGCGGTGAAGCGCGGCTCGGGGGCGGCGGCAACGTTGTCGTCACCGGCCTCAGCCCCGGTCCTGGTCCCCCGTTCCGCCAGCACCTCCCCCAGCGTCCGCTCCGACGCCTGGCACACCTCCGCCCACACCCTGCGCAGGGACGGGTTCGCCTCGGCGAGGCGCAGGAGTGTGCGGACCCACTCCCAGGACGACGCCGAGACGCCGGCGCCCGGGGTGAGGGTGTGCCGCACCCCGTGTTCCAGGGCCCGGAGCACGCTCGCGTCGGCGGGTGCCGCGCGCACCGCCTCCACCCAGCGCTGGGCGCCGGCCGCGTAGAGCGGGGCGACGGCCTCCTCCTTGCTGGCGAAGTACCGGTAGAAGGTGCGCGGGGCGATGCCGGCGGCCTGGGCGATGTCCTCCGCGCGGGTGGCGCGCAGACCGTGCCGTACGAAGAGGCCGGCCGCGGCCCGGGCGATCTCCATACGCGTCTCGGCCTTCCGCCGCTCGGTCAGCGTGGCCTGAGGAGGGGTCGGGGTGGTGCTGCTCACGCCCGGCAGGCTATGCCCATGTGACACAATCTGCCATCTGGCGGGCCACCCCGTGGTTCAGGTACGGGGTGCCCCGCCCTCCATCACCCCGATCTCCCCCCCGTTCATGCAGAGAGCCGGGCCCCGGCGCCCGGGGGGAGGGACGCCGAAGCCCGGCTTTGGGAGAGTCCCGGCGCCGGGGGGAGTGCGACGGGACTTGGCTCTGGGGGGCCAGGGGCGCGGCCCGGGCCCGAACTGGTGGGCCCGGAAGTCTTGTTCCCGGTGCCCCGCGGGTTGAAGCGGCGTTACATCGCCATGTTTGCGCGGTCTTTCGCCACCCGGCGTACGCGGTGACCGCCGGGCGCACACCGTCCGTCACCGACAGCCCCTGGGACAACACGCCCACGGGCTGCGGGACGAGCCGTACGCCCGGACGCCCCACCGGCGAGCACCGGCACCGGTGAACACCAGCACCGGTGAACACCGGCACCGGCGTCACGCCGCCGCGTCGAACCCAGTGCTGCGCGCCAGCTTCTTCAGCTCCAGCAGCGCATGCTTCTCGATCTGCCGGATGCGCTCACGGGTCAGGCCGTGCTCCTTGCCGACCTCGGTCAGCGTGCGCTCCCGGCCGTCCTCGATGCCGTAGCGCATCTTGATGATCGAGGCCGTGCGCTGGTCGAGGCGGCCGATGAGGTCGTCGAGCTCCTCGCTGCGCAGCAGCGTGAGCACCGACTGCTCGGGCGACACCGCCGAGGTGTCCTCCAGGAGGTCGCCGAACTGGGTCTCGCCCTCGTCGTCCACCGACATGTTCAGCGAGACCGGGTCGCGGGCCCAGTCGAGCACGTCGGTGACGCGCTCCGGCGTCGAGCCGAGCTCGGCGGCGATCTCCGCGGGCTCCGGGTCGCGCCCGTGCTCGCGGTTGAACTCGCGCTGCACCCGCCGGATCCGGCCAAGCTCCTCCACGAGGTGGACGGGCAGGCGGATCGTACGGGACTGGTCGGCTATGGAGCGGGTGATGGCCTGGCGGATCCACCACGTCGCGTACGTGGAGAACTTGAAGCCCTTGCGGTAGTCGAACTTCTCGACCGCGCGCACCAGGCCGGCGTTGCCCTCCTGGATCAGGTCCAGCAGCGGCAGGCCACTGCGGGGGTAGCGGCGGGCGACGGCGACGACCAGGCGCAGGTTGGAGCGGATGAAGACGTCCTTGGCCCGCTCCGCATCGGCGACCAGGGCTTCGAGCTCCTCGCGGGTGGCGTCCGCCTTGGTCTCCTCGTACCCGTCGAGGACCTGCCGCGCGAACACACCCGCTTCGATGACCTGGGACAGCTCGACTTCCTTGGCGGCGTCGAGCAGCGGTGTGCGCGCGATCTCGTCGAGGTACATGCCGACCAGGTCGCGATCGGCGATCTCGCCGCCATGGGCGCGAACACTGCTTGCCGCGTCGGCCGTCTCGCCGGTGGCGGACTGACGACGGGCGACGGCACGGGTTGCCATGCGTGCTCCCTTGCGATGGTGAGGTCAGCGGGTGGTCCTTCGGACGCTGGACTCCGTCTCCGGGACTCTCCGGACTCTCCTCGGGTGCCCTGCATCCGATGGAAACAACGACTGGAATCAGGACAGAATTCCCAACCTGCCCCTCAATTTTTCGGATCATGCAGTACCCTGTCGGACCCCATGAGGAGGCGCGGTGCCGACGGAACGTACAGAGGTGCAGGTCAGACCGGGAGTCGAGGGTGACCTCGAAGCTCTCACGGCCCTCTACAACCACTATGTACGTGAGACGGCGATCACATTCGATACCGCGATCTTCACTCCGGAAGAGCGCCGCCCTTGGCTGCTCTCCCACCCTGAAGACGGACCGTACCGCCTGATGGTTGCCACGGCCCCGGACTCACAGGAGATTCTGGGCTACGCCACGTCCAGCCCCTTCCGGGCGAAGCCCGCCTACGCGACCTCCGTGGAGACGACGGTGTACGTCGCCCCGGACGCCGGCCGCCGCGGCGTCGGCACCCTGCTCTACAAGGCCCTTTTCGAGGCCCTGTCCGGCGAGGACCTGCACCGCGCCTACGCGGGCATAGCGCAGCCGAACGAGGCGTCGGCGCGGCTGCACGAGCGCTTCGGCTTCCGGTACGTCGGTACGTACCGGGAGGTCGGCCGCAAGTTCGGCCGCTACTGGGACGTGGCCTGGTACGAGAAGGACCTCGCCTAGGACCTCGCGGACCTCGCGTTTCGGTCCCGGCCCGGTCCCGGCCCCGGCCGCGTACCCGGCCTCAGCCGAACTGCACCGACCGCTTCGCCAGCCCCATCCAGAAGCCGTCGATCACCGACTTCTGCAGGTCCAGCTCACCGGCGGCGTCGGCCGCGCCCATGGTCACGAACAGCGGGGCGAAGTGCTCGGTGCGCGGGTGGGCGAGCTGCCCCGCGGGCGACTTGCGGGTGAAGTCGAGCAGGGCGTCCACGTCCCGCCCCTCCAGCGCCCGCCGGCCCCAGTCGTCGAACTCCGCCGACCAGGCGGGGATGCCGCCCTGCCGGAGCGCGGCCAGGTTGTGGGTGAAGAAGCCGGAGCCGACGATGAGCACGCCCTCGTCCCGCAAGGGGGCGAGCCTGCGGCCGATCTCCATGAGCCGGACCGGGTCGAGCGTCGGCATGGAGACCTGGAGGACGGGGATGTCGGCCTCCGGGTACATCTCGACCAGCGGGACGTACGCGCCGTGGTCGAGGCCGCGGTCGGGGACGTCCTGGACGGGAACACCGGGGGCGCGCAGCAGCTTGCGTACCGACTCGGCGAGCTCCGGTGCGCCGGGGGCCTCGTAGGTCACCCGGTAGTAGTGCTCCGGGAAGCCCCAGAAGTCGTAGACGAGCGGGACGGTCTCGGTGGCGCCGATGGCGAGCGGGGCCTCCTCCCAGTGGGCGGAGACCATCAGGATCGCCCGGGGGCGGGGCAGGCCGGCCGCCCAGGCTGCCAGTTCACCGGGCCAGACCGGGTCGTCCGCCAGCGGCGGGGCGCCGTGACTCAGGTACAGAGCGGGCATGCGCTCCTGGGTGGCGGCGGACATGCTGCGGCTCCTTCCAAAACATGGTTCCCTAACAAAACTGTACGGGGCATTTGTTTAAAGTTCAAGGAGGGGCCACGTAGAGTGGAAGACATGAAGGCACCCGCATCCGCACCGACCCCGGGCTCCGTGGCAGAGCCTCCGGAGCCGCGCTGGCTCACCGACGACGAACAGCTGGTATGGCGCTCGTTCATGGAGGGCGTCACCCTTCTCGACGACCACCTCGACCGTCAGCTCCAGCGCGACGCGGGCATGCCGCACGTCTACTACGGACTTCTGGTCAAGCTCGCCGAGGCGCCGCGGCGGCGGCTGCGGATGACGGAGCTCGCCATGCTGGCGAAGATCACCCGCTCCCGCCTCTCGCACGCCATCGCGCGTCTGGAGAAGAACGGCTGGGTGCACCGCGAGGACTGCCCCGACGACAAGCGGGGCCAGTTCGCCGTGCTCACGGACGAGGGCTACGAGGTACTGCGGCAGACCGCGCCGGGGCATGTGGAGGCCGTACGGCAGGCGGTCTTCGACCGGCTCACCCCGGAACAGCAGAAGTCCCTCGGCGAGATCATGCGGATCATCGCCGAGGGACTTCAGCCGGCCGAAGCCGGTGCGGACCTGCCCTGGCTCCGCTGAGCCGGGGCAGGTCCTGGAATCCGTAGGTACGGGGCGTCCCCTTCCCCGTACCTACGGAGGGCCCGAAGGGGTGTTTCCGGTTGCGGCCGTCAGTGGGCGACGACCGGGACCTGCACCTCGTCCGCCACGCCCTCGCCGGAACCGGAGCCGGTCACGGTGGCGCTGCCGGGGCGGCCTGCGTTGACGAAGGTCAGGGCGATCCCGGCGGCCACGACGAGGATGCCGACGGCGAACCAGATGGCGCTCGTGTAGCCCTCCACCATGGCCTCGAGCTGGACCAGCTGCTGCTGGGACCGGCTGGTCGCCCCGGCGATGTGGTCGGCGACGTACGCCGTGGTCGCCGAGGCGGCGATGGTGTTCAGCAGAGCCGTTCCGATCGCGCCGCCCACCTGCTGCGAGGTGTTGACCATCGCCGAGGCGACACCGGAGTCCCGCGGCTCGACGCCCTGGGTGGCCAGCGACATGGCCGGCATGAACGCCGTACCCATGCCGAGACCGAGCAGCAGCATCGCCGGCAGCAGCAGAGCGGCGTACGAGGAGCCGATCTCCAGCTGGGTCAGCAGCAGCATGCCGAGCGCGGCGACCAGGAAGCCGGGGCCCATCAGCAGCCGCGGCGCGACCCGGGTCATCAGGCGGGTGCCGATCTGGGTGGAGCCGGTGATCATGCCCGCGATCATCGGCAGGAACGCGAAGCCGGTCTTGACCGGCGAGTAGCCCTTCACGATCTGCAGGTAGTAGGTCAGGAAGAGGAACAGGCCGAACATCGCGATGATCGCGAGACCGAGGGAGAGGTAGATCCCGCCGCGGTTGCGCTCGGTGATCACACGCAGCGGCAGCAGCGGGGCCTTGACCTTGGACTCGACGAGCACGAAGGACGCCAGCAGCACGGCCGACGCGACGAACATGCCGACGGTCACGGAGTCGCTCCAGCCCGCCGACTCGGCGCGGGTGAAGCCGTAGACGAGGGCGACCAGGCCGAGGGTGGACAGGATGACGCCCGGGATGTCGAGCGGGGAGCGGTTGCGGCCGCCCTCCGGCTCACGGATGACGAAGTACGCACCGGCCGCGGCGACGATCGCGAACGGGATGTTCACGAAGAACGTCCAGCGCCAGTCCAGGTATTCGGTGAGGAAGCCGCCCAGGATCAGGCCGACGGCACCGCCGCCACCGGCGATCGCGCCGTAGATACCGAACGCCTTGGCGCGCTCCTTGGCGTCGGTGAACATCACGGCGAGCAGGGAGAGCGCGGCGGGCGCGAGCAGGGCACCGAAGACGCCCTGGAGGGCGCGGGCGCCGAACATCATCGCCTCGTTGGTGGCCGCCCCGCCGAGCGCGGAGGCCACGGCGAAGCCGCCCAGGCCGACGACGAAGGCCTTCTTGCGGCCCCACAGGTCGGCTATCCGGCCGCCGAACAGGAGCAGACCGCCGAAGGCGAGCGCGTAGGCCGTGACGACCCACTGCCGGTTGCCGTCGGAGATGCCCAGGTCCTGCTGGGCCGAGGGCAGGGCGATGTTCACGATGGTGGCGTCCAGGACGACCATCAGCTGGGCGAGCGCGATGAACACGAGCGCTTTCCAGCGGCCGGGGTCCGGCGAGGCCGCCGGAGCGCCGAGTGCCTTTGAGGCTGTTTCAGACATGGGGATACCCACTTCGGGACAAGATGACGGAAAAAAAACGGAAAAAAGGTGTCGCTGAGGGACGACTCGACGACCGGTGCGGCCGTGAGTTCCGGGTGTGGTGACTGAGGTGGCGCCGGGATCTAATCGGTCAGGATTGGCGGAGGGCCTCCATGGTCACTGCCGTGCCCGGCAGGGTGGACCGGGCCGGGGCCCGCAGTCCGTCCAGGAACAGCTGAAGATGACGGTGTACGAAGCGGTCGGCACTGAAGCACGCCGTTCCGGCCGGGGGCCGGCTGAGCTGGGCCACGGCGACCATCAGGTCCCCGACGCCGACGTCGGGGCGGAGCTGGCCGGCCACCTTGGCGCGGTTCATGACCGTCTCGAGGATCCGCTCCACGCGCTCGCGCGCCGCTTCGAGATCGGGGTGGTTCTCGTCGAACGTGGACGAGACCATCGGGCACAGCGCGCTGATCCGCTCGTCGGCGGAGGTGTGCACGAAGCGCTCCAGGGCCTCGAACGCGTCCCCGGTCTCCGCGAGCGCGCGCTCGCCCGCCGCGCCCGTACGGTCCAGTACGGAGCAGACGACCTCGCGCACGAGCGCGTCGCGGTCCGGGAAGTTGCGGTACACCGTGGCGTTGCCGACGCCGGCCCGGCGGGCGATCTCGTCGAGCGGCACCTCGGGGCCGTGCTCGACGAACATCTCCCGGGCGGCGGTGACGATCCGCTCCCGGTTGCGCAGGGCGTCGGCACGGGGCCGGGGCGCCTTGCGCGGTGCGGGGGTGGCGGTCTGCACGGTGTACTCCTGGGTGAGGTGCTCTGGTGTGACGATCCGGGGAGGGGCTCCCCGTTTCAGTCGGACACATGGCTAAACGGGGACCAGGTCCCCGGTATTTCCCGCACCTGGACTTTTTATTAGTGACCTGGCTCACAAGCCCGATGGGGGTCACGACTCGCCGCGACTGACACGGCCGCCACCGCCGCTACTACGGCCGCCACCCGCCGCTAATACGGCCGCCACCCGCCGCTACTGACGGGAAACCCACGATCGGTCTCCTCCAACGCGCGTCCCCCCACCCCGCGACGCAGGGTGATCGCAAGGGCGCAGCCGGAGACCGGAGGCTGCCGTGGCGCGGGAGGTACCTTGCAGGTCCCTGGCATGCAGCCGCAGCCGCAGCCCCGGCGCCCCCGTCGGCACGCCTCGGGGCCGCCCGGCCGCCGGATACCCCGGCGGCGTCTGGCCGCTCTCGCTTGCGTGTCCGCCCTGACCTTCACGGTCAGCACCTCGGCCGGCACGGGCCACCTCGCCCCGGGCGCCACCACGGCCGGAGCCGGCTCGATCACCCTGTCCCGCAGCTCCGCGCACGGCCCCTGCCTGATCCGCGGCGCCCCCGAGATCCAGATGTCCGAGGGCATCCCCACCAGCGCCGGCTACGCCCGCTCCACCGGCACCGTCCGCGCCCTCACCCTGATGATCGACTTCTCCGACGCCCCCGGCGAGGGCAAGGCCCTGGACCGCTTCCGGGAGTTCTTCCCGCAGACCCGGCACTGGTTCCGCACCAGCTCCTACGGCCGCCTCGACTACCGGCCCGCGCTCCCGATCCGGGAGTGGGTGCGGATGCCGAAGTCCTTCCGCGAGTACGGCATAGAGCGCGGCGCCCCCTTCGACCCCGGCTACCGCTCACTGGTCCAGGACCTCGTGGCCGTGGCCGACCCGAAGGTGGACTTCCGCGAGTACGACCTGCTGAACGTACTGGTCACCCCGAACGCCGGCCCCTCCGCCCTCGACACCGTCCTCTCGGTCACCTTCGCCGGCAACCCCGAGGCGCCGACGGCCGACGGCAAACCCGTGGCCAACGCCTCCTTCGTCTACTCCCGCCAGGACGACGGCTCCGGCTCCTACGACCGCACCGGCTACCGCGTCCTCCCCCATGAGAACGGCCACGTCTTCGGCCTGCCCGACCTGTACACCGCGGAGGGCGGGGGCGCGGTCGGCCACTGGGACATCATGAGCGAGGACTGGGGCGCCAACAACGACTTCCTCGGCTGGCACAAGTGGAAACTGGGCTGGCTCGACGCCGCGCAAGTGCACTGCGTATCGGACCCCGGCACCACGGAGTTCACCCTGACGCCGCTGGCCCGCACGGGCGGCTCCAAGCTGGTCGTCGTACCCCTGGACAGCAAAGCCGGCTACGCCGTCGAACTGCGCACCCGCGCCGGCAACGACGAGGCGGTGTGCCGCCCGGGCATCCTGATCTACAAGGTCGACGCCGCGGTGGACACGGGCATGGGCCCGATCACCGTCCAGGATTCCCGCCGCGACAGCGGCGGATGCACACGCGCGCCGAACGTCCACTCGGAGTTGTCCGACGCACCGTTCGCGCCCGGGGAGACGTTCAGGGATCCGCGGACGGGGGTCGTGATCAGGGTGGTGGGGACGGAGCCGTCGGGGGACTACCGGGTGCGGGTGACGCGGCAGCCGACAGCGGCAGGCGGCAGGAGGTAGGGGCCCGGCGGGGGTCGATCAGCGCACAAGCGCCGGGCCGATTCCGGATTACGGTAGGCGTGCCGCGACTGCCGCGACCGCCGTACCGGAGAGCCGATGCCAGCGAAGCCCACGAACGACGCCCACGAGAGGGCCGGGACCGGGGTGCCCGCCGAGGCGGTCACGCCGTTGATCCGCGGCATCGCGGTCCTGCGGGAGCTGACGGAGTCGAACGGCACCCTGAGCCTCAGCGCCCTCGAACGAGCCACCGGCCTCGCCCGCTCCACGGTCGACCGCATCACGGCCACGCTCGCCCTCATGAACTACGTCCGCGTGGACGGCAGGGACGTGCACCTGGCCCCCCGCCTGATGGAACTGGGCAACACCTACCTCTCCGCCCTGCGCCTGCCCGCCCTCCTCTCCGCCCGGGCGGACGCCCTGGCCGACGAACTGGACGAGTCGGTCTCCCTCGCGGTCGCCGACCGCGACGGCATCCGCTTCATCCACCAGGCGACCCGCCGCCGCGCCATGTCCCTCAGCTTCCGCATCGGCGACCTGCTCCCCGCCGAACGCACCGCACCGGGCCCGCTGTTCGCGACGCAGTGGACGGACACCGACTGGCGGCACTGGCGCGACCGCAGGGCGTCGGACCCCAGGGATCTGTCCTTCACGGCGGTACCGCCGCGCACGTACGGAGCGGACGCACGGGACGACGAGGCCTTCGTCAGCCGCACGGAAGAGGCCGCCGTGAACGGCTGGGCCCTGGACGACCAGCTGATCGAACCGGGCCTGGTGGCGGTCTCGGTACCGGTCCGGTCCCCGCACGCAGGCGACGGCCGGGAGATCGCGTGCGTGGCGAGCGTGGTCAGCCACACGAGCCGGCACACCGCGCACGACCTGCGCGCCACCCTGCTGCCGAGGTTGCGGTCGGCGGTGACGGAGATGGAACGCGAGCTGCACCGCACGCCACCCCCGGAGCCCGGCCCGCCCCCCTCGAACCTGGCGCTCTGGACGGGCGCGTCCAAGCAGCAGTTGGGCCGCGACTTCATCGAATCCCTGGCACGGGGCCTGACGGTCCTCACGGCCTTCGGCGAGGGCAGGCCGGAGCTGACCCTCACGCAGGTGGCCCAGGCGACGGGACTGGCCCGGGCGACGGCCCGCCGAGCACTGATCACCTACGAACACCTGGGCCTGGTCGCGACCCCGGACCCCCGCACCTTCACCCTCACCCCCCGGGTCCTCTCCCTGGGCTTCCCACCCCTCTCCCGCCTGTCCCTCCCCGAGATCGCCCAGCCCCACCTGTCCGATCTGACGTCCCGCATCCACGAGTCGACGTCACTGGCGGTGCTCTCGGACTCGGGCGAGGAGATCCAGTACACGGCCAGGGTGGCGACGGGCCGCGTGATGAGCGTGAACATCACGGTGGGCACACGCCGGCCGGCGTACGCGACGGCCCCGGGCCGAGTCCTGCTGGCAGACACCCGCACGAGCCACGAACAACTCGACCTGCCCTCGATCCACTCCCAGGGCTACGCCCTGGTCGACGAGGAACTGGAAGAGGGCCTCCGCTCCCTCGCGGTCCCGATCCGCGACCGGTCCGGAAGGGTGGTGGCCGCCCTGAACACAGCGATGCACGCGAGCCGCCACACCCGCCGCGCGTGCGTGACGGACCTCCTCCCCGAACTGACGTCAACAGCCACCCGCATCGAGTCGGACCTCCACACCGCCGGCCGCTTCACTCACGTCCCCCTGACCTGACCCCCACACCCGCCCGACCCGTATCCGGTACGCTGACGCCTGTGGTCCTCCCAGACCACAGGCACGCCGCTGCTTGCGTCCGATGCCACTGCCTTCGTAGCTCAGGGGATAGAGCACCGCTCTCCTAAAGCGGGTGTCGCAGGTTCGAATCCTGCCGGGGGCACCAGCCAAAAGGCCCCGGACCGATCTTGGTCCGGGGCCTTTGACATCTACTTCTGACATCAACGCGGGCGGTCAATCGCGGATGGGGCGTCTCCTGAGCAGGCGATCCATGTGGCTCATGGCTTCGCGCTGCGTGTCCTGGACGACGTGGGTGTAGACGTCCATGGTGATGCTGATCTGGGAGTGGCCGAGGATCTCCATCACCACGCGGGGCGCGACTCCGGCCGCCGTGAGGAGGGTGGCGGTGCCGTGCCGGGCATCGTGCAGCCGGATGACGCGGAGGCCGGCGGACTGGGCGACACGGGTGAAGGAGCGGTACAGGTTGCGCGGCTCGACCGGGCGGCCGGTGCGGGTGGTGAAGACGCAGGCCGACTCCTGCCACCTCTCCCCCGCCTTGGCACGGGCAGCCGCCTGCCGCATGCGGTGCCAGCGCAGAGGCGCGATGCAGAGGGCGGGCAGAGGGACGGCACGACGGCGGCGGCTTTTGGGGTCGTCGTCGTACAGGACGCCACGGCGGCGCTGGATCTGCTGGCGGACGTACAGGACGCGGTTGTCGAGGTCGACGTCCGACCACCGGAGGCCGACGATCTCTCCTCGGCGCAGGCCCATCCCGATGGCGAGCACGAAGGCCGCGTACAGCGGGTCTTTGCGGGACGCAGCGAGGAAGTCGAGGGTCTCGTCCAGCGTCCAGGGCGTGAGTTCTCGGTTGTCGGTGCGGGGCGGCTCGACGAGCTTCGCCACGTTCCGCGTGATCAGTTCCTCGCGGCAGGCGGAGGACAGCGCCGAGCGCAGAACTCGGTGCGATTCCTTGGCCGTTGCGGCGGTGGTCTCCTTCTCCAGGCGGACGAGGAAGCGGCGGACGTCGGCGACGCCGAGCGATTCGAGCCGCTTGGAACCGAGCAGGGGCACCAGATAGAGCCGCACGTGCGCCTCGTACTTGTCGAACGTGCTGAGCTTCCGCCGGGGCTTGATGACGTTGTCCAGCCAGTACGGGAGCCAGTCCGAGAGCTTGGCCGACTTGGTGGGCACGGGCACGCCCTGGTCGACTTTGTCGAGCAGCTCGCGGCGCTTGGCATCACACTCGGCCCAGGTCTTCCCGTAGGCGAACTTACGGGCACGTGTGCCGTCCGGCTGGAGGACGTAGACCGCGCACTGGAAGCGCCCGTCCTTCCGCTTGGTGATGGTGCCCGCCCCGTTGGGGTTCCGCTTGCGTTGTTGGGCCATCAGGCGGCCGCCTCCAATTCGTTGGTGATGTACTCCCGAACGGCCCGCGCGGGTATGCGACGACACCGGCCGATGGTGATCGAGGGCAGACGACGGGAGCGGATGAGGTCATAGACGGTGGAGCGGCCGAGCTTGAGCCGCTCCATCACGTCAGGCACCGTCAGCAGTTCGTCGTCATGCATCGGTCGGCTCTCCTTCCGTTCCGGGGGCAGGTTCAAGGGATGCGGCCAGCCAGGCTTCGGTGTCCGAGAGGCCGGTTCCTGCGAAGACCCAGTGGGCGAGGACGTACGTCGTCTCGGGCTCGAGGCCGTTGGGTGCTGCGGCTTGGGTGCGGCGCCACTGGGCGCGGGAGTCGCGGAGGGCACCGAGGGTGGTGGAGTAGCGGCGGGACTTGGTGGAGAAGTGGCCGCGGAAGCCGAGCATGTGGGCCCAGGCGCGCAGGCGGAGGTGTTCGAGGTCCTTGCGTGCGCCGAGGAACCAGGCGGTGCGGATCAGGCGGCGGGCGTGATCGCTGATGTCGAGCTGGGCGAGTTCGGCGGCGAACTTGAGCGGGCGGTCGAGAGCTCCTGTCGCCGTCTCGGCGCCTTTGGTGGCGTACTTGGCGATGTAGGCGGCGACAGCTCGTTCGGTCAGTTCCTGGCCGCCGTCGAAGTCGGCCGAGCGGATGGTGCGTACGTCGAGTTGGCGGCCGAAGGTGAAGGTGTGGGTGCGGCCGTCGATGGTCGGGCCGTCCACGCGGACCTTGGCGGCGGCAGCGCGGATCGCGTCGGTGAGCAGTTCGGCGGTTGCCCAGGTAGGGGGTGGGGTGTCGCCGCCGCTGGGGCCGTCGATGCGGATGACGGCATGGAAGTGGACCGCGCCGCGCTTCTGGTATTCGGCGACCTTGGCGAAGGACACGCGGGCGTGCTCGCGGAAGCGCCGCTGGGAGAGGCCGGCGCGCTTGGCGACCTCGCGGCGCAGGTAGGTGGAGAAGCGCCGCCAGAGCGGACCGGCGTGGGCGTTCCAGAGGATGGCGGCTTCGTAGTCGTAGGTGCCCGGGTCGAGCGGGGAGCCGAGTACGTCGTCGTCCTGGTGGTGATGGGTGCCGCAGCGGCACGGGCGACCGCTGGAGGGGCGGTTGTGGACCGGGCCGAAGCTCGGCGCGGTGAAGGTGGCGAACACGCGGGGGTGGGCGGCGACGTGTTCGGGGATGCCCTTGCCACCGCGCAGGCCGGAGGTGATCAGGTGGAAGGTGTCGCGGCGGTAGACCTCGGCGCAGGCGGCGCAGCGAGTCGTGCGGCGGTTGTTGCAGCGGACGAGGAGCTGACCGGCCGGGAGGCTGGACGAGTCGAGGCGGTGGAGGACGTTGCCGATCTCGCCAGTCGTGGTGTCGACGTCGTACTCGGTTCGGTGGCCGTCGAGGCGGATCGGGTTGGTGCAGCCGCCGAGTCCGGAGAGCTGGCGGAGGATACCGGGCAGCGTGCCCTGCGCGGCCAGGTTCGCGAGTTCCGGGAGTGGTGCCGGAGTGGTGCGGGTGAAGATGGCGTTTCCCCTTCTGACTGGCTCGGTCGGGAGGAACAGGCCCCGGGGCGGCGAAATGCTTGGTCGTGTGCCGCCGCCTCGGAGGCCAGCGCGGTTCAGCGGCGGTGGTGGTCGCGGAGCATGGAGCGCAGGACGACGGCGGCCACGGCAACGGAGATGGCCGTGACGGCGACGGCGGCCAGGAGCGCGGTGAGGACGACTCCACCGACGACCAGGGCCGCGACGGTCTTCTGATCGATGGAGACCGACGGGAACGAGCGCTTTACGGGTGCCGTCTCGGTCGGGGTGTGGGTATGAGCGGGCGGCGGGGTCGGGCTGTAGGGGTACTTCGGGAGGAACACGGTCAGGGCTCCTTATCTACTCGTCTAGGCGTGTGGGCCGTTTATGACGCTTACGCCGGTGCGCGTGCCGGACTCGATGGCAGGTGCGAGGAAGGTGCGGGAGAGCCAGAAGCCGAAGAGGGCGATCAGGACGACGATCCAGACACGGACGCCAAGGAACCTGACTGCTCCCCAGGCGGAGAAGCCAAGGATGACGACGAGCGGCAGGCTGACGGTCACGGGGTGAGAGTCCTTTCAGCGGACGGGGCAGCGGTGGGTGCGGGCGGCCAGCTCGGCGGCGGCGCGGCCGTCGTAGTCGGTGGAGAAGCCGCAGCGCGGGGCGGTGCAGGCGGCGGTGTGCTTCTTCTGGCCCCGGCCGTCGTAGTACGTGCCGACCTGGACGGGGCCGATGCGGACGACGTTGCGGAAGCGGCGGTTGGCGGTCACGCAGGTCTCCTTTCAGAGGTGGGTTGCGATGGCTTCGGCCATGGGTGCGGGGACGCCGAGGCGGGCGCGGAGGGCGGGGGTGTCGATGGGTGTGCCGGTGCGGGTGTGGTGTTCGGCGGCGACCTTGCGGGCGTGTGCGACGAGGGCGGGCGGAACGGGCAGGGCGGGACGCTCAGGCGGTTCCGGTTCGTTGACCGGACGCTGGGGCGGGGTTTGCTCGGGTGCCGGGTGGACGGGTGGCTCGGGGAGGAGTTCTGGTGGCTCCGCCTGGTCGTGAACCTCGTCGTCGTCCGTGTCGGGTTCGGTGGCGTGGTCGATCGTCTTCGGTGCGGAGTGTGCGAGCAGGGTGCCGCCGAGGAAGGCGACCGCGGGCCAGCCCGCGACGAGGATGCGCAGCCAGGCCGGTACGTGGTTCATGTCGAGAAGGCCGGCGGTTGCGACGTTGGCTCCGAGTGAGGCCGTGAGCGCGATGACGAACCAGCACCACCCGGCCGCTTTCGCCTCCCCGGACCGCAGTCGACGCCAGGCGGCGACGAGCAGCAGATCGACGCTGATCGGGTAGGCCCACGCTTTCCACCCGTCCTGTCCAGCCGCCGAGGCGACGTCGTGCAGGTGGGCGAAGGACAGGGCGGCGGCGATGACTGCCTGAACGAGCACCGCATCGACACGGGCCAGGTGGGCGCGCATGTTGCGGCTCCTTCCGAACTCGGGCATGGGAGGGGTAGGGACGTGGCGTGAGGCGGTCACGCCGACCAGAGTTGGGTGGGGACTCGGGTCAGTCGGTCACCGGTCGGGGTCGCACGGCCGGGCCCGGTGTCTCGACCGGCCGTACGGGCACGTCGGGCCGGAAGGGCTTGAGTGCGGGCAGGTCGGGGACCAGGTGGGCCAACTCGCGGCAGGTCTCGGCAGCGTCGCCGAGTGACAGGTACGGCGTCCGGATGCGCGACCAGCCACCGGAGGTGTCACCTGCCACGGCGAGGCCGGGTCGTTCGGGGGCGATGGCGCATGCGGCCGTGACCGCTTCGGGTGCGATGTCGCCGAGCGCCATCTTCGCGGAGGCTTCGTCGTTCACTCGGTGGCAGACGCGGCCGGTCAGCTGGGCTCGCAGCATGGTGGCGCCCTTGCCCAGCTCGGCGCCGAAGCGCTGTCCGCAGACCTCTAGGTAGATGCCGGCCGCGCGGCCGAGTTGGGCGAGTCGCATGAGCTGGGTGACCATTTCGTCGCGTCGTTCCTCGTCCTTCCTGGTGGCAACGAGGAAGAGTTCAGCGACCTCGTCGACGAACAGCACGAGGGGGACGGGGCGTTCGGACTCGGGCAGTCCCCAGATGTCGGATGTGATCTCTTCGGCAGGGGTGTCCGGGGCGATGCCTTGCCGGGCCTTGATCAGGTCGTAGCGGTCCTCCATTTCCTTCACGAGCACGGGCAGCAGCTCGGCTGCCTGTTCCGGTTCGGTCGCCAGCGCAGAGAGGCGGGACGCGAACGGCGCCAGCTCCACACCGCGCTTGCAGTCGATCCCGACCAGGGCGACCGGCTGAGGGGCGAGTCCGGCGATCAGGTGCCGCAGATACATGGACTTGCCCGACAGCGTTGCGCCGAGGGTGAGTTGGTGGGGCACGGTCCGGTAGTCGCGTATGAACGGCATGGCGTCCTCCCGCAGGGCCACCGGCACCTGAAGGAACCCGGCGTCCACCTTGCGCGGCATCCGCACTCGCCGCAGCACATCGAAGCCGACCAGCCGCAGCTCAACCACACCCGGCTTGACCGTGGTCATGTACACGGCCTGAACGCCCCAGGCATGCCGCAGCCGTTCCGCCGAGGCGGCGACATCGGCCGGTTCCTGCCCCGGAGCGAGCCGCAGACGGAGCCGCAGCCCGGTGGAGGTGGGCCGGATGATGCCGCGACGCGGCGGTACGGGACGAACTTCGCGGCGAGTGGTGGCCTTGACCGCCAGCATTCGCAGCCGGGACGGGGCCACGGTCAGGCCGCAGGCCTCCATGACCGAGCCGTAGGAGCTGAGGAGCCGGGCTGTGGATATCGGCAGGCCGACTGTGGACCAGTACACCCCGGGGTGCTGGGCCCGGGCGTAGGCGGCCCCGCCACCGAGTGCGGCGACAGGACCACCCACCTCCAGGAGTGTCGTCAGATCGGTCATCAGGCAGCGGCCCCGGTGGCGGCCGGGAAGGCGGCCGGTGTCACGGCGGCGGCGCGGTAGGCGATGCCGTGCCGCTGCTGCCCGTTGAAGACGCTCTCCCACGGCCGGGCCACCAGCCCCGGCAGCGAGACCGGGGCCCCGAGCGTGAGCCCCTCGGACACTCCGCTTTCGGGAACGGTGACCTTGATCAGCGACGATTCGCCGTCTTCCAGGTAGACGACGCCGATCGTCATCAGTGCCTCTCCGCTGGTGGCGTCCTTGACGATCTCGCCCGTCTGCCGGTCGCGGACCTTGGGCTC
Organism: Streptomyces afghaniensis; assembly: GCF_044327915.1. Taxonomy (NCBI): domain Bacteria; kingdom Bacillati; phylum Actinomycetota; class Actinomycetes; order Kitasatosporales; family Streptomycetaceae; genus Streptomyces; species Streptomyces afghaniensis. The sequence continues at coordinate 241,263 of NZ_JBIRGJ010000008.1, forward strand.
GGGCGCCTCGGTCAGCAGGATCGTTGCGGCCGAGGTCTCAACACGGATGGTGCGCAAAGCTTCTTCCCATCTACTCGTCTATACAAGATGCGGCGTTCGAACCCGATCTCCCGGGAACGGCAACCACCTTGCCACACAACTTGCCCACTCGTCTATACGAGTACGCCTGTTGGGGTGTACGAGTTCGGAGAAGCGCCCCGCGCACCACCGCCGATCAGGCGCTCACGTCGCCGGGAGCTGGTAGGACAAGACGTACGCGTCGGCCGCCATGACCGTGTCGCAGACCTCCACAGCCCGCCCCTCACCGTCGAACGCGGTACGGATCAGGTGAATGACCGGCACACCGGAGGCCAGCCGCAGCGTCCGGACCTCATCCGGCGAGGGCATCCGGGCACGGATCTCTTCCTCGAAGTGGTCGAGGCGGTGCCCCAGCTCCTCAAGTCGGGCATAGATGCCCCCGGGCCCGGGGTTCGGCTCGGCGATCGGCGTACCGCGCGCGATGTCGAGCGGCAGGTACGAGGTGGCGAACTCCACGGGCCGCCCGTCCAGCAGATACCGGCGACGCCGGGCCAGCACCCGTCGCACGGACCCGAGCCGGGTGGAGACGTCCTGACTGGCCTTCTCCTCCTTGACCTCCAGGCTGTCCACCTGCGGGTGACTGCCGGCGGCGTCGGCCTCCACGATGAACGCGGACTTCCCTTGCTCTCGATGGCGCCGGGCGAACCGGTCGGAGGCAAGCCGCCTGACAGGCGGTCGTGGTCGCACGAAGACGCCCTTGCCGTGCTCGGCGTGCACCAGGCCCTCGCCTTGGAGGACGGAGAAGGAGTTTCGAACCGTCATACGGGAAACCCCGTAGTGCTCGACTAGTTCGGCCTCGGAGGGCAGCTTTTCGCCCTCCTTGAATCGCCCACGGTCGATGGCCTCGCGCAGCTGGTCGGCGATCTGCCGGAAGACCGCACGATCGCTCGTGGGGTCGAGATCGCCGAGGAGGCCGGAGGAAAGAGAGGGCACGTGTACTCCTTTAGGTATCTAGACGAGTGGGCGAGCTTTGTTGCTACGGTGGAGAGCCTAGCCATCCGAGAGGGCAGAGGAACGTGAGCACCGACCGTCCGCACTCCGTGAGCGTCGCCGGAGTCATCGTCGACGACCAGGACCGCGCCCTCTTGATCAAGCGCCGCGACAACGGCCACTGGGAACCCCCGGGCGGAGTCCTCGAACGCGAGGAGACCATTCCCGAGGCCCTCCAGCGCGAAGTTCTCGAAGAGACCGGCATCAAGATCGCGCTTCCCGCGATGCTGACCGGGATCTACAAGAACATGAAGGGCTTGATCGTCTCCATGGTCTTCCGCTGTGAGGCCGCCGACGGCACGCCCACCACCGGGGACGAGACCCGCGCACTGCGCTGGGCTACCCGCGAAGAAGTCATCGAACTCGCCGACGAGGCGTACGCGATCCGTGTCCTGGACGCATTGGACGCGGTATCCCCGCCGGCCATCCGCGCCCACGATGGCGTGAAACTCGTCTAGCCCGAACCCGCTGCACATGGCGGCCTACCAGCACGAAGGAACTTGTATGCACGAGTATACGAGCACCGCCCGGGTCTGGGGACTCACTTGCCCAGGATTTCCGGAAGAGGTCAGCCGGGCCCGACGCTGGACACGGGACATCCTGCGCGGATCTCCCCTGGCCGACGACGCCGAATTGATCGTGAGCGAGCTGAGCGCGAACGCGATCCTCCACACGGCGAGCGGTGGGGCAGGCAGCTTTCACCTGGCCCTGGCGGTCTCCCCCAAGGTGGTCGCCCTGTCTGTCACCGACGAGGGAGGGACGGGCACCGCCCCGAAGGTCGAGCAGCCGAGCATGGACGCGGTACAAGGCCGCGGCTTGGGCATGGTCAGCGTCATCGCACACCGGGTCGTCGTCCACGGCAGCCAAAGCGGCTACACCGTCACCGCCGAACTCTTCACGGACGCCCAGCCGGGAGGACACCCGTGCTGATGGACAAGCCTCAGCGGGGCTTCTGGTGCGAGTGCTGGACGCAAGACGTCAACGACGGGACAGGACTGCCGGCGCTTCGGGCATCCTTCGACGCCTACTCGGCACCGCAGGCCGATAGATGGGTAGCGGTCGCCCTGCGCACGATCTCACCGGCACTCGACCCTGACGCCTCCGACGAGGCCTGGGCCTGGCTCTATGACGGCCGCATCGATACGCGACGAGCCCTCTTACGCATGGAACCCTGCACGGTCTCTGTGACCCACGCCGGCACCCGCATCACTTGGACGATCCGGCCAGTGGTCTTCCTACCGATGGCTCACCGCCAAGGGGCAGAACTCCCAGCCTGCGCATACGACTTCAAGCCCCAGACCACAGACTGAGTTACAACTTTCTCTACTGGTTCAAGGCGGCTCGCTCCGCTCACCGCGCGCGGCCCGGCCCCGGCCGGGCCTGCGCTCCTGTCTCCGCCCCGCTCCAGCCCGGCCGGTGTCCGTGCCGCGCTCATAGCAATCAGCCGCCTGATGCCAGAGAAGGGGTACGTCGCGGCTGGGGCGGTCGGCTCCACGGCTTTACGGAGCCACTTTGGCGCGAGCCTCGAAGATCATGGCCCCAACGTCGTGCTTTACCGGGCAGGTCCACAGACTGCCCGACGCGCCGCAAGCTTACGGGGCCATGATCACTCGCGCCAAAGCAGCGCCACCCCAAAGCCGCTCCGCCGACCTCGTTTGCATGGTGCTGGGCGGAGTCCACGAGGCATGCAGTGGTCTCCCTAGATAGCACCGCCCAAGTTGCAGCCCGAGCAGAAGAGCATTTTGCTGGTTGCATGTCGGTCATCATGCACCCGTACGGGAAGTGTTCAAGCGAGCAACTAACCTTGTGGACGGCGGTGATCAGTGCTGGTGCCGCTCTTCTTGGCGCCTCCATTGGCGTATTCGGTGGCGCATTCATTCAACAGTGGATAGATAGAAGGCGACGCAAGCGCGAAGCGTGCACGGCATCCGTAGGCGCGTTCAGCCAGTACGTCCACGCCTTGTCCCAATGGGTCATCCATCGGACAGAGCATAAAAAAATCGCCATTAGCGACCAGGAGCTGCAACAGCGAGTGATTGAGACTGATTACGCCGCCCTACAAACGTCAGCCGGGATGCGTGTGCATTTTCCAAAGAAATATGGCAAATGGCAGGCCCTCCAGCAAAGTACGGTCCCACTCAGGATGCACGCTGACAGCGTAAATAGCGGAGACGATCCGAACCAAAAGGGCGTCAATACGGCAGCTTGGCTAAACGGCATTGCCGCATACGAAGCAGCTGCTCGAGATCTAGCTAACAGTGCCCCATGATGATGCGAGGTGAAGAATCCACCACCACTGTATGCGCCAGGGGTACGGATGAGCATCAAGCAATCTTGGTAGGAGCACCTTCGGACAGTCGCGATCCAGAGGTAAGGTAGTCACGGGGAATAAGACATGCGGCACGCGAGATCTACGTCCGAGCTTGTGATTGTCCAAATTGGTTCGGGCCCCTGGCAAACCGAAAGAAAAATCGGGACTGGCTCAGCGATTCTGCACGAGGGAATGCATCGATACCTCGAAGAGGTCATACGTAAGCCATATTCATTCTATCCCTCACCAGGTAATGGCACACACAAACCCGTGAAAGGTATTTTCACAGAAGAGACAGGTATTCAATATCAAGGATCACGCTATCCATTTCCGTGCGTCTACGATCCGCTACCTGCCTCCGATGCAATCTTTTTTCAGGTTAACGAACAGCAGCGCGACGAATGTTTGGCGGGAATTGAGCGAAAATTCATCGACATCTTGAATTGGATACATGCAGATGCGGGGAGATTTCCCGATCTGATCTACATGCATCATGCCTCATTCAATGCAATCGCAATGCAGAGAGCCCTTGCAACACTCGACACTTCGACTCCGACGTTCATTCACCTACACGGAACAGAGTTGAGCGCAGCCCGGGAGTACGGTGAAGCTGCTCGGATGGCGCTTGAACAGGTGACTCGGAACGCCTCACTTACTGCATACATATCCAGTGATGACAGAAACCGCCTGCTCGAACTGGTCCCGCAGACAGATAGAAGTCGACTCCTATATTTCCCTCCCTGGCTGAATGAAAAGATCTTCCATCCGGGTCGATCTGCAGAAGAGAAGCAGACGGAACATTCCGTGGTCCTTATTGGTAGACTCGCCAAGTGGAAACGTATTGAAGCGCTAATTCTTGCCGCGAAACACTTCACCGATAGGACTGATGCCCGCGTTGTAATTGTGGGAGAGGGCCCCGACGGTCAGCGGCTACACGAGCTGGCTGCAGCTCAAGGTATGCACTCTCGCATCGAATTCACTGGATTCATCCCGCATCATAAGCTGGGCTGTTTACTACGAAAATCCGCCAGCGTGCTGGTGAATACTTCTGCTTTTGAACCTTTCGGCATGACTATCATTGAAGCTATGGCATGCGGCGTGCCGGTCATTGCAACGAACCGAGGCGGGCCAGTTGACCTTATTAATGCCGATACAGGCTGTCTAGTAGATGACCACGGGAATATCGAAGACTACGCAGCACGACTCGGGGAAACTATCTGTAAGGCACTCGTAGAAAATTGGAGGGTCCGTAAGGGTCCAGCATGCATAGCAGCAGCGAAAAGGTTCAGTATTCAGAGTCGACGCAATGAGATCGAGGCACTACTCCATGCAGCAATAGGCGCTGAAGTGGAAGCATTCCCTGCGCATCCCGACCCCAGCATGTGAAGACGCCGTGCAGTGCTTACACGACAGGTGGTGTGATCTGAACCCGCCATGTTTCCGCTGCCACGACCATTTCAAGGCCGCTTAAGTCGGATCACTGCACCAGTTATTCGCGTGTTGTCGCCTAATGGCCTAGCTTCCCAATTCAGACGACGCCATCACATCTATCTCCGCATCATCTGTCGTGGGATTCCACACTTCGCGAGGACCGGTCACATGCGTTATTCCGATAGTCTGTCCGTGGGGGAATGCCTTGTCCCGCGAGAAAAAGTAGTCGGCTTTCATGCGAATCGCTGTGGCCAGGTGGGTGGCATCAGGGCCGCGCAAGTTGTACTGCGCGGCGAGCTGCCGAACCTCCCGTGCGACCAGCATGTCCACCTCGACCCATTGAACATCCAGTCGGTCAAGGTACTCGTCAACAACCCGGTCTCGATCGCTTGCAGCCACATCACCCTTATGGCCGTTTAACTCGACCAGAAGGAGGGTCGACGCGACGACCTGTATGTCCCCCCTATAGGCTGCACGAAGTACTTTGTAGGAGTTAGGCCACAAGCCCTTTTCTTTCTTTATAACGTTGAGGAAGATATCAGCGTCAACGTAGACCAAAGGCTCAGGCACTTCTCACCTGCTTCAGATATTCGGCGGTGCTGAGATCACCCGTTATCCGTGGATTGATACCCAGGATGTCTGCCGGGTCCATTTGAGATTGATAGTCCGGCAAGACTTCCAGGTCTGTCATCTGCAAAGAAACTGCCTGCCCCTCGGAATTCCTTTGCAAGATCCCAGACGCCATTACGCGCCGCCCCCACGCATTGCGAAGAAGCTCACTGTGGTCACTATGAGCTACCACACGGACGGCGTGGCGAGTTCGGGGGTCCCTGATCAGCGCCCGAGGGGCGCTTCCCTTGCTGTGGCTCAAAACATCCAACGTTCCAGTCACGCTGGAAAAAGCCCTCTTCGCGGGAAGAACAGCCTGTGTGGCATTACTGACGGTTTCTTCGTCGACAACGGCGGTATGACGGTCACCATTGAGGCTCGTAACGGCGACCTGCTCGACGCCCCCAGCCCCGAGATGCTTGCCTATGTGGCCCACCCTGGCCACAGTGCGCTCGCTGAAGAAAGGAGGGATACGGGGTGACTCCGTTAGAGACTCGATGCCGTCCACAAACCCGTGCAGCGGAGCCGCGATCGACTGCCACGTCCGCTTAGCTGGCACCACAGCCGGCACCAAGACGATGCGTACGTCGCTCTCCATGGTCATCTTTTCGATAGCCCATCGGAGGCGTGGGCTACGGACAGGCAGGGCCGTCCGGTCGACCTCCTCGAGCGACATCCTGACCTCGTTGAGGATTTGTGTGTAGGTCTTGAGGTCTAGTCGGGTTGAAGTGGGGGCGATGCGCACCTCAAGAGCGCTATCTTCGCGGACAGCAGTGGTCACGGTTACACCCCTTCCCAGCGGTTGAGTCCATCGTCGCACCGGAGTGTGACAGCCGACTCGGGCTTGCGCTCCCGCGTCGAGCAGACGCTACGGATCAGGGCTCGAGCGCGGGCCCTCTTTGTTCACGTGAGTCATGCGATCGTTATACGGAACGTAGTCTGCTCCTTCTCCTCGCGACCCAAACACTGTGCCTTGCCTGCCTGGCCCAGCACCAGCACCAGCACCAGCACCAGCACCAGCACCAGCACCAGCACCAGCACTGAGCGACGGTGGGCAGGGGCGAGGCACTGTCAACGTCGCTCATTCAGTCCATTGCCCTGCTCAGGAAGCCCATAGACGCTTGGCCACCGGCGCCTCCCAAGCTGATGGCGTCGACGCGCGCCCGCGTGCGCCTGGCGGCTCCAGCACGCGCCTTCCCTGCCGGCAGAGGCTGAGCCATGGTTCCTCGAGTCGAACCACTGCACGACCAGCCGAAGGGGGAAGCAGCATGGCGAAGTGTGGCGCCCCGACCAAGACAGGGGGACGGTGTCAGCGGCCGGTGGTGACCGGCACGTCCCGGTGCCCGGTTCATCAGGGCCCATGGTCCTCGTACGGCGTGGCCCAGCGCAAAGAGAAGGAAGCCAGGGAGAAGAAGCGCAAGATCCGCAAGAAGCGCTAGCTCCGGCTGACATCCACGGGTGACATCAACAGCGCCGGACATGGGCGTCCCTGCACGGCCCTTCAGGTACAACTTGACCACGCGGCGGCACCGCTGGGCCGCCCCTGGATCGAACTCCTAAAGCGGGTGTCGCAGGTTCGAATCCTGCCGGGGGCACAGAGAAACACCTGGTCAGAGGCCCTTCCGTCCGCCGGACGGGAGGGCCTTCTTCCTCGCAGCACACATGGTGGCGCGCCGAGTGCTGCCGAGGCTGTCGGCTCGCTGATCCGCGTTGCTCAGACGCCCGGTTGTCCGGTCAACGCGAGCGGGCGTACCGCCGGTTCGAGCAGCGACAACGTCCGCTGCTGCGCGTCGAGAGCTACACGGATCCCGACGGGCATCGGCAGATTCGGGCCGGCGTGTCCGAACTCGACGTTGCCCAGGACCGGGATGTCACGGTCGCCGAGGACATCGAGGACGATCTCGCGCAGGGTCGGGGACGCGTCGGGCGAGTCGAGTCCGTCGATCCCGTCCGGGATGCCCACGACCATGCCGGAGATCCGGTCGAGGATGCCGGCGTGCCGCAGTACCTGCAGATAGTTCCACACATACGCTGCCAGGCCTCCCGCCTCCTCCCAGAACAGCACCGCGCCGTCGAACCGTTCGAGCGGCAGCGCGTAGGGCGTCGCCTGGTTCAGCACGATGCGGTTGATCACTCCGCCGATCAGCCGGCCTTCGGTGCGACCGGCACGCCAGCACTCCCACGTCGGGGTGGCCGGCAGCGCGCCGATCGGCTCGGTACCGGTCAGCAGCGTCGAGTAGAGCTTCTCGAGTTCCGCTTGGCGTGCCGCAGTCGCGCGCTGCCAGTGTCCGCCGAGTCCAGGGGTGGCCAGGTCGGTATGGAAGCCGACCAGACCAGTGCGCGCGTAGAGCACCAGATGCAGCAGCGAGATGTCGCTGAAGCCGAGGATCGGCTTGGGGTCGGCAGTGATCGCCTCGAAGTCGATCAGATCGAGGTATCCGAGCGCCGTCTGGCCGCCGTCATGCGCGATGATCGCGCGCACCTCGGGATCCCGCAGAAGAGCGTTGAGCTCTTCGGCGATCTCCGTCGGCCGAGCCGCGCTCCACCAATGGTGCCGCCCTCCTTCAAGGAGTGGTGCCCGACGCACACGGAATCCCATCCGCTCGAGCACGACCACCGCCTGCTCGAGGTCGGGCTCGTAGACGGCATGGAGCGGCCCGGACAGCGATGCGATAACGACGAGATCTCCGGGCCTCAGGGCGCGAGGGCGAAGCGGTTGAGGCAGTGCGGTAAGGGTCACCGAGGGAGTATCCCGACTCCCTCAGCACCACGCGACACATTTGCCGACCGACCGACGGGCCAGCATGCCTTGCCTACATGCCCCGGTCCTGGGCCAGAGCAAGCTGCCCTCCGGGGCTCAAACCGGGATGGCCCCGGCCTGTTCCCGGACATCAAGCAGGTCTGAACAGAAGAACTTGACAGGGAAGGCCACGAACACGATGGCGGCCAGTACTTCCCGGTCGCCAGGTCGGCGGCGACCGCCGCCCCCCACCACGACTGACAGCCTACCGAGCCAGCCAATTGAGATGTCGTCAGCCGCCTCAGGACAGCGCGCCAGCCACGGCTGCAATTGCGAGCAACAGACTGAAGACTGACTGGACCACCACACCGACACGTGATCCGAACGAGGCTAGGTAAGCCTTGCTCTCAGCGGTCGAAGGCTTCTGCGGATCGCATATGACAGCAAATTCCTCACCCACATGGGGCGCCGGTTTCGGAGAGTCGACAAGGGCCCAGGTCTCGCTGCCATCGGCTGCGCGGAACGAGCAATTCAGCAGCTCTACGGCCGTGCCCCCTCGCCGGATTCGCTCCCGGCAAACGGCGACAACTTCCACACCCTTCGTTCTGAGACGCCGCTCACGCAGCTGTTTGGGGATGAACAGGAGAGACACAATGCCGAATGGCACAGAGAGGACCAAGAAAGGGATGCTGTAATTCGCGGTGCTCGCAAGCGTGTCGTACAAGTCGGTTCCTCCCCCAGGCAGCCGTGATGCGGCAGCACCATTCTGGCATCCACGGGTGACATCAACGGCGCCGGAGTTCAGCACTCCCCGAGCGGCCCGCCTGCATACGCGGTGTGGGTGCCGTCACCGAGCTGTGGACGGTGCGCTCCATGCCCAAGTCCGACAAACTCCGCTGCCCGGTGTTCTCCGTGGCCCGATCTCCGCTGAAAAATCCCGAGGACTTCCTCGTCGGCCGTTCCGTCGTCTTCTCCGCCGAGGCCCTGCGGGCCCTGCACAGCCGTCTCAGTCCCGTCCCGCCCCGGCCCGGGACAGGTCCCAGTACGCGGCGTACCGGCCGGCGCGTCGTAGCAACTCCTCGTGGGTGCCCTGTTCGACCACCCGCCCGGCGTCCAGGAAGGCTACGCGGTCGGCCCGGCGCACGGTCCCCATGCGGTGCGCCACCATCACCACGGTCCGGCCCGCCATCAGCTCCTCGATGCCGGCGTGCACGGCCGCCTCGTTCACCGGGTCCAGGGCCGAAGTGACCTCGTCGAGCAGCACGATCGGTGCGTCCTTCAGCAGCGCGCGGGCGATGGAGACGCGCTGTCGCTCGCCGCCCGACAGCAGTGCCCCGCCCTCGCCCACCTCCGCCGACCAGCCGCCGGGCAGCCGCTCGATCACCTCGTCGAGGCGGGCCGCGGCGGCCGCGGCCCGTACCTCGGCGTCGGTGGCGTCCGGGCGGCCGAGGCGCACGTTCTCCTCGACCGTGCCGTCGAAGAGGTAGACGTCCTGGAAGACGATGGCGATCCGCGCCATCAGCGCTGCGGTGTCCATCCCCCGTACGTCCACGCCACCGATCCGCACCGCGCCCGCGTCGACGTCGTAGAAGCGGGCGAGCAGCTGCAGCAGCGTCGTCTTGCCCGCGCCCGACGGCCCGACGACGGCCAGCCGCCGGCCCTCGGGTACGGACAGCGTCACCCCGTCGGCGACCGTGCGGTCGCCGTGCCGGAAGGTGACCGCGTCGAACTCGACGTCGTGGCAGGACGGTTCGCGCGGCGCGCGGGGCTCCGGCAGCGGCTTGGTGCCCAGGACGTCGTCGAGGCGGGTGAGTTCGGCGCGGGCGGCGCGGATGCCGCCACTCATCTCGGCGAGGGACAGCAGCGGGTCGGCGCAGCGGGCGGCGAGCACCAGGACCGCGAGCACCTCGGCCGCGCCGATGTCCCCGCCGAGGGCGAGGTACGCGCCGAGTGCGAGCAGCGCGGTGAACACCGTCTGCACGGTGACCGCGAGGCCCAGCACACCTGGCAGCGCCGAAAGGGTGGAGCGGCGCGAGGCGCGGCTCAGTTCCTTCAGGGAGTCGTCCAGCAGACCGAACCGCTCGCCGGTGCGGCCGCCGGCGCGCAGTACCGGCTGGGCCTGGAGGTACTCGATGACGCGGCCGGTGGCCTCGCGTTCGCGTTCCACGCGCTCCGTGTCGGTAGTCGTGGTCGCGCGGGCCGTGCGCTGCTGGACCGCGGCTACCAACGGCACAGCGGCCAGACCGGCAAGGCCCAGCTGCCAGTTGAAGGCGAACATCACGGCGAGGATCGTCAGCGGCGTCACACAGGCGGAGATGAACGGCGCCAGCAGGTGCGCGATCACGCTCATCGCCTGCAACACGCCCTGGCTGGCGAGGACGGACACCTCGCCGGTGCGGCCGGGTTGATACCAGCCGATGGGCAACCGGGCAAGGTGCTCGCCGAGGCGCTCGTACATGCCGTGCAGCATCGTCGTGCCCACGCGGAAACCGGAGCGGTCGCTGATGTACCGCAGCACCGCGTAGACCGCGACCGCCGCGCCGAAGGCGGCCAGCCAGGGCCGGGCGTCCTCGGGTGTGCTGCCGAAGAGCGCGCGCAGCACGGGCACCAGCAGGGCGTACGACAGTCCCTCGGCGAGGGCGGTCGCCGTCATCAGGGCGATGGTGCGGCGCACCGGCCCGGCGTACTCGTGGCCGAGCACACGCAGCAGTGTGCTGATCATCGGGCCTCTTCCCCTTCCATGGCACCGGCTTTCACAACGTCAGCGTGGATCTTCCAGAATTCGGCGAACGCGCCGTCCCGCGCGAGGAGTTCCGCGGTCGTGCCCCGCTCCACGATCTCTCCGTCGCGCAGCATCACGACGGTGTCGGCGTCGGCGATCGTCTCCAGGCGGTGGGCGATGACCAGCGTCGTCCGCTTCTCCCGGGTCTGCGCCAGCGCCTCGCGCACCGCCTGCTCGGTCTGCGGGTCGGCGAAGGCGGTGGCCTCGTCGAGGACCAGGACGGGGGTGTCCGCGAGCAGGGCGCGGGCGATCGAGACGCGCTGCGCCTCGCCGCCCGAGAGGCGGGCGTCCTCGCCGATCACCGAGTCGTAGCCGCGGGGCAGTTCGAGAACGCGGTCGTGGATGCTCGCCCGGCGGGCGGCGCGGACGACGGCGTCGCGGTCGGCGTGCGGGACGGCGAGGGCGATGTTGTCCGCGACCGAGGCACGCAGCAGCCGGACGTCCTGGAAGACGAAGGACACCCGCCGGTACAGCTCCTGGCTGCCCACCTCACGCAGGTCGACGCCGCCGAGGAGCACGGAGCCGTGCGTCGGGTCGTAGAACCGCGTCAGCAGCTGCACCAGCGTGGACTTGCCGCTGCCGGACGGCCCGACCACGGCCGTGGTCGTCCCCGGCTCCAGCACCAGGTCGATCCCGCGCAGCACCTCGCGCCCGGCCGCGGCCCCCGCCCCCGCACCAGCACCGGCCCCCTCGTACCCGAAGCGGACGCCCCGCAGCTCCACCCGGTGTCCCTCGGGCGCCACCGGCCGTACGGGCTCGGGCAGCGCCGGCTCGGCTAGTACGTCGCGGATGCGGCCGACGGCGCGCCGCGCGGCCTGCAGGTCGTCGAAGCCGTGCCCGAGCGCGGCCACGGGCGCGGTCAGCCCGAGGCCGAGGAGCAGGAAAGGCAGCAGGTCAGCGGGTGCGAGCCCGCCGCCGGTGATCCGGTACGCGCCGCCGACCAGCACCGCCAGCAGCACGAACGGCGGCGACAGCGCCACCTGCATCCCGGCGGCGACCCCGGAAAGACCGCGCACCATCCGGTAGAAGCTCCGGGTGAAGTCGCCCACCGCGGTACGGAACCTGCCGTGCGCCCGCTCCGACCCGCCGAAGGCCTTCACCACCGCGATGCCCTGCACGAACTCGACCACCGATGCCGAGATCCGCCCCATCGCGGCGTCGAACTCCTTCTGCTCGCGCAGCCGCGCGGGGGTCATCATCAGCGGCACCAGCGCGACCGCCAGCAGTACGGGGATCAGCGTGATCAGCGTCAGCCGCCAGTCCACGGTGAGGAGGTAGCCGAGCGAGACCAGCGGCACCACGAAGGCGGAGACCAGTTCGCCCGGTGTGTGCGCGATGAGCGGGTGCACGGCGCTGACGTCGTCACCCACCAGCTTCGCCAGCTCCCCGGTGCGCCGCCGCGCCAGCCGGCCGATCGGCACCTGCCCGAGCCGCGCGGCGAGTTGCCGGCGCAGCGACAGTTGCACCCGGGTGTCGAGGAGGTGTCCGACGCCGGACGAGGCGGCCGTGAACAGCAGCCGTACGAGCAGCCCTGCCGCGCCCGCGAGGACGACGTTGCGCACGTGCCCTTCGTCGGCCGGTCCCGGCGCCAGCAGCGTACGGCCGAGCTCGACGACCGCGAGGAGCGGCGCCAGCCCGGCGACGGCGCCGATGACCTGCAGGACGACGACGGCGGCGAAGCCGCCCGCGTACGGGCGCAGCAGACGGGCCACGCCCGGTGGTGGTGGCGCGGTGGTTCCGGTGGAAGTCATGCGCTCACCTTCGCCGCGGCTGCGGCCCGCTGGATTGGAGAAATGTTCCGTGCGGGCGGGCCCCGTAGCATGGAGGCATGTCAACTGCCGTGCGTCAGCGCGTCGTTGCCCCCGTGTGGCAGGTCACGCGCCCGGCCCGGCCCGGTCGCGTACCCGGCGTCGTCCTGGCGGGGTTCCGCGACCGCGGCCCGGCTCCGGTCGACCACCGGCTCGACCCGCACCCCGTGCTGACGCTGGCGCTGGCCTGCGGTGAGGCGGCGCTGGGCATCGACGAGCCGACGGGGCGGCAGCATCGCGGCAGCCTTGTCACCGGGCTTGGTTTCGGCGTCGGCGGTGCGGCGCGGGTGCGGGCCGCGAACGTCGAGTGGATGCAGGTGCGCCTGTCTCCCGCCGTCGCGCGCGCCGTGCTGGGCGTGGGCCCTGCTGAGCTGGAGAGTTCCGTGGTGGCCCTGGACGACCTGTGGGGAGAGCGGCGGGCAGCCCGGCTGCGCGAGCAGCTGGCCCAGGCCGCCTCGTGGGAGGAACGTTTCGCACTCGTCGAAGCGTTCCTCTCCCGACTGACCGCCGCGGGGCCCGCCATCGAGCCGGAGCTGGCCTGGGCCTGGGACCGTATCGTCGCCGAGCACGGCCAGGTGCGGGTCGAGGAGCTGGCCGACGAGCTGGGCTGGAGCCGCAAGCGCCTGTGGTCCCGCTTCCACGCGCAGCTCGGCCTGCCGCCCAAGCGCGCCGTGAGGCTCGTCCGCTTCGACCGGGCCGCCACCCGTCTGGCCGGGGGCCAGGAGGTGGCCAGGGTCGCGGCCGACTGCGGCTACGCCGACCAGTCGCATCTGCACCGGGACGTCGTGGCGTTCACCGGGGTGACCCCCGCGACCGTGGCCGGCCAGTCGCTCGTCACGACGGCCGACATGGCGTGGGTGGACCACGTGCCGCGCCTCTCGGCACGATGGGGCAGTGCGCCGGCCTCCCGTTTCGACGGGCCGCACCGGCCACCGCCGGCAACCGGCGGAGATGCCCGAGGTGGACGGGTTCCCGGGCAGGGTACGGATCACCACGCGCTGTTCAGCAGCCGGCATCGCGTGAGCGATGCGTGAGCGGTGCTTGAGCGGTGCGTGAGCGGACGGTCCGACACAGGGCGGGATGAGCCGGACCAAGTGGTTCGTATTGCCGTTCACCGCTTTCGTTCCACGGCCGTCCGATCCACGCCCGCATGGCGCGCCACGGCGACGGAGGCGAAAATGGGGTCAGCCGGACAGCCGCCCGATCAGCGGACACGGTGCAGGTAGGAACACAGGTGATCGCTCATGTGCCGATGGCTCGCCTACTCGGGAACGCCCCTGCTGCTCGACACCATCCTCTACAAACCGGCGCACTCGCTGATCGATCAGAGCCTCCACTCCAGACTGGGTGTCGAGACGACGAACGGCGACGGTTTCGGTGTCGGGTGGTACCCGCAGGAAAGCATCGGCACCCCGGCCCTGCTCAGGGACATCGGCCCCGCCTGGAACAACCGCAACCTGAGGGAGATCGCGGATCATGTCCGCTCCCCGTTGTTCTTCGCCCACATACGGGCGTCGACCGGCACGGCGGTGCAGCAGACGAATTGCCATCCGTTCCGGCACGGCCGTTGGATGTGGATGCACAACGGCGCCATCACGGATTTCCACCTCATGCGCCGCGAGCTGTCCCTGCTCGTCGATCCCGAGCTGTACTCCGACATCGAGGGAACGACGGACTCGGAGATGATGTTCTACCTGACTGTCACCTTCGGTTTGGATGAGGATCCGCCGGGCGCCGTGGCCCGGATGGTGGGAGTGGTGGAGCGCAGCGGCCGCGACCACGGTGTGGAGTTCCCGCTTCAGATGACGATCGCCGTGACCGACGGCGACCGCGTGTGGGCCTTCCGCTATTCGAGCCAGGGCGCTTCCAGGTCGTTGTTCTACAGCACCCGCGTGGACGCACTGCGCAAGCTGCACCCCGACATCGCGTTCCTGCGGGAAGTGTCCGACGAGACCCGCCTCATCGTGTCCGAGCCCCTCGGTGATCTGCCGGGTGCCTGGAACGAGGTGCCCGAGAGCAGCTACGGCGTCGTACAGGCCGGAGCCGACGAGTTGCACCCCTTCGTCCCAGAACCGGCGTGACGCGCGCCGAACAGGGCGGGCCTGGGAGGAGCGTCTTCGATGTCCCAGAACGCGACCACGGCCATGCGGGCCGCACCCCGGACCACGCCCGAGGATCGCGCGGCTCTCGGCAAGGAGGCGCGGCGCCACTCGCCGCGGTCGGGTCATGCCGTGTACAGGCCGTCCCCAGACCGGCCGGACCCGCTGGCGATCCTGGAGGCGCAGTCCGCGGCACGGGTGCCCGAACTCGTCCCGATCCGCTATGGCCGGATGATGGAGTCCCCGTTCCGCTTCTACCGGGGCGCCGCCGCGATCATGGCGTCCGACCTGGCCCGCAGCCCGGCCTCGGGGCTCAGGGCCCAACTGTGCGGCGACGCGCATCTGCTGAACTTCCGTCTGCTCGCCTCGCCGGAGCGGCGGTTGGTGTTCGACATCAACGACTTCGACGAGACGCTGCCGGGCCCCTGGGAGTGGGACGTCAAGCGGCTGTCGGCGAGTCTCGTCATCGCGGGCCGGGCGAACGGCTTCGACGACGCCGAACGCGCCGGCATCGTGAGTTCCACGGTCCGTTCCTACCGCGAGGCGATGATCCGCTTCGCGGGCACGGGCAACCTCGGCGTCTGGTACGCGAAGATCGACGCGGACCTCCTCGAGTCCCTGGTCGAAAGCCGGCTCCGCGGGACGAAGCGCGGTCAGAAGAACCTGGCCCGTGCCATGGCCAAGGCCCGCACCCGCGACAGCCTCCAGGCTTTCGGCAAGCTCACCGAGACGGTCGGCGGCCTGCCCAGGATCGCGGCGGATCCCCCGCTGCTCGTCCCGGTCGGCGACCTGCTGCCGGACGTCGAGCGCAGCGCGCTGGAGCACCGGTTCCGCGGGCTGATCGAGCGGTACGGCCGCACTCTCGCTTCCGACCGGCGCACGCTCCTGGCGGACTACCGCCTGGCCGACGTCGCCCGCAAGGTGGTCGGTGTCGGCAGCGTCGGAACCCGGTGCTGGATCTTTCTCCTGCTCGGCCGGGACGACCGCGACCCGCTCTTCCTCCAGGCCAAGGAGGCCGGCACCTCCGTGCTCGCCCCACACGCCGGCACGAGCCGGTACCGCAACCAGGGCGAGCGGGTGGTCTCGGGCCAGCGGCTGATGCAGGCCACGAGCGACATCTTCCTCGGCTGGGAGCGGGTGGACGGGATCGACGGCAAGCAGCGCGACTTCTACGTCCGCCAGCTGCGCGACTGGAAGGGCATCGCCGTGCCGGAGCGGATGCGGCCGAAGGACATGGAGGCGTTCGGCGAACTGTGCGGGTTCACGCTGGCCCGTGCGCACGCGCGGTCCGGCGACCGCATCGCGATCGCCGCCTACCTGGGCAACGGCGACTCGTTCGACCGCGCACTCGCCACCTTCGCGGAGGCCTATGCGGACCAGAACGAGCGTGACCACCAGGCCCTGGTCGACGCGGTGCGCGCGGGCCGGCTGCCCGCGGAGGAGCTGCCGGCAGCCTGACCCGGAGAGGACACCCTGCCGAACGTGCTCCTCCTCCCCCGTGGCGGGTGAGGCACGAGGCGCGTACGTCGGATGCGATGGGTGGGAGCAGCGGGACGTGTGCAGGACCACCGACCTGCTGACTCCGCCGACGTACCGGGCGACCTGGCGAGGTGGGCAGCGTGAAGCACTGGCGGGCCCTGATCGTCCTCGGTACGGCCCAGTTCCTCATGGTCCTGGACACCTCGGTCATGAACGTGTCCATCAGTCAGCTGGTCGAGGACTTCGACACGGAGGTCACCGCCATCCAGGCCGTCATCACGCTGTACGCGCTGGTCATGGCGGCCTTCATGATCATCGGCGGCAGGTTCGGGGACATCCTGGGGCGTCGCCGTATGTTCTTCCTGGGGTTGCTCGTCTACGGCGTGGGGTCGGCCCTGACCGCCGCGGCCCCCACGCTGGGGGTCCTCACGCTGGGCTGGTCCGTCATCGAGGGGCTGGGAGCCGCCATGGTGCTGCCGGCCATGGCCGCCCTCGTCGCCGAGTCGTATCGCGGGAAGGACCGGGCCATCGCGTACGCGGTCATCGGCGGGCTGGCCGGCGCCGGGATCGCGGTCGGTCCGCTGCTGGGCGGCTGGGTGACGACGTACCTGACCTGGCGGCTGGTCTTCGCCGGCGAGGTCGTGGTCGTCGTGGCCGTCCTGCTGTGCCGCCGGGTGATCGCGGAGTCCCCCGCACCGGCCCGCGCCCCCGGCTGGACGGCGTCGGTGCCGTGCTCTCGGCGGCCGGGCTGGGACTGGGTGTGCTCGGGGTGCTGCAGAGCAGCACCTGGGGATGGGTGCAGCCCCGCAACCCTCCCTTCACCGTCTTCGGCTTCGCCCCGACGCTGTTCGTCGTCGGCATGGGGGTGGCAGTCCTGGCCGTCTTCCGGTGGTGGGAGCGGCGGCGGGAGCACCGGCGGACCGATCCGCTCGTGCACCTGTCCCTGCTGGGCAGGCCCGTGCTGCGGTCCGGCCTGATGACGCTGCTGAGCCAGAACCTCATCCTGCTGGGGCTGTTCTTCACCATCCCGCTGTACTTGCAGGTGGTTCAGGGGTTCGACGCCTTCGAGACGGGGCTGCGCCTGCTCCCGGTGTCCGCCACCATGCTCGTGACCTCCCTGTGCGGGTCCTCGCTGGGTCGGGTGATGGGGCCGCGCCGGGTGGTCCGGCTGGCCCTGGTGACCCTGACGGCGGCCATCGTGTGGCTGCTGGCCACCATCGACCCGGTGATCGACGACGCGCAGTTCGCCGGAGCCATGGCCCTGCTGGGCGTGGGTGTCGGCCTGCTCGCCTCGCAACTGGGCAACGTCGTCCAGTCCAGCGTCGGGGAGGAGGAACGCAGTGAGGCCGGAGGGCTCCAGTTCACGGCACAGAATCTGGGCTCGGCGCTGGGCACCGCGCTCATCGGGTCGATCCTCATCGGTGCGCTGGCCCACGCCTTCACCACGCACGTGGACGACGACCCGCGGCTGTCCGAGGAGACCCGCAGGCAGGTCGGTGTCTCCCTCGAAGCCGGAGTCACCTTCGTCCCCACCGATCAGGTGCGCTCGGCCGCCGAGCGTGCCGGGCTGCCGCCGTCCGAGGTCGAGGCCGTCGCGGACTCCTACGCCTCCGCGCAGCTGAACGGCCTGAAGGCGGCGATCCTGGCCACCGGCGGCATCGCCCTCGCCAGTTTCCTGGTCACTCCACACCTGCCGACCGGCCGGGACGGCCGTCCGCGGGCCCCGGACGCCGATGCTCCGGCCGGAGTGACCGGATCGCAGCACTGAGTCCGGAGGGAGTCACCGGTGATCAGGAGCCGGACCAGGACCGGCTCGGCCACGGCCCGCGGGGAGCGCCGCGCCGAGCGGCGGAGCCACGCGGACTACACGGGCGGCGTCTACGGATCCATGCTCGCGGCCTCCGTGGTGATCGGCGCGGGCTCCCTCGGCTCGCTCCCCCGCACCGAGTTGGTGTTGCTGCTGTTGCTCACCGCCGTCGTGTTCTGGATCGCCCATGTGCATGCCCAGCTGTTCGGGGCGCGTCTGGCGCAGCGGACTCCGGACCGCCGGGTGGTGCTGCGGGTGTGCCGTGAAGAGTGGCCGATCGTCAAGGCGGCGGTCCCGCCGGCCGCCGCGGTAGCCGTCAGCCCGCTCCTGGGCCTGGACGTGCGGGGCACTCTCTGGCTGGCCCTCTCCGTCGCCGTGGCCGGGCAGATCGGCTGGTCCGTGGCCGCGGCACGCCGCGCCGGTGCGTCCCGGCGGCTGCTGGCCGCCACCGCGTCGGTCAACCTGGTGCTCGGCCTGCTGATCATCTCGTTCAAGATCATTCTGACGCATTGAGAACGTGTTGGTCCGTGCGATCCGTGCGGTCTGGGCGGTCCGTGCGATGCGTGCGGTCTGGGCGGTCCGTGTGGTCCGTGGGGTCCGTGTGGTCCGTCACCGGGCCACGGGTCACCTGTACCGGGTGAGGCCCGAAGCAGCGCGGACGTACACGATCGAAGGCAGGGACGCGTCCTTCTGTCCCAGGCAGTTCACCTGTCCCAGGCAGTCCACGGGAGGACAGCTCGTGCGCTACGAGATCCGAGTCGAGGGACATCTGTCGGAAACGCTGGCCAAAGCCTTCCCGGAGCTGGGCCACGTGGTGATGTCCGGCCAGACCGTCCTGTTCGGCCCGGTCGTGGACGAAGCACACCTGTACGGGCTGCTGGCACGCTGCCAGTCACTGGGACTGCGTGTCCTGGAGATGCGGCAACTACCGGAGTGACGGGGCCGGGTACGGGCCGGCCGATCACGCGAGGAGGAGCCATGACCATGCCGCGTGGTCCGGCATCGCGCACCGGACAGGGAAACGAGCCCGACGGGGCGGCCCCCGGTCCGCTGGACGATCCCGCGCAGGCACTGGGGCGGCTCGGCCGTTCATGGACCTGGCTCCTGAGCTCGGCCGTCGCGACGGTGGTGCTGGGCGTCCTGGTACTGGTCTGGCCGGAGGCGACGCTGCACGTCCTGGCGGTCCTCATCGGCCTGCACCTGCTGGTGGGCGGGGCGTTCCGGTTCGTGGACGTCTTCGCCCGGGCGGGGCACGAACGGCTCCCGGGGCTGCTCCTGGCCGTGCTGTACGTCCTCGCCGGGGTGCTGTGCCTGCGCAACCCGCTGCAGACGATCAACGCGCTCTCCCTGATCGTCGGAGTCGTCTGGCTGGTGTCCGGCATCCTCACCCTCTACACGGCCCTCGCCGCCGAGGATCTGCCGCACCGTGGTGTCGTCCTGGGCGCCGCGGTGCTCGGCATCGTCGCGGGGATCGTGGTGCTCGCGCTGCCGGCCGAGTCGGCCCGCGCCCTGACCCGGCTGCTCGGCCTGTGGCTCGTCCTGCTCGGCCTGGGCGAGGCGGTGGTCGCCCTCGCGTGGCGGGCCGCGCTCCGAAGAACGCACCCCACGGGGCCGCGGACCACCGCCGAGACGGCCTGACACCGCACCGGCCGCTCCGGCGGGCGCGGCCGGCCCACCGGATTTTGCGGTCGCCTCCCCCACGTCATCCCGAGTGGCGACCGTCAGGGCCGGATCGGCGGACAAGATCGGCGGACAAGGAGGGGAGCAGGAAGGGAGCACCCATGAACCCGGCCGCGACCCCGGATCCGCCGGACTCCGGGGGAGCCTCACACCAGAAACACGTCATGACCGCCGAGGAGCGAGCGGAGTACGAGCGACTGCGCCGTCATGCGGCGGTGCGCCATCGGCGGGCACGCCGGGCCGGCTCCTCGGTCCTCCTCCTGCTGGCCCTGCTGCTCGCACCCCTGGCCGTGGTCGCGGCCTGGGTGCAGGACACGGTGTCCGACACCGACCGGTACGTGGAGACCGTCGCACCGCTGGCGTCCGAGCCGCCCGTGCAGGAGGTCGTGATCAACCGGCTGACGGACCGCGTGGTGGCCAACGTGGACGTCAAGGCGGTGACGGACGCGCTCACCAAGGCCCTCCAGGACGCCGGGGCGCCACCCCGCGTCGTGCAGGGGGCCGAGTCCCTCGAGGTTCCGTTGACCGAAGCGGTCAGGACCGTCGTGGACCGCAACGTGACCCGCGTGATCACCAGCGACGTCTTCCAGCAGGTGTGGGAGGGCGCCAACCGGCGGTCGCACGGCGCGGTGGTGAACATGCTCACGGGGGCCAGGGAGGGTGCCGTGCGCGCCGAGGGCGACACGGTCCGACTGGACGTGGGAGCGGTCGTCGACGAGGTGCGGGAGCGGCTCGTCGACGCGGGCTTCGACAAGGCGGCCGCCATCCCGGACACCGACCGGACGATCACGCTGTTCCAGACCGAGGAACTGGGCAAGGGGCAGGACATGATGCGGCTGCTGGACATCGTCGGCACCTGGCTGCCCGTCCTGACCGTCGTGCTCGCCGCGCTCGCCGTGTGGACCGCTCCGGCGCACCGGGTGATGCTGATGGTCACCGCGACGGGTGCCGGCGTGCTGATGGTGCTGCTGCTCGTCGCGCTGGCCGTGGTCCGACGGGTCTATCTGGACTCGGTCCCGCCCACGGCGCTGCCCACCGACGCGGCCGCGGCGATCTACGACACGTTCCTCCGGTTCCTGCGCGACAGCACCCGCACCCTGCTGATCGTCTCGGTGATCACAGTGCTGGTCGCGTACCTGTACGGTCCCGGACGTCCCGCCCGCGCCGTCCGCACGGCGGTGGACAGGGGCACGACGGCCGCCGGCCGGGGGCTGCGCCGCGCCGGTGTGCGCACCGGGTCCACCGGACACTGGCTGGCGGACCACCGGGCAGGGATCACCGGTGGCGTCATCGCGGCCGGAGCACTGGCTCTGGTGCTCTGGAACCACCCCTCGGTCGGAGCGGTGGCGCTCGTCGTGGGCATCGCCCTGGCCGTCCTGATCGTGGTGGCGGTCCTCGCGGCCGCCGCGGGCCCGGCCGCCGGGCACGAGGACCGAGCGGCGGCCTCGTGAGCCATGGCGAGGAAACCCGGCCCGGCCCCGGCGTCCCGCAGGCACACGGCGGCGGACCGGGTCCTGGCGAGCCTGCGGTCCGGTCCGGTGGCCCGGCTGCTTCCCCGTCTGTCGGCGCTCAACGTCGTGGAGGGCTCCGTCAGGCTGGCCGCGCAGGCCTTCATCACCGCGCTCCCACTCCTGATGACCGTCGCGGCGTTCGCACCCGGATGGGTGCAGGACCTGCTGTCCGACTCCCTCCGTGCGGTTCTGGGGGTGCGCGGTGACACGCTGGACGAGGTACGCCGTGCCTTCACCGCCACCGGCACACCACGGGACGCCGCCGGAGCCGTGGGCGTGGTGGTGACTCTCGTGTCCGCCACGGCCTTCAGCCGGGCGCTTCAGGCGGTCTGCGAGCGGTGCTGGCACCTGCCCCGGGCACCGTTGCGGGCCGCGGTCTGGCGCTGGCTGCTCTGGCTGCTCGTCTGGCTGGGCGTCCTCCTGGTCCAGGCACCGTTGCGCAGCGGGTTCGGCGGCGGCGCGGTGCTCGGAGGGGCGCTGTCGGTGCTGTCGGCGACGCTGCTGTGGTGGTGGACCCAGCATCTGCTGCTGGGCGGCAGGATCGGCTGGCGGAACCTGCTGCCGGGAGCGCTGCTGGCGGGCACGGGCACGGTCGTGCTGAGCTGGGCCGCCGGCCTGTTCATGCCCACGGTCATGGAGCGCAGCCTGCACGAGTTCGGTCCGCTGGGGCCCGTCTTCACGTTCCTGTCCTGGTTGATCGCCGTGTTCCTGGTGGCCGTCTCGGGCCTCGTCCTCGGCCAGTACATCGCCTCCTCCGACTGGTACAAGTGCCGGGCCGCCCGCAGGCTCACCCGCGTCGGGTGAGGCCATCCGGCCCCGGCCGTGCCCACGCTGAAGACAGCACGAATCGGCGGCCGGGCGAGCGCCGGGAACGGAGAAGAGACATGAGCGCGCAGACGTACCTGGCGTACGACTATCCCTTGCTGAGCGTCTTCTGGAGCATGCTCCTGTTCTTCCTGTGGATCATGTGGTTCGTCCTGCTCTTCCGCGTCGTCGTCGACATCTTCCGCGACGACGAGCTGAGCGGGTGGGGGAAAACCGGCTGGCTGGTGTTCACCATCCTGCTGCCCTTCCTGGGCGTCTTCGTCTACGTGATCGCCCGCGGCAAGAACATGGGCCGCCGGGAAATAGCGCAGGCCCGAGCACAGCAGGAGGCCTTCGACGCCCGCGTCAGGGAGGCCGCAGGCGGCACGGGCCGGCCCAGCAGCGCCGACGAACTCAGCAAGCTGTCCGAGATCCGCGCCCGCGGCGACATCACGGACGAGGAGTTCCGCAGGGCGAAGGAACTGGTCCTGACCGGCCACGGCCCGGCGGAGCACGCCGGGTCCACCGCCCGCACCCCCGGTCGCTGAGCATCCGCACACCATGAATCGAGGCGCAAGATGACCGCGACATACACCCGGCCGGATCACACGGCGAAGCGGGAATGGGCAAGCGGCCTCACGGCCTTCGCGGCGGTGATGCTCTTCCTTGTCGGCCTGCTCGACATCTTCCGGGGCATCATGGCCATCGCCGAGGACGACATCTTCGTCACGACGCGCAATTACGTTTTCGAATGGGACCTGACCGGTTGGGGCTGGATGCACCTCGCGCTGGGCGCGGTCGCCGTGATCGTCAGTATCGGGCTGCTCCAGACCGCGGTGTGGGCGCGCGTCGCCGGCGTGGCCATCGCCGGACTCGTCATCCTCGCCAACTTCCTCTCCCTGCCGTACTACCCGGTGTGGTCGGTCGTGATGATCGCGCTCTCCGGCTTCATCATCTGGGCCGTGTGCGTGGTTCCGCGCGGCAGCCTCTTCGACCTGTCCGAGGAGCGTCCGACGTCGGAGGAGCGCCCGCCGCACAGAACCTCGTCTCCGCACGGGCCCACCTGAGCGCCCAGCGGTCAGGGTGTGCGGCGGAGAAAAGGGCCGACAGGTGGGACCACACGGCGCCGGGAACGCGAGAGGACCGGGCGAGGCAGGAACCGAGGCAGTACGCGAGGGCAGTGCGGGACGGGCTCGTCTCGCCGTGCTCGCCCTGCTGGGCAGCATCCTGGTGCCGCTCCTCGCGGCCGGTCTGCGGAGCGTGCTGTGGGCGCTGGCCGGCATCGCCGGACTGGCGCTCGCCGCCGTCGGTGTGTGGTGGACCCTGGCGCACACCGGTGCGCTCCGTGCCCTCGGGGCGGCCCTGTCGGTGACAGCGCCGGTCGCTGTCCTCGCCTTGTACGCCTCGTTCGGCATGCTGGGGCCGGCCTTGCTGTCCCTGGGTCTGTGGCTGCTGGCCGCCACAGCGGCGCGTACGGCCCTGGCACCTGGTCACACCGCCTCCGAACAGGCTGTCGTCGAGCCGCCCCACGCCCCGTGGGTCCTGGTGAATCCGCGCTCCGGAGGCGGCAAGGCGGGCCGTTTCGGCCTGGTGGAGAAGGCCCGGGCGGCAGGCTGCCGGGTAGCTCTGCTCGACGCGGGCCAGGACGTCGCCGGGCTGGCCCGGCAGGCCGTCGCCGAGGGAGCCGACCTGCTGGCGGTGGCGGGTGGCGACGGTACCCAGGCCCTGGTGGCCGAGGTCGCGTCGCGCCACGACCTGCCGTTCGTGGTGATTCCCGCCGGCACCCGCAACCACTTCGCCCTGGACCTCGGCCTCGACCGTGACGATCCGGCGGCGGCCCTGCGGGCCCTGTCCGACAGCGTCGAACTCCGCGCCGACCTCGGGTACGCCGCGGACCGGGTCTTCGTCAACAACGCCTCCTTCGGCACGTACGCGTCCGTGGTCACCGACCCCGCGTACCGGAACGCCAAAGCCCGCACGACCCTGCGAACCCTCCCCGGCCTCCTCACCGGCCAGGACGCGCCCAGGCTGCGGGCGCGGGCCGACCGGACGTACGTCGACGGACTTCAGGCGCTGCTCGTCAGCAACAATCCCTACGGGCGTGCCGTCGACGCGGCACATCCGGGGCGCAGGAAGCGGCTGGACTCCGGGCTCCTCGGTGTGGTGTGCGTGCGGGTCGGCAACACCGCCCAGGCGGCGCGCATCGTGCGCGGTCCGCGCTCCGGGGGACTCATCCGGCTGAACGCCGGGGTAGTCGTCGTCGAAGCCGACACGGACACCCTCCCGGTCGGCATCGACGGAGAACACGTCGTACTGCCGTCACCCGTCGTGTGCCGCAGTGCGCCCGGGGCACTGCGGATCCGCGTGCCGCGCCGTCGACCCGGTACGCCTCGCGCGGGCGGGGCGGCGGCCGACTGGCCGCGCGTGGCCCGCCTGGCGCTGGGCCGCCGGAACCGCCCTTTTGGCCAATAACTCACCATCGAGTAACGACTGCGGTCCGGCCTTTCGCCGAGACTGTGCACAATTCCACGGTGCGGCGCCGATCATCATGAATTCGGCCACTTGAATTCACTCTCGCCACTGGAGCAAATTCCACCATGCCGCATTGATGTTAGTTATTACCCGAAAGAGCTAATTGGGGGATCGTTGCAGTCCTGAATGGGCATCGCACCAGCACGGGGAGCCGCTGCTTATGAGGAGGGGGGATGGTCACCCGTCGTGCAGCCAACGACTCCCTGCGGATGCTGCTCTCCACAGCCGACTGGACATACGAGGCCTTGGCCCGGAACGTCAACGCGCTCGGTGCCGAGAACGGCATGCGTCTGTGCTACGACCGCACCTCGGTGGCCCACTGGCTGGCGGGGTCGGTTCCCCGGCCCCGCACCAGGGAGTTGATCGCCGAGGCGTTCACTCGCAGACTGCGCCGCCCCGTGGCTCTCACCGAGCTCGGCATGGGGGATTCCGCTCCCGACGTGCTGACCGACGTTCCCTACGACGGGGCGATCACCGAGAGGAAGACGGACGCGGTGGCGTATCTGGCCGCGCTGTGCGGGATGGACGCCGATCCAGCGCGCCAGCGCCTGGTGCACCAGTCCGTCTACAGCGTCAGGGGACTTGACGTGCCGGTGTGGCCGGAGAGGAGTCAGGACTGCTGCTCCGCGCAGCGGCCGACAGCAAGCGGGCCCACGGGCCCGGAGGACGTCGAGAGCCTGCGGACCGCCGTGGACTTCTTCCACCGCGCAGGAGACTTCGGCGGACGCCACGCTCGTTCGGCCCTGGTTTCCTACCTGCACGACGACGTCGTTCCCCGGTTGCACGCGAAGAGCCACGAGAGCACACACCTTCGGCTGCTGGCGGAGGCGGCTCGGCTGGTGCACGTGCTTGCCCGCATGTACGTCGACGACGTGAAGAACGGCGCGGCACAGCAGTACCACCGCGCCGCTCTCCTGCTGGCCGCCGAGGCCTCGGACCGCACGACGTACGCCGTCGTACTGCGGAGCATGAGCACCCACGCCCTCGACCTCGGGCACCACCGCATGGCCCTGCGCCTGTCCGAGGCCGCCGTCAGTACCGCCCCCGCTGACACCCCTCATGAAGTCCGGGCCTCCCTGCTGTCCCAACTCGCGCTCACCCAGGCCACGGTGGGGGATCGCTGCCGGGCGACCGCCTCCCTGGCCACGGCGGAACGGCATCAGCACCAGGTGCCCGCTCCCGGCACGACCGGCCACGACGCGCGCGCGTTCCGCTCCGCCTGGGCCTCCTTCGCCTTCTGGAAGGGGCGAACGCTGGCGGCCCTCGGCGACCGTGCGGCAGCGATCGCCGCGCTGCGTCTGTCCGTGGAGTACTGCCCGGCGAACGCGTACCTTTCCCGGGCGCTCGCCCACGCGGAGATCGCTCGGCTGCTCCTCGGCGGCGGCCGGCTGGACGAGTCCTGTGCGGCATGTCACCGGTTCCTCGACGACCACCTCCACCTGCGGTCCGGCCGGGCCGACCGGATCCTGGCCGAACTGCGCGGAAGCCTGCGGGTCCACGCGGCCCACCCCCCGGTCAGGGCCCTGCTGCGCCGCGCCGACAGGGCCGTGGAGCGGCCGCGATGAACGGCGGTGCCATGGACGCCGGGTGCGTGTGCGGCCGCGCACAACACGTTCAACACCCAAGGGAGGCGTGGCCCGCTTGATGGCCTTCCCGGCCGTGAACGTATGAAGCGGCCCCACTTTCCGGACCACAGGAGCAGAGAGGTTCCGTGCAATGGCAAGAAGCCGATCCAGGCGGCGGCGTAATCGCCGTTCCAGCATCAGCTGCTATCTGAGGGACATCGTCGAGGCCACCGAGGACTTCGTCGACGATGTGCTGGACGACGCCGACGAGTTCGAGTGCGACATCCGCCACAGCCTGAGCAAAGCCCTGGACGACGACTGCGACGACGATGACGACGATGACGATGACGACTGCCGCGATCGCGACCGTGACCGGGACCGCGATCGTGACCGCGACCGGGACGGGGACCGCGACCGTGCTCGTGACCGGGTCCGTGACCAGGTCAGCCACGAGCGGGAGCGGGACCGGCGGGAGGTCGCCGAGCTGAGGGCCGAACTCGCCGACCTCAAGGACAAGATCGCGAGGATGGCTCCGGAACAGCGGTAGGCGTGGTGAGCCCGTCCGGTCGTCGTCACACAGAGAGAGGCGGGCACACGTGCATGGGAGCGGCCGAGGCCGTCTGGTGGCACGCACCCTGGGTGACCTGATCGGGCGGGAGGCCGCGTACACCTTCCGGCCGGGTCGCCGGCCCGCCGGAGACCGGCCGGACGCCGGGGAGCGGCGCGCCCGGAGCGTACGGCAGGCCCTGGAGAGCCTCGGCCCGTTCTACATCAAGGTCGGGCAGATGCTGGCCACCCGCCCCGACTTCATCCCTCCGGCGATGATCAGCGAGTTCGAGAAGCTCCACGACCAGGTGTCCCCGGCTCCCTTCTCCGCCTTCGAACCGGTGCTGGCACAGGAGCTGGGCCCCGGCTGGCAGCGGAGCTTCAGGGACATCGACACCACACAGCCGTTGGGGACCGCTTCCCTGGCCCAGGTCTATCGAGGCGTCCTCCCCGACGGCGAACAGGTCGCGGTCAAGATCCAGCGGCCCGGCGTCCGGGAGGTCATGGAAGAGGACATGGCCCTGCTGCGCAAGGTGTCCCGCTTCGCAGCGAAGCGCATGCCCCGGTTCAACGACGTCATCGACATCGAGGCCATGCTGTCGGTGGTCTTCGACGCGATGCGCCCCGAACTGGACTTCGTGCTGGAGGCCCGCAACATGGAACGCGCACGGGAAGTCGCCCAGGATTTCGAGTACATCGACGTTCCGCGGGTGGTCAACGCCACGCCGCGCGTCCTGGTGCAGAGCCTGGCGCCCGGTCGTCCCATCCGGGAGGCCGACCGGGACGCCTTCCCGGTGCGGGAACGGCAGGACATCGGCCGCGAACTGCTGGCCTTCATGTATCGCGGCTACTTCGTCGACCGCGTCTTCCACGCCGACCCGCACCCGGGCAACATCTTCGTGCACCCCGGGGAAAAGGCGACGATCATCGACTGGGGAATGGTCGGGCGCATCGACCGTCCCATGAGCAACAGCATTCTGCTGCTCCTGCTCAACCTGGCGATGAACGACGGCGCCGGTACGGCGCGGGCCTGGATCGACATGGGCAGTTGTACGGCGTGGACGCAGGCCGCCGCGTTCGCCGACGACATGGCGGCGCTGGTGCCGAAGATCGCCACCGCGTCCCTGGAGGAACTCGACTTCGGCGTCACCCTGACCGCCGTCCTCCAGCACTCCACGCGGCGCGGCATCCGGACCAGCCCGATGGTGTCCATCCTGGGCAAGTCCTTCGCCAACATCGAGGGGTCGATCCGCCACCTGTGCCCGGAGCTCTCCCTGGTCGACGTGTTCTCCGAGGAACTGTCCGGCATCGTCACCGACCTGCTCAGGGAGTCCTTCTCCGCCGAACAGGTCATGCGCACGGTCCTGGAGGTCGTCGCCGGGGGCGCCGCGGCGTCGCAACAACTGCGCGGCCTCGCCCGCGACTTCGCGAACCGTGACCTGGCCATGCGGGTGGCGATGGACGAAGGGCCTTTGGCGGCAGGCCCGACGGGATTTCACGTGGGTCCGAAAGAAATGGCTCTGGCGCTCGGCGCCCTGGCGGTCAGGCGTCAGCGCAAAAAGCCGTGATAAGGCTCTCCTGATTCAACTCCTTCAACAATGCCTGAGCTCCCGAATTCTTCCGCGAACACGACAGGCACAATTCAATGGAACCATGTCGCTGACTTCCGTCACCCCCGACATTCCATGCCCGGAACTGCCGCACGAGTGCGGCAGGGTGGTGGAACTGACGCCCCACTTGCGTGGATTGCGGCGCACCCCCAAGGGCACCGGCGGTGGCCCACACACGTCCGGCCCGGCCGACCACCGGAACTGCTTCGAGAACCTCGGATTCGCCCGCACCGCCAGCCGCCCGGTCGCCCACGGAATCGTCCCCTCCGCCCTGCGTGCCCGCGCCGGACGCCCCCTGGACACCACCCCCAGCCCGCTGTGGAGCGCATGATGGCCGTAGACCTCGGCATGCCCGCCGTCCCAGCCGCCCCGTCGCGGCGCCCCAGCCGGAGACTCATGGTCGGTTCCGTGGCCGTCGGAGGCGACGCCCCGGTCTCCGTGCAGTCGATGACCACCACCGTCACCGCGGACATCGGCGCCACGCTCCAGCAGATCGCCGAGCTGACCGCCGCCGGCTGCGAGATCGTCCGGGTGGCCTGCCCGTCCCAGGACGACGCCGACGCGCTGCCGGTCATCGCCAGGAAGTCCCGGATCCCGGTGATCGCCGACATCCACTTCCAGCCCAGGTACGTCTTCGCGGCCATCGACGCCGGCTGCGCGGCGGTGCGGGTCAACCCGGGCAACATCCGGCAGTTCGACGACAAGGTCAAGGAGATCGCCAGAGCCGCCGCGGACGCGGGCGTGCCCATCCGCATCGGCGTCAACGCCGGATCGCTGGACAGGCGGCTGCTCGCCAAGTACGGCAAGGCCACCCCCGAGGCGCTGGTGGAGTCCGCGCTGTGGGAGTGCGCACTGTTCGAGGAGCACGGCTTCCGCGAGATCAAGCTCTCGGTCAAGCACCACGACCCGCGAACGGTGATCGCCGCCTACCGGCTCCTCGCCCGCTCCTGCGACTACCCGCTGCACCTGGGCGTGACCGAGGCCGGGCCGGCCTTCCAGGGCACCGTCAAGTCCGCCGTCGCCTTCGGAGTGCTGCTGTCCGAGGGCATCGGCGACACCATCCGCGTCTCGCTGTCGGCGCCGCCCGTCGAGGAGGTCAAGGCGGGCGAGCAGATCCTGCAGTCCCTGGGTCTGCGCCCCCGTCACCTGGAGATCGTCTCCTGCCCCTCCTGCGGCCGCGCCCAGGTGGACGTCTACCGGCTCACCGACCAGGTGACGGCGGCCTTCGACGGCTTTCCGCATCCGCTGCGCGTCGCCGTCATGGGCTGTGTCGTCAACGGCCCCGGCGAGGCCCGCGAGGCCGACCTCGGTGTCGCCTCCGGCAACGGCAAGGGCCAGATCTTCGTCAAGGGCCGGGTCGTCAGGACCGTCCCCGAGTCGAAGATCGTGGAGACCCTCCTGGAGGAGGCCCTCCGCCTCACCGGGGAGACGTCATGACCGCTCTCGTGGCCCACGCCCCCGGCCTCGACGACGTACCGGCGGCCGTCGAGGCGGCCCTGGCGGAGTTCCTCGACGGCAAGGCCCGCACCGGCGCCGGCCTGCGGCAGTTCACCGAGCTGCTGCGCGGCCTGCTCGGCGCGGGCGGCAAGCGGCTGCGGCCCGTCCTGTGCTGCTGCGGCTGGCTGGCGGCGGGCGGCGGGGAGCTGGCACCGGTCGTGCCCGCCGCCGCCTCACTGGAGCTCTTCCACATGTTCGCCCTCATCCACGACGACATCATGGACCGCAGCGACACCCGGCGCGGGCGCCCCACCGTTCACCGCGCCCTGGCCGACCGCGCGTCCGGCCGCCCCGACCTGACGGACGCCGAACGCTTCGGGGTCAACGGCGCGATCCTGGTCGGCGACCTCGCCATGGTCTGGTCCGACGAACTCCTCCACACAAGCGGGCTGTCCGCCGACCGGCTGGCCGCCGCCCGTCCCGTGCTGGACGCGATGCGCAGCGAGCTCATGTACGGCCAGTACCTGGACCTGCTCGTCAGTACGGACCTCGACAGCGGCCTGGAGGCGTCGCTGACCGTCGCCCAGTACAAGACGGCCAAGTACACCGTGGAACGCCCCCTGCAGCTGGGCGCCGCCCTGGCCGGCGGGGACGACAGGACGCACGAGGCGTGCAGTGCCTACGGCCTTCCGCTCGGCGAGGCGTTCCAGCTGCGCGACGATGTGCTCGGCGTCTTCGGCGATCCCTCCGTGACGGGAAAGCCGTGCCTGGACGACCTGCGCGAGGGCAAGCACACCGCGCTGCTGGCCATCGCCCTGCGGCAGGCCGGCCCGGCCCAGGCCCGTACGCTGCGGGCGCTGGTGGGTGATGCCCGTCTCGACGAGGACGGCGCCGCCGTCGTCCGTGGCGTTCTGCGGGACACCGGCGCGCTCGACACCGTCGAGCGCATGATCCACGCACGCTGCCGGCAGGCCGTCGACTCCCTCGACCGGTCCCCGTTTCCCCCGGCCGTCCGTGCCGCGCTGACCCGGCTCGCCACCGCCGCCACGGTGAGGACCTCATGACGCGTTTCGCCCTGCCCCGCGAACTCACCCATACCTGACAGCCGCCCGGGAGCAACAGTGGACGCCACCGCAGTCGGCCTTCCGCCATCCGAACTTCCTCCGTCCGAACTCCCTCCGTTCTACTGCCCGATCGAGCCCGCCATCCACCCCGAGGTCGACGAGGTCGAGCGGCGGTCCGTCGACTGGGTCGACCGGCTCGGCTTCTGCCGCACCCCGGCCGAGCGCGCGTGGGTGCTCGGCAGCAACAGCGCCGAGTTCTACGCCCGGTTCGCCCCCGAGGCCGACGTCGAGCGCCTCTGGGTCGCCGCCTGCTGGGTGTACTGGGGCTTCGCCATCGACGACGCGCGCTGCGACGAGGGGACGCTGAGTACGGACCCGGCCGCGTTCTCCGCCATGGCGGGACGTGTGCAGCGCGCGCTGGAGACCCCCGGCCCGCGCGGCTTCGACGACCCCTACGCCGCGGCGATCCACGACCTCGGCGAGCGTTTCCGGGCCTGCGCCACGCCCGTCCAGGTACGGCGCTTCCAGCAGGCGCACCGCGCCTGGCTGGCCGGAGTCCAGTGGCAGATCGGCAACCGCTCCCGCGGGCTCATGCCGACGCTCGACGACTACGTCACCATGCGTCTGCACTCCGCCGGAGGAGAACCCACCTACGCGATGCTGGAGATCGCCAACGGTGCCGAGGTGCCCGCCCGCGAGATGGACTCACCGGCGGTCTGCGCCCTGACCGAGATGGCCATCCTGGTCGCCGCCCTGGACAACGACCGTCAGTCCCTCGCCAAGGAGACCGGCCGCCACCAGGCCGAGCAGAACATCCTCGTCGTGCTGATGCGGCAGGACGGCTCCCCGCCCGCCCGCGCGGCAGCGGACGCCGTCGCCCTGCGCGACCGGGTGCTTCGCCGCTTCCTCGTCCTGCGCGAGCGCGTCCTGCCCCGGGCGAGCGGCGAACTGCGCCGCTACCTCACCGACCTCGGACACGGCATCCGCGGCAACATCGAGTGGGGACTGCGCGTACCGCGCTACCTCAGCCTCAACAGCGCCACGGCGGGCCCGGGCGAAGTGACCCCGCCCGAACGCATCCCCTGGGCCGACCGTCCGCTGGACACCAGCGACGAACCGCCGCCACTGCCGTCCATCACCTGGTGGTGGGACGACCTCGCCTTCTGAGGGGCACAGGCCGCCGGGTCAGCCAGTCGAGGCGTGGGCCCGGGAAGGGGTGGCGGAGGGCTCCGCGGGGGCCGGCTTCGCGGGAGTGGCCGTGGTGTCCAGACCGAGCATGGCCGTTTCGTCCGGGGTGCCGGGGGCTGCCTGGTAGACCACCATGCGCTGGCCGCCCGTCCGGGCCAGTCGCATGACCTCGTAGGTCAGGGTCATCCGACCGGCCTTCGGATGCTGGAAGCACTTCTGCCCGCCGCCGCGTTCGCAGACGTCGTACCGCTCCCAGAGCTGCGCGAACTTCGCCGACTTCAGCATCAGTTCGCCGACGAGCGTGGTCAGCTCGGGATCGTCCGGGTCGGCCCCGGCGACCGCCCGCAGGTGCGCCACCGAAGAGGCGACGGTTTCCTCCCACGGCTCGTAGAGCGTCCGGCCGACCGGGTGGAGGAAGAGGTAGCGGGTCAGGTTGCGCTGGTCCTCCGGCCAGTCCCAGAGTCCGGGCATCAGCCGCCGACCGGGCGGGTTCGCGGCCAGGACGCGGTTGTAGCGGCTCACCACATAGGCGGGCAGCGGGCGCACCGTCTCCAGCATCCGCAGGACCGAGTCGCGGACGGTGTGGTCCGAGCAGGCCGGCAGTTCGGAGGGCCGGCCGGAGGCCAGTTCCGCGAGCTCGTGCAGGCGTTCGTAACCGTCGCCGCGCAGCCGCAGGGCGCGGCCGAGGGCGTCCACGACGGCGGGGGAAGGGTTGGTCTCCCGGCCGCGCTCCAGGCGGATGTAGTAGTCGACGCTCACTCCGGCCAGCGCGGCCAGTTCCTCACGGCGCAGTCCGGGAGTGCGGCGCAGGCCCGCGCCGGCCGGGAGACCGACGTCCTCCGGGCGCACCTGCGCCCTGCGGGCCTTCAGGTATCGGCCGAGCTCCGTGCCCCGCGTGTCCGCTGCTGCCATCCGGCCATTGTCGCAGGCGGTCGGGGAGCGTGGGGGGCCGTGTCAGGGCCTGGAACGCCGCACCCCGGGTACAGCGCGGTCTGCCGGGCGGCCGCGTGCGGGAGGAGAGTTGAGCTGCCGGAGCGGGCGGCCCGTCCGCCGGGGCCCAGGGGGTGCGCGACACCGGTCCGCGGCCTCGGGAAACGGGCCGCGGCCGCCCGCCCGGTCGTCACTGCTCAGCCGTCACCCGCACCAGGAGTTCACCATGCCGGCCACGCCTGCCCCGTCCCCGCCCCCTAGCCCCGGGCAGGGCTCGGCGCCGTCGGTGCCCGTGCCGTGGCGACCGCGGTCGGGCCGGGCCCGGCCGTCCGCGCCGCCCGGCGAGGGCCCGGCCATGCCTCGGCGGGGCCGCGTCGCCCTGGTCGCTTCGCTGCTCGGCTTCACCGTGATCACCATCGACGTCTCGGCCGTGAACATCGCGCTGCCCGCGATCCGGGACTCCCTCAGCGGCGGGATGGCCGGGCTCCAGTGGGTGGTCGACGCGTACACCCTGATGTTCGCGGCCCTGATGCTCTCCGCGGGCGCCCTCGCCGATCGCATCGGCGCCCGCCGCGCCTACGCGTGGGGCGTCGCCTTGTTCACCCTCGCCTCGCTCGCCTGTGCGCTCGCGCCCGGCATCGGCGTGCTGGTCGGCGCGCGGGTGGCGCAGGGTGCCGCCGCCGCGATCGTGATGCCGGCCTCGCTGGCGCTGATCCGGCAGGCCTACGACGACGCCCGGGCGCGTGCCCGCGCCATCGCGCTGTGGACGGTCGGCGGCTCGGTGGCGATGGCCGCGGGTCCGGTACTGGGCGGGCTGCTCACCGACTCGGCCGGCTGGCGGGCGGTCTTCCTGCTGAACCTCCCTGTGGGCGCGGTCATCCTGGGCCTGCTGGTCCGGGTGCCGCGCTCCCCGCGCCGGCCCGCCGCACTGGACGGCGGCGGCCAGCTCACCGCCGTACTGGCCCTGGCCGGGCTGGCCTTCGCGGTGATCGAGGGCGGCCACCTCGGCTGGACCAGCGGGCCCGTGCTGGCCGCCGCTGCCCTCGCCCTCGTCTCCGGGTACGCCTTCTACGTGGTGGAGGCCCGGCACCGCCGGCCGATGGTCCCGCTGGGGATGCTGAGGGACCGCCGGGTGGCCGTCCCGCTCGCGGTCGGTTTCGCCGTCAACGCCGCCTTCTACGGCGGGATCTTCCTGCTCGGGCTGTACTACCAGCAGCTGCGCGGGATGTCGGCGATCGCGGCCGGGCTGATGTTCGTCCCGATGTCGGCGGTGGTGACGGCGACCAACCTGGTGTCGCCGCGGATGGCGGAGCGGATCGGGCGGCGGCCGGTGATCGTCACCGGGCAGCTGGTCTTCACCGGAGCGATGCTGGCCATGCTGCCGCTGGCCGCGCACACCCCGGTGTGGCTGGTGCTCGTCCTGCTGCTGCCGTTGAGCGTCGGCGGGGCGCTCGCGGTGCCCGCGGTGACCGCGCTGCTGATGGACGCCGTCCCGCAGGAGCGCGCGGGGACCGCCTCCGGGCTGCTCAACTCCCTTCGCCAGACCGGCGGTGCGCTTGCCGTCGCCCTCTTCGGCAGTCTGCTCACCGGCCCCGGCGGGGACTTCTCCCTCCCGGGCATGCGCATCGGCCTGCTCGCCGTCGCCGCCCTCCTCCTCGCCACCGCCGCCCTCTCCCGCCTTCTCCTGCCCCGCGGCTGACCGCGCCTCCGCCAGAGCGGGATCAGCCGGTGGCGAGGCCGTCGATCAGACGGTTGAGGAAGCGCGTGAAGGTGGCTTCGGGGGTCACGGCGCGTGCGGGGGCCGCGAGGGCTTCGGCGAGTTCCGGGTGGTGGCCGTCCGTGGCGACGGTGGCGAGGTAGCGGGCTTCCGCCGCGGCCCGGTCGGGGGACCTGGCGGCTGCCGCCTGCGTGATCTCGTAGGTGACGTGCCCGGCGACGAATGCGGTGAGCTGGGCGAAGACCTCCAGCTTCGCCGCGCCGTCCAGGCCGGTGGGCCGCAGGGCGGCGAGGGCGTGTTCCAGGAACGCCAGGGTGTTGGGGCCGGGGCTGCGGCGGGTGGAGAGAGCGGTGGGCAGCCAGGGGTGGCGGAGCATGAGGTCGCGCTGGCGGTGGCCGATGGCCTTCAGGTCGGCGCGCCAGTCACCGGTGAGAGGAGCCGACGCCGGCAGTTCGCCGCTGACGTGGTCGACCATCAGCTCCAGCAGCGTCTCCTTGTCGGAGGCGTAGCTGTAGAGCGACATGGCTCCGGCTCCGACCTGTGCGGCGACCCGCCGCATGGTGACCGCTTCGAGCCCTTCCGCGTCGGCCAGGGCAACGGCGGCCGCCGTGATCGCCTCGCGGCTGAAGCCCGGCCTGCGGCCCCTGCGGGGCTGCTCGGGGCTCAGCCACAGCTGTCGAGGGTCGGTCCCGGGGGTCCCGGACCCGCCGCCGTCACGCGTCACCGTCTTCGTCCTCCCGTCTGCCGTCGATACGAGTCGCCGTGGTGGTGGTCGCCATCCAAGCATCCTCTATTCTCGTACGACGTACGAAAATAGAGGAGGGACCCATGGCATCACGCGACCACGACCCTGCGGCCAGGCCTGTCCGGACACCGCCCGGCCGGAAGCCGCCGCTGTCCTCACGGATGATGAGGGCGATCTGGCGCGGCCTGCCGGACAAGCGGCACGAGGTCGGGTGGGAGCCGGGGCTTGTGGTGCCGGCCGCCGACGGAAGTCCGCTGGTCACGGACCACTACTTCCCCCGGACCACCGGCGACTTCCCCACCCTCCTGGTGCGTTCGCCGTACGGCAGGGGCCTGCCCTGGTCCCCCATGTACGGCATGCTCTTCGCCGAGCAGGGTTTCCACGTGGTCCTGCAGAGCTGCCGCGGCACCGGCGGCTCGGGCGGCACGTTCGATCTGTGGCGCAACGAGGCCGCCGACGGCCTGGCCACGGTGTCCTGGCTGCGCGATCAGCCCTGGTTCGACGGGACGCTGGGGACGGTCGGTCCCAGTTACCTGGGATACGTGCAGTGGGCGCTCGCCCTGGACCCGCCGCCGGAGCTGAAGGCCATGGTGGTGCAGGTGGGTCTGCACGACCCGTACGCCCTGTTCTACGCCGACGGTGCCCTCCGGCTGGAAAACGCCCTGCTCGTCGGCCTGGGGATGACGTACCAGCACCGGGGGACCGTGCCGTTCGCCCGGGCCGCGCTGCGCCTGCAGCGCCGTATGCGCGACATCATCACCGCGCGGCCGCTGCGCGGGGCGTACGTGTCCGCGCTCGGAGAAGTGCCGTGGCTGGACGACGTGATGACGCACCCGGACGCCGACGACCCGTACTGGGACGGCGCGTCCCTGGCACGGGCCGCCGAGCGCCTGAGCGTCCCGACGAGCCTGATCTCCGGGCGGTACGACGCCCTGGCCGACCAGACCTTCGAGCAGTATGCCCGGCTGCGACAGGCCGGATGCGACACCGCCCTGCTCGTCGGCCCCTGGACCCACACGTCCGCCATGCAGCAGGGCTGGCCGGAGGTCTTCGCCGAAAGCCTGGCCTGGCTGCGCGCCCACCTGTGCGGCGAGTCCTCAGGGCTGCGTCCCACGCGGGTGCGCGTGCACTTAGGCGGCGAGGACGTCTGGCGGGACCTCGACGACTGGCCGTCCCTCTCCCCCGCCACCACCTCGTCCACCACCTCATGGGTTCCCACCGCGGACGGGCATCTCGACCGGCGAACCGACGCCGGGACCACGGGCGGCGCGGGATCCGCCCCGCTGGCGTCCCTGCGCTACGACCCCGCCGACCCCACGCCGTCCATCGGCGGCCCTCTGCTCTCCCGCACGGCCGGCCCCCGCGACAACAGCGTGCTGGAGGGCCGGGAAGACGTCCTGACGTTCACCGGCCCGCCGCTGGCCGAACCCGTGGATCTCCTCGGTCCGGTCTCCGCGCGGCTGAGCGTGTCCACGGACACCGGGTACGCCGACGTCTTCGCCCGCCTGTGCGACGTGGACGCCCGGGGCCGCTCCACCAACGTCTGTGACGGCCTGGCCCGGCTGGAGACGGTGGGGCAGGCGCCCTCGGAGGTCACCGTACGGATGAGCTCCACCGCCTACCGCTTCCCGGCCGGGCACCGGATCCGCTGGCAGATCAGTGCCGGTGCCCATCCGCGCTACGCCCGCAATCCGGGTACCGGCAAGTCCCCGGTGGACGCCGTCGACTTCACACCGATACGCGTAACGCTGCACTCCGGCTCCGTGCTGATGCTGCCCCACGGATCCCGGCCCGCGTGACCTCCGTGGACCCTCTAACGGTGGCTCCGCTGCGCGAGCCACCCCGCCATCGCCCGTACCCCGATGCCGATGGACCGCTCGTCCGGGGCGAAGTCGGGGAAGTGCGGGTAGCTGGTGGTGATCGGGGCGCCGGGAGCGCGGACGCCGAGGAAGGTGTAGGTGCCGGGGAGGCGGTCCAGGAAGAGGGCGTAGTCCTCGCCGCTGAAGGGCGGGAACGCGGAACGGAGCGTGGCGACCGAGTCACGGCCCAGTGTGCGGCGCAGGTGGCGGGCGAGTGCGCGGGCGTCGGGTTCCGGGCAGACCAGGGCCGGGAACGGCTCGGCGGGGAAGCCGACCGTGGCTCCCGCGTACGACGTGGCCAGCCGGCGGATCTCCCCGCGTATCTCCGTGTACCGCTCCTGCGGCCAACAGCGGTAGGACACGCTCACCTTGGTGTCCTGCGCCGAGGCCCGGAGGGCGATGAAGCGGGCGAACGGGCCGTCGGGCGTCTGGGCGTCGGTGACCATCCGCTCGATGTCCGCGGGCGTCTGCGGGGGTGTCACCGTGGCGAGCGCGCCGATCTCGGCGGCCAGGCGCCGCGCGGCCCCGGGTGCGTCCGGGCCCTGGAGCGTCACCTCCGCCTTGTCCTGGCCCGGCATCCCGTAGCCCCCGGTCACGGCGAACCGGCCGACGGGGAAGGGCCCGCAGTGCAGCGCGTGGATCTCCTCGACGCGGGTGCGCTCCAGCACGCCCGCCTCGATCAGCGCGCGGGCTCCGGACAGGCTCTCCTCGGCGGGCTGGAAGAGGAACACCACCGTGCCGCTCAGGTGCCGCCGCAGCCGCGCCAGGACCTTGGCGACGCCCAGGGCCACCGTCGTGTGGATGTCGTGCCCGCAGAGGTGGGCCGCGGCCTCGCCGCCCCCGACGATGTCCTTGGGCGGCACGGCGTCCATGTCCGCCCGGTACGCGACCGCCCGGCCCGGGCGCGTGCCGTGCAGGACACCGACCACGCCGTGGCCGCCGACCCCGGTGGTGACGGTCAAGCCGGCCGCTCGCAGCTCCCGGGCCACCAGGCCCGCGGTGCGACGCTCCTCCCCCGGCAGCTCGGGGTGCCGGTGGATGTCCCGCCGCAGCTCGATCAACCCGGCCTCCAGGCGCGCCACTTCGGCATCGACCGCCACGTTCCCCACCGGTCTCCCCCACCCGTCGGCGACGGCCGGCCCCGCGGCACCCCACACCGTTCCCGCACCGGCTGCCGCCGCCATGCCGGCCAGCAGCGTACGGCGGGCCACACCATGCTCCGTAGGACGCTTCACCGTTCCCCCTCGTGATCCGTCGGTTCGTCTTGGTACACGATCACTTCTCGCGCATGCCGCCGCCCATCCGGCGAGCCACCGCTCATGGGTGGGGACACCCCCCAGGCCGGCCCTCACGGGGCGGCACCACCGCGGCCGACGTCAACGACGTCACCCAGACTTTCGCCTTTTACTTGGACCGCTGGAATGAGGACACCCCGCTGGCGCTGACTGGAAGCGCGAGCATGGCTGAAGGGCCGCCACGTGGACATGCGCCGCTCCAGCCGTCGGAGGATGATTGGAAGAACAGAACGCCCTCACTCCTCGCCGGGAGGGATCATGCAACCGGAGAGCGGCGCAACCCTGACAGAAGCTCAGGAAAGGGCCTACGCTGAGAATCAAGCTGACTTCGCGAAGCTTGATCAGCAGATACACAGCGTCCAAGAAGCCGCTACGGCACGGCTGGCGGCCAGCGGCTTGCACTTCGACGAAGACGCTACATCCTGCCTCCTCTGCGGTTGCACCGGCTACGAAGGCGTATCCGGTGCCTGTGGCAACTGCAACCACGGGCGGCTCAGGCATCGCGGATTCCGTTGAGCCCACGAGGCAGAATGGCGGCTCTCAGCTCAGCAGAGAGAACCTGAGGAGCCGCACGGACGGGCGGGACCGGCTCGAGAGTCGCCCGAGCGCGGGACCGCTCAGCCCGTCCCGTTGCTTCGGCTGTAGTCGCACGGCCCACATGTGCGCTCAGGCTGCAGGCGGCGTCAGCCGCGCACGGCCAGGTGGTACGAAGAGCCCCACAGCACCACCGCGCTGCCCAGGCCGACCACGATCCGCACGGTCTCGCTCGCCAGGCCGGCCGCGACGAGGACGAAGCCGGCGACCGCGACGGCCGTCAGCAGCGCCGCCGTCCACCGGTACTGCCACTGGTCGTACAGCCGGGCGAGCGGAAAGAAGTGCAGTCCCACGACGAGGGCGATGCCCGCGGGGGCGGCCTCGGGGTGGCCCGAGGCGTTGGACACGGCGATGACGGCGAAGATGGCCACCAGCTCCACGGAGTTGACTACGCCCACGCCGCGCGCCCAGTTCGCCGGCAGGCTCACCATGCGGGACGAGGGCGAGGCGCTCTTGCGGTACCCCAGGTAGATCGCCGCCGCCGTGAGCGCAAGCGCCGCCACCTCGATACCCAGCGGGGCGGCGTCCGTGGCCGAGCCCGTCCCGGAGGCCGCCGCGACGGCCCACACCAGGGCGAACACAGAGAGCACGAGCGTTCCCCTGCGGCGCAGACTGCGGGTGAGCGCGAGGCACTCAGCGTCCGTGACGGACGGGGTGGGGGGCGTCGCGGGAGACGTAGCTGTCATTCGCGGAGAATACATCGGAATTTCCGCCCCTTATTGGCGGTTTTCAGCCAGCCCTCAAATGCCGCCGAACCATTGACGTGACTCACGTTCTCGCATTCATTCGCGGTAATTCCCGGAACCGGATCCAGGCATGGAAGACGCGATGGACCTGGCCGGCTGCCTGATCCGGAAACGATGCGAAACATTCGAGTACCGGAGCCACACTCTCCGCGCCAGAAGGGCAAGGCGCTCACCACCCCGGCAACCCACCCAGCCGCCAATGACCGGTTGAACTGGGGAAATACCCTACGCCACGCCCCGACAGCCAACGAATATTTCGCAACTCGCACCGAAACCATTGACAGTTGACAGGGCCCGGCCAACACTCCCGATGACACAGCTCCCCATCGACCGACCCCCACAAGGACGAGGAGGAAGCACCCCCATGAAGAAGTCATCGAGCCGTTTACGGCTGCTCATCAGCAGCGCATGCACCATGCTGCTGGTCGCGTTCGCCACCATCGGCATGCCGGGCACCGCCCACGCCGACACGGTCGTCACCAGCAACAAGACCGGCACCGACAACGGCTACTTCTACTCCTTCTGGACCGACGCCCCGGGCACGGTCTCCATGACCCTGTCCTCCGGCGGCAAGTACAGCACCTCGTGGCGGAACACCGGCAACTTCGTCGCCGGCAAGGGCTGGAGCAACGGTGCCCGCCGCACCGTGAACTACTCCGGCACGTTCAACCCGTCCGGCAACGCCTACCTGACCCTCTACGGCTGGACGGCGAACCCGCTGGTCGAGTACTACATCGTCGACAACTGGGGCACCTACCGTCCCACGGGCCAGTACAAGGGCACCGTCACCAGCGACGGCGGCACGTACGACATCTACAAGACGACCCGGTACAACGCCCCGTCCGTCGAGGGTGTCCGGACCTTCGACCAGTACTGGAGCGTCCGGCAGTCCAAGAGGACGGGCGGCACCATCACGGCCGGCAACCACTTCGACGCCTGGGCCCGGGCCGGCATGCCCATGGGCAACTTCAAGTACTACATGATCATGGCGACCGAGGGTTACCAGAGCAGCGGCAGCTCCAGCATCACGGTGCGCTGACCATGGCAGCCACGCCGAGGTCCTCGTTCCGCACGCTGCTCACGAGGCTGACCGTCCTCGCGACGGCCGCAGCCGCCACCCTCACGGCCACCACGACGGCCGCCACCGCCACCCCGTCCCGGGCCGCCGCCTGCAGCGGATACGTCGGTCTCACCTTCGACGACGGCCCGTCCGGCAACACGGCCGGCCTGCTCGACGCGCTCCGCAGGAACGGGCTGCGGGCCACGATGTTCAACCAGGGCCAGTACGCCGCCGCCAACCCGTCCCTGGTCCGGGCCCAGGTGGCCGCCGGCATGTGGATCGGCAACCACAGCTACACCCACCCGCACCTGACCGGCCTGAGCCAGGCCGGGATCGACTCCGAGATCTCCCGGACCCAGCAGGCGATCGCCAACGCGGGAGGCGGCACACCGAAACTGTTCCGCCCCCCGTACGGCGAGACCAACGCGACGGTCAAGTCGGTCGCGGCCCGCCACGGCCTGACCCAGATCATCTGGGACGTCGACTCCCAGGACTGGAACGGCGCGAGCACGGAAGCGATCGTCCAGGCCGCCGGCCGCCTCACCGACGGCCGGACCATCCTCCTGCACGACTGGTCAGCCAACACCCTCGCAGCGATCCCCGGCATCGCCCGGGTACTGGCGTCCCGGGGCCTGTGCGCGGGCATGATCTCGCCCCGGACGGGCCGCGCGGTGGCACCCGGCTGAGCGAACGGCGCGATGGCCTCAAGCGCCATCGCGCCTCCCGGGCAACACCGGACGGCCCGTTGGCCGAAACCCCACGGTGACCCGGTGGCGGGCCGGACAACATCCGTATCCCCTCAGGGAGTTCACCTAGGTTGGTGGACCGGTCCCCTTCCCCACCCCCCAGGAGGCCCCGCCATGCTCGACGACAGCCTGCGTGCCCGTATCGACACGTCCAAGCCGCACTCGGCCCGCTTCTGGAACTACTTCGTCGGCGGCAAGGACAACTACGAGGTCGACCGCGAGATCGGCGACCAGATCAAGTCGATCTTCCCGGGCCTGGTCGACGTGGCGGTCACGAGCCGCCGGTTCCTGGGCCGGGCCGTCCGGTACCTGGCCGTCGAGCAGGGTGTGCGGCAGTTCCTGGACGTCGGCACCGGGCTGCCGACCGCCGACAACACGCACGAGGTCGCCCAGCGCGTGGCACCGGACTCCCGGATCGTGTACGTCGACAACGACCCCATCGTGCTGGCCCATGCCAACGCCCTGCTCACCAGTACGCCCGAGGGCAGGACCGCCTATCTGGACGCAGACCTGTACGACCCGGAGGCGGTCCTGGAGGCCGCCGCGGGCACGCTCGACCTGTCCCGGCCGGTCGGCCTGATGATCCTCAACACGCTGGGGCATGTCGCCGACCACGAGCAGGCGCGGGAGCTCGTGCGGCGGCTCATGGCCGG
This sequence comes from Streptomyces afghaniensis, assembly GCF_044327915.1. Classification (NCBI taxonomy): domain Bacteria; kingdom Bacillati; phylum Actinomycetota; class Actinomycetes; order Kitasatosporales; family Streptomycetaceae; genus Streptomyces; species Streptomyces afghaniensis. The sequence continues at coordinate 283,679 of NZ_JBIRGJ010000008.1, forward strand.
GCTGCCGGCCGGCAGCCACCTGGTGATCAGCGACAGCACCGCGACGAGCGAGGGCATGATCGCCGCGTCGGAGGCCTACAACGCGAGCGGGGCCGTGCCGTATCACGTCCGTCCGGTTGCCGAGATCGCCGGGTTCTTCGACGGGCTGGAGCTGGTGGAGCCGGGAGTGGTACGGGTGCCGGAGTGGCGGGCGGAGCCCGCCGATGTCGACGCCGCCGGTGTGGACGCCTACTGCGGCGTTGGCCGCAAGCCGTAAGAGATCCTTTGCCCTGATGATCCCCCACGCGATAATCAGGACATGTCCGCACCGCCCCCCGCCCCCGAGCCGGTCCGGCGGCTCATCAGTGATCTTCTCGCGGTGGGTGAGGCGTACGGCCTCGTCCTCGCGGGCGGGTACGCCGTGCTGGCGCACGGGCTGGTGCGGCGGGGCGGCCGGGACGTGGACGTCGCCACCGAGCACCCCGCCGGGATGGACGGCATCGCCGGCACCGTCCGGACGGGGCTGGTGGCGCGCGGCTGGCTCGTGCAGACGCTGGAGAGCGATCCGCTGTCCGCCCAGTTCCTCGTCACCGACGCGGCGACCGGTGCGGAGTACGAGGCAGGCATCCGCAAGGAAGTGCTGTGGCGCCCGCCCGTGACGACCGGGCTCGGACCGGCCCTCTCCCTCGACGACCTCGTCGGCACCCGGGTGCGGGACCTGGCCGACCGTGGACTCGCCCGCGACCTGGTCGACGTCCACGCCGCCTCGGCCCGCTGGAGCCACCCCGAACTGGAGGAACTCGGCCGCCGGCACGCCACCGAGCCCTTCGACCTCACCGACCTCCAGGCCCGGCTGACCGGCACGGACTGGCTCGATGACCGCGCGTTCACCGCCCACGGCCTCGACGCCGAGTCCGTCGCCGGACTCCGCCGCTGGGCCCAGGAGTGGGCCGACGACATCGCGGAACGGCTCATCGAGGGCGGTGCCCCGGACGAGAGCGCCCCGGACGAGGAGTGACCCGCACGGGGACTGACCGGTCGGTACCCTGACCGGATGGGGAAAGGGGCAACCGGGCAGGTGGGGGTGGTCGCCGCGCTCGTGCGGGCGGCGTTCCTGGTGGACGGTGTGTACGCGGAGGCCAGCCGGACGTACGGACTGACACCGCAGCAGGGGCAACTGCTCTGCGTGCTGATGCCGCAGCCGTACGGGATGGGCGAGCTCGGCGAGATGCTCGGGCTGGCGAAGTCGAGTCTGACCGGGCTCGTGGACCGGACGGTGCGGCGCGGGCTGGTGCGGCGGGAGGCCGACCCGCGCGACGGACGGGCCGTTCGGGTGGGGCTGACGGAGGAAGGCGCCGCGCTCGCCGAGAAGTTCTACGCCGAGACCTGCCGCCGGATGGAGGCCCTCCCGTCCGGGCTGAGCGGCACCGAGCGGGAGCGGCTGGCCGTCCTGCTGTCGCGGGTCGTCGCCGACAACGAGGTTCCCGAGGTGTTCGTGGAGGCCGAGCAGCGGACCGGCCACCGAAGCAGTTCACGGTCCTGACACCGCCGCCATCGCCCGCCGCTCCCGCCTTCCCGCCGTCATCAGCGCCAGCGTCACCCCGGCCGAGACCGTCGCCATCGCCGTCATCGCCCCCGCCGGGGAGGTCAGTTGGGCCACCGAGCCCGCGAGTGTCGCTGCCACGCCCTGCATCGTGAGCATGCCTGCCGAGTGCAGGCCCAGGGCGTGGCCCGTGAGGGTGCCGGGCGTCAGGGCCACCAGCCGCTCCTGCTGGACGAGGCTCGCGCCGAAGCCGACCGAGGCCAGTGTGACGGCGGCCGCCGCGAGCGGCAGCGGGGGGTGGAGCAGGAAGGGCACGTACGGGGCGGCCAGGAGCAGCAGGAGCGGGAAGCCCAGGCGGGGGCGCAGGCGCGGTGGGACCAGGCGGCCCACCAGGACGTCCCCGGCCAGCATGCCGAGCGCGGCGCAGGCGAACAGGGTGCCGGCGGAGTCGGGGGCGTAGGAGACGTAGAGGGATTCGCAGCCGACGACCAGGCCGTTGGGGATCCAGAGGGCCAGATAGACCTGGCGGCGGGGTGCGGACGACCAGAGCAGGGCGTTGGTCCGCCACGTCGCCGACACCGAGGGCCGGCCGGCCGTGCGGGGTGGGCGGCCGGTCAGGCCGAGGTGGACGACCGCGGCCGCCAGCAGATAGAGGGCGGCCGATGCCAGCAGGGAGGCCCGCGGGGACAGCAGGGCCACGAGCGCGCCGCCGGTCGCGTATCCGGCGATCTGCATGAGACCGCTCATCATGTTGAAGACCGAGCGGCCCAGCAGATAGCCGTCCTTGGAGAGGATCTCGTTCAGCAGACCCCAGCGCACGCCCCCGCCCACCGACTTCGCCAGCCCCATGGCCAGGACGATCACGAAGAGGGCCCAGATCGGTAAGCCGGGCAGGGCCAGGGCCGCCGTGCCCGCAGCGAAGAGGAGGGGCAGGGCCGTGAGGGCCGCGCGCGGGGGCAGCCGGTCGGCCGCCGAGAGCAGGAGCGTCGCACCCAGCACCTGCACCAGCGACGAGCCGAACATGCTCACCGCGGACAGCAGCGGCGACTCGGTCGCCCGGTACACCAGGGTGCCCAGCGCCAGTCCGCCCATCGTCTCGGCGACCGTCTGCGCCGACGCGGCCAGGAAGAACGGGGTGAACTCGGGGGTACGGAACAGTTCGCGGTAGCTGCGCATGGCCGGAGTCTCCGGCCGGCCCGGACGGCGTGGTTATTGTTTCGCGCAGGAGCGAAACATCGTGGCCGGGGGCGGTTCATGGGCTGGTGGCAGGTCAACGCCGACACCCTCGCGGGAAGCCGGTTCGTCCTCTCCCCGCTCGCCGAGACCTTCGCGAGTCTGCGGCTGCTGCACACCGGTGTGGCCACGCACCCCGGCGAACGGCGCTGGCTCGACACCCACCTGCCCGCCTACCGGCGCCGGCTCGCGGAGGATCCGGTCACCGCGCTGCTCGTGCGCTCCGGGCTCGGTCCGGAGTGGATCGCCGACTTCCTCACGCCGACCCCGCGTGCCGGGGAGAGCTTCGCGGACGAGGTCGCACGGGTCCGGGAGGCCTCCCCCGACGCCGCCCGCGACCATCTCACCGTGTCCCTGCGCGGTCCGCTCCCGCCCCGGCTGGACCGCGACGACCTGCCCGAACGCGCCGCCGGGCTCCTGGCGTACCTCTGGGAGGAGGCAGTGCGCCCGTACTGGCCCCGCCGCCGGCGGGTACTCGAGGCCGATGTCGCCACCCGGACCGCGCAGGTGGGCCGGGGCGGCTGGGCGGCCGCGCTGGACGCGCTGCGGCCGGGCACGCGGTGGCTCGGTGAGAACCGGCTGCAGGTCAACGCGCACGAGTATCCGCCGCGGGAGATCTCCGGCGCGGAGCTGGTGTTCGTGCCGGTCACCCCGCAGCGCGTCGGCTGGGTGTCGTGGGAGGGCACCGACCGGTACGCGCTCGTCTACCCCTGCGCGGGCGTCCTCGCTGACACCGGTGGCAGGCCGGTACCCGCGAGCCTCGCCGCCCTGCTCGGCACCGCCCGGGCCCGTGTCCTCGTCCTGCTGGACACCCCGCTGAGCACGAGTCAGCTGGTCGCCGTGACGGGCCAGGGCCTCGGCTCGGTCGGGCGGCATCTGCGGGTCCTGCTGGACGCGGGCCTGGTGGAACGGGCCCGGGCGGGCCGGTCGGTGCTGTACGCGCGGACGGCGGCCGGCCAGGTGCTGGTGGAGGCCGGAACCGGCGGGCCCGGCACCCGCCGGAGTTAGCATCCGCTCATGACGACTAGCAACGGTTCCTCTCCCCTCGACGTCGAGATCGGTGCCCTCCAGGGCGGTTCCGCCGACCTGTCCCAGTACGCGGGCAAGACGGTGCTCGTGGTGAACGTGGCCTCCAAGTGCGGCCTGACCCCGCAGTACAACGGGCTGGAGAAGCTCCACGAGCGCTATGCCGAGCGTGGCTTCACCGTCCTCGGCGTGCCCTGCAACCAGTTCCTCGGGCAGGAGCCCGGCAGCGCCGAGGAGATCGCCGAGTTCTGCTCGGCGACCTACGGCGTGACCTTCCCGATGACCGAGAAGGTCGAGGTCAACGGCGAGAACCGGCACCCGCTGTACGACCGCCTGACCGGCTTCGCCGACGCCGAGGGGCACAGCGGGGACATCCGCTGGAACTTCGAGAAGTTCCTGATCGGCCGGGACGGCACCGTCGTCGCCCGTTTCTCCCCGCAGACCGAGCCGGAGGCGACGGAGGTCGTGGCGGCGATCGAGTCCCAGCTGGCCTGACACCGCCCCGGTTGACCTTGCCCCTGGGGCAGGGCCGAGCGTCCTCGTCATCGGGCGGAAGAGCCGCCCGGTGACGGAGGATGCCGTGGTGGACGTACCGGACCGTGACCTGCTCACCATCGGGGCGTTCGCCGCGCGCGCCCGGCTGTCGGCCAAGGCCCTGCGGCTGTACGACCGGCTGGGGCTGCTGTCCCCGGCGCACGTCGACGAGGCCACCGGCTACCGCTACTACCGCGCCGGCCAGGTCGAACGGGCCCGGCTCGTGGCGATGCTGCGGCAGCTGGACATGCCGCTCGCCCGGATCGCCGAGGTGGTCGCGGCGGGCGACGGGCCGACGGCGGCCGAGCTGCTCGGCACGTACTGGGCGGACGTCGAGGCGCGGGTGGCGGGGCAGCGGACGCTCGCCGAGTACCTCCGTGGACGACTGTCGGGGAGGAGCTCCGAGATGTACCAGAGGTTCGCGATCGAGACGGTGGACGTGCCCGAGCAGGTGGTGATCACCGAGAAGCGGCACACGCTGGCGGACGAGCTGCCCGCGTGGATCGGCGCTTCACTGGGCCGGCTGGAGGCGGCGGCCCGGGAGTGCGGGGGCGTGAGCGGCGTGCCGTACGTCGCCTACCACGCCGAGGTGTCGATGGAGAGCGACGGCCCCGCCGAGGCGTGCGTGCCGGTCGCCGACGAGGCGGCTGCACGGGCCTGGGCGGAACGGCACCGGCGAGCCTGGGAGACGGCCGTGCGGGTGGAGCCGGCTCAGCGGCTGGCGTACACCCGGATCACCAAGGCGCAGGTGGCGCACCCGCAGATCCTGGCCGCGTTCGAGGCGGTGGAGGAGTGGATGGCTGCGGAGGGGCTGACCGCGACCGGTCCGTGCCGGGAGCTGTACTTCGCGGACTGGGAGGCGGCGGGAGCCGAGGACCCGGTGTGTGATGTGGCGTTCCCGGTGAGCTGATCGCCCTCGGAGGCCCGCGGGCACAAGCGGAGCCCTCTCGGCAAGGACGGCGAGGCTGGTCGAGAGGGCTCTTCGGGTGGTGCTTGTGCTGTTGTGAGCGGTGGCTCAGGCCTTGACCGAGGCCACGAAGGCGCTCCACGCATCGGCGGGAAACGCCAGCTTGGGACCCTCGGGGATCTTGGTGTCCCCGAGTTCCAGGGCCTCTTCGACGGTCGACCTGACCATCACACAGGCGCCGTTGTTGTTGGTGTAGGAGGACGTCGTCCACGTTTCCGTGGCGCCCAGACGAATTGCCATGTTCGCTCCGTAGCAAGTTGCGTTTACGCCAACCCGTGCTGGTGGTTGGCGTGATCGACGCTACTCGCCAACATCCTCGTTCGGAGCAGTCATTCACTCGACCGGATGGCATATTCCAGGGGAGACTTCCAGTCAGGCGTGTCAGGGGTGTAGCATCCCGCGCTTTGCCGGCCGGAAGGTCCGGTAGGTCCTGCCTCACGGACGGTCAGCGGGCGTACTCCTTCGCCCGGCGCTCGATGAGCTGCCGCGACTGGTCCACGTTCAGCGACTGCGCGCGCAGGTGCTCGTACATGACCGTGTACTTCTGCACGTCGAGCGGCTTCTCCAGGTACAGGTCGCTGGTCACGCCCTCGATGTACACCACGCTGGAGTCGGCCGCGTCGGCGAACTCCAGGATCGAGTACTGGCCGTTGATGCCGGCGTGCGCGCCCACCTCGAACGGCAGTACCTGCACGGTGATGTGGGGCAGCTGCGACATCTCGATGAGGTGCTCCAGCTGCTCGCGCATCACCTGCCGGCTCCCGACGATCCGGTGCAGGGACGCCTCGTCCAGGACCACCCACAGCCGCAGCGGGTCCGTCTCGGCGGTGATACGGCCCTGCCGGCGCAGCCGGACCTCGACGCGCTTGTCGTTGTCCGCCTCCGAGGCCTCGGGCGAGCCGCCCCGGATGATGGCCTCGGCGTACGCACGCGTCTGCAACAGGCCGGTGATGATCTGGGGTTCGTAGACCCTGAGCGACTCGGCGTCCGTCTCCAGGCCGATGTAGACGCTGTACGGGATGTCCCCGAAGGCGTGCCACCAGCCCTGCTGCCGGGAGTCCTTGGCCATCTGCATCAGCGAGTCGACGATCCGCTGGTCCTCGACCTCGTAGACCCCGCACAGGTCCCGGACGTCGCGCTGGCTGATGCTGCGCCGGCCGTTCTCCAGCCGGCTGATCTTCGACTGCGACACCAGCAGCCGCTCGGCGACCTCTTCGGCCGTCATGCCCTTGAGCTCACGGAGCCTGCGGAGCTCCTGGCCCAGCCGGCGCCGCCTGACGGTGGGATTGACATTGGACGCCACGGGACGTGCACCTCCGGCTGCGTGCCTCTACTTTGCGTATCTGCTGTTGAGCAGACTGCCACCAAGGTGCCTGCTACCGCTGGGAAACGGTGGATATGCGACGGGTACACGCCAGTTCGGCCCAGGGCACGCCGAGCGGGGCGGGGAGAGTGTGTGCTCTCCCCGCCCCGCTCGGACAGCGGCTCCCGTGACCGGGTTCTCGGGTGGTGCGTGGTGCTGCGGCTCAGTGCGCCACGGCCCGCGCCATGCTTCCGTGGCGCGGCTGCATCGGAACGCCTCGGGCGGGTTCCGCTGCGGGCCTGGCTCCGCCGGCGGCCTGACGGCCGGGCGGGGCCGGGCTGCGGCGCGGCTGCGCCGCCACGCCGTTCTGGACGTCCATCACGGCGTGCGCGACGAGACCGCCCATGGGGTCGTGCCTGATCAGGTCCCGCAGCCGGGAGCGGGACGAACGTCCCTCGTTACCCGGGTACAGGTGCTTGCCGAGGCCGACCGCGTGTGCCAGTGCGGCGAGCGCGGCGGTCCGCGGGTCCGGCGGTACGCCGGTGCGGATCGCCGAGTCCAGCCGGGCCCTGATCTCCCGGCTGATCTCGTTGTCCGTCGCCTGGTAGCGAGTCGTCGGCAGCACCCCGCACATCTGACCGGCCACGGCATGCACCATGCCGCACCGCTCGAGATGCGAGAGGTAGGTCTGGCGGAGCCCGAGACGCGGCCCGCCAATCCAGTTCACTGCCCGCACGGGAGCGCCGCGCCTACGCAGCAACTCCAACGCGCAGTCCAACGTTGGGTCTCCAGTCGGCCGTGGTACAACCACGGCGATACGATCCCCGTCTGGGGCTATCCGTCCGGCCAGTGCCAGCTCCACTAGCTGTGCTCCGGCCAGACCGAGGTCGAGCGACTGCGGCTGCGCAGTGGTACCCGTGGTCGGGTCCAATGCCAGCAGCAGAAGCTCCTCCGGAAGTGTTCTGCGGCTCCTGCCCATCCATGCCTCCCCGCGTGGATGAATGACAGGGTGACCCCTCTCACATTGGTCTGTCGAGGGTGCGTGACCGGTTCGTAGTGGAACCAGTAGGTATGTCGTTCTCGTCTACCGGATGGGTTCAGCCCGCGCACAGGACACTGGTACATGGTTCGGACAGCGCCGGGGAGCGGTGTCACGGGCGGCGGTTCACGGTTCGGTACGCGCACGCGGGGAGTGCGGCGCGAGGAGGAGGCATCGGTGGCGGGCGAGTCCCCCGACAGGTCGAAGCAGCGCGAGTCGTCGGCAGAACCGACGTCGGGGAGCGCGAGTCCGGTTCCCGAGGCCAGGAGCGAGGCCCCACCCAAGCGTGACCCGCGCCTCGCGGTGGCCCGGGACACGGAGAGGTCCGCGAAGCGCGGCGGCGCCGACACGGCGACCCGCGTGCTCTCCACCCGCACGGCGGAACAGCCGGCCGAGCGAGCGGCTGACGCCGAGCCGGACGAGGGCGAGAAGCCGGACTCGGCGACGGACGCCGGGCGGGTCGCCGGCGACGCCGGTGCCACGGGCACGGCTGACACCGAGCAGGGTGTGAGCGAGGCGGACACCGAGCGGGACACGGGCCAGACCGACTCGGCGGCTGACGCCGACCGGGACACCGGTAACGCCGATGCCACGGGCACGGCCGACGCCGAGCAGGACGAGAGCGACGCGGGCGCCGAGGAGACGCCGGCGGACGCCGGGCGCGACTCGGACGAGGCCGACTCGGCGACTGACGCCGAGCAGGACGCCGGCGCGGCGGGCACGGCTGACACCGAGCAGGGCGTGAGTGACGCGGGCGCCGAGCGGGACGCGGGCCAGGCGGACTCAGCGGCTGACGCCGACCGGGACGCCGGTGACGCCGGCGCGGGCGCGGCGGACGCCGGGCGCGACTCGGACGAGGCAGACTCGGCGGCTGACGCCGAGCAGGACGCCGGCGCGGCGGGCACGGCGGACGCCGAGCGGGACGCGGGCCAGGCGGACTCAGCGGCTGACGCCGACCGGGACGCCGGTAACGCGGATGCCGCGGGCGCGGCCGACGCCGAGCGGGACGAGAGCGACGCGGGCGGCGGGGAGACGTCGGCGGACGCCGGGCGCGACTCTGACGAGGCAGACTCGGCGACTGACGCCGAGCAGGACGCCGGTGACGCGGGCGCGGCCGACGCCGAGCAAGGTGCGAGCGGCGCCGGCGACGAGAGCGCGGCGGGCGACGCGTCCGGGGAGTCTGCGGACGAGCCTGTGAAGGGCTCCGGCGGGTCTTCGCCGACGGCCGGGGATTCGGCTTCCGCCGAGCCCTCCGACACCGACGAGGCCTCCGGCTCCGCCCGTGATTCCGAGCTCGCCGACTCCTCCGGCACCGACCAGGCCTCCGGCTCCGCCGGTGATTCCGAGCCCGGCGAGTCCTCCGGCTCCACCGAGCGCGGGGGCGACGCCGCCGCCAGTGACGGGCGGCTGCGGGATGCCGTGGCCGCGTGGGTCGCGTCGGCCGACCAGGACGCGGAGCCTGCGGCGGCCAAGGGCGCCGACAAGGGCTCCGAGGACGGCCAGGAGGCGGCTGAGAGGGCGGAAGAGCCCGTCGAGGCCGCTGAGGCCGTTACGGACGCCCAGAAGGCCGGGAAGCCCGCTGAGGCCGACGCTGACGCCCGGGACGACCGAGAGGCTGCCGAGGACGGTGCCGGTGCCCGGGGTGGGCGGGAAGAGGCCGACGAGCCGGAGGCGGACCGTTCCGCCACCGGTGGCACGGGCGATTCCGAGGCCGCCTCGGCGGACAGCACCCCCGCGGACGACACCGACACCGACAAGGGCGACGCCGAGCCCTCCGTCGACCAGCCCACCGCCGTCTTCAAAGCCGTGCGGCCCCCGGTCGACCAGCCCACCACCATGCTGAAGCTCGGCGGGGCCGCCAAGGACGCCAAGGACGCGCCCGAGAAGGACGCCGAGCGGACCAGTAAGTTCGTCGCGCTCAAGCCGCTGGACGATCCGTCGACGCGGAGGCCGGCGGCCGGCGCACAGGCCGGACAGGCCGGACAGGCCAGTCCGCCTGCTCCCGCCCCCGCCGACGCCACCGCCCCCGTCCCCACCGTCGGCCCCGAGCGGACCACCCAGCAGCCCCTTCCGCCCCGGCCGCCGCTGGATCTGCTGGCCGAGCTGACGAACACCCCGCCGCCGCCGGACACCCCGCTGCGGACGGCCGTGCGGCGGGTGAAGATCTGGACGCCCCTGGTGCTGCTGCTGGTGGTCGTCCTCGGCGTCGTGCAGAGCGTGCGCCCCCTGCCGGCGCCCACCCTCGAACTCACCGCCGAGGACAGCTACACCTTCGAGGGCGGCAAGGTCGACATCCCCTGGCCGGCCAAGGGCCAGGCCGCGCTGGACGTGCAGGGCATCGGCACGTTCGGGTCGTCCGGCGAGCAGAAGCCCGTGCCGATCGCGAGCGTCGCCAAGGTCATGACCGCCTATCTGATCCTCCGCGAGCACCCGCTCAAGAGCGGTGAGGACGGGCCGAAGATCGAGATCGACCAGGCCGCCGAGGACCAGTCCGACGCCGGCCAGGAGTCCACCGTCGACGTCACCAAGGGCGACAAGATCAGCGAGCGGGAGGCCCTGGAGAGCATCCTGATCGCTTCCGCGAACAACGTCGCGCGGCTGCTCGCCCGCTGGGACGCGGGTTCCGAGAAGGCGTTCGTGCAGAAGATGAACGACGCCGCCGAGGACCTCGGCATGAAGAACACGACGTACACCGACCCGTCGGGCCTGAACAACACCACCGTGTCCACGGCCGTGGACCAGGTGAAGCTCGCCAAGGCGGCCATGGAGCAGCCCGCCTTCCGCGAGGTCGCGGCGATGATGTCGTACGTCGACTACAAGGGCACCAAGCACGACAACTGGAACCGCCTGGTCGGCTACAACGACGTCACCGGCATCAAGACCGGCACCACCACCTCGGCGCTCGGCAACCTCGTCTTCTCGGCGAGGAAAGAGGTCAACGGTGAGACCCGCCGGATCGTCGGAGCCGTCGTCCGCCAGCCCGCCGGCGGACCGGACAACACCATCCTGGGTGCCGCGCTGCACGAGGGCGACAAGCTGATCAAGGCCGCGCAGGGCGCGCTGGAGTCGGCGACGATCCTGAAGAAGGGCACGGTCGTCGGGTACGCGGACGACGGTCTCGGCGGCCGTACGCCGGTCGCCGTCACCGAGGACGTCACGGCGGTCGGCTGGGCGGGCCTGTCCGTGAAGCTGACGTTCGCCGCGGACGAGCTGCCGCACACGGCGAAGGCCGGCACGAAGGTGGGCACGCTCACCGTCGGTGACGGCAGCACCAACGCGGTCAAGGTCCCGGTCGCCCTCCAGAAGGACCTCGTGGAGCCGGGCTTCGCGGACAAGCTCACCCGCCTCGGCTGAGCCGGCCCGCACGCGACCCGCACCCCGCCGGTGACGTCCCGTCCGGGCGCCGCCCGGCGGGGTGCGTGCTAGCGTCGCGAACCGGGCAGGCCGCCGCTCGCGGCGGCACGGCCGTGAACCGCTGACCAACGGGGCACGGCCGGGAAAAGAAGACGAGAACAGAAGACGGGACACGGGGAGTGCCTTCGAGTGGCCACTGCGGAGCCGACACGCGCCGACGACGCCGATCCGGGCCCGGTATCCGCCGGCCCGCGAATACGCCTGCCCGCAGCCGGGGAAGGCAGCAGCCAGGACGGTCGTGAGGACCGGCTGCGGACCCTCGTACTGACGCTGCGTGAGCGCATGCTGCGTCATCCGGTCCTGTCCGTCACGGGCCTCGCCGGAGCGCTCCACGTCCTCTGGTTCTTCACGTTCGCGAACAGTGGCGGCGATCTGGCCGCGCAGGACGCCTGGGCCGAGTTCGTCGGCCGGCACCCGGACTCGGCGTACAACCTCGCCTGGTACGGCGGGATGCACCCGGTGTCGTACAGCGTGGTGTCGCCGTACCTGATGTCGGTGCTCGGCGTGCGGACGACGATGATGATCGCGGGGACGGTCTCGGCCGGGCTGCTGACGCTGCTCCTGCTGCGCAGCCGGTCCGTCCGCAACCCCCTGTGGGCGTCGCTGGCGGGCGTGTTCGGGCTGTTCTGCAACGCGGTGTCCGGGCGGGTGACCTTCGGGCTGGGCATGATGTTCGCGCTCGGCGCGGTCGCGGTCGTGTTCTGCTGGCCGTACCGGTGGCGTTACAAGCGCTGGGCGAAGGCCCTGTCCGCGGCGCCGCTGGCGGCGCTGGCCACCATGTCGTCGCCGGTCGCGGGTCTGTTCGTGGGTCTGGTCGCGGTGGCGCTGTTCCTCCAGAAGCGGCGGCCGGGCGCGTGGGCGCTGGGGCTGGCGCCGAGTGCGGTGGTGGCGGTGTCGGCGTGGCTGTTCCCGTTCTCGGGGACGCAGCCGATGATGATCGGTTCGGTGCTGCTGCCGCTCGCGTTCTCGGTCCTCGTCTTCGTCCTGGTGCCGGAGGACTGGAGGACGGTCCGGCTGACGGCCGCGGTGTACGGGCTGGGCGTCGTGCTGGTGTGGCTGGTCAGCTCCCAGATCGGGTCGAACATCACGCGGCTGGCGATGCTGTTCGCCGGGGTGGCGCTGGTCGCCGCGCTGCCGTTCACGGTGCCGCGCAGCCGCAGGTGGTACGCGGCCGTCGTCGCGCTCGTCGGCTTCGCCGGGTGGATCGGCTTCAAGACGGTCGACGACATCGTGCACACGGCCCCGGCGGCGTCCTGGTCGCGCGAGCTGGCGCCGCTGGTGAACGAGTTGCAGGAGGTCGGCGCCGAGAAGGGCCGCGTGGAAGTCGTCCCCGCCCGCTCCCACCGCGAGGCCTCGGCGCTCGCCCCGTACGTCAACCTGGCGCGCGGCTGGAACCGCCAGGCCGACATGGAGCGCAACCCCCTCTTCTACGACGACACGCTCAACTCGGCCAACTACCACGAGTGGCTGAAGCGCTGGGCGGTGCACTACGTGGTGCTGCCGAAGGACGAACCGGACGGCGACGGGGGTCAGCGGGAGCGGGCGCTGGTGCAGCGCGGACTGCCGTATCTGACCCAGGTCTGGGGCGACGCGAACTGGCAGCTGTTCAAGGTGACCGATCCGACCCCGATGGCCGGGCCGAACGCGGTCGTCGACCGGGCCGAGCAGGGCGAGATGATCCTCCAGGTGAGGAAGGCGGGCCGGATCCTGGTCCGTATCCCGTACTCGCCGTGGCTGAGCATCGTCGACGCCGAGGGCAAGAGCCTGAAGCCGCCGCAGGAGACGGAGGAGTCGGAGAAGCGTCCCGAGGGCGAGCCGAGGACCTTCGTCAACGTCAACGGCTGCCTGGCGGAGACGGAGGAGGACAAGGACGGCGACCGGTGGACGGTGCTGGTCGCGCCGAAGCCGGGCACCTACCACCTGGCGGCGCCCTACCAGCTGCCCCGGGGTACGCCGTGCCCGGAGGAGCTGCGCTGACCGACGCGGGCCGTCAGCGCAGCCGGTCGACGTACCGGTCCGTTCCCGGCACCGTCGGGACGAAGGGCGCGACCAGCTCGACCCGCCCGAGGCCGGATTCGCCGACGGCCGTGTCCAGGCCGGTGAAGAAGGCCTCCCAGCACTCGCGCGGATCCGTCTGGAGGAACCACAGCAGGGTCAGCCGGGTGTCGACGCCCTCGACCTGCTTGACGTAGGTCATCCGGTCGCCGGGGAGCGGGGTCGGGCGGAAGACGGTCACCAGGGCCGCCGGGGAGCCCGCGAGCCGCCTGGGCAGGTGGCGGGAGCGCAGCCACTCCAGCAGGTGCGGGCGCTGCTCGGGGGTGCCGGCCTCGACCACCTGGAGGACCAGGCCGGCGTAGGGGTGGTCGAGGGCGTGGACGTCGCGCGGGCCCGCCGCCCCGTCCCGGTAGACCGTCGCCTCGTGGTCCTGGAACGCCGTGAGGACGTGGGTGCGGTCGTGGTAGACGCGGCCGTCGCGGTTGAGACGCTTGTTGATGGCGACCGTCCAGCGCATGTGGTCGTCGTAGCGGCCGTCGGTGATCCAGTACGTGGACAGGTAGCAGCCCGTGGTGACGGGCTGGGCGATCGCCGACTTCTCCGGGTAGCGCAGGAGTTGCAGGTCCCGGGTGGCCACCCAGCGGCGGCCGGCGAACATCCAGGGCATGGCCATCGCGCCGGCGTAGTAGTGGTCGTCCTCGTACCAGCGGTTGTAGGCGTACTCGTGGCCCGGGTGCGGCTCGACCATGGTGATCAGGGCGTGGCCGGGGTGGGTGCCGTAGGGGCCGACGGCGGCCAGTTCGGCGTACGGCTCGCTGCGGGTGTCGTCGCTCATGCCCTTCCCCTCTCTTGGCGGCTGGCTCATACTCTGACGCTCCGTCAGATAATGCGCCAGGCTCCGGGGAGGCTTCGATGTCACTGCTCGCGGGGAAGACGGTCGTCGTGTCGGGGGTCGGGGCCGGGCTCGGGCGGCAGGTCGCGGCGGCCGTCTTACGGGACGGCGGGCGGGCCGTGCTCGGGGCCCGCACGGAGGCGAACCTGGCGAAGACGGCGGCCGAGCTCGATCCGGACGGGTCGCGCACGGCGTACCGGGCGACCGACATCGCCGACGAGGAGCAGTGCGAGGCGCTGGCGGGGCTGGCGCGGGAGCGGTTCGGGCGGATCGACGCGGTGGTGCACGTGGCCGCGCTGGACAGTTGCTTCGGCGGCCTGGAGGACGCGGACTTCGAGACCTGGCGCGGTGTCCTGGACGTGAACCTGCTGGGCACGCTGCGGATGACCAGGGCCTGTCTGCCGTCGCTCAAACAGGGCGGCGGGTCCGTCGTGTTCATCGGGACGCAGTCGGCCGTGGCGGCTCCCTCGCAGGTGCGGCAGGCGGCGTACGCGGCGTCGAAGGGGGCGCTGACGAGCGCGATGTACTCGCTGGCGCGGGAGCTGGGGCCGCACCGGATCCGGGTCAACACCGTGCTGCCGGGCTGGATATGGGGCCCGCCGGTGCGGGCGTACGTGCGGTTCGCCGCCGGCTCGGAGGGCGTGTCGGAGGCGGAGGTGCTGGGCAGGCTGACGGATCGTATGGCGCTGCCGGAGCTGGCGACGGATGCGGACGTGGCGGACGCGACGGTGTTCCTGGCCTCGGACCGGGCGCGGGCGATCACGGGCCAGTCGCTGCTGGTGAACGCGGGTGAGCTGATGCGCTGAGGGCGATTTCCAGCCAGACGACGCAGTTCACGTACATAAACGCAAGTCATCTCACCGAACTTTTTTACGGTCTCTTGACCTTCCCCTTCCTTGCCGTGCACACGTCACCGAACCCAGAGTTCACATGCCTGACCCTGGCGGCGCACCCGTGGAAGGGGACTCATGAACGGTCTCGACTGGGCCGTGCTCATCGGCTACTTCGCCGTGATGGTCGCGATCGGCGTCTGGTCGCACAAACGTGTGGACAACGTCAGCGACTTCTTCACCGCCGGCGGCAAGATGCCGTGGTGGCTCTCCGGCATCTCGCACCACATGTCGGGCTACAGCGCGGTGATGTTCACCGGGTACGCGGGCATCGCCTACACCTACGGCGTCACGTCCTTCGTCACCTGGTCCTTCCCGATCGCCCTCGGCATCGCCATCGGGTCGAAGCTGTTCGCGCCGCGCATCAACCGGCTCCGCTCGCGGCTCCATGTGGCCTCCCCGCTGGAGTACCTGAAGAACCGCTACGACCTGAAGACCCAGCAGGCGCTGGCCTGGTCCGGCATGCTGCTGAAGATCGTGGACGTGGGCGCGAAGTGGGCGGCGATCGCGACGCTGCTGTCCGTCTTCACCGGGATCTCCCTCAACCAGGGCATCCTCATCACCGGCGGCATCACCGCGGTCTACTGCACCATCGGCGGCCTGTGGGCGGACGCGCTGACCGAACTCGGCCAGTTCATCATCCAGTTGCTGGCCGGCATCGCGATGTTCGTGGCCGTGTTCGTACGCCTCGACGACCACGGCGGCTTCTTCGGCGTCTGGGACTCCCCCGAGCTCCAGGGCCACGAGAAGCCGCTGGTCGGTCCGTACGGCACGGTCTTCCTGCTCGCGTTCCTCTTCATCAAGCTCTTCGAGTACAACGGCGGCATGCTCAACCAGGCCCAGCGCTACATGGCCACGCCCAACGCCAAGGAGGCCGAGCGGTCGGCCCGGTTGTCGGCGATCCTCTGGCTGGTCTGGCCGCTGGTGCTGTTCTTCCCCATGTGGATGTCCCCGCTGCTGGTCGAGTCGCAGAAGGCCGACGGCTCCGACTCCTACGCCCTGATGACCGAACAGCTCCTCCCCCACGGCCTGTTGGGCCTGGTCATCGTCGGCTTCTTCTCGCACACCATGGCCATGTGCTCCTCGGACGCCAACGCCATCGCGGCCGTGTTCACCCGGGACTGCGCGCCGGTGATCTGGGCACGGGCCCGGGCCTGGAACCAGAGCCAGGGCCTGCGGGTCGCCCGGGTCGCGACGGTCGTCTTCCTCGGTCTGTCCATGGCGGCGGCGACGCAGGTCAACTCCCCGGCGTTCAAGGACATCATCACGGTCGTCATCAAGTGGGTGGCCGGTCTGATGGGCCCGATGGCGATCCCGATGATGCTGGGCCTGCTGCGGGCGTTCCGCCGCTCCGGCCCGACGGCGGCCCTGGTCAGCTGGTCGATGGGTCTGCTCGCGTTCTGGCTGGTGAACTACCCGATCAACTGGAACGTCGAGGGCGGCGTGCCGCTGCAGTACCAGGTGTCGATCCCGCTGGCGGTGTCGCTGGTCCTCTACATCCTCGTCGGCTACATCAAGCCGGAGGACACCCCGGAGCGGCTGGCGCTCATCGAGAAGATCAACACGGACGGGGACGGGGCGGCGGCGGCCGCGATCCCGACACCGGCCGGGGCGGCGGACGGCGTGGTGGGGGCGGCGCGCAAGGAGTAGCGGCGGGGCGCGTACGCCGGGGGACGGCCGTCCAGTGGGGCGGCCGTCCTGCCGGGCAGCCGCTCTGCGAAGACCCGTCCTGCCGGGCGCCGTCCTGCCGGGAGGCCGCTCTGCGAGGACCCGTCCTGCCGGGCGCCGTCCTGCCGGGACGCCGCTCTGCGGAGTCCCTTCCTGCCAGTAGTCTTCCTGCCGGGCAGCCGATCTGCGGACGCCGGCCTGCGGGCGGGCCGATCTGCGGAGCCCCGTCCTGCCGGGCGCCGTCCTGAAGGGCGCCCTTCCCGCCGGGCAGCCGATCTGCCGGGCGCCTTCCTGCCGGCGGCCGTCCTGCGGGTGGTCGCCCTTCCGTTCACGCCCCGGCGGCCGTCCTGCTGGGCGGCAGTTCTGCGTGGCGGCCGCTCTGCGGGCGGTCGCCCTTCGGTTCACGCCCCGGCGGCCGTCCTGCGGGCGGCCGTCCTGCGGGCGGTCGCCCTGCGGGTGGTCGCCCTTCCGTTCACGCCCGGGGATACCGCGTCAGCCACCCCGGGGACGCGCCTGCCGGGCCGTGCAGGGCCGGGCCCTGGGTCATCTCCATGGCGAAGTCGTCGGCCAGCTCCAGGATCGTGGGACGGCCCTCCAGCTCGGCCAGCCAGGCCGGGGGGAGGGCCGTCTCGCCGTGCAGGGCCCCCAGCAACCCGCCCGTCAGGGCGCCGGTGGCGGCGGAGGGCCCGTCGTGGTTGACGGCGAGGGTCAGTCCGTGCCGGACGTCGGCGGCGACGAGGGCGCAGTACACGGCGGCACCGACGAGGCTCTCCGCCGTACCGGCCCCGCACAGCTCCGCCACGCGCTCGGGCCCGGGCAGCCCCTGCCGTACGGCACCGAGCGCGTGCTGGAGCGCGTCCGACACGGGCTGGTGCCCGGGCCGGGCGGCCAGCAGCGCGAAGCCGCGCTGCACGGCAGCGTCGAGACTCTCCCCGAGGGCGAGGGCATGCACGATCACGGCGTACGCACCCGCCGCGACATACGCCGTGGGATGACCGTGGGTCTGCGCCGCGCACTCCACCGCGAGCTGGGCAACGAGCTGCGGCTCCCAGCCCACGAGCAGCCCGAAGGGAGCGGACCGGGCGGCGGCCTCGGGCCCGAGCTCACCGGGGTTCTTGGGCGCCTCGGGGGTCCCCATGGTCTCGTCGGCGAGCCCCAGGAGCAGCGCACGGCTCGGATCCCTGCGCGCGTACAGCCACTCCTCCCGCGCGAGCCACCCGTCGTCCTTGCGCCGCAGGTCGGGCCCCCAGTCCCGCTGGGTGGCGGCCCAGCGCAGGTAGGCCCGGTGCAGGTCGGTGGGCGGGTGCCAGGCGCCGGTGTCACGCCGCACCTGGGCCCGGATCAGCCCGTCCACGGAGAACAGGGTGAGCTGGGTGAGATGGGTGACGGCACCGCGTCTGCCAAAGGCGGGGGCCAGATCGACCAGCCCCTCCGCCCCGTACGCCTCCCTGATCCCGTCGATCCCCAGCCCGTCCACGGGAGCGCCCAGCGCGTCCCCGACGGCCACCCCGAGCAACGTGCCGCGCACCCGGCTGCGAAAGTCCTGCTGCTCCGTACGCCCCCAGACGGCACCGGCAGTCGCACCCACCTTGACCTCCCAGGGACCGTCCACACGTACGACAGCCAGCACTGTAATCGAACGGGGGCGGTGGGCCTCCAGCAGTGCGTTCACTTTCCATCCATTGCAACGATCACTCGACGGTCGTTGCCTTGACTCTTGAACCATTGCAACGATTATGCGGCTACCACCTGCTAAAACACGAGCATCCCCGCAATGAACATGTTGCCGAATCACCGAACGCAACGTAGCTTTTCCATTGTTCGAAACGACGAGCCAGAGGAGAGCACGATGCAGAAGTTCGACACCCTCGCCCCGATCACCGCCGTCCTCGACATCCCCGCCGGACGCGTCCAGTTCATCGCCGCGGACCGCGCCGACACCACCGTCGAGGTCCTGCCCGCCGACCCCTCCAAGGGCCGCGACACCAAGGCCGCCGAGCAGACCACCGTCGCCTACGCCGACGGCGTTCTGCGGGTCAGGGCGTCGGCCGCCGGCAACCAGCTCCTCGGCCCTTCCGGAGCCGTGGAGGTCACCGTCCGGCTGCCCGTCGGCTCCCGCGTCGAGGTCAAGGCCGACAGCGCCGAGCTGCGTGGCGTCGGGCGGCTCGGTGACATCGTCTTCGAGGGCGCGTACCGCGGGATCAAGATCGACGAGGCCGCGAGCGTCCGGCTCACCGCGATCGACGGCGACGTCGAGGTCGGCCGGCTGGGCGGCCCCGCGGAGATCAGCACCGCGAGGGGCGACATCAGGATCGCCGAGGCCCTGGGCGGCACGGTCGTGCTCCGCACCCAGTCCGGTGACATCTCGGTCGTCGCCGCCGCCGGCGTCTCGGCCGCCCTGGACGCGGACACCGGCTACGGCCGTGTCAGCAACTCCCTCAAGAACGACGGCAGCACCGGACTCGACATCCGGGCCACCACCTCCCACGGCGACATCACCGCCCGCAGCCTCTGAAACGAGCAGCGCCAGAACTGTCCGGCCGAGCCCACCACCAGGGGGAACACATGACGAAGCACAGCATGTCCGCGACCGGTTCGACATGGACCGGCATGGTGCCGGTGGACGACACGGCCCTGGCCGTCACCGACACCGGCGGTCCCGGGATCCCGGTGGTCTACCTCAACGGCCAGTTCGCCACCCAGGGGTACTGGCGGCGGGTCATCGCCGAACTGGGGACGGGGTGGCGGCACATCACCTTCGACGAGCGGGCCCGGGGCAAGTCGAAGCGTTCGGCGGACTACTCCTTCGAGGCCGCCGTCCGGGACGTCGACGCCGTTCTCGCGGCCAGGGGTGTGGACCGGGCGCTGGTGATCGGCTGGTCCTACGGAGCGGTCGTCGCGGCGCACTGGGCCGAGCGGAATCCGGAGCGCGCCGTGGGCGCGGTCCTGGTCGACGGCGCGTTCCCGTACGACTGGCTGGACGAGGCCATGGAGCAGCGGATCCGGAAGCTGTTCCGGCGGCTGGGCTGGTTCATGCCACTGCTGCGCCCGACGGGCCTGACCCCGCGGATGACCGCCGCGCAGCAGGCCGAGAGCAACATCGAGCTCGGCAGGCTGTCCCGGGAGCGCGAGCTGGGCCCGGTGCTGGACGGCATCACCGTCCCGGTGCGGTACGTGGTCGCTTCGGGGAGGTCCTTCGGCAGCCGCGGTGACGAACAGGAACGGATCCGCACCGGCCTCGACGCGGTGACCGCCCAGAATCCGAACATCCGGATCGCCGCGAAGGTCGCCGGCAACCACGGCGCGATCCTCAAGAAGGACTTCCGGGCCGTCGCCGATGCCACCCGCGAGATCGCCGCCCTCGACGGCGGGGGGCGCTGAAGCCCCGGCGTCCGCCTCAACCGCGTCCGTCCCGCGCAGGGTCAGCACTCCCTGGCGCGGGACGTGTCACGTACCGGGGTCCTCGCCCGGCTCCGCGAAGTCCCGGAGCAAGGCGTCGGCCTCCTGCGAAGCGCTACGGCGGGCTGTGCCCGATTCGCACGCCGCTCACCCGTTGAGGACTGGCCTCAGTGCCGCACGGTCGGTGTCCGATAGGCGTTCCAGCGCCCCGGAGTCCAGTTCGCGGGCCTTTTCCGCATCGGACCGTGCCTTCTCGAACCGACCCATGAGCGCGTGCAGGACGGCGCGGCGGCACAACGCCCAGACGTACCCCGGCCGGAGGTCCACCGCCCGGTTCAGGTCGTCGAGGGCCTCCGCGTGGCGGCCGAGGTTGGCGAGAGACGCGCCCCGGCTCGCGTACGCGGAGGTGTAGTCGGGGTCCAGGGACAGCGCACGGTCGAAGTCGGCGACAGCCTCCTCGTCGCGGCCCGCGGCGCGCAGCGCGTCGCCGCGTTCGCAGCGGGCCCAGGGCCAGTCGGGGTTCAGGGCGAGGGCCTGGTCGAGGTCGGCCAGTTGGCGCCGGGGGTCGCCCAGACCGCGCCAGACCCGGGCGCGGCGGGCGAGCGCCCAGGCGTAGTCCGGCTTGAGGTCCAGTGCCCGGCCCAGGTCGGCAAGGGCGGTGTCCAGGTCTCCGCGGCGTTCGTGCGTGGCTCCCCGGGAGGCCCAGGCGAACTCGTTGGCCGCGTCGAGGCGGATCGCTTCGCTCAGGTCCCGGACGGCCTCGGCGTCGTGCCGGGCAAGCCGGTGGTGTTCGCCGCGCAGGGCGACGTACCAGGAGTTGTCCGGCTCCAGCGCGACGGCCCGGTCCAGGTCGGCGAGCGCGGCGTCGTCGTCGCCCAGCTCCCTGCGGATCCCGGCCCGGTGACGGTAGGCGACGGCCAGCTCGGGATCCAGGGCGACGGCCCGGTCGTACTCGGCGAGGGCCTGCGGGTACGCGGCCCGGCCGCGCAGCTCGTCACCCCGTACGACCCGGGCCCGGGCCTGGGTCGGCGCGTCGAGCACCGCGCGGCGCAGGAGCAGGCCGAGTGCGGCGACGACTCCCTCCGCGTCGAGGGCTGCCGTCAGTCCGGTGCCCCACTCGGCCACCGCCGCCGTGTCCGCGTCCTGTCCCGCGTCCACCAGCAGGCGCGCCCACTGCGCGGCCACGCCCGCACCGGCGTCGCAGGCGTGGACGAAGTCCCGCAGCGCCTGCGGCAGCGCGTCCCGCTCACCCGCGCAGAGGAGGTGGTACACCTCGGCCAGGCGCAGGCTGCGCCACGTCTCGCCGGCCCACGGCTCGTCCCCGGCGGCTTCGGTCTCCTCCCGCCAGTCGCCGAACGTCCGTGCCAGGCGCCGCTGCCGCTCGGCCCACCCGCGGGGCGACCGGCTGCGTTCCGCGCGCAGCATCGGTGTCCGTACGACGTCGTGGTAGCGCAGGCGTCCCCCGCCGCGCTCGCCGACGAACGGGATGCCCCGCAACCACGCGTAGAGCGGCTCCAGTTGCTCCGGTGGGCAGTCGGTGACCGCCCGGAACACGTCCGCGTCCAGCCATCTCGGCAGCGCGCAGGCCAGTGCGGCCGCTCGTCGTGCCGGGTCCCGTTCCCACTTCAGGAAGCGTTCCACCGCCGTGGCGCTCGGGTCGCCGACGTCGTCCGGGTCGGCGGGGCGGGATTCGGCGAGGGTGGAGACCAGGACGGGGAGGCCGCCGGTGAGGCGCAGGACCTCCTCGACGACGGGTTCGGCGGTCACGCCCTTGCCGGCCAGCAGACCGCGCGCCTCCGCCTCGGTGAAGGGGGACAGCGGGACGTCCGTCACGAAATCGCTCAGGCCGCCCCAGAGGGCGGTGTCCAGGGGGCGTTGGCCCGCCGTGACGACGACGGTGGTGGCCGGCATGGCACCGTGGCGGTCGGTGGTCATCGTCTCGTGCAGCCAGTGGTCGAGGTACGGGCCCGTCCGCTCGTACGTGTCGAGGAAGAGGGCGATCCAGGGAGCCGAGGCGGCGGCCTCCGAGAGTTCGCGCAGAAGCACCGGCGTGAGCACCTGCTCCGGTGCGAGGACCAGCCGCACGTCCTCGTGGTCGCGGAAGCGGGCCAGCACCCTCTCCCGGAACCGGTCCACTCCGCCCGCGAGTTCCTCGGAGTCGAGCATGCCCGCGAGGGGGCCCACCACCGGGACCATCCCCATCGCGACCATCCCGGCCCGGGCCACCGCCCTCCCGCCCGCCGACGGGCCCGCGTCCTCCGCCTGCGCGTCCAGTGCGGCGAGCGCGGCCAGTTCCGCCTCGTGCCTGCGCTCGTCGTGGGCGGCGAGCAGGCGGTTCAGTTCCTTGAGCCGGTGGCCCTGCGCGGCGAACTGGCGGCTGATCTCCGCCATCACCTCCGGCACGCTGCCGGCGCTGTCGTCCACGTACGCGGTCAGCGCGCCCTGTTCGCGGGCGAGCTGTTCCAACTCCCGCAGGAGGAAGGTCTTTCCGACGCCCGCGTTGCCGTGGACGTGGAAGCGGAAGCGGTGGCGTTCGTCCTGCGGAGGAGTGTCGAAGTTCGCGCGGAACAGGGCCCGTTCGGCGGCCCGGCCGACGAAACCGGCCCGGGTCCGCTGCCGTATCAGGTCCTGCATCGAAGGCCTGGCCTGCGCCATCCGTACGTCCCCCTCGCCTCGCCGGCCGCTTCCGCCGTCATTGTGTCGCGTCGGCGACCGCCGCTCGGGAAGAATGATCGGCATGGCCACCTCCTCCACCTCACGCCGCGGCGCGCTGCCTCTCGCCGCCGCGCTGCTCACCGCCTCCGTCGCGCTGTACATGGCGCTGGTCGCGTTCGGGAACATCACCGACTTCGGCACGAACCAGCAGTTCGTCCGCCATGTTCTCGCCATGGACACCACGTTCAAGGACGAGGACCTGATGTGGCGGGCCGTCACCAGTACGGGACTTCAGGACACGGCCTACGTCCTGATCATCGTCTGGGAGACCGTCGCCGCGCTCGTCCTCATATACGGGACCTGGCTGTGGGCCAGACGTGATCAGCAGCAGGCGCGGCGGATGTCCACCTACGGGCTGCTGATGGTGCTGCTGCTGTTCGGGGCCGGGTTCATCGCGATCGGTGGTGAGTGGTTCTCCATGTGGCAGTCGAAGAGCTGGAACGGCCTGGACGCCGCCACCCGCGTGTTCCTGTTCAGCGGGCTGGTGCTGATCGTCAACCACCTGCCGTCCAAGCAGTCGGACTCGACTACCTGACCACGGTCACCGTCGTACCGACCGTGCCGAACGCCCACAGTGCCGTGCCGTCCGCCTTCCGCATCCGGACCCCGCCCGTCTTGGCGCCGGATTCGGCGGGCGGCGGCGAGGCGCCGTCGACCGCGTTGGAGAAGGCGACGGAGACGCCGGACTTCGCGGCGAAGTACATGATGTGCTCGATCCGGACGCCGTCCGAGCCGGTCGTGGCCTCGTTGCGGGACGACACCGTGTAGCTGCCCGGGTCGGGGCTGACCGTGCCGGGCCACACGGTGAACGTACGGCGGGTCGCCTCGCTCGCGTCGACCAGCCACACCCGCTTCTCGCCGAGGGAGTAGACGATGCGCCGGCCGGTGCCCGAGCCGTCGGGCACCCGGGCCGGGACGGACGCGGTGGGGGTGGGCTGCGCGCCCGCCGACGCCGAGGTGCTCGGCTTGGCCGAGGTGGCGGTGGGGTGCGGGCCCTGGTCCGCCTGCACGGCCAGGACCGTCACCGCGGCTATCGCTCCCACGGTCAGCCCGGTAACCCAGGCCCACGAAGGAAGTCGGGCAGGCACGGGCACGCATCTCCTCAGTCACGGGACCCCGCAGAACGGGGGTTCCGATCATCGTACTGCGAGCCCGTTCTTCCCCAGGCGGCCTAGGGGCGGTCCATGGTTTTCCGGACCGGGACCGGGCCGGTGCCGGCTCCGTGGGCGGTGTGGCGCGGGGTGCGGACGGGGGCCGGGTAGGCGAGGTGCACGAGGCGGGTCTGTTCCTGCCGCATGTGCGTGAGCGACTCCAGGATGTAGCCCACGAGCAGGACGAGCGCCGCGATAGTCATGATCGCGGCGGCGAGGATCGCCGTGGGGACGCGGGGCACCGTGCCGGTGCGGACGAATTCGGCGATGACGGGGATGCCGAGGACGACCGAGATCAGGGCCAGGACGCCGGCGATCACGGTGTGGACGAGGGACGGGCGCTCCCTGCGTGCCAGGTCGAGGATGACCCGCAGGATGCGCCAGCCGTCCCGGTAGGTGCGCAGCTTGCTCTCGCCGCCGGCGGGCCGGACCCGGTAGTCCACGACCACCTCCGCCGTGGGGAGCCGGAGGTGGAGGGCGTGGATCGTCATCTCGGTCTCGGTCTCGAACTCCCGGGCCAGCGCCGGGAAGGACTTCACGAAGCGGCGCGAGAAGACCCGGTAGCCGCTGAGCATGTCGGTCACGTCGTTGCCGAACAGGGACCGCACAGCCCCGGTGAGCAGCTTGTTGCCGACCGCGTGTCCGGTCCGGTAGGCGCCGTCGTCCGTCACCCGGCGGGCGCCGACGACCTGGTCGTACGGCCCTTCGAAGAGCAAGTCCACCATGTCCCGGGCGCGGGTGGCGTCGTAGGTGTCGTCGCCGTCGATGATGAGCAGGGCGTCGGCATCGACGTCGGCGAAGGCGCGGCGGATGACGTTGCCCTTGCCCTTGCGGGGCTCCTGCCGGACGATCGCGCCCGCCGCGCGGGCGACGTCCACGGTGCGGTCGGTGGAGGCGTTGTCGTAGACGTAGACGACGGCCTCGGGGAGGGCGGCGCGCAGGTCGCGGACCACCTTGCCGACGGCCGCCTCCTCGTTGTGGCACGGCACGACACACGCGATCGTCGGTTCCACGACCACTCCCCACTACTCCTCATCCGAGTCATCCGAGTCATCCGAGCCGGTGTCGAATATTCATACTTCACATATGGGGGAAATCATGCGATATGAGCGCGTCCATGAGGTGGGGGCGCGCCGGGTGGCTACTCTCGCTTTGTGCCGGTTCTCGCCTCTGTGACACGTTCCGTCCGTGATGCCGTACGGGGCATCTGGCGCGAGGCCGCCAAGTTCGGACTCGTCGGGGCGCTGGCCTTCGTCGTGGACAACGGCGGCTACAACCTGCTGGTCTTCGGCCTGCCCGGCGGCGCCCAGGGCGGGCCGATGGGGAGCTCTCCCGTCCAGGCATCCGTCGTCGCGACGGGCGCCGCCGCGCTCTTCAGCTGGGCCGGGAACCGCTACTGGACCTACCGCGACCAGCACCGCGAGAAGGTGGCCCGCGAACTGGCCCTGTTCCTCGTCGCGAACGGCGTCGGACTCGCCATCACCGCGGGCACGGTCTTCGCATCCCGGCAGCTGCTCGGGCTCGACTCGGCGCTCAGCGACAACACCGCCCGCATCACCGGCTGGGTGCTCGCGACCCTGTTCCGCTTCTACGCCTACCGGCGCTACGTCTTCGTCACACCCTGAGCCGTTAGCATCCGGCATATGGGACGAATGCCATGGTTGCCGCGTGCTCAGCGCTGGGTCTGGGGGCTGGCCGCCGTCGCCGCGGTCTGCTGCCTCGGCACGATCCTCGTGTTCGACCCCGGCTACCTGAGTCCCGACAGCCTCGACCAGCTCCGTCAGGCCGAGGGGACGACGCGCCTGACCGACTGGCACCCGCCCGTACTCAGCCTGGTGTGGCGCGCGCTCATCGCGGTGACCGGCTCGATCACGTCCATGCTCGTCCTCCAGGCCGTTCTCTTCTGGGGAGCGCTCTGGGTGCTGGCCTGGTGCGTCTGGGAGCTGACCGCGAGCCGCGGCGGTTCGCTCGCCGTACTCGGCCTCGGACTGGCTCCCTTCGTGCTGACGTTCGTCGGGGTGGTGTGGAAGGACGTCCACGCGGCGGTCGCGCTGCTCGCCGCGTGCGCGGTCGCGCTCACCGGGCTGCGGCTGCGGGACGACCGGACTCCTCGTCCCGCCGTGCGGTGGGGGCTGCTCGGGCTGGGCGTGCTGTTCCTCGCGTACGCCATGCTGGTGCGCAAGAACGCCTTCTTCGCCGCGCTCCCCGTCTTCGTCATGCTGGTCCTCGCACTGTGGCGCGCTCCCGGGCGCCGTACGTGGGTGACGTGCACGGCGGCACTCCTGGCCGCCCTCGTCGTACCGACCGCCGCCATCTCCCTGTTCGCGCGGCCTCTCGAGACGGAACAGGCCGCACAGATCATGCTCGACGACCTGGTCCACGTACTGGAGGTGGACGAGCTCCGGACGGCGGACGTGCCATCCGATCTCAGGGACCGGCTCGTGGCCTCCGCGCAGGAGTGCGAGCGCGTCGGGGCCCTGTCGGACGCCTACTGGGCCTGCTACGAACGCCCGGCGGACGGGCTGCGCGGGGACTCGGCGGAGATCACGTCCCTGTGGCTGCGCGAGATGAGCGGGCATGTGCCGCACTATCTCCAGTACCGGCTGCGGCTCTTCACGACTCTGCTGTTCGAGACCGACGATCCGTACAAAGCGGGGGTCAGCCGCAACGACCTGGGCATCGAGGTGGCGCATCCCCGGCTGGAGGACATGCTCGGCACGTACGTCAACGGCATGGTGACGGACGTGCCGTGGCTGTTCCGCGGGTGGTTCTGGCTCGCCGTCGCGCTGGTGCTGGCCATCCGTCCGGGCAGGGGCCGGTTCTCGATGCCGGTCCGGGCGCTGGGCATCAGCTCGGCGGCCTACATCCTCGGCTATCTGCCGATCATGCCCGCGACGGACTTCCGCTACGTCTACTGGCCGGCGATCGCCTGCACGCTCGGCCTGCTCCTGCTCTGGCTGGGCCGGGGCGCGGCTCTCCCCCCGCCGAAGAGCCCCGGCGCCGCGCCCGACCGTGCCCTGACGGCACAGCAACAGGCGGACGCCGGGGGCCGGTAGACGGCCTCGGTCAGCCGCTCAGTCCAGCACCGGCAGCAGCTCCGGCAGGTGCCCGTCCGACGCCTGCGCCGCCCGCTGCCGCTCCTGCGGGACCTCCCCGTACAGGGTGTTCCGGGGCTTCGCCGGACGGCCCGCGGCGTCGGCCACCGCGATGAGGTCCTTGACCGACTTGTACGAGCCGTACGACGAGCCCGCCATCCGGGAGATGGTCTCCTCCATGAGCGTCCCGCCGAGGTCGTTGGCGCCCGAGCGGAGCATCTCGGCCGCGCCCTCGGTGCCCAGCTTCACCCAGCTGGTCTGGATGTTGGGGATGTACGGGTGCAGCAGCAGCCGGGCCATGGCCGTGACCGCGCGGTTGTCCCGCATGGTCGGGCCGGGCCGGGCGATCCCCGCCAGGTAGACCGGCGCGTTGGTGTGCACGAACGGCAGCGTCACGAACTCGGTGAAGCCGCCCGTGCGCTGCTGGATGCCGGCCAGGGTGCGCAGATGGCCCAGCCAGTGGCGGGGCTGGTCGACGTGGCCGTACATCATCGTCGAGGACGAGCGGATGCCCAGCTCGTGAGCCGTCGTCACCACGTCGATCCAGTCCGCCGCGGGCAGCTTGCCCTTGGTCAGGATCCAGCGGACCTCGTCGTCGAGGATCTCGGCGGCCGTACCCGGGATGGTGTCCAGGCCCGCCTCCTTCGCGGCGGTCAGCCACTCCCGGACGGACATGCCGGTGCGGGTCGCGCCGTTGACCACCTCCATCGGCGAGAAGGCGTGCACGTGCATGCCGGGGACGCGTTCCTTCACTGCCCGCGCGATGTCGAAGTACGCCGTGCCGGGCAGGTCCGGGTGGATGCCGCCCTGCATGCACACCTCCACCGCGCCGACGTCCCAGGCCTGCTGGGCCCGGTCGGCGACCTGGTCGAGGGAGAGCGTGTAGGCGTCGGCGTCCGTGCGGCGCTGGGCGAAGGCGCAGAACCGGCAGCCCGTGTAGCAGACGTTGGTGAAGTTGATGTTGCGGGTGACGATGTAGGTGACGTCGTCGCCCACGGCCGACTTGCGTACGTCGTCGGCGACCCGCGCGAGGGCGTCCAGGGCCGGGCCGTCCGCGTGCAGCAGGGCCAGCGCCTCGTCGTCGGTGAGTTTCGTCGGGTCGTCGGCCGCCGTGCGCAGGGCCTGTCGTACGTCGGTGTCGATGCGCTCCGGTGCCATGCCCGGGGCGGCGGCCTCGCGCAGGGCGGCCCAGTCGCCGTACACCTCGTCGAAGTCGTCCCGGCGGTCGCTGCTGCGGCCCTCGCTGTCGATCGAGGAGTGCAGGTCGGTGCGGCCGGACGCCACGAAGACCTCTTCCGGCTCCTGCCACGGCAGGCCCTGCGGCAGGGCCTCGGGGCGGGCGAGGCCGGTCTCCGGGTCGGCCAGCGCCGCCACGTGCGGACGCAGCCGCGGGTCCAGCCAGGGCTCGCCGCGGCGGACGAACTCCGGGTACACGCAGAGGCGTTCACGGAGTTCGAAACCGGCGGCCCGGGACTTCTCGGCGAGCTGGTCGATCTGCGGCCAGGGCCGCTCGGGGTTGACGTGGTCGATGGTCAGCGGGGACACCCCGCCCCAGTCGTCGATGCCGGCGCCGATCAGCCGCTCGTACTCGTCGTCGACGAGGTTGGGCGGGGCCTGGATGCAGCCCGAGGGGCCCATGAGGAGCCGGGCGACGGCCACCGTGGCGACCAGTTCGTCCAGTTCCGCGTCGGGCATGCCGCGCATCGCGGTGTCCGGCTTGGCGCGGAAGTTCTGGATGATCAGCTCCTGGACGCCGTGGTAGGCCCGGGACACCTTGCGCAGCGCGAACAGCGACTCGGCGCGCTCCTCGTAGGTCTCACCGATGCCTATGAGCAGCCCGGAGGTGAACGGCACGGAGGAGCGGCCCGCGTCCTCCAGGACGCGCAGGCGGACAGCCGGTTCCTTGTCGGGGGAGCCGTAGTGGGGGCCGCCCGGCTCGGACCAGAGCCGGGTCGCGGTCGTCTCCAGCATCATGCCCATGCTGGGCGCGACGGGCTTCAGCCGCTGGAAGTCGGTCCAGGACATGACGCCCGGGTTCAGGTGCGGGAGGAGTCCCGTCTCTTCCAGGATGCGGATGGAGATGGCTCGGACGTAGGCGATGGTGTCGTCGTAGCCGTGCGCGTCGAGCCACTCGCGCGCCTCCGGCCAGCGGTCCTCGGGCTTGTCGCCGAGGGTGATGAGGGCTTCCTTGCAGCCGAGCGCGGCACCCTTGCGGGCGATGTCCAGGACCTCGTCGGGGGACATGAACATCCCGTGGCCGTCCCGGCGCAGCTTGCCGGGGACGGTGACGAACGTGCAGTAGTGGCACTTGTCCCGGCACAGCCGGGTCAGCGGGATGAAGACGCTCTTGGAGTACGTGATGACGCCGGGGCGGCCGGCTGCCTCCAGGCCCGCGTCCCGCACCCGGGCGGCCGAGGCCGCCAGGTCCTCCAGGTGCGCGCCCCGGGCCTGGAGCAGGACGGCCGCCTCGGCGACGTCGAGGGAGACGCCGTCCCTGGCCCGTTTCAGGGCGCGACGCATGGAGTTCTCGGTGGGGCCGGTTCCGGAGGTCGCGGAAGTCGTCATCCTTCGAGCATACGATCGCGCTGATCAACTCGGCCGGGGCCCGTCAGTGGAAGGCCAGCCACCCGATGCCCAGGGCGGACACGAGGCCGCTGAGGGCCACGGCGAAGGGCCTGTTGCGGTGCTGCAGGCCGAACCAGACCAGCGCGGCGGTCACGAGTACCGCCGATGTGCCGATCGAGGCGCGCAACAGCCCTTGGCTGTAGCCGTATTCGGTGAAATGCCGCGCGAGCCACGATAACCAGGCAAGCCTCATGACGCCGTGCTCTCCCCCTGTGTCCGGACCGAGTCGTCAGCGAGTTGTCAGGTACCTGAAAGATACCCGGTGAGCCCGTCCAGGGCCTTCAGCACCTCCGCCTCGCCCGCCGGCGGCAGTTGCGCCACGACCTCCTCGATGCCCAGGTCCGCGTAGTGGGCGAGCTTGCCCGGGGTCGGGTGGACGGCGTACGGGACGACGTGCAGGGCCTCGGGGTCGCGGCCCGCGTCGGTCCACGCGGCGCGCAGCAGCGGCAGGGACTCGGAGAGGCCGCGCCCGCCGATGGGCAGCCAGCCGTCGGCGTACTCGCAGATGTGGGCGAACAGCTTGGGCCCGGCGGACCCGCCGAGGAGCGTGCGCGGGCCGACGACCGGGCCGCGCGGCTTCTGGACGGGCTTGGGGTGCGCGTGACTGGCCCGGACGCCGCCGAACTCCCCCTCGTACGCCATCGGCTCCGGTGACCACAGTGCCCGCATCAGCGCCATCCGGTCCCGCACCAGCTCGCGCCGGGTGCGCCACCGAACGCCGTGGTCGGCGGCCTCCTCGACGTTCCAGCCGAAGCCGAGCCCGAGCGTGAACCGGCCGCCGGACAGGTGGTCGACGGTCGCGACCTGCTTGGCCAGGTCGATGGGGTCGTGCTGGGCGACGAGCGTGATGCCCGTGCCGAGCCCGAGCCGCTCGGTGACGGCGGCGGCCTGGCCCAGCGCGACGAACGGGTCGAGCGTACGGCCGTACTCGCGCGGCAGCTCGCCGCCCGCGGGGTACGGGGTGATCCGCTCGACGGGGATGTGCGTGTGCTCGGGCAGATACAGCCCGGCGAAACCGCGGTCCTCCAGCTCGCGTGCGAGCCGGGTCGGGGTGATCGTCTCGTCGGTGAGGAAGATCGTCACGGCGATGCGCATGCCCTATCCCTACCCGATGCGGGTTCGACTGTCGATACCGACCAGTCGGCATTGTCGACCGCGGTCTCAGGTGACCGTCGCGAGCGCCGCGTATCCGGTGCCGGCCTCGGCGGTGGCCCACAGGAGGGCGGCGAGCGCGCTGTGGGGCGCGATGCGGCGGTAGGGCAGGCGGGTGGCGCCCGCGAGGTGCGGGGTGAGCGTGCGCAGCACCGGAACGAAACGGGCCAGGAACACCGCCTGGCCGCCGTGGCGGTCCATCCGGGTCTCGGCGGTCCGCCAGGCGGTGGCCGGTACCCGGCTGCCGACGCGCCCCGTGCGCAGCCGGTCGCCGAGCAGGGCTCCGGTGCGGTGGCCGAGCAGGTCACCGGCCACCGCGGCGCCCGCGGCGGCACCGATGACGAGGGGCAGGTTCAGGTGCCCGGTGCGGGCCAGTGCCCCGGCCGCCAGGAGCAGACCGAGGGTGGGGACGAAGGCGCCGACCAGCAGGACGGACTCGGCCAGGACCGCCGCCGCCAGGACCGCGTAGGCGGTGGTGGCGGGGACGTGACCGAGGAGGTCCGACGGGACGGTCACCGGTGGGCTCCGGCGACGTCACGCAGCCCGGCCCGCGTGTCCGGCGCGTCACGGGACGGGCGCCGCAGCTGCCAGACCGTGGCCGGGGGCAGGTTCGCCCACACCGACCAGCGCCCGGTGGCGTACCGGCGCCGGTAGGCGGCCATGACCTCCTCGACGGCGTGGTGCCGGCGGGCCTGCGCACGGGAGGACAGCAGGGTGCGGGCCTGCCGGGTGCCCCGGTAGGCGAAGTAGGTGAGGGTGCCGCCGGGGTGGAGGAGCTCCAGGTAACGGGCCATGACCGTTTCGGTCTGGCCGGGGGTGAAGTTGGTCAGGGGCAGGCCGGAGACGATCACGTCGTAGCGCTGTTCGCCGGGCAGGTCCTCGACGTAGGAGCGGTGGACCCGGACCCGCTCGGGCTCCGCGGCCAGGAGGGGATGCGTGTCGACCAGGTGGCGCAGCCGGGCGGCGAAGCGGGGGTTGGCCTCGACGACGTCCAGGCGGCTGCCCGGCGGCAGTTGCGGGATGAGGGCGCGGGTGACCGCGCCGGTGCCGGCTCCCGCCTCCAGGACGGTCAGCGGCCGTGGTGCGAGGGCGCGCACCGGGTCGGTCAGCGCACGGGCCAGGGCCTTGCCGCTGGGGGCGATGGCGCCGGTCGTGCGCGGATCACGGGCCGCTTCGGTGAGGAACGTCCAGTCCAGGGTTCGGGAATCCATGGTTTCGACGCTAGGAAGCAGCCCGCGCCCGGAAATCCCTCGTTGTGCGGCGGCCTGCCCCTACGAAAGTAGGGGGTCGAGGGCGACCGAGGTCGGAGGCCGGACAGGCCCGGCCCGCCTAGGATCCGGGGAGTGATGCGGAGAGTGAGCCTGCCGTGGGGCACCTGTGGGCGCTGGTGCCTGGTCGTGCTGCTGACCGCCCTCGCCGTCCTGAACAGCGCCTCCACCGCCGGCGGCCGGTACGTCACTCCCGCCACCGTCGCGGCGGTGCTGTGCGGAGCGGCCCTGCTGGTGCGGCGGCTGCCCTGGTACGCCTCCGCCGTGCCGGCCACCGCGGCGACCGGGCTGTGGGGATGGCCGCTGCTCCCGCTGCTGCTCGTGGCGCTGTTCGACCTGGCGGCGCGGCGGCGTGCCCGAGTGGCGGTGGGATGTGCCGCCGCCGCGCTGGGCACCAACCTGCTCATCCCGCCGGCGGTCTCGCTGTGGACCCCGCAGCAGTACGGCTCCACCCTGTTCGTGCTGCTGGCCCTGGTGGGCGGGTTGTGGGTGGGCAACCGCCGCCGGCTGCTGAAGGCGCTCGGCGACCAGGTCGAACACCTGCGGGTCGAGCGGGAGTTGCGCGAGGAGGCCGCCCGGGCCGCCGAGCGGTCCCGGATCGCCGCCGAGATGCACGACGTACTGGCCCACCGCCTGAGCCTGATCGCCCTGCACACGGGCGTCCTCGCGACCCGCGGCGAGCAGTTGCCCGCACCGGTCGTGGAACGCCTCGCCCTGCTGCGCACCGCCTCCACCGAGGCCCTGGCCGACCTCCGGGACGTCCTCGGAGCCCTGCGCGACCCCGGCCCCGAGCCGGCCGAGGCCGCTCCCGTCCCTGTCCTGCGCGACGTGACCGCGCTGGTCGAGCAGGCACGGGCGGCGGGGCAGCACACCGAGCTCCGGGTCGAGGGCCGGCCCGAGGAGGCTCCCGCCGCGCACCGGCTCGCCGTCCACCGGCTCGTCCAGGAAGCGCTGACGAACGCCCGCAAGCACGCCGGGGGCGCCCCGGTGCGCATCCAGCTCTGCTACCGGCCGCCCGCCACCACCGTGGAGGTCACCAACGGCCCCGGCAGCCCGGCCGCACCCGCCGTCGCCTCCGGTTTCGGACTGGTCGGCCTGCGGGAGCGCGTCACCGCCCTCGGCGGCCACCTGCACGCCGGACCCGGCGGGGCCGGCAGCTGGCGGCTGGCCGCCCGCATCCCGCACCCCGCCCCCCTCGAACAGAACGGCACCCGCACATGATCCGCGCCCTGATCGCCGACGACGACGCCCTGGTCCGCCTGGGCCTCACCGACCTCCTCGACGGCGATCCGGGCATCGAGGTCGTCGCCCAGGCGTCCGACGGCCTGCACGCCGTCGAGCAGGCCACCGCGCACCGCGTCGACGTCGCCCTCGTGGACGTCCGCATGCCCCGCATGGACGGCATCACGGCCACGGCCCGGCTGCGCGCCCTGCCCCGGCCCCCGAGGGTGATCACGCTGACCACCTTCGACCTCGACGAGTACGTGTACGACGCCCTCGCGGCCGGGGCCGACGGCTTCCTGCTGAAGGACACGGACCCGGCCGAGATCCTGCGCGCCGTCCACCTGGTCGCCGCGGGCTCGGCGATGCTCCACCCCAGCGCCGCCCGCCGCCTCATCGACCGTTACCACCGCTCGGGCGGCCCGCAGGCGACCGCCGCCCGTGCCCGGCTCGACCGGCTCACGCCCCGGGAACGCGACGTGCTGACCCTGCTCGCCCGGGGCGAGACCAACGCCGACATCGCCGGCCGTCTCGGCATGCGCGAGAGCACCGTCAAGGCCCACGTCAGCCGCGTCCTCACCGCACTGGAGGTCACCAACCGGGTGCAGGCGGCCCTGCTGGCCCGCGACGCCGGGCTCACCGCCTGAACTCCCCCGCCGACGCGGCTTGTTCGGCCGTTTTCCGCCGTCGGATTCCCTTCCCTTGCACGCCGGTTCACTGCTGAATACAAGGGTTGCACGCACCACCACTGCACCACCCATGCCTTGTCACCGACGACACCTGGGAGCAGCAGCATGTGCGAGGACAACCACGGCGGGCTCGGTCGGCGCGCTCTGTTCGTGACGGGAGCGGCCGCCGCGCTTACCTTGGGAAGCGTGAGCTTCGCCGCAGCGGCAGACGGGGAGCAGGAGAGCAGAACGGTGCGCGGCACCCTGCCGCCCGGCTCCCCGGACTTCGTGTACGTGCCCGTCGAGGTCCCGGCCGGTGTCCGGGAGATCAAGGTCGCCTACACCTACGACCGCCCGTCCGTCCCCGCCGGCACGACCGGCAACGCCCTCGACATCGGCATCTTCGACGACCGCGGCACCGAGCTCGGCGGCCGGGGCTTCAGGGGCTGGTCGGGCGGGGCGCGCACGGAGTTCTTCATCCGCGCGGACGAGGCGACACCCGGCTACCTCCCGGGCCCGGTGCGCGAGGGCACCTGGCACATCGCGCTCGGCCCGTACACGGTCGCCCCGCAGGGCCTGTCGTACGAGATCACGATCACGCTGACGTACGGGGAGCCGGGCGAGGCCGTCAAGCCGGTGTACCCGCCGGACCGCGCCAAGGGGCGGGGGCGTGCCTGGTACCGGGGCGACTGCCATCTGCACTCCTGGTACTCCGACGGCCGCCGCACCCCCGCCGAGATCGGGGCGCTGGCGCGGGCGGCGGGCCTGGACTTCATCAACTCCTCCGAGCACAACACCCACTCGGCGCACGCCCACTGGGCGGACGTGGCCGGGGACGACCTGCTGGTCATGCTGGGCGAGGAGGTCACCACGCGCAACGGCCACGTCGTCGCGCTCGGCACCGACCCCGGCACCTTCGTCGACTGGCGCTACCGGGCCCGGGACAACCGCTTCGGCCGTTTCGCCCGCCAGATCCGCCGCGCCGGGGGCCTGGTCGTCCCGGCCCACCCGCACGCCACGTGCGTCGGCTGCAACTGGAAGTTCGGTTTCGGCGAGGCGGACGCGGTCGAGGTGTGGAACGGCCCCTACACGCCCGACGACGAGGTGACCCTCGCCGACTGGGACAGCATGCTGGTGGCGTCCGTACGGGACGGGCGCGACTGGATCCCGGCGATGGGCAGCAGCGACGCCCACCGCGACCCGGACGCCGTCGGGAGCCCCCAGACGGTCGTCCTGGCCGACGACCTGACCCGGCAGGCCATCCAGGAGGGGATCCGGGCGGGACGGTCGTACGTCGCCGAGTCCGCCAAGGTCGAGCTGTCGTTCCGGGCGTCCGGCGGGCGCGGGGAACACGCGGGCATCGGCGAGCGGTTGCGGGTGGACCGCGACACCCCGGTCACCGTCCGCCTGGAGGTCACGGGCGCCCCGCGCTGCACGGTCCGGTTCGTCACCGACCAGGGCGTGCTGCACACCAGCGCCCCGCTGCCGGTGTCCGGCTCGGGTGTCGTCGAGTGGCGTACGACGCCGTCGTACGCGGCGTACGTACGGGCGGAACTGCGGCACGAGGCGGCGGCGGGGCCGGTGCCGGGTGCGCTGGCCGCGTTCACGAACCCGGTCTTCCTGGGGCGCACGGGCGGCTGACGCGGGAGGTCAGGCCCCGTCCGCGGCCGCCCGGTCCGCCAGGTCGGCGACGACCGCCGCGTGGTCGGAGGGCCACACCCCGTCCACGGGGCCGTGGCACGCCCGCCGGACCTCCCGTACGTGGCCGAGTCCGCCGGGGCCGGGCGGGCCCACGTGGATGTAGTCGATGCGCACGCTCGGCTCGTGGGTCGGCGCCACGTACGGGTTGGCCGCGTCCCAGGTGGCGGCGGGGGCGGCCGGGCCGGCGTACTCCCAGGCGTCGAGGAGGACCTGGCGGGGCACGGCCGGGGCGGTCTTGTAGCCCCCGAGGAGGCGGATCTCGTCGGAGTCGGGCCAGGCGTTGAGGTCGCCGGTGACGACGGGCGGGAACGGGGTGCCGCCGCGGTGCCGGGCGACGAACTCGGCGAGCGCGGCGGCCTGGCCGCAGCGGACCGCGGAGGCGTCCGGGGCGGAGGCGAAGTGGGCGGTGAAGAAGGGCACTTCGTGGTCGGGGCCGGCCAGGCGGGCGTAGAGGGCCAGTCGGCCGTCGTCCGTGTCGGCCGGGGCGGGCAGCGGCAGCACGTCCCGGTCCACGACCGGCCATCTGCTGAGCACGGCGTTGCCTATGTCCACCGTGGGGTCGCCGATCCGCCGCCGCCAGCGCTCCGGGGCGGGCGAGGGGGCCCAGGCGCAGTGCAGGCCCAGCTCACCGGCCAGCCACTCGGCGAGGTTCTCACCGTCGGCGGCCCACACCTCCTGGAGGCCGACGACGTCGGGGCGCAGTTCCCTCAGGGCCGTGAGAATCGCCTTCTGCCGGGCCTGCCAGGGCCCGAAGCGCCACCACAGGTTCCACGTCACGATCCGCATCCGCAGCCACCCGCTTTCGTCCCGCCGCGTCAGGGATCATTGAAGCAGGAACGGTTGCAGAAACCGTGAGA
The DNA here is from genome assembly GCF_044327915.1 of Streptomyces afghaniensis. Classification (NCBI taxonomy): domain Bacteria; kingdom Bacillati; phylum Actinomycetota; class Actinomycetes; order Kitasatosporales; family Streptomycetaceae; genus Streptomyces; species Streptomyces afghaniensis. The sequence continues at coordinate 320,014 of NZ_JBIRGJ010000008.1, forward strand.
GCTTCGTGCGAAGGAGACCCGCGACGATGTCCCGCCTCGCCGACGTAAGGTTCCGCGCCGCCACGTCCTTCCAGCGCCGCATCAATCCGGTCATGCGGCGCCTTCCCCTCCAGACCGTTCTGGAGACCAAGGGCCGCGTCTCCGGCCTGCCCCGCCGCACCCCGGTGGGGGGCCGCCGGGCCGGCGGCTCGTTCTGGCTGGTGTCGGAGTTCGGCGAACGGTCGCAGTACGTGCGCAACATCAAGGCGGATCCGCGGGTGCGGGTGCGGATCCGGGGGCGGTGGCACACGGGGACCGCGCACCTGCTGCCGGACGACGACCCGGTGGCGCGGCTGCGGCGGCTGCCCAGGTTCAACGGGCTGGGAGTACGGGCGTTCGGGACGGACCTGCTGACGGTGCGGGTGGATCTGACGGACTGACTGCCCCCTGGCGCGCGGCCCTCACCCCGGCCACACGATCGCCTGCACCTCGCTGTACGCGTGCAGGGCGTACGAGCCGACGTCCCTGCCGACGCCGCTCTGCTTGAAGCCGCCGAAGGGGGCCTCCATATTGCGGCCCACGGTGTTGACGCCGACGCCGCCGGCCCGCAGGCGCCGGGCCAGCCGGAAGGCCCTGGCCACGTCGGCCGACCAGACGTAGTCGATGAGGCCGTAGTCGGTGTCGTTGGCCAGTGCCACGCCCTCCTCCTCGTCGTCGAAGGGGATGACGACGACCACCGGGCCGAAGATCTCCTCGCGGGCCACGCGCATGTCGTTGGTGCAGTCGGCGAGGAGGGTCGGGGTGACGTAGAAGCCGGTCGGCAGGCCGGGGCGGTCGCCGCCCGTGACGAGCACCGCGCCTTCCTTCCGGCCGAGTTCGACGTACGTCTCCACCCGGTCCCGGTGCGCCGCCGAGATCACCGGCCCGACCACCGTGTCCGGCTCCCGGGGGTCGCCCACTTTCAACCGGCGCGCGTAGGCGGCCAGTTGCCCGACCAGACGGTCGTAGATCCCTCGCTGGGCGAGCACCCGGGTCGGTGCCGTGCAGATCTGGCCGCTGTAGAAGGAGAAGGTCGTGCCGATGCCGGCGACCGCCGAGCCGATGTCGGCGTCGTCGAGGACGACCGCCGCGCCCTTCCCGCCCAGCTCCATCAACTGCCGCTTCATGCCGCGCCCGCACACTTCGGCGATGCGCTGCCCGACCGCCGTGGAGCCGGTGAAGCTGACCATGTCGACGTCCGGCGAGTCCACGGCTGCCTCACCGACCTCGGTCCGTGCACCGCTGACCACGTTGACCACGCCCGGCGGCGCACCGGCGGCCTCCAGCGCCTGAGCCATCCGGTAGACCGACAGCGGATCCTGGGGGGCCGGCTTCACCACGACCGTGTTGCCCATGGCCAGGGCGGGGGCGATCTTGCCGGCCGGGTTGGCCCAGGGGTTGTTGTACGAGGTGATGCAGGTGACGACGCCGACGGGCTGGCGCACGGCGAGTGCGCCCATGACGCCCGCCCTGCCCATCGGGCCCGCCTCGTTGATCTGCGGCGGGATCGCCCACTCGGCGGGCTCCACGCGCGCGTAGCGCCGGAAGCGGGCGGCGGCGACCCCGACCTGCAGGGCGCGAGCGGTACCGGTGGTCGCGCCGGTCTCCGCCCGTGCCAGCTCGGCGTACGGCACGAGACGGTCCCGGACGATGTCCGCGGCGCGGGCGAGGACCGCCGCCCGCTCCTCAGGAGGAGTGGCCGACCACGGCCCGCAGGCCTCGCGGGCCGCGGCACAGGCCGCGTGCACCTGATCCCGCGAGGCCTCCGGCGCCCATCCGACGGTCTGCTCGGTCGCCGGGTCGATCACCTCGTAGTGGCCGCCGTCCGGCTCCACCCAGGAGCCGCCGACGAACAGCGCCTGCCGTGCCGTCACCTCGTGCTCACCGTCTCCGTGTCCCGGCCCGAGCGCAGCACCCGGCCCGGCACGGCACCCGTCACCACGTCGTCCCGGATCGCCTCGACCCCGTTGACCCACACGGCCCGCACGCCCAGCGCCCGGGAGTCCAGCCGCGGGCTGTCACCGGGCAGGTCGTGCACCAGGGTGGCCGGGCCCGCGTCGATCCGCTCCGGGTCGAACAGGACGAGGTCCGCGTGCCAGCCCTCCCGCACCTGCCCTCGCTCCCGCAGGCCGAAGAGCCGGGCCGGGTCGTCGGTCAGCATCTTGACGGCCTGTTCCAGACCGGCCAGCTTCCGGCCCCGCAGACAGTCCCCGAGGAACCGGGTCGTGTACGGCGCCCCGCACATCCGGTCCAGGTGCGCCCCCGCGTCGGACCCGCCGAGCAGCACGTCCTCGTGCCGCCAGGTCTCAGCCCGCAGCGCCCAGGACGCCGGGTCGTTGTCGGGCGGCATCGGCCACAACACCGTGCGCAGCTCGTCGTTGGCGCAGATCTCCACCAGGCACGCGAAGGGCTCCTGCCCGCGCTCCCCGGCGATGTCCTCGACCACGCGCCCGGTCAGCCCGGCGTTCGCCTCGCTGTAGGTGTCGCCGATGACGTACCGCCCGAAGTTCGCCAGCCGCCGGAAGACGCCCGCCTCCTTGGACCGGGCGCGCCGCAGCATCCCGTCCCGTACGTCCGGGTCGCGCAGCTTCTCGATCCGCTCGGGCACGGGCAGCCCCAGGATCGGCCCCCACCCGGGGATGAGGTTCAGCGCGCAGAACGTCCCCAGCGACATGTTCATCGGCGTGAGGATCGGCATGGTGAGGGCCACGACCCGCCCGCCCGCCTTCCGCGCCTGCTCGCTCGCCAGGAGCTGCCGGGGCACCCGCTCGGGAACGGCCGCGTCGATCGTCAGCACGTTCCAGTTCAGCGGCCGCCCCGCCGCCGCGCTCATCTCGGCGAAGAGGTCGATCTCCGCGTCGCTGAACTGGTCCAGACAGCCCGCGACGATGGCCTCGATCTGCGTGCCCTCGTGCTCCCCGACGGCCCGCGACAGCGCCAGCAGCTCGGCCGGACCTGCGTGGCAAGAGGCGACCGGCTTTCCGTCGCCGTCGGAGTGGCTGGTCGACTGGGTGGTGGAGAACCCCCAGGCACCGGCGTCCATGGCCTCCCGCAACAGCGCGACCATCGCCGCCCGTTGCTCCCCGGACGGCTGCCCTCCGATGGCCTCCGGCCCCATCACATACCGCCGCAGCGCACAGTGCCCCACCATGAACCCGGCGTTGACGGCGATCCGCCCCTCCAGGGCGTCCAGGTACTCCCCGAAGGAATGCCAGCTCCAGGGCGCCCCTTCCTCCAGCGCCACCAGCGACATGCCCTCGACCTTGGACATCATCCGGCGTGTGTAGTCGGCGTCCTCGGGGCGGTCCGGGTGCAGCGGGGCAAGAGTGAACCCGCAGTTCCCGCCGGCGACGGTGGTGACCCCGTGGTTGAGGGAGGGCGTCGCGTACGGGTCCCAGAAGAGCTGGGCATCGTAGTGGGTGTGGGGGTCGACGAAGCCGGGGGTGAGGACGAGGCCGTGCGCGTCCTCGGTGGTGCGTGCTTCCGCGGTGATCGGGCCGATGGCCGCGATCCGACCGTCCTGGATGCCGACGTCGGCGGTGTACGCGGGCGCACCGGTCCCGTCCACGACGGTCGCGCCCTTGATGACGTGATCGAGCATGACCACTCAACTCCTTGAGTACGGTTCCTTCAGGGGCGCGGGGAACTGCGCGACCAGCCCCCACGAACCCGCACCCGCCAACGGCGATCAGACACCCTTCCGGAACCGCGAAGTCCGATGCACAGGATCCGTATCGATCTTCGGAATCACATGCTCCCCGACCAGCCGGATCGTCTGAAGCGTCTCCTCCTTCGGCACCCCCACCGGCAGCCCGAAACTCAACTGATCCGCCCCCGCCTGCTCCCACCGCTTGCACTGCGTGAGCACCTCGTCCGGATCCCCGCAGATCAGCAGCTCCTCCTCGATGAGGACCTCCACCAACTCCTCGGTGTACTCCGGCAGCGTCTCGGGCCACACCGGAAACCCCTCGGGCCGGGGAAACGTGTCGTGGTACCGGAACACCAGCGACGGCAGATAGTGGAGCTGCCCGTTCGCCGCGATCCGCACCGCCTCCGCATGCGTCGGCGCACAGATCGCCGTGGTGGTCACCATCACGTTGTCGTTGACGAAGTCACCGACCGGCTCGGCGTCCACGATCGCCGTCTTGTACTGCTCCAGCACCCACTCCATGTCGGAGACCTTCTGCACGCTGAAGCCGAGCACGCCGAGCCCTTTCCTCGCGGCCATGGCGTACGACGGCGGCGACCCGGCCGCGTACCACATCGCCGGGTGGGAGCCGCCGTACGGCTTCGGCAGGACCTTCCTCGGCGGCAGCGACCAGTGTTTGCCCTGGAAGCCGGCGTACTCGTCCTGGAGCCACATCCTGGGGAACTCGGCGATGGTCTCTTCCCAGATCTCCTTGGTGTGGTTCATGTCGGTCACCCCCGGCATGAACCCCAGGATCTCGTGCGAGCCGGCGCCCCGCCCGCTGCCGAACTCGAACCGCCCCTCGCTGAGATGGTCGAGCATGGCGACCTTCTCGGCGACCTTCACGGGGTGGTTGACCGGGGCGAGCGGGTTGAAGATGCCCGAGCCCAGGTGGATCCGCTCGGTGGCGTGTGCCAGGTACCCGAGGAAGACGTCGTTGGCGGACAGGTGCGAGTACTCGTCCAGGAAGTGGTGCTCGGAGGCCCAGGCGTACTTGAAGCCCGACCTGTCGGCCTGGATGACGTACTCGGTCTCCTCCATCAGCGCCTTGTGTTCGGCGAGCGGGTCGGTCTCGGCCCGTTTGCCCACGTATCCCTGTACGAAGACCCCGAATTCCAAGGAGATTCACCGCCCCACAGTCAGTTCTGACGGTACGTCAGATACCTGGCTCCGACTGTTCCACCGCTCCCCGGGAGCGTCAATAGATGACGGCCCGTCAGGTCGCACCGGGCGCGCGGGTCAGATGACGCTCACGCCCGCCAGCCACCCGCCGTCGATCACGAACGGCTGCCCGGTGATGTAGGAGGAGTCGTCGCACGACAGGAACAGGGCGAGCCGCGCCACCTCCTCCGGCCGCCCGACCCGCCCCAGCGGCACGAGCTTGCGGTACAGCCGGTCGAGGCCGCTGGCCGTCTCCTCCGCGTCGGCGTCCGGGTCCAGCCGGGCCGGGTTGGACATCGCGGTGTCGATGGCGCCCGGGCAGACGGCGTTGACGCGTATCCCCCGCCCGGCCAGCTCCAGCGCGGCGACCCGGGTCAGACCGACCACCGCGTGCTTGCTCGCCGCGTACGCGCCCACTGCAGCCATCCCGGTCAGGCCGGTGTACGAGGCGGTGTTGACGATCGTGCCCCCGTCGGCCATCCCGGGGGCGACGGCCCTAATGCCGAGGAAGCAGCCCACCTGGTTGACCTGGACGACCTGCATGAACTCGTCGAGGGGCGTGTCGAGGAGGGAGTTGAAGCGGAGGACGCCGGCGTTGTTGACGAGCCCGTCGATCCGGCCGTACGCGTCCTGGGCTGCGGTGACGGCGGCCTGCCAGTCGTCCTCCCGGCCGACGTCGAGGTGGACGTACCGGGCGCCGATCTCCTTCGCGAGGGCCTCGCCCTGGTCGTCGAGGACGTCCGCGACGACCACCCGGGCGCCCTCGGCCGCGAACAGCCGGGCCTCTTGCTCGCCCTGGCCCCGCGCGGCGCCGGTGATGATGACGACCCGTCCGTCGAGCTTGCCCATGGCAGCCCCCTTCGCGCGGTGGACACGGTGGACTCCGCATCGTACCGACATACCTGACGGAGCGTCAGATGCAAGGCCGGGCCGTTGCTGAGGCGAATCTCACGTAACCCGCAAGTAGGGATGTTTGACCCTGTCGGGGCCGGTCGGGACCTTCCAGGATCAGGCCCATGGCCAAGAGAAGACTGAAGAACAGAAAGATCAGGATCGTCGCGGTCGGATCGGCTCTCGTGACCGGTGGCGCCGTGGCCACGGTGCTGCTTCCGTCGGCGAACGCCGCCGACGAGAAGACACCCGAGCAGATCATGACGATGTGCCAGCGGGCCAAGGTGCTCAACGGAAAGCAGCAGTCCATCTCCGATTTCGGCGGCCATCCCGTCGCCGGCCCGAGTTTCGCGTCCGACAACTGCGATTTCGTCGAGACGAAGTTCGAGACCTTCGACGGGCCGGCCGAAAAGGCCTCCGTCGACTTCCCGAACTGCGAACCGAACGCCACCGAACCGGCGAAGGTGTCGGTCACCTGGCAGGCGACGACCGCACAGGGCCAGGGCAAGTACACCGTCACCCAGCAGGGCGGCGCCGGAGGGCTCTTCGGGGCGCTGAGCGGATCCTGGGTCAAGCACAAGGGCACCCTCGACATGACGGTCCGGTCGGCGACCGCGGGTGACACGGAACAGCGGGAGGTCCCGGTCGGCAAGGTGCTCCACATGCAGTTCACGCCGAAGATGCAGCGCATGACGGGCGAATGGCGGGTGCGGATCGACGCCCGTGAGGCGACGACCGTCACCAACGCCACCCCGGAACAGAACTTCGTGGCGCCGGAGGTCGTCGAGGGCCCGGTCGTGCTGCCGGGCGCGGCCGGCGCGCCGGGTGTCGTGGACGGCACCTCCAAGGCCGTACTGACCGACTGCTGACCCACCGCAGCCTTCCTTCCCCCACAGGAGAACCCCATGACACGCACCGGCCGCTCGAGAAGCCACCGGAGCAAGAAGAAGCGCATCACCCTCGCCCTGGCCCCGGTCGCGGCCGTCGCGGTGGCCGTACCGCTGATGAACCCGGCGGGTGCCGCCACCCCCTCCGAAGTGACCGCCGACTGCTCGGCGGACTCCGACAAACTGGAGAACTGCGAGTTCGTCGACGTCCAGTTCAAGCGGAACAACCTCGGGCCCAATCAGCGAGTCTCCGCGGTGACAGACAACTGCGGATCGACGAGCACCGCCTCGAAGACCTTCAACGTGAGCACGTCCGTCACCAGGACCATTCAGCTGGAGGACGGATTCACCGCGGGTGCCGACACGAAACTCGGCAATTCCTTCTTCGAGATCGGCGTGAAGTTCAGCACGTCCGAGATCAACATCACGCGTGACGACAAGACGACCACCTTGCAGTTCAGCAGGACGGACACCGTGCAGCCGGACAGCGTCGGGTTCTTCATGTGGTCCGCGAAGCGCACCGACGTGAGCGGCTATCTCAAGGCCACGTACAAGGAGGCGCAGGACGGCGGCAAGGTCTTCTTCTCGCCGGGCGAGGGCGCCACGAGCGTGCACGTCTTCTACCCGCAGATCCTGAAGAACGGCACCCCGGACGGGCGGCTGTGGCTGCGCAACGTGAAGTGCGGAACGCCGGAGGCGTCGGGCCTGAAGAATTCCACGCGCGCCCTGCGGTCCGAACCGGGATTCGGTGAGGCCGGCGAGAACGTCACCGACGTCGAGATCCCGCTGTCGGAGATTCCGGCGCCGTAGCCGGTCGCTCCGGAGGTTCTCAGTCGAGGTCGAGGTCGTGTAGCGCGGGTACGGGTTCTTGATGCCGTACCGCAGGCTGGTGCTCGACTACGGGCACAAGCCCCGCTCCTCCGAGTCGCGGGCAGCAGATCATGGCGTCCGCACCCCCTGTTAGCCTCGTACGGCTCTGACCACTCGTCACCGTAAAACAGGGGGATTGAATTGCGCATCAAGCGGATTGTTCAGGGCGGAATGTCCGCACTGGCCATGGGTGCTGTCGCAGTGGCCATGGTGCCGGGCTCCGCGCAGGCGGTGAACTGGGACCACGGACCGCTGTACGACCGGGGCAAGCACGCGGCGGCCTACATCGAGGAGCACGGCGACCACCTCAAGGTCTGTGACACCAAGAGTGACGGCAAGAAGGCGTGGGTGAACGTCTTCGACTACTACAGTGGCGACCTCGTGTACAGCCTCACCGACACGAAGAACGACGGTAAGTGCAGCTACCGGGACGCCTCGGACGGCGGCAAGTACAACCTCGCGGAAGACCAGAAATTCGACGTCATAGTCTCGCATGAGCCCTCGGACAATTCGGGCTCTTACCACTTCCAATTCCTCAACGATCACTGATCCCCACGTCACTTGCCACTCTCTCAGACGCGAAGCACGGGCGCGGCTCCCAGCCACCTCAGGACCGCGTCCGTGCTGCCTCGCGCGTCCAGCTTGGCGTAGATGTTGCTGAGGTTGTTGCGGACGGTCTTCTCGCTCAGCCGTAACCGCAGCCCGATCTCCTGCGCGCCCAGGCCGGTCGACAGCAACTCCATGATCTGCCGCTCGCGCGGGGAGAGCTGTCCGCGCAGCCGCTCCAGCGCCGTGTCCTCGGTGGTCACCTGCCGGGCCCCCTCGCGCAGGGCCGCGCAGGCCGCCGGGGAGAGGTAGGTGTGCCCGATGGTGGCCCCGACGACGGCCGAGGAGAGCATGCAGGTGCAGTAGTCGCCCTCGACCAGGTATCCGGCGCCGCCCCGGAACACCTCCACGATGGTCTCGGCGTCCCGGTGCGGCCCGATCACGATCACCGGCACGCCGTCGGCCCGCAACTCCCGCAGCCCGTCGACCGGTTCGGCGCAGCGCAGGACGACGACGTCGACGCCGTCCGGGACACGGAAGGGCGGGGGCGGGCGCAGGCTCACCGCCTGCTCGACGTACGGGTCGTCCGCGGCCGGCCAGTCGGGATGCGGCCAGGGGCCCTCCGGGCAGGCGAGGGCGACGGAGAGTTTCCGGGAAGTGCGCACGTCATTGTGTCCTTCCGCCGAAGCCGTACGAGTCCGTACGTGTCCGTACGTCCGTACATACGGAGATCGACGTGGACATGTTCAAGCTTTCAAGGAACGCGCTCACGGCAGCAGCGGCGCGACCTCCTCCACGAACTGCCCGATCTGCGCGATGAGTTCGCCGCGGCTCCGGCTGCGGAACCGCACCTGGACCTGGTCCACCCCCATTGCGCGATAGGCCCGCAGCGACTCGGCGATAGCCTCGGCCGGGCCGCTGACCGTCCGCCGCCCGACGTCCCAGCCCGCCACTCCGACGTACAGGGGCTCGGCGATGGCGCCGACGGTGAACGGCCCCTCGATGCCGGCCTCTTCCCTGAGCCGCCGTATCCGCGTGATGCGTTCCGGCAGCACGTCCCTCGGGTCTCCCTGCGGCAGCCAGCCGTCGCCCTTGAGCGCGGCCCGTCGCAGGGCGGCGGGTGACGACCCGCCGACCCAGACCGGGACCCGGTCCTGCGCCGGGCGGGGCCGCTGCCCGAGCCCCTCGAAGTCGTACAGCTTGCCGTGGTGTTCGGGGAACTCCTCCGCCCCGAGGGCCGCGCGCAGGGCGTCGATCGACTCGTCCAGCACGGCCCCGCGCCGCTCGAAGTCGGCCCCCAGCGCCTCGAACTCCTCCCGCACGTGCCCGGCCCCGACCCCGAGGATCAGCCGGCCGCCCGACAGGTGGTCGAGGGTGGCGTACTGCTTGGCGGTGAGCAGCGGATGCCGCAGCCCCACCACGGCGACGTGGCTGAGCAGCCGGGTCCGCTCGGTGGCCGCCGCGAGGAAGGCGAGGGTGGCGACCGGGTCGTACCAGACCGTGCTCATCGCGGACGCGAGGCGGCGCGGGACGGCGACGTGATCGCAGCTCGCCAGGTAGGCGAACCCGGCACGGTCGGCGGCGCGGGCCACGGCGAGCAGGTCCTCGGGCCCGGCGGCGGCTTCCCAGGGTTCGGCGTAGAGGGTGCTCTGGGACTGGACCGGGAGCTGGATCCCGTACGACAGGCTCACCGCGGCCCGTCCCAGAGGCCGTCGTCGGTCAGCCCCAGCAACTCGATCGCGTTCCGCCGCACGATCCGCTCCACCACCTCCGGCTCCAGGTGCCCCATCTGCGCCTCGCCGACCTCGCGGGACTTGGGCCAGGTGCTGTCGGAGTGCGGGTAGTCGGTCTCGTAGAGGACGTTGCCCAGGCCGATCGCGTCCAGGTTGCGCAGGCCGAAGGCGTCGTCGAAGAAGCAGCCGTAGACGTGCTCGGCGAACAGCTCGGACGGCGGCCGGTGCACCTTGTCGGCGACGCCGCCCCAGCCGCGGTTCTCCTCCCACACCACGTCGGCGCGCTCCAGGATGTAGGGGATCCAGCCGATCTGGCCCTCGGCGTACATGACCTTGAGGTTCGGGAACTGCTCGAACTTGCCGCTCATCAGCCAGTCGACCATCGAGAAGCAGCAGTTGGCGAAGGTGATGGTGGAGCCGACGGCGGGCGGGGCGTCGGCGGAGGTGGAGGGCATCCGGCTGCTGCTGCCGATGTGCATGGCGACGACGGTGCCGGTCTCGTCGCACGCGGCGAGGAAGGGGTCCCAGTCGTCGGTGTGGACGGAAGGGAGCCCGAGGTACGGCGGGATCTCGGAGAAGGCGACGGCACGGACCCCGCGGGCGGCGTTCCGCCGGACCTCCTCGGCGGCCAGCTCGGGGTCCCAGAGGGGGATCAGGGTGAGCGGGATGAGCCGCCCGTGCGCCTCGGGGCCGCACCACTCCTCCACCATCCAGTCGTTGTAGGCGCGGACACAGAGCAGACCCAGCTCGTGGTCCTTCGCCTCGGTGAAGGTCTGGCCGCAGAAACGCGGGAACGTCGGGAAGCACAGGGCGGACTGGACGTGGTTGACGTCCATGTCGGCGAGCCGGGCCGGGACGTCGTAGGAGCCCGGCCGCATCTGCTCGTAGGTGATGACCTCCAGGCGTATCTCGTCCCTGTCGTACCCGACGGCCGTGTCCAGGCGGGTCAGGGGCCGGCGGAGGTCCTCGTAGACCCACCAGTCACCGACGGGGCCCTCGTCGCCGGGCGCGCCCATGACGGGCCTGAAGCGCCCGCCGAGGAACGTCATCTCCTTCACGGGCGCACGGACGATCCGGGGGCCGACGCCCCGGTACTTCTCCGGAAGCCGGTCCTGCCAGACGGTCGCGGGCTCCACGGTGTGGTCGTCCACGGAGATGATCAGCGGAAACGTGCTCTCGTGGGTGTCCATGGGGCCACGGTAGCGCTCATCTGACGGGGCGTCAGCTATGTGGGTCGCCACTGTCAACTGGAGCGTCCGGGCGGCAGCCGCCTCCCCACACCTGGGCACGCCCGTGTCCCTGCGGCCCATCTGCTCCAACTCCAGCCCGCCCGCTCACCCCAGGGCGATCAGAGCCGCACGAATCTCGGCGATCATCCGCACGGGCTCCCCGAACACGTCCTGAGCGGTGAAGCGCAGCACACTGCGCACCTCAGGGCACTGAAGGACCTGGTTGAAGCGGGAGACGTCCCGTCGGTGCGCCTCGCGGGTGCCGTGGTAGGCGTACCCCTCGATCTCGACCGCCAGCCCGGCACGGCGGAAGAGGAAGTCGAGGACCACACGGCGCCCGGCCGGGGTGAACAGTTCGACCTGACTCTCGGGCCGGAGACCGGCGTCGGTCATACGCAGGCGGGCGACGGTCTCGGCCGGTGACCCGGACCGGGGGTCACTCAACCCGAGCCATCGGCGGGCCCTCGCCGTTCCCTGTGAGGGGTGGGCCAGCGCCGCCGCCACCGCGTCCGGTTCGACGATCGGCGCCCTTCGCACTCCGCCGACCCGACGGTAGGTCACCGCCGACTCCAGGGCGACGAGCGCATCGTCCCTCGGCAGGGAGCGCAGCAGGTCAGTGAGCGTCCGCACGGGGCTCGTCAGCCGCAGACCGTACCGCAGCACCACCTCCCCGGACCCCAGGAGTATCCGACGCACGCGTACGCCCTGGGCCTTGCCGCGGAAGCTGAGGGCGGGGTCGATGAACTCCAAAGGCCCCCTGGCGGTCGGGGCGAGGGTCTCGATCCACCACAGGGAGGCAGCGGAACAGTGGCTGACGACGAGCCGGGGGTTGAGGAGCTGGACGGCTCGGAGCCGGGTGGGCAGGTCCGCCGCCCGCCCCGGCTCCACCCAGGCACCCGACTGCAGGCGGCCCCAGCCCTCCGCCCGGAGGGCACGGGTGAGGCTCCGCGCCGGCCAGCCGGATTCCAGTGCGCGGGAGGTGAGCAGCACGCCGCCCTGTGCCAGCTCCCGCAGCGCCTTTCGTTCCTCCATGCCGCCAAGATCGCAGGAATACGGCACGGCTTGGCGGCCTGTGGATAACTCTCGGGCTCAGCCCTTCAGGGAGGTGAGGAAGGCGGTCCAGGCAGAGGCCCGGAACAGGAGCACCGGGCCTGCGCCCGAGGTCTTCGAGTCCCGGACCGGCATCACGCCGGGGTGCCCGTCCGCGACCTCGACGCAGTCACCGCCGCTGCCGTTGCTGTAGCTGCTCCTGCGCCACACCACCGCGCCCAGGTCATCTGCGGAGATTGCCATCTCGGTAGTCCTCTGCCGCTTGTTCGATCATGGTCAGGGACGCCTCTGGCGGGAGTGCCGCGGCCCTGAGCAGATCGTACGACCTGCGGTAGTCCTTCACGAGGGCCGGATAGTCGATGAGTTGGCCATTGTGGAGACCCTCCGTATAAGCCACCGGCGGGGCGTCCGGGAAGGTCATGATCTTCATCATGCCCATCATGCACGGGTGGGCATGCGCCGTTTCCGGGAGGATCTGCAGAACGCCCTGCGTGGAGCGGACCACGTGCGCGATGTGCTCCAGTTGCGCCACCATCTCGGACGGGGGCAACAGGGGCTTGTGCACCAGCCCTTCGTGAAGGATCGCCCAGAACGCCGGGCGCTCCTCGCCCGCCCAGATCTCCGCCCGCTCCAGACGGGCCCGGACCTGCTTGTCGACCGTCTCGGGGGCGAGCCACGGCACCGACGTGTGGACCACCGCCTCCGCGTAGGCCTTGGTCTGCAGCAGACCGGGCACCAGCATCGGCGCCCACTCCTCGATCGTCTCCGCGTGCCGCTCCATCTCCGCCACGTCGGCGAAGTACTCGGCATGTCCCGACTGCCGGGCTCTGCGGGCGTCTTCGCAGCGCCGCTCGAAGAAGCCGTCCGTCTTGAGCACCTTGTCGACGTGCCGGGCCAGATCCAGCGGCATACGCCGCTCTCCGCGCTCGATCTGGCTCAGGAACGGCACGCCGCGGAAGCTCCCTTCCGCCAGCTGCTCCAGAGTCAGGCCCGCCAGCTCCCGCTGGTAGCGCAGCTCGGCGCCGTAGAAGGAGGGAACGTTGGCCGACGCGTCGGGGTCCTTGCGTGGAGGCACAGCTCAAATCACCGCCGTTTGCCAGTTGCTCTTGCGCAGTCGAATGACCTCCCACGCTACGGGAATTGGCGGCACTGTGTGACTGATTGGTCACAGTACGCATGCGAACACGGGAAGGCCCCTCATGCGCCACACTCAGCCCGCCACCGCGACCACCGTCGCCTCCCTCAACACCGTCGACGACGAGACCGACCGGTGCGTGGACGACCTGAAGTCCGCCCTCGCGGTGCACGGCATCACGCTCCCGTCCCTGTGCGTCGACGTACCGACGTTCGCGGGCGTGTGCGGAAGGAACGCGGGGCTGGTCGCGCTCGGCAACTGCAACACCGAGACGGCGCGCAAGCTGATCACCGCGTTGCGGGGAACCGGTCGGGCGGAGGGATCCGTGCTGCTGGATCTCGACCTGGTCGCTGCGCCCAAGGTCGTACCGGAACTGCGTCGCACGCTGCGCGCGTGCCTGGGGGCGCCCTGCGCCGACGTACAGCTGTGCGTCACGGAACTGGTCGGCAACGTCATCCGGCACCTCGGTGAAGGTGTCCCGGTGACGGTCCGCGTAGCACGCTCCGGCGGCCGGACCCGCGTCGAGGTCAGTGACCCGGACCCCCGTGCGCTGCCCGTACTCCGGCACGCCACGGCCGACGACGAAACCGGGCGGGGCCTGGCACTTCTCGACGCGGTGGCGTTGCGGTGGGGCGTCGAGCAGGGTGCGGCGGGCAAGACGGTCTGGTGCGAACTGGCGGAGGACGAGCCGGCACGGGCGGCCTGACACGCGGGTTCCGGACACACCTCGGCCGCGACGGCTCCCCCTCCGCGCCGCCGCGGCCGAACCCCGTGTGGAGATGGCTTACTTCGTCGGCTTGAAGGGCTCCGACGTGGCGTGCAGGTCCTTGGTCTCCAGCGGCTCGTCGGTGGCGTGCAGGTCCTGCGTCCGCACGGCACCCTCTTCCGTGGCGTGCAGGTCCTCCGTCGAGGCCTCGCCGTCCGTGCCGCCCGTGGCGTGCAGGTCCTGCGGCTTGAGCTCGTCGCCCATGATCGTCAACTCCCCTTGGCATGGATCAAGCAGTGAGGTCGGCGGGCCCGCCCGGTCACTCCCCCGAGGGTGACCGGGCGGGCCCGCCTGGGCCGCTCACCCTGATTCGGCGGTGGCAGGCCCTGCGCAGTGACCCGTCTGCCCCCCGACGCGACGGATCGACTGCCTCAAGCATGGCGGAGAGCGATAAACGAATGATGAACGCGTGCGCGCCGGGCCTCAGGCCGCCCGCACCGGCGACAGCAGCGCGCGCACCTCGGCGGCCTCGGGCGAGCCCAGCTCCTCGTAGATCGCCGCCGCCTCCTGCCAGCACACCTGGGCCCGGCCGGTCTGCCCTATGCCGCTGAGCGCGCGGCCGAGGACGGTGAGGACGTTGCCCCGCCGCCACTCCCCGCCGATGCCGCGCAGCACGGTGAGTGCCATCTCGGCGTTGGCGGCGGCCTGTGCGGGGCGCCGGGCGGCGAGATCCACCTCGGCCAGCCGGAACAGGCTCATGCCCTCCCACAGGCGCTGCCTGCTGTCCCGGAACACCTCCAGCGCTTCCAGGAGCCGGCCGGCCGCGTCGCCCAGCTCACCGCTCTGCGTGAGGGCGAGGCCGAGGGCGTAGCGGGCGTTCGCCCCGCGCATGGAGTTGCCCATGGCGTCGTAGATGTCGATGCCCTCCTGGGCGAGTGCGACCGCGCTCTGGGTCCGCCCGGTCGCGAGGTGGATCCGGGACAGGTTGCACAGCGCGGCGGCCTCGCCGGGGCGGTCGCCCAGGGCCCGGAAGTGCTCGATGGCCCGGGAGAGGTGTTCCTCGCCGTCCTCGTGCCGGTTCTGGTAGAGCGCGATGATGCCGCGGGCGTTACTGGCCCAGCAGACGGGCAGCAGGTCGCCGGCCTGTTGCGCGAGGACGATGGCCCGTTCCGCCTCCTGGTCCGCCCGCTCGAAGCGGCCGCCGACGTGGTGGACGTTGACGAGCGTCATCAGCGCCCGGGCCTCCGCCCGCGTGAGGCCGAACTGCCGTGCCGCGTCCAGGAGCGCCTCGGCCGTCGCCTCGTACTCCCGGGAGTTGGCCCCCGACTCGGAGAGGTCGTGCGCGGCCCACAGCAGGTCGATCGCCCGGGGGAGGGTGTCCGGGAGTCCCGCGGACTGCCGTACGCAGGCGAGGAGGCAGATGGCCTCCGCGTACAGCCAGTCCTGCGCCGCGTGCCGGCTGTCGAACCGCAGCCCCGGGTACGAGGCCGGCTCCAGGTGGTCCACCAGCCCGTCGCCGGGCCGCTCGATCGCGTACACCCCGGCCGCGGACGCCAGGTAGAAGTCCAGCAGCCGCGACAGCGCCGCCCCCCGCTCGCTCGGCGGCAGCTCGTCCCTCTCCGCACAGGCACGCGCGTAGAGCCGCACCAGATCGTGGAAGCGGTAGCGGCCGGGAGCGGCCGACTCCAGCAGGGACGTGTCCACCAGGGACTCCAGGAGGTCCTCGGTGTCCTCCGACGGCAGGTCCAGGACCGCCGCCGCGGCCGGGAGGGAGATGTCCGGGCCGTCGGCGAGGCCCAGCAGGCGGAAGGCGCGGGCCTGGGCGGGCTCCAGCTGGCCGTAGCCCAGTTCGAAGGTGGCCTTCACCGCCAGGTCGCCGGCCTGGAGTTCGTCCAGGCGGCGGCGTTCGTCGGCGAGCTTCGCCGCGAGGACCGACACCGTCCAGGTCCGGCGGGCCGCCAGGCGGGAGGCCGCGATGCGGATCGCCAGCGGCAGGAAGCCGCAGGCCGCGACCACGTCCAGGGCGGCCTTCCGTTCGGACGCCACCCGCTCCTCGCCCACGATCTTCGTGAACAGGGCCAGGGCCTCGTCCGGCGACATCACGTCCAGGTCGATCAGATGGGCGCCCGCGAGGTCCACCATCCGCACCCGGGAGGTGACCAGCGCGGCGCAGCCGTCCGTGCCGGGCAGCAGGGGGCGTACCTGGGCGGCGTCGCGGGCGTTGTCCAGCAGCACCAGGACGCGGCGGCCGGCCAGCACCGAGCGGTACAGCGCCGCGCGCTCCTCCAGGGAGTCGGGGATCGCCGTGTCGGCCGTGCCGAGTGCGCGCAGGAAGGAGCCCAGGACCGTCTCCGGATCCGCCGCCCGGGCGCCCGCGCCCTGGAGGTCGACGTACAGCTGCCCGTCCGGGAACGCCCCGCGCGCCTGGTGGGCCACGTGCACGGCGAGGGTCGTCTTGCCCACGCCGCCGATGCCGGCCAGGGCCGAGACCGCCATGACCCGGTTCTCCGCCGCGGCCAGGATGTCGCCGAGCTCGCGTACGAAGCCGGAGCGGCCGGTGAAGTCCGGCACGGTCGCGGGCAGCTGGGCCGGGCGGACCGGGACGGCGGCGGGCTCGGGGGCCGGGGAGGAGGGCTCCGCGAGGCCCGGGTCGGCCTGGAGTATCCGCTGTTGCAGTTCGCTCAGGCCGGGGCGCGGGTCCACGCCCAGTTCGTCGGCGAGCAGGCGCCGCGTGTCGGCGTAGACCGCGAGGGCCTCGGCCTGGCGGCCGCTGCGGTAGAGCGCCAGCATCAGCAGCTCGCGCAGCCGCTCGCGGAGCGGATGGGCCGCGGTGAGGGCGGTGAGCTCCGAGACGGCCTCCGCGTGGCAGCCCTGCTCCAGGTCCATGTCCAGCCGGGACTCGACGAGCTGGAGCCGCCACTCCTCCAGGCGGACGCGCTGCGCCTCCGCGTACGGGCCCGGTACTCCGGCCAGTGTCTCCCCGTCCCACAGGGCAAGGGCCCGCCGCAGCACCTCCCGGGCGTGGCAGAGGTCGCCGGCCGACCGGGCCTTCTCCGCCTCGGTCGCCAGGTCCTGGGCGACGGTCAGGTCCAGGGCGCCGTCGCCGAGGTCCCGTACCGCGTAGCCGCCGGATTCGCTGACCAGGACGCCGGGGTCCAGCACCTTGCGCAGCCGGGAGGCGTACGTCCGCAGCGCCGCCAGGGCCTGCGAGGGCGGTTCCTCGCCCCACAGGGCGTCGATCAGCTCCGCGGCCGTGGCCGTACGGCCCTCGCGCAGCAGCAGGGCGGCGAGCAGGGCGCGCTGCTGGGGGGAACCGGTGGTGAGCGGCTCGTCGCCACGCCAGGCGCGCACCGGTCCGAGCACGCCGAAGCGCAGCACCGTCCGCGCCGTCGGTCCCCCCGACTCCGCCGGCTCGGGCGGCTTGGCCGCGGAGTCGGAACGCCGCTGCTCCGGTACGCGCGGTACACCGTCCGGTACACCGTCCATGCAGTCCCCCTAGACATCCTGAGCAACCACGCCAGTTTGCCTTGTGCGCGGCGGATACGTCAGCCGTGGGAGACACCGATCACAGGGCGACGCACGGGAGTCCACAAGGTCCGCACACTCTCTCCGCTTCCAGGGGACTTCGCTCCGCGCCGGGATCGCTCCGGCTTCCCGTGTTTGCGGGTGTGAGTGGCGGCGCCGGGCGGCATAGTGGTCCGGCAGATCATGAGTCGGACCGAGGGTGGAGGTGGCGGTGTATGCCCGGTGAGCAGCCCCAGACGTACGAGACGCTCGACGAGCGGTTCCGGACCGGCCGGTGCCAGGCCGGGGACTCGCGGCTGGAGACACTTTTCGAGGGGTGCCGGTGGGCCGAGGGGCCGGTGTACGTGCCGGCCGGGCGGTACCTGCTGTGGAGCGACATCCCGAACGACCGGCTGCTGCGCTGGGACGAGACCACCGGGTCCGTCGGGGTCTTCCGCTCGCCCGCCGGGTATCCCAACGGCAACACCCTGGACGGCCAGGGCCGGCTCATCACCTGCGAGCAGGGCAACCGGCGGGTGACCCGGACCGAGCACGACGGCTCGGTCACGGTGATCGCCGAGCGGTTCCGCGGCAAGCGGCTCAACAGCCCGAACGACGCCGTGGTGCGGTCCGACGGGTCGGTGTGGTTCTCCGACCCCGAGTTCGGGATCGCGACCGACTACGAGGGGCACCGCGGGGAGAGCGAGATCGGGGCCCGGAACGTCTACCGCGTGGACCCGCGCAGCGGCGAGGTGCGAGTGGCCGCCGAGGACTTCCAGGGCCCCAACGGGCTGGTGTTCTCGCCCGACGAGAGCAAGCTGTACGTGTCGGACAGCCTGGCCAATCACATCCGGGTCTTCGACGTCCGGCCGAACGGCACCCTGACCGGCGGCGACGTCTTCGCCGAGTGCCGCGACGGCAACTTCGACAACATCCGGTTCGACGACGAGGGGCGCCTGTGGGCCGCCGCCCTGCACGGCGGTGTGCACTGCTACGACCCCGACGGCACGCTCCTCGGCCGCGTCCTGGTGCCCGGCACCGTCGCCAACATCCGGTTCGGCGGTGCCCGGCGCAACCGGCTGTTCATCGCCGCCGACACCACCCTGTACTCCCTCGTCATGTCCGTCACGGGGACCCCGGCGCTGCCGTCGGTCAGCAGCTGAGCAGGCCGTCCCGCAGCGCCCCCTTCAGGACCTTTCCGCTCGCGTTGCGGGGCAGCTCCGCCACGAACTCCACGGTCCTCGGGACCTTGTAGTTGGCCATCTCCCTGCGGGACCAGGCGATCAGGTCGTCGGCGGTCAGCAGTGCGCCCGGGCGCCGGACGACGTAGGCCCTGCCGACCTCGCCCAGCCGGGCGTCGGGGACGCCGATCACGGCGACGTCGGCCACGTCCGGGTGGATGCCCAGGAGTTGCTCTATCTCCGCGGGGTAGGCGTTGAAGCCGCCGACGATGAACATGTCCTTGAGGCGGTCGGTGATGCGCAGGTTGCCCGCGGGGTCCAGGACGCCCACGTCGCCCGTGCGCAGCCAGCCGTCCGCCGACAGCACCTCGGCGGTGGCGGCCTCGTCCTCGTAGTAGCCGGTCATGACGTTGAAGCCGCGGACCAGGACCTCGCCCGGCGTGCCGGGTCCCAGAGGCTCGCCCCGGGAGTCCACGACCCGGACCTGGGTGCCGGGGATCGCGCGGCCCGACGTCGACGCGATCACCGTCGGGTCGTCGCCGCGCCGGCACATCGTGACGACGCCGCCGGCCTCGGAGAGGCCGTAGGCCGTCAGGACCGTGCCGACGCCGAGTTCCCCGCGCAGGCGCTCGACGAGTGTCAGCGGCACCACCGCCGCTCCCGTCACCACGAGGCGCAGTGCCGACAGGTCGTGCGCGTCCCGTGCCGGGTGGTCGAGGAGGGACTGGAGGAGGGTCGGCGGGCCGGGGAGCACGGAGACCCGTTCGGCCGCGATGTTGGCGAGGACCGTGTTCACGTTGAACACCGGCTGGGGGATCATCGTCGCGCCCCGCATCAGACAGGCGAGCACCCCGGCCTTGTAGCCGAAGGTGTGGAAGAACGGGTTGACGATGAGGTAGCGGTCGCCCCGGGTCAAACCGGCCAGGTCGCTCCAGATCTCGTACGTCCGCAGCGTCTGGGTGTGGGTGATGACCGCGCCCTTCGGGCGGCCCGTCGTGCCCGAGGTGAAGACGATGTCCGAGGGCCGGGAGCCGTCGACCGCGTCCGCCCTCGCCCGCACCTGTGCCGCCCCGACCGCCTCTCCGCTCGCCAGGAAGTCCTTCCAGGTGCGGAAGTCGGCCGGGGCGTCCTCCGAGAGGACCACCACGTGCTCCAGGTCCGGCAGTCCGGGCAGCGGGCCGTCGCCCGGGCCGCGTCCCGCCGCCCTGCGCAGCGACGCCACGTACGACGTGCCGAGGAACGTGCCCGTCACGAACAGCAGCCGCGCCCCGCTGCGGCGCAGCACGTCCGCCGCCTCCGTGCCCTTGAAGCGGGTGTTCAGCGGCACGAGCACCGCGCCCGCCGAGACCGCGCCCAGGGCGCTGACGATCCAGTCGAGCGTGTTCGGCGCCCAGATGCCGACCCGGTCGCCCGGTCCGATGCCGTACGCCAGACAGGCCGCCGCCGCGCGCTCCACGCGGGCGTCCAGCTCCGCGTAGGTGATCCGGGTGCGGCCCTCGACGACCGCCTCGACGTCCGCGTACCGCTCGGCCGCCGCCCGCACCAGGCCCGGGATGCTTCCCCACTCCGTATCCGCTCGCACCGCAAGCCTCCCCAGCAGTAGCCGGCACAGGAGCTGACTGCCCGTCAGGTTAGCTGTAATCTGACGACCTGTCAGCGAACCGTTCGGCCCGGAGGTGCGCGCAGCATGGCAACAGGATCGGGCGGCATCAAGGACGCCACCGCCATCGTCGGCATAGGCCAGACGCCCTTCGCCAAGCGGCTCCCCGAGGACGAGCGCACCCTCGCCTGCCGTGCCGTCCTGGCCGCCCTCGACGACGCCGGGATCGCGCCCGGCGAGGTCGACGCCCTCGCCTCCTACACCATGGAGGAGACGGACGAGGTGGAGCTGGCGAAGGCCTGCGGCTTCGGCGACCTCACCTTCTTCAGCAAGGTCGGCTACGGAGGGGGCGGTTCGTGTGCCACCGTCGCCCATCTCGCCGCCGCCGTCGCCACCGGACAGGCGAGCGTCGGCGTCGCCTGGCGCTCGCGCAAGCGGGGCAGCGGGCCCCGGCCGTGGACGAACACCGCCGTCCAGTTGCCGACCCCGGCCCAGTGGACCCGCCCGTTCGGCCTGCTCAGGCCGGTCGACGAGATCGCGATGCTCGCCCGTCGCTACCTGCACGAGTACGGCGCCACCCGGGACCACCTGTTCAACGTCGCCCTGGCCTGCCGGAACCGCGCCAACCAGAACCCGGCCGCGATCATGTACGACCGGCCCCTCACCCGCGAGATGTACATGACGTCCCGGTGGATCAGCGAACCCCTGTGCCTCTTCGACAACTGCCTGGAGACGGACGGGGCGCTGGCCTGTGTCGTCGTCTCCGCCGAGCGCGCCCGGGACTGCCGCCGCACACCCGTCTACGTCCACTCCGCCGCCCAGTCGCTCCCCGCCCAGCACCACGGCATGGTCAACTACTGGAACGACGACCCCCTCACGGGCCCGGCCTGGGCCGCCGCCCGGCAGCTGTGGAAGCACTCCGATCTCACGCCGCAGGACGTGGACGTCGCGCAGATCTACGACGCCTTCACGCCCTTGGTCCTGCTGTCCCTGGAGGGATACGGCTTCTGCGGGCGGGGCGAGGGCGGGGCGTTCACCGAGGGCGGGGCGCTGGAGACCGGCGGGCTGCTGCCCGTGAACACCGGCGGGGGCGGGCTGTCCGAGGCCTACGTGCACGGCTTCAACCTGGTCAACGAAGGGGTCAAGCAGTTGCGCGGGACCAGTACCGCGCAGGTGCCGGGCGCGGCGGCCTGTCTGGTCACCGCGGGCGAGGGCGTCCCGACCTCCGCTCTGCTGCTGAGGAGTTGACATGCTGCGTCCCGTCACCGACACCGACGGCGCGCCCTTCTGGGAGTACGCCGCCCGGGGCGAGCTGCGGGTCCAGGCCTGCGCCGGATGCGGCGAGCTCCGCTTCCCGCCCCGGCCCTGCTGCCCGCACTGCCAGTCCTTCCAGACCGAGTGGCGCCGGATGTCCGGCCGGGGCCGCGTCTGGTCGTACGTCGTCCCGCATCCGCCGCTGCTGCCCGGCTACGCCGAACTGGCGCCGTACAACGTGGTCGTCGTCGAACTCGACGAGGCACCGCGCATCCGGCTCGTCGGCAACCTCGTCGCCGGTCCCGGTGAGCCGATCGGCTCCCTCCCGGCGGACCGACTCCGGATCGGCACCCGGGTGCGGGCCGTCTTCGACGACGGGCTTCCCCGGTGGGTTCCGGAGCGGTCATGAGCAGGGTGCTGGTCAGTGCCGACAAGGACAGCGGGATCGCCGTCGTCACCCTGAACCGGCCCGACCGGCTCAACGCCGTGGACCTGGAGATGGCCGGTGATCTCGCCCGGGTCTGGCGGGAGTTGCGGTTCGACGACACCGTGCGGGCCGTCGTCCTCACCGGTGCCGGCGAGCGGGCCTTCTGTACGGGCATCGACCGGGACGCCGTCGTGCCGCAGCCGAACTCGCCGTACGCGCAGGACGATCCGCTGCTCGGCATCGGACCGAAGGCGAACGACCTGTGGAAGCCGGTCGTCGCCGCCGTGCGCGGGATGGCCTGCGGGGGTGCCTTCTACCTGCTCGGGGAGGCGGAGTTCGTGGTCGCCGACACCACCGCGGCCTTCTTCGACCCGCACACCACCTACGGCATGGTCAGCGCCTACGAGTCCGTCCTGATGGCGCAGCGCATGCCGTACGGGGAGGTCGCGCGGATGGCTCTGCTGGGGACGGCGGAGCGGATCTCCGCGCGGCGGGCGTACGAGGTCGGGCTGGTGTCGGAACTCGTGGCGGACGGCGAGGCGCTGGAGGCGGCGCGGGCGTGCGCCGCGGTCATCGCCGGGTATCCGGCCGAGGCCGTGCAGGGGACGGTGCGGGCGCTGTGGGCCGCGAGTGAGGCGGGGCGGGCGCAGGGATTCGCACAGGCGCCGCATCTGATCGCACTCGGGAACGCGACGGGTGAGGAGCAGGCCCGGCTGTTCGCGGGGCGGCGGCGTGAGTACCGGTTGCGGTAGCTGCTCGCCGCTTGCGGTCACTGCTCGCTGGTCGCGGTCACTGCTTGCCGGTTGCGCCAGGGAATCGTTTACCCATACACGCGTATGCTCGACGGGTGGTTGAGCATCGAATGATCGACGTGAACGGCATACGGCTGCACATCGCGGAGCAGGGCGAGGGCCCCCTCGTGGTGCTGCTGCACGGGTTCCCGGAGTCCTGGCACTCCTGGCGGCACCAGTTCGGGCCGCTGGCCGAGGCCGGTTTCCGGGTGGTCGCGCCCGACCAGCGCGGGTACGGGCGCAGCGATCACCCCGAGGACGTGACGGCGTACAGCATCCTGCACCTGGTGGGCGACGTGGTCGGGCTGGTCCACGCGCTGGGTGAGGAGCGGGCGTTCGTCGTCGGGCACGACTGGGGAGCGCCGGTGGCCTGGCACACCGCGCTGCTGCGGCCGGACGTGGTGCGCGGGGTCGCGGGGCTGAGCGTGCCGCCGCCGTTCCGTGGCGCGCAGCCGCCGCTCAGGACCATGCGGGAGCGGTTCGGCGGGCGCTTCTACTGGAACTACTTCGAGCAGCCCGGGGTCGCCGAGGCCGAGTTCACCGCCGACACCCGCACCACCCTGCGCAAGCTGCTGTACTCCGCCTCCGGTGACGCCCCGGGCGCCGGACGCCCCGAGCAGGCCCTGGTCGACCCGGACCGCGGCTGGCTGGCGGACGCGCCCGACCCCGAGGTGCTGCCCGGGTGGCTGACCGAGGAGGACCTCGACGCCCTCACCGACAGCTACGCGCGGGGCTTCACCGGCGCGCTCAACTGGTACCGCAACCTGGACCGCAACTGGGAGCTGACCGCCCCCTGGCAGGGAGCGGTGGTGTCCCCGCCCGCGCTGTACGTGTACGGCGACCGGGACCTGGTCCCGGCCTTCCCGGGCACGCCCGAACTGATCGAGAAGCTGCCCGGGTTGATGCCGAACCTGCGCCGGAAGCCGCTCGTGCTGCCGGGCTGCGGCCACTGGACGCAGCAGGAGCGGCCCGCCGAGGTGAACGAGGCGCTGCTGGACTTCCTGACCGGGCTGCGGGACTGACGTCCCGCCGGCTCCGGCCGCCGTCCCGGGCGCGTCACACGCTGCGCGCCGTGCCCGTGCCCTTCTCCGCGTCCAGCGCGTACACACAGCGGTCCTTGCTGCACGCGTACACCACCCCGTCCCGGACGACCGGGGAGCCGGTGATCTCGCCGCCGGTGGCGAGCTTCCAGCGGAGCCGGCCGTCGTCGGCCTTCAGGGTGTACAGCAGGTGGTCGGTGGAGCCGAAGTGGATCCGGCCCTCGGCCACCGAGGGGGCGCCCACGATGTCGCCGCCCGCCTGGAAGCGCCACTTGGGTGTGCCGGTGACCGCGTCGAGGGTGTAGAGGCCCTTGCCGCTGCCCACGTGGACATGGCCGGCGGCGACCAGGACGGGGTCGACGGACGCCCGGGCCTCGGTGGCGATGCGCCAGCGGTCCCGGCCGTCGGTGGCGTCGAGGGCGTAGACCGTGCCGAGGTAGTCGGCCAGGTAGATGCCACCGCCGGTGACGGCCGGGCCGGGGACGAAGGTGGGCGGGGAGAGGAAGACGGCCGGGGCCTCGAAGTGCCACTTCACGTGCCCGGCGGCCACGTCGAGGGCGAGGACGCGGGTGCCGGCGCAGACGTAGACGTAGCCGTCGGACGCCTGGGTGATCCGGACCGGGACGCCGCCGCAGGAGGCCGCGTCGCCGATGGGGTACGACCAGCGCTCGTCGCCGGTGCGGGCGTCGAGGGCTCGCAGCCGGGCGTCCTGCCACACGTAGACCGTGCCGTCGTGCAGGGCGGGTCCGGCCTCGGGCGACTCGAAGTCGCTCTGGCAGCCGGTGACCTCCCAGAGCTTCTGGCCGTTCGAGGCCTCCCAGCCCTGGACGCCGCCGCCCCGGGTGCCGGTGACGACCGTGCCGCGTTCGGCCTTGAGCGAGTAGACCCAGGCGTCCGTCTGGAGACGCCAGAGGTCGGTGCCCTCGCGGGCGTCGAGGGCGAACAGCGTGGGCCCGTCGGAGGCGTGGATACGGCCGTCCGCGACCGCCATGGACCAGGCGACGTCCCGGGTCTTGAAGCGGCGGCGGCCGGTGGCCACGTCCAGCGCGTGCACCTCGAAGGAGGTGACGTAGACCAGGTCGCCGTCGACGGACGGGGTGCCCCAGACGTCGTTCGACATACGGAAGCGCCACGGCCGCCAGCCGCTCGCCTGCTCGGGTGGCGCGGCCGGGGCCGGGGGCGCGGCGACGGCAGGGCCCACGGCGGGGTCGGTGCCGTTGACGCCGGGGCGGGGCTTGGACCAG
The DNA here is from genome assembly GCF_044327915.1 of Streptomyces afghaniensis. Classification (NCBI taxonomy): domain Bacteria; kingdom Bacillati; phylum Actinomycetota; class Actinomycetes; order Kitasatosporales; family Streptomycetaceae; genus Streptomyces; species Streptomyces afghaniensis. Next base: position 344,969 of record NZ_JBIRGJ010000008.1, read on the forward strand.
GAGGCGGCGAGCGCGGCCTCCGGAGGGGGCGCCTTGACGGCGGCGGCACGGACATCGGCGACGCGCGGGCCCGGGCCGATCGGCACCGGGGCGCCGGCCAGCCGCACCGGGCCGGTGTCGGGGCCGCCGACGGGGGCGGGCACGGGCGCCGGGACGACGGGGTCGTGCGAGGGCGGGGGCGGGACGGGGGCGGGCCCCGGGGCGGGGCGTCCGCCGCCGCTGCGTCCGGCACCGGCGGCGGGCTTGCCGGCCGGGCGGCCGTTGCGGCGGGACTCGATCAGGCCGACGGCCCGCTCGGGCAGCCAGGCGGAGGCCGTGCCGCTGTCGTCGGAGCCGGAGCCGAAGAGGTGGGGGGCGAGCTGGGCCTGGAGGTCGGCCGGGTTGGGGCGGGCCGTGGGGTCCATCTGCATACAGGACTCGATCAGCGGCCGCAGCTCGTCCGGGAGACCCTCCAGGTCCGGGCCCTCGCGCAGCAGCATGAAGACGGTCTCGACCGGGTTGGCGCCATGGAAGGGCGGGTGTCCGGTGGCGGCGAAGACCAGCATGGAGCCGAGGGAGAAGACGTCGCTCGCGCCCGTGACGCTGCGGGAGTCCTTGGCCTGCTCGGGGGACATGTAGGCGGGCGTGCCGACGGCGACGTTCGTCATCGTCAAACGCGTGTTCGAGACGCCAGACGCGATACCGAAGTCGATCACCCGGGGTCCGTCCTCGACGACGAGGACGTTCGACGGCTTGAGGTCCCGGTGCACCAGCCCGGCACCGTGGATGGACTGGAGCGCCTCGGCCACGCCCGCCGCCAGCCAGCGCACCGCCTGGGCCGGCAGCGGCCCGCAGTCGTTCACTATCTCCTCGAGGGAGGGCGCGGGCACGTACGCGGTGGCGAGCCACGGCACGGCGGCGCGCGGGTCGGCGTCCACGACCGCGGCCGTGTAGAAGCCGGAGACGGCGCGGGCCGCCTCCACCTCACGTGTGAAGCGGACCCGGAACAGCTGGTCCTCGGCGAGCTCCGTGCGGACGGTCTTGATCGCCACGCGCCGGCCGGACGCCGAGCGCGCGAGATAGACCAGCCCCATGCCGCCGGCACCCAGCCGTCCCAGCACCTCGAACGGCCCGATCCGCCGCGGATCGTGCTGCGTCAGCTGATCCACCACTCTGCCTGCCACCTCCCCGTACGAGCCGCGCCAAGCCACATGTTCCACGCGACCCCGTGCAGCGTCTCACCACCGCACCGCCATGGCGGCACGCACCCCGATTCTTCCTGGCCGGAGCCGTGGTTGCGAACCCGGTGACAATTGGGATGTCTCCGTACACAGGCGATCAAACAATGACCAAACACTGCTTGATCGGCCCTGAGCAGCCCTGATCAGGCATGCTCAACCCTGCTCAGCGGTGCAGCAGCGCGAAGGACGCCCCCTGATTGTCCGTGACGACGGCGACCGTCCCGTACGAGGTCTCGAAGGGCGGGGCGTAGACCCGGCCGCCGAGCCGGGTCACGTCCTCCAGTGCGGCCGGTACGTCCTCCACGGCGAAGTGCACGAGGAAGTGGGGCGGCATCTCCGCCGGGAACACGTCGGTGACCGGGGCGCGGCCGAAGTCGGGGTCGGCGTCCGACCCGAACAGGGCCTCCTGGAAGAGATCGCCGTAGAAGGCGTTGGCCGCCTCGGTGTCCCGGGCGTACAGCTCGGCCCAGGCGAAGGTGCCCGGCTCGTGCCGTCTGCCGAAGCCGGGGTGCTCCTGCGGCTGCCACAGGGCGAAGACGGCCCCCTCCGGGTCCGTGACGAGGGCGGTGACGCCCAGCTCACCGGCCGGCACCGGCGCCGAGACGACCTGCCCGCCGGCCGCCCGGATCCGCCGGACCAGGGCAGCCGCGTCCGGGGTCGCGAAGTACACCGTCCAGACGGTGGGCAGTCGGCCGTCCATCTTGCGGACCAGCGCCGCCACGGGTTCACCGTCCTTCAGCGCCTGCGCGAAGGGGCCGAACCAGTCCTCGAAGGTCCACCCGAAAAGTTCACCGTAGAACCGCTTGCCCGCCTCGACGTCGGGAAGCTGCGCGTCCACCCAGCAGGGAACGCCCTCTGCGTACACCGATGCCCTGTTTTCGGCCATGCCGACAACGTAACCGCGACTGCCGCACCCCGCAGACCAGGCACACCAGCCCCCGCACTCCCTTACACCCCATTTGCAGTCGGCCGAATCGCGCCCCGATCACGCCTCGGTAAGCTGACGGCATGACAGGACAAGTGCGTACCGTCGACGGCCGCGTGGCCGGTAGGCGTGGGCAGGCGACCCGGCAGAAGCTGCTCGACTGCCTCAGCGAGATGCTCAGCTCCTCCCCGTACCGGGACGTCAAAGTCATCGATGTCGCCCGGAAGGCGGGCACTTCGCCCGCGACCTTCTACCAGTACTTCCCGGACGTCGAGGGCGCCGTCCTGGAGATCGCCGAGCAAATGGCGACCGAGGGCGCCGCGTTGACCGAACTCCTCCAGGGCCGCTCCTGGGCCGGCAAGGCCGGCTGGCAGACGGCGCAGGAACTCGTCGACGGGTTCCTGGAGTTCTGGCGCAAGAACGACGCGATCCTCCGGGTCGTCGATCTCGGCGCCGCCGAGGGTGACAAGCGCTTCTACAAGCTCCGGATGAAGATCCTCAACTCGGTGAACAACTCCCTCGCGGACTCCGTCGCCGAGCTCCAGGCCAAGGGCCGGGTCGACAAGGACGTGAACCCCGCGGCCGTCGCCGGTTCGCTGGTCGCGATGCTCGCGGCCGTGGCCTCCCACCAGAAGGGCTTCTCCTCCTGGGGCGTGAAGCAGGCCGAACTGAAGCCGAACCTCGCGCTGTTGGTGCACCTGGGCGTCACGGGCAGGAAGCCGACGAAGTAGCCCGGCCCTTTTTCCCGCACCCAAGTCCTGTCTGCCAGGCGGCGGTCCACCCGAGTGGACCGCCGCCTGTTGCGCTCTACCGCTCCGCGTGCTTCCGTACGATCCGGAAGACCCGGATCTCCCGCTCCACCCGGCGCTGGTACGCGGCGTACGGCGGCCAGAACTCCACGACCGCCTTCCACACCGCCGCCCGCTCCTCGCCCTGCAGCAGCCCGGCCGTGACCGCGATGTCCTCGCCCTGCCAGTTGATCCCGGCGTCGGGACGGGCGAGCAGGTTGTGACTCCAGGCGGGGTGGCCGGTCCGGCCGAAGTTGGACCCCATGAGGATCCAGCTGTTCCCGCCCTCCTCCGGCATGCAGGCGAGAGGCGTACGACGCGGCAGCCCGCTCCTCGCCCCGGTCGAGGTCAGCACCAGGCCCGGCAGCATCCGCGCGCTGAGCAGCACCTTCCCGCGCGTGAGCCGGTGGACGCCCCGGTCCAGCGCGGGGAGGACGTACGGCGCCACCCGCGCGAAGCCCCGCGTCGAGGACACCCTCTGCACCCATCGCACACCCATCGCCATCAGCCGGCCTCCTCGAAGACGTGCGCCAAGTCGGCGGCGTGCGCCCGCAGCCGGTGGACCGGCCCGAACAGCAGCTCGTCGCCCGCGGCGCGCTTGAAGTACAGGTGGACGTCGTGCTCCCAGGTGAAACCGATACCGCCGTGCAGTTGGATACCCTCGGCGGCGGCGCCGCGCAGGGCCTGAAGTGCCTGCGCGAGGGCGAGGCCGCCCACCCGCTCCCCCTGGGCGGCGGCCCAGGCCGCGTAGTACGCCGCCGAGCGGGCCGCCTGCACCTGGACGTACACGTCGGCCAGCCGGTGCTTGACCGCCTGGAAGGAGCCGACCGGCCGCCCGAACTGCTGGCGCTGCCCGACGTACTCGACGGTCCGCTCCAGCACCCGGCCGGCGGCCCCCACGGCCTCGGCGGCGAGACAGGCGCCCACGGCGTCGCCGAGCCGGGCGAGGGCGGGGAGGGCGTCGGTGTCCGCGCTGCCCAGCAACTCGGCGGCTGCGTCGCGCAGTTGGATACGGCCTTGCGGACGGGTCGCGTCCAGCGTGGTCTGCCGTACGCGGGTGAGGCCGGCCGCGTCACCGCGCACGAGGAAGAGCAGGACACGGGAGCGGGCGAACCCACCGGTGTGCGCGGCGACCACGAGCAGTTGGGCACTGTGTCCGTCGAGGACCTGGTCGGCCTGCCCGTACAGCCGCCAGCCGCCGCCGGCCTGCCGGGCCTGCACACCCCCGGCCCGCCCGCCGCCGGCCCACTCCCCGCGCGGGTCGTGGCCGGTGAGCCCGAGGGCGGTGGCGAGGGCGGGCCCCGGCACGGCGAGGGCGGCGGTGAGCCCGCCGGAGGCGATACGCGGGAGGAAATCCGCCCGCTGGGCGCCGGTGCCGAGGGCGAGCAGCAGCGGGGTGGCGAGGACGGCCGTGGCGAGCAGGGGCGAGGGGGCGAGGACCCGGCCCGTCTCCTCGCAGGCCAGGGCCAGCTCGGTGACCGAGCAGCCGACACCGCCGTGGGGCTCGGGCAGGGCCAGTCCGGGCAGGCCCAGCTGTTCGGCGAGGGCGGTCCACAGGGCCGGGTCGTGCCCGGCCGGGGTGCCGACGGCGGCCCGCAGCTCCTCGGGGCCGCACCGCTTGTGGAGCAGTTCGCGCAGGGTGCGGCGGATCTCGTCCTGTTCGGCGGTGAAGCGGGCGTCCATGGGGGTAGCACCTCCACATCTGACGGAGCGTCATATTAGGGCGGAGGGACGGGGATGCCCAGAGCTCTGCCGCTCCCGTCGACGGTGACATCTGATGTACCGTCAGATTCATGGTTGCCCGGAGGAAAGTGGCCGTCGTGGGCGTGGCCCTCTCGGACTGCGGCCGCGTGGACGACGCGACCCCGTACGCGCTGCACGCCCAGGCGGCCCGGCGCGCCCTGGCCGACGCGGGCCTGGACCGGTCACTGGTCGACGGCTTCGCCTCGGCGGGCCTGGGCACCCTGGCCCCCGTCGAGGTCGCCGAGTACCTGGGCCTGCGCCCCACCTGGGTCGACTCCACCTCCGTCGGCGGCTCCGCCTGGGAGGTCATGGCGGCCCACGCGGCGGACGCGATCGCGGCCGGGCACGCGCGCGTGGTGCTCCTCGCCTACGGCTCGACGGCCCGCGCGGACGTGAGGGCGGGCCGCCGCACCGGAACGCTGTCCTTCGGCACGCGCGGCCCCCTGCAGTTCGAAGTCCCCTACGGTCACACCCTGATCGCCAAGTACGCCATGGCCGCTCGCCGCCACATGATCGAGTACGGCACGACGATCGAGCAGCTGGCCCAGGTGGCGGTCCAGGCCCGGGCCAACGCGGCCCTGAACCCGGAGGCGATGTTCCGCACTCCCGTCACGGTGGACGAGGTCCTGGCCGGCCCGATGATCGCCGACCCTTTCACCAAACTGCACTGCTGCGTGCGTTCCGACGGCGGGGCGGCGGTGCTGCTGGCGGCGGAGGAGTACGTACGGGACTGCCGTACCTCACCGGTGTGGGTGCTGGGCAGCGGGGAGCACGTCTCGCACGCCGCGATGTCCGAGTGGGCGGACTTCACGGTGTCCCCGGCGGCGGTGAGCGGACGACTGGCCTTCGAACGGGCGGGCGTACGGCCGGACGAGATGGACTTCGCGGAGATCTACGACGCGTTCACCTACATGACCCTGGTGACGCTGGAGGACCTCGGCTTCTGCGGGAAGGGCGAGGGCGGGGCGTTCGTGGAGAAGGGCCGGCTGCGGGTCGAGGGCGGGAGCCTTCCGGTGAACACCGACGGGGGTGGGCTGTCGGCCCAGCATCCAGGGATGCGGGGGTTGTTCCTGCTGGTGGAGGCGGTACGGCAGTTGCGCGGGGAGGGCGGGGAGCGGCAGGTGCGGAGGCGTGGCGACGGGGGACTGCCGCGGTTGGGGGTGGTGTCCGGGACGGGTGGGTGGTTCTGTTCTTCGGGGACGGTGGTGCTGGGCGTGTGACACGTGCTGGTCTACGGGGGCCGGCCGAGGTCGGTGAGCAGTCGGCCGGGTTTGGCTTCGGCATCGTCACCGGAGAGGAAGACGGTGCTCTGGCCAGTGCTCGGGCGACATTGCCGGTTCCAGGAGTGAGCGCAACTCGGTGGCGTTCGGCGTCTGGGTCAGGAAGGCTCGCGCGCATGGTCTCGGTATTGCAGAACGTGGCGATCGACTGTGCGGATGCCTACGAGCTGGCCCGGTTCTGGAGCAGGGTGACTGGCCGTCCGCTGCATCCGGAGGACAGACCGGGTGACCGGGAGACTCAGGTGCTGCTGGCGGAGGGCCCGGTGCTGTACTTCAACCAGGTGCCCGAGGGCAAGACGACAAAGAACCGGATCCATCTGTGCTTGCGGCCTGAGACCTCGCGCGATCAGGAGGTGGACCGGCTGCTCGGCCTCGGTGCCACTTTTGTCGCCGATCACCGGAATCCCGATGGTTCAGGCTGGGCAATCCTTGCTGATCCCGAGGGCAACGAATTCTGCGTTCTGCGCAGTGAGTCCGACCGAGCCGCCATGAATTCCTGACTGACGGTTTCACTCGGCCAACCAGATGCGGGCTGCGCGCGCCTGGAACAGCAACCCGAGCGTCCGCTCCAGGGCTTGTTGCGGCCCCATAGCTGACGTACCGTCAGATTCTGGTGTCGGCGGCGGCAACGCGGGAGCACGGGCATGGACACGATCTGGCTCACCGGAGCGGAATGGCTGGCCGTGCTGCGGGTCGGGCTCGGGCTGTGGTGGCTGGAGAGCTGGCGGCACAAGGACCGCAAGGCCTGGTTCGAACGCGGCACCGGCATCACGTGGGCGGCCGGGATAGCGGCCGAGCACCGCTGGAGCGCCGTACGGTCGGGATTCGACACGGTCGTCGCGCCCCACCCGCGCGTGATGGCGTACGTCGTCGTCTACGCGGAACTCGCCCTCGGACTGGGTCTGATCACCGGCTTCCTCACCCCGATCGCCCTGGTCGGCGGATTCCTCCTCAACGCCCTCTACTTCACCCTCATGATCCACGAGGTCGCCGAGCAGGGGCAGAACTCGATGATGGCGCTGATGTCGGTGGTCGGCCTGTTCGGGATGTCCTGGCAGACCTGGTCGGCCGACAGCGCGCTCGGGCTGTTCTGATGGCCGGGCGGTTCGACCTGCCCGAGCCGGACCCCTTCACCCGGACGTACTGGGACGCGGCCGCCGAGGGCCGGCTGCTGATCCGCCGCTGCCGGGCCTGCGGCCGGGCCCACCACTACCCGCGCGAGTTCTGCCCCCACTGCTGGAGCGAGGACGTCGCCTGGGAGCCCGCGAGCGGCCGCGCCACCCTCTACACCTGGTCCGTCGTCCACCGCAACGACCTCCCGCCCTTCGCGGAACGCACTCCGTACGTCGCCGCCGTGGTCGACCTCGCCGAGGGGCCGCGGATGATGACGGAGGTCGTGGGGGCGGCGGCCGAACCGCCGACCGGGGACCTGTCCGCCGGGGCGGAACTGGAGGTCGCGTTCCGGGAGGGGATCCCGGTGTTCCGGGTCGTGCGGAGCGCGATCGGCGGGTGAACGGCGCCGCCCCACGCGCTTGAATGGCCCCATGGCCCCCATACGCGACCGGTCCCTGACCGGCCCCCTCCCGGAAATCCACGGCCACGGCCTCCACCTGCGCCCCTGGGACGCCACGTCCGCCTCCGACGTCGAGACGTGGCTGCGCGGCATGAACGACCCGGAGTTCCGGCGCTGGAACACCCCGCTGAGGCTGGTCACGGACCGGACGAGCGCCCTGGAATCGCTGCTCGCGCGGGCCCAGAGCGCGGCGGAGGGGACGTCCATGTCGTTCCGGGTCGCGGACGCCCGCAGCGGCGCGGCACTGGGCCACATCGGCGTCAACGAGATCAAGTACCACCTGAAAGTCGCCCGCGTCGGCTACTGGGTCCTCCCCGAGGCCCGCGGCCAGGGTGTCGCCACCAGGGCCCTCCTGCTCACCGCCCGCTGGGCCCTCACCGAACTCGGCCTGCACCGGCTGGAGCTGGACCACGCCGTCGGCCACGACGCCTCGTGCCGGATCGCCGAGCGGTGCGGATTCGCGTACGAGGGGACCCTGCGCGGGGCGATCTTCGAGAAGGACCGGCACGACGCGTTCCGCGACGCCCACCTGCACGCACGGCTGGCGACGGATCCCGAACCGGACGCGGAACCCGCTGTGCGCCGAAGGCCCGGGGCGTAATTCCGAGGTGCCGACCAGGGCGCGGGCGGCACCATGAGACATGCGCACCGACGACTGGCATCTCACCCAGGACCTCGACACCTTCCTGACCCGGGCCGGCGCCTTTCTCCGCTCCCGACCGGCGCTGCACACCCTCCCGTTGACCGTCACGAACAACCTGCGCACCCGCGGCCTGCGCATCTACGGCGACGGAGTGCCGGAGTTCGGACTGCTGGAACGGGACGGCGCGGTCCGGGCGACGTTCTTCCGCACACCACCGCACCGGCTGAACCTCACCCTCCTGACGGCCGCGGAGGCCGATGCGCTGGCCGCACGGCTGGCCGCCCTCGGGCAGCGCCTGCCCGGCGTGCACGCCGACCGCGACACCGCCACCGCGTTCGCCGAGGCCTGGCAGCGGCACACGGGCGCCACGGCCACCCTCCGGGAGCGCAATCGGCTCTACCGGCTCGGCACCCTGACCGTGCCCCGTCCCCTGCCGCCCGGCGGCCCCCGCGTCGCCGGTGCGACGGACCGGGAGCACCTCATCCGCTGGCACGACGAGTTCGTCGCAGCCGTCGGCTCAGGCGTCTTCCAGGACGCCTCCGAGTGGGCGGACGCCCGCATCGCGCAGGGCGGCATCACGTTCTGGGAGACGCCCGACGGCACCCCCGCCGCCATGGCCGGAACGACCCCTCAGGTCGCCGGCCAGATCCGCGTCGCCCCGGTCTACACCCCGCCCCGCCTCCGCGGCCGCGGCTACGCGGGCGCCGCCACCGCCGAGGTCAGCCGCGCCGCCCTGGCCGCCGGAGCGCGGGAGGTGCTCCTCTTCACGGACCTGTCGAACCCGACCAGCAACGGCCTGTACCAGCGGATCGGCTACCGGCCGGTGGCGGACTTCGCGGTGTACGACTTCACCGGGTCCGCCGGGCGATCCGCGCCCGCTTGACCTTGACACAGTGACAAGGCCTTCACTGTGCCGAGGAGGTGGTCCCCATGAGAGGTCTCCAGGGCCTGGAGGACAGCAACCCGTCCGTGCGGCTGCGAGCGGCCCTGGCCGTCGGCACGGACCCCGACCCGCGGTTCATCGGCAAGCTCATCGAACGATGTGCGGTCGAGCCGGAGTTCCACGTCCGCGACATGCTCACGTGGGCGCTCACCCGCCACCCGGCGTCGATGACGGTCCCCGAGCTTCTCGGAGAACTCCGCTCGGAGCGGGCGCAGGCACGGAGCCAGGCGCTGCACACGCTGTCCAAGATCGGGGATCGGCAGGTCTGGCCCGCGATCACACGGGCGCTTCTGACCGATGCCGACGACGAGGTGGCCCGGAGCGCCTGGCGGGCAGCGGTCGTTCTCGTACCGGAAGGTGAAGAGCCGGAACTGGCCGGCGTGCTGGCGACACAGCTCGGGCGCGGTGAGCGTGCGACGCGGCTGAGCCTCAGCCGGGCGCTGATCGCGCTGGGTGAGGTGATCACGCCGGCCTTGCGCGACGCGATGGCGGACCCCGACCCCGGCGTGCGGGCGCACGCGCTCGCCACGGAACGGCTGTTGCGCGACCCGGATGCCGGATTCGAGTACGCGATCGAGGAGGCGAAGCGCGTCGTGGCTCTCGGCCCGACCCGCCGGGAGGGGTGACATGCGGTGTTGATCGGTGATGTGGCACGGCGGTCCGGGGTCAGCGCCCGCATGCTCAGGCATTACGAGTCGCTCGGCCTGGTGCGGCCGACGGGCCGTACCGATGCCGGCTATCGCGAGTACTCCGGCGAGGACGTCCGGCGGATCTTCCACATCGAGAGCCTGCGGTCCTTGGGGCTGCCGCTGCGTGAGGTCAAGCGCGCGCTCGATGATCCCGGCTTCGCGCCCGCGGAGCTCGTCGACGACCTCGTCCGCCAGACGCGGGAGCGCATCGCGGCCGAGACGGAGCTGCTGACGCGGCTCCACAGGATCGGTGCCGCGGAACCCGCGGGATGGGAGGACGTCCTCCAGATCGTCGCGCTCCTTCAGGCCTTGAGGTCGCAGAGCGCCGGGACGCGCCAGCGCGCGGCACTGTCCTCGGTCGAAGAGGTTCCCGTGCCGGTGGAAGCGCTGGTCGAAGCGGCGCTGGGCGAGACGGACCCGAACGTCGCCGGGGCCCTTCGATGGGCCCTGGCCCGATCGGGCGATGGCGGACTTGCGTTGCTGGCGGAGGGCCTCGGCTCACCGGCCGCCGAGGTGCGCGAACGTGCCGTCCAGTCCATCGCCGAGATGCCGAACGGTGAGGCGACGACCGCACTGCTGCGGGACGCCCTCGCGGACCCGGACGTCGTGGTCCGCAGGTATGCGGCGCTGGCGCTCGGGGCACGTGGGGTGGCCGACGCGGTCCCGACGCTCATCGACATGATCGTCGAGGAGGCGAACGACGTCGACGCGGCCGACGTACTGAGCGCGCTGGCGAGTGATCCCGCGTCGGCGGACCGGATCGCCGCCAGGCTCGTCGGCTGCCTCGCCGACGGCACCGATGAACCGTCGGCACGCCGACGGCTGGCACAGGCGCTCGCGGACATCCCGGGACGCACGGCGTCACGCGCCCTCGAAGACCTGTCCCATGACGAAGACCGTGCCGTCGCGCTCACTGCCGCGTACATCCTCCGGATACGCGACGCACGATGACCCCGGGTCCGTTCACGGCCACAGCAGTTCCCGCGTCCACTCCTCCCCTGTGCTCCGATAGCGCAGCCGTACGTGCCGTCGTGCCGCGTCTCCCTGGAAGAACTCCACCTCGTCCGGCCGCAGCCGGTACAGGGTCCAGGACGCCACGGGAGCCTCCGGCTCGCTCCGGGCCCGCTCCCACGCCGCCTCGGACGCCCGCGTCAGCTCCTCCACAGAGCCCAGGATCTCGCTCTGGCGGCCGGTCAGCGCCGCGGCCAGCGCGCCCGTCGAGCGGGCGTGGAGGTCGCCCTGGGCCTCCTCCGACGGGGCGGCCGACACCGGGCCGCGGACCCGTACCTGCCGGCCCAGGACCGGCCAGTAGAAGCAGAGCGCGGCGTACGGGCGGCCGCTGAGGTGACTGCCCTTGCGGCTCCCGGCGTGGGAGGCGAAGGACCAGCCGGTCTCGTCGGCGCCGTGCAGCATCACGATCCGTACGTCGGGCAGGCCGGACTCGTCGGAGGTCGCCAGCGACACGGTGTGCGGCTCGGTCTGCCCGGCCGCCACCGCCGCCGCGAACCACTCGGCGAAGAGCGGCAGCGGGGCGTCCGGGGCGGTCGTCGGGTCGAAGGGGGGCAGTTGGGTGACCTGCGGGTCCCAGACCCGCAGTGACCTCAGCAGCTCGTGAAGATCCGTTGCCATGCCCCCGATTGTCACCCCGGAGGGTGTCTCACACCTGCCCGAGGTCCGACGACACCCACCGCTCCGGCCTCATCCGCAGCACCAGCTGTTCTCCGTGGTTCTTCCAGGAGAAGTCGACGTAACCGTCGACCTTGTCGGCCGGCAGGTAGCGTGCCGCCATCTCGCGGACCTGGTCGAGGGTGGCCGGGGCCGTGTCGACGACCGGGCCCTCCACCGACACGTACCGGATCGTCGGCTCCAGCCGGTCCACCATGAGGGAGAACCGGCCCGCCGCGCTGATCAGGCCGTACTTGCGGGAATCGAGGGCCGTCAGGATCCAGATGTCGCCGCCGGGCTCGTACTGGTACCAGATGGGCACGGTCAACGGCGCACGGCCGGGCCCCGCGTCCACCGCGAGTGCGGCGACATGCGGCTCGGCCAGGAACTGTTCGCGCTCTTCACGGGTCAGGGCCATTCCGGTCTCCTTAGCCAGACATTCCGGTCTGCGTCGACGTCGTCTCTCCGTCGACGTCCTCTCAACACCGGCTCCGGGGGCGGGTGTTCCGCTGTGAGGGCCGATCCGTCAGGAACGATCACCGGCTCGCCACAACCGGGCCGGCTACGCCACCGGCCCCACCCCGTCCCCCTACAGCCGTGACCAATCCGAAATCAATTCCGGTCTTGACCGAGACCCATCAAGCGGGCCCGTGGCTACGCTCCCGCTCATGGCCGACTCCACACCCCCCACACACTCCCCGGCACACCCCGCACCCGACCGCCCCGTCTACGTCATCGGCGGCGGCCCGGGCGGACTCTCCGCCGCGTACGCGCTGCGGGCCCGGGGCATACGGGCCGTCGTCCTGGAGAAGTCCGACCGCGTCGGGGCGTCCTGGCGCGACCACTACGACCGGCTGCACCTGCACACCACCCGCCGCCTGTCGTCCCTGCCCGGGCTGCCGATGCCGCGCCGGTTCGGGCGGTGGGTGTCCCGGGACAACGTGGTGCGCTACCTGGAGAAGTACGCCGAGCACCACCGGCTCGAGATCGTCACGGGCGTCGAGGTGTCCCGCATCGAGCGCGCGCCCGACGGCACGGGCTGGCTGCTGCACGCCACCGGGGGCCGGGAGCTGACCGGCGCGGCGGTCGTCGTCGCCACCGGCTACAACCACACGCCCCGCGTGCCCGACTGGCCCGGCCGCGACACCTACACCGGCGAGTTGCTGCACGCCTCCGCCTACCGCAACGCCGAGCCCTTCGCAGGCCGCGAGGTCCTGGTCGTGGGCGCCGGCAACACGGGCGCCGAGATCGCCGTGGACCTGGCGGACGGCGGCGCCCGGGTACGGCTGTCCATCCGCACCGTCCCGCACATCGTGCGCCGCTCGACCGCCGGCTGGGCCGCGCAGTACTCGGGCGTCATGGCCCGGCGCCTGCCGGTCGGCCTGGTCGACCGGATGGCCCGGCAGCTGTGCAGACTGAGCGTGCCCGATCTGTCCGCCCACGGCCTGCCGCGCCCCGACACCGGCCTCTACACCCGGGTCACCGAGGGAGCCGTGCCCGTCCAGGACGTCGGTCTGATCGACGCCGTGCGCAAGGGCAGAGTGGAGGTGGTCGCGGCCGTGGCGGGCTTCGAGGACGGCAAGGTCGTCCTCGCCGACGGCACCCGCCTCTCCCCGGACGCCGTCGTCGCGGCCACCGGCTACACCCGGGCCCTGGAGGACCTCGTCGGCCACCTCGACGTACTCGACGCCCGCGGGAGGCCCGTCACCCAGGGCCCCCGCAGTCCGCATACCGCCCCCGGCCTGTACTTCACCGGCTTCACCAACCCGATCAGCGGCATGCTCCGCGAGATGGCGATCGACGCGGTGAAAATCGCGAAGGCCATCGCCCGGGACGGTTCGGGGAGGGCGTCGCGACTCCCGGGCCGGACGGACACCCCCTAGGGGGGTCCGGCGGCGGGCGCCGTCAGCTTCCCTCCTCCCACCGGCCCGGAGGGTGGGAGGGAAGCGTCAGGTCGGCGACCAGGCCGTAGTGGTCGCTCGCGTACACGCCGTTCACCGGTCGCACCAGGACTCGCCGGCATGAGGAGACCCGCAGGGTGGGGCCGTGAGGACCGCACCGGAGCAGGATGTAGTCGATGCGGCGGTCCGACGCCTCGGGCATGTCGCCCTGCCGTACGAGCGGGTTGGCAGGGCTGAACGTGGGGCCCGGTTCGCCGCCGTGCACGGCCGACCAGCTGTCCTGGAAGCAGATGCTCATGCCGTCGAGCGACTGGAGCCCCTGGAGGAACCGCAGGCTGGCGGCTTCAGGGGTCGCGTCGAGGTCGCCGAGCAGGACGGTGTGGCGCACGGGGCGCTCGGCGGTGACGCCGTCCACGAGCCGGGCCGTGGCGAGTGCCTGCAACTCCCGCTCGTGCTCATAGCCGTAGGGCCAGCTCGGTTTGTGATGCACGACGAGGATCGTGCCGAAGGGTTCGGGAAGCCGCAGTTCGGCGGCGACGACTCCGCACCAACTGGTGTGCGCCGTACGCTCGGTCACCTGGAGCGGGTCCGTCACCGTGTGCCCGAAGGGATGGCGGGCGGCCAGGACGGCCCCCACGCCGTCGGAGGACCAGCGAGGATGCGGAACGACGTGCCAGCCGGCGTCGGCGAGGGCCGCCACGTCCTCGGGAGTGACTTCCTGGAGCGCGAGCACGTCCGGGTCCTGGCGACGGATCTCGCGAGCCAGGACCGCCCGCCGGCTCGCGCCGTCGGCGTACCGCGGAGCCAGCACGTTCATGGTCATCAGCCGGATGCCGGAGGCCGTCTCACCCATGGGCTCAGCGTGGCACACGGCACGGACGTCCACCCGGCTCCGACTTCGACCGCTCACAACCATTCCTGCGCTCACAACCATTCCTGACATCACGTCAGTTCGGATAATCTGACAGAGCGTCAGTTAGCGGCTGTCTCACAGGAGCGGGCGGAACGATGCTTGGATCGACCCACGGCACTCTCACCACCGACTCCCGCCGGACCCGGGCCATAGCCTGTGGCGAGCGGTCCGGGCCCGCCGTGCACGGCAGGCCGGCCCGGACGGGAGACCTCGATGTCAGCGGGCGTCCGCTGCACGCGGACGTACCCGACCTGGACCGTCTCTTCCGCCCGCAGTCCGTCGCCGTGATCGGCGCGTCCGATGCCGAGGGGCGCCCGAACACCGGCATCACACGGCAACTGACCGACTGGGCCGAGCGGGTCGGGGCCCGGCTGTATCCGGTGCATCCGAGCCGCCCGTCGGTCTTCGGCATGCCCTGCTCCCCTTCCGTCGCCGGCCTGCCCGAGCAGGTCGACCTGGCCGTGGTGCTGGTCGGCGACCCCCTCCCGGTGGTCGAGGAACTGGCCGAGGCCAAGGCACGGTTCGCGGTCGTCTTCGCCTCCGGGTTCGCGGAGACCGGGCCGGAGGGCGAGGCCGCCCAGCGGCGACTGACCGCCGCCGTCGAGCGGTCCGGGATGCGGCTGCTGGGACCCAACACCAACCTCAACGCCTTCGAGCGGTTCCGTGCCGACCTGGAAGGACCGGCGATCGCGCTGATCACCCAGTCCGGCCACCAGGGCCGCCCCGTCTTCGCCCTCCAGGAACTCGGCATCCGGCTCTCCCACTGGGCGCCCACCGGCAACGAGGCCGATCTGGAGAGCGCCGACTTCCTCTCCTACTTCGCCGAGCAGCCCGAGACCGGCGCCATCGCCTGCTACCTGGAGGGGCTGAAGGACGGCCGCTCCTTCCTCCTCGCCGCCGACCGGGCCGCCCGGCGCGGGGTGCCGGTCGTCGCGGTCAAGGTGGGCCGTACCGAGACCGGCGCCCGCACGGCCGCCTCCCACACCGGCAAACTGACCGGCGCCGACGCCGTGGTGGACGCGGCGCTGCGCCAGTACGGCGTGATCCGGGTCGACGGGCTCGACGAACTCCAGGACACCGCCGCCCTGCTGGCCCGGGCCCGTGCGCCGCGCGCCGACGGGGTCGTCGTCTACTCGATCTCCGGCGGCACGGGCGCGCACGTCGCCGACCTGGCGACGGAAGCCGGCCTGCGGCTGCCGGTCCTGTCCGAGGCCAAACAGGCCGAGCTGCACCAGTGGATACCCGAGTACCTGAGCGTCGCCAACCCCGTCGACAACGGCGGTCACCCGGTCGGCGACTGGCGCGGCCGGAAGATCATCGACGCCCTCCTCGACGACCCCGAGGTGGGCGTGCTCGTCTGCCCGGTCACCGGGCCGTTCCCCCCGCTCAGCGACCGGCTCGTCCGGGACCTGGTGGACGCGGCGGAGCAGACGGACAAGCTGGTGTGCGTGGTGTGGGGCTCGCCGGTCGGCACCGAGCCGGCCTACCGCGAGGTCCTGCTCGGCTCCTCCCGCGTGGCCACCTTCCGCACGGTCGGCAACTGTCTCACCGCCGTCCGCGCCTACCTCGGCCACCACCGCTTCACGACCGGCTACCGCTCCCCCTTCGACGAGGCCCCGCGCACTCCCTCCCCCTCCTACCGCAAGGCCCAGGCGCTGATGCGACCCGGCGAGCAGCTGAGCGAGCACGCGGCGAAGCAACTGCTGCGGGCGTACGGCATCCGCGTGCCGCGCGAGCAGTTGGTCACCAGCGCGGCGGCGGCCGTCCGGGCGGCGGGGCTGGTGGGCTACCCGGTGGTGATGAAGGCCTCGGGCGCCCGGATCGCCCACAAGACCGAACTGGGCCTGGTGAAGATCGGGCTCACCTCGGCGAGCCAGGTCCGCGATGCCTACCGGGAGCTGACCGACATCGCCCGCTACGAGGATGTCCCGCTGGACGGCGTACTGGTCTGCCAGATGGTCGAGCACGGCGTCGAGATGGTCGTCGGTGTCACGCACGACGACCTGTTCGGGCCGACGGTGACGGTCGGGCTCGGCGGGGTCCTCGTCGAGGTCCTGCGCGACACCGCCGTAGGGGTGCCGCCGTTCGGCGAGGAGCAGGCGCGGGACATGCTGGACGGGCTGCGCGGGCGGGCGCTGCTCGACGGGGTCCGGGGGCGGCCGCCGGCGGATCTGGACGCACTCGTCGAGGTCGTCCTGCGCGCCCAGCGCATGGCACTGGAACTCGGGGACCAGCTGGCCGAGTTGGACATCAACCCGCTGATGGTCCTGCCCCGGGGGCAGGGCGCGGTGGCGCTGGACGCGCTGGCGGTGTGCAGCCGATGACGGAACCCGCGGTCCTGCACACCACGGGCGACCACGTCCTCTCCGTCACCCTCAACCGGCCCGAAGCCCTCAACGCCCTCACGCCCGCCCAGCGGGACGAGATCGTCCGGCTGCTTTCGGAGGCGTCCGCGTCGGCGGACGTACGAGCGATCGTGCTCACGGGAACAGGGCGCGGCTTCTGCACGGGCGCGGACCTCCGCGCCGGCGCCACCACGACCGCCGCACGCGTCGCCGGAGATGTCGCACGCACCCTCCGCACCGGCGCCCAGCGCCTGATCGCCGCCGTCCTGGACTGCGAGAAGCCGGTGATCGCGGCGGTCAACGGCACGGCGGCGGGGCTGGGCGCGCATCTGGCGTTCGCCTGCGACCTGGTCCTGGCGGCCGAGTCGGCCCGCTTCATCGAGGTGTTCGTACGGCGCGGGCTGGTACCGGACGCCGGCGGCGCTTACCTCCTGCCCCGTCTCATCGGCCCGCAGCGCGCCAAGGAGCTGATGTTCTTCGGCGACGCGCTCACGGCGGCCGACGCGGAGCGGCTGGGGCTGGTGAACCGGGTCGTCCCGGACGCCGACCTGGACAAGACGGCCCGCGCCTGGGCCGAACGCCTCGCCACCGGCCCGACCCGCGCCCTCGCCCTGACCAAGCAGCTCGTCAACGCCTCCCTCGACGCCGACCGAGCCACCGCCTTCGCCGCCGAGGCCGCCGCGCAGGAGATCAACATGACGACGGCGGACGCGCAGGAGGGCGTACGGAGCTTCGTGGAGCGCCGTAGCCCCGCGTACAAGGGCCACTGACCGTACAAGGGCCGCTGACCGTACAAGGGCCCCCGACCCTTCCCATCTGACGATGCGTCAGCTTGAATGGCATGTGTGATGGGACAAGCAGGAATGGCCGAAGCCGCCGTCCGCTACCTCAGGTCGGTCCGCACACCCGCCCCGGAGCCCGTCGAAGCGCTGCCGCGCCCCGAGTTGCGGTGCGTCGGCGAGGACGAGCGCGCGCCCCTCGACCCGGCGGAGTTCCGCCGGGTCCTCGGAAACTTCGCGACGGGCGTGGCCGTGATCACGGCACCCCCGGCAGCCACCAGCCCCGGCGACTCCCCCGCCGGCTTCGCCTGCCAGTCCTTCACGTCCCTCTCCCTCGACCCGCCGCTGGTCGCCTTCATGGTCGGCCGCGGGTCGGCGACCTGGCCGCGTATCGCCCGGGCCGGGGTGTTCTGCGTGAACGTCCTGGGAGCCCACCAGAGCGAGCTGTGCCGCGCCTTCGCGGTGAGCGGCGCGGACAAGTTCGCGGGGGTGGCGTACGACGCGGCGCCGGTGTCCGGCTCGCCGCGCCTGTCGGGTGCCGTCGCCTGGATCGACTGCGCGATCCACGCCGTCCACACCGGCGGGGACCACCTCATCGTGGTCGGCCGGGTGGACGCCCTCGGCACGGCGGCCGACGATCCGGAGGGACCGCTGCTCTTCCACCGAGGGCGGTTCGCGCGGCTGTCTGACTGATCGAGTCGGTTCGGATCAGGCGACGGCCAGCCGCCACAGTGACGTGACCTCGGCGGCCCGTGCGGCGTGCAGCGGATCGTGCCTGTCGCGCACGCGCGCGTGGCGCGGACGCGTGTCCAGGCGGTCGACTACGCGTAACCCCGCCGCCTCTACGGCGGTCAGCAGCTCAGCCCGGGTGCGCAGCCCGAGGCGCTCCGCCAGGTCGGACAGGACGAGCCAGCCCTCACCACCCGGCTCCAGCCGGCCGGCGAGCCCGTCGAGGAACCCGTGGAGCATGCCGCCGCCCGCGTCGTAGACGCCGAGGTCGAGGTCGGAGGCGGGGCGGGCGGGGATCCAGGGCGGGTTGCACACCACCAGGTCGGCGCGCCCCTCGGGATACAGCTCGGGCCCGGTGACGCGGACCGCCCGCCCGAGCCCCAACCGCCGTACGTTGTCCCGCGCGCAGGCCCTCGCCCGGCCGCTGACGTCCGTGGCCACGACCCGCCCGACACCCCGCCCGACACCCCGCCGGGCGAGCACGGCGGCGAGCACACCGGTGCCCGCGCCCAGGTCGAACGCGGTACGCACGCAAGGGCCGGGCAACGGCGCCCGCGCGACCAGGTCGACGTACTCACTCCTCGTCGGCGCGAACACCCCGTAGTGCGGGTGGATCCGATCGTCCAGCGCCGGTACGTGCACGCCGTTCTCCCGCCACTCCCGGGCACTGATCACGCCCAACAGTTCGTTCAGGGCGACGGCCACAGGGCCATCGGACGGCCCGTACGCCTCGACACACGCCCGGCTCACATCGGGCGCCCGGCGCAGGGCCAGTGTGTGGTCCTCCTCCAGCAGGACGAGCAACTTCCCCAGCACGCGCGCACGGTGAGCACGAAACCGCCGGTACAGACGAAATGCCTCTCCCGGCGTCCCCGCCACACCGGGCGTGGCACGACCGACCCGACGATCCATCGCGCGCAACAACTGCCGCGCGTTGTGGAAATCCCCGCGCCACAACAACGCGGTGCCCTCGCAGGCCAGACGGTAGGCGACGGCGGCCCGCATCCGGTCGTCGGCTACGACGACCCGGCGGGGCAGGGGCAGCCCGGACTCAGAGTGCCAGCGGGCGGAACGGGGTTGAGCCTCGACCCAGCGGATCGTGGACACGGCAAACTCCTCGGAAGGCCGAACGTGAACGAACCTGCGACGTCACGACGACCACGTCACCGAGGACCATGCCGAGTGTCATCAACGGACCTTCCGAGAGGCGAGTTGGGTGATCCCAGGATAGGCCCAGCACCGGAGCCCACCCACCGAAGTCGCAGAACACCAGGTCGAAGCGGTCGGCGGCGAAGGGAAGTTGTTTCGGCGGCGCCTTGCACCAGCGGGTAGCGGGCCGCTCCCATCGCGAGGGCCACTGCGGCGAGTTGGGCTTCGGACACGTCGAGCCCGACCACGATGGCGCCCTCGGCGGCGAGCGCCCTGGACCACTGGCCGGCCGCCGCCCCCACAGCCGGGGTGTGGCGCCGATGTGCGGGTCGTGCTTGCCCATGATCCGCCCGACAAGCCCTAGTGCCGGCTCTGCCACCACAGAAGGGCCAGGGTGAACCCGGCGCTGCCGGCGGCGTAGGCCGCACCACGCACGGCTTCGGCTGCGAGGAGACGAGCCCAGCGGGCACAGGGCTGTCCGATCCGGCCGGTCAGATCGGGCGGCTGCACGCGGGGGTCCGTAGACTCAGGCATGGAAGGTTCCTCGGTTTCTTGATCCAGGTGACTTTCCAGCGAAGAGCCCCATCGCCCTACGGTTGCGAGCCAGGAGCGGTGCGGGCTCTTTGCTTGCCCGGTCTACGCACAAACGTCGCCCCCTCAGCGGGACCTCGGCGATATCGGAACCGGGCTTGGCACACCACGTTATCGCCCCTCATCGGGGGTCGGTCATGAGCCGTATGTGTACAAACCCAGGGGTGGAACTTTGACGTTCTGCACAGCCGGCTGGGTTCAACGTGAGAGCGACATAAGGAGGCTGACGGTCAATCAGCAGGCGGCGAAGGGCTCGACCGCCGTTCGCCTTACGTACGTACTCGGCTTGGATGGTGGTTGCGCTTCCAGCCCCATCACTTGCCCTGCGGCGCAGCCAGTCCCGAGCCCCAACGAACAGGTGCCTGATCGCTACGCTCACGGCATGACTGAGTTTGTACAGGTGTCGACCGCCACGCCGGAACGTCAGCAAGCTGTAGAACTCGCCAAGGGAGCAGTCCAGGGGCGGCTCGCCGCCGGTTCGCAGATCATCGGCCCGGTGGGGTCGGTGTTCTGGCACCTGGGCGAGTTCGGTGAAGCGGAGGAGTGGCGGCTGCTGGTCACCACGACTAGCGAGCGCTACGCAGAGCTGGAGAAGTACCTTCTGGAGAACCACCCCTGGGACAACCCCGAGCTGCTCGCGGTGCCGATCGCCAACGGGGCACCCCGGTGTCTCCAGTGGATCAAGGACAGCGTCGCCCCGGAAACCTAGGGCGTGGCCCTCTTCAACACGTCCTGAACGACGCCCAAGCCCTGGTGCTGCCGCAACTGGTTCAGCACCGGGGTAAGGCGCTGCCGGGGACGCACGGAAGCGACTCCGATGGACAGGTCCAGGGCGCGGTTCGTCACGGCCGCGGCCTCCTCCACCTCGCCGGCTGCCAGGTAGGCATCGGCCAGCCATGACAGGTACAGCGCCTTGTCTCGGGCGTGGTGGTCGTCGTACCGGGCGAGCGCCCGGGTGAGCACCGGTACAGCCCGCAGAGGACGGCGAAGCTCTGTCCAGCACCGGCCGGTCATGATGTCCAGCTCGGTCTCGTCAACCCAGGCCGCCCAGTCCCGCTCAGGCTCTCCGTTCTGCCGCTCGTCCAGGGCAGACCTTGCGGCGTCCAAAGCCTCTTCGACACGGTGTGGCTGGCCCGCGACGGCACAGGCCCAGGCCATCCGCTCGTGGAGCAGAGCGCGCACGCTGGACGGAGTGGTGGGGGTGATGGTGGAGCAGCTGGTTGCGGCCATCTCGACCGCCATGTTCCGGTCAGCGGCCTGATAAGCGAGGAATGCGTACGCGTTGGCGAGAAGATCGGCGTCGCCTGCTTCACGGGCGGCGTGCTGACTCTCCTCGTACAGGCTCTCGGCCTGAGTCTGCTGTCCTCCGTCGAAGGCTGCCCAACCGGCCTGTTGGGCCTGCTCGGCAAGCAGTGACACGGTGCCGCGGCGAGACTCCGGGGTGAAGACGGAGTCCCGTAAAAGGGCCTTGGTGGCCTGGTACTCGCCCAGGTAGACGCGGTAGGTGTCGCCGCCGCCCAGCGTTTCGTCGAGACGCCGCAGACGGGCGGCACGGCGCCGCATCCGTACGACGTCTTCCACGGAGACGTGCTTGGGCTCCGGCGGTCTCGTCAAGGCGGGGAGGGCAGCGGCCAGGCCCGTGGAGGTGGCGGCTTGGAGGACGGTTCTGCGGCGCAAGCTCGGGGGTCCCATCTGTGGGTCGTTCGCGTGCGCAGGAGGCTCGCTGTTCTCCCACGGGCGGGGAGCCAGGCCGACCATGTGCCCAGGAATTCGCAACGCGTCCGCGATCTGCAAGATCTTGTCGAACGTGGTGATTGTGCCCTGTCCCTTGGCGAGCGTGCCGACCCGATCCGGCTTGATGTCGCACTCAGCGGCGATGCGCGAGTAGCTGATCCCCGCATGGCTTTTCGCCCGCCGGAACACCGTCCCGAAGTCGTGTGTCTCCAGCGCTCGGCGCATCTCCTCGTCGTTGAGGAGGTCCCGGGGCAGCGCGGTCGGTGACTGGTGAATCATGCGTGCACTTCCTGCTCGCCTGAGTCTTCGGCATGTTTCCTGAGGCCTGTACCCATGATGGGTATACCGCGCGGCGGGAGGTGCGCTCTTCGCGAGAAATCCATCCTGGACGCGAAGAGCCCCGGCAGGCCACCGTCCCGTTGGCCTGCCGGGGCATCGACGACTGTGAGGAGTCGCCACCATGCGCGAGACCACTCAACGCACTCCGGGGTTTGGGGACTTGGAGGAGCATCCAGCGCCTGCCATTGCGGCGGACCGTGAGTGTGCGCTCTTGGTCGAGGACTGGTTACTGGCCGCCGCTCCCGACGTCCAACGGGCACGGTGGGAATGGAGCGAGGGCGGGTTGACCTTCCTTCGCTGCGGCGAGTTGCTCACCGCCATCCGCTTGCCCGGGGACCTCGTCCGAACTGCTGCCGCGAGCAGCGACCCTGCCGAGGTGGGCACCTATCTGTCCGAGGTCCTCGACGGCGGCCCCGTCATCGCCTCCCGGGGCCGCTACTACCCCCTGGTGCTCCCGAGCGCGGGCGTGGCCTGGCAGCACCCGGACGCCGAGTGTCTGGCATGGGGTACTTGGCTGGGAGTTCCGCCCGTCACAGAGACAAATTGCCGGAACCCCTTGGGGTACTGGGCTGTCCCGATTTGGAGGCCGGGCGAGCTGTGTGAGGCCGACGCCGTCTTGCATCTTGTTCGGCTCGCCCATCATCGGCTTTCACGGCAGGAGACCGGCGATGGGAATTAGCCATGCTTCGCCGTTCAACGCGGACGAAATCCGACGACGGTGCGAGGAAGCACTGTGGGGGCCCAGCGGCCCCTTAGCTGAACAGCGTGCTCTCCTCCGAGAGATGGAGGGCTATGTACGGCTTCTGGCGCCCAAGCTCGCAAAGCTCATGCCGCGGATGCGGGACGACATGCAAGGAACAGCGCGCATCGTCCTGAGGTATTCGGACGAACTCCTCGGCGATGAGGCACCGTCGACTGATCTGGCGACGCGGCTGCACGACGCCGCCATCAACGCGCGTGCACTGCTGGGCCTGCTTGAACGGCCCGGTGAGCTCGCGCCCGACGCTGAGGCATCGGACCAGAACCCGGCACGCAGCACATAGGGCAGCCTCACTGACCCCGGCCCCGAGCTCCGCCCCCACAACGAACGGAATTCGGCGCGGGGCCAAGCGGCGCGGGGCCCACGTCCCTGTCGGTCTCGGCGCCCCATCACCACCCACAGGCGGATTCGATCACTGCGACACAGAGGAGAAGCATGTTCGTTCACTCCGACCGTCTGCCCACGAGCCCGGCGATCCCCCTGGGACTCAGCGCACCCCGCCCGTGGGGGCTCGGCCGCATGGCGCCCTACCCCACCATGGCTCCCGACTACGCCCGCGCCGAGCTGGACCCGGCCACCCAGACCGCCGTGTTCTACGACAGGCCCGGCCAGGTCATGGAGATGGGCAAGCACAACACGTCCACCGGCACCAGCCCGTCGACCGGCACCAGCCCGGACGGTGGCAACCAGGGCGCGACGGACACCGACACGAGCGCCGACAGCGACCAGTGAGTGATCCGCGTCCGGTGTTGGTCGTCACCAGCCTGCACGACCCCACCGCCGACGTGGTGATCAGCGAGCTGCACGACAGGGACATCCCGGTCGTGCGGCTCGACTCGGGGGACTTCCCCACATCACTGTCGGTGGAGGCAGAGATCACCAAGCACGGCCTACGAGGCCGCCTCCTCACCGCCAGCCGCACTGCGGACCTGGCCCACATCCGCGCCCTCTACTACCGCCGACCGACCGGATTCAGCTTCCCGCACCTCGACGGGCAGGACGCCCGCTTCGCCGTCACCCAGGCCCGCTACGGGCTCGGCGGAGTCCTGGCCTCACTGCCGGGCTGTCTCTACGTCAACCATCCGCACCGCATCGGCGACGCCGAGTTCAAACCGGCCGGGCTGACCGCGGCCGCGGCCGCTGGGTTCCTGGTCCCGCCCACCCTCATCACCTCCAGCCCCGACGCTGCCCGGGAGTTCATCAAGCAGCACGGCTCGGTCATCTACAAGCCGCTGCACAACCCCGTCTATCGAGTCGACGGCGTCTCGTCCGTCGTCAAGGTCGCCGAGGTGTCCGCAGCGGACATCGACGACGACGTAGCGGGCACAGCGCACCTCTTCCAGGAGCGGATCCGCAAGGTCGCCGACGTCCGGCTGACCGTCATCGGTGCAGACGTGTTCTGCGTCCGCATCGACTCCGACCTTCTCGACTGGCGCACCGACTACAGCCGGCTGACCTACACCCCTGTGGAAGCACCACCGGGGATCCGGCCGGCCCTCCACCGCTACATGAACCGCTTTCGCCTGGTCTTCGGAGCTTTCGACTTCTGCGTGGGAGAGGACGGCCGATGGTGGTTCCTGGAGTGCAACCCATCCGGCCAGTGGTACTGGCTGGAAACCGAAACGGGGCTGCCCATGCGCGCAGCCCTGGCGACCCTCCTGGAGAGGAAGACGTGACCGATCAAGCACAGCTCCACCAGCTGCTCCTCGACAGGATGACGGCGACCGGCTGCATGCGCACGGAGCCCTGGAAGCGGGCAGCCGCAGCCGTCCCCCGGCACGAATTCCTGCGCGGTGGCTTCTTCCGACGCGCGGTCGGCATGGACGTCACCGCGTGGGAGCCCGTACGGGAAGGCGACGCGGGCTGGCTGGAGGGCTGTTATGCGGACGAGTCGCTGGTGACCCAGATCGCCGGCACGATCGTCCCGGAAGACATCCGCGGGCGGATCACACGCGAGCCGACCAGTTCCAGCACGCTGCCCTCTCTCGTGCTGCGCATGCTGGAGGACCTCCAGGTCGAGGACGGGCACGAAGTGCTGGAGGTCGGAACCGGCACCGGCTACTCGACCGCCGTGCTCTGCGCCCGGCTCGGCGCGGGGAACGTCACCTCGATCGAGTACGACCCGCACGTGGCGTCGCGGGCCCGGGCCTCCCTCGGCCGCCTCGGGACCTACCCCACGCTGGTCACCGGCGACGGTCTGCTCGGTCACGGCGCGGGGGCGCCGTACGACAGGGTCATCGCCACATGCGGCGTACGCACCGTGCCCGAGGCATGGATCGAGCAGACCGGGCCCGGTGGCTTGATCCTGGCGACCGTCGGCGGTTGGCTCGGCTCCTCGGAGCTCGCGCGCCTCACGGTCCACGAGGACGGTACGGCGTCCGGCCCGCTGCTGGGCGGCGGGGTGAACTTCATGCTCGCGCGGCCGGAGCTGCCGCCGCCGCTCGGGCTGCTCCCCGACTTCGACGAGGGCACAGAGCGGGAGACCGTCACCGGGGCCGACGTGCTGAACGACTGGACGAGCCGCTTCGTCGTGCAGCTCGCCACACCGGGCGCCCAGCGCCTGACCCTGGAAAGGGACGGGCACACCGAGGACGTGCTCGTCGACACGGAGACCGGCTCATGGGCCGCCGTATATGAGGACGGCGGCCGGTGGCTCGTCCGCCAGGACGGGTCGGACACGCTCTGGGATGCGGTGGAGGAGCTGTTCGGCCGGTGGCGCGCCGCCGGTGCACCACCGCTGGACCGGTTCACCGTCCGTGTCACCCCGCAGGGCCAGACGATCCGCTGGTGACCCGTCCTGCCGGTCCCGTCCTTCAGCGGCTGGGCACCACGAACTCAGGCTGGTCGAGCAGGCGCAGCCAGCTTCCGTCAGGCTGGCGCCGGACCACCTGTGCCCGGGCTCCGGACCCGTCCTTCGGCGGGGTCGAGGTGAGGGCGATGTCGCCGCTGACCAGAGTCGGCAGCGGTGGTTCCGGCTCGAAGCGGGGACGGCCCGCCAGCACCTTTTCCCACAGCTCACGGATCGCCTCCCGGCCCACCGTCTGCTCGCCGGGCGGGTAGGCCAGCACTGCGTCCTCTTCGTAAAGCGCCGCGACCCCGGCCGCGTCACCGGCGTTGGAGCGCTCGACGAACAAGCGGGTGATGTCTTCGGGTCGCATGGCCTTCTCGTACTCCGGCACGAGTACCTCCTGACGTCGGGCTTCGGTGCTTCCGGCTTCCGGCTTCCGGCTTCCGGCTTCCGGCTTCCGGCTTCCGGCTTCCCAGCCTGGTCTCCCGCCGGTCAGAAGTCCAACAGATGGCTCTTCTGGGAACTAGAATTATCAGTCATGGAAATGAGGCAGCTCGAATACTTCATCGCAGTCGCCGAAGAGCAGAACTTCACGCGGGCGGCCGAGCGCGTGCGCATCAGCCAGTCCGGCGTCAGTGCCCAGGTCCGCCAGCTCGAACGCGAGCTCGGCGCCGAGCTGTTCCACCGGTCGGCGCGCACCGCCACCCTCACTGTCGCTGGCAAGGCCGCGCTCGAACACGCCCGCGCCGCGCTCGCCGCAGCCGATGCGGTCGGCCAGGCGGTGGGTGAGGTCACCGACCTGATCCGAGGCCGGCTCACCGTCGGGATGGTCATCGGCTGCACCGTCACGCCGCTGTTCGACGCCCTCGCCGCATTCCACCGGGCGCATCCGGGCGTGGAGATCTCCCTGCTGGAGGACAACTCCGACCGGCTCGTCGAGGGCGTACGCGCCGGCACCATCGACCTGGCCCTCATCGGGACGGCGATCGCCACTCCCCCCGGGCTGGACGCGCTGACCATCATCAGCGAGCGGCTCGTCGCAGCGGTTCCGGCCGAGCACCCCTTGGCGAAAAAGCGGCGGGTCACTCTGCGCGACCTGACCGCCCACTCCATCGTGTGCATGCCGCCCGGTACGGGACTGCGCGCGGTATTCGACCATGCCTGCGCCGCTCAGAGCCTCCAACCCTCGATCGCACTGCAGGCCAGCTCCGCGGATGCCATTGCCGACCTCGCCGCCCGCGGGCTCGGCGTCGCCATCCTCAGCGAGTCGATGGCCGCGAATCACCGCGACCGGCTCACGGCCCGCACCATCGACGACGTCGAGACGTCAGCGTTGCTCGCCCTGGTCTGGAAGAGCCCGCACGGCCCCGCCCTGCGTGAGTTGCTCCTGCACAGCAGGCAGGCATTCACCCAGCCCGACGCGACTTGAGCGCCAGGGCCCGCTCTCAGGCCATGGCCTCCGCCCCGACCCCCCGCCGCCGCCGGATCACCAACGCCATCAACGCCGCCACCGCACACAACGCCCCCGACGCGTACCAGACCACGTTGTAGGAACCGAACGTGTCGCGGGCGACGCCGCCGAGGAAGGCGACCAGGGCCGCGCCGACCTGGTGGGAGGCGAGGACCCAGCCGAAGACGATCGCGCTGTCCTCGCCGTACTGCTCGCGGCACAGGGCGAGGGTCGGCGGGACGGTGGCGACCCAGTCGAGGCCGTAGAAGACGATGAAGAAGATCATCGGCGGCTGGACGCTGGGCGTCACCAGCAGCAGGGGCAGGAAGAGGAGGGAGACGCCCCGCAGGGAGTAGTAGACGGCGAGCAGACGCCGGGCCTCGAAGCGGTCGGTGAACCAGCCGGAGGCGATCGTGCCGACGACGTCGAAGACACCGATGACCGCGAGCAGCGAGGCGGCCGTCGTCAGGGGCATGCCGTGGTCGTGCGCGGCGGGCACGAAGTGGGTCTGGATCAGGCCGTTGGTGGAGGCACCGCAGATGGCGAAGGTGCCGGCGAGCAGCCAGAACGGGCCGGTGCGCGCGGCGGAGAACAGCACGGTCACGGCCCGGCGGGCGGCGCCCGGGACCGGTGCGGGCTTCGGTACGAACTCGGTCGCACCGTACGGCTTCTGGCCCACGTCCGCGGGGTGGTCGCGCAGCAGGAGCCAGACGAACGGGACGACCGCGAGGGCGGCGAGCGCGACCGTCACGGCCGCCGGGCGCCAGTCGTGCCGTTCGACGATCCAGGACAGCAGGGGCAGGAAGATCAGCTGCCCGGAGGCGGACGCGGCGGTGAGGATGCCGCTGACCAGGCCGCGCCGCTCGGTGAACCAGCGGTTGGTGACGGTCGCCGCGAACGCCAGCGCCATGGAGCCGGAGCCCAGGCCGACCAGCAGGCCCCAGCACAGCATCAGTTGCCAGGCCGCCGTCATCCACACCGTGAGACCCGAACCGAGCGCGATGACCGTCAGGGCGACCGCGACGACCCGGCGGATGCCGAAGCGGTCCATCAGGGCCGCCGCGAACGGCGCCGTCAGACCGTACAGCGCGAGATTGACCGAGACGGCCGCACTGATCGTGCCGCGCGACCAGTCGAACTCCTCGTGCAACGGGTCGATGAGCAGGCCCGGCACGGAACGGAAGGCGGCCGCGCCGATGATGGTCACGAAGGTGACGGCGGCGACGAACCAGGCCCGGTGCACACGTATACGGCTGCCGCGGCCCGGCTTCGGCGTCTGCGGCACGACTGCTGCGGCTTCGCTTGTCTGGGTCACGACATAGAGCTTCCGGCCTGCGACCGGCTCCATCGAGTGGCCCGGAGGACAGCATTCGCTAGGATCGGGCCATGACATCGGCCAGCCATTCCAGTCCGGCCCCGGACCCGGCCGCCGGCTTCCGTCCCCACCGCGTCGTCGTCCTCGCCCTCGACGGGCTGCTCCCCTTCGAGCTGGGCATCCCGCACCGTATCTTCGGCCGCCCCAAGGACACCCTGGGACGGCGCCTGTACGAGGTCGTGACCTGCTCGATCCGGCCGCCGGGCCCGGTCGAGACGGACGCCGACTTCGCCATCCACGTCGCACATGGCCCCGAGGCCCTGGCCGACGCCGACACGGTGATCGTCCCGGCGTCGTACGAACTCGGCCCGGTCTACGCCGAGGGCGTGCTGACCGACGAGCTGGCCGCGGCCCTCGCCCGCCTCCGGCCCGGCACCCGGCTGGCCTCCATCTGCACGGGCGTGTACGTCCTCGCCGCCGCCGGCCTGCTCGACGGCCGCCCGGCCACCACCCACTGGTCCGACGCCGCGCGCCTCCAGCGGCTCTTCCCCCAGGTCGAGGTCGACCCGGACGTGCTGTTCATCGACGACGGCGACGTGCTGACCTCCGCGGGCGTCGCCGCCGGCATCGACCTGTGCCTGCACATCGTGCGCCGCGACCACGGCGCCGCCGTCGCCAACGACGTGGCCCGCCGTACGGTCGTACCGCCGCACCGCGACGGCGGTCAGGCGCAGTACATCGAGCGGCCGGTGCCCGATCCACAGCAGGCCTCCACCACCACCGCACGCGCCTGGGCCCTGGGCCGTCTGCACGAGCCGATCCAGCTGCGCGACATGGCCGCCCAGGAGTCCATGTCGGTCCGCACGTTCACCCGCCGCTTCCGCGAGGAGACCGGCGTCAGCCCCGGCCAGTGGCTCACCCAGCAGCGCGTGGAACGGGCCCGGCACCTGCTGGAGACCACCGACCGCTCCGTCGACCAGGTGTCCCGCGACGCGGGCTTCGGCACGGCCCAGTCGATGCGCCAGCACCTCCAGGCGGCGCTCGGTGTCACGCCCACCGCCTACCGGCGGACCTTCCGGACCGGGACGGACCGAACGGGGGCCGCTAGAACATGAGGACCCCGCGCGCCACCCGCCCCGCCTCCGCGTCCGCCGCCGCCTTCTCGAAGTCCTCGACCGGGTAGGTACGGGTGACGAGTTCGTCGAGCAGCAGCCGGCCCTGTCGGTACAGCTCGGCGTACAGGGCGATGTCCCGCTGGGGGCGGGAGGAACCGTAGCGGCAGCCCAGGATGGACTTGTCGAGGTACATCGACGAGACGAGGAAGGACGCCTCGGCCGTGGCCGGCGGCACTCCGAGGAGGATCGCCTGGCCGTGCCGGTCCAGTGCGTCGATCGCCTGCCGGATCAGCTCCACCCGGCCGACGCACTCGAAGGCGTGGTCCGCGCCCGTGGGCAGGATGTCCCGCACGCCCTCCGCCGAGGTGAGGAAGTCCGTCGCGCCGAAGCGGCGTGCCACCTCCTCCTTCGCCGGGTTGGCGTCGACGGCCACGATCCGCACGGCGCCCGCGAGCCGCGCCCCCTGCAGCACGTTCAGGCCGATGCCGCCCGTCCCGATCACCAGCACACTGTCGCCGCGGTCCACCCGCGCCCGGTTCAGCACGGCGCCCACCCCCGTCAGCACTCCGCATCCGATGAGCGCCGCCGACGCCATGGGGACGTCCTCGGGGATACGGACCGCCTGTACGGCCTTCACGACCGTGCGCTCAGCGAACGCCGAGTTCGCGGCGAACTGGTGGACCGGCAGACCGGCGTGACGGAACGGCCGGCCCGGACGCCCGATCGCCTGCCGGCACATCGTCGGGCGCCCCCGGTCGCACTCCGCGCACGTACCGCAGTTCGCGAGCGTGGACAGGGCCACATGGTCACCGGGCGCCACATGGGTGACGCCACCGCCCACCGCCTCCACGACCCCGGCCCCCTCATGGCCCAGCACCACAGGAACCGGGAAGGGTATGGTCCCGTCCACCACCGACAGATCGCTGTGGCACAGCCCCGCCGCCGAGATCGCGACCCGCACCTCGCCCGGCCCCGGCTCCCGCACCTCCAGATCCGTGACGACCCGGACCTGCTTCCCGTCGAAGATCACGCCTCGCATCACGCGGCTCCCTTGCGCTCCCTGGGCAGGCCGAGCACACGCTCGGCGATGATCGTGCGCTGGATCTGGTCCGAGCCGCCGTAGATCGTGTCGGCCCGGGAGAAGAGGAAGAGGTGCTGCGCCGCATCCAGTTCGTACGGTGAGGCCACCGACCAGTCCGCCGGACCGACGCTCGCCGCCGCGCCCCGCACCAGCACCGCCAGCTCCCCGAGCCGCTGATGCCAGCCGGCCCACAGCAGCTTCGCCACGCTCGGGGCACCCGCATCGCCCGAACCGCCCAGGGTGCGCAGGGCATTCCAGCGCATGGTGCGCAGCTCGGCCCACTGCCGTACGAGCCGTTCCCGGACGACGGGATCCGCCGCCGCGCCCGACTCCACGGCCGCCCGCACCACGCTGCCCAGCTCCTCGGCGAAGCCGATCTGCTGCGCCAGCGTGGACACGCCCCGCTCGAAACCGAGGAGGCTCATGGCGACGCGCCAGCCGTTGCCCGCACCGCCGACGACATGCTCCGCGCGCGCCCCGTCGAAGAAGACCTCGTTGAACTCGCT
Source organism: Streptomyces afghaniensis (assembly GCF_044327915.1). Lineage (NCBI taxonomy): Bacteria > Bacillati > Actinomycetota > Actinomycetes > Kitasatosporales > Streptomycetaceae > Streptomyces > Streptomyces afghaniensis. Next base: position 375,933 of record NZ_JBIRGJ010000008.1, read on the forward strand.
GGTGCCCGTCAGCTGGCGGATGGGGCGGACCTCGATCCGGCCCGGCTGGTCCATGGGGACGAGGAGGAAGCTCAGTCCGTGGTGCCGCTCGGAGCCGGGCTCGGTGCGGGCGAGCACGAAGCACCAGTCGGCCTCGTGCGCGAGTGACGTCCAGATCTTCTGCCCGGTGACGCGGTAGGTACGGCCGTCCGCCTCGCGCACGGCCGCGGTACGGACACCGGCCAGGTCCGAGCCGGCGCCGGGTTCGCTGTACCCCTGGCACCAGAGTTCCTCACCGGCGGCGACCGGCGGCAGGAAGCGGGACTTCTGCTCCTCGGTGCCGTGCGCGATGAGCGTGGGGGCCAGGAGGTTCTCACCGATGTGCCCGGAGCGCGGGGGCGCGCCCGACCGTGCGTACTCCTCGGCCCAGACGACCTGTTGGGTGAGCGTGGCGGAACGATTGCCGTACCCTCCCGCAGCCCACCCGATCCCGATCCAACCGGCTGCTCCGAGAGTGCGCTCCCATGCGCGCCGGTCTGTTACGCCCTCGGCGTGCGCGGCGAGCCAGTCCCGGGCCTCGCCCCGAAAGTCCTCGTCTTCTCGCGCGAACCCGAAATCCACGATCGCCGCCTCATCTCGGTAACTGGGCTTGCGGTAAGGCACCTGAGGGGCGCGGGGAACTGCGCGACAAACCACAAACAACCCGCAGCCGCCACACCACACGCACCCCCGAGCTACTGGGCGTTCGGCCGCTCCCCCTCCCGAGCCGCCCTCTCCATCTCCCGCACCCGCTCCAGCATCGGCATCGGATCCACCCCCACCGACCCGGGCAACACCTCCGCGATCCGCTCCGGCGTCCACGCACCGCCCCCGGCGTACACGGCCCGCAGCTCCCGCGGCTGCGCCCACACGGCGATCTTGGCCCCGGCGACGGTGTACACCTGCCCGGTGATCCCCTGCCGGGAGGCCTCGTCGGACAGCAGATACACCACCAGCGCGGCAACCTCCTCCGGCTCCCCGATCTCCGCCAGTTCCATCGGCACACCGGCCGACATCCGCGTGCGCGCGACCGGCGCCACCGCGTTCGCGGTCACCCCGTACTTGTGCAGCCCCAGCGCGGCGCTCCGCACGAGCGAGATGACCCCGCCCTTGGCCGCGCTGTAGTTGGCCTGGGACACCGACCCCTGGTGGTTGCCGCTGGTGAAGCCGATCAGCGTGCCGGCGCGCTGCCCCCGCATCACCGCCGAGGCGGCCCGGAACACGGTGAACGTGCCCTTCAGGTGCGTCGCGACGACCGGGTCCCACTCCTCCTCGGTCATGTTGAACAGCATCCGCTCCCGGAGGATCCCCGCCACGCAGACCACCCCGTCGAGCCGCCCGTACGACGACAGCGCCACGTCGACGACCCGCTGCCCGCCCGCCATGGTGGAGATGTCGTCGGCGACGGCGACCGCGTCCCCGCCTGCCGCCTCGATCTCCTTGACCACGGCCTCGGCGACCGCACTGGTCGGGGAGGCGCCGTCGACCGCCACGCCGTAGTCGTTGACGACGACCTTCGCTCCCTCGGCCGCCGCCGCGAGCGCGACCGCCCGGCCGATGCCCCGGCCGGCGCCGGTGACGGCGACGACCTTGCCCGCCAAGAAGTTCCCCACGCCCGGCCCCTTCCCGTCCCACGGTTTCTGACGGACCGTTAGATTTCGCAGACCTCCAGATTCTACGACCCGTCAGATACGGGAACACAAGCCCCGGGGAGGACTCATGTCGCTGCCGGACGCGTTCCACGACATCGCCAAGCACGTGAACAACTGGGGCCGTTGGGGAGCCGCCGACGAGCTGGGCACGCTGAACCTGATCACCGACGAGGTCGTCCGGGAGGCCGCCGCGACGGTCCGCACCGGCCTCCGGATCCCGCTCGCACTGCCCCTCAGGCGCGACGGCGTCCAGACGGGGATGATCCCGGGGCGGATCGACCCGCTGCACGTCATGGTGCAGATCAACCAGGAGCTCTTCGGCCCGGGCACCGTCGCGTGCAGCGACGACGCCGTGACCATGGGCCTCCAGGCGGCCACCCACTGGGACGCGCTCCCCCACGTCTCGCACTCGGGCAGGCTCTACAACGGCCGCCCGGCGCACTCCGTCACCCCGCACGACGGCGCGGAGTTCAGCGGCATCGACAAGGTCCGGCACCTCGTCTCACGCGGAGTGCTGCTCGACGTCGCCCGGGCCCGGGGCACGGACCGGCTCGACGGCGAGTACGCGGTCACGCCCGAAGACCTGGACGCGGCCGAGGAGCTGGCCGGTACGCGCGTGCGGGCCGGCGACATCGTGCTCGTACGGACCGGGCAGGTCCAGCTCTGTCTGGCCGGGGACCGGCACGGGTACGCGTACCCGTCGCCGGGGTTGTCGATCCGGACGCCGGAGTGGTTCCACGCGCGCGATGTCGCGGCGGTCGCCAACGACACCCTCACCTTCGAGGTGTTCCCGCCCGAGGTCGAGGATCTGTGGCTGCCGGTGCACGCCCTCCACCTCGTGGAGATGGGGATGCCGCAGGGCCAGAACTGGAATCTCGAAAAGTTGTCCACAGCCTGTGGAGAAGCGGGCCGCTACGCGTTCCTGCTGGCGGCGACACCCGAGCCGTTCACGGGAGCGACCGGTTCTCCGGTGGCCCCCGTCGCCGTCCTGTAGGCCGGCACACCAGGACGGCACACCAGGCCGGTGGCCTGGCCGCCCCCCAAACCGCCGGCCAGGCCACCGCCTCCCACCACCTGAAGCTGGATGGCGGCGCCGCGCTGCTCGCCCCGAGCACCGCAGCGCGCGCCGCCACCCGACTCCGGCGCTCCCGCCCCGGCTCCCGTGGCCCTGACAGGGAGCCGACGCCGAATCACGACTCACACTCGCCGAGGGCCCCGTCGCAGGCCCTCGCCGTCCCCTCACGGCGAATCGCTGCCCACAAGCGTGAGCAAACGGTCACCACCCGTCAACACCCGTCCGGTGATTTGTTGCTTTTGCGGCCTTTACCATGGGCGCGCACGGAAGCACATCCCGGCGCATCGCCGCATGCCATGACGAAAACGGCGGACCCGCCGTGCGACCGTGCCCCGGCCCCGCCGCAACACCGCGCGGCATGTGCCGCCGTACACCACACCTCGTCCACCACGCGGTCGGCGGTCACGGAACAGGGCAACCCGAAGGGCCCTGGCCCTACACCGCCTCGTACGCCAGCCCCTCCACGGCGGCCCCGCCGCCGTACGCCACCGCGCCGCCCCCGCACCCCGACGTGACCTCGGGGGACTTCGAACACCGGTCCAGTTCGCACCAGATGCGCTTGCCGGTGCTCTCGACGCTCCAGCCCCAGCGGTCGGCGAGACCGTCGACGAGGGCGAGGCCCCGGCCGCCGGTAGCGTCGTCGTCCGCACACCGGGGCACGGGGGCCCGGCCGCTGCGGTCGGCGACCTCCAGCCGGACGGTGACCTCCTCCGTCACCGCGGGCGGCAGGGACAGCCGCAGTACGGCGGGCCGGCCGGTGTGCACCACGGCGTTGGTGACCAGCTCGGAGACGAGCAGGATCAGTGTCTCGGCGAGCGGCTCGTCGGCCTGTATGCCCGACCCGGCCAGGCGGGAGCGGGCCCACCGCCGGGCCCGCCCCACCTCTGCGGGGTCGGGCCGGATCTCCAGCTGCACTTGAAGCACCTGCACCGCTCACACCATCCGAACCGGCGGACACTTAGGCTCGCGCCTCACGAGGGCCACGATCGTAGCCATTTTCTGCATGGCCAGAACAACGGCCGGGACAAGGATCACGGAACGTGAATCCCTTGTGGGACAGCATGGTTGACGTACAGTCACCCCAACAAGCGCTTCGGGCATATTCCAGCGCGAAGGAGTACCCGTGCGGCATACTGTGCGACGCTCGCTGCGGGGAGTCGAACAGGCGGCGCCACGGGGCCGTACCGCGCTCAGAACCACTCGCATCTCACACAAGGTACCGGAGCCCGCAGCCGACTCCGGGCCGTGACGAGTCACTCCGAGGACACAAGCCGGTATCAACGCTCCGTGATCACGTGATGCCACGATCCGCGACATCTCCGCGGGCATCTTCGGTGACACCGCAGCCAGGCGGCCCGTCAGGCCGCTCCGGCCGCCAGAGCGGCCGCGAGAGCCTCCTCACTCTCCGTGACTCCACCCGCACGCTGGGTTCGAACCCATGCGCGTTTCAGATGGAGATGGACCTCGGACTCCCAGGTGAAGCCCATGCCGCCGTGCACCTGGAGACAGTCGCGGGCGCCGCGCACGGCGGCTTCGTCGGCGAGCAGCCGGGCGGCGGCGATGTCGACCGGGTCGGCGGTGACGGCCGCCGCGTACACCGCCGCGCGGGCCGTCTCCGACCGGACCAGCATCCCGGCGCACAGATGTGCCACCGCCTGGAAGCTCCCGACGGGCCGTCCGAACTGTTCGCGCGCCCGGGCGTGTTGCACCGCCAGTTCGCAGACGCGGGCGGCCGTGCCCAGCTGCTCGGCGGCGGTGAGGAGCACGGCCACGGGATCCGGTCGCGCCGCCGAGCCGCCGGGCACGCGATGCAGGGGCGTCAGCGGGTCGAGGGAGCGCATCGGTACGGCACCGGTGGTGTCACCGCGCACGACGTCGGCCTGGGCCGGCCACTCCACGAGCCCGCCGTCCACGGCCGCGACGACCGTCTCCCCGGTGGCGGCTCCCGGCACCGCACCGGCGGCGAGATGGGTGGCGGCCAACGGCCCCGGCAGCAGCACCCGCCCCGCCTCCTCGAACACCAACACCGCCTCCGGCAGCCCGAGTCCCACCCCGCCCTCCGCCTCAGGCAGCCGCAGTGCGAAGAACCCGGCGTCGCCGAGGGCCCGCCACAGCTCCCGGTCGAGCCGCGCGGGCCCCTCGGCGGCGGCCCGCAGTGCCGCCCCGTCGAAGTGCCGGGCCAGCAGCTGCCGCATGCCGTCCCGCAACGCCCGCTGGTCGTCCGTCAGCCGGAAGCGCACGGTCACCGTCCCTTCGGCAGGCCGAGGATCCGCTCGGCGATGATGCTGTGCTGGATCTGCGAGGTGCCGGCCGCGATGGTGTACGACAGGGAGGAGAGCCGGTCCCGCGTCCAGGGGCGGTCCAGGTCGAGGCAGTCGGCGCCCAGCACCTCGGCGGCGGCGTCGTAGAGCTCCTGGCGGGCGTGCGAGTACCGCAGCTTGAAGACCGAGCCTCCGACGCCCGGCACTCCGCCGGACGCCTGAGCCGCGCTCACGTTCCACTGCGTCAGCCGCCACAGCGCCCGGAACTCGGCGTTGAGCCTGCCCAGCCGGCGCCGCAGCACCGGGTCGTCCCAGCGGCCGTTCTCGCGGGCCTCGACCGCCAGTTCGCCCAGGACGCGGCGGCAGGCGACGACCTCGCCGGCGAAGGCCGTGCCGCGTTCGAAGGACAGCGTCACCATGGTCACGCGCCAGCCGTCGTTCTCGTCCCCGACCCGGTTCGCCACCGGCACCCGCACCTCGTCGAGGAAGACCTCGGCGAACTCGGCCGGCCCGGCGAGCGTGCGCAGGGGCCGTACGGTGATGCCGGGGGTGCCCATGGGCATGGCCAGCCAGGTGATGCCCCGGTGCTTGGGCGCCTCCGGGTCGGTGCGGACCAACAGCTCGCACCAGTCGGCGACTTCCGCGTGGGAGGTCCAGATCTTGGAGCCGGTCACCACGTAGGCGTCGCCGTCGCGCCACGCGCGCGTGCGCAGGGCCGCGAGGTCGGAGCCGGCGTCCGGTTCGCTGAAGCCCTGGCACCAGACCTCCTCGCCGCGCAGGATCGGCGGCAGCCAGCGCGCCCGCTGCTCGTCCGTGCCCTCGGCGGCGATCGTCGGCCCGGCGTGCAGCAGCCCCACGAAGTTGGCGCCCACATAGGGCGCGCCCGCCTGCTCGGTCTCCTCCAGGAAGATCAGCCGGGTGGCCGGGGAGGCGTCCCAGTGGACGCCGGCGTATCCGGCGTCGTGGAGCCTGCGCTGCCAGCCGAGGTCGTACGCCCGCCGCCCGGGCCAGTGGTCGGGGGACGGCTCGGGCGGGAGTCCGGGGAGCGTCTTCGCGAGCCATTCCCGCAGCCGGGCCCGGAACTCCTCCTCCTCGGGCGTGTCCGACAGGTCCATCAGCGGTCGAGGTCCAGGTCCAGCATCCGGATGGCGTTGCCCCGCATCAGCTTGTAGACCGTCTCGTCGTCGAGGCCCTGCACATGGTCGAGGGCGACCTCCTTGGTGTGCGGGAAGGTCGAGTCGACGTGCGGGTAGTCGGTCTCGAAGGTGGCGTTGTCGCGGCCGACGACGTCGATCGACGCCACTCCGTGCTTGTCGCGGAAGAAGCAGCAGAAGATCTGCCGGTAGTAGTACGTCGAGGGCGGCTCGGGGATCGTGTCGCGGACGCCGCCCCAGGCGCGGTGCTCCTCCCAGACGTCGTCGGCGCGCTCCAGGGCGTACGGGACCCAGCCCATCTGGCCCTCGGAGTAGGCGAGTTTGAGCTGCGGGAACCTCACCAGCACCCCGCTGAAGAGGAAGTCCATCATCGAGGCCATCGCGTTGTTGAAGCTGAGCGAGGCCTGGACGGCGGGCGGGGCGTCCGGGGAGGCGGCCGGCATCTGGGACGAGGACCCGATGTGCATGTTGACGACCGTCCCGGTCTCCTGGCAGACGGCGAAGAACGGGTCCCAGTAGCCGGAGTGGATGGACGGCAGCCCGAGGTGGGTGGGGATCTCGGAGAAGGTGACGGCCTTCACCCCGCGCGCGGCGTTGCGGCGGATCTCGGCGACCGCCAGCCCGACGTCCCACAGCGGGATCAGGCACAGCGGGATGAGCCGTCCGCCGCTGTCCCCGCACCACTCGTGAACCATCCAGTCGTTGTAGGCGCGCACGCAGGCCAGGGCGACCTCCTTGTCGTGCGCCTCGGCGAAGGTCTGGCCGCAGAACCTCGGGAAGCTCGGAAAGCAGAGGCTGGCCTCGACATGGTTGAGGTCCATGTCCTTCAGCCGCTCCTTGGGGTCCCAGCAGCCGGGCCGCATCTCCTGGCGGGTGATGCCCTCCAGGGTCATCTCGTCGCGGTCGAAGCCGACGGCGGCGATGTTGCGCTTGTACGGGAACTTCAGGTCCTCGTAGATCCACCAGTCGGTGGGCGGGCCGTCCGGGTCCATGGTGATCCGGTACTTGCCGCCGACGTAGGCGAGTTCACCGATCCCGGCGGTCAGCGCCCTGGGTCCGCGGTCGCGGTACTTGGCCGGCAGCCAGGTGTCGAAGAGGTGGGCGGGCTCGATCACGTGGTCGTCGACGCTGATGATGCGGGGCAGTTCGGTGGCCATGGGTCCCCTCCGCCGGACGGTACTTATCTGATGCAGCGTCAGATAGCATCCCACCTGACGACCCGTCAGCCAAGGAGCCAGGGGGCAGCCGTGAACGAGATCCCGCACGCCCTGAGTTCGTCCCGCACCCTGTGGGAGCTGGTCGCCCGCCGCGCCGCCCTCACCCCCGACCGCCCGCTGTTCCTCCAGGACGACCGCGTGCTCACCTTCGGCGCCCTGCGTACGCGCGCCGAGCGGGTCGCGGCCGGCCTCTACGGCATGGGTGTACGCCCCGGCACGGTGGTCGCCTGGCAGCTGCCCACCCGTATCGAGACGGCCCTGCTCTCCTTCGCGCTGGCCCGCCTCGGCGCCGTGCAGACCCCGGTGATCCCCTTCTACCGGTACCGCGAGGCCGGCTTCGCGCTGCGCGAGTCGAAGGCGGAGTTCTTCGCGGTGCCGGGCGAATGGCGGGGCTTCGACCACACGGAGATGGCCCGGCGGCTCGGCGCGAGGGGCGTCTTCGAGGCGTACGACGACCTGCCCGAGGGCGATCCGTCCGTGCTGCCTCCCCCGCCCTCCGACGGCACCGCGGTCCGCTGGATCTACTGGACGTCCGGCACGACCTCCGCCCCCAAGGGCGTGCTGCACACGGACCGTTCCCTGCTCGCCGGCGGCTCCTGCCTCGCGCACGCGCTGCGCCCCTCGGCGGACGACGTGGGGTCGATCGCCTTCCCGTACGCCCACATAGGCGGGCCCGACTACACGGTGATGCTGCTGCTGTACGGCTTCCCGGCGGTGCTGTTCGAGCAGTTCGTACTGCCGGACGCGCTGGAGGCGTACCGCACGCACGGGGTGACGATGGCGGGCGGGTCGACGGCGTTCTACTCGATGCTCCTGGCGGAGCAGCGGAAGCAGCCGGGGGTTCCGCTCGTCCCCTCACTGCGGCTGCTGGCGGGGGGCGGGGCGCCCAAGCCGCCGGAGCTGTACCACGCCGTCGTACGCGAGATGGGGGTGCAACTCACCCACGGCTACGGCATGACCGAGGTGCCGATGATCACCATGGGGTCGCCGGACGACACCCCCGAGCTCCTGGCCACGACCGAGGGGCGGCCGCCGGAGGGGATGGAGATACGGATCGTGGAGGGGGAGGTGCGGTTGCGCGGGGAGGCGGTGTGCCGGGGATATCTGGACCCGGGGCAGACGGCCGAGGCCTTCGACGAGGACGGGTTCCTGCGCACGGGCGACCTCGGACGGCTGACGGAGACCGGGCACCTCGTCCTCACCGGCCGGCTGAAGGACGTGATCATCCGCAAGGGCGAGAACATCTCGGCCCGGGAGATCGAGGACCTGCTGCACCGGCATCCGGCGGTCGGGGACGTGGCGGTGATCGGGCTGCCGGACGCGACGCGCGGGGAGCTGGTGTGCGCGGTGGTGGAACAGCCCCCGGGGGCCGAGGCCCTGACGCTCGCGGCCGCGACCGCCTTCCTGCGCGCCGAGGGAGTGTCCGTGCACAAGCTGCCGGAGCGGCTGGAGGTCGTGGACGCCCTTCCGCGGGGCGAGACCCTGCGGAAGGTGCTGAAGTACAAGCTGCGCGAGCGCTATTCGGGCACGTGAGGCCCGGTGCTGCTACTCCGGGACGGTGAAGTAGCGGGCGAAGGCGGGGACGACCTCGGCCTCGCCGACCTTGCCGTCACCGTCCGCGTCGAGCGTGGCGGCGGCCGGGCCGGCGATCTCCTCGGGGGCGCCGAGGCACTTCAGGACGCGGGCGGCCTCCTCGACCGTCGCCGCGCCGTCACCGTCGGTGTCGGCGACGTCCAGGGCCGCGTGCAGGAAGGGACGGGCGATCTCGGCGAACCGGTCGGGGTTGTCGCGCAGCCGCTTGACCGCGCCGTTGACGAACTCCTCGCGTGTGATGCGCTGGTCGCCGTCGCGGTCCGCTATCCCGGCCATCCCCTGCCAGAACGCCTCGGCGCCGATGTACAGCGCCTGCCCCTTGTCGGACCGGGCCGCCACGGCGAACTCCGTGAGCAGCGCCTTGGCCGCGCCGTAGAAGTCCTCGCGGTCGATGTAGCCGTTGCCGTCCTGGTCGAAGGTGGCGAACCGGGCGGCGATCCTGCGCTCGTACTCGCTGCTGACCATGTCTCTCTCGGGCCGCCTTACGTCGGGTGGGGTGCTTCTCGCTCGGAGCGTACGACGGAGGAGGCCGTTCGGGCGCGGGAAAACGTCGCTTGTGCCAAGACCGGGGGAATTCCGGGACAACAGCGTGTCGGAACGGCAACACTCGTCCTACCGTGCGTCACCGGCCGCTCACGCGGACAGGGGTTCGCCCTCGTCGCCCAGGGCCGCGTCCACATCGCCGTACACGTCGAACAGCCTGCGAACACCCAGCGCGCCGAGGACCCTGTTGACATGGGACCCGTCGGCCGCGCCCCGGGCGGGCAGCACCAGCCGAAGCCGGCCCTGGCAGGAGCGGATCAGCCGGCGGGCCGCGATGAGCACGCCGACACCGCTGGAATCGCAGAAGAACACCTCGGACAGGTCGAGGACAAGACAGTGGTGCCCCTCGGCCACCGCGTCGTGCACACGCTGACGCAGCACCGGCGACGTCACCAGATCCAGCTCGCCCGACACCTGGAGCACGGCCCATTCGCCCTGCTCGCCGCCGGTCACTTTGAAGGTCACCACCACGCCCTTCGATCGCCAAAACGGAAGCAGTCCCTACGCTTCCTTGCAGCGCGGCTGCCCAGCGGCCGTTCCCTGAAACACAACCCGAAAAACGGATCCCCCGGAGATGAGGCTTGTTTTAGTCGACTTCGATCCTGTTCGATCCTCTTCAGTCGGGTCTGATCAGAGGGTGGCTGGGTAGGCGCGACCCGACAACACCCGTCGCGAGCACAGGCGGTCCCCTACCACCTGCGGCCGGTCAGGGGGCGCACATTGCCACAAAGGGGCGTGCGCTACCGGACGTGCCGACTACATTCGGGGAGACGTCGGACACAGGCTGGACAGAGCACGGGCGCGGGACACGAGCAGGGGGTGAGGGGGCCGTATGGCGAAAAAGGACGTACCGCCTCGCTGGGACCGCAAGATGCAGCAGCGGCTCGCCCGCGGGGAGGCCGCCGCCCTCGGTGAGCTCTACGACCGGTTCGCCTCCCTCGTGCACGGCCTCGCCCACCGCGTACTCGGCGACGAGCGCGCCGCCGACGGCATCACACGCGAGGTCTTCGTCCACGTCTGGGAGCATCCGGACACCTACGACCCCAGACAGGGCCCGCTGCGCACCTGGGTCGCCACGCTGACCCACCGCCTGGCCGTGCAGCGCCTGCGCGCCACCGAGACCGCCGCGCTCGCCCGCGAGGGCTCCGGCACCCAGGAGGAACTGGAGCACAAGGTGCGCCGGGCCTCGGTCGCCGCCCGCGCCGACTACATCGTCCAGTCCATGCCGGTCCCGTTGCGCTCGGCCCTGGAGCGGGCCTACTTCCAGCGCCGCGACTACCGCCAGACCGCCACCGACCTCGGCATCACTGAGGACGAGGCCCGCCGCCGCCTGCGTCTGGGCCTGCAACTGCTGTCCACCGCCCACGAATCCGAGGCACCCGGCGCTCCGCCCGGATACGGGGGTGCGGTGTGAACGGGCCGGACCGGTTCGAGGCCTACGACGACGAGGAACCGGGGCGCCCGCCGCGGATCCCCGTGCCGCGGGCCTCCGTCGAGGACAGCGGGCTGCCGTTGCCCGCAGTGGAGGAGCCCGGTGACGCGACGGAGCCGCCGCCCGTACGCCCCGTGTTCGAGCATCCCGTGCTGAAGGCCCTGCTCGGGGCCTGGGCGCTGGCCGCGTGCTCGGCGGAGGAGGCCACGGCCGTCGAGGAGCACCTCGGCGAGTGCGGGGCGTGTGCCGACGAGGCCCGGCGGCTGCGCGAGGCGGTCGAGCTGCTGCAGCGCCCCGACAGCCTCGACCTGGACCCGGGCCTGCGCACCCGGGTCCTGGAGTCCTGCCTGGAACGCCGCCCGCCGCGCATCCCGGTACCGGACTGGGCCGCCGCGTACGACACCGAGACCGCGCGCCTGGACGCCCTGCTCCAGGACTTCGGCGACGCCGAGTGGCACGCGCCGGTACGGCTGCGCTGGTTCCGGGGCGACGAGGCCACGAGCCGCCGTACCACCGTCGCCGGCGTCATCGCGCACCTGCTCAGCGTGGACGGCCTGGTCGCGGTCGCGCTGGGCCTCGACGACCCGCTGGGCGACGTCAGGTCCCGGCAGCCGACCCCGGCCGCCCGCACCGAGGCGTACTGGAGCGCCTCCCACTTCCCGCCCACCCGTGCCGTGCGGGCGCCCTGGCGGGAGCAGAGCCACAACCTCGTCCGCACGGTGTCCTTCACGGGCAGCGGCGTCGGCGGGCTGCCGGTGCCGTACGGCGACTTCGCGCTGCCCCTGCACGACGCGATGCTCGACCGGGCCTTCGAGTGCTGGGTGCACGCGGAGGACATCGCGGACGCGGTCGACTACCCGTACGACCCGCCCTCCCCACGCCATCTGCACCGGATGATCGACCTGGCCGCCCGCATGCTGCCCGACGCCCTGGCCGAACGCCGCCGGGGCGGCCTGGCCGCACCCGCCCACCACCGCCATCTCGTGGCGGCGGGCGAACCGGGCCGCAGCCTCCGCCTGGAGATCGAGGGCTCGGGCGGCGGCGAGTGGCTGATCCCCCTGGACTCCCCCGCCGCGAAGGGCTCCGCCGAACACGAGGTGGCCCACGTGGCCCTGGACGGCGTCGAGTTCTGCCGCCTGGCAGCGGGCCACGTACCCCCGCAGGAGGCGGCGGCGGGCCAGGTGGGAGACAGACAGGCGATCAGGGATGTCCTGTTCGCGGCGGCGTCACTGAGCAGGATGTAGAACCCGGCCGCGGGGGGGGGGAACGCCCCGAGCTCCTAGGCGAAGATCACAGTCCGCCGCCCGTTGAGCAGGATCCTCCGCTCGGCATGCCACTTCACGGCCCGGGCCAGCGCCTGGCACTCCACGTCCCGCCCGATCGCGACGAGCCCCTCCGGCGTCACGTCGTGCCCCACCCGCTCGACCTCCTGCTCGATGATCGGCCCCTCGTCGAGATCAGCCGTCACATAGTGAGCGGTCGCCCCGATCAGCTTCACACCCCGGGCGTGCGCCTGGTGATACGGCTTCGCGCCCTTGAAGCTCGGCAGGAACGAGTGGTGGATGTTGATGATCCCCCCGGCGAGCGCCTTGCACAGGTCGTCCGACAGCACCTGCATGTACCGCGCGAGAACGACCAGCTCGACACCCTCCTCCCGCACGATGCCGAGCAGCCGGGCCTCTGCCTCCGGCTTCGTGTCCTTCGTCACCGGGATGTGGTGGAAGGGGATGTTGTAGGAGCCCACCAGCTCCTCAAAGTCCGTGTGGTTGGACACCACACCGGCGATGTCCACCGGCAACGCCCCGGTCCGCGCCCGGAACAGCAGATCGTTCAGGCAGTGCCCGAACCTGCTGACCATCAGCAGGATGCGCATCTTCTCGTCGGCCCGGTTGATCTGCCAGTCCATCTGGAAGGAGTCACCGATCGCCGCGAAGCTGGCCCGCAGCTTGTCCAGGCTCACCGGCGCCTCGGCCGAGAAGTGGACCCGCATGAAGAACAGTCCCGTGTCGTGGTCGCCGAACTGCTGGCTGTCCTCGATGTTGCAGCCGGTCATGAACAGATAGCTCGACACGGCGTGCACGATGCCCTTCCTGTCCGGACAGGAGAGGGTGAGGACGTACTGGTCGGCCGGGGCCGCGGCGCTGGTGGACTGCTCGTTCATGCAGGACAGGTTCCCACAAGGAACCAGACCACCGGCAATCGTCCCGCTACGCGGACCTCGTCATGATCCGCAGCACCTCCAGGCTGCGCGGCGGCGCGTCCGGCTCGTCGCCGTCGCTGGTGGCCAGCCGGACGTGCGCGTCCCGGGCCGCCCGGACCGCCTCCGGCCACGCCTGGTGCTCCAGGTACGCGGCGACCGGCGCGTCCGGCCCGACCTGGTGCATGATCCGCAGCACCCGCAGCACGGCCGTGTCGACGAGAGCCGCCTCCTGCGAGTCACGGAAGATCGTGCCGACGTACTTCTCGGCGGACCAGTGGTCCAGCCAGGTGTCCTCGACCAGCCGGTACACCGCGTCGGTCACGTCGCCGTAGCCGTCCACGCCGGCCAGCCAGACGTCCCGCTGGAACCCGGGATCGGAGAGCATGTGCAGCGCCGAGCGCACGTTGCTGCGCCAGCGCCACCACGGCATGTCATTGACAGGCATGCCGCCCATGGTGGATGAGCGACGGCCACGACGGGAAGAGTTCTCCGAAGCTTGCACGGTCATCGATCGTACGTTCCCCTTCACATCGGTCACACCGACCCCTGCAATTCACCTGTGCGTCACCGATCGTTGACCGGAGATCACTCCCGGGTTAGCCGTGTGGCGGAATCGTGCAGAGCCATGACCGGCAGGCGACGCAACCGCAGCACATTCCTCCCCGGCCTCCTCACCCGTCACGCCAGAACCGGCGTCCTCTCCGCGGGCACGGCGGTCGCGTGCGCGTCGCTCCTCGCCGGCTGCGGGGTCGTCCCCGGCACCACGGGGGATGCCGGGGACGGCCCGATCACCGTCATGACCTGGGCGCCGCAGGACACCAAGGCCACCAACAAGCCCGGCATGCCCGCCTTCGCCCGCGCCTACGCCCGCTGGGTCAACGGCAACGGCGGGATCAACGGCCGCAAGCTCAACGTGCTGACCTGCAACGACCACAACGACAGCGTGGCCGCCGCCAAGTGCGCCCGGCGGGCCGCCAAGGAGAACGTCGTCGCGGTCATAGGATCCTACAGCCAGTACGCCGACTCCTACTTCCCGTCCCTGGAGGGCGCCGGCATCCCGTACATCGGCGGCTACGGCATCACCAACGCCGAGTTCACCAGCCCGCTGTCCTACCCCGTCAACGGCGGCCAGCCCGCGCTGCTCGCCGGGCTCGGCAACGCGCTCGCCGGCGACTGCGGGCCCGTCGCGCTGATCCGGCCCGACACCATCACGGGTGACCAGCTGCCCCCGCTGCTCGACTCCGGCCTGAAGGCGGGCGGGCACGAGCCCGCGCGGGACCAGCGGGCGGCGGAGGACGCCACCGAGTACGACGGCCAGGCCGAGCGGGCCCTGGAGACGACGACCACCGACCCGGCGGACCGGGGGTGTGTGGTGCCCGCGCTCGGCGACCGCAACGGCACCTTCATGGACTCCTTCCGCCGGGCCCGCGAGGACTATCCCGACGTACGGACGGCCACCGTGCTCGGCAGCGTCGACCAGACGGTGATCGACGCGACCGGCGGGGCGTCGGGGCCGTACGAGGGCTCGTACATCACCGGCTGGTACCCGGTGGCGAGCGATCCCCGCTGGGACGCGATGAAGCGGGTGATCAAGGAGGAGGCCTTCGACGACAACCGCATCGACGCCGCGGACGCCGGAGTGCAGACCACCTGGATCGCCTACACCGTGTTCCACAAGATCGTCGAGTCGCTCGGTGACGGCGAGGTGTCCGCCGACACGGTCACGGAGGCCCTCGACGACGGCCTCAGGGTCAGCACGGGCGGGCTCACGCCGACGCTGCACTGGCAGTTCCAGGACAAGCTCGCCGCCGTCGGCTTCCCGCGCCTGGTCAATGCGAACGTGACCCTTCAGGTGGTGCGGAAGGGACGGCTGGTGTCGGCGCGGAAGGGCTTCGTCGACACGACGAAGACCCTTCAGAACGCCGACGTGAACTACTGAGCCCGGGCCCGGCGGTTCACGCCCGGACCCGAGCACCTCACAGCTGCGTCGGCCCGCGCTCGGTCAGGCCGTACTTCTTCGCGATGCCGTTCCACAGCTGGGCCGCCTTGGTCTTCTCGGCGCTCGCGACACCGCTGGCCCGGTTGCCGGCCTGCGTCTGGCCGGTGACACGGGCCTGGCCCTTCCTGCAGCCCTTCTTGCCCGCGGTCTGGTCCGCCCAGGCCGCGTAGTGGTCGTCGGCCGAGGCGGAGGCCTGCCATGCCTTGGTGAGGGCGGTGGTCAGCGCGGCGTGGTCGGGCAGCTTGTCGACGGTGATGCCGGAGAGCCGGGTGACCAGCTGGTTGCGCTGCTTGGCCGCGTCGCGCAGGTCCTTGGCGGCCTGGGCGAGGTTGTCGCAGCCCTTGACGTCGGCCACCGCGTTGATCACGGTGCTGCGGCTGTTGCCGCTGTCGGCGAGCAGCTTGTCCAGCTCGACCGCCTGCGCGCGGGCCGGGTCGGCGGACGGCGAGGCGGAACCGTCCCCTGCGGGCGCAGAGGCGGCCACGGTCTTGTTGTTGTCGCCGCCGTCGTCACCGCCTCCGCCGCCGGCGAGCAGCGCGCCGGCCCCGACGCCGAGGACGGCGATGCCGATGCCGACGGCCGCGATGACCGGCACGCGCGAGCCGGTACGGCCCCCGCGGCCGGACCGGCCGTCGGACTGGCCGCCGCCGGGCGGGGCGTAGGAGGGCTGGGGGTGGGACTGGGGCTGCTCGAAGCGGGGCAGCTGCTGGGTGGCCCCGGCCGGGCTCTCGGCGCCGGGCTCGCTGCGGAAGAGGTTCTCGAACCCGGCGGGCGGCTGCTGGCCCCCGCCGGGCACCGGCGCGATGTACTGCGTCGCCTCGGCGTCCGGGTTCGAGGCGGGCGGCAACGGCCCGGTCCCCAGGAACCGCGTCGCCTCGGAGTCCTGCTCGGCGGGCATCTCGGGCGGCAGCGCACCGGGGCCCACCGGGGGTATGTACTGTGTCGTCCCTTCGTCGGCCGGGGTGGCCGCGACCGGCGGCAGATACTGGGTCGCCCCCTCGTCGGCGGCCGGGGGCAGGGGGGCGCGCCCGGCAGCGGGGCCGTGTCCGCCGGAGCCCGGCGCCTGCGGGCCACCGGCGGCGGACCCGTACGCGTCGGTCTGCCGGGGCAGCTGCCCACCGGCAGGCCCCGTCCCGTACGCGTCGGACTGCTGCGCCTGCTGACCCCCGGCAGGCCCGTACGCACCGGAGGCCGGAGGCAGGGCGCCCCCGGTGGCAGCCCCGTAGGCGTCGGACCGCTGAGGCTGCTGCCCACCGGCGGATCCGGTCCCGTAGGCGTCCGACTGCTGGGGCAGCTGACCGCCAGCCGACCCGGTCCCGTACGCGTCGGACCGCTGCGGCTGCTGACCCCCGGCAGGCCCGTACGCGCCGGAGGCCGGAGGCAGGGCGCCCCCGGCGGCAGACCCGTAGGCGTCGGACCGCTGCGGCTGCTGCCCACCGGCGGATCCGGTCCCGTAGACGTCGGACTGCTGGGGCAGCTGGCCCCCGGCCGACCCGGTCCCGTACGCGTCGGACCGCTGGGGCTGCTGACCGGCGGGGCCGGGGCCGTATCCGCCGGGCCCCTGCGGGCCCGCCGGCCCGGCAGGGGAGTTGTACGCGTCCGCGCCCTGCGGGTGCGAACCACCCGCGCCGGCGGGTCCGTACGTGCCGGAGGGCGCGCCTCCGGTGGGTGGCCCGTACGCGTCGGACTGCTGCGGCTGCTGTCCGCCCGGGCCCTCCGGAGGCAGCGGGGCTCCGCCCGCGGGGGCGCCGTAGGAGCCGGCGTACGGGTTCGGGGGCTGGGTGCCCTCAGGGGGCAGCGCGCCCTGGCCCGGTGTGCCGGGGGCGGGGTGCTGGGCGTCCCAGGCCGGTGGCTCCGTCCACTGCTGGGCCGGTGGGGACTGCCAGCTCTGGCCCGGTTGCGCGGGCGGGGTCTGCTGGTCGGGGCCCCACGGCTGGCCCCAGGTCTGGCCCCCGGCGGGGGCGGAGGCCTGGGTCTGGCCGGTCGGGGGCGGGCCGGACCGGCGGCCGGCGGGCGCGTCACCGGGTCCGCCCGTCATGCCCGGCAGCAGGGGTTCGCCACCGTCGGAGGGCAGCACGATGCCTTCGCGCGCGGGGCGCGCCGAGGGCTCCTCGCCCTGTCCACTCTGCGTCACCGGGACTCCTACTTATGGGGGACCTTGTGAATCGTCGGGTCACGCTACCGGGTCCCCTGAGCCCCGTGCCACGCAGCACAGGACGTGACCTCCTGCCCTGTGAGCGCGGTAACAAAACCGGATCACAACTCGTCACGCCGCCGCCTGAAGGTCCAGCCGCGCCCCGAACTCCCTGACCACCGCCTCCTCCCGGTACGGCTCCAGCCGCTGCTGGAAGTCCTCCAGGTACTCGGCGCCCCGGTTGGAGCGCAGCCCCTCCAGCATTTCGACGGCCTTCATGCCCGTACTGCACGCCTCTTCGATCTCGCGCTGCTGCACCTGGGCCGTGGCCAACAGCACATAACCGATGGCCCGTCGGCGGGCCCGCGTCCCGGGATGCCCAGCCAAGGACTCCTGCGCGCACCGCGCCGCCGCCTCGGCCTGCCCCAGATCCCGGTGGCAGTGGGCCAACTCGTCCGCGAGGTAGGCCTCGTCGAAGTGCGCGATCCACGCCGGATCGTCCCCGGCGGCCGGGTCGGCCGCCTCCAGGGCGCTCACCGCGCGCCCGGCGCAGGACTGGGCGGCGCGCGCGTCGCCCATCAGGGCGTGCCCGCGCGCCTCCGCCGCAAGGAACATCGACTCCGCACGCGGCGTCACGCGCCCCCGCGCCCCCTCTTGCGCCGCCCGCGCCAACTGCGCGATCTCCCGCGGGTTCCCGAGCTGCGCGGCGAGATGGCTCATGGAGGCGGCGAGCACGTACCCGCCGTAGCCGCGGTCCCCGGCCGCCTGGGCGAGCCGCAGGGCCTGGATGTAGTAGCGCTGGGCCAGACCTGGCTGCCCGGTGTCCACGGCCATGTACCCGGCGAGTTCGGTCAGCCGGGCCACCGCGGCGAACAGGTCCCGCCCGACCGCCTCCCGGTACGACCCCGCCAGCAGCCCCGAGACGACACTGTTGAGGTAGTGCACGACGACCGGCCGCACATGCCCGCTGCCGTACTGGTGGTCGAGGTCCACCAGAGCCTGCGTCATGGCCCGCACCGCCTGCACGTCGGACTGCCCGACCCGTGGCCCGGCCGAGCGCGCCACCTGGCCGTCGGGTGCGGAGATCAGCCAGTCACGGCTGGGCTCGACCAGCGCGGACGCGGCGACGGAGGAGCCGGACAGGAAGTCCCGCCGCCCCACGTCACTGCGCCACAGCTCGCAGACCTGCTCGATGGCCCCCAGTACCGTCGGCGAGAACTGGAGACCCACGCCCGAGGCGAGGTTCTTGCCGTTGGCCATGCCGATCTCGTCGATCGTGACCGTACGGCCGAGCTTGCGGCCGAGCGCCTCGGCGATGATCGCCGGTGCCCGTCCCCGCGGCTGCTGCCCGCGCAGCCAGCGCGCCACCGACGTCTTGTCGTAGCGCAGGTCGAGGCCGTGCTCCGCACCGCACATGTTGACCCGGCGGGCGAGGCCCGCGTTGGAGCATCCGGCTTCCTGGATGAGCGCCTGGAGCCGTTCGTTCGGCTGCCTGGCGACGAGCGGCCTTGCGGCCATGGCGTACCCCCTGTGGCTGCGGTGCCTGCCCACGCACCGAGTTGACGTGTCTTCCGCGGCCGTGCCCCTCGCGTCCCGGCGAAAAGATCCGGCCGTGAAGATCAATGCCCCGCCGACCAGGCGAAAATGCGAGGCATGTGAGGATTGCCGGGGTAACGGCTGTTGCCGGCCCCACTCGTGGCTACCCAGCTCCGGCCACGGATCCTCCTGCGCGCCCCCGCACATGCACCCATGCGCCCCGACGGCGGGGGCGGTGCTCCTCCCCGCGCACGCGGGCGGGCGTAACCCCTGGTGACGACCAGAGTTGTGTTCATCGTGGAAGAGACGATCGCCGGCACCGAAGCCGCTCAGATCCCGAAGCAGCGCGGGGAATCGCTGCTGGAGACCGCTGTCCGCTACGCCGAGGAGCGCCACTGGGACGTGTTCCCCGGCACCTGGCTGGAAGCCGCCGACGGTGCTCAGCGCTGCTCCTGCGGTGACGCCGCGTGCCCGGCACCCGGGTCGCACCCGGCGCGCCCGGACTGGGAGTCGCAGGCGACGGGCAGCGCGACCGTCGCGCGGCGGATGTGGCAGAAGCAGCCGACGGCGTCGATCCTGCTGCCGACGGGGCGGACGTTCGACGCGATCTCCGTGCCGGAGACGGCCGGGTTTCTCGCGCTGGCGCGGATGGAGCGGATGGAGCTGACGCTGGGGCCGGTGACGCTCACGCCGGATCGGCGGATGGAGTTCTTCGTGCTGCCGGGGGCGTCGGTGAAGGTGCCTGATCTGGTGCGGAAGCTGGGGTGGTCGTTGTCGTCGCTGGATCTGGCCGTGCTGGGGGAAGGGGCGTACGTGGCTGCGCCGCCCACGCGGTTCGGGTCCCGGGGGGCTGTGCAGTGGGCCTGCCGGCCTACGCCCGCGAATCGGTGGCTGCCGGATGCGGAGGAGTTGATCTCGCCGTTGGCCTATGCGTGCGGGCGGGATCGGTAAGCGCCCCTTCGTCTGCCTGGTCCGTGTTCGTCAGCGGGTGCGGGTCGTTCGTGGTTGCTCGCGCAGTTCCCCGCGCCCCTTTTAGGAACGCTTCTCCACCGTAGGGTTCAGGTTGACGGAGGGAGACGCGGTGGGATCCAGCGCTGTGCGTGTGCAGGGGCTCTGGAAGCGGTTCGGGCAGCAGGTCGCTGTTGCCGGGGTCGATCTGGAGTTGCCCGCGGGCAAGTTCATCGGGCTGGTCGGGCCGAACGGGGCCGGGAAGACCACCACGCTGTCGATGGTGACCGGGCTGCTCAGGCCCGACCACGGGACCGTCGAGGTGGTCGGGCACGACGTGTGGCGGGACCCCGTCGAGGTGAAGGCGCGGATCGGGGTGCTGCCGGAGGGACTGCGGCTGTTCGAGCGGCTGTCGGGGCGGGAACTGCTGGCGTACACCGGGCGGTTGCGCGGACTGCCCGGTGCCGAGGTCGACAAGCGGGCCACGCAGCTCCTCGACGTCCTCGATCTGGCGGGCGCCCAGCACAAGCTCGTCGTCGACTACTCGACCGGCATGCGCAAGAAGATCGGGCTCGCCACCGCTCTCCTCCACAATCCCGAAGTGCTGTTCCTGGACGAGCCGTTCGAGGGCGTCGATCCCGTCTCCGCCCAGACCATCCGGGGCGTCCTGGAGCGGTACACCGCCTCGGGCGCCACGGTCGTGTTCTCTTCCCACGTCATGGAGCTCGTCGAGTCGCTGTGCGACTGGGTGGCCGTCATGGCCGCCGGACGGATCCGTGCGCACGGGACGCTGGCGGAAGTGCGGGGTGACGCGCCCTCGTTGCAGCGGGCGTTCCTGGAGCTCGTCGGGGCGCAGAGCCGGGACGCCGGGTCCGATCTCGACTGGCTGGGCGGCGGGTCCCGGTGAGCGACTCCACGATCACCCCCGTCTTCGTACGGCTGAAGCTGTCGCTGCTGCGCAACGGACTGCGGCAGTCCGGTGGGCGGAAGGCCGCTTACATCGCGTCGGCCGTCTGTGCCCTGTTGTTCGCCGTGCTGCAACTGATCGGGCTGATCGCGCTGCGCGGGCACGCGCACGTCGAGTCGCTGGTCGTGCTGGCGGCGGCGGTGCTGGGGCTCGGCTGGGCGGTGATGCCGCTGTTCTTCCCCAGCGGTGACGAGACGCTGGACCCGACCCGGCTGGTGATGCTGCCGCTGCGGCCCCGGCCGCTGGTGCGGGCGCTGCTCGTGGCGTCGCTGGTCGGCATCGGGCCGCTGTTCACGCTGTGCCTGCTGATCGGGTCCGTGGTCGCGGTGGCCCGGGGCGGGGCGGCGTTCGCGGTGGGCGTGGTCGCCGTCGTGCTGGCGCTGCTGGTGTGCGTGGCTCTGGCGCGGGCCGTCGCCGCCGCCAACGTACGGCTGCTGACCAGCCGCAAGGGGCGGGACCTCGCGGTGCTGAGCGGGCTCGTCATCGCGGTCGGGGCGCAGGTCGTCAACTTCGGCGCCCAGCGGCTCGGGACGTCGGGGCTGGGCGAGCTCGACCCGGTAGCGGACGTGCTCCAGTGGGTGCCGCCCGCGTCGGCCATCGGGGCCGTGCACGCGATGGGCGAGGGATCGTACGGCCTGGCCTTCGCGCAGCTGGCGCTGACGGCGGGCGCGCTGGCCGCGCTGCTCGCCGTGTGGTCACGGCATCTGACCCGGCTGATGACCTCGCCCGACGGGTCCACGCTGCCCGCCGCCGAGTCGGCCGCCCGCGAGCGCTCGTCGACCGGGCTCGGGCGGCTGCTGCCCTCGGGCCGTACGGGGACGGTGATGGAGCGCAGCCTGCGGTACGTGTGGCGCGACCCCAAGACCAAGGCGGCCTGGGTGACGTCGCTGGCCATCGGGCTGATCGTGCCGGTGTTCAACGCCTGGCAGGGCACCGGGTCCGTGTACTTCGCCTGCTTCGCCGCCGGGATGCTCGGCATCCAGATGTACAACCAGTTCGGGCAGGACACCTCGGCGTTCTGGATGGTCGCGATGACGATCTCGTCGACCCGCGACGCCTACGTCGAGCTGCGCGCCCGCGCCCTGGCCCTGCTGCTGATCACCCTGCCGTACGCCACGCTCGTCACCGTGGTGACGACCGCCATGCTCGGCGACTGGCGGCGGCTGCCCGAGGCGCTGGGGCTGTCCTTCGCGCTGCTCGGCGCGATGCTCGCGACCGGGGCGTGGACGTCGGCCCGCTTCCCCTACTCCATCCCGCAGGAGGGCTACAAGAACGTCGCCCCCGGGCAGACCGGGCTCGCCTGGATCTCCATCTTCGGCGGGATGATCGCCGCCGCCCTGCTGTGCGCGCCCGTCATCGCGCTCACGATCTGGCTGAACGTGAGCGCCGAGGGCGACGACTGGACGTGGCTGCTGCTGCCGGTGGGCGCGGGGTACGCGGCGGCGCTCACGGCGGCGGGGCTGCGGCTCGCCGCTCCGCAGACGGCCCGGCGGTTGCCGGAGATCCTGACGGCGGTCAGCAAGGGGTGACACGGGCCTTGCAGAACACCCCCTGGGGGCGTCAGTCGGTGCTCAGCGCGTCCAGGAACGGCTCGATCGCCGCGCGCCAGGCCTCCGGCTGGTCGTAGTGGACCAGGTGGCCGGCGTCGGCGACCTCCGCGTACTGCCCGCGGGGCAGGACGCGGACCATCTCCTGGGCCTCGGCCCGGCCCAGCTCGCCGTCGAGGCCGCGCACCACCAGGGCAGGGCACCGGACCTGGGCCAGCTCCTCCCAGTGCGCGTCGTACACCCACGTCTCGCGGGAGCGGAGCATCTGCTCCGGGTCGAAGACCGGACGCCAGCCGTCCGGGGACTCGGCCATCACCTCGGCGTAGAACTCGCCGCGGGCCGGGTTGGGCCGCTCCACCCAGGGGTCGTCCTCGCCGAACCACTTGCGGACGTCGGCGAGCGTGGCGAACGGCAGCGGCCAGGACTTGAACCACTGGTCCCACTCGCGCTGCGACGCGGCACCGAGCGCGGAGGCCCGCATGTCGCAGATGATCAGGCCACGGACCAGATCGGGGCGCTTGGCGGCGAGCTGCCAGGCGGTCAGCGCGCCCATGGCGTGGCCGATGAGGACGACCGGGGCGAGGCCGAGCTGTTCGAGAGCGGCCTCGGCGTCGTCGACGTAGGCGTCACGGGTGAAGGAGCCCTTGGGGGGCTTGTCGCTGCGGCCGTGGCCGCGCTGGTCGAGGGCGACCGCTCGGTACCGGCCGGAGAGCCAGCGGGCGGTGGACGCCCAGTGCGAGGCGCGGCCCATGAGGCCGTGCAGTAACAGCACGCCCGGGGAGCCGTCCGGCACGCCCCCCGCCGGATCGGACCCGGCCGGACCGGACCCGGCTGGATCGGTCTTGGGCGGGTCGCCGAACTCCCAGGCCGCGAGGCGTACGCCGCCCGTCCCGGTCACGTCGATGCGTCGCGCCATGTCCTGGCACCCCCCAAGCTTCGCGCGGACCGTGGCCTCATCGGGCCGGTCGGTCCTGTGAACCGTGTTCTGCCTGCTGTGCCTGTTGCCGTTCCTAGTGGTTCCTGCCGGAGCGCACATCCCTGTAGCGCACGTTCCGGTCGGTACGTCACCCGCAGATTATCGAATGGCCATTCGAGGATGCCGTTCTCGCGGGCAACACCCCTCGTTCGAGTGACCACCCTCGGGGATTGATCGCCTCGGTCGAGGGGAGATCTTCAGCGGGAGGCGGACCGCTCGGGGAAACCGGTCCGAGGGGAATGACCCTGAGAGCTCGGGGCTCCGGGTCAGCACAGGGGAGGACAGGCCCCGGCGCCACACGGCGCCGGGGCCCTCCACTTCTCCACGGCACATCCTTGCGCCCCCTCCCCGGCCGGGCGACATCGCTGTCGAGCCGCGGCCAAGAGCCCTCAGGTCATATGCCTCACGCGACAGCGTCGCACGGGAAGCGGGCGAGCGCTGCCATTCGACGGACTGAATCCTGGATCCGACGGGATCACGCCAATGCCACAACCACCCCACACGCAACGGGAGTTGCGGCCATCCCGGACCAGGATCCGGGCCGGGCTCAGGGCTTGGCGACGAACACGTGGGAGGCGACGTCCGACTCCAGCTCGGCCGCCTCGCCACCGCTGCCGACCAGGACACCGCCCGCCGACTCCGTCACGCTCACCACCGAGCCGGGCTGCACGCCGGCGCGCCGCAGCGTGTACATCAGCTGCGCGTCCGTCTGGATCGGCTCGCCGATCCGGCGCACCACGACCGTCTTGCCCTCGGCGCCCGGGTCGAGGCTGGCCAGCGACACCATGCCCTCGTCCAGGAACGGGTCGGCGCCGTCCTTCTCGCCGAGCTCCTCCAGGCCCGGGATCGGGTTGCCGTACGGCGACTCCGTCGGGTGCCGCAGCAGCTCCAGGACGCGGCGCTCCACGGCCTCGCTCATCACATGCTCCCAGCGGCACGCCTCGGCGTGGACCTGCTCCCACTCCAGACCGATCACGTCGACGAGCAGACACTCGGCGAGGCGGTGCTTGCGCATCACGCGCGTGGCGAGACGGCGGCCCTCGTCGGTGAGCTCCAGGTGCCGGTCGCTGGCGACGGACACCAGGCCGTCGCGCTCCATCCGCGCCACGGTCTGGCTGACCGTCGGCCCGCTCTGGTCCAGCCGCTCGGCGATACGGGCGCGCATGGGGACCACACCCTCTTCCTCCAGCTCGAGGATGGTGCGGAGATACATCTCCGTGGTGTCGATCAGTCCGGACATACGTGCCCCTCGAATGAGATCTGCCGGAGGCTGGACGGCTCACCGGCGTGTGCGCTGGCCCTGCACCCAATTCTGCCGGATACCACCGACAACCGTGCCGCGGGAGGGAAAGCGGAGGTTATCCGGGCCCGCGGCGGGGTACACCGGAGCTTTCCACAGGCCTACGGAGCGCTCTCACGCCCCCGCCGAGCTTTTCACGGCCGTATTGACACCGCACTGGTCCAGACCGCACCGTGATGCGCGACACGCACCCGAGGCCAGCCCTGAAGGGGACTCCGTATGAGCGACCGCGCGCCGGCCGGCCAGTTCCTCGACGCGGCGATCGGCCTGCTGCGGCGGGTCCGCGACGAGGAGGCCGACAGCATCGCGGCGGCCGGGACGCTCCTCGCCGACACCGTCGAGAACGGCGGCCGTCTCTTCGCCTTCGGCGCCGGGCACTCCTCGCTCGCCGCCCAGGACCTCGTCTACCGCGCCGGCGGTCTCGCCCTGATGAACCTGCTCGCCGTGCCGGGTGTCGTCGGCGTCGACGTCATGCCCGCACCGCTCGGCTCCGCCCTGGAACGCGTCGACGGCCTCGCGAGCGCCGTCCTGGACAGCTCCCCGCTCCGCGCGGGCGACGCCCTGCTGATCATCTCCCTCTCGGGGCGCAACGCCCTGCCCGTGGAGATGGCCCTGCACGCGCGCGCCCTCGGCGTGCGGGTCATCGGCGTGACGTCGGTGGCGTACGCCTCGGAGACGAAGTCGCGGCACGCCTCGGGGACGTATCTCAAGGACCACTGCGATCTCGTCCTCGACTCGAAGATCGCGGTCGGCGACGCGGAACTCACCCACGACGACGTGCCCGCCCCCTTCGCCCCGGCCTCCACGGTCGTCACCTCGGCCCTCCTCCAGGCCGTCATGGCGACGACGGCCGCCACGCTCGCCGACCGCGGCGTGGAGCCCCCGCTCCTGCGCTCCGGGAACGTCGACGGGGGCCACGACTGGAACGCGCGGGTGATGGAGCGGTACCGGGACCGGATCTTCTACCGGCACTGACAGCCGCTCACTCCTCGTCCGTCAGCCCCGCGAGATCCAGTGACGCGGCGATCCGTATCGCCACGTCCTCCGCGTACATCGCGTCGGACCGCTCGAAGGCGCTGCGCCCCGCGCCCCGCAGGAACGTCACGACGCCCAGCGTCCGCCCCCGGCTGCGCAGCACCGCGCACAGGGCGTGCACGGAGTCCGGCGGCCACTGGCGGGCCAGGGCCCACTCCCGGGCCTGCTCCGGCGGGATGGTGCCCGCGCTCGCCCGCAGCGCGCCGACCCGCTCCACGCACTGCAGGGCCGGATGCCCCTCGGCGTACCGCACCGGCAGGCCCGCGCGGTCGGCGAGCTTGCTGGGACCCGGCGCGCCGGAGGGCGTCGCGGCGACCCGCACCAGCCGTACCGGCCCCTCGGCCTCCGCGTCCGTGAGCGCGCCGCCGGCCACCCGGTCGATCAGCGCGTGGTCGGCGAAACCGGCCAGGGCGAAGTCCAGGTGGATCGTCGCGGCCTCCGCCGGGTCCTCGCACTCGGCGGCGGCACGCGAGGCCCGGTGCAGCTGCTGCGTACGGAACCGCAGCAGCGACGCCTCCTGCTCGCTCTGCTTGGCCTCCGTCACGTCCTGGAACAGCCAGCCCACGCCCAGCGGAACGGGCTCCTCCGCGAGTGGCGAGGCCAGCCGCAGGAAACCGCTGCGCCAACACCGCCGGCGCTCCCCATCGGGCGTGCGCACCGTCACCCACACCTCGGCGGGAGCGGGCGGCGCGCCCTCGGCCAGCACGTGCTGAAGCGCGCTCTCCAGCTCCTCCACGCCCTGCGCGAGCAGTTCCCCGAGCGGCCGCCCGAGCACGGACGTACGCCCCTTGCCGAGGGCCCGGGCCGCGTGCGCGTTCACCACGGCGGGCCGCAGGTCGACGTCCACGAGCACGACACCCCAGCTGGCGTCCTCGAACAACGCCTCGCTGAGCGCGATCGACCGCTCCAGGTCGATCTGCGCGTGCACCTCGCTGAAGGCGCAGTACACACCCGCGGGCTTCCCGTCAGGTCCCCGCACGGCCGCCGACTGCATCCGCACGAGCACCCGCCCGCCGTCCTTCGTCACCAGCGCGAACTCGTGGACCTGGCGCCCCGGCGCGTGCATGGCGGACAGCAGCCGTCCCTCGACCTCCTCGGCGTCCGCGCTGCGCACGGCCCACCCGGCGAGGCCCTGCCGCCCCACGGCCTCGTCCGCGGTCCATCCCAGGATGCGCTCGGCCTCGCGGTTCCAGTGCGTCACGACCCCGTCGGCGTCGAAGGCGCACAGCGCCGCGTCCATACCGTCCAGCAGCGCGGCGAGCAGATCAGAGCCGTCCGAACCGTCCCGCTCGGGCTCGGGCTCGTCCGGCCCCAGCTCGTCGGTGGTCCCACTACGCCGGGAAGCACTCACCTGGACCCCCTGCAGGCTGCGTCCGCACGTACGGCACGTCGGTTCGCTACTTGCAATCATTCAACTGGAACGTGACCCAGCGCACACCGAGTTCCCACAACATTGAAGGAATCGTTGTACGGCGGCGATCCCCACGTCAACGCCTTGAGGGCGGCCCGCCGCGGACTCAGTCGATCAACGCCACACCCCCAGTACCACTCCCGCGGCGTGCGTACACCTCGATCTCGATCTTCATCCGGGGGTCCGCGAGCCCGCACATCATCATCGTCGCGGCCGGCCGCACCTCACCGAAGCACTTCCGCAGCACCGGCCAGCACGGTTCGAAGTCCTCCCGCTCCGGCAGCAGATACCGCACCCGCACGACGTCCGCGAACGAGCACCCCGCCTTCTCCAGCGCGGCCCCTATGTTCCGCAGACACTGCTCGGCCTGCTCCACGACGTCGTCGGAGATCGTCATGTCCGTGTAGTCGAACCCGGTCGTCCCCGACACATGCACCCAGTCCCCGTCCACCACGGCCCGGGCGTATCCGATCCGCTCCTCGAACACCGAACCGCTGAGAATCGCCTGTCGCTGCGTCATGGGGTCAAGGTCTCAAAAAAACGGTTGATCCGAGGCCCGATGGTTTCTTAGGGTTCCAGGTACACGAGAAGGGAGGTGGTTCGGCAGATGTATGAGAACCGGACGCGTGAGGTGGCTGCGGGCTAGCGGCCCGACACCACACACAGTGCGGTGCCGGACCAGCACGTGAAAGAGGCGTGCAGCCGGCCCAATCTCCAGCAGTCACCCGACCCGCGAGTCGCCGGTACGTCCGGCCGGCTCCTCCTTTGGAGGACCAGGCTCGCGGGTCGTCTGCGTTTTCGGGGGTGGTCCTGAGAATCCGGCCGTGATGCGGAGGCTGGGCGCCGGGTTCGCGGCGATCGGTGATGTGCAGTTCCTGCCCGGCTATTCGGTGCTGCTGACGGACGATCCGGCGGTGGAGCGGCTGTCGGATCTGCCGCGGGGCAGGCGGCTGGCGTTTCTGGGGGACATGGAGCGGCTGGGCGAGGCCGTCGAGCGGGCCTGTCGGCGGATGGATGCGGGGTTTCGGCGAGTGAATCTGGAGATTCTCGGGAACTCCTACGCGACGCTGCACGCCCATGTATGGCCGCGATACGGCTGGGAGCCGGCGGATCTGGTGAAGCTGCCGGTGTGGCTCTATCCGCGCGAGAGGTGGAGCGAGGCGCGGTATGCGCTCGGGCCGCAGCATGACGGGCTGCGGGACGCGATCGGTGAGGAGCTTGACCGGCTCGGCGGGTGACGGCGTGCGCACGGCCGCCGCGCGGAGCCGGAGTCACTCCGTGCGACGGCCGTGCGGCGCTTTCGGGTCAGTGGGCGATGTCCTCGTAGCCCTCGATGTCGTGGGGGTCGCGGGTGCCCGGGCCCACGTAGCGGGCCGAGGGGCGGACCAGGCGGCCGGTGCGCTTCTGCTCCAGGATGTGGGCGGACCAGCCGGCCGTGCGGGCGCAGGTGAACATGGACGTGAACATGTGGGCCGGGACCTCGGCGAAGTCCAGGACGATGGCTGCCCAGAACTCGACGTTGGTGGCGAGCACCCGGTCGGGCCGACGGGCGTGGAGTTCCGCCAGGGCCGCCTTCTCCAGGGCCTCGGCGACCTCGAAGCGCGGGGCGCCCAGTTCGCGGGCCGTGCGGCGCAGGACCCTCGCCCTCGGGTCCTCGGCGCGGTAGACGCGGTGGCCGAAGCCCATGAGGCGTTCGCCCTTGTCGAGCGCGTTCTTGACGTAGCCCTCGGCGTCTCCCGTGCGCTCGATCTCCTCGATCATGCCGAGGACGCGGGAGGGGGCGCCGCCGTGCAGGGGGCCGGACATCGCGCCCACCGCGCCGGAGAGCGCGGCCGCGACGTCCGCGCCGGTCGACGCGATGACCCTGGCCGTGAACGTGGACGCGTTCATGCCGTGTTCCGCGGCGCTCGTCCAGTACGCGTCCACCGCCGCCACGTGCTTCGGGTCCGGCTCGCCCCGCCAGCGGATCATGAAGCGCTCGACGACGGAGTGGGCCTTGTCGATCTCGCGCTGCGGGACCATCGGCAGGCCCTGGCCGCGGGCCGACTGCGCGACGTAGGACAGGGCCATGACGGCCGCCCGGGCCAGGTCCGCGCGGGCCTGCTCGGCATCGATGTCCAGGAGGGGTTTCAGGCCCCAGACGGGTGCGAGCATGGCCAGGGCCGACTGCACGTCGACGCGGATGTCGCCGGAGTGGACGGGGATGGGGAACGGCTCGGCGGGCGGCAGGCCGGGGTTGAAGGCGCCGTCGACGAGCAGGCCCCAGACGTTGCCGAAGGAGACGTGGCCGACGAGGTCCTCGATGTCGACGCCCCGGTACCGGAGTGCGCCGCCCTCCTTATCCGGTTCGGCGATCTCCGTCTCGAACGCGACGATTCCCTCGAGCCCGGGTACGAAGTCGGACATCAGGCGGCTCCTCGTGGTGTAAGTGACAGATGGTGTGATGTGGGGTGGGACGAACGAACCATGTGTCAGTCAGCTTGCGAAGCGGGCGGCCGTCCGGTGGATCCACGGTCTTGTACGGCGACTCGCGGTCCTGGCCGGTCTCCCCTGTGATGCCCCGTGCGGCTGGCGGTCACCCAACCGGAACGGCACGGAAACGATATCCCCGAGTGCCACCGTTGGGGAGGGTTCACGGCACTCAGTGCCAGGCAGTGACGAAGGACACCGTCCATACGGCAAGATGACCGGGTGACCGACCGCGACGCCGTCCCCTACGACCTGGCCTCGATGCGCAAGCAGTACCGGGCCGAGGGCCTCTCCGAGAACGAGCTGGCCGCCAGCCCCGTCGAGCAGTTCGCGCGCTGGTTCAAGCAGGCCGCGACGGACGGCGGGCTGTTCGAGCCGAACGCCATGATCGTCTCGACGGCCGACGCCGAGGGCCGCCCCAGCTCCCGCACGGTGCTGCTGAAGCACTTCGACGAACAGGGCTTCGTCTTCTACACGAACTACGACTCCCGCAAGGCCCGTGACCTGGCGGAGAACCCGTACGTCTCGCTGCTGTTCCCCTGGCATCCGATGGCCCGGCAGGTCATCGTGTCCGGGGTCGCGCGGCGTACCGGGCGGGACGAGACGGCGGCGTACTTCCGGACCCGGCCGCACGGATCGCAGCTGGGTGCCTGGGCCAGCGCCCAGTCCTCGGTGATCGCCACCCGCGCGGACATCGACGGCTCGTACGCCGAACTGGCCGCCCGCTACCCCGAGGGCGAGCAGGTCCCCGTGCCCCCGCACTGGGGCGGCTTCCGGGTGGCCCCGCAGACGGTGGAGTTCTGGCAGGGCCGCGAGAACCGGCTGCACGACCGGTTGCGGTACGTGGAGCGGGCCGACGGGAGCTGGCGCGTGGAGCGGCTCAGTCCCTGACGCCGCCGAGCGCCCCCTCCAGCAGCCCCGCCCACTGCTCGACCACCCGTTCCCGGCGGGCCGCGTCGTCCGTGAGGAGGTTGGCCAGGCCCAGGCCGCGGGCCATGTCGAGGAGGCCCTGGACGGTTTCGCGGACGCCCGGGACGGATTCGTCGGCGGACAGCAGGTCGACGGCTATGCGGTGGGTCTCGCGGCCCACACGGGATTCGAGTTCGGTGACGCGGGCGCGGAGCTGGTCCTCGTTGGAGGCGGCCACCCAGAGGTGGAGGGCCGCGCGGAACAGCGGTCCCGTGTAGAGGTCGACCAGGGCCGCGACGACCGCGTGCCGGTCTCCGGCCGCGCCCTCGGGGAACAGGGCGCGCAGGGCCGTGGAGCGTTCCTCGGCGACGTACTCGACAGCCGCCGTGAAGAGGTCCTCGCGGGTCGGGAAGTGGTGCTGGGCGGCGCCGCGGGAGACGCCGGCGCGTTCGGCGACGACGGAGACGGTGGATCCGGCCCAGCCGTGTTCGGCGAGGCAGGACACGGCGGCTTCCAGGAGCCGCTGCCGGGTGGCTCGGCTGCGGTCCTGCTTGGGGACTCGCTCCGCACGATCGACCGTGCTCACACCGCCCATGTCCTCACACCACCCATGCCGGATCCCGTCGTTCGAGGAAGGCCGTCATCCCCTCGCGGGCCTGCGGGGAGGAGAACAGCCGGGCCGAGAGCGCGGTCAGGACGGCCGCGTCCCGGTCGAAGGCTTCCAGCACCCTAGCCGTGAGCAGCCGTTTCGTCTCGGCCAGGGCGTCGGGGGCTGATTTGCGCAGGCCGTCCAGGATGGGGGCCAGTGCGGTGTCGACGTCGTCGGCGTGGGTGGTGAGGAGGCCTGTGCGGGCTGCCTCCGCCGCGTCGAAGCGTTCGCCGGTGAGGTAGTAGCGGGACAGGGCGCGCGGGTCCGTGCGCGGCAGCAGCGGCAGGGAGATGACCGCGGGGGCGACGCCGATGCGGACCTCCGTGAAGGCGAAGGTGGCCTCGGTGGAGGCGACCGCGATGTCGCAGGCGGCCAGCAGGCCGAGACCGCCCGCGCGGACGTGGCCCGTCACCCGGGCGACGACCGGTTTGGGCAGTTCGATGATCTGGCGGAGCAGGGCGACCAGGGCTTCGGGGGGCGGGGGGTCCTTGAGGTCCGCGCCGGCGCTGAAGGTGTTCCCGGTGTGGGTCAGGACGACCGCGCGGACACCGGTGTCCTGGCCGGCGTCCGTGAGCGCGTCGGCCAGTTCGCCGACGAGGGCCGCCGAGAGGGCGTTGCGGTTGTGGGGCGAGTCGAGGGTGAGGGTTTCCACGGCACGCGCGCGTGCCCGGGCGACCAGGGTCATGCGCGCTCCCTGAGCTGTCGGCGGAGGATCTTGCCGGAGGCCGCCCGGGGAACGCCGTCGATGAAGGTGACGTGCCGGATCCGCTTGTAGGGGGCCACACGCTCGGCGACGTACATCATGATCTCCGCCTCGGAGAGGTCGGTGCGGGCCGGCCGGCGGACCACGTACGCGTGCGGGATCTCGTTGCCGTCGTCGTTGTACGTGCCGATGACGGCGGCGTCGGCGATGCCCGGGTGGGTGAGCAGCAGGGCCTCCAGCTCGGCCGGGGCCACCTGGAAGCCCTTGTACTTGATGAGTTCCTTGACGCGGTCGACGACGAACAGCCAGCCGTCCTCGTCCACGTGCCCGACGTCGCCGGTGTGCAGCCAGCCGTCGCTGTCGATCATCGCGGTGGTGGCGTCGGGGCGGCCGAGGTAGCCCTTCATGACCTGGGGGCCGCGGATGAGGATCTCGCCGGACTCGCCGGCGGGGAGGTCCTTGCCGGGGTCGTCGAGGGAGACGATGCGCATCTCGGTGCCGGCGATGAGCTTGCCGACGGTGCCGGGCGGCGCGTCGCTCATCGCGTCCAGCGGGACGACGTGCGTGCCGGGCGACAGTTCCGTCATGCCGTAGGCCTGGCCGACGGGCGGCAGCCCGAGCCGCTCGGAGCAGGCGGCGGCGAGGCGGGCGTCCAGGGGCGCGGCGGCGCTGATGACGTACTTCAGCGACGACAGGTCGTACTGCGCGACGGCCGGGTGCTTGGCGAGGGCGAGCACGATCGGCGGGGCCACGTACAGGGCGGTGATGCGGTGGTTCTGGATGGCCGCGAGGAACTGCTCCAGGTCGAAGCGGGGCAGCACGACGACGGTGGCGCCCTGCCGCAGGGGCGCGTTCATCAGGGCCGTGAGGCCGTAGATGTGGAAGAAGGGCAGCACCGCCAGGACACGGTCGCCCGGGCCCGCGGGTATCGCGGGGTCGAGCTGGGCGAGGTTGGTGGCGATCTGCCGATGCGTGAGCATCACGCCCTTGGGCGTGCCGGTGGTCCCGGAGGAGTACGGCAGCGCCGCCACGTCCTCCACGGGGTCGATGGCGACCTGCGGCTCGGGCGCGGCGGAGGCCAGCATGTCGATCAGGGAGCGGTGTCCGGTCGCGCTGTCGCACACGAAGATCTCGTGTACGCCGCCCGCGAGTTCGGCGGCCCGGCGGGCGATGTCCAGCAGCGGTGAGACGGTGATGATCCAGCGGGCCGCGCAGTCCGTCAGCTGCTTGGCGAACTCCTGGGCCGTGGCGAGCGGGTGCACGGTGGTGACGGTGGCTCCCGCGCGCGTGGCGGCGTAGAACGCGGTCGGGAAGGCGATGGTGTTGGGGCTGTGCAGGGCGAGGACGTCGCCCTTGCGGACCCCCGCCTCGGCGAGGGCGGCGGCGACGCGCCGGTGGAACCGGTCCACCTGCTCGTACGAGAGGGTGGTGCCGTCGGTGCCGTCGATGAGGGCCGGGATGTCGCCGAACTCGGCGGCCCGGGCCAGGACGGCGTCGTGGATGGGGAGGTCGACGGGCGGGACGTCTGCGTACTCGCTGCGGAACATGGTTCCTCCTCGCGCGCGGGCCGTCTCAGTACGACTTGGGCAGGCCCAGGGTCTGGTGGGAGACGTAGTTGAGAATCATCTCCCGGCTGACCGGGGCAATACGAGCCACCCGCGCGGCCGTTATCAGCGAGGCCAGACCGAACTCGCGGGTGAGGCCGTTGCCGCCGAGGGTGTGCACGGCCTGGTCCACGGCCTTCACACAGGCCTCCCCCGCCGCGTACTTCGCCATGTTGGCGGCCTCACCGGCGCCCATGTCGTCACCGGCGTCGTAGAGACGGGCCGCCTTCTGCATCATCAGGCGTGCGAGTTCGAGGTCGATGTGAGCCTGTGCCAGGGGGTGGGCGATCGCCTGGTGGGCGCCGATGGGGGTGTCCCAGACCTGCCGGTCGCGGGCGTACTCCACGGCTTTCGCCAGGGCGTAGCGGCCCATGCCGATCGCGAAG
Organism: Streptomyces afghaniensis; assembly: GCF_044327915.1. Lineage (NCBI taxonomy): Bacteria > Bacillati > Actinomycetota > Actinomycetes > Kitasatosporales > Streptomycetaceae > Streptomyces > Streptomyces afghaniensis. Next base: position 409,651 of record NZ_JBIRGJ010000008.1, read on the forward strand.
GCGGCCGTCATGATGCGCTCGGGGTTGAGGCCGGCGAAGAGCTGGAGGAGCCCTGCGTCCTCGTCGCCGACGAGCGCGTCGGCGGGCAGCCGTACGTCGTCCAGCGTCAGCTCGAACTGCTTCTCTGCGGCGGCGAGTTCCATGTCGATGGGGCGGCGGGTGAAGCCGGGTGCGTCGCGCGGGACGATGAACAGGCAGGGCTTGAGGCGGCCGGTGCGGGCGTCCTCCGTGCGGCCGACGATCAGGGTCGCGTCCGCGAGGTCGACGCCGGAGATGAAGACCTTGCGGCCGGTGAGGATCCAGTCTCCGGTGTCCTGGTCGCGGCGTGCCGTGGTGGTGATGCGGTGACTGTTGGAGCCGGCGTCGGGTTCGGTGATGCCGAAGGCCATGAGGCGGGAGCCGTCCGCCAGGGCGGGGAGCCAGTGCTGTTTCTGGGCGTCCGTGCCGAAGCGGGCTATCACCGTGCCGCAGATGGCGGGTGAGACGACCAGCATGAGGAGGGGGCAGCCGGCCGCGCCGAGTTCTTCCAGGACGATGGAGAGTTCGGAGATGCCGCCGCCTCCGCCGCCGTGTTCCTCCGGGAGGTTGACGCCGAGGTAGCCGAGTTTTCCTGCTTCTGACCAGAGTTGGGTGGGGTCGCTGCCGCGGCCGTGGCGGTTGCCGAGTGCGGAGACGGCTTGGCGTAGGGCTTTGTGGTCTTCGGTGTCCATGGGGAGTCCTTTCGGGTGCGGGCCGTACGTGGCTGGTCGCGCAGTTCCCCGCGCCCCTAAGAGGTTTCTGTCACCACCGCCAGGAGTGCGCCCGGCTCTACTTGCTGTCCGGGTACGACACACAGCTCACTCAGCGTTCCTGTGACGGGTGCTGTGATCTTGTGCTGCATCTTCATCGCCTCCAGCCACAGCAGGGGCTCCCCGGCCTTGACGGGTGTGCCCGCGGTCAGGCCGTCGGCCACTCGGACGACCGTGCCCGGCATGGGGGCCAGGAGGGAGCCGGGGGCGTGCTGGGCCGCCGGGTCGGGGAAGCGGGGCAGGGCCGTCAGGGCGGTGTCGTTCACGTGGACCTGGTCGCCGTAGCGGGCCACCTCGAACTTGCGCCGTACTCCGTCGACTTCGAGGACGACGAGGTGCGCGTCGGCATGTACCACCCGTACGCCGTCCGCCTCCAGGCCCGTGCGCGTGTGCCGGTAGTGGACCTCGTGCTCCTGCCCCGCCATCGCGTAGCGCTTGGTCTGCGGCTGCGAGGGGACGTTGCGCCAGCCGCCGAAGCGGGAGCGGCCCCGGGCGTCGGCGAGGGCGGCTGCCAGGGGGGCGTGCGGGTCGGGGGACGGCTCGGTCAGGTCCGGCAGGTGGCGGTCGTAGAAGCCGGTGTCCATGCGGGCCTCGGTGAACTCCGGGTGACGCAGGGAACGGACGAGGAGGTCGCGGTTGGTGACGGGGCCGTGGATCACGGCCCGTTCCAGCGCTGAGGCGAGCTTGCGGACGGCCTCCGCGCGTGTGGGGGCGTGGGCTACGGCCTTGGCCAGCATGGGGTCGTAGTGGACGCCGATGTCGTCGCCGTCGGTGTAGCCGGTGTCGAGGCGGATGCCCTCGGGCAGCGCGAGGCGGTGCAGACGGCCGGTCTGCGGGGACCAGTCGCGGGACGGGTCCTCGGCGTAGAGGCGGGCCTCCACGGCGTGGCCACGCGCGCGTGGAGGGGTGCTGTCGAGGGGGTGGCCCTCGGCGATGCGGATCTGCTCGGCGACCAGATCGAGGCCGAAGACCGCTTCCGTCACCGGGTGTTCGACCTGGAGGCGGGTGTTCATCTCCAGGAAGTGGGCCCTGCCGTCGGCGACGAGGAACTCGACCGTGCCGGCGCCCACGTAGTCGACGGCTCGGGCGGCCCGTACGGCGAGGGCGCTCAGCTCCTCCTGGAGTTCCCCGGGGAGGCCGGGTGCGGGGGCCTCCTCGACGACCTTCTGGTGGCGGCGCTGGAGGGAGCAGTCGCGGGTGCCGAGCGGCCAGACGGTGCCGTGGGTGTCGGCGAGGATCTGCACCTCGACGTGGCGGCCGTTCTCCACGTACGGCTCGACGAAGACCTCGCCGTCGCCGAAGGCGCTCGCCGCCTCGGCGCGTGCGGCGGCCAACTCGGCGTCCAGGTCCGCCAGGTGCCGTACGACGCGCATGCCGCGACCGCCGCCGCCCGCCGCCGCCTTCACCAGCACCGGGAGGTCGGCCTCGGTGACGTCGGTGAGGGGCTTCAGTCCCATGAGCCGCTTGGCGCGGGTCTTGGACGCCATCGCCTCGATGGCGTCCGGGGGCGGTCCGATCCAGACCAGGCCCGCGTCCAGGACGGCCCGGGCGAAGCCGGCGTTCTCGGAGAGGAAGCCGTAGCCGGGGTGCACGGCGTCCGCGCCGGCCGCGACGGCCGCCTTCACGATCAGGTCGCCGCGCAGGTAGGTGTCGGCGGGCGCGGTCCCCGGCAGCCGTACGCCCGTGTCGGCCACGCGCGCGTGCAGGGCGTTTCCGTCGGCGTCCGAGTGGACGGCGACCGTGCGGATGCCGAGCTCGCGGCAGGTGCGGAAGACCCGGCAGGCTATCTCGCCCCGGTTGGCGACCAGCACAGAAGTGATCACTGAAGGTTCCTCACATCCGGAAGACGCCGAAGCCGCCGCGCGCGCCCTCGTAGGGGGCGGTGTGGATGGCGGAGAGGCACAGGCCGAGGACGGTGCGGGTGTCGCGCGGGTCGATGACGCCGTCGTCGTACAGCCGCCCGGACAGGAACATCGGGAGCGACTCGGACTCGATCTGCTGCTCCACCATGGCGCGCAGGGCGGCGTCCGCCTCCTCGTCGTAGGGCCGGCCCTTCGCCGCCGCCGACTGGCGGGCGACGATCGACAGCACGCCCGCGAGCTGCTGCGGGCCCATCACGGCCGACTTGGCGCTGGGCCAGGCGAAGAGGAAGCGCGGGTCGTAGGCCCGGCCGCACATGCCGTAGTGACCGGCGCCGTAGGAGGCGCCCATGAGCACCGAGAGGTGGGGGACGCGGCTGTTGCTGACCGCGTTGATCATCATCGCGCCGTGTTTGATGATGCCGCCCTGCTCGTACTCCTTGCCGACCATGTAGCCGGTGGTGTTGTGCAGGAAGAGCAGCGGGATGTCGCGCTGGTTGGCGAGCTGGATGAACTGGGCGGCCTTCTGGGACTCCTCGCTGAAGAGGACCCCCTGGGCGTTGGCCAGGATGCCGACGGGATAGCCGTGGAGCGCGGCCCAGCCGGTGGTCAGGCTCGTCCCGTACAGCGGCTTGAACTCGTCGAAGTCGGAGGCGTCGACGACGCGGGCGATGACCTCGCGCGGGTCGAAGGGGCTCTTCAGGTCGCCGGGGACGACGCCGAGGAGTTCGTCGGCGTCGTACTTGGGCGGCTCGGCCGGGCCGGGATCGCCGTACGCCTTGCGGTGGTTGAGGCGGGCGACCACGCGGCGGGCCTGCCGGAGCGCGTCGTGCTCGTCGACGGCGAAGTAGTCGGCGAGGCCCGACACGCGCGCGTGCATCCCGGCGCCGCCCAGGGACTCGTCGTCGCTCTCCTCCCCCGTGGCCATCTTCACCAGCGGCGGACCGCCGAGGAACACCTTCGCCCGCTCCTTGACCATGATCACGTGGTCGGACATGCCGGGGATGTAGGCGCCCCCGGCGGTGGAGTTGCCGAAGACGACCGCGAGGGTGGGGATCCCGGCGGCGGACAGCCGGGTGAGGTCCCGGAAGATGGCGCCCCCGGGGATGAAGATCTCCTTCTGGGAGGGCAGGTCGGCGCCGCCGGACTCGACCAGGCTGATGCAGGGCAGCCGGTTGGCGAGGGCGATGTCGTTCGCGCGCAGGGCCTTCTTCAGCGACCAGGGGTTGCTCGCTCCCCCGCGCACTGTCGGGTCGTTGGCCGTGATCAGGCACTCCACTCCCGCGACGACACCGATACCGGTGACGAGGGAGGCACCGACGGTGTGGTCGCTGCCCCAGGCGGCCAGCGGGGACAGCTCCAGGAAGGGCGTGTCGGGGTCGAGGAGCAGCTCGACGCGTTCGCGGGCGAGGAGTTTGCCGCGCCTGCGGTGCCGCTCGACGTACTTCTCGCCGCCGCCCGCGAGGGCCTTGGCGTGCTCGGCGTCGAGTTCGGCGAGTTTGGCCAGCATGGTCTCGCGGTTGGCCCGGTACTCCGGGCTGCCCGGGTCGAGCGCGGAGGTCAGGACGGTCACAGGAGGGCCTCCGGTATGTCCAGATGGCGGGAGCGCAGCCATTCGCCGAGGGCCTTGGCCTGCGGGTCGAAGCGGTGCCGAGCGGCGACGCCCGCGCCGAGGAGCCCTTCGACGACGAAGTTGAGGGCGCGGAGATCGGGCAGGACGTGCCGGGTGACCTTCAGCGGCCGGCTCTCGGGGATCAGCTCCCGGAACCGGTCGGCCGTCAGCTCGTGCGCGAGCCAGCGCCAGGCGTCGTCCGTGCGGGCCCAGACACCGACGTTGGCGTCGCCGCCCTTGTCGCCGCTGCGGGCGCCCGCGACGAGTCCGAGGGGGGCGCGCCGGGCGGGCCCGGGCGGCAACGGCTCGGGCAGCGCGGGCTCCGGCACGTCGTCGAGTACGAGGGTGTCCTGGGGCGGCGGCACCGGAACCCGGCGCCCATCATGGAGGACGGCCACATGGTCGACGGCCCCATGGGGGACGTACACAGCCTCGAAGACCCCATAGGGCGAGCCCTTTCCTGGGGGTGCCAGCACATGGAAGCCGGGGTAACTGGCGAGCGCCAGCTCCACGGCCGCCCCGCTCAGGGCCCGCCCGACCACCTCTTGGTCGGGGTCCCGTACGACGAGCCGCAACAGCGCGCTCGCCGTCTCCTCGCTCGGGGCGTCGGGCCGGTCGGTGCGGACCAGCTCCCAGCGCACCTCGGCGGCCTTGCCGAGGGCGGGTTCCAGCTGCTCCCGCACCAGGGCGGCCTTGGCCTCGACGTCGAGGCCGGTGAGCACGAAGACGACCTCGTTGCGGAAGCCGCCGAGCCTGTTGAGGCCGACCTTGAGGGTGGGCGGCGGCGCCTCACCGCGCACGCCCTCGATCCGCACCCGGTCGGGCCCGTCCTGGCCGAGCCGCACGGTGTCGAGGCGGGCGGTGACGTCGGGCCCGGGATACCGCGCCCCGGCCGTCTCGTACAGCAACTGGGCGGTGACCGTGCCGACGTCGACGAAGCCGCCGGTGCCGGGGTGCTTGGTGATGACGCAGCTGCCGTCCTCGTGGAGCTCGGCGAGCGGGAAGCCGGGCCGGCGGACGTCGCCGTCCCGGAAGAAGGCGTAGTTGCCGCCGGTGGCCTGCGCCCCGCACTCCAGCACATGCCCGGCGACGACGGCCCCCGCGAGCCGGTCGAGGTCCGTCTCCTGCCACCCGAAGTGGGCGGCGGCCGGCCCGGTGACCAGTGCCGCGTCCGTCACCCGCCCGGTGACGACGATGTCGGCGCCGGCCCGCAGACAGGCCGCGATCCCGAAGCCGCCGAGGTAGGCGTGGGCGGCGAGGCTGCCGGGGTTCGCGGCGGTGAGGTCGTCGCCCTCCACATGTGCGACGCGCACGGGGATGCCGAGCCGGTCGGCCAAGTGCCGTACGGCGTCGGCGAGTCCGGCCGGGTTGAGCCCGCCGGCGTTGCTGACGATCTTCACGCCCCGCTCGTGGGCGAGCCCCAGGCAGTCCTCCAGCTGCCGCAGGAACGTACGGGCGTATCCGGCGCCGGGGTCCTTCAGCCGGTCCCGTCCGAGGATGAGCATCGTCAGCTCGGCGAGGTAGTCGCCGGTGAGGACGTCCAGGTCACCGCCGGTGAGCATCTCGCGCATGGCGTCGAAGCGGTCGCCGTAGAAACCGGAGGCGTTACCGATGCGGAGGGTCACTGTGCGGCCCCTCCCGGGGGGCGCCCGGTGCCGGGCGGGCCTGCGAAGGCCTGGGCGATGTCCAGCCAGCGGTCGGCGTCGGGGCCGTCGGCGCGCAGGGCGAGGTCGGCGCGGTGGGCGCGCTGGGTGACCAGGAGGCAGAAGTCGAGGGCGGGGCCGGTGACGCGTTGCGGGGCGTCCTCGGGCCCGTACGTCCACGAGTCGCCGGAGGGGGCTCGGAGTTCAACGCGGAAGGGATCGGACGGCGGAGTCAGCCCGTGCACACCGTAGGCGAAGTCCCGGGTCCGTACCCCGAGCCAGGCCACATGCCGCAGCCGGTCGGTGGGTGGGCGCACCACACCGAGGGCGTCGGCCACGTCCTGACCGTGGGCCCAGGTCTCCATAAGACGGGCCGTCGCCATGGAGGCGGCCGACATGGGTGGGCCGTACCAGGGGAAACGCGCCTTGGGCGGGGCGGCCCGCAGCGCCTCCTCCAGCGCGGTACGGCCGTCGCGCCACCGCGCGAGCAGGTCGGCGGGCGGGAGTCCGGCGTCCTCCTCGGCGCCCTCGTCGACGAAGGAACCGGGTACGGCGAGGGCCTTCTCGACCAGCGCGCGGAAGCCGTCGGCGTCCGTGACGGCGAGCAGGGCCGAGCGGTCCGTCCAGGCGAGGTGGGCGATCTGGTGGGCGACGGTCCAGCCGGGCGCGGGGGTGGCGACCGCCCAGCGCGGCGAGCTCAACCCGGCCACGAGGCGGTCGAGTTCCTCGCTCTCCTCACGCAGGTCGTCGATCACGGACGTCGGATCGGACACGGGCGCTCCCCTCGGGGCACGGCGGTGTGCGGGGGTGGTGCGGTGTGCTGAGGAGCATGGCAGCGGAGCCAGAAACAATCAAGCGTGCTTGCATGAAACTGTGCGGTGGCTTGAAGGGTGTGCTCTGACGGCGCGATCAATACACTCTGGGACGCGCTCGTTCACTTGGTCGCGCACGGGTCACGCATCGGGGGAGACACAAGGATGAGCAACTGGAACCCGGGCGGGCAGCCGCCGCCGTACGGCCCGCACGGCGGGCAGCAGCCGTACCCGCCGCCCTCTCCTGGGCCGTACCCGCCGGCCCCTCCTGGGCCGTACCCGCCACCTCCGCCCGGCCCCTATGGGCCGCCGCAACCGCCACCGGGCGGAGGCGGTGGCTATGCGCCACATGTGCCGCACCCCTACATCCCCCACCCGATGCCACCGCAGGCGCCGCCGCCCGGCCCCTTCACACGGCTGCGGCGGCGGATCGGCCCCATCCACACCGCACGCCGGGTCTTCAAGCCGTCCCGGCCGGACCTCGTCGAGGATCCGTTCATCGCGCGCATGCAGAAGATCCGCACCCTCGTGGGACTCGGCGCGGTGGTGTGGGTGTCGGTGACCTACAAGATCACCAATTCCGTCCGGGGCGTCGCGGACGACCGGTTCCAGCAGTCGTGGCTCAGCGTGCTGGTGCTGTCTGTGACGCTCCCGGTGGTCGTGGGCGTCCTGACGGCCCTGACGGCTCCGGCCGCCCGCCGGGACCTGCTGCGCAGGGCCGCGAAGTCGTTCGGCGCGATCCTGGCCCTCATCGCCGGGGTCTTCGTCTTCCCGGCGACCATGCTCACCGGCTTCTTCGACGTGAAGTCCGCGACCGGCCCGGTGATGACCGTGGTCACGTGGGTGGTCACCGCGTTCATCCTGGTGTGGGTGACGCCGTTCATCTTCTGGGGCATCGGCCTGGCTCTGATCCACGTGTTCCGCACGTCCGACATCCACCAGACCATGCCGCCGCTTCTCGCCATGACGCTGGTCTGGGAGATGGCGCTGATCGACGTGTTCACCGGGGCCTATGCGGGCGTGCCGGTGCCCGTGCGCGCGGTGTTCATGCTCGGGGCCCCGCTGTCCGTGACGGCGGTCGGGTTGTGGGAGCTGCGGCGGCTGCGGGTGCGTTACGGGATCACGGTGCGGGGGGTGTTGGTGCGCTAGGGGTCTGGAACTGACGGACGTCATTGACAGGTGGGTCTCCCGTCCCCAGAAGCGCTGCCGCCAGGAGCTACGGAGCAGGAGTGTGAGCGCGCAGGGCTGCTGTGAACCACGTGAACACGGGAGCCAGGCTGGGCGGGACGGGCCATCCGTTGATGACGGCCAGCAGGTGCCAGTAGCGCTCCGCGCGGGGGTCGTCGGCGATCTCCAGGCGTGTCAGCAGCCAGTGGCGCAAGTCGGCGTCGTCGGCGCGGCCGAAGGTTTGCGCGTAACGGGCGGTAAGGGCGTCGATGATCGGTGCGGCAGCGGCCGAGGCCGGAGCGATGCCGGCATCGAGGGCGCGGCCGACGCTGTCGCGGACCGTCTCGGTGAGGTCGTGGTGCAAGCCGGTGGCGTCGCCTCGGGCGCGCTCGGCCGCCTGGTACTCGGCCATGCGGCGGGCGGCGGCGCGGAAGTCGGGGTCCTGGGTGAGTTCGGCGAGTTCCACCCAGGCGTCGACCTGCTCGGGCTCGGGGTCGTCCGGCAGGTCGGACATGGCCGAGCGCATCATGTCGACGAAGTCGGCGTTGGCGTCGAACCTGCCGAAGGTGTCGTCGATGAAGTCGGTGACGAGGCGTCGGCGTTCGTCGTCGGAGAGCTTGGCAAGCTTGTGCATGAGGTCCATTTCCTCGGGAGTGGAGCCTCGTTTGGCAACCGCTCGCAGCACCGCGCGTCGCAGTCGGAGGGTGCGGATCTGCACCTCCAGGGCATCGGCGTGTGCGGCCGCGACCTCCGGCACCGAGACCTCCCGGTCCAGCACCTGCCGGATGACGGCGAGGTCGAGTCCCAGGTCACGCAGGGTGCGCACCAGATCCAGGCGCGCCAGTGCGCCGATGTCATAGAGACGGTAGCCAACCGGGCTGCGGTCCGTAGGCGGCACGATCCCGGTGTCGGAGTAGAACCGAATGGTCTTGACCGTCAGCCCGGTCCGCCGGGCCAGGGCCCCGATCGTGAAGAGCGTGTCGCCGTCCATGCCTGCACCTTCGTGCCTCCCCCTACGGGAGACTCAAGCCCGGTCTCCCCGCAGACGTCAGCTGTCGATGTCGAGCGCCGTCCCGTACAGCCGGTCCACGTGCAGCCGGACGACCACCCGGTGTTCGGCCACCAACTGCTCCAGGAACACATCTTCGTCCTGCGGCCTGGCCTCCTCCGGGATGATCCCGAGCAGTTCCCGCCCGACCTCGTCGCCGGGGACCGTCGTGACGTCGGACACCTCGGCCTCGCCCTCCGCGACGGCGAACGACCACACGTCACCGCCCTGCACATGCAGCGCCGCGCGCGGATCGTGGCGCAGCTGCCTGACCTTGACACGGTCGGCCGTCGTAGAGAACCGCACGATCCGGGCCTCGGCGTCCCAGCTGTAGACCATGGTGGTCAGATGGGGCCGGCCGTTGCGCTTGACGGTGGCCAGAGTGCCGAACTGCTGCTTGCCGAGCAGGGCGGAGAGGGCTTCGTCGGACAGCGGGCGGGGCGCCGGACGTTGGGTCATGACCAGGTCAACTTCGCCGCCCACGCGGATATTTCACGTCCCGCGTCCGATCGCCGTTAGTGTGGCTCGGCATGGGGGCAGGCGTGGGCGTGGACGTGGGGAACGGGATGGTGGTCGTTCCGCCGGGGCGGGTGACGCTGTCCGACCGGCGGACGCAGCGGAGTTGGGCGGCCGACGTCGCGTCGTTCCGGATGTCGGCGTTCCCCGTCACTCAGGCCTGGTACGCCCAGGTCACCGGCGAGCGGCCGAGTGCCGCCCACGGCGAACGGCTGCCCGTGGAGGGCGTGTCGTGGTGGGACGCGGTCCGGTTCTGCAACGCGCTGTCCCGGGCGGAGGGGCTGACGCCCGTGTATCGCCTGCGCGAGGGCTCCGAGTCGGTCGGCCTGGACGCCTCCGGCGACGGGTACCGGCTGCCGACCGAGGCCGAGTGGGAGCACGCCTGCCGGGCCGGCGGCAGCGGGCCGCGGTACGGGCGGCTCGACGACATCGCCTGGTACCGCGGCACCTCCGAGGAGCGGATCCGTCCCGTGGGCGGCAAGCAGCCCAACGCGTGGGGCCTCTACGACATGCTGGGCAATGTCTGGGAGTGGTGCTGGGACGTCTACGACGCCGAGGTCTACGGCACCTACCGGGTGCTGCGGGGCGGCGGCTGGGCCGACGAGCACTGGAGCTGCCGTGCTTCCGTACGGCGCCGCAGTCATCCGACGTTCCGGATCGACGACGTGGGATTCCGCGTCGCGCGATCGCAGTGAACGCGTCCCGGTCGCTCTAGCCTTCCAGCCCCGTACCCTCCAGCGCCGCCGCCTTCCGGCGGCCGCGGCCGCGGCCGACCTGGGTCCGTACCGCTCCCATGCTCGCCGCGATGACGAGGGCGATCGCGGCGGCCTCCAGGGCGGTGAGGGTCTGGTCGAGGAGGAGGAAGCCGGCCGTCGCCGCGATGGCCGGTTCCAGGCTCATGAGGATCGCGAAAGTGGAGGCCGGCAGGCGGCGCAGGGCGAGGAGTTCGAGGGTGTAGGGCAGGACCGAGGAGAGCAGGGCCACCGCCGCGCCGAGGCCCAGCGTCACCGGGTCGAGCAGCTTCGTCCCCGACTCGGCGATGCCCAGGGGCAGGAACAGGACCGCCCCGACCGCCATCGCCAGTGCCAGGCCGTCCGCCTGCGGGAAGCGGCGGCCCGTACGGGCGCTGAAGATGATGTAGGCCGCCCACATGGCGCCGGCCCCCAGGGCGAAGGCCGCTCCTGTGGGGTCGAGGCCGCTGAAGCCTCCTCCGCCGAGGAGGAAGACGCCGGCGAGGGCGAGGGCCGCCCAGACGACGTTGATCGCGCGGCGGGACGCCAGGACCGAGAGGGCGAGCGGGCCGAGGACCTCGAGGGTGACCGCGGGGCCCAGTGGGATGCGGGCGACGGCCTGGTAGAAGAGGCCGTTCATCGCGGCCATGGTGATGCCGAAGACGACGACCGTGCCCCAGTCGGTGCGCGAGTGGCCGCGCAGCCGCGGCCGGCAGACCAGCAACAGGACGGCCGCGGCCACGAGCAGTCGCAGCGCCACGACTCCGAGGGCGCCCGCCCTCGGCATCAGCATCACCGCCAGCGCACCGCCGAACTGCACGGAGATCCCGCCCGCGAACACCAGGCCCACCGGCCCGAGGGAGCCCAGCCGGCCCGGCCGGCCCGGTCGCCCGGGCCCTGTGGCCGGTGCGCCGGCGGCGTCGGCCGTCGCGGACTGGGGCGTGGTGGCGGTGTCCGGAGTGGTCACGGGCGAATCCTGTGCTCGGCTCGGCTGCGTACGTACACCGTCTTACACATCCGCGTGCATCACGATGTACTGGAGAGTCCAGAGTAATGGACTCGGTCAGCGGCGCGCGAGGTACAGGCTCAGCGCCTTGTACAGCAGCCGGTTGAGCGGGAAGTCCCACTCGCCGAGGTACTCGACGGCCTCGCCGCCCGTGCCCACCTTGAACCGGAGCAGTCCCAGCAGGTGGCTGGACTCCTCCAGCGTGTCGGTGATGCCGCGCAGGTCGTAGACGGCGGCGCCGAGCTCATGGGCGTCCGTCATCATGCGCCACTGCACGGCGCTGCTCGGCTGGACCTCGCGCCGCCGGCTCGTGGAGGCGCCGTAGGAGTACCAGACGTGGTCGCCGACGGTCAGCATCGTCGCCGCGGCGAGTACCTCGCCGTCGTGGTACGCGAGGTAGAGCCGCATACGGTCCGGGTGCTCGGCGGTGAGCGCGCTCCACATGCGCTGGAAGTAGGGCAGCGGGCGCGGGACGAAGCGGTCGCGCTCGGCGGTCTCGGAGTACAGCTCGTGGAAGGCCTGCAGATCCTCGTAGCCGCCGCGTACGACCTTCACGCCGGCTTTCTCCGCCTTGCTGATGTTGCGCCGCCACTGCTGGTTCAGGCCGCCGTGGATGTCCTCCAGCGTCCGTCCGGCGAACGGCACCTGGAAGACGTACCGGGGCTGTCCCGCGGCGAAGCCGTCCTCGCCGCCGGGTTCGGTCTGCCGCCAGCCCATGCGGCGCAGGGTGTCCGCGACCTGGCCGGCACGCGGTTCGAACGATGTCGCCCGCACGTCGCGCAGCCGCCGGGCGGCCGGGTCCGCGATCGCCGCCTTGACCGCCTCGGCGCTCCAGCGGCGCACCACGACGGGCGGGCCCATCCGCACCGCGAAGGCGCCCCGTCTCCCGAGGTGGGCGACCATCGGCTCCAGCAGACGTTCGAGGCCGGGCTCGTGCCAGTCGATGAGGGGGCCCTCGGGCAGGTACGCCAGGTACCGCGGCAGTCCCGGCAGCTTCGGCCCGGGCAGCGGGCGCAGCAGCACCAGTCCCGCGCCGACGAGCTGCCCGGACGCGTCGAACCAGCCGAGGCTCTCCGCAAGCCAGTCGGGCTTCACCTCGCCCCACGACGGGATCTGCGTGTGGCTGGCGGAGGGGCGAGCCGCGACGAACGCGAGATGCTCGTCACGGGTGATCGGCTGGACGCGGACGCTCATGCGCGGGCTCCTTCGAATGGCTGGTCCCGTGAGCCTAGGAGCGGCTTCGCCCCTGCCCCGGCTCAGACACTCGGGTCGGCCCGTGCCGTGGCCCGAACGCCTCAAGCACGTCCGTACCGCCTCCAGAACGTCCCTGTCGGTCACGCGGGCGTGAAGGCGGCGATCAATATCAGCCGTCCGGCCATCAGGATCAGCCGTCCCCCTCCAGCGCCGCCGCCAGCACCTCCGCCAGGTGCCTGCCCCGCACGCCCGCCAGCTGCTCCAGCTGCGTGCGGCAGGAGAAGCCGTCCGCCAGGACCACCGTGCCGTCCGGGGCGTCCCGTACCGATGGCAGGAGCTGTTCCTCCGCGCACGCGGCGGACACCTCGTAGTGGCCCTTCTCGAAGCCGAAGTTTCCCGCGAGGCCGCAGCAGCCGCCGCTCAGTTCGCCGGTGAGCAGCGCGGCCCGGCGCAGCCGGCGGTCGGCGGCGTCGCCCAGCACCGCGTGCTGGTGGCAGTGCGTCTGGCCGGCCACCGGGCGGTCCAGGCGCGGCGGTGTCCAGTCGGGGGCGTGGCGTTCCAGCGTCTCCGCGAAGGTGAGGACCTTGGCGGCGAGGCGGGCCGCGCGCGGGTCGTCGTGCAGCAGCTCGGGTACGTCCGTGCGCAGGGCCGCGGCACAGCTCGGTTCCAGGACCACGACCGGGGCGTCGGTCTCCAGCACCGGTTCCATCAGGTCGAGCGTGCGGCGCAGGACCGCTCGGGCGCGGTCCAGCTGTCCCGTCGACACGTACGTCAGCCCGCAGCAGACGTGTCCCCGGCCCCGCAGCAGGGACAGCGGGTCGAGCGCGACCGTCCTGCCGTCGCCCACCGGCGGTTTCGCCATATGCACGGTCGGCGGCAGCGCCACCCGCAGCCCGGCGGCCTCCAGCACCCGCACGGCGGCCTGCCCCACGGAGGGCGAGAGGTACTCGGTGAAGGTGTCGGGCCACAGGACGACCAGGTCGCCCTGCGCGGAGGTCGGTCGCGCCCGTCGCCGCTCCCACCACCGGCTGAACGTCCGGGTCGCCACCCGGGGGATCTCCCGCTCGGGGGCGATACCGCCCAGCCGTTTCGCCGCCCGGGCGAAGGGCCGCAGCCGGGCCAGGGCATTGACCAGCCTGGCCGTGCGCGTACGGGTCACGGCGCGGAGCCACACCGGCAGCCTGCCCATCGCGTAGTGCGCGGCCGGGCGGCGCCGGCCGGCGTAGTGGTGGTGGAGGAACTCCGCCTTGTACGTGGCCATGTCCACCTCCACCGGGCAGTCCGACCGGCAGCCCTTGCAGGACAGGCACAGGTCCAGCGCGTCCCGCACCTCCGTGGAGCGCCAGCCGTCGGTCACCACCTCACCGGCGAGCATTTCGTGCAGCAGCCGGGCCCGCCCGCGCGTGGAGTGCTCCTCGGCGCCGGTCACCCGGAAGGACGGGCACATGACCGAGGAGCCGGACACCGATGCCGTACGGCACTTGGCGACGCCCACGCAGCGCCGTACCGCCGCCGAGAAGTCACCGCCGTCCAAGGGGTAGCCGAAGGCGACGTCGACGGGCTCGCGGGGCAGGACGGAGAAGCGGAGGTCCGCGTCCAGGGGCGCGGGGCGGACCAGCATGCCGGGGTTCAGCAGGTCGTCCGGGTCCCACACCCCCTTCACCCGCTCGAACAGGCCGACCATCTCCTGCCCGTACATCCTGGGCAGCAGCTCCGCCCGCGCCTGCCCGTCTCCGTGCTCCCCGGACAGCGAACCGCCGTGCGCCACCACCAGCTCCGCGAGCTCCTCCGAGAAACGGCGGAACCGGGCGATGCCGGGCTCCGTCAGCAGGTCGAAGTCGATGCGGACGTGGATGCAGCCGTCCCCGAAGTGCCCGTACGGCGTACCGCGCAGCCCGTGCGCGCCGAGCAGTGCCCGGAAGTCCCGCAGATACGCCCCGAGCCGGGCGGGCGGCACCGCGCAGTCCTCCCAGCCGGGCCAGGCCTCCGTCCCGTCCGGCATCCGCGTCGCCGTACCGCTCGCGTCCTCCCGGATCCGCCACAGCGCGCGCTGCCCCGCCGGGTCGGTGACCACCAGGGCGTCCACGCCGTCGGCCGCCCGCACGACCGTCTCCGCACGCGCGCGTGCCTCCTCGGCCGACTCCCCGCCGGTCTCCACGAACAGCCAGGCCCCGCCCCGCGGCAGCGCGGCCGTGGACGGCACCAGGTCCGCCGCCATGCCCTCCACCGTCAGCGGGCGCAGCGGCAGCAGCCCGGCCGCGGCCTCGGCCGCCGCGCTCTCGTCGGCGTAGCCCAGTACGGCCAGCGCACGCGCGCGTGGTGCCTCGACCAGGCCTACGACCGCCTCCGTCAGCACGCCCAGCGTGCCCTCGGAACCGCAGTAGGAGCGGGCCACGTCGGCGCCCCGCTCGGGCAGCAGGGCGTCCAGCGCGTACCCGGAGATGCGGCGGGGCAGTTCCGGGAAGCCGGTGCGCAACCGGGCCAGTTCGCCGTCCACCAGCTGCCGCAGGCCCTCCGGCGCGCCGGACCAGTTCCGCCCGAGCCGCAGTCGGCGCCCGCGCGCGGTGATCACGTCCAGCTCGCGCACACTGTCCGCGGTCGTCCCCCAGGCCACCGAGTGCGAGCCGCACGAGTTGTTGCCGATCATGCCGCCGAGCGTGCACCGGCTGTGCGTGGAGGGGTCGGGCCCGAACCGCAGCCCGTGCGGGGCCGCCGCCTCCTGGAGCCGGTCGAGCACCAGCCCCGGCTGCACGACGGCCGTACGCGCCTCGGGATCCAGCGACACGAGACGGTTCATGTAACGGGTGAAGTCCAGCACCACCCCCGTACCGGTCGCCTGCCCCGCGATCGACGTGCCCCCGCCCCGCGCCACCACCGGCACGCCGTGGGCCCGGCACACCTCCAGCACGCCGGCGACGTCGTCGGCGTCGCGCGGGGCGACGACGCCGAACGGGACCCGGCGGTAGTTGGAGGCGTCCATCGTGACCAGTGCCCGGGAGGTGACGTCGAAGCGGACGTCACCTCGGACGGCCCTGCGCAGCCCGACCTCAAGATCCGTCATAGGTCCAGCAAACCAGGCCCGGACCGACACGGAACCCGTCTCATCCGACGGACCACGTTTCGCCCGGGTTTCCTCACCGGCTAACCTCCAGAGCGTGGCTGAGATCCAGATTCCCGCTGACATCAAGCCCGCCGACGGACGATTCGGCGCTGGCCCCTCCAAGGTGCGTACGGAGGCGCTGGACGCCCTCGCCGCCACCGGTACCTCCCTCCTCGGCACCTCCCACCGCCAGGCCCCCGTCAAGAACCTGGTCGGCAAGGTGCGCGAGGGCATCAGTGAGCTGTTCCAGCTCCCCGACGGCTACGAGGTGATCCTCGGCAACGGCGGCTCCACCGCGTTCTGGGACATCGCGACGCACGGCCTGATCGAGAACAAGTCGCAGCACCTCAGCTTCGGCGAGTTCTCCTCCAAGTTCGCCAAGGCCGCCAAGCTCGCGCCCTGGCTGGCCGAGCCGGACGTCATCTCCAGTGACCCGGGCACGCACCCCGAGCCGGTCGCCGAGGCGGGTGTCGACGTCTACGCCTTCACCCACAACGAGACCTCGACCGGTGTCGCCATGCCGATCAAGCGCGTGGCCGGCGCCGACGAGGGCGCCCTGGTCCTCGTGGACGCCACCTCCGGTGCCGGCGGCCTCCCCGTCGACATCGCCGAGACGGACGTCTACTACTTCGCCCCGCAGAAGTCCTTCGCCTCCGACGGCGGCCTGTGGATCGGCGTCTTCTCCCCGGCCGCGATCGAGCGCGCCGAGCGCGTCCACGCCTCCGGCCGGCACGTCCCCGAGTTCTTCTCGCTGCCGACGGCGATCGACAACTCCCGCAAGAACCAGACGTACAACACCCCGGCCGTCGCCACCCTGTTCCTCCTCAACGAGCAGCTGGAGTGGATCAACGGCCAGGGCGGCCTGGACTGGTCGGTGCGCCGCACCGCCACGTCCGCGCGGACGCTGTACGGCTGGGCCGAGGACGTCAAGTTCGCGAACCCGTTCGTCACCGACCCGGCCAAGCGCTCCCAGGTCATCGGCACGATCGACTTCACGGACGAGGTGGACGCCGCCGCCGTCGCCAAGGTCCTGCGCGCCAACGGCATCGTCGACACCGAGCCCTACCGCAAGCTCGGCCGCAACCAGCTGCGCGTCGCGATGTTCCCGGCGATCGACCCGGCGGACGTCGAGGCCCTGACGAAGTGCGTCGACTACGTGATCGAGAAGCTCTGATCTTCTCCCGCAGACCGTGAGGGGCGCCCGGCGGACCGGGCGCCCCTCGCGTCATGTCAGGCGCATTTCACGCGGTGCGCTCAGACCCCGGACCCCAGGATCCCGCGCAGGGTGTCGCCGACCGTCGCGACGGCCGACTGCCCCGTGCTCGGCGTCTTGCCCGCGGTGGCCTGCGGCTTCGGGTCGGGCAGCTTCTTGCAGACCGCGTCGGCCACGCCGCTGCCGTGCGGCACCTTGCCGCTGGTGAGGTACGTCGCCAGGTACTTGTCGAGGCAGGCGTTGCCGCTCAGCGTGATGCCGTGGTTGCCGCCGCCCTGCTCCACCACCAGGCTGGAACCCTTCAGCAGCCGGTGCATGGTGACACCGCCCTGGTACGGGGTGGCCGCGTCGTCCGTCGCCTGGAACAGCAGCACCGGCGGGAGCTTGGTGTTGGTGACGTTCACCGGCTTCATCGACTTCGTCGGCCAGAACGCGCACGGCGCGTTGTACCAGGCGTTGTTCCAGGCCATGAACGGCGCCTTCTCGTACACCGCCCAGTTGTCCTTGCGCCACTGCTTCCAGTCGCGCGGCCAGGACGCGTCACGGCACTGCACCGAGGTGTAGACGCTGTAGCCGTTGTCGCCGGAGGCGTCGATGGCGGCGATGTTGTCGTACGCCTTGACCAGCGCGGCGGTGTCCTTCTTGTTGACGTACGCCGCGAACGTCTGGGCGAGGGTGGGCCAGTAGGCGTTGTTGTAGCCGCCGGGTATGAAGATGTCCTCCAGTTCGGAGGCGCCCACCTTGCCGCCCGCCGGCTTCTTGGCCAGGGCCGCCCGCATGGCGTACCACTTGGCCTCGACCTTCTTCGGGTCGGTGCCGAGCTTGTACGTGGAGTCGTACTTGGCGATCCACGCCATGAGCGCCTTGTGGCGCTTGTCGAAGGCGTAGTCCTGCTGGATGTTGTCCTCGTACCAGACCCCGGTCGGGTCGACGATCGAGTCCAGCACCAGGCGCCGCACCCGCTCGGGGAACAGCTTGGCGTAGACCGAGCCGAGGTAGGTGCCGTACGAGTAGCCGAAGTAGTTGATCTTCTTGGCGCCGAGGGCCTTGCGGATCGAGTCCATGTCCTTCACGGCGCTGACCGTGTTGATGTACGGCAGGACGTCCGCGTACTTCTTGCCGCAGGCCTGGGCGAAGGACTTGGCGCGGTCGAGGTTGGCCTTCTCCAGCGCGGGCGTGCTGGGCACGGAGTCGGGGCGCACCGGGTCGAAGTGCCCCGGCTTGCAGTCCAGGGCGGGCTGGCTCTTGCCCACTCCGCGCGGGTCGAAGCCGACGACGTCGTACTGGGCCGCGACCTCCTTCGGCAGGGAGGACGCCACGAAACCGGCCAGCGTCAGGCCGCTGCCGCCGGGGCCGCCGGGGTTGACCAGCAGCGGTCCCTGGTACGTCTTGGCGGTGTGCGGCACGCGCGACAGCGCCAGCGTGATCTGCTTCCCTTGCGGCTTCGCGTAGTCGAGGGGCACCTTCACCGACGCGCACTGGAGCGTCGGGTAGTCCTCCGTGCCGCACTTCTTCCAAGTGACCTTCGCGGCCTGGGTGTTCGCGGAGGGCGGCGCGCTGGCGCTGGCGGGGACGGCGGTGAGCGTCCCGGCCAGGACGACGGTCGCACCGCACAGGACGGCTGCGCTTCTTCTCATGGAGTTCTCTCAGAGACGGTGAGGGGGGTCAGGACCGCGTGTCACGCGGTCCGTGCCGCATCGTTTCGGAAGAGCACGCCATGCAAGTACTTATTCGACCAAGACTTGACCGAATCGAGTCATCCTCTGCGCCCAAATCCACTGAAAACAGGGGTTGTTGGACTACAGCGAACACCCGCCGGAAGAGCGCAGGTCGCGATGAGAGGGGCGCCCGGAATACCCAAGCGCCCCTGGCAGGTCAGCCCGCGAGGGGCGGGAGGAGGCCTGTGCTCTGGTCCTGCCCTCCCTCCGACACCTGGCCGTCGCACCGGGTCTCCGTCGTGGTGTTCTGGGGCCCGAACAGGACGGTCCAGACGACCCCTTCGATCCCCTGCCGCTCAGTGCGGGACGTGTAGCACGAAGAACTCTGGCCATCTTTGCGGTCCGGCGGCGCAGCCGAGTCGGCCGCCACGGGTGCGGCGGAGGTCAGGGCTGCTGCGAGGACGATGACAGCCGCACCGGCCGAGTGGGCGAGGGATCGGGGCATACAGTGCAATCGCGGAGTTTTCATGATCACACATTGAGCGGAAAAGCGCCCGGGAGGAAGGCTGACGGCCCTTCGGCCCGGCAACTCAACCCGATTGTGCGAACCGGCGAGGAGGCTCGGGCAGGCGGGCGCGGAAAAGGACCACGTCAGAACGGTCACGGCCCCCGGTGAACCGGATGAGCCATTAGGCGTAGCGGGCCGCGGCAGGCAAGCTCACGTCCGGCGGGTGGAGGGCTGGGCGGGCAGCACCACGTCTCCACTGCGCTTGAGCCGCTGCCACGGCAGTCGGTAGCCGTTGATCGCGGTGAGGCAGGCCTGGGCCAGGACCAGGTACATCACCTGACGGTAGACGACCTGCTGGAGAGGCAGCGCCCACAGCGGCCGGAGCCTCTCGCCGTCGAGACGGAAGGCGTACACGGCGCAGACGGCCTGCACCGCCAGCACGCCGCTCCAGGCCAGCACGGTGGTGCGCGGGTTCCCGAACACCAGGCCGTAGACGGCCAGTATGTCGATCAGCGGGGCGAGCAGCGGGGTGAAGATCTGGAAGACGGCCAGCAAGGGCAGACCGATGCGGCCGAAGTGGCCCCCGTGGCCACGCTCGAACAGCGCGTGCCGGTGCTTCCACGTGGCCTGCATCGTGCCGTAGCTCCATCGGTAGCGCTGGCGCCACAGCTGCCGCAACGAGGACGGCGCCTCGGTCCAGGCGAGTGCGTCCGGCGCGTAGCGGACCTCCCACCCGGCCCGGTGCAGGGCCATGGTGATGTCGGTGTCCTCGGCGAGGGTGTCCGCACTCATCATTCCGGCGTCCCGCAGGGCCTCGGCGCGGAACGCCCCCACGGCACCGGGGATGGTGGGCAGGCAGCGCAGCAGGTCGTACATGCGGCGGTCGAGGTTGAAGCCCATGACGTACTCGATGTGCTGCCACCGGCCGAGCAGCCGCCGGCGGTTGCCGACCTTGGCGTTGCCCGCGACGGCACCGACGCGGGGGTCGGCGAACGGCTGGACGAGGCGGCCGACGGTCGAGGGGGCGAAGACCGTGTCGGCGTCCAGCATGACGACGATGTCGTGGGTGGCCCGCAGGACGCCGGTGTTGAGGGCGGAGGGTTTGCCGCCGTTGGGCCGGCGGATGACGGTGACGTTCGCGAGGGCGAGTGACTGCGCGATGTCGGCGGTGCCGTCGCGGGACCCGTCGTCCACGACGATGATCTCGACGGGATGGTCGCTCGCGGCGAGGGAGCGGAGTGTCTTGGCGATGCACAGCTCCTCGTTGTAGGCGGGTATGACCACGCTGACGGGCCGGGTGACGGGCCCGTACCGGTCGCTGTCGGGGCGCCGTTGACGGCGGGCGTGGTGACGGGCCAGGACGAGCAGGAGCACACAGCGTGCGAGGACGAGCGAACCGACCACCAGCAGCAGCACGCTGACGGCCGACACCGCTGTCCCCGACACGGTCACGGCGGCCACGAAGATGCGGCCGCTCCACCGGTCCGCCGTGTCGACGGGGCTGGTGAAACTGTCGGTGCCCACGAGGTCGGCGAGGGTGGTGAAGCGATAGCCCTGGGCCTTCAGCCGGGGGATCAGGGTCTTGAGGGCTTCGACCGTCTGTGATCTGTCCCCGCCCGCGTCGTGCAGGAGGACGACCGCGCCCCTGCCCGGCACTCTCGGGGTGGCCGCGTCGGCGATCGCCCGGGCGCCCGGCCGCCGCCAGTCGTTGGTGTCCTGGTCGATGAACGCCAGGACGTAGCCCTTCTCCCCCAGCCGCCGCGCCACGGACCACTCCGAGTCGTCGAGGGCGGAGGGGACCGAGGAGTAGGGCATCCGCATCAGCGACGTGTTGATGCCCGCGGCCCCCGCGAGGGCGAGTTGGGTCAGCGCCAGCTCGCGGTCGACGGCGCTCGCGGACCGGGTGGCCAGGTCCGGGTGGGAGAAGGTGTGCACGCCGATCTCGTGGCCGGAGCGCACCACACGGCGCAGGACTCCCGGGTGCCGGGCGGTCTGCTGCCCGGTGACGAAGAAGGTGCCGGGCGTGCCGTAGTGGTCGAGAACGGCCCGTATGCGGGGCGTCCAGGTGGGGTCGGGGCCGTCGTCGAAGGTCAGGACGACGGTCTTGTCCGGCGTGCGGTACGTCCGCTGGTGACCGTCGGTGATGTCGACGACCGGACCGCCGGTGGTGATCCTGCCGGGGACGCCGGTGGCCGGTCGTCCGCCGCGCCCTTCCTGGTCACCGGCGAAGCCCCTGGTGGTGTATCCCTCGACGAGGAGGACCGAGGCGACGAAGGCCAGCAGGACGAGGGGAACGACGATCCGGAAGCGGTGCCGCGGCGACAGGGGTGCTCGCGTCCGCCGCGGGCCGGGCGACCTCGCAGAGCGGCCGGGTGACCGGTCGGGGCGCCGCCGCATCAGGGGGCCTCAACCACCGATGGGTCGGAGGGCGGGGGTTCGGCAACGCCACCGGGCGGTGCCGGTGGAACGGTCGCCGGCCCTGTGGGCAGGGGCGTGGGTGGCGGCGTCGGCGCCGGGGGCTCGGGGACCGGTGAGGCGGGTGGCGGCGTCGGCGCTGGAGGCGCCGGGGCGGGTGGGGCCGGTGGGGCACTGGTCTGCGGAGCAGGTGCGGGCGGGGGCGGCGGCGAGGCGGGAGTGCTGCCCGTGCCGGGTGCGGGGGCGGGAGCGGGAGGATCATCGGGGGCCGTGGGCTGCGCCGGTGGGAGTGGCGTTTGTGCCGTTGGTGCCTCTGGTTCTGGTGTGTCAGGAGGTGCCGGTGTGCTGGCCGGCGCCGGCGGGTTCCCGGGCACAAGGGGCGGAGCAAGCGAAGGGCCGGGCGCGGTGAACTGCGGAATGAGCAGGGTGCTCGGTCCGGCCGCGGCCGAAGGACCGGCCGGGGGCGGAGGGCTTTCCGGCGGCGCCGAGGGGGTCCGGCCCGGGGTGCGGGGTTCCGGTGCGGCAGGCGCCGCTATGTCACCGGGCAGGATCGCCTCCGGCGCGAAGGGCGTTGCTCCCAGCAGGCTCAGCCCCAGCACCGCCATGTAACTGGCCGCACAGGCGGCCAGCCCGTAGCCCGCCCGCCGCAGATTCCGTGCACGCCGGCCGGAGGCGTCGACGAACACGGGAAGGCTCGGATCACTCGGCGATTCCTGACCCGTTTGTCCACTCTTGGCACGGTAAAGCACCATAAGGCTCAGCGTACGCCGCCGCCGGGCGGGCCCGTACGGAATCCTCCGCATCAGAAGAAGGGCACAACCGGCGAACAGCCCGGTCAGGTACACGACCAAGTAAGCATGTGATCCGGGGGCGCCCGGCGAGCACCGGGCGCCCCCGTCACACCGGCGTCAGGTCGCCGTGCACGTCACGCTCGGCACGGCCCCGCCCCCGGGAGTACCTCCGAAGCCGAAGCTCGCCGAACCCCCCACCGGCACGCTTCCGTTGTGCGCGGCGTTCGCAGCCGTCACGCCGGTCCCGCTCTGCGTGTACGACGCGTTCCACATGCTGGTGACCTTCTCCGCACCGCTCCACGCCCACGTGACCTTCCAGGACTTCAGCGGCGTGGTGCCCGTGTTGGTCACCTTCACCTCGGCGTTGAAGCCGCCGCCCCAGTCGCTGCTCACCGTGTAGGCGGCGGTGCAGGCAGCCGTGCCACCGGGGTCACCCGGCCCGCCGGGATCCGGCCCGGAACCGCCGCCCTCGAACCCCGGCGCCTTGATCGCCTTGAGGTACCCGTCCTTCGCGGTGTCCACCGTCTGCCAGTCGTCCTTCAGGATCCCTCCCGTGTCACCGGAGTTGGGGTTCCAGGACCAGAACGTCCAGTGGAAGCTGTCGGCGCCGTACCCCGACGTCGAGCGCAGGTACGTCACCAGCGCGGACAGCCACTTCTGGTCCACCGCCGGCTGGAGCGTCGTACCGAACTCGCCGAGCCACACCGGCGCGATGTTCTGCTTGAAGATGTAGCCCCAGTACTTGTCCCAGATCCCCGGCATGTTGGCGGGGAAGGACGGGTCGCTGAACCACGGCTGCTGGGCCACCGACGTGGCGTAGTCGTGGGCCGAGTACACCAGCCGGTTCGGGACGTCCAGCTGGACCGGGTGCTGGGCGACGCCCATGAGGTTGCCGCCCCACCAGCCGTTGGTGCCGTTGTACGACTGCACGCCCTCGACCATGATCAGCAGCTCGGGGTTGACCGAGAGCACGGCGTTGCCCGCGCGCTGGGCGGCCAGCCGCCAGTCCCGGGCCGTGTCGCCGCAGCCCCAGCAGGCGGGGTCGTGGGGCTCGTTGTGCAGGTCGATGCCGACGACGGTGGGGTTGCCCTTGTAGCGCGCCGCCAGGGACTTGAGGTTGGTGATCCAGGTCGACTCGGGGACCGACGGCGTGTACCAGAGTGCCGACTGGCCCGCCGCGTCCGGGCGGTGCCGGTCGAGGACGATCTTGAGGCCGGCCTGTCCGGCGTACGCCACGATCCGGTCCAGGACCTGGAGCGACGTCAGGCCCCGCAGGTCGGTGTTCTTGCCGTCGTGGTTGATGCTGCCGGGCATGGTGCCGGGCTTGAGGATGTCGTCGCCGTAGGGCATCCGGATGGTGTTGTAGCCCAGCGATTTCATCTGGTCGATCATGCTCTTGTAGTCGCGGGCCCACAGGCCGTGGACGACGTGGATGTCGGTCTCGAAGCCGAACCAGTTGACGCCGGCGATACGGACCGGCTGCCCGGCCGCGTCCAGGATCTGCCGGCCGCTGGTGTGCCAGTAGCCGGCGCCGGCCTGCGCGTCGACGTCGGCGTCTGCGTCGGCGTGCGCCGACTGGATACCGGCCAGGGGTAACAGGAGCGCCGCGGCGACGCACAGCGCTCTTCGCAGAGTGCGGAACATGGCTGCTTCCTCTCGGGGGAGGCGCGGCCCCGGAACAGCGATGGGAGCGCTCCCATATGCGCCGCGCACCTCCCAGGAAACTGACGCACCATGAGCACGTCAACCCTCCGGGAGGTGCGCGTTCCGCTCGCCGGCGGCTCCGCTTCCGCTCGTCGGCGGCTCCGCTTCCGCTCGCTACCGGCTCAGCTTCCTGAACCGGCGCACCGCCAGCGGCAGGAAGATCAGCGTCAGGATCACCGGCCACACCCCGGCCATCAGCAGCGCGTGCTGCTCGACCCAGGTGTCGCCGCCGACCGGCGTGCCGAACAGCTCGCGGGCCGCCGCCGCCGTGGAGGAGATCGGGTTCCAGACCGCCACCCAGCCCAGCCAGTCGGGCATGAGCTGTGGCGCGACGAAGATGCTGGAGATCATCGTCAGCGGGAAGGCGACCGCGAACAGGCCGCCCGCCGCCTCCGGGTTGGGCACGAGCAGACCGAGCCACACCCCGATCCAGATCAGCGCGAACCGCAGCCACAGCAGCAGCCCGAACGCGCCCAGGAAGCCGAGGCCCCCGTCCGGCCGCCAGCCCATGGCAAGCGCGGTGAGCATCATGATCGCCAACTCGGCGCAGGCGACGAGCAGATCGGTGACGCCGCGCCCGGCCACCACGGCGGAGGACGCCATCGGCATGGAGCGGAAGCGGTCGATGACGCCCTTGGTGGAGTCGTAGACCACGAGGGTCGCCGTGTTGATGAAGCCGAACGCCATGGTCATCGCGAACATGCCCGGCATCAGGTAGTCGTTGTAGTCCCCGCCGCCCGGCACCTTCATGGCGCTGCCGAAGACATAGCCGTAGAGCAGCACGGAGAGGATCGGGAAGCCCAGCTGCCAGGCGATGTTGACGGGCTGGCGCTGGTAGTGGGTCAGGCCGCGCCGGACGATGTTCCAGCAGTCGGCGAGCAGCCAGTAGGTGCGGCCGCGTGCGGCGGGCGGGCTCAGGTCGATGGCACTCACGCCGCGGCCTCCTTCTCGGTCCGGTGTCCGGTCAGGCGCAGGAACACGTCGTCGAGGCTGGGCCTGCGCAGCCCGATGTCCTCGACGCGGACGCCCTCGTCCTGGAGGGTGCGCGCCACTTCGGTGAGTGCCGTGACCCGGTCCGTGACCGGGGCGTGCACCCGCAACTCGGTCTCGTCCGCCTCGGGTTCGCCGTCCGCGACCCGGGCGACCACCTTCACCACCCGCGGGATCTCGGCCCGCTCGGCGACCACGACCTCGATACGGTCGCCGCCGACCAGGCTCTTCAGTCCGTCCGGGGTGTCGTCGGCGATGGCCCGCCCCTGGTCGATGACGGTGATGCGGGAGGCGAGCTTGTCGGCCTCCTCCAGGTACTGCGTGGTGAGCAGCACGGTCGTGCCGCCCGCCACCAACGCCCGCACGGAATCCCAGACTTCCCCGCGGCTGCGGGGGTCGAGGCCGGTCGTCGGCTCGTCGAGGAAGAGGACGGCCGGGGCGAGGATCATCGACGCGGCGAGGTCGAGGCGGCGCCGCATGCCGCCGCTGTACTTGCCGACGCCCCGGTCGGCGGCGTCGGCCAGGTCGAACTGCTCCAGCAGTTCGGTCGCCCGGAGCCTGGCCCGCTTGCCGCCGAGATGGAACAGCCGGCCGAACATCTCCAGGTTCTGCCGGCCGGTGAGCACCTCGTCCACCGCCGCGTACTGACCGGTGAGCCCGATCCGGGCCCGCACCTCGCGCGGCTGCCGGGCCACGTCAAGACCGGCGACCGTCGCCCTGCCCCCGTCCAGCCGGATCAGCGTGGACAGGATGCGGACGGCGGTGGTCTTGCCCGCCCCGTTCGGTCCGAGCAGGCCGTGCACCGTGCCCTCGCGCACCGCCAGGTCGAAGCCGTCGAGTGCGCGTTTCTCGCCGTACCTCTTCTCCAGCGCCTCGGCCCGCACCGCGTATCCGTCCATGCCGCCCCTCCCCTGTGCTCGTGCCCTGCGTCGCCACTAACTGGGTACAGCGTACCCGATTACGCGTACGCCGTACCCAGTTTTTTGCGGGGGACCTAAGCTGGGCTCCATGGAAAGCGGCACGAGCGGCACGAGCGGTACAGGCGGCAAGCGCAGTACTGGCGGTACCGGCAGCACAGGCGGTACGGAGACCAGCGGCAGCGGCGATATCGCCCGCACCCTCGAACTGCTGTGGGACACCGGCAGGCGCCCCAGCCGCGGCCCGAAGCCGACCCTGACCCTGGACCGGATCGTGGAAGCGGCCGTCCAGGTGGCGGACACGGAAGGCCTGGAAGGGCTCTCCATGCGCCGCGTCGCCGCCGAACTCGGCACCGGAACCATGTCGCTCTACCGGTACGTCCCCGGCAAGGGCGAGCTGCTCGACCTGATGCTGGACCGGGTCCAGCGCCCCTCCGAGAATCCGGCCGACCTGGGCGACGGCGGCTGGCGCGCCGCCCTGGAGGCCATGGCCCGCGAGACCCTCGCCCTCTACCGCCGCCATCCCTGGCTGCTCCAGGTCAACCAGTCCCGGCCGATCCTCGGCCCGAGCGCCCTGGACGGCATGGAGAAAGTCCTCACCCTGATCCGCCCGATGGGGCTGACCGACCCCGAGCTGGTCTCCGCGATCATCATGATCGACGGGTACGTCGTCGGGGCCGCGCGCACGCAGCTCTACCAGCAGGAGGCGGAGCGCCGGACGGGCCTGACGGACACGGAGTTCTGGCAGGCACAGGTGCCGGTGCTGGAGAAGGTCCTGGCCTCGGGCCGCTACCCGGTGATGGCGTCACTCTCCGAGGACACGTTCGGGCCCGACTTCGACCACTTCGGGTTCGGACTCCAGCGGATCCTGGACGGGTTGGAGGTACTCGTGGCGCAACGCCGGGGCGAGTCGGCCTCGTGAGCCGCCGCCTCCGGAAGGCCCTACCTGCGCCGCCTCAGCCCGCGCAGACCGAGCAGGGCGGCAAAGGCCACGGCCACGGCGATGGCGCCGGTCTTGAGATTGCCGCCGAGCCCGTCACCGCTGCCACCGCCGTCGCCGCGCGCGGACGGACTCCCTCCCGCGGAGGACGATCCTGAGCCCCCGGGCGCGTCCTGCCCCTCCACCGAGCTGTCGGCCCCCTCGGCGCCGTACATGAGCCTCGTCCCGTCGGCGGTGTAGGTGACGGACTCCCCCTGCCCGAGGAACGGCACGCCGAGCCGCTGCTTCCGCTTGATCTTCCCGTCGTTCCAGTCGTACGCGATCGAGCCGAAGTAGCTGCGTACGACGAGGTGCCGGCCGTCCGGGGAGAGCGTGGCGTCGGTGGCCTCCAGGTCGGGCACGGCCGCGACGGGCCGGAAGACGTTCGTGCCCGAGGCGGAGAGCTCGGCGGGCCCCTCGTACAGGTGCCCGCCCTTCTGGTTCTTGTCGACGATGTAGACGCGGCCGGTCTTCGGGTGCACGACGAGGGACTCGGCGTCGCGGGCCCCGTCGGAGTACTTCACGACGTACTGCGTGGCCCGGATCGTCTGGTCCTTCAGCGTCTTCGGCTCGGGCAGCTCGTAGATCCACACATGGGGCCAGCTGCCGCCGAGGTTGTCGCCGATGTCGCCGACGTAGATCCGGTTGCCCGGGCCGATGGAGATGGCCTCCACGTCCCGGGGCGTGCCGACGCCGGTGAGGGTGAGGCGCGCGACGGTCTCGCCCGTCCTGCTGTCGACGGCGTAGATGTAGGGACCGTCGTCGCTGTCGTTGTGCGTCCAGTAGATGCCGGGGTGGAGCCGGGAGGCGGCCAGACCGCTGGACTCGGTGATGCGCGGGTCCTTGATCGTGAAGTCCTCGTCGCCGTCGGCGGCGGAGGCGGGCACGGCGAAGGCGCCCACGAGAAGGGCCGCGGCGAGGAGGACGGAGGGTCTGCGCATGCCCCAAGCCTGCCATCCCGGTGCGGGGTTCATCGCCGGTAGCGGATCACGAGGAGACCAGCTGGGGTTCCGGTCCTCAGAAAGGCACAGCCAGACCGGCCTCTCGCAGCTTGACCAGGGCTCTGCCCATGCATTCCGCGATCGACGCTCCGTCGGCCCTCAGCCCTTCGGACAGCGGTCCGCCACCGGCGGCGAAGGTCCACGGCGGTCGGCCTTCCCGAGTGCTGCGCGTTTGGCCGCACACCGCCGAACCGTGACGACACCGAGCTGTCGAGGTGACAACCGCCATTCCGACGCCGGGCCTCACGTGGGAAGGTCAAGCTCCCTCAGGAGTGATCAGGCAGAAGGGATGGCCGACGGGGTCCTCGTAGACGCGGTAACCGATCGGCTTGTCCGAACCGTCCAGCAGCCTCGCACCGAGGGCGAGCACCTGGGCCTCGGCCGTATCGAGGTTCGCGACCATCACGTCGAGGTGCATGTGCGGAGGGCGCGCGGGATCCGTCCACCGCGGCGCTCGAAAGTCGTCCACCTGCTGGAAGGCGACCACCGGGGTGCCCGCCGCGTTCTGGAGCACGACGAAGTCGCCGGTGTCCGCCTGCCGTGAGAGCGACAGCAGCTTCTCGTAGAAACCGGCGAGTTCACCCGGGTCGGGGCAGTCGATGACAACGGTGTACAGGCGTCCGATCATCCGGCTCACTCTGCCACTGGCCCGCGGGCGAGCCGAGACACCCCGAGTTCGTCGCGCATGGCGGTTCTCATGGTCCGGGGCATCCCCCAGACCTCGCCTGAGCACTTCTTCGGAGGCGATCATCTGTGCTTCGGAGTATCGATCGCGGTGCGCGTTCTTCGCCTCCTCAAGTGCCTGGCTGTCGGCCTCCTCCACGCCGCGTTCCCGCATGACGTGCAGGTGGCGGTTGAGTGCGGTGGTGAACTGCCGGGCGTCCCGGTTGAGTTCCACATAGCAGGTGCGTCGCAGCGTACGGTTCTCGCGGACCTCCTCATGGTCTCGGACGAGTTCCATATGGCCCAGGCGGTCAAGTTTGCCGCTGCTCGGTGCGCCGGGGTTCCGTGCCCTCTTGGGCCCTGCGGATGCCGGCTCGGCCACGAACGCGTCTCGGCCTGGTGAACCGTGACGCAGTGCACGGCGTGGCGTACGAGCGTGTGACCATGCGCTTCGAGCCGAGGTCGTGCATATCGTGCATGCCGGTGAACGATGGCCGCCCTGGAGCACCTTCGGACTCGCGAGGCGACGGCTTCGCGGGTGGCTGCGTAAGCCTGATCGTGCTGCTCATCGAAATCCCGGTCGCCCTTCTGCTGGGGCTGGCGTCGGTCATCCGTGGATGGGGCCGTGCGGACGAGCAAACCGTGGCACCCCAGATGGACTGGGTTCCGATCCTCTGGCTCGGCGGGTTCACCTTGGGCGTGCTCGTGATCGCCGTGGTCTTCCTGTGTTCGGCGCATCCGTTCGCAGGAGCGGTCCAACTGCTCCTGGCAGCCGTTGCCCTGCTTTTCACGATCGCCGCTTGGCACGACCAGTACGAGCGTGCCCATCCGCCTCCGCCACCAACGAGGTCCGGTATGCCCCACGCACCTTCGGGCACCTGACCCCACCTGCCCCTCCATGACGCGTGGCCCGACTCACACCCCGTCCGGCCGTCTGATCGTTCATGATGAGCGGATGCTCAGGTTCATGCCCGTCGGTGACTCCATGACGATCGGGAGCGCGGGCGAACACACGTGGCGCTACCGGATGTGGCAGCACCTGTGCCGTTCCTACGGCGGCCCCTTCACCCTCGTCGGCCCGCGCGAGACGCTCCACGACAAGCTCGCCGACGCACCTACCTCGTACGCGTACGCCGACCCGGACTTCCCGCGGGCGCACCTGGCCGGCTGGGGCGAGGGCTGGCTGCACATGGCGCCGCTGATCGGCGAGGCGGTGCGGTCGTGCCGCGCGGACGTCCTCCTGGTCTCCCTCGGCCTGATCGACCTGGGCTTCTACACCAACGCCGAGCAGACCGCCGAGAACGTGAGGGCCTTCGCCGCCGAGGCCCGCGCGGCGAACCGGCGGGTGCGGATGGTGTGGCTGCCGGTGACCCCGAACGTGCGGGCCCAGTCCGACCCGGCCTTCGCCGCCGAGGTCGCCCGCTTCAACGAACTGCTGGCGAAGACGGCCGCCGACCTCGACGAGCCCGGCTCACCCGTCCTCCTGGCCTCGTCCCCACCGTCGTACGACATCGACGCCGACACCTACGACGGCACCCACCCCAACGACAGCGGCGAGCACAAGATCGCGGCGGCCTTCGCCGAGGCGATGTACCAGGCCTGGGACCTGGGCGAGCCCTACGAGGAGTGACTCTCGGCGATCACCCGGGTCAGGAACTCCGCGCAGGGCCGGGGCGCCAGGTCGTCCCAGCGCTCCGCCTCCTCCCCGAGGTAGACGGCCCGGGCGCGGGCGAGGGCGGGCCGGTGCTCGGCCGGGAGGCGGTCCAGCGCCCACGCGGCTGCCGCGTCCTTCGAGCGGATGGTCCCGGTGGTGAGCGTGGTCCAGATCCGGGCGAGGGTGAGCAGCACGTTGCGGGTGTCGGAGTCCAGGTCGGCCATCAGCTCCGGCACGCCGGCGACGATGGCGCGCCTGAGGTCGTCGTGCGGGACCGGGTCGAGGAGTTCGGCGGGCGGAGGCCCGTGGAGCGGGGTGTCGGCGCGCAGGACCATCGTGAGGAGAGGCGCGAGGTCGGGGCTCGGTTCGCGGGCCGGGGTCACTCCGCGCTCGTAGTCGTCCCGCAGCCAGTCGCCGTAGAGGAAGTCGCAGGTGGGCGGGTAGCGCCAGGGCCGTACGTCGTCCTGTACGACGACGATCAGCTCCACGTGCCGCCGCCCGTCCACGCCGGACACCTTGAGCAACTCATCGACCAGGGCCCGGCGTTGGGCGTGTGCCGTGGGCTCCCGTACGACGGCCAGGAGGTCGATGTCGCTGTGCGGGCGGAGGCCGCCGAGGGTGGCGGAGCCGTGCGGGTAGATGCCGAGGAGGGAGCCGCCGAGGGTGGTGCGGAGGAGCTGGACGAGGTGGTCGGTGGCGGGCTGCTCTGGCATATGCGCTCTTTCCCGTGCCGTGGCTACCGTGCGCATCGTTGTACTGCGCGGCTGCCCCCACCTCAAGACCGACGAGTTCCCCCGCCACTGACTCCAAGGCCCCCTTGACGTCAACGCGTGCTTGCTTGGAGCGCACTTCAAGACGTTGGCTTGGGCAGCATGAAGTACACGCAGCTCGGACGCACGGGACTCAAGGTCAGCCGGCTCGTCCTCGGCACCATGAACTTCGGCCCGCAGACCGACGAAACCGACAGCCACGCCATCATGGACGCGGCGCTGGACGCGGGCATCAACTTCTTCGACACCGCCAACGTGTACGGCTGGGGCGAGAACAAGGGCCGTACCGAGAGCATCATCGGCACCTGGTTCGCCAAGGGCGAGGGACGGCGCGACAAGGTCGTCCTCGCCACGAAGGTGTACGGCAACATGGGCGCCGACGGCCCGGCCTGGCCGAACCACGACAAGCTCTCCGCGGTCAACATCCGGCGGGCGGTGGACGCCAGCCTCAAGCGGCTCCAGACCGACTACATCGACGTCTACCAGTTCCACCACATCGACCGGAACACGCCCTTCG
Source organism: Streptomyces afghaniensis (assembly GCF_044327915.1). Taxonomy (NCBI): domain Bacteria; kingdom Bacillati; phylum Actinomycetota; class Actinomycetes; order Kitasatosporales; family Streptomycetaceae; genus Streptomyces; species Streptomyces afghaniensis. The sequence continues at coordinate 440,907 of NZ_JBIRGJ010000008.1, forward strand.
AGGAGATCTGGCAGGCGATCGACGTCCTGGTCCAGCAGGGCAAGATCCTCTACGTCGGGTCGTCGAACTTCCCCGGCTACAAGATCGCCCAGGCGAACGAGATCGCCGCCCGGCGGGGCGGGACCATCGGGCTGGTCAGCGAGCAGTGCCTGTACAACCTCGCCGAGCGGCGCGCCGAGATGGAGGTCATCCCGGCCGCGCAGGAGTACGGCCTCGGCGTCATCCCGTGGTCGCCGCTGCACGGCGGTCTGCTGGGCGGTGTCCTCAAGAAGGAGGTCGAGGGCAAGCGCCGCGCCTCCGGCCGCGCCGCCGACGCGCTCGCCGACCCCGCCACCCGCGCGCAGATCCAGTCCTACGAGGACCTGCTCGACAAGCACGGCATCGAGCCCGGCGAGGCCGCCCTGGCCTGGCTGCTCACCCGCCCCGGCGTGACCGGCCCGATCGTCGGCCCCCGCACGGCCGAGCAGCTCGCCTCCGCCGTGCGCGCGTCCGAGCTGGAGCTCTCCGAGGAACTCCTGACAGGCCTGGACGAGATCTTCCCGGGCCCGGGGCCGAGCCCGGAGGCCTTCGCCTGGTAGTTCCCCAAGGGCGAACGCCCTTCTTTTCAGGGGCGCGGGGAACTGCGCGACAAGCCCCCACCGGCCGGCAGCCGGAGGGCAGCCGTCCGCGGTTCCCCGGCCGCCGCCTACCTCCCGAGCACGGAAGCCAAGGCGACGACGAAGAACATCAGCACAAGCACACCGGCCATGATCCGGTTGCGGGTTTTCGGGTCCACGCCACTGAGCCTAACCGGCGCCGGCCAGAGGCCAGCGGCCGACCGCCTCGTACCGGGGCTGCTCCCCCGGGACCCCCGAGGTCGGCAGATTGCTCCGCACCAGCACCAGCTCCCGCACGGTCCAGGTCCGGCTCACGAACGTGTCCAGGGTCTCGACACAGGCCCGGACATCGCAGGCCTCCCGGCTGCGGGCCACGGTGAGGTGCGGCTTGTACCGCCGGTGTTCCCCCATGGGCACCCCGGCCTTCCGCGCCGCCGCCTCCGCCCGCTCGGCCAGCAGCCGCAGGGTCGCCAGGTCGCCTTCGGCCCCGGTCCACAAGGCCCGGCCGTGGCCGAACTGGCCGCCGCCCCGCACCGCCAGCGGAAAGGGGCGGGTACGGTGAGCGGCCCGCTCCAGCCGGGCCGACAGCTCCGGCAGGAGCCCGTCGTCGACCTCGCCGTAGAAGGCGAGGGTGAAGTGCCAGCCCGGGCGGCCGGTCCACCGCAGCCCGTCCGCCCCGGGCAGCTTGTGCAACGCGTCCACCACGGCACCGAGTTCGCGGACCACCCTGTCAGGGGGGAGCACGGCGGCGAAGAGTCTCATGACTCCAGCCTGGCACCATGAGGCCATGGAGATCACCCTCAGAGAAGGCGGCCCCGACGACATTCCCGTGATACTCGGCATGCTCGACAGCTGCGTGGAGTGGCTGGTCTCGCAGGGCCGCACGGGGCAGTGGGGGACGAAACCGCTGTCCCAGAGCCCGAAGACGGTCGAGTCGGTCGGCCGGTACATGGATGAGGGCAGCGTGTTCATGGCCGATGCCGACGGCGTCCCGGCCGCCACCCTCACCCTCACCGACTCGCCCGGCGCCTACCTGTCCCACCTCGCGCCGCCCGGCGAGCCCGAGCGGTACATCCACTGGCTCGCCTCCGACCGCCGCTTCAAGGGCCACGGCGTGGGCAGCGCGCTCCTCACGCACGCCGCCGCGGTGACCCGGCGGGCAGGGGTGGGCCTGTTGCGGGTCGACTGTTACGCCGGCGACGACGGCAAGCTCGTCCGCTACTACGAGGCCAACGGCTTCACCCGGACCGAGGCCTTCACGGTCGGCGAGAACAGCTGGCCGGGCCAGCTGCTGGCCAGGAGGGTGTGAGCCTCCCGGCCGGGCGCGCCACGCCGCCCTACGCCGCCGGCGCCAGTGCCTCCCGCTGCTCCCGGCGGACGAACCGCACCCGTGGGTGGCCGTGGTGCCAGCCGACCGACAGGCGGAGGTTGCCGACGCGGGCCAGGATCAGGCCGATCACGGCCGCGGCGACGGCCGCGACGGCACCGCCGGACGCCAGACCGACCCGGGCGCCGTACGTGTCGGTGATCCAGCCGACGATCGGCGCGCCGACCGGGGAGCCGCCGAGGAAGACCATCATGTAGAGGGCCATGACACGGCCGCGCATGGCCGGGTCCGTGGACATCTGGATGCTGGTGTTCGTCGTGACGTTGACCGTCATGCCGAACAGGCCCAGCGGGACCATGAGCAGGGCGAACATCCACAGGGTGGGGATGGTCGCCGCCAGGATCTCCAGGGCGCCGAAGGCCATGGCGGCGGCGATCAGCAGCCGCAGCCGGGCCGTGCCGCGCCGGGCGGCGAGCAGCGCGCCCGCGACCGAGCCGACCGCCATCAGCGTGTTGAACATGCTGTAGGCGCCCGCACCCGCGTGGAAGACGTCGTCCGCGAAGGCCGAGAGGTAGACGGGGAAGTTGAAGGCGAAGGTGCCGACGAACCCGACCAGGACGATCGGCCAGATCAGCTCCGGGCGGCCGGTGACGTAGCGCACGCCTTCCCGCAGCTGCCCCTTGCCGCGCGGGGCGCGCTCGACGACGTGCAGCTCGCGGGCGCGCATCAGCAGCAGGCCGGTGAGCGGCGCGATGAAGGACAGGCCGTTGAAGAGGAACGCGTAGCCGGTGCCGACGCCGGTGATCAGTATGCCCGCGACGGCGGGCCCGACCAGGCGGGCGGACTGGAAGTTCGCCGAGTTCAGGCTGACCGCGTTCTGCAGCTGCCCCGGGCCGACCAGCTCGGAGACGAAGGACTGCCGGGCCGGGTTGTCGACCACCGTGGCGAGACCGACCGCGAAGGCGGCGACGTACACGTGCCACACCTGGACGTGGCCGGTGAGGACGGCGACGGCGAGGGCGAGGGCGGTGAGGGCCATCGCCGACTGGGTGACGAGCAGGGTGGGCCGCTTGCGCAGCCGGTCGACGAGGACACCGCCGTAGAGGCCGAAGAGCAGCATCGGCAGGAACTGGAGTGCCGTCGTTATGCCGACGGCCGCGGAGGAGCCGGTGAGGCTGAGCACCAGCCAGTCCTGGGCGATGCGCTGCATCCAGGTGCCGATGTTGGAGACGACCTGTCCCATGAAGAACAGGCGGTAGTTCCTGACCTTCAGGGAGGAGAACATCGAGGACTTGCGGACCGGCCGGGCGTCATCGCTGGGGCGTGTGTCGGAGGTGGGCGGGGAGTCGTGGGGATCAGGTGCGGGGGCGGAAGCTGCTCCGGGTCCCGAACTCAAAGGGTTCGCCTCCTTGCGACGTACGGCTTACAGATGCGCGAGTTTCTCCAGCACGGGGGCGGCGGCGCGCAGTTTGGCCCACTCGTCCTCGTCGAGGTTTTCCACCAGCGAGGCCAGGAACGCGTTCCGCTTGCGGCGGCTCTCCTCGAGCATCGCTTCGGCCTGCTCGGTGCGCGTCACGACCTTCTGGCGCCGGTCCTCGGGGTGCGGCTCCAGACGGACCAGTCCCTTGGACTCCAGCAGCGCCACGATGCGGGTCATCGAGGGCGGCTGGACGTGCTCCTTGCGGGCGAGCTCGCCCGGGGTGGCCCTGCCGCACAGGGACAGGGTGCCGAGCACCGACATCTCGGTGGGGCTGAGCGACTCGTCGACCCGCTGGTGCTTGAGCCGACGGGACAGCCGCATCACGGCGGATCGGAGGGAGTTCACGGCGGCTACGTCGTCGCCATGGCTGAGGTCCGGCATGTTCTTTAGCGTAACTCATTACTCTCGCTAAAGACCACCCGGGGCGCGCGTGAATGCCCGTGACCCTGACCACTGAACCGTGACATCACTCATATGGGTGATCCGACGGCGGAACGTGACACACCGGACCGAAGGGTGCCGCGACCCTTCGGTCATGGGGACCAGTGTGTTCAGCCTGCGAATAGACCACGAGCTGCTGCAGCGGCTCCGGCACCATGCCGCGAAAAGGGGAATGAGCGTCCAGGACTATGTCGTCCGGACGCTCATTCGCGATGACTTCGACCAGCGGTTCCAGGCCGCCGTCGAGGAGACGGAGAGGTTCTACGGGTCACCCGACCCGGGCGACGAGGATCAGGATCAGGTCAGACCCAGCGCCGGCATCAGGTAGTAGAACGCGAACACCGCCGCCACCGCGTACATCGCCGTCGGCACCTCCCGGCCCCGGCCGGCCGCCAGCCGCAGCACCACGAAGGTGATGAAGCCCATGCCGATGCCGTTGGTGATCGAGTACGTGAACGGCATCATCAGCATCGTCACGAAGGCCGGGACGGCGATCGTGTAGTCCGCCCAGTCGATCTCCTTGACCGAGCCGGCCAGGATCAGGAAGCCGACCGCGAGCAGGGCGGGGGTGGCCGCCTGGGACGGCACCATCGTGGCGACCGGCGTCAGGAAGAGCGCGACGGCGAAGAGGCCGCCGGTGACGACGTTCGCGAGGCCGGTGCGCGCACCCTCGCCGACGCCGGCCGTGGACTCGACGAAGGCGGTGGTCGCCGAGGAGGAGCTGGCACCGCCGGCGGCGACCGCGAGACCGTCGACGAACAGCACCTTGTTGATGCCGGGCATCTGCCCCTGCGCGTCGGTCAGCTTCGCCTCGTCGGAGACGCCCATGATCGTGCCCATCGCGTCGAAGAAGCACGACAGCAGCACCGTGAAGACGAACAGCACACCGGTCAGCACACCGACCTTCTCGAAGCCGCCGAACAGGCTGACCTGCCCGACCAGCCCGAAGTCGGGGCTCGCGACCGGGTTGCCGGGCCACTTCGGGGTGGTCAGACCCCAGCTCGGCACCTCGGCCACGGCCTCGATGACCACGGCCACGACCGTCATGGCGACGATCGAGATCAGGATCGCGCCGGAGACCTTGCGCACGATCAGGGCGAGCGTGAGCAGTACGCCCAGGACGAAGACCAGGACCGGCCAGCCATTGAGGTGGCCGTCCCCGCCGAGCTGGAGCGGGACGGTGGTCTGGGCGGCGTCCGGGATGCGGGAGACGAAACCGGCGTCGACGAGACCGATCAGCATGATGAACAGGCCGATGCCGATGGAGATGGCCTTGCGCAGCCCGTAGGGGACGGCGTTCATCACGCGCTCGCGCAGCCCCGTGGCGACCAGCAGCATGACCACGACCCCGGCGAGGACCACCATGCCCATCGCGTCCGGCCAGGACATGCGCGGGGCGAGCTGGAGTGCGACGACCGAGTTCACCCCGAGGCCGGCGGCGAGGGCGATCGGCACATTGCCGATGACGCCCATGAGGAGGGTGGTGAGCGCGGCCGTGAGGGCCGTCGCGGTGACCAGCTGCCCGTTGTCGAGCTGGTGACCGTACATGTCCTTGGCGCTGCCGAGGATGATCGGGTTCAGCACGATGATGTAGGCCATCGCGAAGAAGGTGGCGAGGCCGCCCCGGACCTCACGGGACAGCGTGCTGCCCCGCTCGGAGATCCGGAAGAAGCGGTCGAGTGCGCCGTACGCGGGCCCGGCTCCCGGCTGTTCAGGGGCGGGGGCCTTGGCGGGAGCCGAGGAGGACATGTGTTTGGTGTTTCCTACGAAGAGAAGTGGTCAGACACAAACCGTTTCAGTATGAACATATAAGGCCGCGATCGCACATCTGCGCGCGTAGACCTGATCGCCTCGTAAGCTGTCCCCATGGCGAAATGGACCCCCCGACACGAGGCGCCGGAGCCCCTGGAGGGCCCCGTGGTCGCCACCGTCACCGGCGGCACGATCCTCTGGTTCGTCCTCTTCCTGGTCCAGCTCCCCTTCTACGGCTGGTTCGACGACCACGGCCACACCTGGTGGGTGTGGACCTGCCTGGCCGGCGGCGGCCTCGGGCTGATCGGCATCTGGTACGTGCGCAGGCGCGACGCCGCGATCAAGCGGGCGGCGGCCCAGCAGGACGTGACGGCGACTCCGGCGGCCGAGTAGGCACGTTCCTGCCCGCTCCCGGCGAGACACTCCTCCGCTCCCTCCCTACGCTCGGAGGAAGGCGGCGAAACGCCCGAAACCGTCGCGCGCGACCAGCCGCCCCAGGGTGAGGAGCGCAGCCATGACGACGCAGAACAGCGCGACCGAGGCCGACCGGGCCCTGAAGGCCAAGCACCGGGCGATGTGGGCGCAGGGCGACTACCCGTCCCTGGCCGCCGAGGTCATCCCCGGTCTCGGGGCGGTCCTGGTCGAGGCGTGCGGGGTGCGCTCCGGGCAGCGGGTGCTGGACGTGGGCGCCGGCAGCGGCAACGCCGCGATCCCGGCGGCCCTGGCCGGCGCGGACGTGGTCGCCTCGGACCTGACACCGGAGCTGTTCGAGGCCGGCCGCCGCGTGGCCGGGCAGCAGGGCGTGGAGCTGAGCTGGCAGGAGGCCGACGCCGAGGCCCTGCCCTTCCGCGACGCCGAGTTCGACACCGTGCTGTCCTGCGTCGGGGTGATGTTCGCACCGCACCACCAGCAGGCCGCCGACGAACTCGTCCGGGTCTGCCGTCCGGGCGGCACCATCGGCCTGCTGAGCTGGACGCCGCAGGGCTTCATCGGCCGGATGTTCGCCACGATGAAGCCGTACGCGCCGCCGCCCCCGCCGGGCGCGCAGCCGCCCCCGCTGTGGGGCGACGAGGACCATGTGCGCGCGCTCCTCGGCGACCGGGTCACGGACGTGCGCGCCGAGCGCCGGACCGTCCGGGTCGACCGCTTCGAGACGCCCGAGGCGTTCCGCGACTACTTCAAGGAGCGGTACGGCCCCACGATCACGGTCTACAAGAACATCGCCGGCGACCCCGAGCGCACCGCCGCCCTGGACCGCGACCTGGCGGACCTCGCCCGCGACGGCGATCTGAGCACGGGCGGGGGCGGGACCGTCCTGGAGTGGGAGTACCTGCTGTTCACCGCGCGCCGGGCCGGCTGACCCCGCGGGTGGCACCAGGGTCCGACGGCGATCCGAGGGCGTACAACTGCCGTACGACCAGGGCACGACGTCCGTCGTTCCCAGGTCGGATCTTCCCCGCATTCGGCAGGTGAAGCGGCAAATCCGCACGTACCGTCGAATGCATGACGCATCTCGACGCGGGTGCCCGGCCCGACTCCACGCGGCCGGTGACGGTCACCTCACGCGAGACCGGCCTGACCTCGGCTCAGGTCGCCGAGCGGGTGGAGCGCGGCCAGGTCAACGACATACCGGTGCGCAGCAGCCGGTCCACCCTCGACATCGTCCGCGCGAACGTCTTCACCCGCTTCAACGCGATCATCGGCGTGCTCTGGCTGATCATGCTGTTCGTCGCGCCGATCCAGGACAGCCTGTTCGGCTTCGTGATCCTCGCCAACACCGGTATCGGGATCGTCCAGGAGTGGCGGGCGAAGAAGACGCTGGACTCGCTCGCGCTGATCGGTGAGGTGCGTCCCACCGTCCGCCGGGACGGGACCTCCGGCCAGGTCAGCACCTCCGAGATCGTCCTCGACGACCTGATCGAGATCGGGCCCGGGGACAAGGTCGTCGTCGACGGCGTCTGTGCCGAGACCGACGGGCTGGAGATCGACGAGTCGCTGCTCACCGGTGAGGCGGACCCGGTCGTCAAACGCCCCGGCGACCAGGTGATGTCGGGCAGCTTCGTGGTCGCGGGCGGCGGGGCCTTCCAGGCCACGAAGGTCGGGCGGGAGGCGTACGCGGCGCAGCTGGCGGAGGAGGCGTCCCGGTTCACCCTCGTCCAGTCCGAGCTGCGCTCCGGCATCTCCACGATCCTCAAGTACGTCACGTGGATGATGGTCCCGACCGCGATCGGCCTGATCATCAGCCAGCTGTTCGTGAAGGAGAACGCCTTCGACGACTCCGTCGCCCGCACGGTCGGCGGCATCGTCCCGATGGTCCCCGAGGGGCTGGTGCTGCTCACCTCGGTCGCCTTCGCCATCGGCGTCATCCGCCTCGGGCGCAAGCAGTGCCTCGTCCAGGAGCTGCCCGCGATCGAGGGGCTGGCCCGGGTCGACACGGTCTGCCTGGACAAGACCGGCACCCTCACCGAGGGCGGCATGGACGTCACCGAGCTGCGGCCCCTGCAGGGCGCCGACGAGGCGTACGTACGCCGGGTGCTCGGCGCGCTCGGCGCGTCGGACCCCCGGCCGAACGCCTCGCTGAAGGCGATCATCGACGTCTACCCGGCCGCCGGGGACTGGCGCTGCACCCAGGCGCTGCCCTTCTCCTCCGCCCGCAAGTACAGCGGCGCCGCGTTCGCCGAGGCCGACGGGGAGACCAGCACCTGGCTGCTCGGGGCGCCGGACGTGCTGCTGCCCGAGGACGACCCGGCCCTCGCCGAGACCGGGCGGCTGAACGAGCGGGGACTGCGGGTGCTGCTGCTCGCCCGGGTCGACCGGGACCTCGACGACCCGGAGGTCGCCGAGGGAGCGAAGCCCGTCGCGCTGGTGGTCCTGGAACAGCGGCTGCGGCCGGACGCGGCCGAGACACTGCGCTACTTCGCCGACCAGAACGTGGCCGCCAAGGTCATCTCCGGCGACAACGCGGTGTCGGTCGGCGCGGTCGCGTCCAAGCTGGGGCTGTCCGGCGCCACGGTGGACGCGCGCCGGCTGCCCGCCGAGCAGGACGGCATGGCCCGGGCCCTCGACGACGCCACGGTGTTCGGGCGGGTCACCCCGCAGCAGAAGCGGAACATGGTGGGCGCGCTGCAGTCCCGGGGACACACGGTCGCGATGACGGGCGACGGGGTGAACGACGTCCTCGCCCTGAAGGACGCCGACATCGGCGTCGCGATGGGCTCCGGCTCGGAGGCGACCCGGGCGGTCGCGCAGATCGTGCTGCTGAACAACAGCTTCGCGACGCTGCCGTCGGTGGTGGCGGAGGGCCGCCGCGTCATCGGCAACATCACGCGGGTCGCGACCCTGTTCCTCGTCAAGACGGTCTACTCGGTGCTGCTGGCGATCCTGGTGGTCTGCTCGCAGGTCGAGTACCCGTTCCTGCCGCGCCACCTGACGCTGCTGTCCACCCTGACGATCGGCGTCCCGGCCTTCTTCCTCGCGCTCGCGCCCAACAAGGAACGCGCGAAGCCGAACTTCGTGCGGCGGGTGATGCGGTACGCGATCCCGGGCGGGGTGGTGGCCGCGCTGGCGACCTTCGCGACGTACCTGATCGCCCGGGAGCACTACACGGGCGCGGGCGCGCTGGACGCGGAGACCAGCGCCGCGACGCTCACGCTGTTCCTCATCTCGATGTGGGTCCTGGCGATCATCGCCCGCCCCTACACCTGGTGGCGCGTGGCCCTGGTGGCGGCGATGGCCGGGGCCTTCCTGCTGGTCCTCGTCGTGCCGTGGCTCCAGCACTTCTTCGCGCTGAAGCTGGTCGGGATGACGATGCCGTGGATCGCGGTCGGCATCGCGGTGGTGGCGGCGGCCACCCTGGAACTCGCGTGGAGGTGGGTGGACCGCCGCATGCCGGCGTAGCCGGGGTTACCGCACGTCGACGTAGTCGCCCGTGGCGTTGACCGCCGGGGTGGTCGTCGTGCCGGCGAAGCTGAAGCGCCAGTAGCCGTCGTACTGGGCGGTGGCGGTGGCCTTCAGGTTGCCGTACTGGTCGGAGTACACCGTCTTGATGGTGGTGTACGTGCTGGTGCCCGCCTTGCGGAACTGGAGCTTGACCGGCTGGTTGGTGTAGCCGTGGTAGGCGTTGTCCTCCCAGTTGGCCCGGGACAGCTTGCCGGTGGACGTGATGGTCTTGCCCTTGTAGACGGGCTCGGGACCGGCGTTGACGGTCAGCTTGGAGTAGCGCTGCACCTTGGTGCTGCCCAGGCCGCCCTGCATCTTCTCGTCACCGTTGCTGGTGACGGCGAGGGCACCGGCGCCCCAGGTGCCGGCGTCGGAGTTGAACAGGTCGCCGTCGGCCGGGCGGATGTTGATCACGCCGTTGCAGTTGAGGACGGTCGACGAGGCGGCGGTGCAGGTGGCCGGGTCGTCGCTGATGAGGACGTTGTCCGCGGTGTCGAGCGAGGAGCCGTGGTAGATCAGCGGCCCGGTGGCGAAGTTGTCCGAGCTGGTGTCGAGGTCCGCGGCGTGGGTCACGGTGTAGGTGACCGGGAAGCTGACCACGTTGGTGGTGCCGACGACGATGTTCTTGCCGCTGTTGACCTTCACGTCGGAGAAGGTGACGTCGAGGGTCGACGCGGTGGTGCCCGAGTCGGCGTCGGCGGAGGCGGAGCTGAAGGCCGCCTTGCCGGACGGCGCGTCGGCGGCCTGCGCGGCCGGAACGACGAGGGCGGAAAGGGCCAGGGCGCCGGCGACGGCGGCCACGGTGGCACGGATGTGCATGTGTTTCCCCAGGTGGAGAAGTGATCTAGGAGTCTGTTGACTCGGGTGATCAGATCCACGAGCCCGGGAACAGGTTGTACGGCCCGTTCCGGTTTTGCCGCCGCATCCCCAATGTTTGACCCGGGCATGGGACTTGGGACGGGAGACATACGGAACCGCCGGCCCCGGAACGGATCCCGTGGCCGGCGGTGTCGTCCGTGTCGTGCGGGACGGTGTTATCGCACGTCGACGAAGTCACCCGTGGCGTTGACGGCCGGGGTGGTCGTCGTGCCCGCGAAGGAGTAGCGGAAGTAGCCGTCGGTGGCGGCCTTGACGGTGGTCTTCAGCTCACCCGTGCTGTTCGAGGTGATGGTCTTCACCGTGGTGTAGGTGTCGGAACCCTTCTTGCGGAACTGCAGCTTCACCGGCTGGTTGGTGTAGCCGTGGTACTTGTGGTCCTCCCAGTTGGCCCGGGACAGCTTGCCGGTGACGGTGATGGTCTTGCCCTTGGCCACCGGCTCCGGGGAGGCGTTGACCGTCAGCTTCGAGGCGCGCTGGACCTTGGCGGTCTTGTAGGCGTCGCGGATGATGTAGTCACCGTCGTTGCCGACGGCGCCGACCCACACCTTCCAGGTGCCGGCCAGGATGTTGCTGTAGAGGTCCACGGCCGGGTCGGCGATGATCGTCACCTTGCAGGTGGCGGTGGTGGCACTGGAGTTGGTGCAGTCGCCGACGAACTCCTGGTCCAGGCTCTCCGGGACGAGCGCCCCGTCGGCGGTGTCCGGGTCCGTGCCGTGCCACAGGACGGGGTAGGCGTCGTAGATGCCCTCCGGGTCGGTGGCCGTCACGGAGACGGTGAAGGACTTCTTGACGGTCGTACCGACGACGATGTTCTTGCCGCCGTTGACGGTGACGCTCGTGATCTTCGTGTCGCCCTCGCCCTCGTCCGTCGGGGCGGCGGCCGCGAACGGCGTGGCCTTCGAGGTGGAGGGGACCAGCGAGGCCAGGTTCGGCATGTGGTCGTCCGCCTGCGCGGCGGGGACGGCCAGGGCGGAAAGGGCCAGGGCACCGGTGACGGCGGCCACAGTGGCTCGGATACGCATGCGTTCTCCAGGTGGAGAGGGGCCCCGGCGCTCGTCGTCGGCTCCTGGGGCCCAAGTGATCGTGGAGTCTGTTGACTCACGTGATCAGATACGCGAGCAAGGCGCTTGGTTGTACGAACGGTGAAAAATTTGTGCGGGAGTTTTCACCGAACAGCCAAGCGCCACCGCATGCTTCAGTCGAACCACCGGTCCCGTGCCAGCTCCTCCGTCCGCGACGGATCCTCCAGCAGTGCCGCCACCTCGAACCGCCGCGGCCACTGCCCCGCCGCCCAGGCGAGCCCCGCGGCGACGCCCTCCAGCGTGGCGGCGTGCAGGACGCCGTCGTCGGTGAGCCGCCAGTCGATCTCCACGCCGTCGACGACGAGTTCCTCGTGCTCGAGGTAGGAGGAGGGGGTGCGGGGGCCGAGCAGGACGCGGACGGAGTCCGGGACGTCGTGTTCGGTGCCCTCGGAGGTGACCTGCCCCGTGACCGACTCGCTCAGGCGCCGTACCTGGAAGAGTTCGGCCAGTTCGGCGGCCCGGGACGGGCGGACCGGCAGCAGGGGGACGCCCGCGGTGAAGGGCAGCAGGTCCGGGGAGTCGCACACCACGGCGTCGGCCGCGTCCACGACCTCCACCCGGCCGTCGATGACGGCACGCAGCTCGTCCGGCAGGGTCACCTGCTCCGGGTCCAGTTCGGCCAGGGCCCCGTACAGCGCGTGCAGTTGGGCGTCCGTCACCTCGCGTTCCGGGTCGGCCAGCCGGTCGAGGAGTTCGGCGGCGCCGCCGGGCTCGTCCAGCAGCGCGGCGACGGACGTCCGTACGCCCAGCGCCCGCAGCACCTGCTCGTCCTCGAAGCCGGTCGCGTCGGCCTCCTCGTAGAGGCCGCGCAGCAGCGGATCGCCGCCGGCGGCCCGCAGTCCGGCCGGGCGGCGGCCGTCGAGCACCGGGTTGCCGCGCAGCCACCACGCCGTGTACGGCCGTACGACCTCGTGCGTGCCGTCCGGCAGCAGGACGCGCACGGTCTGGACGATCGCGTCCCGCAGCGGCGGCTGCGACAGCAGGGACAGGGCCTGGGGCCACTTGTCCTCGTCGACCAGGTCCAGATCCCGTACGGCGATGATCTCGGTCGCGACCGGCGGCACCGGGCTGTCCGGGAAACGGTCGAGGACGTCCTCCGCCCACACATCGACCGCGTCCAGCAGGCCCGGGTCGTCGGGCTCGGCGAAGTCGCCCTCGCGCGGCTCCAGTTCGTCGGGGTCGAGGACGACGTCGGTGGCGCGGACGAGGGCGAAGTTCACCAGGACCCCGCAGGCGGCCAGCGGCTGCTCGCCCCACTTCGAGGCCAGCTCGGCGTCCACCGCGGCCAGTTCGCCCTCACGCATGACCTGGGCGAACGGGCCACCAGGGAAGACGAGTTCGCAGGCCGGGGCCGGTTCGCCGTCCTCGTCGGGCAGCGCGAGCGCGCCGAGCCAGGGCTCGTCACCGGGCTCCAGACCGGCGTCCCGCACCAACGCGAGGACGGTGTCGGCGAGTTCCTCGGCGTCGAGGGCGTCCTCCTCCCACAGCGCGCCGCCCTCGTCGTCGAGCGACGCGGCGACGGCGGCCCTGACCTGCGGGGTGGTGAGCACGGCGCGCGGGGTCGCGGGCAGGGCGCCCAGCTTCTCCAGGATCGGGTGCGCGGCGTCCGGATGGGCGACCTTCAGACCGAGCCGGGCCAGGGTCTCCGGGTCGATACCGGTGGCGTCGGGGCTGGGCAGCAGGACCTGCCGGGGGCCGATCGTCGTACGGCCGTCCGCGAGCGGCACCGGCAGGCCCGACAGCCGGTCCGGGTCGACCCCGGCCAGGCTGTCGTAGAGCCGTCGCCACCAGCCGGGCTCCTTCTCCAGGCCGGCCAGCCGGTCGATCGCGTCGGTCAGCGGCACCCGGGCGACGCCCAGGGTGCGCAGCTCCGCCCGGCGTTCGAGACCGGCGGGCAGCAGCGTGGGCAGCACCTCGGCGAGCACCCGCACCGTGTCCGCGCCCGCGCCTTCGACGACCTCGGCGTCCCGGGGCCGCAGCGACTCGGGCAGCTCGTCGCCGTCGTGCTCGCGGCGCTCGGCGGCGGGCGGCAGGAACGACGTGCGCGGCAGCCGCTCCAGGATGGCCTGGCGCAGGGCGCCGTCCAGCTCGCCCTTGCCGAGCGGGCCGGGCACGAGGTCGATGAGCCCGGCCGTCACCGGCCGCCACTCGCCGAGGAGTCCGGCGTAGGAGTCGGCCGCGCGCTGGATCAGGAAGTCGGTCAGCGGGCCGGGGGCGGCGTGCCGGCGCGTGGAGTCCAGCGGGAACGAGGCGATGAGCAGGGCGGGGACGCCGAGCGGCTCGTCGCTGGGGGTGGGGGCGTGCACGACCGGGCTGGTGCGGGGCCGGGCCGGGCTGCCGTCGGAGTCCACGGGCACGGCCCAGGTGACCGACCAGTGGGGGCGCAGCCGTTCCTCGACGGGCCGGTCGGTGAGCAGCTCGGGGGTGAGGGGGCCGTGGGCGGCGGCGGTGCGCCAGTAGGTGACGCCGTCGCCGGAGTCGTCGACGACGGTGAAGGGGCCGTCGGTGCGGCGGGAGAGCGTCCGGGGGCTCTCGCCGTTGATCTCGACGACGACCTCTTCGAGACCGGCGAGGGTGAGCAGGAGCGCGTCGTCGACGGCCCGCAGCAGCCGTTCGGCGAGGTCGGCGGCGGGGGTGTCGCGCAGGGGCAGGATGACGGCGGTGTCGTACGGGTCGGGGGCGGTGCCCTCGGCGGCGAACGGCAGCCGCAGCAGCGGTACGTGACCGTCGCGCCGCCGGACCTCGTCCCCGAGGCCGGGGCTGTGCCGGGCGGTGTCGGCGGCCAGTTCCCGGGCCTCGGCCAGGGACCAGCGCACGCCGCCGTGCCGGCCGACGACGGCGGGCTCGTCGGTCACGGCGAGCACGGCGGCGAACCCGACGCCGAACCGCCCGACGGCCTGCTCGTGGGTCTCCCGCTTCGCGGAGGCACGCAGAGTGGACAGCGACTCCACGCCGGCCGCGTCGAGCGGCGCGCCGGTGTTCGCGGCGACGAGCACACCGTCACGCAGGGTGAGGCGCAACCGGCCCGGCACCCCGGCCCGGGCCGCCGCGTCGGCGGCGTTCTGCGCGAGCTCGACGACGAGCCGGTCCCGGTAACCACCGAGAACGAGGTCCTCCTCGGCGTTGGCGTCCTCACGGAACCGGGCGGGGCTGGTGGCCCACGCGTCCAGCACTCCACGCCGCAGACGTGCCGTACCGAACGGATCGGCACCCTCGGCGGCGGGCCGCACGAACTTGCTGCTCACGTTCCTTCTCCTCATCGACGAGAGGACGAAGGTACCGCCTGGGGAGCGGGGCTGCGCGCCCCGTCCGGCCCCCGTTCAACTCCCGGAGGCGAACGTCACGAAATCCGCCCATGCGGCGGAGACGACGACGAGCCGGGGACCGCCCTCGCTGGCATCCCGACCCCTGGCGCCCGCTCACCCGCCCGGGTGAGCCTCCCCAACTCGGCTGGCCTGGCGCCTGGTTGTCGGCCCTACTCGCAGCGCAACACAACCGCAGACATGCGACGGCCCCCGCCGGGACGGTGCCGCCCCCACCGCACCCTGCTCCGGTTGGAGACCGAGGACGACGACCCGTTACTTCTCGCGGTCGAGGCGCAGGGCAAGAAGGACCCGGACAAGCCCGCGAGCTGGGCGTACTACGCCTCGTACCTGCTCACGAAATACCGGCTCCAGCCACTGCTCCTGGTCGTCTGCCTAACGAGCGCATCGTCAGCTGCGGTGATCCCGAGACTCTGCGCCGCTGGCACCGGCGTGCCGTGATCGCCCCCTCCGCCGAGCAGATCTTCTCGGAGGAGCAGGACGAGTAGGCGATGGCGGCTGCGGCTACGAGTGGCCCAGTTCCTCCGTGTCCTCGTCCGGCGTCGCCGGGACCGAGCCCGAGTCCGCGGCCGGGCGCAGGGGGAACGGGTCCACTCGGGTCTCGTCGATGACCGGCGGGGCCGGCTGCGGCGGCTTGGGCATGACCGCGGCCTCGGAGTGGCCGCCGCAGCCGTAGGCCAGGGAGACGACGCGGCCGTCGGCCGGGGAGAACTCGTTGGCGCAGACGCCGAAGGCCTGCCCCAGGGAACCGCCGATGCGGAGCAGGAAGCCGCAGCTCACGCAGGCCGCGGGGGCCGCCTGCGCCATCGGGGTCTTGGGACCGAACGCTTCCTCCCAGCGGTCGGCAGCGATGTGCAGGCCATAGCGGGACAGCACCCGGGCACGGCGCACGCCGAGTTCCTCGGCCACCGCCGCGATCGAGCCGCGGGCGGGCACGGCCAGGGGCCCCGCCGTGACCTCCGCGTCCTCGGCCTCCGCCAGTGCTGCCATCTCGTCGGAGACGACGGAGTTCGGCGGCGGCTCGTCCTCGCCGGTCCAGCCCGGCTCCAGACGCAGATCCTCGGCGTCGGTGGGCAGCAGATCGCCCGGGCCCATGTCGCCGGGGCGCAACCGCTCGCTCCACGGCACCCACTCGGGCGCGAGCACCGCGTCCGGGCCGGGCAGCAGCACCGCCTCGTCCACCGTGACGATCTTCGCCCGGGAGGCCCGGGCCACGGTCACGGCCCAGCGCCAGCCCCGGTACCCGAGCTCCCGGCACTCGAAGAAGTGCGTGACAACGCGATCCCCCTCGGAGACCAGCCCCACGTGCTCGCCGACGATGCCGGGTGCCGCGGCCTCCTCGGCGGCGCCCCGTGCGAGGTCGACGGCCTCGGCGCACAGACGGTCAGGGGTGCGGCTTCGCGTTGTCGCTGCGCTCACAGGTATCGCTTCTCTCCATACGCCGTCTCACGTGTGCGCCACTCCCAGCGCCGGGGGCGGACGGAGCGGACCAGGGGACCGCGTCGACGTCCTTCATCCATTTTGCGGGATGGCTGAGATACGCACGCTACCCCTCCGCCCCACTTCGCGTACACCGACGGTCCTGACCGACGGCTCCGGCGACCGTACCGACCGGCCCCGCAACCCGGACAGTCACCCCACAGGCCCTATACACGCGGTAATGGCACTACCCACAGCCATCTCGGGGCACTATGACGTCGTGGCAGCCGCGAGGACGCCCCAGGGCGCCACCGGGACCGGTGGTTCGAAAGGGGTCAAGGGAAGCAGCCGACTGAACGGACCGGGCCGTCTGGGCGGCTCCCTCCGCGCGGTCGGCCGTGCCCTGCACTCCCCGTTCACCGGCACCGCCCGCGGCATCCGCAAGGCCACCCACGCGCACGGCGCCGGCGAGTCCGGCCTCGGCAAGCTGATCGAGCTGCACGGCGTGAACGGCGCCGGAGACATGATGATCACCGTCGCCCTCGCCTCGACGGTGTTCTTCTCCGTGCCGACCGACGAGGCCCGCGGCCGGGTCGCGCTGTACCTCGCCATCACCATGGCGCCCTTCACCCTCCTCGCGCCGGTGATCGGCCCGCTCCTCGACCGCATCCCGCACGGCCGCCGGGCCGCGATGGCCGGGGCGATGCTGGCCCGGGCGCTGCTCGCGCTCATCCTGTCCGGCGCGGTCGTCAGCGGCAGCCTCCAGCTGTATCCGGCGGCGCTCGGCGTCCTCGTCGCGTCGAAGGCCTACGGGGTGGTCAGAAGCGCCGTCGTGCCCCGGCTGCTGCCGCCGGGCTTCTCGCTGGTGAAGGCCAACTCGCGCGTCACCCTCGGCGGGCTCCTCGCCACCGGCATCGCCGCGCCGGTCGGCGCCGGACTCCAGCAGATCGGGCCGCGCTGGCCGCTCTACGGCGCGTTCGTGATCTTCGTGGCAGGGACGTTCCTGTCGTTCACGCTGCCGCCGAACGTCGACTCCGCCAAGGGCGAGGACACCGCCCTGCTGGCCGCGGACGAGGAGCACCTGCACGGGCCGCACCGCCGTCCCGTCAAGCGCCCCGGGCTGCGCACGGTCGGCCCGGCCGTCACCCACGCCCTGGCCGCCAACGCCTCCATCCGCTGCCTCACCGGCTTCCTGATCTTCTTCCTCGCCTTCCTGCTGCGCGAGCATCCGATCTCCGGCCAGAGCGCCGCCGTGTCCCTGGGGATAGTGGGCGTGTCGGCCGGCGTCGGCAACGCGCTCGGTACGGCCGTGGGGGCGTGGCTCCGGTCCCGGGCGCCGGAGATCATCATCGTGACGGTCGTGGCGTGCGTGCTGGGCGCGGCGATCACGGCCGCGCTGTTCTTCAGCACGGTCCTGGTGGCCGGCCTGGCCGCGATCGCCGGCTTCGCGCAGGCCCTGGCCAAGCTGTCGCTCGACGCGCTGATCCAGCGGGACGTGCCCGAACTGGTCCGCACGTCGGCCTTCGCCCGCTCCGAGACACTGCTCCAGATGTCCTGGGTGCTCGGCGGGGCGGTCGGCATCGTGATGCCGCTCAACGGCACGCTCGGGCTGGCGGTGGGCGCCGCGATCGTCGGCACGGGCTGGCTGACGACCGTGCGGGGGCTGATCGGCTCGGCCCGGCGCGGTGGTGCGGCACGGCCGCGTGTGGCGTAGGCCGACGGGCACGCCGTACCCCGCGTGGGCGGTCCGGGCGGTGGGGCAGATAGCCTTCGCCCATGACCAGGTTGCAATCCGCTGTGCGACGCCGCCGCGCCGTCGCCGCCGCCGGCGTCGTGTCCGCCGGACTGCTCGTCCTCTCGGCCTGTGACAAGCCGACTCCGATGGCCACGGTCACCGTGGGCCAGGATTCGGTGAACTCCGAGGCCACCTGTGGCGGCGAGGGCGATGCCCTGAAGCCGTCCGATCTCAATCAGTGCCTGAAGGACAAGGGCATCAAGAGCATCTCCGTCGACCCGGACGAGACCGTGCGCTTCGGGGTCGACCCGGAGATCGCGGACAAGGGCTGGACGATCCTGATGAACGGTCAGCCGCTGACCGACTCCAGCACGAAGACGTACCGCACCATTCCGGGCAGCGTGTTCTTCAACGCGCAGTACGGGGCGCAGGGCGACTCGACGCTGGTGTCCATCAAGGAGGGCGAGAAGGACGCGTCGGGGTTGTGGAACTTCAAGCTGGAGAAGGACGCGTAATCACTGCCGCTGGGCTGGGCAGGGTGCTTGTCGCCACCGCGGTTCCTGTGGAACGGGACGCGGTGGCCGCCACTGCCCACGGCGGTGTCGATGTGATCGCGGCCGGTGTGGGGCCCGCCCTCGCCGCTGCCTCCACCGCTTCCGCCCTGACCGCCGCCGCCCTCGAAGGTACCCCCTACGACCTCGTGGTTTCCGCCGGGATCGGTGGGGGGTTCCTGCCCGAGGCGCGCGTGGGATCGCTCGTTGTCGCCGATGAGATCGTCGCGGCCGACCTGGGGGCCGAGACCGATGACGGGTTCGTGCCGGTCACCGAGCTCGGGTTCGGGACCGTGCGTCATCAGCCGCCCGCGGAGCTCGTGCGGCTGGTCGCCGACGCCGTCGGGGCGCGTACCGGGGCCGTCCTCACCGTGTCCACCGTGACCGGGACCGCCGAGCGGGCCGCCGTGCTCCGGGAGCGTCACCCCACCGCCCTCGCCGAGGCCATGGAGGGCTTCGGCGTGGCCGAGGCCGCCGCCGTGCACGGGGTGCCCGTGCTGGAGGTACGGGCGATCTCCAATCCCGTCGGGCCGCGCGACCGCGCCGCCTGGCGGATCCCCGATGCCCTGGCGGCCCTCACCGAGGGTTTCGGGAAGCTCGTGCCCGTACTGGAGAGTTGGAACCGGCATGACCAGTGAGCAGCTGAAGATCGCCTACTCCCCCTGCCCGAACGACACCTTCGTCTTCGACGCCCTGGCCCACGGCCGCGTCCCCGGCGCCCCCGCCCTCGACGTGACCTTCGCCGACATCGACATCACCAACGGCATGGCCGAGCGCGGCGAGCTCGACGTGCTGAAGGTGTCGTACGCCGTGCTGCCGTACGTGCTGGAGCAGTACGCCCTGCTGCCGTGCGGGGGCGCGCTGGGGCGGGGGTGCGGGCCGCTGGTGCTGACGCGGGAGCCGGATGCCGACCTGACCGGCCGTACGGTCGCCGTGCCCAGTGAGAAGTCCACCGCCTATCTGCTGTTCCGGCTGTGGGCCGCGGACACGCTGGGCGACGGGGTCGGCGAGATCGTCGTCATGCCGTTCCACGAGATCATGCCGGCCGTGCGGGACGGGAAGGTCGACGCGGGGCTCGTCATCCACGAGGCCCGCTTCACGTACCGGAACTACGGACTGCACAAGCTCGCCGACATGGGCGAGCACTGGGAGAACACCACCGGGCTGCCGATCCCGCTGGGCGCGATCATCGCCAAGCGGTCGCTGGGCGAGCAGAAGCTGCGGCTGCTCGCCGACTCCGTCCGGACGTCCGTGCGCGCCGCCTGGGACGACCCCGAGGCGTCCCGGCCCTACGTCATGGAGCACGCCCAGGAGATGGACCCGGCCGTCGCCGACCAGCACATCGGGCTGTACGTCAACGAGTTCACCGCCGACCTTGGCGAGGACGGCTACGCCGCCGTACGCGGGCTGCTGACACGCGCGGCGGCCGAGGGGCTGGTGCCGCCCCTCGGCCCGAACGCGCTCGCTTTCCCCTGAGCGGGCGTCACACGTCCAGCTGGTCGGCGACCGCGCGCAGGAGGCCGGCGATCTTCTTGCCGGCGGTCTTCTCGGGGTAGCGGCCCCGCTCCAGCATCGGCGTGATGTTCTCCAGGAGGGTCGTCAGATCCTGGACGATGGAGGCCAGCTCGTCCGGCTTCTTGCGGGTCGCGGCGGCGACCGAGGGGGTCGGGTCCAGAATCGTCAGGGACAGCGCCTGGTCGCCGCGCTGTCCTGCGACGACGCCGAACTCCACCCGCTGTCCCGGCTTGAGCGTCTCGACTCCGGCGGGGAGGACCGAGGAATGGACGAAGACGTCACCGCCGTCGTCGCGGGAGAGAAAGCCGAAGCCCTTCTCGCTGTTGAACCACTTGACCTTGCCGGTAGGCACGTCTGTCCTCGTCCTCGTACTCGTCGGAAAACTGCTTCTGGAAACGGCTCTTGATAGCACTCGGGCGGGTCGTACGGACCCGCCGGTACCAAGGCTAATGGTCTTCAGGCCGGTGACAAGACGTCACCCGGTTGTTCCTTCGCGCTGGGAACTACCCTGGTCGGGTGCGTGACAAAACCCAAACGAATTCCGCCGCTCCCGGTGACCGTCTGGTCCGTGCCGGTGCCATCGTCTTCTTCATCGGCGCCGTGGCCACACTGGTCACGGTCGCCCCGCTGTTCCTGGGGACGACGCCCTTTCCGACGTACATGTTCGGCCTGAGCATGCTCATGGCGGTCGGATTCCTGATGGCCGGAGCGGGAGTGCTGCGTTCCGTCGCCGCGGGCCGGCGTCAGGCGCGTGCGGGACGGTAGTCCGAAAACCACCCGGGGAATTCCGTCAGGTCGGAGAGGACGACGTCCGCGCCCGCCGCGCGCAGTTCCTCCGGCGGGCAGGGGCCGGTGGCCACCGCGACCGACAGCGCGCCGGCCGTCCGGGCGCCGCGCACGTCCCCGACGTGGTCGCCGACGTAGACGCCCGCGTCGTGCTCGCGCAGCGCCTCCGCCTTCTGTTCGGCCCACAGGTCACCGATGACGGCGTCGGGCTCGATGCCGAGGTGGGCGAGGTGCAGTTTGGCGTTGGGCTCGTACTTGGCCGTGACGACTATCGCGCGTCCCCCGGCCTCCCGTACGGCCGCGATGGCCTCCCGGGCGCCGGGCAGCGCGGGGGTCGCGGCGATCGCGATGGACGGGTACATCTCCCGGTAGACGTCCGCCACCGTCTCGACCTCGTCGGCCGGGAACCAGTTGATCAGCTCCTCGGCCAGCGGCGGTCCGAGCCGCGTGACCGTCAGATCGGCGTCGATGTACGTCCCCGTCCGCTCGGACAGCGCCTGGTAGCAGGCGCGGATGCCGGGGCGGGAGTCGATGAGGGTCATGTCGAGGTCGAAGCCGACGGTGATTGCCATATGGGCCATTGTGCCCACACGGTGTGCACGGCAGACGTCCCCCTGTGATGGGCTGGAGCCGACAGGGCCTAACGAGAGCGCTGGGAGCGCCAGACCAGGAACAGTGCCGACGCCACCGCCGCGCCCCTGACCACCCACGGCCAGGTCTCCGCCACCGCGTCGTTCATGTGGCCCTCCGCGATCGGGGCGCCCCAGCGGTCGTTCGTCCTGCCCCACAGCCAGAGAACGCCGGCCGCGACGGAGAGGCCGGGGAGGATCACCACCGCCCACTTCGTCTCCGCCGGGGTCAGGCGGCGCGAGGCGTAGGCGATGAGCCAGCCGAGGATCAGCACGAACCAGTTGCCGAGCACGGCACCCGCGACGAGGAGACCGGCGGCGATGAGGAGGAGCGGGTTGCTCCAGCCGCCCGCGGGCAGGCCCGGGAGACGCCGGCGGGCCGCCTTGCCCGCCGTTTCCTCCGGCGCCCCGGCCACCTCGACCGCCGGCGCCGGCTCCTCGTCGGCCGCCTGCTTCTCCAGCTCCGGCTTCCTCGGTCCCGGCGGCTTCAGCAGGTCCGGCAGCTCCACACCGCCCACGAAGCCCGGCACGTCGTCGCCCGCCCCGAAGGGGCTGCTGTCCACCCGCCACCAGTCCGGCTGGACCGCGCTGTCCCCGAGTTCGTGCCCGGCGGCCAGGTGCGGCGGGGCCGCGCCCCCGGCGGCGGGATGTGACTCCTCGGCGGGCCGGGCCGGGCGGGGGCGCGGTACGACGCGCCGCAGGACCCCCTTCGGCCGCTCGCCCGGCTCCTCCGGCTCGCGTGCCTCGCGCTGTACGGGCACGGCGGCCGGGGCGTTGTGCGCCGTACCGCCGCCGACCGTGCCCGCGCCGGTGCCTGTGCCGTCCGCTGCCGCCGCCACGATCTCGTCGGGGCTGCCGAGGCGGGACAGGATGCGGCGGACGGCGGCGGGCGAGTCGACGGTGGCCTTCGCGCGGCGCTTGTCGATCTCGTTGCGCAGGTCCGCGACCAGACGCATGCGGGTGGCCGACGACAACTGGCGCTGCTGGGCCACGTCGCCGACGCGGCTCAGATACTCGTAAACGACCTGGTCGCTCTCAATCCCCACGAAGTCCCCTCCGGGGCGTGTGCGTTGGCTGACGCCGTCGGTCGACGGTACCGCGAGTGCGGACGGGCGACCCACATGCCCGCGCACAGTCGCCCCGGCCGCCGGAGGCGACCCGCTACCGTGGACCGGATGAGCACCGAGGACAGGCCTTCGGCCCCCCGTTCCCTCGCGGAAGCGCTCCGCGGGCGGGACGACGTCTCGCTGGGCGCGCTCCTGCGCAGCCGTCCGGATCTCATCACGCCCGTCCCCACCGACCTCACACAGCTCGCGACCCGCGCCGGCACCCGGGCCTCGGTCGTGCGGGCCCTGGAGCGGCTGGACCGGTTCACGCTCCAGACGGCTCAGGCGCTGGCCGTCGCGGCGGATCCGGCGACGTACGACGAACTGCTCGGGCTCATGGCCGGGGACGACGCCGACCCGGCCGTCGCCCAGGCCCTGCCGCACGCCCTGGGCGTCCTGCGCGAGCAGGCCCTGGTGTGGGGCCGCGACGACCGGCTGCGGCTGGTCCGCACGGCCCGTGAGCTGCTGGCTCCCTCGCCGCAGCACCCCTCCCCGACAGGGCTCGGTCCGACGGTCCAGGAGGCCACCGCCGGGATGTCCCCGGGGCGCATCCAGGAGATCGTCACGGCCGCCGGGCTGCCCTCGACCCACGACTCGGTCTCCGCGGTGACGTCCCTGACCGAGCTGTTCTCGGACCGGCGCCGGATGGCCGCGCTGCTCGCCGGGGCCCCGGCCGACTCCCTCGACGTGCTGGAGCGGCTGGTGTGGGGGCCGCCGTACGGGCAGGTCACGGCCGATCCGGCGCCCCGGCTGCGCTGGCTGCTGGACCGGGGGCTGCTGCTGCCGACGGCGCCCGGGACGGTTGTGCTGCCGCGCGAGGTCGCCCTGCACCTGCGGCGGGGGCTCGCGCACCGGACGCCCGAGCCGGTGCCGCCGGCGGTCGAGGCGGCCGCCGTTCACCGTCCACAGGTTGTGGACAGCACCGCGGCCGGGCAGGCGTACACCGCGCTCGCGACCGTCGAGGAACTGCTGAAGGACTGGGACGAGGGCGGGCCGGCGGTGCTGCGGGCCGGCGGGCTGAGCGTGCGGGACCTGAAGCGGACCGCCGTCGCCCTCGACGTGCCCGAGCCGGTCGCCGCGTTCTGGGTGGAGCTGGCGTACGCGGCGGGCCTGATCGCCCCGGACGGGGAGGCCGACGAGCGGTACGCGGCGACCCCGGCGTACGACGAGTGGCGGGAGCTGCCCGCCGCCGAGCGCTGGTCGCGGCTGGTCACGGCGTGGCTCGCGGCGACCCGGACGGCGGGGCTGGTGGGCGGGCGGGACGCGAAGGACCGTACGTTGTCGGCGCTCGGGCCGGGTCTGGACCGTTCGGCGGCGCCCGAGGTACGGCACCGGGTGCTGGCGCTGCTGGCCGGGCTGCCGGAAGGGGCCGCGCCGGCCGCCGAGTCGGTACTGGCACGACTGCGCTGGGAGCGCCCCCTGCGCGGCGACCGGCGCGAGGACGACCTGCGCGGCCGGCTCGCCGAGTGGGCCCTGTCGGAGGCGGAAATGCTGGGCGTCACGGGCAGGGGCGCGCTGTCGGCCCACGGCCGGGCCCTGCTGGGCGCACCCGCGGCTCCCGCCAGGAGCCCGGAGGCGGAGCCGTCCGGTCCTGGGGACAAGCTCCCCGTGCACCACCGCCCCACCCATGTCCCCACCCTCTCCGCCACGGAACAGGCCGTCGCCTCCGCCGCCGCGGCCCGGCTGCTCACGCCCCTGCTGCCCGAGCCGCTGGACCACGTGCTGCTCCAGGCCGACCTGACGGCGGTGGCGCCCGGGCCCCTGCAGCCCCCGCTCGCCGACATGCTGGGCGTGCTGGCGGACGTCGAGTCCAAGGGCGGGGCCACCGTCTACCGCTTCACGCCCGGCTCGGTGCGGCGCGCCCTCGACGCCGGGCGGAGCGCCTCGGACCTGCACGCCTTCCTCGCCGCGCACTCCCGTACGCCGGTGCCGCAGCCGCTCACGTACCTGATCGACGACGTGGCCCGCAGGCACGGGCAGCTGCGCGTGGGCGCGGCCTCGGCGTACGTCCGCTGCGACGACGACGCGGTGCTGGGCGAGATCCTCGCCGACAAGCGGGCCGCCGCCCTGGGGCTGCGCCGGCTCGCCCCGACCGTGCTGGCCGCGCAGACCGACCCGGCGGGGCTGCTGGAGGGCCTGCGGGCGATGGGGTTCGCGCCGGCCGCCGAGTCCGCCGAGGGCGATGTGCTGATCACCCGCGCGCACGCGCACCGCACCCCGCCTCGCAGCGCGCCCGAGCCGGTGCCGGACGGCCCGCCGGTCCCCGACGACACGCTCCTCGCGGCGGCGCTGCGCGCCATCCGGGCCGGCGACCTCGCCTCCACCACCCCGCGCAAGTCCGGCACGGCTCCGGCGGCCGACGGCGAACTGCCCCGCACCGGTTCCGCCGAGACCCTCGCCACCATGCAGGCCGCCGTCCTGACCGGCGAGGCCCTGTGGATCGGCTACGTCAACGCCGAGGGCACCGCGAGCCAGCGGGTCATCGCCCCGATCCGCGTCGAGGGCGGTTTCGTGACGGCGTACGACCACACGGCGGACGAGGTCCGTACGTACCCGCTGCACCGGATCACCGGGGTCGCGGAGCTCGCCGACGACGCGGGCTGACGACGGCCCGTTCCGCCCGGCCCGGTCGTCTCACCCGTTCGGGTGCACGCCGGCGTTCATGCACGCCACGCCGGGGATGTCCCACCCTTGGGCGACCTTGCCGGGCGTGCCGCATTCCGCCGTTCGCGCGGGGGCAGCCACCGGGTGTCCTGTGAGCCCTTGTCGAAAGGAAGTCCCAGCATGCGCGTTGTCCGTCGAGTCGCCGCCGTCCTGGCCACCGCCGCCCTGATGACGTTCGGCGGGCTGGCCACTCCGGCCGCCGCGGTGAGCATCGATGTCGCCGGCCTCGTCCTCGAGACACCGCAGGTCTGATCCGCTGATCCGCCTGCCGCGCACCATCGGGCCGGCCCCGGCGTCCCCGGGCCGGCCCGCGGTGGGGTGTCCCTCGTCTCTCGACCCGTGAAAGGCCCTGTCGTTCCCATGCGTGAAAAGCTCCCCGCCGTCGCTCTGTGCGCCGTGGTCCTCGTGGGCGTGCTCGCGCCCTCCGCCGCCGCGGCCCACGCGCCGCCGCTGCCCCTGCCGGCCGCCGCGGGCGATCCCCTGATCAGCGAGGGGGTCGGCATCGAGGGGCCGCTGATCAACAACGTCAGTCTGCCCACGCTGAAGTAGCGCGGCGCGTCCGGTAGCTGTCCCCGTCCAGCCGGACGAGCTCGGCGTGATGGGCGAGGCGGTCCACCATCGCCGCGGCGGAGGCGCCGCCGAAGACCTCGTCCCAGCGGCCGAGCGGGCGGTCGCTGGTCACGATCAGCGAGGCACGCTCGTAGCGGTGGGCGACCAGCCGGAAGAACAGTCCGGCGGTCGCCGCGTCGATGGGCGTGTAGCCGACCTCGTCGACGATCAGCAGGGGGTAGTCGTCGAGGGCGGCCAGTTCCGCGTCGAGCCGGCCGGCGGCCCGGGCCTCGGAGAGCCGGGCGGCCCACTCGGCGGCGGTCGCGAACAGCACCCGGTGCCCGGCCCGGCAGGCACGCACGCCGAGGCCGATGGCGAGGTGGGTCTTGCCGGTGCCGGGCGGGCCCACGAGGACCACGTTGCGCCGGGCGGCGACGAACTCGGCCTTGCCGAGCCGGGCCAGGGCCTCCCGGTCGAAGCCCCGGGGGTGCTGCTGGTCGAAGTCCTCCAGCAGCTTGCGGGCCGGGAAGCCGGCCGCGCGGATCCGGGCCTCGGCGTCCGCGTCGGGGGAGTGCTGGCGAGGCAGGGCGGGGGTGGCGGCCGGGTCCTGGGGCTTCGGAGCCTCGGGCTGTTCGGCGTGGACGGGGACGCTGCCGGTGTGCTGGCCCTCGTCCGGGGACCGGACGGCCGACGAACGGTCGGCGTGACCGCGGTCCGCATGACCGCGGTCCGCATGACCGCGGTCCGCCTGCGCGGCCATCGGCCCCGACATGTACGCGAGGATCGCCGCCGAGACGATGAACGCCATGTGGATCACCGTCCCCCACAGCAGGGCGTGGCGGGAGGTGTGATGGACGTCCACGAACATCTGGAGCAGATGGACGGAGGAGATGCCCACGATCGCCGTGGCGAGCTTGACCTTCAGTACGTTGGAGTTGACGTGCGAGAGCCATTCGGGCTGGTCACGGTGGCCCTGGAGGCCGATGCGCGAGACGAAGGTCTCGTAGCCGCCGACGATCACCATGATCAGCAGGTTGGCGATCATGACGACGTCGACCAGTTTGAGCACCGCGAGCATCACGTACGTCTCGGTGGCGTGCCCGCTCACGCACATCCGGATTAAGGTCCACAGCTCCTTGAAGAACTTGTAGACGTAGACCCCCTGGGCGGCCACCAGCCCGAAGTACAGCGGGGCCTGGAGCCAGCGGGTGGCGAACAGGGCGTATCCGAGGGTGGTGGTCGTTGGGTTTCGCACGGTTGGCCATTCTTCGGGGCTGCCGTGGAAAACCTGAATTCACACCACACGTTGGGATGAAAAGGCATTCAGTAGGACCGGAGCCGCCCCGGTCCCGCGCAGATCACACCCTCGGGACCGTGACGATCAGGCACACTGGACGTTTGGCCGAGTCGTTCGAGCCGTCCGAGCCGTCCGGCCGTGGGAAAGGGTGCCACGCGTGAATGGTCCGCTGATCGTCCAGTCCGACAAGACCCTGCTCCTGGAAGTCGACCACGAGCAGGCCGGCGACTGCCGTCGGGCCATCGCCCCGTTCGCGGAGCTGGAGCGGGCGCCGGAGCACATCCACACCTACCGGGTGACGCCGCTGGGCCTGTGGAACGCCCGGGCTGCGGGTCACGACGCCGAGCAGGTCGTGGACGCGCTGGTGCAGTACAGCCGCTACCCCGTGCCGCACGCGCTGCTGGTCGACATCGCCGAGACGATGGACCGCTACGGGCGGCTCACCCTGTCCAAGCACCCGGCGCACGGGCTGGTCCTGACCACCACCGACCGTCCGGTGCTGGAGGAGGTCCTGAAGTCGAAGCGGATCGCGCCGCTGGTCGGCGCCCGCATCGACCCGGACACGGTCGCCGTGCACCCCTCCGAGCGGGGTCAGATCAAGCAGACCCTGCTGAAGCTGGGCTGGCCTGCCGAGGACCTCGCCGGGTACGTCGACGGTGAGGCGCACCCGATCGAGCTGGCCGAGGACGGCTGGGCGCTCAGGCCGTACCAGAAGCAGGCCGTGGAGAACTTCTGGCACGGCGGGTCGGGCGTGGTCGTCCTGCCCTGTGGCGCGGGCAAGACGCTGGTCGGCGCCGGGTCGATGGCGCAGGCGAAGTCCACGACCCTGATCCTCGTCACGAACACGGTCTCCGCCCGGCAGTGGAAGCACGAGCTGGTGCGCCGGACGTCGCTCACCGAGGACGAGATCGGCGAGTACAGCGGCACGAGGAAGGAGATCCGGCCCGTCACGATCGCCACGTACCAGGTGCTGACGACCAAGCGGAAGGGCGTCTATCCGCACCTGGAGCTGTTCGACTCCCGGGACTGGGGCCTGATCGTCTACGACGAGGTGCACCTGCTGCCGGCCCCGGTGTTCAAGTTCACGGCGGATCTCCAGGCGCGGCGGCGGCTGGGTCTCACGGCCACGCTGGTGCGTGAGGACGGGCGCGAGTCGGACGTGTTCTCCCTGATCGGGCCCAAGCGGTTCGACGCGCCCTGGAAGGAGATCGAGGCGCAGGGCTACATCGCGCCGGCCGACTGTGTGGAGGTCCGGGTCAATCTGACGGACGCGGAGCGGCTCGCGTACGCCACGGCCGAGGCGGAGGAGAAGTACCGCTTCTGTGCGACGACCGACACCAAGCGGAAGGTCACGGAGGCGATCGTCCGCCGCTTCGCCGGGCAGCAGATCCTCGTCATCGGCCAGTACATCGACCAGCTCGACGAGCTGGGTGAGCACCTCGGGGCGCCCGTGATCAAGGGCGAGACGTCGAACGCGCAGCGGGAGAAGCTGTTCGACGCGTTCCGGGAGGGCGAGATCAGCGTGCTCGTCGTGTCCAAGGTCGCGAACTTCTCGATCGATCTGCCGGAGGCGACGGTCGCGATCCAGGTGTCCGGCACGTTCGGGTCGCGCCAGGAGGAGGCCCAGCGGCTGGGCCGGGTGCTCCGCCCGAAGTCCGACGGTCACAAGGCCCACTTCTACTCGGTGGTCGCCCGGGACACCCTCGACCAGGACTTCGCCGCGCACCGCCAGCGCTTCCTGGCGGAGCAGGGGTACGCGTACCGGATCATGGACGCGGACGAACTCCTGACCGAGAGCTGATCACTTGCGGCGGACCACGCCCACTTCCTCTCCGTACTGACCGAGGATGATCACGTCGAAGGCGGCGCCCGCGAAGACCTTCACGGCGCGCAAGGCATCGCCGAGGCGGTGACGGTGGCTGCCCGTCACGGCGGTGGCGCCGGGCGGGCGGCCGGGTGCCGGTGCGGGGGAGATGGTTGCTGCGCTCATGTCTCCATGGTGCGTTTCGGCCCGTAAGCCCCGCGTCGGTCTCGGGGCCGAACCCGGCTGCCCCGCTCGTACGCCTGCGGACCGACTCCTGCCCCTCAGGGAGGAGGGCCTCGTCCCCTAGGGGACGAGGGACGGGGGGCGAGAAGCAGGGGCGAGAAAAACCGTTGGCGGTCGCCTCCCCCGCTCCTCTAGGATCTCCGCTCTTGCCCGCCTCCCTCACGGAGCGCCGCCGACCGGACGGAAACCGGCCGGCATCTCACCGCCATCTCTTCAGCAGGTCCTCCGGAGGCACCCCCTTGTCCACGCCCGTCGACGACCCGCTCTCCCGTGAGCGCTCCCACCTCGCCGCCTCCCGTTCCGCCCTGCGGGCCATGCGCCAGGACGTCGAGGCCCTCGACATCAGCGACGTCACCGCGAACTGGGTCAACGCCGAGGTGCTCGCCCACCAGATCGAGGAGCGCATCAAGGCCCTGGCCGACCTCAGCGACACCCCGTTGTTCTTCGGGCGGCTCGACTACCTGCGCGCACCGGGCGCCGAGCAGGCCGAAGGCGCGGGAGGGGAGCGCTTCTACATCGGGCGGCGGCATGTGCACGACCACGACGGCGACCCGATGGTGATCGACTGGCGCGCACCCGTCTCCCAGCCGTTCTACCGGGCCTCCAAGAAGGACCCGATGGACATCGCGCTGCGCCGCCGCTTCGGCTACACGGGCGGCGACCTCACGGCGTACGAGGACGAGCACCTGTCGGACCCCGGCGAGGCGGCGCGCACCAGCAAGCTGCTCCAGCAGGAGATCGAGCGGCCCCGCGTCGGCCCCATGCGGGACATCGTCGCGACGATCCAGCCCGAGCAGGACGAGATCGTCCGGTCGGGGCTCTCCGGCACGGTGTGCGTGCAGGGCGGCCCGGGCACCGGGAAGACCGCCGTCGGCCTGCACCGGGTCGCCTACCTCCTCTACGCCCACCGCGAGCGCCTCGCCCGCACCGGGACGCTCGTGATCGGACCGAACCGGTCCTTCCTGCACTACATCGAGCAGGTGCTGCCCGCTCTCGGCGAGTTGACGGTCCAGCAGGCCACGGTCGAGGACCTGGTGGCGCACGTGGAGATCAAGGGGACGGACGACGCCACGGCCGCGGTCGTCAAGGGCGACGCCCGCATGGCGCAGGTGCTGCGCAGGGCCCTCTACTCGCACGTCACGATGCCCACCGAGCCGGTCGTGGTCGTGCGCGGCTCCCGCCGCTGGCGGGTGGCGGCGTACGAACTGGAGGAGATCGTCCGCGAGTTGCTCGACCGCGACATCCGCTACGGCGCCGCCCGCGACGCCCTGCCGCAGCGCATCGCGCACGCCGTGCTGGTGCAGATGGAGCGGTCGGGAGAGGCGCCGGACGACCGGGTGCAGGACGCGGTGGCGCGCAACAGCGCGGTCAAGGCGGCCGTCAAGCAGGTCTGGCCGGCCGTCGACCCGGCGAAGCTGGTGCTGCGCCTGCTGTCCGACGCGGACTTCCTCGCCGGGCACGCGGAGGGGATCCTCGACGAGGAGGAGCAGAAGGCGGTGCTGTGGGCGAGACCGGCACGCAGCGTCAAGTCCGCCAAGTGGTCGGCCGCGGACGCCGTCCTCATCGACGAGGCCACCGACCTGATCCAGCGCACCCACTCCCTCGGCCATGTCGTCCTCGACGAGGCGCAGGACCTCTCCCCCATGCAGTACCGGGCCGTCGGCCGCCGCTGCACGACCGGCAGTGCGACCGTCCTCGGCGACCTGGCGCAGGGCACCACGCCGTGGGCGACCCGGAGCTGGCAGGAGGCACTGGCCCACCTGGGCAAGGCGGACGCGATGGTGGAGGAGCTGACGGCCGGTTTCCGCGTGCCGACGGACGTCATCACCTACGCTTCCCGGCTGCTCCCGCACATCGCCCCGGGGCTCACCCCGGTCGTGTCGATCCGTGAGAATCCGGGCCACTTCGAGGTCCGGGAGGTCACGGGCACCGCCGACGTGGTCGACGCCTGCCGCGCGTCGCTGCGCCACGAGGGCTCGACGGGCCTGATCGCGGCGGACGCCCGGATCCCGGAACTGGCGGCCGCCCTGACGGAGGCCGGCATCCCGTATCTCGGGCCGGGCGAGGAGACCACCCGCGAGACCCGTCTGACCCTGGTCCCGGCATCACTCGCCAAGGGTCTGGAGTACGACTACGTCGTCCTGGACGAGCCCCGGGCGGTGGTCGACGGCGAGCCGGACGAACGCACGGGCCTGCGACGCCTGTACGTGGCGCTGACGCGAGCGGTGTCCGGCCTTGTCGTCACGCACGCGGCCGGGCTGCCGCCGCAGCTGGCGTCGGCTCCCCCTCGCTGAAGCGTCGGGCTCGCACGGCGGGCATCACTGGCGGTGATGCCCGCGGGAGGCCCTTCAGCGCCAAGCAGCCGCTCCTGCGCTCAGGTCGCGACCAAGCCGCCGTCGGCGGTGAGCACCGCGCCGGTGATGTAGCTGGCCTTGTCGGAAGCCAGGAACAACACGGCCTCGGCGATCTCCTCAGGCTCGCCGGCGCGGGTGAGCGGTGTGTTCCGGCTGAACGCCTCGAACATCTCTCCCACGGTGTCGACGGCCGTGTCGGTCCGGATCGGGCCGGGCGCCACGGAGTTGACGCGAACACCCGCCGCGCCGAACTCGACGGCCCACGACCGGGTCAGCGCGTCCATCGCGGCCTTGGAGGCGTTGTAGACGGAGCCGACCGGGGTGCCGATCTGCGCGGCGACCGACGACACGTTGACGATCGCCCCCTTCTTCTTGGCCACCATGGCCGGCACGAGCGCGGCTGTCAGGAAGTAGGACGCACGAACGTTGATGTCGAACACCTGCTCGTAGCTGTCGAGCGACTGCTCGGGGGTCGGCGAGAACGGGAAGATGCCCGCGTTGTTCACCAGCACGTCCACCTCGCCGACCTCCTCGGCGAGCTTGCGGACGTCGTCGATCTTCGCGACGTCCGCGACGACGAAGTGGCCCGTCCCGCCCGCCTGCTCGATCAGCTCGACGGTCTCCTTGCCGAGCTCGGCCCTGCGCCCCGTCACGTAGACGGTGGCACCCGCCTCCGCGAGCTTGACCGCGATCGCGCGTCCGATACCCGACGTGGCGCCGGTGACGAGTGCCTTCTTGCCCTGAAGTTCGTTGGTTGACATGTCTGCAAACCTGGCCGTGTCAGATCGTCAGAGCATAATTTCCGGATATACGGCCTGGTCAGGTCGAGGGCTTCGAAATGAAATCAGGCGGTCAGGGCCGCTGTGCGCCGCCCGAAGTAAAGGCGCACGAACTGCGGCAGCTGGTAGCGGCCGAGTACGAGCGGCTCGATCAGGTGCACGCCCGCGAGTGACTCCAGCACCAGCTCGATCTCACCGGGGTCGCCCCCGGACATGTCCGCCGCCTTGTGGATGTCGATCACCTCGGCGTCCTGGCGCGCGAAGCACATGAGCATGTGCCGTTCCGGATCGCTGAGCTGCTTGTCGGCCGCGATCAGCGGGGCCAGCATCGCGGCGCAGTCGGACGGGATCGCGCCGGCGAGCTTGCTCTCCCGCTCCATCTGCAGCAGAACCATCCCGATCGTCCAGTGAGGACGCGAGCTGAGCCTGCCGCCGACCACCCTGATCGGGCTCGGCAGTCGCGAAAGGCGTTCCAACAGCACCTTGGCCTGCTCGGGTTCCGCGTCCGCGCGCGCCGGGCCGAAGGTTTTACGGAGGAACTCCCGTGCCTCCCGCTCGGTCAGCCCGGCGATCTTCAGCCAGGTCACCCCCGGCAGCTCGTGCAACCGGCGGACGCTCGTGAGAATCATCGCCGACCCGGGCGTGGCGAGATCGCGTACGGCCGCCGCGTCCTGCACGTCGTCGACCACTACCAGGAACCGCTTGCCGCGCGCCTTCTCCCGCCACAGTGCGGCTTTGTCGCCGACGGGGTTCTCCACGCCGACCGAGCGCAACAGCTGGTCGGCGACGTCCCCGCCCCTGACGAAGATCTGCCCGTCCGGGAAGCGGCCCCTGACGAGGTGGCCGATCCGGGTGGCCAGCATGGTCTTGCCGCTGCCCCGCATACCTGTGATGCCCACGGTGCCCGGCAACGTCCGGAGAGCCTGCGCGATCTCCTCGGCGCGGCCGGTGAAGTCGATCAGATCCGGCAGCAGCTGCTCCGGCCTGCGCGGCGGGTCGAGGTCGCCGTTGAGGATCTGCGCGTGGACCTTGCGCAGCTCCGGCCCCGGGTCGAGGCCGAGCTCCTCGTTGAGGAGTGCGCGCGCCTGGTGGAAGTGGTCAAGTGCTTCCCCCTGCCTGCCCTCCAGGTAGAGCGCGCGCATCAGGAGGGCGCGCGGTCGTTCCCTGAGCGGGAAGGCGGCGACGTGCTTCTGCAGTTCCAGCACGTCGAGCTCGCGTTCGAGGAAGTCCTCCCGCGCCTTGAGCCGGTAGTCGCCGAGCCGCACCCGTTGCGCGTCGAAGTAGGCGCTCCGGAGGCCTTCCAAGGGCTCACCGCGGCAGTCGTCGACGATCTCGGCGCGGACCGTGTACCCGCCGTCCCTGGACTTCAGGTTCAGCTCCGGAAGCAACTTGCGGATCTTGTACACGTACGTCCGCAACGCCATCACCGCGCTCGGCGTCGGGTCGTCCCAGACCATGCCGATCAACTGATCGTTGCTCAGCCGGATGCCGTTGTTCAGCAGCAACGCCGCCAGCACCGCCCGCTGCTGGCGCGGCCCCAGTTCGATCTCCTCTTCGTCGCGCCAGGCTCGTACGGGACCCATCAGTGAGAAGCGCAGGCTCATGCAACGGCACAACGCACGGGCACATCCCCTGCTTCCCAGGGTCACCGTCGCCCGGGGGCGTTCAGACGGAGTCCAGGGCGGCCCGCCACCTCGCGACGGCATCCGCCGACACCGGTGCCTCCCAGCCCTCCGGCCGGGCCGCCCCGCCGATGTGGAAGCCGTCGACCCCGGCCGTCAGCAGCGTCGGCACGTGGTCGAGCCGCAGCCCGCCCCCCACCAGGAGATGCTGCTCGTACCCCGGCTCCCCCTGCCGGGCCGCCTCCGCGAGCAGTACGGAAAGCCCGTCGTCGACCCCGCCCGCCGACCCGGCCGTCAGGTACGTGTCCAACCCCGGCATCCCGTCCAGCTGCTTGCGCAGGGCGTCCCGGTCGGCGGCCCGGTCGATGGCCCGGTGGAAGGTCCAGGGGCAACCGTCCAACGCCCCCACAACCCGCTCCACAGCCGCCAGATCGACCCCACCCTCCACGTCCAGGAACCCCAGCACGAACTCCTCGGCACCGGCCTCCCGCAGCTCGCCCGCCACCCGCACCAACCGGTCGACGTCCCCGGCCGCGAACCCGTCGGCGAGCCGCAGCATCACCCGCAGGGAGATGTCGACGGCCCGGCGGATCCCGGTGACGGTGGCGGGCGACGGGGTGAGCCCGTCGGCCGCCATGTCGGTGACCAGCTCCAGCCGGTCCGCGCCTCCGGCCTGGGCGGCGACCGCGTCCTCGACGCCGAGGGCGATCACCTCCAGG
The DNA here is from genome assembly GCF_044327915.1 of Streptomyces afghaniensis. NCBI lineage: Bacteria > Bacillati > Actinomycetota > Actinomycetes > Kitasatosporales > Streptomycetaceae > Streptomyces > Streptomyces afghaniensis. Next base: position 475,498 of record NZ_JBIRGJ010000008.1, read on the forward strand.
ACTGCACGCTTGCTCATGGGGCCCCTTCGTCGGCATGGCGTCGGCGTACGACCACAGGTCTAGGCCAGACAGGTCTAGTCCAATCAAGACTACGCTGCCCGCTGCCGCCGCCTCCCACGCCCCGCCGACCCGGCTCATCCGAAGATGTTCAGGTCCTTCGCCTCCACTCCGACCAGTTCGAACTCGGCCCCGTCGACCGGCCGCCCCGTGTACAGCCGCACCAGGGTCGGCCCGTCCCCGATGAAGCGCCCCGGGGGCCGTTCCCCGCCGCTCTCCCCGAGCCGCAGCGGTTCGTCCAGGTCGTCGAGGTCGGCGTGCAGCGGCACATGCCCGCGCTCGCGGGTGATCCGGGCCAGCAGCGCCAGCGCGTCCGGCAGCCCGGCCCCGCCGTACGCCCCGGGCTCGCCGAAGGCCTCGCGCACGTCCCCGGCGTGCACCCACTCCCCCAGCGCGAGACCGTCCAGCTTCCCGCCCGCCCCGGCGATCACCGGCCCGGCCTCGGTCATCCCGCGCTCCAGCTCGTCGACCACACGCGCGTTGCTCCAGCCGTCCCGCTCGGCGATGTCCCGGTCGTTGGACTCGGGCGAGAACACGCCCTCCTCGAACCGGTTCTCCACCACCCGGGTGAGCGCGGCCGAGCAGTGCGCCAGCACCGACCGCACCGACCAGCCCGGGCACGCCGCCACCGGCAGCGCGAAGTCCTCCTCGGCCCTGGCCCGCAACAGCGGGACCAGCGCGTCACGCTCGATCGCGAGCAGCCTCCCGGGTTGCTCGGGGTCCCGTACGTCGTGCACATCAGCAGGAGTAGTCATGGGACCCACGCTAGGTGTCCGACCCCGCTCCGCGGGAGAATGCCCCCATGGCCGATCTCGACGCCCTCCGCGCCCGCTTCGCCCGCACCCTGGAAGCGGCCCGGGGCCCTGCCGCCGGCCCGGACCCGGCCCCGTACGCCGAGGACCTGCTCGGCCGCTGGCAGGAGCCGCAGCGCCGCTACCACACGGTGGCGCACCTCACGGCGGTCCTGGACCACATCGACGTGCTGGAGAAGTACGCGCACGACCCGGACGTGGTCCGGCTGGCCGCCTGGTTCCACGACGCCGTCTACCTCCCCGAACGCTCCGAGAACGAGGAACGCTCCGCCCGCCTCGCCGAGCGCGCCCTCCCCGAGGCCGGGATGCCCGCCGCCAAGACCGCCGAGGTGGCCCGCCTGGTCCGCCTCACCGTCGGCCACGACCCCGCCGACGACGACCCCGACGGCCAGGTCCTGTGCGACGCCGACCTGGCGATCCTCGCCTCGCCCCCGTCCGCGTACGCCGCCTACACCGCCGCCGTCCGCGAGGAGTACCACTTCGTCCCGAACGAGGCCTTCCGCACCGGCCGCGCGGCGATCCTGCGCCAACTCCTCGACCTGCCGAGGCTGTTCAGGACGCCGTACGGAGCGTCGCAGTGGGAGGCGACGGCCCGCTACAACCTCACCGCCGAGCTGGAAATGCTGTCGCTTCCACCCGCCGGCCCCTCGTAACCTGCCCGGCATGTGGACAACGGGCGCGGAACAGGTGGAGCAGGCCGTCGACGAGTGCGTGGGCCTGCTGGGGGCGGTCACCGACCGGGACTGGGAGGCGGTGCGCGCCGGGCGGCTGGAGTGGAACTGCCGGGAGACGGCGGTGCACCTCGCCGACGACCTCATCGCGTACGCGGGGCAGCTGGCGGGGCGCGAGCAGGAGGCGTACACGCCGTTCGAGATCTCGCTGGAGGAGGGGACGGACAACGCGGGCGCACTGCGCGTGATCCGCACGATGGGCACCCTGTTCGCCGCCACGATCCGCACCACCCCGCGCGAGGTCCGGGCCTTCCATCCGTATCCGTTCCGCAGCGCGAACCGTGAGGGGTTCGCCGCGATGGGCGTGGCCGAGGTGCTGCTGCACACCCACGACATGGCCGAGGGCCTGGGCGTGGCGTACGAACCGGCCCCCGAGCTGTGCCACTTCGTCCTCACCCGGCTCTTCCCGCACGTCCAGCCCGGCCCCACCCCGTGGCGGACCCTGCTGTGGGCCACCGGCCGGGGCGACCTGCCCGGCCGCGAGCCGGTGACCGAGTGGCGGTGGAGCAACAACCTCGTGATCCCCACCGACCGGCTCACCCTTCAGGGCGTCACCCCGGCGGCGGCGAGCGACCTCTCCACGGTCGGCGACGGCGGCTTCGAATGGCTCGACGGCGGCCCGATCGAGGGCACCCGGGTGGGTGCCGGGCTGGTGTTCAAGCAGTACGAGGACGGCGTCCACCGGCCGGAGTGGGGCATGTACGTCCTGGTCCGGCGGGAGGACGGCCGCGCGCTCGGCGCCATGGGCTTCCACAGCGTGCCGGACGAGTCCGGGCGGGTGGAGGTCGGTTACGACCTGGTCGAAGCGGCCCGTGGCCACGGTTACGCCACCGAGGCGCTGCGCGCGCTGTCCGCCTGGGCGCTGTCCCGGGACGAGGTACGGACCGTCGTCGCGCACGTCGAGCGGGACAACGCGCCCTCGCACCGCGTCCTCGCCCGCGCCGGGTTCGAGGCCGTCTCGGAGGACACCGAGCAGATCGGCTACGAGCTGCGCGAACCCCGCGGCTGAGTCCGCCCCTTCGGCCTGCGCAGCCCCGCCCCGTGCAGCAGCCGCACCACCTCGCGGCTGCTGACCTCCACGGCCCCGGCGGCCACGGCCTCCGCGTACCGCTGGGCGGGGATGTCGTAGTGGTCCCGCTCGAAGGCCCGCCGGGGGACACCGAGGCGTTCGGCGAAGGTGTGCAGCTCTTCGAACGAGACGTCGCTGATCAGGTGGGACCACATGCGCCCGTGGCCGGGCCAGGTCGGCGGGTCGATGTAGACGGTCACGAGGACGCCGCTCCGCCGAGGGCCTCGCCCAGCGACCCCAGCGCCGCGACCTTCACGCCCGCCTCGCTGCACACCCAGTGCGGGTCGGGCCCCAACTCCGGTTGCACATCCAGCGCGTGCGGCTCGCCGGCGCCGCACACCGGGCACAGCGGCCAGCGGCCGTAGCGCTCCAGCAGGGCGTCCTGCACGTCCTGCGCGACCAGACCGGCGACGTACTGCGCGCCCTCCGGCCACTGCTCGACCCACCAGCGCCGCTGCACGACGGACTCCTCGACCAGGGAGACGACGTCCGCCTCGGCGACGCGTCCCGCGACGAGGTCGGCCAGCACGAGGGCGCGCGCGGCGTGCAGTGCCTGCTCCAGGGGGCTGATGGGGTCCATGCCCCCATTGTGCGCACTCTTGACCACAACGCCGAGCCGAAAATATCTTTCAGAAGTGACCCCAAGAGTGAAGGAAAGTTTCGGCACCCCGCCCGCCCCCGCCGCCCTCGCGGCCAAGGTCCGTACGCTGGGCCCGTCGATGACGCGTTCCATGCAGCGCGTCGCCGAGGCCGTCGCGGGCGACCCGGCGGGCTGCGCGGCCCTCACGGTCACCGGCCTCGCCGAACTCACGGGCACCAGCGAGGCGACCGTCGTACGCACCGCCCGGCTGTTGGGCTATCCGGGTTACCGGGACCTGCGGCTGGCCCTCGCCGGCCTCGCCGCGCAGCAGCAGTCCGGCCGTGCCCCGGCCATCACCACGGACATCGCGGTCGACGACCCGATCGCCGACGTGGTCGCGAAGCTCGCCTACGACGAGCAGCAGACCCTCGCCGACACCGCCGCCGGCCTCGACACCGTCCAGCTGGGCGCGGCCGTCACCGCGCTGACCGGTGCCCGCCGCACGGACGTGTACGGCGTCGGGGCGTCCGGCCTGGTCGCCCAGGACCTCACACAGAAGCTGCTGCGCATAGGGCTGGTCGCGCACGCCCACAGCGATCCGCACCTGGCCGTCACCAACGCCGTGCAACTGCGCGCGGGCGACGTCGCGATCGCCGTCACGCACTCCGGGTCGACGGGGGACGTCATCGAGCCGCTGCGGGTCGCCTTCGAGCGCGGGGCGACGACGGTGGCGATCACCGGCCGCCCGGACGGCCCGGTCACGCAGTACGCCGACCACGTCCTCACCACGTCCACGGCCCGGGAGAGCGAGCTGCGTCCCGCGGCGATGTCGTCCCGGACCGGTCAGCTTCTTGTGGTGGACTGCCTGTTCGTGGGGGTGGCGCAGCGGACGTACGAGACGGCGGCGCCGGCGCTCTCGGCGTCGTACGAGGCGTTGGCCCACCGGCACCGCCCCTGAGCCGGCCCCCGCCGGCACGCACCGGAAGACACGGAAAGAGCCCTCCCATGACCTCCACCTCCGATTCCCGTGACCTCAGAGCCGAGTTGGAGTCCCTGACCACCGAGGCGTTCCGGCCGGAGCTGGCCGGCATCGACCGGCTGCCCACGCTCGACATCGCGCGGCTGATGAACGGCGAGGACGCCACCGTGGCCGGGGCGGTCGCGGCCCGGCTGCCTCAGATCGCCGGCGCGATCGACGCCCTGGCCGAGCGGATGGCCCGGGGCGGCCGCCTGGTCTACGCGGGGGCCGGCACGGCCGGCCGGCTGGGCGTCCTGGACGCCTCCGAGTGCCCGCCCACCTTCAACACCGACCCCTCCCGGGTCGTCGGGCTGATCGCGGGCGGCCCGCAGGCCGTGGTCACCTCGGTCGAGGGCGCGGAGGACTCCCGGGAACTGGCCCGTGCCGACCTGGAGCCCCTCGGCCTGACCCCGGACGACACGGTGGTCGGCATCTCGGCCTCCGGCCGCACCCCGTACGCCATCGGCGCCGTCGAGTACGCCCGCGCCCGCGGCTCCCTCACCATCGGCCTCGCCTGCAACCCGGGGAGCCCGCTCGCGGCCGCCGCCGAGCACGGCATCGAGATCGTCGTGGGCCCCGAACTGCTCACGGGCTCCACCCGGCTGAAGGCCGGCACGGCACAGAAGCTCGTCCTCAACATGCTCTCGACGATCACGATGATCCGCCTCGGCAAGACCTACGGGAACCTGATGGTCGACGTCCGCGCGTCCAACGACAAACTGCGCGCCCGCTCCCACCGCATCGTCGCCCTCGCCACCGGCGCGGGCGACGAGGAGATCGAACGGGCCCTGGCCGCCACCGACGGCGAGGTGAAGAACGCGATCCTGACCATCCTGGCCGACGTGGACGGCCCGACGGCGGCCCGGCTGCTGGAGGAGTCCGACGGGCATCTGCGGGCGGCCCTGGAAGCGTGCCGCCGCTAGGGGGTGTGCTGCCACCGGGCCACCGGGCCGCCGACCGATTGTCGGTCCCCGGTGCTTTCATGGGGGCATGAGCAGCAGAAGCGTCGTCGTGGAGCGGCGGATCGCCGCCGGGCAGAGTGCCGTGTGGGAGGCCCTGACGGACCTCGGAGGTATGGAGCGCGTGCTCAGCGGGGTCGCAAGGGTCGAGGTCATCACCGAGGGCGGCTTCGGGGTCGGCACGCGGTGGCGGGAGACCCGGCGGATGTTCGGCAAGGAGGCCACCGAGGAGATGTGGGTCACCGCCTGCGAGGCGCCCGAACGCTATGTCGTGGAGGCCGACTCGCAGGGCACCCATTACGTCTCGGAGTGGCAGCTGCGGGCAGACGGTCCGTCGGCGACCACGGTGCGGATGACGTTCGGCGCGGAGCCGGGCAGCGGTGCCCGGGGGCTCCTCGCCAGGCTTCTCGGCGGCGTGGGGGCGCGGGCCGTACGCAAGGCCATCGAGAAGGATCTCGACGACATCGCCTCCGCGGCGGAGGAACGCAACGGCTGAGTCGACGCACCTCACCTCGCCTTCGGCTCCCGGTTGACCTGCCTCACCCGCGCCCGCAGTGTCTCCCGCGCGGGCAGCGATCTCAGTACGTCGGTCAGATGCTCGGCCGTCCGTACGTTGCACCGGCCGAGATCGACGAGGGCGAACGGCTCGTCGCTCGCGGCGGTGACCGGATCGACGCACAGGGACGGCAGCACGACACCGACTCCCGCGAGTGCGTCCCGCAGCGACTTCACGATCTCTTCGGTCGAGCCCTCCCCGCGGGCCCTCCTGGGCGCCGAACTCCGCCACGCCAGCGAGAAGGCAGGCCTCAGCCAGGAGGAACTGGGGCAGCGGCTGTTCGTGAGCGGGTCGTTCATCGGGCAGTTGGAGGCGGGGACGCGGAGGTTGCAGCGGGAGTATGCGCGGTTGCTGGACGAGGTGCTGGGGACGGAGGACTTCTTTCAGCGGAACTGTGCGGCGGCGGCGAAGTCCAGATATCGCGAGCACTTCGCGGAAGCCGCAGAGGCAGAGACGCAGGCTACTGCCATCAGGGAGTACGCCTCGATGCTGATCCCAGGATTGCTCCAGACGCCGGCATACGCACGAGCTGTCAGCCGTGCTTACCTGCCCTCGACGGCAGGGGAGTTCATCGAGGAGCTGGTGACAGGCCGGATGGAGCGGGCGCGGATCCTCGCCGATCCAACAAGGCCGTTGTTGTGGACGGTGATTGACGAGGCCGCACTGTGTCGGGTGACGGGCGGGCCGGAGGTAATGGCGGGGGCTCTGCGCCACCTCATCGGCCTGATCCGCCAGAGCCGTGTCATCGTTCAGGTGCTGCCGTTCGACGCGGGAGCCCACCCAGGGATGCAGGGTTGCGTCAGGTTGATGGACTTCGCCGACGCCCCTCCGTTGGTCTACCTCGAAGGAGTCGACACCGGACGGCTGGAGGACGACCCGGCCACCGTCGCGCGCTACCGGCTCTACTTCGAACTCCTCACGGCTTCAGCCCTCTCGCCTGAGAAGTCTCTGGCCCTCCTTGATGCGATGGCGCAGGATTACGGCCATGAGGAACACGCCTGAGTGGTACAAGTCCAGCTACAGCGGCGGCACCGGCGACAACTGCCTGGAAGTCACCCAGGCACTCCCTGATGTCATCCCCGTCCGCGACTCCAAGAACCCCCACGGCCCGAAGCTCGTGTTCCGGGCCACTGCCTGGTCCGCGTTCGTCGCGAACCTCAAGGACGAGACGGCCTGAGCTTCGGGACCCGGGCTTCGAGCTCTCTTTTCAAGGAACGGCTGGAGGGCCTCAACCCACCCTCCCACCCGGCGAGTTGACGTGACGCATCCGGCTTGCCACGGACAGTCACGTACCTCTACCGTTCCCGCATACGCAACAGCCCCCGCCCGGTGCGCCAACACCTGCGGGGGCTTAACCAACGGCATCGAAAAACAGGTTCGATCCCATGGCTGAGTCCCAGCTTAGTGCTGCCTCCCCGTCCGCGCACCCAATGGCGAACCCGGGCTACGGCAAGCGCTCCGCCCCCGATCAACTCGCCCGCACAAGCAACGACTTCCCCCACCTCCCACCGCGCGAAGCCGCCATCGCCGCCTACCTGGACCGGCTCCCCGACGGCGCCGACATCTCCGTGAAGACGCTGGCCAAGCACCTGCCGTACGGACAGTGCGCCCTCGGCACCGCCCTCAACCGCATCCAGCAGGCGGGCCACCTGCGCCGAGGCCGGGAGTGCATGACGGCCGACGACGGCAGCTCCCGATGGATCACCCGATCGTGGTGGTCCCGCACCGCCCGGGATGACGACTGGTGGACCGCCTTCACCCGCGGCGACGTACCGCAGCCGCAGGCAGCGCGCCCCACCCGCTCCCGGGCCCACATCCTCCTGGCCGCCCTCGGCCGCACGGCATCCGTCCTGTCCCTCTCCCAGGCCGACTGCGCGACGCTCGCCCCACTGGTGACGGAGTGGTTCGAGCGGGGCGCCTCGGAGGAGGACGTACTGCGTGCGCTCACGGCCGGCCTGCCGACACCCGTCCATCACCCCGCCGCGCTGGTCCGCAACCGCCTGACCAGCAAACTCCCGCCTCCACCCGCCCCACGTCCGCCGCTCCGGATCCTGGAGTGCGCGAACTGCGGCGCCCCGGGCCGTCCCGAAACCCTGCCAGGGGGACGTTGCAGCGCCTGCCGGGGCGAACGCGCCCCCGCGCAACCGCCCGCACCCCTGTCCGCCCCCACGGTTCACGACCACGCAGCCCAGATCCGCGCTGCGATGTCCCGACGACGACAAGAGAGGGCACACACATGACGGCTCCTACCGTCCGGCGCCACCAGCCCGGGGCACGATGGAGGGAAGGAGGCGACGCCATGACCCGAGACACGACCGACCGCCCGCAGATGGATGTCGAGGACTTCGACGAACTCGTGAGCAGGGCTCCGAGGGAGATCCGGAACAGGCTGGAGTTCCTGGGCGGGCGCCTGTGCATCCGGCACGGCCCGCTCGACGTGGACGAGTTCGAGGAGCTTGCCGCGGTAGCGCCCGAGACGGTGCGGCTTGAGTACATCAATGGAAAGGTAGAGGTCAAAGCTGTGCCGGACGGCAACCACCGCTCGATCTTCATGTGGCTGCTGCGCCAGTGCATGCAGCACCGGCCTGATCTGGACCTCGTTCCCGAGTCCGGCGTCAAGGCCGAGGCCTACCGCAAGGGCCGCGCTCGCACGGACGGAACTCTGGTGCCAGTGGACCACTTCCGAGGCGACGGCGATTGGTCCGACCCCGACGGTGCCCTGATGGCCGTGGAGATCACCTCCCACGACCGCGACACCGACCAACGCGACCGCATCGACAAGCCCGTCGGATACGCGGCGGCCGACATCCCCGTCTACCTCCTCATCGACCGCGACAACAACACACTCACCGTCCACAGCGAACCGAAAGACGGCCGCTACCAGCAGATCTCCCGACACCCCTGGGGCGCCACCGTCGAGCTCCCCGCCCCCGTGAACATCACCCTGGACACCGAGAAGCTCAAGGACTACGCCGACTGACGACAATGGACACCATGAACCACGCCCAGCTCACCGCCCTAGGCCGTGCCCTCCGTCTTCTCGGTGAGCACGGGGAAGTCCTCACCTCCGACACTCCTGACGCCAAGCTGCACGAGGTCAGGGCTGATCTGAAGCGCGCCCTGGACCTGCTGGAGGAGAGCGTCTCGAACGCCGCGCCCAGCACCCGCTGCCCCGAGCATCCGAACGGACCCGTCGACGAGGCCGCCCCCGACCTGTGCCTGCTGTGCGAAACCCGGCGCCGGGCCGCCCGCCGGGCGGAGTTCAACGGCCCCGCCCCGCAGCACCGGCCCACCGAGCCGGTCCAGTCCCGCTACGGCGTCAGCGGTGACCGCCCCCAGCCCCAGCAGCGCTGGCTGCCGGAGCTGTGGAACGGCCAGACCTGGCAGCTGTGCGGCACCCCGCGCCGCGACCGCCGGGAGGCCGAGCTGTACATCGCCGCCCAGCGCAAGGCTCCCCGGGCCGCCATGGCGTACCGGCTGGTGCACGAGTTCACCGACTACGAGGTGCTGCGGGTGTGGGGGACGCCCGTGCGGGTCGACATCGAGCCGATGGGCAACCTGTAGCCCTACAGCAGCGGCAGGGGCAGGAACTCGTACCCCTCCCACAGCCGCCGCGACCGCTCCTCCGGATACGCCGTGACCACCGGCTCCGCATCCAGCACCTGCACCAGCCGCCGCTCGCCGTCGTACGCGGGCCAGCCCGGGTCGCCCGTCCTCGCGAAGGACGTCCAGGACGCGCGGAAACGGGAGGACAGCGAAAGCGCCTCGGCGGACGGCTCCGCGCCCGCGAACAGCAGAAGTCCCAGGTCCGCCCCGTAGGTGCCGAACAGCAGCGGGATGTCCAGGCCGTGGCAGGCACCGAGCGCACCGCCGTTGCCGGGGGCCGGCCAGGTCAGTTCGTAGACGTGCGCGCTGCCGCCGCCCGCGCGCTGCGCCTCGGCCAGGTGCAGGGACGGCATGTTGAACAGCCAGTCCGTCTGGACGCGTTCGTAGAGCTCGCTCGGGGAGGCGTCGGGGAAGGCGGCGCGGTACGCCTGTTCCTCCCCGGGGGCGAAGAGGCGGAGGGCCGCTGCCGCCCGCTCCTCGGTGATCTGGCCCAGTTGGCCCGCCATGGCGACGAAGAGGCGGTACTCGTCACGGTTGTGGCCGACGAGGAGGTCGATGTTCCGGGCCGACCCGGCCGCCAGCGCCTGCCACGGGCTCGTCGGCAACACCTCGCCGTCGGCCACCGGGGAGAAGGGCGTGACCGTGGGCGCCGCCTGCCCCCAGCGGTCGACGTACTGGAGCATCTTGGCGCTCAGCGTCTCACCGGCCGACGTCAGCCGGTGCGGGGCGATCGTCGCGAGATCGGCAACCGTGGGGCGCAGGCCCACCTCCGCGGCGAGAGCGGCACCGATGTCCCGCGCCAGCGCGTCCGAGAAGAACGTCCCCGGCACGCTCTGCGCGATCGCCCGCCGGAACAGGCCCGCCGCCCTCGGCATGGCGAGCAGCGAGGCGATCGAACCCGCGCCCGCCGACTCGCCGAAGACCGTGACCTGGCCGGGGTCGCCGCCGAACGCCTCGATGTTGTCCCGGACCCACTCCAGGGCGGCCACCTGGTCGAGCAGGCCGCGGTTGGCGGGAGCGCCCTCGATGAACGCGAAACCCTCCATGCCCACGCGGTAGTTGAGCGACACGACCACCACGTCGCCGTCGGTGGCGATGTGCCGGGCGTCGTAGCCGGGGCTGCCGGAGTGGCCGAGCTTGTAGGCGCCGCCGTAGATCCACACCATCACCGGGCGGCGGGCCACCGGGTCGGGCTCGGGCGTCCAGACGTTGACCGTGAGCCACTCGTCGCCCTCGGGCAGGCCGACCAGGCCCGGGCCGCCCAGGTTGCCGAGGTCCTGCGGAGGCGGCGGGCCGAAGGCGTAGGCGTCCCGTATGCCGTCCCAGGCGTGGGCGGGGCGCGGGGCCATGAAGCGGGCCTCGCCCACCGGGGCTTCGGCGAACGGGATGCCGCGGAAGACCGCGAGCCCCTCCTCCCTCCGGCCCCGGACCGCACCGGTGGTCGTGCGGACCACCGGTGCGGGCTCCTCCGAAGGGCCGCCCGCCGACGGGCGGGACTCGGTCGTCGTCATCTGGATCTCCTCACGGAATGCCGGTGAACAGGCGCTCGGCCAGTGTCCTTGACTGACGCAAGCAGATCCAGAGGGTCAGGTGACGGGTGTCAGCTGAGGGTCTTCAGCGCCGCCGGGTCGTACGGCGCCAGGTCCTCGAAGCGCCCGTCCAGGACCTTCCGGGCCCACTCGGGGTCCTGGAGCAGGGCGCGGCCGACGGCGACCATGTCGAACTCGTCGCGCTCGAAGCGGTCCAGGAGGTTGTCGAGGTCGCCGATCTCCGCGCCCTCGCCCTGGAAGGCCTTGATGAAGTCGCCGTTCAGGCCGACCGAGCCGACGGTGATGGCGGGCTTGCCGGTGAGCTTCTTGGTCCAGCCGGCCAGGTTGAGGTCGGAGTCGTCGAACTCGGGGACCCAGTAGCGGCGGGTGGAGGCGTGGAAGGCGTCCACACCGGCCGCGGCGAGCGGGGTCAGGATGGCCTCCAGCTCCTCGGGCGTCTCGGCGAGGCGGGCGTCGTAGGCCTCCTGCTTCCACTGCGAGTAGCGGAAGATGACGGGGAAGTCGGCCGAGACGGTCTCGCGGACGGCCGCGACGATCTCCGCCGAGAACGCGGCACGGGCGACCAGGTCGCCGCCGTAGGCGTCGGTGCGGCGGTTGGTGCCCTCCCACAGGAACTGGTCGAGCAGGTAGCCGTGGGCGCCGTGGATCTCCACGCCGTCGAAGCCGATGCGCTCGGCGGCGGCCGCGGCCTCGGCGAACGCGCCGATGACGGCGTCGATGTCGGCCTGGGTCATGGCCTTGCCGGTGGGCTCGGTGGCGCCGAGGCGCAGGCCGGAGGGGCCGACGGCCGGGGCGTCCGCGACGGGCGGCTCGCCCTGGTTGCGGACCATGCCGATGTGCCACAGCTGCGGCACGATCGTGCCGCCCGCGGCGTGCACCGCCTCGGCGACCTTCGCCCAGCCCGCGAGCTGCTCCTCACCGTGGAACCGCGGCACGCGGTCGCTCTGCCCGGCCGACTCGTGGCCGACGTAGGTGCCCTCGGTGACGATCAGACCGACGCCGGCGGCGGCGCGGCGGGAGTAGTACGAGACGACGTCCTCGCCGGGAACACCGCCCGGGGAGAACATGCGGGTCATCGGCGCCATCGCGATCCGGTTCGGGACGGTCAGGCCGCCCAGCGATACGGGCCGGGACAGGATTTCGGCGGCGCGGGAGGCGGCGGAGGCGTCGACGGTCACGTGGGGGCTCCTCTTCGGATACCGGACAGTATGTGCATACGCATAGGACGTACGTTGCAACCATCCGGCCCTGCCCACCCCATCCCGTCCGCGCTGTGATCCATGACACGCCCGAGGGCGGCACCCCCTGTCGGAACAGGGAGTGCCGCCCTCGGCAAGGACGTTGATCGACCAGGTCGATCAGAAGTCCATGTCACCGCCCGGCATGCCGCCGCCGGCGGGCGCGGCGGCCTTCTCCGGCTTGTCGGCGATGACGGCCTCGGTGGTGAGGAACAGCGCGGCGATGGAGGCGGCGTTCTGCAGCGCGGAACGGGTCACCTTCGCCGGGTCGATGATGCCCTCGGCGATCATGTCGACGTACTCACCGGTCGCGGCGTTCAGGCCGTGGCCGACCTGGAGGTTGCGGACCTTCTCCACGACGACGCCGCCCTCGAGACCACCGTTGACGGCGATCTGCTTCAGCGGGGCCTCCAGCGCGAGCTTCACGGCGTTGGCGCCGGTCGCCTCGTCACCGTCGAGCTCCAGCTTCTCGAAGACCTGGGAGGCCTGCAGCAGGGCCACGCCACCACCGGCGACGATGCCCTCCTCGACGGCCGCCTTGGCGTTGCGGACGGCGTCCTCGATGCGGTGCTTGCGCTCCTTGAGCTCCACCTCGGTGGCGGCACCGGCCTTGATGACCGCGACACCGCCGGCGAGCTTCGCCAGGCGCTCCTGCAGCTTCTCGCGGTCGTAGTCCGAGTCGCTGTTCTCGATCTCGGCGCGGATCTGGTTGACCCGGCCCTGGACCTGCTCGGCGGAGCCGGCACCGTCGACGATGGTGGTCTCGTCCTTGGTGATGACGACCTTGCGGGCCTTGCCCAGGAGGTCGATCGTGGCGTTCTCCAGCTTGAGGCCGACCTCCTCGGAGATCACCTCGCCGCCGGTGAGGATGCCGATGTCCTGCAGCATCGCCTTGCGGCGGTCGCCGAAGCCCGGGGCCTTGACGGCGACGGACTTGAAGGTGCCGCGGATCTTGTTGACGACCAGGGTCGACAGGGCCTCGCCCTCGACGTCCTCGGCGATGATCAGCAGCGGCTTGCCCGACTGCATGACCTTCTCCAGGAGCGGGAGCAGGTCCTTGACGTTCGAGATCTTGGAGTTCGCGATCAGGATGTACGGGTCGTCGAGGACGGCCTCCATACGCTCCATGTCGGTGGCGAAGTACGCCGAGATGTAGCCCTTGTCGAAGCGCATACCCTCGGTGAGCTCCAGCTCCAGACCGAAGGTCTGGGACTCCTCGACGGTGATGACGCCTTCCTTGCCGACCTTGTCCATGGCCTCGGCGATGAGCTCGCCGATCTGGGTGTCGGCGGCGGAGATGGAGGCCGTGGAGGCGATCTGCTCCTTGGTCTCGACGTCCTTCGCCTGCTCCAGCAGGGCGGCGGAGACGGCCTCGACGGCGCGCTCGATACCGCGCTTGAGGGCCATCGGGTTGGCACCGGCGGCTACGTTGCGCAGGCCTTCCTTGACCAGGGCCTGGGCGAGCACGGTCGCGGTGGTCGTACCGTCACCGGCGACGTCGTCCGTCTTCTTGGCGACTTCCTTGACCAGCTCGGCGCCGATCTTCTCGTACGGGTCCTCGAGTTCGATCTCCTTGGCGATGGACACACCATCGTTGGTGATCGTGGGGGCGCCCCACTTCTTCTCGAGGACGACGTTGCGGCCCTTGGGGCCGAGCGTCACCTTGACGGCGTCCGCGAGCTGGTTCATGCCGCGCTCGAGGCCGCGCCGCGCCTCCTCGTCGAACGCGATGATCTTGGCCATGTGAAGTGGTCCCTCCAGGACTGGGGGTGATTACTTCGGACCGCGCCCGCGCCCGCGACGGACGGCTCGCCTGCCTCGTGGTTCCTTCCCACCCGGCCTGCGGGCCTCACCGACCCGGTCCTTACGTTGTCACTCTCACCTTCAGAGTGCTAACGCAATGATTAGCACTCGGGCATGGCGAGTGCAAGCGACTCCCACGGTTCGGGCGGGTGCTCAGCCCCCGGCGAACGGGGCGCACCCGGCTTGTCCCGCAGGCCGCGGGCAACGCCACGACGGGTCGAGTCAGCAGAGAAAAGCCTGGTCCCACGGCCCCCGGCGGCGACGAGGCCGACGCCACGAGCAGGTCCGGGGCGCACACCCCCGCCCTCTGCACCGGGGCGGACCCCGAAGCGTCTCCGGGCGCGGCGGGTTTCGACGAGCGGTCACCCGGCGCGCCCGCCACCCGGCCGCCGGCCCTCCGAACAGGCCGAAGGGCCCGCACCCCGGGGGTGCGGGCCCTTCAGAGAAGACCGGTCGCTTGCGCTTGGTCGTGGTGCGCGTTCAGGCAGAGACGCGAACCATGTCGGCCTGCGGTCCCTTCTGGCCCTGCGAGATCTCGAACTCGACCCGCTGACCCTCCTCCAGGGTGCGGTAGCCGTCCATCTGGATCGCGCTGTAGTGGACGAAAACATCCGCACCACCGTCGACCGCGATGAAGCCGTACCCCTTCTCCGCGTTGAACCACTTGACGGTGCCCTGAGCCATGCCTAACTCCCCTATTACTGGCCCTTGCACAGATCCACACTTCGCGGACCCGGGTCAGACCTCACCCCCCACGGTTGGGGGCGTGCGCCGGAACGCGTCGACCGCGGCTGAATGTATCTGTCCAACTGCCGTCTGCAACAGGTCAATCGGACGAGAATTCTGGACGCGCAGGATCCGGAATGTGGGGAGAATTCGCCAGACTTCAGGGCAAGTCGGGCCACACAAAGGGAACAAAAGCCGCGAAAGACGCACACACTTTGGCTACATCTTGTCGGGCGCGCGGCAGGAATTAAGGGCTCCCGATCAGGAGATCGGCGCTGCGTTCCCCAACTGTACCGCGCTCAATCACACAGAATTGCCCCCTCCGCTTCTCTCACGGAGGGGGCAATTCGATGAACTCTCAGTGACAGCCGTTACCGAAGGTAATAATCAAGCCGGTCGACCGGTTCAGCCACCCGCGACGGCGGGAATGATCGACACCCCGGCACCGTCCGGCGTCGCCGTCTCCAGCCCCTGCTCGAACCGCACGTCGTCGTCGTTGACGTACACGTTGACGAACCGGCGCAGCTTGCCCTGGTCGTCCAGCACCCGGGCGGCGATCCCGGTGTGGTTCTTCTCCAGATCGGCGATGACCTCGCCGAGGGTCGCCCCCTCGGCGGCGACCTCGGCCTGGCCGCCGGTGTAGGTACGCAGGATGGTGGGGATGCGAACGGTGACGCTCATCGGGATGTGACCTCCGGTTTTGTTTTGCAGCTACGGCTGGGGCGCGCCCTCAGGGGCGCGGGGCTGTGTCGACGTGCGGCTCCGCCGCGTGGCGCGACCAACCCCCACCGGCCCGCAGCGGACAACGATCAGACGAGCCCAGCCTCACGGAACGAATCAAGGTTGGGACGAATGGTCGCAGTGAGCCCGGTCCCGGCCACCGCATCCAGCGTCTTCAGACCATCCCCCGTGTTCAGCACCACGGTCGTCTTCGACGGGTCGAGCACCCCGTCCTCGATCAGCTTCTTCGCCACGCCCACGGTCACCCCACCGGCGGTCTCCGCGAAGATGCCCTCGGTCCGGGCGAGGATCTTGATCGCGTCGACGACCTGCTCGTCGTTGACGTCCTCCACCACACCGCCCGTCCGCCGCGCGATGTCGAGCACGTACGGCCCGTCCGCCGGGTTGCCGATCGCCAGCGACTTGGCGATCGTGTCCGGCTTCTGGGGACGTACGACGTCGTGCCCGGCCTTGAAGGCCGTCGACACCGGTGAGCAGCCCTCGGCCTGCGCGCCGAAGATCTTGTAGGGCTTGTCCTCGACCAGCCCGAGCTTGATCAGCTCCTGCAGGCCCTTGTCGATCTTCGTGAGCTGTGAGCCGGAGGCGATCGGCACCACGATCTGGTCCGGCAGCTGCCAGCCGAGCTGCTCGCAGATCTCGTACGCGAGAGTCTTGGAGCCCTCCGCGTAGTACGGCCGGAGGTTGACGTTGACGAAGCCCCAGCCCTCGCCGGCCGGGTCGCCGATCAGCTCGGAGCAGAAGCGGTTCACGTCGTCGTAGTTGCCCTGGATGCCGACGAGCTCGCCGCCGTAGACCGCGGCCATGACGACCTTGCCCTGCTCCAGGTCGTGCGGGATGAACACGCAGGAGCGGAAGCCGGCGCGGGCCGCCGCGGCACCCACGGCGCCGGCGAGGTTGCCGGTGGAGGAGCAGGACAGCGTGGTGAAGCCGAAGGCGCGGGCGGCCTCCAGGGCCTGGGCGACGACCCGGTCCTTGAAGGAGTGCGTCGGGTTGCCGGAGTCGTCCTTGATGAAGAGCTTGCCCGCCTCGACGCCCAGCTCGCGCGCGAGGTTGTCGGCCTTGACGAGCTGGGTCCAGCCCGGGTTGATGTTCGGCTTGGTCGCCACGTCGGCCGGGACCGGCAGCAGCGGGGCGTAGCGCCAGATGTTCGCGGGTCCCGCTTCGATCCGCTTGCGGAGTTCCTCGGTGTCGTAGGCCGAGAAGTCGTAGGCGATCTCCAGCGGGCCGAAACACTCCTCGCACGCGAAGACCGGGCCGAGGGGTACGCGGTGACCGCACTCGCGGCAGCTCAGGGCGGCGGCGGGGCCGAGGTCTACGGTGGAGTCAGTGGTGCTTGCAACAGTCTGCACAGCCATGTGAGGCGAGGCCCTTTCTCCTCATCTTCCTCACGACGCATCTCGCCGTGAGACGGATTTGGCACCTTCCCGAGCCGGGAGCCTCGCTGAGCGGTCGACAGTGACCTACGAGTATCGGCTGGAGGGTTGCCGGGGCTTCATCGGGCCGTATCCCTCTGCCCCTCTGGATGAGCTGTATTCGGTTGTAAACAACGGTTGACCCCGGACATGCGATGGTCATCCGCGTTGTTCAAGACTGTAACCGACGACCAGGACAGTTGAGATAGTCGTCCGAACCGCGAGATGGGTCACAGTCCGTCCCGCCGAGAGTACGCAGAGGAGCCGCCACGGTGCTGGAAGAAGTCGAGCGCTGGCTGAGCACCCGTTCCTGGTCAGCGACCGATCGTCCGCTCCACCAGATCCTGGCCGCCAAGCAGCGCACGGGCCAGACGGTGAGTGTGGTGCTGCCCGCGCTCAACGAGGAGGAGACGGTCGGTGACATCGCCGCGATCATCCGTCACGACCTGATGCGGCAGGTGCCGCTCGTCGACGAGCTCGTCGTCGTCGACTCGGGGTCGACCGACCGCACGTCGGAGGTGGCCGCCGCCGCGGGCGCGACGGTGGTGCACCGCGACGAGATCATCCCGCGGATCCCCGCCGTGCCCGGCAAGGGCGAGGTGCTGTGGCGCTCCCTGCTCGTCACCGGCGGGGACATCGTCTGCTTCATCGACGCGGACCTGAAGGACTTCTCGTCCGAGTTCGTCTCCGGGATCGTGGGCCCGCTGCTCACCGACCCGGACGTCGCCCTGGTGAAGGGCATGTACGACCGTCCGCTCGGCGGGGCCGCCGGGCAGGGCGGCCGGGTCACGGAGCTGATGGCCCGCCCGCTGCTCAACATGCACTGGCCGCAGCTGGCCGGCTTCGTGCAGCCGCTCGGCGGCGAGTACGCGGCCCGCCGCTCGCTGCTGGAGCAGCTGCCGTTCCCCGTCGGCTACGGCGTCGAGCTTGGCATGCTGGTCGACGCGCTGCACCTGGTGGGCCTCGACGCCCTCGCCCAGGTGGATGTCGGCGTGCGCAAGCACCGGCACCAGGACGGGCAGGCGCTGGGCCGGATGGCCGCCGCGATCTACCGCACGGCCCAGCTGCGGCTGGCCCGCGGGCATCTGATCCGGCCGTCCCTGACGCAGTTCGAGCGGGGCGGCGACGGCTTCGAGCCGCGGACGTACTCCGTGGACACCGAGGAGCGTCCGCCGATGGTGGAGATCGCCGAGTACCAGGCGCGGAGAGCGGCCTGACCGGGGTCGTTTTCGGCCGGGTGGGGCAGGGCCGTACGTTTGAGCGTTTCCGGGCCGGGCTAGGTTGAGGCGTATGGCTTCGACGTACGGTGCTGCACAGGTGCTGGTCGCCTCCAACCGCGGTCCGGTCTCGTACACGGTGGGCGAGGACGGTTCGCTGAACGCCAAGCGCGGCGGCGGCGGGCTGGTCTCGGGCCTGTCCGCGATCGGCTCGGACGCGGACGCGCTGTGGGTGTGCTCGGCGCTGTCCGACGGCGACCGCGAGGCGGTCCGGCGGGGCGTCGGCGAGGACGGCGTGCGGATGCTGGACATCCCGGCCGACGTGCACGCGGACGCGTACAACGGCATCGCCAACTCCGTGCTGTGGTTCGTGCACCACATGATCTACCAGACGCCGCTGGAGCCGGTCTTCGACGACGCGTTCCGGCGCCAGTGGACGTCGTACGAGACCTACAACCGGGCGTTCGCCGAGGCGCTGGCCGAGGAGGCGGCGCAGGGCGCGGCGGTGGTGGTGCAGGACTACCACCTGACGCTGGTGCCGGGCATGCTCCGCGAGCTGCGGCCGGACCTCAGGATCGGCCACTTCTCGCACACGCCGTGGGCGCCGCCCGAGTACTTCAGGATGCTGCCGGACGACGTGGCCGGGCAGGTGCTGCGCGGCATGCTGGGCGCGGACCGGCTGGGCTTCCTCACGCAGCGCTGGGCGGACGCGTTCACCGCATGCGCCGAGCAGTTCGCCGGCGGGCTCGGCGGCACTCGGATCGGCGTGCACGGACTGGGGGCCGACGCGGACTTCCTGCGCAAGCGGTCGCACGAGCAGGACGTCGAGGAGCGGATGGCCGCGCTCCGGGAGGAGATCGGCGAGGGCCGCCGCACCATCGTCCGGGTCGACCGCACGGAGCTGTCGAAGAACATCGTGCGCGGCCTGCTGGCCTACCGCCGGCTGCTTCAGACCCACGCCGAGTGGCGCGAGCGCGTGGTGCACGTGGCCTTCGCGTATCCCTCGCGGCAGGACCTCGCGGTCTACCGGGACTACACGGCGGAGGTGCGGCGGGTCTCGGAGGAGATCAACGCCGAGTACGGGACGCCGGGGTGGACCCCGGTCCTCCTCAACCTCAAGGACGACTTCGCCCGCTCCCTGGCCGCGTACCGGCTGGCCGACGTGGCGCTCGTCAACCCCATCCGGGACGGCATGAACCTCGTCGCCAAGGAGGTCCCGGTCGTCTCCGACGCGGGCTGCGCGCTGGTGCTGTCCCGGGAGGCCGGGGCGTTCGAGGAGCTGGGCGAGGACGCGATCGTGGTGAACCCGTACGACGTGACGGGGACGGCGACGGCCCTCCACGAGGCGCTGTCGATGCGCCCGGAGGAGCGCGCCGAGCGCAGCAAGCGGCTGGCCGCGGCGGCGACCGCGCTGCCTCCGGCGCAGTGGTTCCTGGACCAGCTCGACGCGTTGAGGGGCTGAGCGGCGGATGAGCGGCACCACACCGGCGGCGCAGCCGCTGCCCCCTCCCACGACGAAGGCGGGCCAGGAGGGTCTGGACGCCCTCCTCGCACGCCCCGGCCAGGCGCTGATCGGCCTCGACTTCGACGGGACGCTCGCGCCGATCGTCGCCGACCCCGAGAAGGCCCGGGCCCACCCGGACGCCGTGCCCGCGCTGGCCGCGCTCGCGCCGAAGGTGGCCGCCGTGGCGGTGATCACCGGCCGGCCGGCCGAGGTCGCGGTGCGCAACGGCGGCTTCGCGGACGTGCCGGGCCTGGAGCACCTCGTGGTCCTCGGCCACTACGGCGCCGAGCGCTGGGACGCCCGCACCGGCGAGGTCAGCGCCCCCGAGCCGCATCCCGGCGTCGCCGCGGTCCGCGCCGAGCTGCCCGAGCTCCTCGAACGGCTCGGCGCGTCGCAGGGGACCTGGGTCGAGGAGAAGGGCCGGTCCGTGGCGGTGCACACCCGCCGGGCCGCCGACCCGCAGGCCACGCTGGACTTCCTGCGCGAACCGCTCGCCGGCCTGGCCGGCCGCCACGGCCTGATCGTGGAGCCCGGCCGCATGGTCCTCGAACTGCGCCCGCCCGGCATGGACAAGGGCGCCGCCCTCGCCGGGTTCGCCCGCGAGATCGGCGCCGGGTCCGTCCTCTTCGCCGGCGACGACCTGGGCGATCTGCCCGCCTACGCGGCCGTCGACAAGCTCCGCTCGGACGGCACGCCGGGCCTGCTGGTGTGCAGCGGCAGCGACGAGGTGACCGAGCTGAGGGAGCGGGCGGACCTGGTGGTGGACGGCCCCGAGGGTGTCGTGCGCCTGCTCAGCGCGCTGGCCGGCCGGCTGTCGTGAGCCCTGTCAGCGTTCGGCCCGGCGCGTCTCCCGGATCCGCCGCAGCCGGTTCACCGTCACCGGGTCGTGGGCCAGGGCCCGGGGGTCGTCCAGCAGTGCGTTGAGGAGCTGGTAGTAGCGCACGGGGGCGAGGCCCAGCTCCTCCCGTATGACCCGTTCCTTCGCGCCGGGCCCGGAGAAACCGCGGCGTTCGAGCGCGAGGATGTCCCGCTCCCTGCGCCCGAGCCGCTCGTCACCCGTGTCCTCGTCCATGCCAGGCACCGTAACGCCCGCCACCGACAGCGGGACTACTCCGCGCTCTCCGCCCGGGTCGCCACGGCCTGCAGGTGACCCAGGACGCCCGAGGGACTGCCGGTGGGGGCGACGGCCTTGCCGATCTGCTTCTTGACCTGGACGCTGATGCCGGCCCAGGAGGTCTTGCCGACCGGGTAGAGCTCGGAGGCCGGCAGTTCCTCCAGGAACGGCTTGAGGTGCCGGTCCCGGCCGGAGGCGGCCATGGTCTGGGACGCGGAGCTGGTGACCGGCAGCAGGTCGTACTCGCGGGAGAAGGCCAGCACGTTCTTCTCGCTGTAGACGAAGTCGAGGAAGTCGCCGACCTGGTCGCGGTGGCCGTTCTTCCGGAAGGCCGTCATCCAGTCGGCGACACCGAGCGTGGACTTGCTCGTCCCGTCCTTGCCGGGCGTCGGCACCATGCCGTACTCGACGCCGTTCTTGGCGGCGATCTTCATCAGGGAGGGGTGGCCGTTGAGCATGCCGACCTCGCCCTTGGCGAAGGCGGCGAACGCGGCGGCCCGGTTGAGCTCGCCGGGCGCCACCGGCCCGGTCAGGTCCTTGGCGACCAGTTCGTTCTTCAGCCAGGAGAAGGTGTCGATGTTCTCCGGCGAGTCGATGCCGTAACTGCCGACGGTGTCGGCGTAGCCGCCCCCGCCGCTGAGCATCCACTGCATGGTCTCGGCCTGGGCCTCCTCCGGGCCGAGGGGCAGCGCGTAGGGGTACTTCACGCCCTCGTCCTTGAGCGCCTCGGCGTCGTCGGCCAGGTCGTCCCAGGTCTTGGGCGGGGTGATGCCGGCCTTGGCGAAGAGGGTCTTGTTGTAGAACAGCACGCGGGTGGAGGAGGCGAACGGCATGCCGTACTGCACGCCCTTGACCTGTCCCGCGGAGGCCAGCTGCCCGACGAAGTCGGCCTGCACGGGTATGGAGAGCAGGTCGTCGGCCTTGTAGAGCTGGTTCTGCGCCGCGTAGTCGGCGTACGCGCCGATCTGCGCCATGTCCGGCGGGTCGCCGGCGGCGACCATCTCCCTGACCTTGCGGTCGACGTCGTTCCAGGAGTAGACGCTGACGTCGATCTTGACGCCGGGGTGGTCGGCCTCGTACTCCTCTACCAGCTTGTCCCAGTACTTCTTCGAGCTGTTGGCCGCACTGTCGCCGTAGTCGGCGGCGACCAGCTTCAGGGTCACGTCGGCGGAGCCGCCCGTGACGCCACAGCCGCCGAGGACCGCCGTCATGCCCAGTGCGGACACCACCGCGATCGTTCCTGCCATCCGCCGCCGCTGCACCGCTGTTCTTCCCCAACCCTGGCGTCACCGCCACTGAAACTTTTCGATATGCGGATTAAGGTCTACACCACGTGAGTGGACTAGACCTCTTGCGGGTCCCCGGGTCACACTGTTCTCCGTGAGACATGTCATCGCCCTCGACGTGGGCGGCACCGGAATGAAGGCCGCCCTGGCCGGGCCGGAGGGCGAGGTCCTGCACCGGGCCCGCCGGGCCACCGGCCGCGCGCAGGGACCGGACGCCGTGGTCGCGGGCATCCTCGACTTCGCCGCCGAGCTGCACGCGTACGGCGCCGAGCACTTCGGCACGCCCGCGTCCGCCGCCGGCGTGGCCGTCCCCGGCATCGTCGACGAGGCGCGGGGCGTCGCCGTCTACGCGGCGAACCTCGGCTGGCGCGACCTCCCCCTGCGCGATCTGCTGACGGAACGGCTGGGCGTCCCGGTCGCCCTCGGCCACGACGTGCGCACCGGCGGCCTCGCCGAGGGCCGGGTCGGCGCGGGCCGGGGCGCGGACCGGTTCCTGTTCGTCGCGCTGGGCACCGGCATCGCGGGCGCCATCGGCGTCGACGGCCGGGTCGAGGCGGGCGCGCACGGCTTCGCGGGCGAGATCGGCCACATCGTCGTACGCCCCGGCGGGACACCGTGCCCCTGCGGCCAGCACGGCTGCCTGGAGCGCTTCGCCTCGGCGGCGGCGGTCAGCGAGGCCTGGGCCGCGGCCTGCGGGGACCCGGGGGCGGACGCGGCGGACTGCGCGAAGGCGGTGGACTGCGGCGACCCCAGGGCACTCAAGGTCTGGCAGGTGGCGGTCGATGCCCTCGCCGACGGCCTGGTCACTGCCCTGACTCTGCTGGACCCACGCACCCTGATCATCGGCGGGGGCCTCGCCGAAGCGGGAGAAACCCTGTTCACCCCGCTACGGGAAGCCATCCGTCACCGCGTCACCTTCCAGAAACAGCCGTCACTCGTCCCCGCGGCCCTGGGGGACAGCGCCGGTTGCCTGGGGGCGGGCCTGCTGGCCTGGGATCTTCTGGCATCGACCGACCGCATGGAGGTAACGCCCTGATGGCAGCCCACCCAGGGGCGCGGGGAACTGCGCGACCAGCCACGACGCACCCGCATCCCGCGACGGCCGGACAGCCCACGGTCCTGACCGGCGCGACGGTAGTACTCCCCACCGGAACCGTCGAAAACGGCCGACTGATCATCGACGGCACCCGCATCACCGCCACCGCCCCCGAAAACGCCCAGATCATCGACGTGACCGGCCACTACCTACTGCCCGGCTTCATCGACATCCACAACCACGGCGGCGGCGGAGCCTCCTTCACCTCCGGGTCGGCCGAGGACATCCTCAAGGGCATCCACACCCACCGCCTGCACGGCACGACCACCCTGGTCGCCTCGACCGTCACCGGCGACATGGACTTCCTCGCCCAGCGCGCGGGACTGCTGAGCGAGCTGGCCGAGCAGGGCGAGATCGCCGGCATCCACTTCGAGGGCCCGTTCATCTCCCCCTGCCGCAAGGGCGCGCACTCCGAGGCACTGCTGCGCGACCCCGACCCGGCGGAGGTCCGCAAACTGATCGACGCGGCCCGGGGCAGGGCGAAAATGGTCACGCTGGCCACGGAACTCCCCGGCGGCACCGACTCCGTACGCCTCCTGGCCGAACACGGCGTGATCGCGGCGATCGGCCACACGGACGCGACGTACGAGCAGACGGTCGAGGCCATCGACGCGGGCGCGACGGTCGCCACCCACCTCTTCAACGCGATGCCGCCGCTCGGCCACCGCTCCCCCGGCCCCATCGCCGCGCTCCTGGAGGACGACCGGATCACGGTCGAGCTGATCAACGACGGCACGCATCTGCACCCCGCCGCACTCCAGCTGGCGTTCCACCGCGCGGGTGCGGACCGGGTGGCGTTCATCACGGACGCGATGGACGCGGCCGGTTTCGGTGACGGGCGCTACTGGCTGGGCCCGCTGGAGGTGGAGGTCGCGGACGGCGTGGCCCGCCTGCTGGCGGACGGCACGATCGCCGGCTCGACCCTCACCCTGGACCGCGCGTTCAAGCGGGCGGTCACGGTCGACGGCCTGTCCGTCGAGGACGCGGTGACGGCCCTCTCGGCCACCCCGGCCCGGCTCCTCGGCATGGACGACCGGATCGGCTCCCTGGAGCCCGGCAAGGACGCGGATCTGGTGCTCCTGGACGCGGACTACGAGCTCAAGGGCGTGATGCGCCGCGGCGAATGGGTGGTCGGTCCCCAACTGCACTGATCCGTCCCGCAGTAGGGAGACGGTGGCCGACGCCAGGACTGGGCCGACCGCCGTCTCTTTGGCATGATCGGACTACCTGAACATTCACGGCGGCAAGCGCATTCTCGGGGGAGGTCGGCCCAGGTGATCCTCACGGTCACGCTGAACACCGCTCTCGACATCACCTACCGCGTGGGGTCGCTCAGGCCGCACGCCTCCCACCGCGTCTCCGAGGTGACGGAACGCCCCGGCGGCAAGGGCGTCAACGTGGCCCGGGTGCTCGCGGCGCTCGGGCACGAGGTGACGGTGACCGGTTTCACGGGCGGGGCGACGGGACGGGTCGTGCAGGAGCGGCTCGCGTCGGTGCCGGGCGTGGTGGACGCGCTGGTCCCGGTCACGGGCGCCACCCGCCGCACGATCGCCGTGGTCGACGAGCAGACCGGCGACACGACGCAGCTCAACGAACCGGGCCCGATGGTCTCGCCCGCCGAATGGTCGGCCTTCCAGGAGGTCTACCAGGACCTGCTGCCGTCCGTCTCCGCGGTGGCGCTGTGCGGGAGCCTGCCCCCGGGCGTGCCGGTCGGTGCGTACGCCGGCCTGGTCCGTACGGCCCGTGCCGCTGGAGTCCCGGTCCTCCTGGACACGAGCGGCGAGCCCCTGCGCCGGGGTGTCGCGGCCCGCCCGGACATCATCAAGCCGAACGCCGACGAACTGGCGGAACTCACCGGCTCCCACGAGCCCCTGCGCGCCACGCAGGACGCCCGCCGCCGGGGCGCGGCGGCGGTCGTGGCGTCCCTCGGCCCCGAAGGCCTCCTGGCCGCGACCCGAGAGGGCCGCTGGCGAGCCACCCCACCGACCTCGGTCCGAGGCAACCCGACGGGCGCGGGCGACTCGGCGGTGGCGGGCCTGCTGTCGGGGCTGGTGGACCACCTCCCCTGGCCGGACCGCCTGGCTCGCGCGACAGCGTTGTCCGCGGCGACGGTGGCAGCACCGGTGGCCGGGGAGTTCGACCGGGGGGTGTACGAGGAGCTGCTGGGGCGGGTGGCGGTTTCGGGGGAGGTCAGCGCGGCCTAGGTCCGAGCCGGCTCAGTCCTTGACCTGGCCCGCCTTCAGCCACAGCTGGTCCAGCAGGACGTTGCACTTGTCGCCGTCCTGGCAGGAGACCGTGATCGTGTTGGTGCCCTTGTTGAGGGTCGGCCAGGCGTAGGTCTTCGTCCAGCCCTTGGTGAAGTCGCCGTCCGAGGTGTGGGTGAAGTTGCCCATGTTCAGCTTGCTGCCGAACGGCTTGCCGTTGACCGTGAGGGTCATCTCCTGGTCCTCGTCGACCGTGCTGTAACGGGCGAAGACGGTGTAGGCACCGTCCTTGGGGATCCCGTTGACCGTCCAGGTGACCGAGGAACCGACCTGGTTGAGGTTCCCCACGTAGATGCCGCCGTCGGACTGGGCTCCCTTGACGTCCTGGGCGAGGGTCGCGCCACCGCCGAGGCGCAGGGCCTTGGCGTCGATCTCCGGCAGGTCGACCTTGCTCTCGCCGCCCTTGCTCGGCGACGGGCTCGGCTTCGACTGCTGCGACTGGGCCGGGGCCGCGCCGGCCTCGTTGCCCGAGTCCTTGTCGTCCTTCCCGCCGCCCAGCATGGCCACGCCGATGCCGATGACGACCGCGGCGACCACCGCGATCGCGCCGATCAGCAGGCCCTTGGTGTTCGGCCCGCGACCACCACGGCCACCGCCGCCGCCCGGCACCTGCTGCTGCGCGGTGGGGGCACCGCCGGGCAGCGTCTCCGGTGCCGCGTAGTGCGCGTTCGGCCGGCCGGGAGCACTCTGCTGCGGGACCTGGCCGTACGGGGCGGTCTGGCTCGCCTGCGGCTGCTGGCCGTACTGGCGTGTGCCGACCGCCCGCACCCGGTTGACCGAGTTCGGGTAGCCGTAGCCCCCGGACGGCGGCTGGGCCCCGTTGGCCTGCCCGTCGGCGTAGAGATAACCGAACGGGTCGTCGTCCTCGGGCGTGCTCGCGCCGTTGTTGCCGGGCGTCATCCCTTGGTCTCCTAAATCAGGTGCGGTGCATGCGGTACGGGTCGTGAGAGAGCGAGCCTACCCGCTCCCAGTGACCCAAACGGGTGACTCAGACCGCATCCACTCGCTGACCTGGGGCTCAGCCCGCGCGTCTGTGTTGTTTGGGACGAGATCGTTTCTCGACGTACATCCGCTCGTCAGCGGATTTCAACACTTCGTCCGCGGTCATTCCACAGTGTGCCCATCCGATGCCGAAACTGGCGCCCACCCGGACGGCCCGCCCCTCGGCGCGGATGGGCTGGATGATCTCGTTGCGGAGACGGACCGCGAGGTCCTGCGCGTCGGCCCGGCCGAGCCCGTCGGCGAGGATGACGAATTCGTCACCACCGAGCCGGGCGACGGTGTCGCCGTCGCGGACGCCGTTGCTCAGCCGGCGGGCGACCTCGATGAGAACCGCGTCACCCGCGTTGTGCCCGAACCGGTCGTTGATCGACTTGAAGCCGTCGAGGTCGCAGAAGAGCACGGCGAGGCCCTTCGTGCCGTCGTCGTGGGCCCCGTCCGGGGCGACGGTGTGCACGTGGTGGTCGTAGGCGTCGTACGGCTCCACACCCTGCCGGAAGTCGAAGCCGGGCCCGACCACGTCGAAGTCGGGATGACCGTAGGCCGCGTCGTGGGACTCGGCGACGGCGGAAGACGGAGCGGCGCGCTGACACAGGCGCGCGGACAGTCGGGAGCGCAGCTCGGCGGAGTTCGGCAGGCCCGTGAGCGAGTCGTGGGAGGCGCGGTGGGCGAGCTGGAGTTCGCGGCGCTTGCGCTCCTCGATGTCCTCGACGTGGGTGAGGAGGAAGCGCGGGCCGTCGGCGGCGTCCGCGACCACGCTGTTGCGCAGGCTGACCCAGACGTAGGTGCCGTCCCGGCGGCCGAGGCGGAGCTCGGCGCGGCCGCCCTCGGCGGAGGTGCGCAGGAGCGTGCCTATGTCCTCGGGGTGGACCAGGTCGGAGAACGAGTAGCGGCGCATCGCGGACGCGGGGCGCCCGAGCAGCCGGCACAGGGCGTCGTTCGTGCGCAGGATCCGGCCGTGCTGGTCGCCGCCCATCTCGGCGATGGCCATGCCGGACGGGGCGTACTCGAAGGCCTGCCTGAAGCTTTCCTCACTCGCCCGCAGTGCCTGCTGCTCGCGCTCCAGCCGGACGAGTGCCCGCTGCATGTTGGCGCGCAGCCGGGCGTTGCTGATCGCGATGGCGGCCTGGAAGGCGTACATCTGGAGCGCCTCGCGGCCCCAGGCGCCGGGGCGGCGGCCGTTGCGCGGCCGGTCCACGGACAGCACGCCGATCAGCTCGCCGCAGGCCGCGCTGCCCTGCGGGCCGGGCGCGTACATCGGCGCGAAGAGCCGGTCGGCCGGGTGCCACTCGTCCTCGAAGCGGGGGGCGGGGCCGTCGGTGTACCACTGCGGGACGTCGTCGTCGTCGAGGACCCAGCCTTCGGTGTGCGGTATGAACACGAGGTCGCCCCAGTGCTCGCCCATGCCGAGGCGGCGTTCCCAGGACTCGCGCGAGCCGACGCGGCCGGTGATGAGGGCCTCGGCGGCGGGGTTCCCGGCGAAGGCGGCGACGACCAGGTCGCCGTCGGGCCGTACGAGGTTCACGCACGCCAGCTCGTACCCGAGGGCGGCGACGACGCCCTCCGCGACGGTCTGCAGTGTGTCCGCCAGGCTGCGGGCCGTGTTCATGTCGGCCATGACCTGGTGCAGTTGCCGCAGGGAGGCAAGGCGGACGTAGGGCTCCGACTCGGTCTCCATGCTCGCCCTCCCCCCGAGACCTCGCAGCGAATCAAGGGTTCTCATCGGCGTATCGTCCTGGCAGCTTCCCAGCCACTGAATCACAGCGCGCTGCCCACTCGGTACACAGGGTCAACAATTCCTGCCCCTTGTGACTCAAGTCACAGGCAAACCTGAACAATTGAGTGGAGTTTCAGCGTTCTTCACGTGCGGCTACCGAACGCAAACTTTGTCAGGTTGCGCACATATTTTCCGCCGCGGCCTTCGGGGGTCCGTCGGTAGTCCGTCGGGAGTCCTAAGACCGTGATCGGGCGGGAGCCCGATGCGGGGCGCCGGAGAGGAAGATTAGCGTTTCGGGCGTGCCGAACACTCCCACTGCCACATCCCCGATCATGCCGCCGCCCGCCTCCGGGCATGCTGAGGGGGTGAGCAACGACGAGTTCCGCGCCGCCATGTCCCGGCTGGCCTCAGGCGTGGTCCTGGTGACCGCGCAGGAGCCGCCGCTCGACCCGGACGACCCCTCGGCGCCGGGCAGCGAGGACGTGGGCATGACGGCCACGGCCTTCATGTCGGTGTCCCTGGACCCGCCCCTGGTGCTGGTGAGCCTGCGCGAGGGCTCCCGCATGGACGAGCTGCTCGACGAGCAGCCCCTGTGGGCGGTCTCGGTCCTCTCCGAGAGCCAGCGGCACATCGCCGGCCGCTTCGCGATGAAGGGCCGCGTCAGCGACCGCCTGCTCTTCGCGGACATCCCGTACACGCGCGGCGAGTACACCGACGCGCCCCTGGTCGGCGGCGCCCTGGCCGTCCTGGAGTGCCGCACCGAGCAACGGGTCCGGGCCGGCGACCACACCCTGGTCATCGGCCGCGTCCTGACGGCCCGGGTCCCGAGCGCGGACGGCGGACCGCTGACGTACTTCCGGGGGCGGTACCGGCATTTGGGGTAGGGCGTAAACCCGGTGGCCCGGGGTGATTCGGCACCCCTAGGGTGCGCGCATGACAACGACGGGCCCTCGCCTCGAAGAGATCACCGCCGGGAACCTCGACGCCGCACTCGGCATCCGCGTCCGCCCCGACCAGGAACACGCGGTCGCCCCGGTCGTGAAGTCCCTCGCCGAGGCCTATGTGCACCCCGGCGTCGCCTGGCCGCGCCTGATCGTCGACGGCGACCGCCCGGTCGGCTTCCTCATGGCCTTCTTCGACATCGACTGGCACGAGGACGGCAGCGTGCTGCGCTCGGGCCTGTGGCGGCTGAACATCGCGGCCGGGGAGCAGGGCAGGGGCTACGGCCGCTTCGCCGTCGAGTCGGTCGGGGCGGAACTGCGCCGGCGCGGCACCAAGGAGCTCTACGTCACCTGGCATCCCGGCCCCGACGGCCCCGAGGGCTTCTACCTGGGGCTCGGCTTCCGCCGGAACGGGGAGGTCAGCGGGGGCCAGACGGTCGGAGTGCTGGAGCTGACCTGGTCCGGCTGGAGCTGACCTAGTTCCAGTTCCGTGCGGAGCGGCCCCGCTTGGTCTCCGAGCGCTGCTTCTTCTCGCGCAGCCGCCGCTCGTTGATGCCCCGGGGGATCCGGGTCGGCTTGCGGGGCTTGGGCGGGGGTGCGGTGGCCTCGGCCAGGAGCGCGGCGAGGCGTACGGCGGCGGCCTCGCGGTTGCGCCACTGGGAGCGGTGCTCGGAGGAACGTACGGTGACGACCCCGTCGACCAGGCGCCCGGCCAGCCGCTCCAGTGCCCGCTTCTTCCACACCTCGGGCAGCGCCTCGGTCCTCGCCAGGTCGAAGCCGAGCTCCACCTTCGAGTCACTGGTGTTGACGTGCTGCCCGCCCGGCCCCGACGACCGCGAGAAACGCCAGATGAGCTCGGCCTCGGGCAGGGAGACGGAGCCGCGGATGACGTGGGGACCGGACATGCCCTCCATGTTCCCGCTCCTGACCGGTCCACGTCACCCGAATAATCGCGCGTAAAGAAAGTAAAGGACCTGGAACCTCGCGTACCCCTCTCCACGTTCATGGGGGTAGCTGTAGCTTCTTTGCCGTACGTAAACGAGGGAAGGGACTCCCAACAATGGCTGTAAGCCTGTCCAAGGGTGGCAACGTCTCGCTCACCAAGGAGGCTCCGGGCCTGACCGACGTCACCGTGGGCCTCGGCTGGGACGTCCGCACCACCACCGGCACGGACTTCGACCTCGACGCCTCCGCGATCGCGGTCAACACGCAGGGCAAGGTCTACTCGGACGCCCACTTCGTCTTCTTCAACAACAAGCAGACGCCGGACAACACCATCGTCCACACCGGTGACAACCGCACGGGTGAGGGCGCCGGCGACGACGAGGCGATCAACGTCAACCTCGCCGCCCTCCCGGCCGACATCGACAAGATCGTCTTCCCGGTGTCCATCTACGACGCCGAGAACCGCTCGCAGAACTTCGGCCAGGTCCGCAACGCCTACATCCGCATCGTCAACCAGGCCGGCGGCGCCGAGATCGCGCGCTACGACCTGTCGGAGGACGCCGCCACGGAGACGGCCATGGTCTTCGGCGAGCTGTACCGCAACGGCGCGGAGTGGAAGTTCCGCGCGGTCGGCCAGGGCTACGCCTCGGGCCTGGTCGGCATCGCCCAGGACTTCGGTGTGAACGTCTGACGGACGCCCCCACCTGTGGCAGAAGCCCCCGGCGCCGGTCCATCGGCCCGGGGGCTTCCCCGTCCTCGTCCGCGCCCCTCCGCCCCGCCCGCGATACGTTCCCGACGTGATCCTCGAACCCCTGCTCCCACCACCCCCCGGCCACCCCCTCCCCGACCGCCTCCTCACGGAACTCACGGCCCTCCACGCCTCCAACCACGCGTTCCACACCCTCACCGGCGACTTCCCCGACCCGCACGACATCCGCCCGGAGCAGGTGGCACACGCCCTGTCGGAGGAATGGACCCAGCCCGGCACCGAGGTCCTGCTCGCCCGCAGCTTCGGCCATCTGACCGGGATCGCGATCACCCTCGCCCACCACCCCGACCCCGCCGACCCGGACCCGTGGATCGGCCTCCTGCTGGTGGACGCCCGCCTGCACGGCCAGGGCCACGGCCGCCGCCTGGCCACCCTCGTCGAGGACCGCTTCCGCGCGGCCGACCGCACCGCCGCGCGCCTCGCCGTCCTCGACAACAACCCGAAGGCCCTGGCCTTCTGGACCGCCCTCGGCTACGAGGTCATCGACCGTCGCGAGGACCTGCAGATGAAACGCCCGTGTGCGGTGCTCCGCAAGGAACTCAGCGCGCGCTAGAGGTGGCTTGTGGCTTCCCCTCGCCGTACAGCCAGTCCTCCCAGATCCCGTCGAAGTCCTTCCCGGGCGCCTGCTTCTCGACGTACGCCGTGAAGTCGGCCGTGCCGGCGTTCCCATGGCGGTGGGCCGCCGCCCACCCCCGGAGGATGTCGCCGAACACCTCGTCGCCCACCGCCAGGCGGACCTGGTGCAGGACCATGGCGCCGCGCTGGTAGACGGGGGCTTCGGAGAGGTGCGCGGCGTCCGGGGGTGTCCCGGGCGGGAAGGACCAGAGGCCCTCGTAGGTCCGCTCCCCGTGGTCGTTCAGCGCGTCGAAGGTCTCCTGCGCCGTCTGGCCGCCGTGGTCCTCCTCCCACATCCACTCCGCGTACGTCGCGAAACCCTCGTTGAGCCACATGTCCCGCCAGCTCTTCGGCGTCACGGAGTCGCCGTACCACTGGTGGGCGAGCTCGTGGACGAGGAGGGTGATGTCGGGGGCGCCGGGGAAGACGGGGCGCGTCTGGGTCTCCAGGGCGTAGCCGATGCCGGCCGCGCGGTCGACGATCGCGCCGGTGGCGGAGAAGGGGTACGGGCCGAAGCGCCGCTCCGCCCAGCGCAGCACCTCGGGGATGCGCGCGAGGACCGCGCGGCTCGCCTCCTTCTCCACGGGGTCGACCGCCGTGTACACGGGCAGACCGTCCCGGGCGGTGGAGCGGCTGATGTCGAAGTCACCGATCGCGAGCGTGGCGAGGTAGCTCGCCATCGGCTCGGCGGTGCGCCAGGTGAACGTCGTCCGGCCTCGCGCGGTCGTCTCGCCGCGCAACTCCCCGTTGGAGACGGCCCGCAGCCCCCGCGGCACGGTCACCGTGAGGTCGTACGCCGCCTTGTCGGAGGGGTGGTGGTTGCCGGGGAACCAGGCCATCGCCCCGTTGGGCTCGCCCAGCGCGAGCGCCCCCTCCGTCGTGCGCAGCCAGCCCTCCCGTGAGCCGTCCGGGTCGGTGACGGTCTCGGGCGCCCCGGTGTAACTGACGGTCACGCGGAACGTCTCGCCCTCGTCGAGATCCTCGCGCGGCCGGACGGTGAGCTCCTGCCCGGCACGGTTCCAGCGGGCGGTCTCGCCGCCGACGGTGACCTTCCCGACCTCCAGGCCGAGCAGGTCGAGGTTGAAGGCGGAGAGGGCCTCGGTGGCCCGTGCGGTGAGGGTGGCCCTGCCGGCGAGCTGGTGTGCGCGCGGGTCGTAGTCGAGGCGCAGGCCGTAGTGGGTGACGTCATAGCCGCCGTTGCCCGCCTTCGGGAAGTACGGGTCGCGTACGCCGGAGCCGCCCGGAGCGCCGTGGACTCCGCCGCACGCGGTGAGGGCCAGGGCTATCGAAACGGCGGTCAGCGCGGGGACAAGACGCACAGATCGGGCCACGATCGCGATGGTACGGGCGCGTGACACCATCACACCCGTGCTCGACATCGGCTACGCCCTCTCCAACCGCTTCCCCGACCCGCCGCAGACCGACTACCGCCGCGCGGACGTCCGTGCCCTGCGGCACGACCTGTTCTGCGGTGACGTCTATCTGGCGGACACCAAGACGGACCGTGAAGTGTCCACAGCCTGGGGATGGGTGCCGGTGCTCGACTTCGCGTGGGCGCTGTGCGACATCGTCGAGCGGATCGACCGGGACCCGGCGGGCTCGCGGGCGTCCCGGCCCCAGCGGGCGGAGCTGGACTTCACCGAGTCGACCGACCGGATGCTCTTCGAGCGCCGCTTCGGGTGGGTGGACATCGAGGCCGACTGGATGCCGGCGGAGGAAGCTCCCCTGACCTTCTCCCACACCGAACTGCGCCGAGAGGCCCGCGACTTCCTGCACGACCTGATCGCCGACCTCACCGACCTGCATGACGACCTCGCCGAGAACCCCGCGATCTGGACCCTCCAGGCGCGTTTCCCCAGGGTCTCCTGACGGAGCCGACGCCCGCGGTGACACGCTTGGCCGTGATCAGTACCTGACACGGGGAGAGCGGGAGCATGACGCAGGGGCGTGTGACCTACGGGCTGGACTACAGGGTGCACCCACCGGCCGTCGTCGGCGGCGACGGGCCGGGGGAGGGCACCTCCGTCCGGCTGTGCCGTGACCCCGACAGTCCCGCTCCCGACCGGCTCCACTCGCTGCGGGCCTTCCATCTGCGCGCCGAGGACGGGACGCCGGTCGCCCGCGTGGTCACGGAGCAGGTCCTGGGTTCCCGGCTGAGCGGGCGCCCGGCGGTGTACCAGGTGCTGGATCCCCACGGCGCGCCGCTCGGGCGGATCACGCTGCGGCGCCGCCGCGCCTTCCACTGGGGCCGCAGGCGCTGGACCGTCGAGCCGGTGGCCGGCCCCGCCCTCCAGGGGTACCAGGGCCGGCTGGTGTGGTGGGCGCTGTGGTGGCCCGTCGGTTTTCCGGTGTACCTGCTGTTGTTGATCTGGGTCCTTCTGGCGGGAGACGGCGACGGCTTCGGACCGCCGCGCCGCGTCATCTGGCGCGACACCTCACGCCGCGCCCATCTCGTCTTCCGCGCGGTGGCCGAGGACTACCGGCTGCTGAGCCACGAGGTGGACCCGCGCCTGATCAACGCCCTGATCGCACTGCACCAGTCCTACGACTGCCCGGAACGGGCGGGAACCTGGGGCTGGTACGGGAGTTGAGCGGGTGATCAGTCCTCCACCCTGATCCCCCACTGCATGGCCAGCACCGGTGCCAGGTCCAGCAGTTGGCCCGTGCTGATCACCGCCCCGGCCAGCCGGTCCAGGCCGCGGCTGATCTCCAGCGTCACGGCACCGCGCAGGTCGACGTCCTTGAGGGTCGCCGCGTGAAGGTCGGCGCCCTTCAGCGCGCAGTCCACGAACTCCACGCGCTCCAGGCGGGCACCGCCGAAGTCCGGCTCGACGAGGACGCAGCCCTCGAAGACGACGTCTCTGAGCCGGGCCATGCGCAGGTTCAGATAGTCGATCTTGCCGCCGCGGATCAGCACCCGCTCCAGCACCGCCGCGTGCATCTGCGTCCCCCCGAGACGGGCGTCGACCAGCTCGACGTCGCGCAGCGTCGCCTCGGCGAGATTGGTGCCGACGCCCCGGGCCCCGGTGAGGACCGAGTCCAGGACGGAGGCGTGCCGCAGCCCGACCTCGTCCAGCGCGCACTCCGTCAGGGCGCAGTCCAGGAAGCGGGACCCCGACCCGTCCTGCCCCGCGAGATCCGCCTCCCGGAACTCCAGCCCGTCGTAGTCCCCGTCCGGCTCCAGCCCGCCGCCCGTGAACGGCTCCAGCGCGGGCAGCCGGATCTCCGGTCGCCGCGCGCCCTTCACACCCGTACCGCCCGCTGCTCTCCTCGCCATGCCCCCATGGTTCACCCCACCACTGACAACCGGCCCTGACCTGCGAGAACACCGGCCATGTCACATTCCGGGGCCCTCGGTCGGTCGTACTCGCAGAAGGCGACCCCGACCCGAGGGAGACCCCCAGCCATGCACCGCATCACCGTCATCGGCGGCGGCTTCGCCGGACTGACCGCCGCCATCACCGCCGCCGAGGCGGGCGCCAAGGTCACCATCCACGAAGCCCACCACACCCTCGGCGGCCGGGCCCGCACCGCCGAGGGCCCCTACCGCACGAACGAGGGCCCGCACGCCCTCTACAACGGCGGCCCGCACTGGACCTGGCTCAAGCAGCGCGGCCTGCTCGGGCCGCTCGCCCCGATCCCACCCCTGGAGGCCGCCCGACTGCGGCTGCGGCACCACGGCGTGCTGCGCCGCACCCCGCCCTTCCCGATGCTGAAGCTGCTGCGCCGGACCGCCGAGCAGGCGCCCGTGGACGTCGACTTCCTGACCTGGGCGACCGGCATCGCGGGCGAGGAGGGGGCCCGGGCCGCCGCCCACTACTCGGCCGTCGCCCTCTTCCACCACGACCCCGGTTCCCTGTCGGCCGCGTTCGTGCAGGAGCGCCTGCGCCGCGCCACCAAGTTGCCGCCCGAGGCGCACTACCCGCGCGGCGGCTGGGCCACCCTCATCGACCGGATGGCCGCCCGCGCCTGGAACCTGGGAGTCCGGATGGAGACCCTGTCCCGCGTCGACACGCTCCCCACCGACACGCCCGTGGTCGTCGCGACCTCCCTCGACGCCGCCCGGCGCCTGCTCGGCGACGACTCCCTGACCTGGCCGAGCGGCCGTACCGTCCTCGTCGACCTCGCCGTACGGACCCGGCGCGGGGACGCGTTCGCGGTGTCCGACCTCGACGCGCCCGGCTGGCTCGAACGGTTCACCGCCCAGGACCGCAGCCTCGCCCCGGCCGGTCAGCAGCTCATCCAGGGTCAGATTCCCATCGCCCCGCACGAGTCCAAGGCCGACGGCACCGCCCGGGCCGAGCAGTTGCTCGACCTGGGCTTCCCGGGCTGGCGCGAGCGCGTCACCTGGCGGCGCGAGGCCGTCGCGAACGGCCGTACGGGCGCGGTGGACCTGCCCGGCACCAGCTGGCGCGACCGGCCGGCCGTGGACCGGGGCGACGGCGTCTACCTCGCCGGCGACCAGGTCGCGGCCCCGGGCGTGCTGTCGGAGGTCTCCTTCAACAGCGCCCTGACGGCGGTGTCATTGGCCCTCGGCCGACGGGAGCTTGACCTCAAGCAAGCTTGAGGTTGAAAGCTGGGCGCACCGGACGAACCCACGAGGAGTTCCCATGCACGCCATACGCCTGCACGCCTACGGCCCGGCCGAGAACCTCACCTACGAGCAGGTCGACGACCCGCGGCCGGGCCCCGGCCAGGTCCGTGTCGCCGTACGGGCGGCGGGCGTCCACCTCCTGGACACCGCACTGCGCGAGGGTGGACAGGGACCGGCGCCCGAGCCCACGCCGCTGCCCACCATCCCGGGCCGGGAGGTCGCCGGCGTCGTCGAGTCCCTGGGCGAGGACGTCGCGGACCTGTGGCTCGGCAAGCGGGTCGTCGCCCACCTCGGCTTCGTCCCCGGCGGCTACGCCGAACTGGCCGTCACCGAGGTCGAACGACTGCACGAGATCCCGCGGAACCTGGACTTCGCCGAGGCCGTCGCCATGATCGGCACGGGCCGTACGACGATGGGGATCCTCCAGTTCGCCGAGCTCGGCCCCGACTCGGTGGCCGTCGTCCCGGCCGCGGCCGGCGGCATCGGCACGCTCCTCGTGCAGTACGCCAAGAACGCCGGCGCCACCGTCGTCGGCCTCGCGGGCGGGCCGGAGAAGGTCGCCCGGGTGCAGGCGGGCGGCGCCGATCTCGCCGTCGACTACAAGGACCCGGCCTGGCCCGCGAAGGTCCGTGCCCACCTCGGCGGCCGGGCCGCGACCGTGGTCTTCGACGGCGTCGGCGGCGACGTGGCCCGCGAGGCCGTCGCCCTGCTCGGCCCCGGCGGCCGGCACATCGTCTTCGGCTGGTCCGCGGAAGGCATCCAGGACGGCGGGCCCTACCTCGTCGACGGCGTCTCCGAGCAGGTCCTCGGCCCGGTGATGCTCCAGAAGGCCGGCGGCCCCGACCCCGTACGCACCCTCGAACTGCGCGCCCTCGCCGAGGCCGCCGCCGGCCGCCTCACCCCCGCCGTACAGCGCTTCCCGCTGAGCGAGGCCGCGGCCGCGCACCGGGCGCTGGAGAGTCGTGGCACGACGGGAAAGGTGGTCCTGGAGCCCTGAGGCGACTCCCTGCCAGTTAATTCACATGACCCGCCCGGCGCGCCCCACTACCGTGCCGAAAGTGATCGACATCCCCCGGGAACTGGCAGCGTCACAGGAGAAGTACAACGGCGAGGCGGGCCGCGCCTTCATCGAGGAACTGCCGGACCTGACGGCCGGCTTCCTCGACCGCTGGGGACTGGAGCCCGACGGGCCGCCCATGCACGGCGTGTCCGCCCTGGTCCTCCCGGTCCGCCGCGCCGACGGCGGCCCCGCGGTCCTCAAGCTCCAGATCCTCGACGAGGAGAGCGAGGGCGAACCGGTCGCGCTGCGCGTCTGGGACGGCGACGGGGCGGTCCGTCTCCTCGACCACGACGAGCCCACCGGCACCATGCTGCTGGAGCGTCTCGACGAGACCCGGATGCTGTCCCACGTCCCGGACACCCACCGGGCCGTCGTCACCATCGCCGAACTCCTGGCCCACCTGACCTCCTTCCCCGCCCCGCCCGGCATGCGCCGCCTCGGCGACATCGCCCGGGCCATGCTGGACCGGACCCCGTGGGCACTCGACCGCATCCCGGACCCCGAGGCACGCCGTCTCGTCGCCGACTGCGCCGCCGCCGTACGCGAGGTCGTCGACGAACCCGGCGACCGGCTCCTGCACTGGGACCTGCACGACGAGAACGTCCTCGCCTCCGACCGCGCCTCCTGGCTCGCCATCGACCCCAAGCCCCTCGCCGGCGACCCCGGCTTCGAACTGTGGCCGGCCATCGACAACCGCTACGCCCCCGACGACATCCTCTGGCGCTTCGACGCCATGACCGATGTCCTCGCCCTGGACCGCCCCCGCGCCCGCGCCTGGACCCTCGGCCGCCTCCTCCAGAACGCCCTGTGGGACATCAAGGACGGCCGCCCCCTGGACGACGACCAACTCGAAATCGCCCGCCGCCTGCGCGGCCACACCGGCTGACCCATGCCCGCCTTCCTCCCGGGCCTGGAGCTCTCCCGCCGCTTCTACACCGAGGCCGTACGCCCCCTCCTGGAGCAGGCCCTCCCCGGCCTGCCCCACTCGGCCGCGCGCCTCGGCAGCGGCTCCGAGGTCCTCGGCTACGACACCACACGCTCGGCCGACCACGAGTGGGGCCCGCGCCTCCAGCTCTTCCTGCGCCCGGAGGACGCCGAGGCCCACGGCCCCAGCCTCACCGCCCTCCTCTCCCACCGCCTCCCGAAGACCTTCCTCGGCCACCCCACCCACTTCGCCCGCACCGAGGACGACCCGGCCACCGACGTCCGCGTCATGGCCGGCACCGACGGCCCGGTCCACCACCGCGTCGACATCACGGACTGCGCCACCTGGTTCACGGACCGGCTCGGCTTCGACCCGGCCCAGGGCGTCACCACGGCGGACTGGCTGGCCACGCCCACCCAACGCCTGGCCGAGGTCACCGCGGGCGCCGTCTTCCACGACGGCCTCGACCGGCTCGCCCGGGCCCGCACCGCCCTGCGCTGGTACCCGCACGACATCTGGCTGTACGTCCTGGCCTGCCAGTGGAAACGCATCTCCCAGGAGGAGGCCTTCGTGGGCCGCTGCGGCGAGGTGGGCGACGAACTCGGCTCCGCGATCGTCGCCGCCCGTCTGATCCGCGACCTGATGCGCCTGAGCCTCCTCATGAACCGCCGCCACCCGCCCTACAGCAAGTGGCTCGGCACCGCCTTCACCGC
The DNA here is from genome assembly GCF_044327915.1 of Streptomyces afghaniensis. NCBI lineage: Bacteria > Bacillati > Actinomycetota > Actinomycetes > Kitasatosporales > Streptomycetaceae > Streptomyces > Streptomyces afghaniensis. Next base: position 514,115 of record NZ_JBIRGJ010000008.1, read on the forward strand.
GACCCCCCAGGGCGCGGCACTCACCCCCACCCTGTCCGCGGCGCTCGCGGCCCCCGACTGGCACACCCGAGAGCACCACCTCAAGCACGCCTACGAGACCATCGCCGCCCACCACAACAACCTCGCGCTCACGGCCCCCGTCGACCCCACCACCCGCCCGTACCACAGCCGCCCGTTCCAGGTCCTCCGCGCGGAACGCTTCACAGCGGCACTCCGCGCCCGCATCACGGACCCGGACCTCCACGCGCTGCCGGACGTCGGCGCGATCGACCAGTGGGTCGACAGCACCGATGTCCTGAGCGACGTCAGATCCGCCATGCCCGGATCAGCAGCCGCTCCACATACGCCAGGATTCGCCACCCCCACACACTCGCCACCTGCGTCTTCGTATTCGCCAGGCCACGAGCGCCACCCGCCGCCATGATCATTCGCCACGGAAAAAGCCGGACAACTCGACCATGATCGTCTGCGGCCCTTGATGGACGGCGTGGCTTGCGATTACCTCATGTGAGGGCAGACGCGGGAGGCAGGCTCCCGGCGCTGCGAGCCCCTGTGTACGCACAAAGCCTGGCTCCGGGATGCAGCCCAGAGCCAGGCTCGTGCGCGGGGCAGGGTGGGTCCGGCCGCGTATCCGTCGGCCGGGCTCGCTCACCCGACCTGCCGCCCGGCTCACCCCTCAGCGCGTCACAGGAAGTGTTCGACGCACCCCGCAATGGCAGTGATCGCAGTCAGGAAGAGCGCCGCCAACTGCACCCACTCCTGCCTCGGGTGCTTGCTGCGACGCCTTCGCCGTCTCGTCGACCGCTCCATCGCGCCAGATCTCCAATCTCTCTGTATCCCAACGGTGTTGGGGCCTCCCCGAAGCGGGCAGGCGTCCTGGGAGAGACGCGATCAGGCGTTCCGCAACATACCGGCGGCCAGACGCCCGGAGGACTGACAGCCACAGTTCGCCAGGCTTCGCCACAGAAGACTGCGCAGACCGCCAGGCGCTTGTACGGAAAGAGGTCAGAGACGGACTCATCCGGTTCGTTTCATACCGTCGGGTTTGAGGCGGCTCGCAAAGCCGAACGAGGCAAGCCGCTGCGCGCTGGGACGGGCGGGCAGCACGCATGCAGGGCCGCCGACGCGCTCCGCTGAGCGAAAAACCCCAGGTCAGAGAGGTGACCTGGGGTTCCAGTGAGTCCCCGTCGGGAACAAAGTTGAGCAAACGATCAACGCGCTGACCAACTCCCGGGCCGTGGCCACGAGATTCGACGAGCGCGCCTATGTCTTCCACAGCACCGTCACCGCGGCTTCGATCCGCCTTCGGCTCAAGCCGTGATCACTTGGCCTGCGTGACACGATCTGGGCGTGACGACGTTGTTCCTGACGGTTGGCCTGCCCGGGGCCGGAAAGACCACGAGAGCTCGACAGCTGGCCAAAGAGCACAACGCGCTGCGGCTGACGCCGGATGAGTGGATGCTCCCGCTGTTCGGCGATCCGCAGCCGGCCGGGAAGCGCGATGTGCTGGAAGGACGGCTGCTCTGGCTGGGTCTGGAGGCACTGAAGCTGGGAACGAACGTGGTCCTGGATTTCGGATGCTGGTCTCGTGACGAGAGGTCCGCGATCCGCTGGTTGGTGATGTCTGTGGGTGCGTCCTGTCAACTCGTGTACGTGCCGGTGGACCATGAGACCCAACGTGCTCGGATCGCCCATCGCCAGTCGGCCACCCCTGATCAGACCTTCGTGATGAGCGAGACGGACCTCTTGCACTGGAGGACGCTGTTCGAGGAGCCCGACGCCACGGAACTCGATGGACATGAAGTAGGAGGTCCGCCTCCTGGGTGGTCAGGATGGCTGGAGTGGGCCGCCGACCGGTGGCCATCGCTCGCGTGACCGTCCGGCCACCCTTGGTGCCGCCCAGTAACGCAGCCGTGCCAGGAGCGCCGAGCCCGGAAAGATCTGCCGGACCGGCCCTGACACGTCTACCACGAGCACACCGCCCGCTTGCGCCTCCCCGTTGACGAGCCATTTCGCCTGGCGTTCCCCGACTTCGCCAAGCACACGGAGGCGACACTTCGCCGAGTACCTGAATGCGCTCTGTCTGCTGGGCGAGAGTGAACGGCGCACGGCGGATCTGCGTAGCCTCCTGCTGCGGGCTGCCACGGACGCGGGCGGCGGCATGCTCGCCCCGCCCGCGCCTGGCGTCCAGGCCGGGCTGAGCGCGGCCCTCGAGACCCGTCGCGGACAGACGAGGACACCATCGATGGGCTGGCCTCTGTCGTGGTGGACGTCAACGCAGAGATCGGCAGCCTGCCGATGGTGCGGGTGGGTGACTTCGCCCGCGAGATCAACAACCACGACTGGCAGGACGCACCCTACCGGCGCGACCGTGCAGGCCACGACCGCGCCAGCGACACCAACCGCGACGATCGCGTCCTCACCCAGAAGGAGACGGACTCCGTCCGTATCAACGTGATGTGGGTGGCCACGCAGGTCCTCGGCTATCACGACCCCAACTTTGACGTCTATGAGTTTGCCGAAGCCTGCGGCGTCGACACTCGCACGCGCAGGGGAGATCGGGACGGCAGCATCCGGGCCGGCGTGCGTGAGCGGTACGGCCGGTACATGCGCCCTGGAACCTGGGAACTTGATCCCGAGTTCGTCACAACGGAGACGAGCGACTTCTACCACTCCAGCACCGATTGTGCCCTGTTCCAGAGGGGCTACCGTGGCGGGGAACTGCTGTCCTTCCCGCTCGACAGCCAGGTGCCCCCGAGGTGGAAGCCGTGCACCAGCTGCATCGTTGAGCACCAAGGCTAAGCACGCGTTCCACGAACGTGAGCCCCCTCCTTGCCGCAGCAGGGACGGGGCTCACAGGCGTTGACGAAGGGCAATCACAGTAGACGCGCAGAGGGAAATGGAACGACAGCCTGGGATCGAACATCGGCCGCCTCCGCCCGCCTGGCTGCTGGTACGTGTGCTGAACCGTGGCGAGCCGTCGGTGCAGGTGCACGTGGGAGACTGCTAAACCAGAGGCGAACTTTGCCGCCTCAGGCGTGTCCGGACTTCATGGACACTCCCGTCTCGGGGAATGCGTTCACTTAGGCATCTCACACCGGAGATGACGACGACGGAGTCACGCCATCATGCTCACGACCTGCCGGCGGGCCGTTCTGAGCGCCTCTGTCGCTGAAGAGTGTCATTGAGTCGTGAATGCTCTTGAGGTCAGCGCCCACGCCACTCAACTCCAAAGCAACGGCTGCCATCAGGTTGTCTCTGAGCAGCGGCTGCTGCACTTGGTCGATGAGCTCCAGCGAGCGTGCAGCTCGCACGCTCCTTTCGGCATCGTCGCGCAAATCGGCCAGTACTTGGACCATCATCCGTCGCTCTTCCGCCCTGTTCCGGAAGAAGAAGAATGACAACACCTGCGAGAAGGCACCCGCAGCAGTCATAACCACAGCGAGCACCATGTCGTCTGACCGGTAGACGCCGACTGCAATCCCGCCAGCAATGATTAAGTAGCCCAGGACTGCGGCAATGATCGCTGCGAAGAAGCTGACGTCAGCACGTCGGCCCACCTTGTTGTAGTAGTCCTCCAAGACTTCAGAGAGTGGGTCCTGTCGAGACGCCGACACCTCTACCGGGAGGGGGAAAACAAAAGGCTGCTCGGACTGTCCTTCTACTCCACGCGAGCCAGCTTCCGTACCAGCTGTCGGTGGAGGAGCACTTGCCTCGGCCTGTCTCCTGGCCAACAGAACTCTCGTTCTGGCCCAGGCGTCTGCGGCCGCTGTACTCAAAGCTTGAGCTGCAACTGCCGCCAATATCTCTGCCGCCACTGTCCCCCCAAGCGCGATCGGGCCGACAGAGTACCGCTCTCCATGCTCCGCCGGGCGCCAACTACGGAGGAGCTGAGCAGGCTTGGGCCAAGAGCCGTCAGGACATTCGACGCTTAAGTCTGGCACTGGGCGACAGAAGGGGAGAGCAAGTGTCACAGCAGGCCAGCCCTCGGGGCACCTTCCTGAAGGTGGCTGCCTCAGTGAAGGACTTGATCGAGGCCGATCCTCAGATGACCGAGTTGCCATCCCTAGCCGAGGTCATGCTCGAGCACGGAGTCTCGCGTGGCGTCGCTATCCGCGCTTACAACGTATTGCGGCAGGAAGGCTTGGCCGAACCGGCACCAGGCGGGCGATGGCGCGTCGTGCGATCCAGTGCACCGGTAGACCAACGCCCGCTCCACGAGCGGATCGCCGAAGTTATCCCGATTGACGGACTCCATGCAGGGGAAGCGTTCCCCAGCGCTTCTGCGTTGGCTGAGCGGTTCGGGGTCTCACGTCCCACAGTGTCCAAAGCCCTGGAGAAGTTGGAGGCCGCCGGCGTGCTGGCCGGGGGGGAGGGCAGGGCAAGGTGCGGACGGTTCGCACTGTGCCGACGCGAGAGGAGCGTTCGTAGCTTGCCGAAGTTGACGGAGTGGGCCTATCCCCTGGCTGAGTCACTGCTTGCCGAGCCACTGCCGCGGCGGTGGAAGCACTGCCTCGGAGTCGCCGAGAGGCCCATACGATCGCGCTCGTACTCGACCAAGATGCAGACCTGCTGGAGGCCGCCGCTGTCCTGCACGACATCTGCTACGCGCCGGACCTGGCCAAGACGGGTTTCCACCCGCTGGACGGGGCCCGCTACCTCCGGGACGTGGCCGGCGCCGACAACCGCCTAGAGGCCGCCGCGAAGCGTCCCACCTTCATGCGCTGGGTCGTCGGAGTCGGCATGGGCTTCCGTCAGGGCGAAGCCCTGGGGTTCCGGTGGAAGTACGTCGACCTCGACAACGAGCTGTTCCACCCCCAGTGACAGCTTCAGCGCCTCACCTGGCGCCACGGCTGCAAGGACGCCCACGCCTGTGGGGAGCGACTGCACCGATTCGCCCCCTGCCCGCCCGACTGCACGACGCACAAGAGCTACAAGCGCGGCTGCCCCAAGCCGTGCCCGTAGGACTGCACGAAGCACGCCAGCACCTGCCCCGACCGCAAGGGCGGTGGACTCGTCCTCACCCGGCCTAAGACCAAGAAGAGCCGGAACTCCGTCCCCATCCCGCCCCCGTTCATTCCGTACCTGTTGGAGCACAAGGCGCAGCAGGATGAGATGCGCACCGCGGCCGGAGACGAGTGGCAGGAGCACGACCCGCTCTTCACCCGGCCGGACGGTCGGCCGATCGACCCCCGCGACGACTGGGAGGAGTTCAAGGAACTGCTCGAAGAGGCTGGCATCGACGATCGGCGCCAGCACGACGGCAGCCGCCACACCGCCGGCACGACCCTGAACGAGCTGGGCGTCGACCTCCCCACGATCATGGAGATCCTCCGCCACTCTCAGATCGGCCAGACCCGTCGGTACGTCAAGGGCAGATCCCACCTCGCCAAGGCCGCGATGCGCCGCATGGGAGACACGTTCATGCCCGCCCCCGAACCCCCGACTGAGACCAAGACTGAGACCAGCGACCGCCGAGCAGCACGCGCGCAGCGTCGTCGGCGCATCCGCTGAACGAAACCCCAGGTCAGCCAACCGCTGACCTGGGGTTCAAGGGAGCCCCCTGTCGGATTCGAACCGACGACCTACGCATTACAAGTGCGTTGCTCTGGCCATCTGAGCTAAGGAGGCGCCGCGTACTACAACGCCGTACGCGAGGGCGGCACCACTGTACACAGAGCCCGTCACCCCGAGCCACGAAGTTCCGCTCCGCCCGGGCTCACTCCACCTCGTACTCGAAGCGGTACGCCACGGTCGTCTCCCCGTGGTGCGCGGTGAAGCCGCCCTTCCCCCGCAGTCCGGCCAGTTCCCCGCTCCCGGAGCCCGGCACCACCTCGAACGTGCAGTGCACCGCCCCGTCCTCGCCGAACCACCCGCGCTCCTCCACGGCGAAGCTCCCCTCTCGCCCGTCGAGCCGGCCTGTGATCAGTTCCATGCCGGCGAAGGAGCCGGTCTTCTGGGTGACGTAGACGATGGAGTACTCGCAGATCGTCCCGGCCGCCTCGATGCCGCCGCTGAAGGTGTTCCGGACGGAGGCGTGGGCGAGCCGCGGGTTCGCGTCCTCCCCCGGGCCGATCACACGCTCCTGCCAGTCGGCGAAGGTGAAGTGTCCGGTGGTGGTGGTGCGTGTGCCGCATGGGTGGGTCCTCTCGAAGATCAGGCGACGCTCGAAGATCAGGCGACGCCGAAGATCAGGCGATGGCCGTGCGGGCCGTCCGGGACCCTCACTCTCTCGGCTGTACCTGACATCTCCTGTCAGGTACGGGTACGGCCGCGTCCGCCGGAGAATGGCGGCCATGCGTGCCGACCGGCTCCTCTCCCTGCTCCTGCTGCTCCAGAACCGCGGGCGGATGACCGCGTCCGAGCTCGCCGCCGAGCTGGAGGTGTCGGTGCGCACGGTCTACCGGGACGTCGAGGCGCTGGGCGCGGCCGGTGTGCCGGTGTGTGCGGATCGCGGGCCGGAGGGCGGCTACCGGTTGGTGGACGGGTACCGGACCCGGCTGACCGGTCTGACCGACGCCGAGGCCGGGTCGTTGTTCCTCGCCGGGATGCCCGGTCCGGCACGGGATCTGGGGCTGGGGGCGGTGCTGGCCAGTGCCCAGCTGAAGGTGCAGGCCGCGCTGCCGGCGGAGTTGGCCGGGCAGGCGCGGCGGGTGCAGGAGCGGTTCCACCTGGACGCGCCGGCGTGGTTCCGGGAAGCCGATCCGGTGCCGTGTCTGGAGCCGGTGGCGGCAGCCGTGTGGGAGCGGCGGGTGCTGCGGGTGCACTACCGGCGGTGGCGGGGGGAGGTGCGCCGGGAGGTGCGGCCGCTGGGGCTCGTCCTGAAGGGCGGCATCTGGTACCTGGTCGCCCTGGCGGAGGAGACCGTACGGACGTACCGGGTGTCCCGCCTGCTGACCGTGGAGGAGACCGGGGAGCTCTTCGACCGTCCGGCCGGCTTCGACCTGGCCGCCTACTGGGAGGAGTCGTCCCGGCGGCTGGAGGCCGCTCTGCAGCAGGGTGTCGCCCGGTTGCGGCTCTCACCGCGAGGGCAGCGGCTGCTGCCGATGCAGTTCGGGGCGGCGGGTGCACGGGCCCTGCAGAGCGCGAGTGCGCCGGACGCGGACGGCTGGGTGGCGGTGGAGCTGCCCGTGGAGACGGAGGCCGTGGCGGTCGGGGATCTGCTCCGGCTGGGTCCGGAGGCGGAGGTCCTCGGGCCGCCCGGACTGCGGCTGGCCGTGGCGCGGGCGGTGGCGGCGCTGGCGGACCGGTACCGGCAGCCGTGAGGCGCCTTCGAAAATTTCCACGAAGTTCACAGGCCCGGAGGTACTGACAGACACGTGAACGCCAGGTACCGTCCTGAGCCAGTTCACACGCGTGGACTACACCACAACGGAACACCCGTCGTGGCACCGCCTTCCTACTCGGATCGTCCGGCACGTTCCTGCCGGTAGAAGGGGTTCATTCACCATGGCCACTGTCTCGTTCGACAAGGCGACCCGGATCTACCCGGGTTCCACCAAGCCCGCTGTTGACGCGCTCGACATCAGCATCGAGGACGGCGAGTTCCTCGTCCTCGTCGGCCCGTCCGGCTGCGGCAAGTCCACCTCGCTCCGCATGCTCGCGGGGCTCGAGGACGTCAACGCCGGCGCGATCCGCATCGGTGACCGCGACGTCACCCACCTGCCGCCGAAGGACCGGGACATCGCCATGGTGTTCCAGAACTACGCGCTCTACCCGCACATGACCGTCGCCGACAACATGGGCTTCGCGCTCAAGATCGCCGGCGTCAACAAGGCGGAGATCCGGCAGAAGGTCGAGGAGGCCGCGAAGATCCTCGACCTCACCGAGTACCTGGACCGCAAGCCGAAGGCGCTCTCCGGTGGTCAGCGCCAGCGTGTCGCCATGGGCCGCGCCATCGTGCGTGAGCCGCAGGTGTTCCTCATGGACGAGCCGCTGTCCAACCTGGACGCCAAGCTCCGTGTGTCCACGCGTACGCAGATCGCCTCGCTCCAGCGCCGCCTGGGCATCACCACCGTCTACGTCACCCACGACCAGGTCGAGGCCATGACGATGGGCGACCGCGTGGCGGTCCTCAAGGACGGTCTGCTCCAGCAGATCGACACCCCGCGCAACATGTACGACAAGCCCGCGAACCTCTTCGTGGCCGGCTTCATCGGCTCCCCGGCGATGAACCTCGTCGAGGTCCCGGTGACCGACGGCGGCGTGAAGTTCGGCAAGTCGGTCGTGCCGGTGCAGCGCGACGCCCTCTCCGCCACCACCGACAAGACCGTCACCGTGGGTGTCCGCCCCGAGCACTTCGACGTGGCCGGCCCGGACGCCGAGCTGGGCCTCGCGGTCACCGTCAACGTCGTCGAGGAGCTCGGCGCCGACGCCTACGTCTACGGCACCGCGAAGGTCGGCGACGACTCCAAGGACCTCGTCGTCCGCGTCAGCGGCCGTGACGTCCCGGAGAAGGGCAGCACGCTGCACATCGTCCCGCGCTCCGGCGAGACCCACGTGTTCTCGACCTCGACGGGCGAGCGCCTGTCCGACTGACCCGTCGGCAAACGCACAACCCCGGGTGAATCACCCAAGTTGACGAAGAGGGCCCCGCAGCCTGCTGCGGGGCCCTTCTCGTTGTCGACAAATACCCCGGCAGACCGGACGTTTCGAGCGGTGTGCGTCAACGCCTTACCCAAAAATGGGCACTCTCTCATCCCCCGAACCGGTGACTAAATGTCTACAAACCATTACCCCGCGCTACCCTCACACGCGTGAAGCACTCCACTAACCAACAGACGCGACGCGGCCGGGGCCCCGCCCGCCGGATCGGCCGCTCCCTCGCTTTCGTCCTGCCCGTCGTCCTGGTGCTCTCCGGGACCCTCGCGGTCACCCGAGTCAACTGGTCGGGGAGCACCTCCGACCCGGTGCTCACCGCCGCGGACACCAGCACGTCCGCCGGCTCCCCGCGGGCCGCCAAGCGTGCCCCACAGGACGTCCTGCGCGACAAACTGCTCACCGAGCTCCAGGAGGAGAACCCGGGCGTCGCCCTCACCCATCTCCAGCAGGCCGTCAACGGCCGCCCGTCGCTGGCGAAGCACTGCGTGTCCATCGCCCGCGCCCTCGGCGAGGCCGCCGTCCGCGTCTACGGCCCGACGCGCGCCCAGTCCTACGCCCGCCCGGTCTGCGACACCGCCTTCGCCACGGGCGTCGCGGCCGCGCACAGCTGAGCACCCCGCCCTGCCGCCGCACGAGAGAGGTGAGAAGCGGGCAGCGGCTGACGCGAGATCCCTCGTCCGCCGCGGCCCCGGGCGGGACGCCACGTACAGTTCGGTCTCATGAGCGATCCGAGCGCCGCGTCCCGCCCCGTTCAAGCCGTCGTTCTGGCCGGTGGCCAGGGCTCCCGGCTCCGTCCGTACACCGACGACCGGCCCAAGCCGATGGTCGAGATCCCCGGGACGGGGACACCGATCATCGGCCATCAGCTGTCCTGGCTCGCCGAGGAGGGCGTGACGGACGTGGTGGTCTCCTGCGGCCACCTCGCCGAGGTGCTCCAGAAGTGGCTGGAGACGGCCGAGCTGCCCGTCTCCGTCACCACGGTCGTGGAATCGGAGCCCCTCGGCCGCGGCGGCGGCCTCAAGTACGCCGCCGCGCATCTGCCCCACCCGGACCAGCCCTGGTACGCCACGAACGGCGACATCTGGACCCGGTTCTCGCTGCGTGACATGGCGGACTTCCACACCGAGCGGGACGCCGTCGCGACGCTGGCCCTGGCCCGGCCGCGGCTGCCGTGGGGTGCGGTGAAGACGGACGGCTTCGGCCGCATCACGGACTTCATCGAGGCCCCGCCGTCGACCTTCGAGATCAACGCGGGCGTGTATGTCTTCTCCCCCGGGTTCGCAGGGCTGCTGCCGGACCGGGGCGACCACGAGCGCACGACGTTTCCCCGGCTGGCCCGCGAGCGGAAGCTGGCCGGGTTCACGATCCCTCAGGGGTCGTATTGGCGTGCCATCGACACGGCCAAGGATCTGACGGAGGCTGCGAAGGAACTGGCGGCGTCGGGCCGCTGAGAGCTCGCTCCAGGAAGCCGGAAGGGGCCCACACCCGAGGGTGTGGGCCCCTTCCGGCTCATGTCGGTCGGCTAGCCCAGCAAGCCGCCCACCAGGCCCGGCCGGCCCGTCGACGAGGAGTCGCCGTCACCCGAGCCGCCGGTCGAGCCCGAACCGCCGGTCGAGCCCGAGCCGCCGGAGCTGGGTCCCGAGGTGGTGCTCGGGGCCTGGCCGGCCGGGGAGGACTGCCGGGGCGGGGCCTGGCCCGCACTGCCCTGGGTCTGGCTGGGCGAGCCGCCGGTGACCGTGCCGGCGTCCCGGGTGGCACCCGGCCGGGTCGTGGTGCCCGCGCTGGGGCTGGCCGAGCCGGCCGTGGCGCCCTGGGTGGGTGAGGTGGAGGCCGACGGCGTCCGCTTGTCCTGCCGCTTGCCGGGGGCGTCCGGGAGCGGGGAGCCGGGCAGTTCGTTGCGCGGGGCCTCGCCCGGGCCGGGGACGACGACCCGGTCGGCGTCGCGGACGGCGCCGCCGAGCAGTGAGCCGACGAGCAGCGTGAGGCCGGTGGCGACGGCAGTGACGAGGACTCCGCGGCGCAGCACGTAGCGGCGCAGGTCCCAGATGTCGGCGCGGGGTCCGAGGCGACGCCAGGCGCTGCCTGCCAGGCGGCCGTCGACGGAGTAGACGGGGGCGCCGGCGATGATCAGCGGGGACCAGGCGGCCAGGTAGATGATGTCGGGCGTCTCGTAGACGGGGACGCTCTTCCAGCTGACGGTGACCAGCAGCGCGGCCGAGAGCAGGGCGCCGAAGCAGGCGGCGACGCGCTGCCAGCAGCCGAGGACCGTCAGGACGCCGACGATGACCTGGGCGAAGGCGATGGCCAGCCCGGAGCCGACCGGGTGCTCGAAGGCGAACTGGCGCAGCGGCTCGGCGACTTCCCAGGGGTGCAGGGTGTTGAGCCACCTGACCATGGAGCCGCGCTTGCCGCCGTCGAAGTAGACGGGGTCGCACAGCTTGCCCATGCCGGCGTAGATGGAGATGAAGCCGAGGAAGACGCGCAGCGGGAGCAGGACGACGCCGAGGTTCATCCGTCGGCCCGGGTAGTAGGCGTGCCGTGCCGGGTCGTCGCCGTGGCGCCTGACGGCCCGCTCGGTGTCGTCCGCCTCGGCGGCGAGGTCCTCGAAGTCCGCCTCCGTGTAGGCGGGTTCGTCGTAGGCGCTGCCGACCGTGCGCATCGGCGGCAGCAGCCGGGTGCCGTCGGCGGGCTCATGGGTGCGCTGCGGGCCGATGACGGGGGTCTCGACGGTCTGGGTGAGGTCGTCCTGGTAGCCGTCGCCCTCGTAGCCGGTGCCGCCGTAGCCGCCGCCCTGGTGCCCGGCGCCGTAGCCCGGGCCCTGCGGGTCGGTGCCGACGCGGGAGATGACCTGGGTGGCCCCGGTGTCCGTGGCGGACTCGTCGGGGTGGCGGACGCTCTCGTGCCGGACGGCCTGGAGGAGCCGGTGGGCGCCGGTGTCGTCGGGCGCGGACTTGCCGCTCCAGACGACCGGCCGGCGGCGGGTGGTGGCCCCGTCCGCCGCGCCCCCGGCGGTGACGACGGGGATGCGGGCGGTGTCCTCGCTGGCGGTCAGATGCCGTGCGACCCGGGGGGACTGGACGCGACGCGTCGAGACGCCCAACTGCACGCGGAAACTCGCGTGATTGACGATCACCTGCGCCGGGTCGCTCGGGACCTTCACCATGCTCAGCGCGGGAGCGTCGTCGAGACCCGACGAGCGGTCCCCCGTGGGAGTGCGGGGTGTTCTGGTGTCCACACTCATCTAACCGAGTGACGTCGGGATAGGACACTGCTTTGACTCGCCGGATCTGTCCGGACCCCGTCAAGCTTGTCCTTGTCGCCCCGACGTCACCGGAATTACCCCGTACGGGTGAGGTGGCGGACGCTTGTTCAGGCGCGTCGGCGGGCCGCCTCGTACAGCACGATCCCCGCCGCCACACCGGCGTTGAGCGACTCGGCGCCGCCCGGCATCGGGATCCGCACCCGGTAGTCGCAGGTCTCCCCGACCAGCCGGGACAGACCCTTGCCCTCGCTGCCGACGACGATGACGACGGGCCCGCCCAGGGCCTCCAGGTCACCGAGTTCGACCTCGCCGTCGGCGGCGAGTCCGACGACCACGATGCCGGCCTTCTTGTACGCCTCCAGCGCACGCGTCAGGTTGGTGGCGCGGGCGACGGGCGTACGGGCGGCCGCACCGGCGGACGTCTTCCAGGCACCGGCCGTCATCCCGGCGGCCCGCCGCTCGGGTACGACGACGCCGTGCCCGCGGAAGGCGGAGACGGAGCGGACGACCGCGCCCAGGTTGCGCGGGTCGGTGACACCGTCGAGCGCGACGATCAGCGGGTCCTCGCCGTCGTCGAGGGCGGCGTCGGCGAGGTCCTGCGGGTGGGCGTACTCGTACGGCGGGACCTGGAGCACGAGCCCCTGGTGGTTCAGCCCGTTCGTCATCCGGTCGAGCTCGGGGCGGGGGGCCTCCATGAGGTTGATCCCGCCGCGCTCGGCGGCGAGCTGGAGGGCCTCACGGACACGCTCGTCGTTGTCGATGAACTGCTGGACGTACAGCGTGGAAGCGGGCACGCCGTCGCGCAGCGCCTCGTAGACCGGGTTGCGGCCGACGACCAGCTCGGACGTGGACTTGCCGCCGCGGCCCCGGGGCGCGGGACGGCGCGCGGTCTGCCGCGCCTTGGCGCTGGCGACACGGTTCTTCTTGTGTCCCTTGCGCATCTCGGCGGGCGGAGTCGGGCCCTTGCCCTCCAAGCCCTTGCGCCGCTGGCCGCCACTGCCGACCTGCGCGCCCTTCTTGCCGGACATGCGGCGGTTGTTGGCTGCCATGACCTACCTGTCTGTGGGTGCGGTGCGTACGTACGTCTATGAAGTGTGCCGCCCGGAGGCCCGGGCGGCACAATCGATCTTCCGGATCGCGGTCGGGTCAGCGCGGTCCCAGGCTCCAGCGCGGCCCCTGCGGGCTGTCCTCGATGACCAGGCCGGACTGGCCGAGCTGGTCGCGGATGGCGTCCGCGGTGGGCCAGTCCTTGCGGGCCCGGGCGGCCTCGCGCTGGTCGAGGACCATGCGGACGAGCGTGTCGACCACGCCGTGCAGGTCGGCGCCTCGGTCGCTCTCCCCGGCCCAGTGGGCGTCGAGCGGGTCGAGCCCGAGGACGCCGAGCATGGCACGGACCTCGGCGAGCCGGGCCACCGCGGCTTCCTTGTCGTCGGCGGCCAGCGCGCTGTTGCCCTGCCGGACCGTGGTGTGCACCACGGCGAGCGCCTGCGGCACGCCCAGGTCGTCGTCCATCGCCTCGGCGAAGGCCAGCGGCACCTCGGCGGCGGGCTCGACGGCACCGGCCTTCTCCACCACGCGCTGCACGAAGCCCTCGATCCGCGCGAACGCCGACTCGGCCTCGCGCAGCGCCTCCTCGCTGTACTCGATCATCGAGCGGTAGTGCGGGGTGCCGAGGTAGTAGCGCAGCACGATGGGCCGCCAGCGCTTGACCATCTCGCTGACCAGGACCGAGTTGCCGAGCGACTTGGACATCTTCTCGCCGCTCATGGTGACCCAGGCGTTGTGCACCCAGTACCGGGCGAAGTCGTCGCCGTAGGCCTTGGCCTGGGCGATCTCGTTCTCGTGGTGCGGGAAGACCAGGTCGAGGCCGCCGCCGTGGATGTCGAAGGCATCGCCCAGGTACCTGTGCGCCATCGCCGAGCACTCCAGGTGCCAGCCCGGGCGGCCACGGCCCCACGGCGTCTCCCAGCTGGGCTCCCCCGGCTTCGCCGCCTTCCACATGGCGAAGTCCCGCGGGTCGCGCTTGCCGGTGATGCCCTCCTCGGCAGGCTGCCGCATCTCGTCGAGGTCCTGTCCGGACAGCTCCAGGTAGGAGGGCCAGGACCGGACGTCGAAGTAGACGCTGCCGTCGGCCTCGTAGGCGTGCCCGCGCTCGATGAGGCCGCGCATCATCTCGACCATCTCGGTGATGTGGCCGGTGGCGCGGGGCTCGTAGGTGGGCGGCAGGCAACCCAGCACGGTGTAGCCGTCGTTGAAGGCGCGCTCGTTCTCGTAGCCGATGGCCCACCACGGGCGGCTCTGCTGGTCCGCCTTGGAGATGATCTTGTCGTCGATGTCCGTCACGTTCCGCACGAACGTGACGTCGTAGCCGCGGTACTCGAACCAGCGGCGCATGATGTCGAAGTTCAGACCCGACCGGATGTGCCCGATGTGGGGTGCGGCCTGCACGGTGGCACCGCACAGGTAGATCGAGACACAACCCGGCTTGAGCGGGGAGAAGTCACGGATCTGCCGGGCGCTGGTGTCGTACAGGCGAATAGTCACGGGACCAGGGTAGTAGGCCGTGGGGGGTGTGTGGGGCAGTGCCGCTCACCCGACTCGCACGACGAGCGCCGTCGCCACCGCCATCAGGCCCTCGTCACGTCCCGGGAAGCCCAGCCCGTCCGTCGTCGCGCCCGATACGGAAACCGGTGCTCCGGCCGCCTCCGACAGCAGCTTCTGGGCTTCGTCCCTGCGCTTGCCGATCTTCGGCCTCGGGCCCACGACCTGTACGGCGATGTTGCCGATGCGGAAGCCCGCCTCGCGCACGATCCGGGCCGCCTCCGTCAGCAGCGTGACGCCCGACGCGCCCGACCATTCGGGGCGGCCCGTGCCGAAGTGCTGTCCCAGGTCGCCGAGACCGGCCGCCGAGAACAGCGCGTTGCACGCGGCGTGTGCGACGACGTCCGCGTCCGAGTGGCCCGCCAGGCCCGGGCCCTCGCCCTCCCACTTCAGGCCGGCGCACCACAGTTCGCGGCCTTCCTCGAAGGCGTGGATGTCGGTGCCGATGCCGACCTGGGGCAGCGGCATCGCGGACATCGCGTCAGAAGCCATCGTTGAGCCTCCTGCGGGCCAGGACCGCCTCCGCGAGCACCAGGTCCAGGGGACGGGTCACCTTGAACGCCTCCTCGTGGCCGGGCACCGCCACGACCGTGAGGCCGAGCTGCTCGACCATGCCGGCGTCGTCGGTGACGTCCCCGGTGACCGTTTCGTGCGCCCGTACCAGCGTGGCCCGGTCGAAGCCCTGCGGCGTCTGCACCGCCCGCAGCCGCGCGCGCTCCGGCGTGGCGACGACCGGCTCCGGCTCGCCGGGAGTCCCGGCCGGCTCGACCTGCTTGACGGTGTCGGCGAGCGGCAGCGCCGGGACCACGGCCGGGGCACCGTCGCGTACGGCCTCGATCACGGCGTCGACCGTGTCGACCGGCACCAGCGGCCGGGCCGCGTCGTGCACCAGCACGATGTCGTGGCCGGGCGGCAGCGCGTCCAGGCCGAGCTTCACGGACTCCTGGCGGGTCTGCCCGCCCGGTACGACCAGGAAGTCGGTCCGCTCGGGCAGCGCGTGCGCGTCGAGCAGCGACTTGACCTCGGCGGCACCGTCGGGCGGGGCCACGACGACGACCAGCGAGACGGCGCGGGAGGCGGCCATCGCGCGGACCGCGTGGATGAGCATGGGGGTGCCGCCCAGCGCGCGGAGCGCCTTGGGGGCGCCCGGGCCGAGCCGTACACCACGGCCGGCGGCCGGGATCACGGCCGCCGTACGGGCCGCCGAGGGTGCGGCCGACGGCGAAGGGCGCGAATCGTCAGACATCGGTTCCTGTCAGGTTTGTGTGTTGCCCTGGCGTGGGTATGGCCTGGAGGAGTGCCGGGCGCGACGCGCTCGACCGGACCCTTCCGTGACGCTGGTCGAGCCGGCTGCCCGGGCCCGGCACGCCAAACACCGGATCGTGAGTGATAACACATCCGGCGGTGACGGCGCATTCGGCGTCCGAGTACGAACATGCCGCAGCGCCCGGCGACAGAGGAATCGTCATCGGGCACCGCGGCATTTCGATGTGCAGGGCTGATCAGCAGAGTGCTGAGCGACCGGCTTCGCCTCAGGAGGCGAGAACCTCGTCGAGCAGGGCCTCGGCCTTGTCCTCGTTGGTGTTCTCCGCGAGGGCGAGCTCGCTCACCAGAATCTGGCGGGCCTTGGCGAGCATGCGCTTCTCACCGGCGGAGAGTCCGCGCTCACGCTCACGACGCCACAGGTCACGCACCACTTCCGCGACCTTGATGACATCGCCCGAGGCGAGCTTCTCCAGGTTTGCCTTGTAACGACGGGACCAGTTCGTGGGCTCCTCGGCGTACGGCGCGCGCAGCACCTCGAAGACCCGGTCCAGCCCGTCCTGACCGACCACATCACGCACGCCGACGAACTCCGCATTGTCCGCTGGCACACGCACTGTCAGGTCACCCTGGGCGACCTTCAGCACCAAGTAGGTCTTGTCCACGCCTTTGATCTGGCGAGTTTCGATAGCCTCGATCAGCGCGGCCCCGTGATGGGGATAGACCACGGTGTCGCCAACCTTGAACGTCATGTGACAGGTACCCCTTCCGTGGCTATCCAGGGTAACACGGAAACTGCGGGTTCTGAATGGCGTTTTCGCAGGTCAGGGCATATCTCGGGGCTTGACAAGTCCAACAGGAACGTGCTTCGGACAGGGAGTGGAAGAAGGTATTCGCAGGTCGGAGCGGCTCTCCGGGCCGAGCGAAACGCGTACGTTACACACATCCGGACCCTCCTCCAGACGGCCGAACTTCCCCATATGTCCGGTTCTGTGTGATCGACTTCCGCTACTCCGTTCGGTGGCCCGAGGCGCGGTCCGGTCGATTCCGGAATTGATCAACGGGCGTCCGGGCGAGTCGCCGGTGATCAATTCCGAGGTGGTCCGCGCATTCCTTCACGGAAAATTTGCGCTGTTGTCGGAGCTCTTCCGGGGCTCTTATGTGAATGCAGGACGAGCGCCCTGCCAATGTGACCGGCGTGTCACTTGTGACCGAGGTGGGACCGCAGGTGCCGGGGGGTCGGGTGCGGCCGGTCGGGAACGGCTCGGTAACCTGTGGCCTGCTGACAGACACTTAGGGCGGCTTTATCGGCCGCTCCGCTCGAGTCAAGGAGTTGCCGCCGCCGTGAGCAGCAGCCTTCGACGCGGCGCCCTCGCCGCGGCCGCCATCGCGTTCTCCGTCGCCTCGCTCGCCGCGTGCGGCGCGGGCAACAACGCGCAGACGCTCGAGATCAAGCCGGACAACGCGGCGACGAGCGTCGGCAACATCAAGATCCAGAACGCGATCGTGATCACGCAGCCCGACCTCGAGTCGACCGGCCCGGCCGCGATCTCCGCCACCTTCTTCAACTCCGGCAGCACCGCCGAGACGCTGGAGTCCATCACCCTGCCCGGCACCGGCAAGGAGGCCGAGCTCAAGCCGGCCAAGGGCAGCAGCCTGAGCATCCCGGCCGGCGGCAGCCTGGTCCTGGGCGGCAAGGACAACGCCACGGCCACGCTGCCGAGCAGCCGCGAGGCCGTCCAGGACGGCAACGCCCAGAAGGTCACCTTCACCTTCAGCAAGACGGGCGACGTCAGCCTGCGCGCGTTCGTCGTCCCGGCCAAGCACTACTTCGCCGAGTGGGGCCCGACCGAGGTGCCGGCCGCGCCGGGCGGCTCGGCGTCCCCGTCCGGTTCGCCGTCGGGGAGCCCCTCCGGTTCGCCGGCCGGCAGCGAGAGCCCCGCCGCCGGCGAGACCCCGGGCGGCCACGAGTCGCCGGGCACGCCGACCGACGCGGCCTCGGCGAGCGCCACGGCCGGGGCGGGCGCCGGGCACTGAGCCCGCGCGAGGCAGTCGTAGAGAAGGGCGGGACCTCCTGGGAGGTCCCGCCCTTCTCGTTCGTCGTACGCGGCCGGTTTACGGCTCGAACTTGTAGCCCAGGCCGCGGACCGTCACCAGGTAGCGCGGGGCGCCCGGGTCCGGCTCGATCTTGGCGCGCAGGCGCTTGACGTGGACGTCGAGGGTCTTGGTGTCACCGACGTAGTCGGCGCCCCAGACGCGGTCGATGAGCTGCATGCGCGTGAGCACGCGGCCGGCGTTGCGCAGCAGCATCTCCAGCAGGTCGAACTCCTTCAGCGGGAGGTCGATCTTGGTGCCGCCGACGGTGACCACGTGCCGGTCGACGTCCATGCGGACCGGGCCTGCCTCCAGCGCGGCCGGGGTGACCTCCTCCGGCTCGCCTCTGCGGCGCAGCACGGCGCGGATGCGGGCGACCAGCTCGCGCGAGGAGAAGGGCTTGGTGACGTAGTCGTCGGCTCCTATCTCCAGGCCGACGACCTTGTCGATCTCACTGTCCTTGGCGGTCACCATGATGACGGGGACGTTGGAACGGCCGCGCAGCTGGCGGCACACCTCGGTGCCCGGCAGGCCGGGCAGCATCAGGTCGAGAAGGACGAGGTCGGCGCCGTTGCGCTCGAACTCGTCGAGTCCGTCGGGCCCCGTGGTCGCGACGGCGACCTCGAAGCCCTCCTTGCGGAGCATGTACGACAGGGCGTCGGAGAAGGACTCCTCGTCCTCGACGACGAGCACTCGGGTCACGGAAGGACCTCCGGGGCGGGAAGCGTTTCGTACGCAGTGGAATCGGTGGATGTGGGGGTCGACCGCCCGGCCTCCTCGTCGAGGCCCGCGCCTCCTGCGCGTATCTCTCGGGCGGGCTGCTGATGTGCGCGGTCGCGGGCCGCACCGGCCTCCGGCAGCCGCAGGGTGAAGGTGGAGCCCTGGCCTTCGGCGCTCCACACCGTGACCTCCCCGCCGTGCGAGGCGGCCACGTGCTTCACGATCGCCAGCCCCAGCCCCGTACCGCCGGTGGCACGGGAGCGGGCCGGGTCGACGCGGTAGAAGCGCTCGAAGATGCGCTCCTTGTCCTTGTCGGAGATGCCGATGCCCTGGTCGGTGACGGCGATCTCGATGTGCTCCCCGCCGGGCGCGTTCACCCTGCGGGCCGCTATGCCGACGCGGGTGCGGGCGGGCGAGTAGTTGACCGCGTTCTCGACGAGGTTGCCGAGGGCGGCGGCGAGCTGGCCGCGGTTGCCCCAGACATGCAGGTCGGCGGTGCCGCCCGCGGCCATGGTGATCTGTTTGGTGCCGGCCTGGTGCCGGCAGCGGTCGACGGCCTCGGCGACGAGCTCGTCGACGCGGACCGGTTCGGCGTCCTCCAGCGGGTCGTCGTTCTGCACCCGCGACAGGTCGATGAGCTCCTGGACCAGGCTGGTGAGCCGGGTGGCCTCGATCTGCATGCGCCCGGCGAACCGCTCGACGGCCTCGGGGTCGTCGGAGGCGTCCATGACGGCCTCGGACAGCAGGGAGAGGGCGCCGACGGGCGTCTTCAGCTCATGGCTGACGTTGGCGACGAAGTCGCGCCGCACCGCCTCGATCCGGCGGGCCTCGGTGAGGTCCTCCACGAGCAGCAGCACCAGCCGGGAGCCGAGCGGCGCGACCCGCGCGGAGACGGCCAGGGCCTCCCCGCGTCCGGTCCCGCGCCGCGGCAGGTCCAGCTCGACCTGGCGTATCTCCCCGTCGCGCCGGGTGTCCCGGGCCATCTGCAGCATCGGCTCGACGGCGAGCTTGCCGCCGCGGACCAGGCCGAGGGCGTACGCCGCCGAGCTGGCCTTGACCACCCCGTCCGCCTCGTCGAGCACGACGGCGGAGGACCTGAGGACCGACAGGACGGTGTCCACGCCCGGTGGCAGCACCGGATCCGTGTGCAGGGACGTCCGTGTGGGGCGCTTCTGTTCGCGCTCACTCCAGCGGAACGCCAGCATGGCGATCACGCCGGTGAGTACCCCGGCGATCGCTGCCACTGCGGCGACCGCCGCGTTCACGTCCATGCACCCAGGTTAGGCATGGGTCGGGCACGGGCCACAGCCGTCGGGCTGCGAGCTCGAACACTCGTCGCCCAGAGTTCACCTAGGAGCCAGTATTGGTTCATTTGGGATGACGGAAACGGACGCGTACGGGCCGGAACGTGGGAGCGTGGGGTTCGGACCGTTGGTAATACGACGGTCGTACCGCCGGTTGTTCGGTGGGCCCCGGCCCTTGAACCCCCGACACAGACGCACGAGAGGGAAGCCTGATGCGGGACGCGTACCACGAGGAACTGGACTCGATCGGCGACGGTCTGGTGGAGATGGCCCGGCTGGTCGGCTCGGCGATCGGGCGCGCCACCACCGCCATGCTCGACTCCGACCTGAAGCTGGCCGAGAACGTCATCGAGGCCGACCAGAAGGTCGACGAGCTCCAGCACGACCTGGAGGCCCGGGCCATAGCACTGCTGGCGCGGCAGCAGCCGGTGGCGACGGACCTGCGCATCGTCGTCACATCGCTGCGCATGTCGGCCGACCTGGAGCGCTCGGGCGACCTCGCCCAGCACGTGGCGAAGCTCGCGCGCCTGCGCTACCCGGACCGCGCGGTCCCGAGCGACCTGCACGCCACCATCCTGGAGATGGGCCAGCTCGCCCAGCGCCTGATGGCCAAGGCCGCCGAGGTGATCATCACCAAGGACGTCGACCTGGCGCTCCAGCTGGAGCAGGACGACGACGAGATGGACCTGCTGCACCGCACGCTCTTCCAGCACCTGATGGACGACCGCTGGAAGCACGGCATCGAGACGGCCGTGGACGTGACGCTGCTCGGCCGCTACTACGAGCGGTTCGCCGACCACGCGGTCTCGGTCGCCAAGCGGGTGGTGTACCTGGTGACGGGTGAGCACGCGGACGAGCTCCAGACGACGGATGTGCAGCCGGAGATCCAGGCGGCGACGGGGGCGGAGAGCGCCTGAGCGTGGGGTGGGTCGGCCAGTAGTCGGGGCGGGAGGGATCTGCCGGGGCCGGAGGGACCTACCGGGGTCGGAGGGATCTGCCGGGGCCGGACGGACCTGCCGGGGCGGGCAGGGGATCTGCCGGGGCGCGCGGGCGCCTCAGTGCGCCGTTGATGCGCCCAGCGGTACGGGCGTCCAATGGGCACAGGCACCAGCCTCGAGGAGGGACCCATGGCCGAATCCCCCAGCACCACGCCCGACCCCACGCAGGAGCACCGGACTGAGCAGCCCGCCGAGATCAGGAACCTGCCCCTGGTCGCCGCATGCGGCTGCGGCTCCGGCTGCGGCTGCGGCTGCCAGTCGGGCAGCCCCTGCCAGTGCGGCTGACGCCGGCACTTTCGTACGACCGACAGGGCTCCGGTGGTTCGCCGCCGGGGCCCTGCGGCGTTGTGGACGTCGTGGACTCTTGTGGTCGCCTCCGTGCCCGTACGGGCGGACCATGGAGGTACGCCCGCTGTACCGGCGTGCCGCCGGGTACTGGGAAGGAGGCGTGACGTCATGGCCAAGTTCATGGATGTCCACCACAGCATGAAGGGCATCACGGAAGAGCAGCTGCGCGAGGCCCACAACGCGGACCTCGCCATTGAAGGGGACGAGAGCGTGCACTTCGAGAGGGCCTGGGCGGACCCGGAGTCCGGCCTCGTCTACTGCCTCTCCGAAGCACCCTCCGCGGAAGCGGTCCAGCGCATCCACGAACGCGCGGGACACAAGGCGGACGAGATCCATCCGGTGCCGTTGACCGTCCAGTGAAGTGAGGTGGTGCGGTCGGCCGGTCTCAGGGAGCTCTCAGGGCGTCGGCAGCAGGCTCAGCGGACTCAGCTGACTCAGTTGACTCAGTTGACTCAGCGGACTCAGGCTCAACCGCCTCAGCCGGCTGCTCCTCCTCCGGCACCCGCCGCAGCAACGCCCCGTATCCCAGCCCGGCCACCGTGCCCACCACCGCGCACAGCCCCCACAGCCACTCCGCCCCGAACCGGTCGATGACGAACCCGGACATGAGCGGGGCGACGAGCGCGGCGACGGACCAGGACATGCTGTACATCCCCTGGTAGCGCCCGCGTCCGTGGAGCGGGGACAGCCGGACGACCAGGCCCGTCTGCGTCGGGGCGTTGACGATCTCGGCCAGCGTCCACACGCACACCGTGAGGGCGATGACGCCGACCGACCCGGCGAAGGCGGTGAGTCCGAAGCCGTACCCCGCGAGGACGGACGAGATGACGAGCAGCCGGTGCGGGTCCCGGTGTTCGATGAACCGCGTGACCGGGATCTGGAGCACGACGATCAGGAGGCCGTTGACGGCGATCGCCATGCCGTACTCGGCGGACGTGAACCCGGCCTCGCCCATCGCCACCGGCAGCCCCACCGATGCCTGCTGGAAGATCAGCGCGACGAGGAAGGACAGCCCGACGACGCTCATGAAGCGCCCGTCGCGCAGTACGGTCCCGAGGCTGACGGAGCTGTCGGAGGCGGCGGCCGTCTTCACCGTCTCGGCGGGCTTGGACTCGGGCAGCTTCAAGAAGACGACGACCGCGCAGACCATCGTCATCCCCGCCTCGATCAGGAACCCGGCGCGATAGCTGACCTCGGCGATGAACCCGGCGGCCATGGAGGACACGGCGAAGCCGAGGTTGAGGGCCCAGTAGTTCAGGGAGAAGGCGCGGATACGGTCCTCGGGCCGGACGATGTCGGCCATCATCGCCTGCACGGCGGGCCGGGACGCGTTGCTGGCCATGCCGACGAGGAACGCGACGCCGGCGATCGCCACCGGGTGGTGCACGAACCCGAGGAGCGCGACCGACACGGCGGTCGAGACCTGCGCGATCACCAGGGTCGGCCGCCGCCCCAGCCGGTCGGTCATCACGCCGCCACCCAGTGAGGAGATCACCCCGCCCAGCCCGTGCAGGGCGGCGACCAGACCGGCGTACGTGGCGGAGTAGCCGCGGTCGAGCGTCAGGTACAGCGCCATGAACGTCGCGACGAAGGCGCCGAGCCGGTTGACGAGGGTGCTGGTCCACAGCCACCAGAACTCGCGGGGCAGTCCGGAGACGGTCTCCCGGACGGCACGTCTGGCACGCAGGGCGTACGGCATGGACGACATGGGCTCCCCCCAGGGCGCAGGATGTAAGCGGCGCGCGATGGGGTCACAAATTACAAAGCCCCGCTTGACGGGGGCCACTCAATTAACAGAACCCGTCAAACGTCCGCCTGCCGGGCAGCCACGCGAACGGGCGAATGCGTGGATTACGCTCTGGGGCATGGCCGACGCACCGTACAAGCTGATCCTCCTCCGCCACGGCGAGAGCGAGTGGAACGAGAAGAACCTGTTCACCGGCTGGGTGGACGTCAACCTGACCGCGAAGGGCGAGAAGGAGGCGACGCGCGGCGGCGAGCTGCTGAAGGACGCCGGCCTGCTCCCCGACGTCGTCCACACGTCCCTCCAGAAGCGCGCCATCCGCACCGCGCAGCTCGCCCTGGAGTCCGCCGACCGCCTCTGGATCCCGGTCCACCGCAGCTGGCGCCTGAACGAGCGCCACTACGGCGCCCTCCAGGGCAAGGACAAGGCCCAGACGCTCGCCGAGTTCGGCGAGGAGCAGTTCATGCTGTGGCGCCGCTCCTACGACACCCCGCCGCCGGCGCTGGACCGTGACGCCGAGTACTCCCAGTTCTCCGACCCGCGCTACGCGACCCTCCCGCCGGAGCTGCGGCCGCAGACGGAGTGCCTGAAGGACGTCGTCGTCCGCATGCTCCCGTACTGGTTCGACGCGATCGTCCCCGACCTGCTGACCGGCCGCACGGTCCTGGTCGCCGCCCACGGCAACAGCCTGCGCGCCCTGGTCAAGCACCTGGACGGCATCTCCGACGCGGACATCGCGGGCCTCAACATCCCGACGGGCATCCCGCTGTCCTACGAGCTGGACGCCGACTTCAAGCCGGTGAACCCGGGCGGGACGTACCTGGACCCCGATGCGGCTGCGGCGGCTATCGAGGCGGTCAAGAACCAGGGGAAGAAGAAGTAAGTCGACGCGAGTAAGCCCCCCACCTGCTGTTTCCTGTCTGGTGGGGGGCTTGTATGCACCCTGGGGCCGTCTGTGCGCCGTCAGGTGCATGCTCGGACCGTTAGACGCGTCGGCGGCAGCGGCGGGGGCGGATGTCGAAGACGATCAGCAGGGCCGTAGGGATGGCGATCTCGGCAGGAGCGTTGGCCCACATAGCGAACGCACCTCCAGCCGCGCCGATGAGCGCGATCGGCAGATCACGAAGGTGGATGTCGACTGTTACGCCGATGCATGCGAACATAGAGCTCTCCATTTAGTTCGTGCTGGTTGAGGCAACAATCAATGCGCTAGTGGAGACCGAAGGCCACCCACTGCAATGGGTGGCCTTCTTGCTTCCCCGCTGGCACCCCGGAACCTATTGCAGAGTCGACTCATCGCGCAAATCCCCAACCCTTGCGGAATAAGCTCTTCCGCGTAACCATCGAAACAATCGACTCGCGCGGCCAGTGGAAGGTGCTGCTAACCCTTGCCTCCCCCGAGCCTTGCTCCCCTCACCCGTACAACTTCCGTTGTCGCTATACGGGCTACTACCCGGCCGGGCGGGCAACCGAGCAGGCGGGCGGCCTGGAGGGGCCAGTGGTCACGCCGCCAAAATTGTTCCGCAAGCGACGGGACTTTCACGTCTGACATTTACACTTTCAGTCGCCCGAAGTTTCGGGCGAGATTTTGGATCCGACGGAACATTCACGTCTGACATTTACACTTTCAGTCACTCGAAGTTTCGGGCGAGATTTTGGATCCGACGGAACATTCACGTCTGACGTTTACACTTTCAGTCGCCCCAACTTTCACGGCGGAGCGGTTCGCGGGCAGGGAGAAGACCGAGGCCACAGCCTTACGGGTCCGTTCCTGGCTGGACGGCATCAGGTGCGCGTACACGCGGAGCGTCAGGCCCGGGTCCGAGTGACCGAGGTACTCGGCCAGGGCCTTGACGTTCTCCCCGGCGTCCAGGAGCACCGAGGCGTAGAAGTGCCGGAGGGCGTGCATGCCGTTCTCGCGGGACTCGGCGTACGACTCGCCCGGTTTCCGCTCGGGGATCACCCCGGCCGAGGCAAGCGCCCGCTTCCACACTTCCTCGTTGAGGGACGTCCGCCAGACATGACCGCCACGCGGGCCGGTGAAGATCAGCCGCTTGGTCACCGGATGCCCGTCCGCCACCTTCCACGGCAAGGTGATCTCCACCGGCGGAAACCGCTTCATGTGGTCCCGGAGGGCATCAGCGACCGGACCGGGCAGCGGCACGTCCCGCAGCTTGCCACCCTTGGGTGGGGCGAACACTGGCTTGCTGCGGCTCAGCTTGAGCTGCTGGACCACATGGAGCGTGCCCGCCGCAAAGTCGATCGCGTCGACCGCGATGCCAAGGATCTCCCCCTGGCGGAGACCGCAGCCGCCGCCTAGGTCGACCATGGCTTGGTACCGCTCGGGCATGCCGGCCCGGACGGCGAAGACCCGCTCTGCCGTCCATGGGACGACTCGCTTGCTGTCCACGGTCGGCGGCCGAACCGAGCGAGCAGCACACGGGTTCAGGGGAAGGTGCCCATCGTCCACGGCTGCGCTCAGAGCCGCCCGCACGTTGGAGTAGATCGTCCGAGCGTACGAGCCTCGGACGCCGTTCTCTCGGAGCTGCCTCACCCAGTCACGGCTGCGAGCAGGCTGGAAGGAGCCGAGCGGACGCGACCCCAGGTACAGGAACGCGTGCAGCCGAAGCTGCGACTCCGTCGACGCCTGAGGGTTCGGATCCGGTGCGTGAGTCACCCAGTTCTCGGCGTACTGCTGGAACGTGATCCGTGCCGCGCGCGGGTCGATGTACTGCCCGCGCGCCATGTCGGCCTCAGTCGGTCGGCTCCACGGCTTCAGTACTCCAGCCGTAGATCGTGATCTCGATGGTGAGGGGCGCCGAGGAGACAGGTGGCCAGCGTCGATCGTCTGGACGAGATCGGCCACGCCATCGGGGGCGTCTGTTCCTTCTCGGCCTACGCGAGTCCGCCGAGACGGAGGGCGTCCCTCATCTCGCTGAGCTTCGCGGTCGTCGCCGGGGTCCACTCCTTCTCCTGTTCACCGAGTCGGAGGGCATCCTCGATCTCGCTGAGCTTCGCTGAGGACAGGGCGCCCGCCCGCTCGATCAGGTCGTCTCGGGACACGGTGGTCAGCCACGTGCAAGGGGTAAGGCCTGGACGCGGGAACGCGAACCGCAGTACGCCTTCAAAGGGCAGTCCTTCCATGGCGCCTACTACCACTTCGACGCCCAGACCGCTGATGTCGACGCCCGCCGGAGCGACGACCTGCATCACCCGGATCCCGGACGCGTCGTCTCCCGACAGCAGTACGACCAGCCGCCGCTCGTCGAACTCGACCCACCAGACTTCGCCACGTTGCACATGTCCTCCTGACACGGGACGGCAGACGGACGCTGCGCAACCCTGACGCGCTGTGGAGACGGTGCGGCCACCGTTGATCATCGGTGTATGAAGACTGAAGATCATGCGGTGGCCTCAGGTCACAGCGTAGACCCGACCCTGCCCGCTGGCAGGAGGCGTTCGAGGGCCTGATGAGCCGGATAGCGGGGCGGTTTGCGCGGGTCGAACCCCGGCGTCGAGCGGGGCAGTTGGTGCTCGGGCTACTGTCGGACCTGCCGCGCAAGAACTGCTGGACCATCGCCGAGTGGGCCGGGGAGGCCACCCCGGACGGCATGCAGCACCTGCTCGGCCGGGCCAAGTGGGAAGCCGAGCAGGTACGCACGACCTGCGCGAGCACGTGGTGGAGCACCTGCACCACGACCAGGCGGTTGCTGGTGGTCGACGAGAGCGGGGACGTGAACAAGGGCACCGGCACGGCGGGCAGGATCGAGAACGCTCAGGTCGCCGTCTCCCCTGGTCTACGCCGGCCCGCGCGGGCACGCGGCAGTGGACCGGGACTGTACGTCCCGCGCTCCTGGACCTCCGACCGCTGCCGCGCCGCCGGGCTCGGCGCGGAGACTCCCTTCGCCACCAAACCGGAGCTGGCCGCCCGCATGGTCGCCCGGTTCCTGGACGCCGGCCATCAGGCCGCATGGGTCGCGGGCGACGAGGTCTACGGCGGCAACCCCAAGCTGCGAGACGCGCTGGAGAAACGCGGCACCGGCTACATCCTCGCGGTGGCCTGCTCGCACGAAGTCACCACCAGCGCGGGGAAGTTCCGTGCGGACACGCTGGCCAAGAAGGTGCCCAAACGGGCCTGGCAGAAGCTCTCCGCCAGGGCCGGAGCCAAGGGCCACCGCTTCTACGACTGGGCCGTCATCGACCTCGCCGACCCAAGGCCCGGCAGTCGCCAACTGCTGATCCGCCGCAACCGCAGCACCGGCGAACTCGCCTACTACCGCTGCTACTCGCCCACACCGATGCCGCTGACCACGCTGGTGCGAGTCGCTGGATCAAGATGGCCAATCCGGAAAGGGCCTGGCCGCCCTGGACGAGCATCAGGTCCGCCGCTACGCGTCCTGGTCCCGCTGGGTCACCCTGGGCATGCAGGGATACTGCTTTGGTGCTGTTGACGTGGATCGCTGAGGTGGCGGACGAGCCATTGGCGCTGGACCCGGGTGACCGGCGGGTGGAGTGGGAGACCAACACCTGGTCGCTGGATGCGGCGGACGAGGACAGGAGGTCGTTGTCCGCCGCCGAGGTGGTCGCTGCTTTTGAGCAGACTGCTGCTGCCATCCGGGCACGCATTCGCGAGCTGGGCTTTTCCGGAGCGGCGACGTTCTATGTGTGGCACGACGTGCAGGCCGGGCAGCTCCGGTGCTCAACCGGTTCTGTGCCCCCGGATGCGTTGCCGTTCAGCAGCACGTATGTGGCTTCCGCCGACCTTGGTCCAGTCGTTGAGGCGTTCCTGGCCGACAGCAAGCCGGGCGTCGTCGCCTGGTCGGACCTGGACGACGTGGGGAGCCACTTGGAGCAGACCGAGATCGAGCCGGAGATCACGCCCTTGCGGGTCTGGGCCAGCAGTGTCGGAGCCTCACACTGACTGGGCCTGCCCGTCCACCCGGACGAGTCGGCGGTGGCAGAGGAGGGTTGCGGCCATGCCGACGAAGGCGAGGAAGTGCTCTGCCTTGCGTTCGTAGCGGCGGTGGAGCCGGCGGCAGCCGGCGAGCCAGATACGGTCCTCTCAACAACCCCGGTGGCGGCCGAGTCTCTCTGCGTCACAGTTCGATCTGATATCGGATGAAACCGCGGTTCTCCGCCACCTTGTCGTAAAGGTGCCGTGCCGTGCTGTTGGACTCGTGGGTGTTCCAGTACACGCGGCAGCAGCCGCGGGACCGGGCCCAGTCGGACACGGCTGTGATCAGCGCGCGGGCCGTGCCCTTGCCGCGCATGTCCGGGGCGGTGAAGAGGTCTTGCAGGTAGCAGACGTCCGGCCCCGATGTGCTGGGGTGGGCGAAGAAGTGCGTGATGCCGACGAGTTCGTCGTCCCACCTCGCCCCCAGAGCGTGCAGATGTGTGTCCGCCAGGAATTCGCGCCATGCCCGGTCGTACATCTCGGGCGGCTCGACTCGCTGGTAGAACTCGATGTACGCGCGGAACAGGGCCTCCCAGGCATCCCTGTCGGACGGCATGAGCTTGCCGATACGGATCACGCGGCACCCCCAGATGATCAAACGTTGACGAACCGGTAATGAGTGGTCAGCCGTCCCTCGTCGTCCAGCACATGGAAGGCGAGCGCGGGTGGCTGGTCGAGGTGGACGTGGTCCTCGGCGTGGGCCCGGTGCTCCCAGGGGAGCCGGAGTGTGGAGACCACGCCCGGTGCCACCAGCAGCGGGCGGCCGGCGAAGGTGGTCGCCGCCGGGGTGTGGGCGTGCCCGCACAGGAAGGCCGTGATGTTGGGGTGGCGGCCCGTGAGCGCGGCGAGCCGCTCGGCTCCGAACTGTCGGATGCCGTCGACGAAGGGGACGTGCAGCAGAGCCGGCGGGTGGTGGAACCCGACCAGTACCGGCACCGCGTCCGGGGTCTCGGCCAGGACGTCCTCCAGCCACGCCAGCGTCTCGTCCTCGAGGAAGCCCTCGTCCTTGCCGGGCACCGAGGAGTCGCACAGGGCGATGACGACACCGGCGGCGCGGTGCACCAGGTTGATCGGTGCCGCCGAACCCGGCTGTCCGAGCAGGTGCTGCCGGAAGGCGGCGCGCTCGTCGTGGTTGCCGGGGCTGACCACGACCGGGTGCCGGGAGGTCAGCAGCCGGCGGGCCTGCTCGTACTCGGTGGGCAGGGCATGGTCGGCGATGTCTCCGGTGACCAGGACCGCGTCCAGGTCGTAGGGGAGGTCTTCGAGGTAATCCATGACGGCCCGGGTGCGCTCGATGCTGCGCGGCCCGCTGTCGATGTGAGTGTCACTGAGGTGGGCAATCACGTGCACCGCTGGGGTCCCTTCGTCGCGGCGTGCAGGGTGTGGGGCGTGCAGGATGTGGGGCGGCGCGCAGGAGGTGGGAAAGGACGGCCGAGCAGTCCTGACGGCGCGCCCATCGCGCCGTGTCCTATGACTGCGACCCGTTTCATGCTCGTGCTCCTCCCTCCGTCCGGGCTTCCGACCACGAACGTCACGAACGTAGAGGGCGACAGGACCAGAAATAAGATCCAGTTCCATGCCAGAAAATTGGTCCGGTTCCCGGCTCGACCTGCACATCGACTTCGATGCCGCAGGAGGGCGTCGAAACGGCCTGGAGTCCGCGCTCCGGGCGGCCATCCGCCAGGGACGCCTGCCCGCCGGAACGCTCCTTCCGTCCACCCGCGGGCTGGCCAGGGAACTCGGCCTCTCGCGGGGCACCGTGAGCGCCGCCTACGACCAACTGGTCGAAGAGGGCCACCTGACCACACGGCCGGGATCGGGCACCCACGTGGCCGGGACACCGCAGCACGTCACGGCTCCCGCACCACCCGCACCCGCGCCGACGACTCCCCGCCACGACCTACGCCCCGGGCTCCCCGACGTCAGCGCCTTCCCCACCCGGGCCTGGCTCGCCTCCACCCGCCGAGTGCTCAACCGCGCCCGCCCCGAGGTCTTCGGCGCCGGAGATCCGCAGGGCCGGATCGAGCTGCGCCACGCGCTCGCCGACTACCTGGGCCGCACACGCGGCGTGATCACGACCCCGGACCGCATCGTGATCACCTCCGGCTACTACCAGGGCCTGGGCCTGCTCAGCGGCGTACTGGCCGCGGGCGGCACCGGCACCGTGGCTGTGGAGGACCCGGGCCACAAAAGCTTCCGCGACGTCGTGCAACGCGCCGGGTTCACCACCGTCGCCCTGCCCGTCGACGCCCACGGCGCCCGCGTGGAGGAACTCACCCAGCGCACGGGAGCCGCGTTCCTCACTCCCTCGCACCAGTACCCGACCGGTGTCCCACTGCATCCGGGCCGCCGCCAGGCACTGTGCGTATGGGCGCGCTCCACGGGCGGGCTGATCGTCGAGGACGACTACGACGGCGAGTACCGCTACGACCGCCTACCCGTCGGCGCCCTCCAAGGCATCGCCCCTGACCACGTCGTCTACTGCGGAACCGCGTCCAAGACCCTCGGCCCTGCCCTCCGCCTGGCCTGGATGGTCCTGCCGCCCCACCTGGTGCCACCGCTGGTGCGGGCAAAGCAGGAAGCCGACCTGTACACCGAGACCCTGAGCCAGCTTGTCCTCGCCGACCTGATCACCACGCACGCCTACGACCGCCACATCCGCGCCGCCCGCCTGCGCTACCGCCGCCGCCGCGAACTCCTCGTCAACCGCTTGGCCGCCACGCCCGGCCTCACCGCCCACGGCGTCCCCGCCGGCCTGCACGCCCTCGTCACTCTCTCCTCCGACGGCCCCACCGAACACCACGTCCTGACCAGGTGTGCCCGCCACGGCGTCGCCCTGCGCGGTCTCACCGACCTTCACCACGACCCCGTCAACCGCCCCCAGGGCCTGCTGATCGGCTTCGCCGCCCCGTCGGAACACGGCTACCCAGCCGCCCTCGACGCCTTGTTCACCTGCCTGTAGGCCGGGCGCTCGACACCCCGAAATCCGGTGGCGGAACCCGTCCCGCACCGTCCACCATCCCCGCATGGCCTCGAACGAGCACGTCAGTGAACCAGCGGCAACTCGGTGGACGCGGGCGACCGTCTACCCCGACATGTGGGTGGATCCGGACGACGACCCGCGCGAGACCGCGGTGGAGATCGTCGATGAACGTGGGGCGTTGCTGGAGAGCCTGCGGCACTATCGCCTCACCCTGGAGATGAAGTGCGCGGGGCTGGACGCGGAGCAGATGGCTCGGCGGTCCGCGCCGCCGTCCACGATGTCGTTGCTCGGGCTGGTGCGGCATCTGACCGAGGAGGAGCGGCACTTCCGGCGGGTGATGGCCGGGGAGGACGCGCCGAAGCTGTACCGGACCGAGGAGGACCGGGACGGTGACTTCAACGGTGCGGTCGCGGACCCGGCGGTCGTGGAGGAGGCGTGGCGGCGGTGGCGGACCGAGGTGGAGCTCAACGAGCGGTATCTGGCCGGTGTCAGTGACCTCGCCACACGGAACGCCGGGTACTCCGACTTCGGTCCCGAGCCGGGTGGGCGGCTCCAGCTGCGTGACGTGCTGGTGGCGCAGATCGGGGAGTACGCGCGCCACTGCGGTCACGCCGACCTGCTGCGTGAGCTGATCGACGGCCGCGTCGGGCAGTGATCTTCCATGGACGTGGGGGGTCGCTCAAGTCCCTTCGCGGCACCGGTTGTTGAGGTCTTGTGTGTGCCGTCGGTCCAGCGAGGACGCGCACATACCCTCTGATAGGTTCCCACTTGCAACGTGCGGCGGAACGGGGGAACGTTCGCGCCTTCTCCCGGCATGCCCGCACCCGACCCAGCAGGTTCAAGGGGGAAGACCCGAATGACCAAGCGTCTCCTGATCCCCGTGCTCATCGCCACATGCGCGATGCTCGGCACCAGCACCGCAACGGCCGCGGAAGGCACCGTCGCGGCCCGGACGGCCTCGGCCGCCACGGCCGCGAGCGGCTGCACGGCGGACTTCCCGATGGGGCACGCCATCACAAACGTGAAGATCCGCAACAAGCCGAAGATGAGCGCCACCGCCCTGCGCCTCTGGTACAAGAACACCAACGGCTGCATGTCCAGTGGAACCGTCAAGGGCGGCGTCTACAGCGCGTGCGGCGGAGACGACTCGCCGCACTGGCGCAAGGTGAAGTACCGCGGCACCACCGGGTACGTGCCCATGGACTGCATCTACTCGGGCGCTGCGTAGTAGGCGTCGGGCCGAGGTCATAGCCTTACCTCCGGCGTAATCGACGGGCCTTCGGCGTCCCGGCAGGCTGTCTCCCATGACATCCACCAGCGCCGCGGACGCCACCCGCGCCACAGTCCAGAAGTTCCTCGAACTCCGGCTCGCCGGCGACACCGAAGGGCTCACCGAGCTCTTCGCGGACAAGGTCGACTGGATGCTGGCCGAGAACCCCGTCGTTCCCTGGATCCGACCTCGGTCCACGGCCGCCGAATGTGCCGCTCAGGCCGACGAGTTGGCCGAGTACACCGTGCCGGAGGACGCCCGCGCGTCCATCGACACGATCCTCGTCGACGGTACCGACGCCGTTCTGATGGGGCACCTCTCCGGGACCGTCCGTGCGACCGGCAAGTCCTTCTCGGGGCCCTTCGCGCTGCGGCTCACCGTCGAGGGCGGGCGGATCACCCGGCACCACCTTTACGAGAACAGCGCGTCGATCGCCGCAGCGTGCACACCTGACGCCTAGGAGCTGCCCGGGCGCTCCGAGCCGGACGAGGACGACGAAGGCACGGCCGACCTGGCGGCCTGCTCGATCTTCGCGCGGTGGGCTGCACGGGCTGCCTCGTCGATCTGCTGCTCGTTCTCGGCGCGCACCCCGGTCCGGCCGTCGAGGCCCTCGCGCAGAATGTCGGCGTGCCCGGCATGCCGGATGGTCTCGCCGAGTACATGGACCATGATGGCGAACAGGTTCGTGTTGGGATGAGGCTCCGGCCACCACGGCACGTGGCCGGGCGCGTCGAGGGAAAGCTCGTTGATCGTCGCGTCCGAGTGTTCCCACGTGCGCCGGTAGAACCCGATGATCTGATCGCGGGTCTCGTCCTCGGTCGCCCACTGATCGCTGCCGTCGGAGTCCTGCCACCGGGGCAGCGGTTGCGGGGAAGGGCGGTCGAAGACCTCGCCGAAGTACCTGGCCTCGACGGTGGCCACGTGTTTGACGAGGCCGAGGAGGTTGGTCCCGGTCGCCGTCAAAGGTCTGCGGGCGTCGTAGTCGGACAAGCCGTCGAGTTTCCAGAGCAGCGCCTCGCGGTCCCGCCGCAGTCTCCTGTGCAGGTTGTCCTTCGCGAATTCATCGATCATGCGGCATGAACCTTCCATGGGCTGTTCGTGGTCTCAAGATCCCGTGGGTGGGGTGCGTGACGGCTCGCGGCCCTCTGCGCGGGCGGCGGTTGGGGTCATGACGCCCAGCCTCGCCGTGCGCCCACGCCACTCACCAATGATTCGTCGCTGGACGAATCGGAACAGACGTCCGCCGGTAGCATCGCGGGGTGCTCCGCTTCGAAGTCTCCGTCGAGGACCTGCTGCGCAGCCGCTTCGCCCTGTCGCCCGCGATGGACCTCTGCTTACTGCTGCGCTCGCTCGCCGGCCGGAACCGGCCGCTGCCGCGAGCCTGGGCCACCCGGCTCCTGCCGGCCTTCGAACGGCTTCGCCGCGAGACCGAACTGGACGCCGCCCTCGCCCTGCACACCCCGCGATCCGGACCGAACTTCGTCGCCCCGCCCCCGCGCGGCCTCAACCAGACCTGGGCAGACGACCTGGCCATGATCCGGGCCACACCGCTGGAAGCGGCCCGCCACGAATTCGCCACCACCGCGACCGGCCCGTCCGCCCATGACCCCCGCGTACGCGCAGTGCTGGACTCCACGGACGCCGTCTCCAGGATCGCCGAGGCGATGGACCAGGCGTGGCACGAGCTGCTCGCCACGGACTGGCCGCACCTGCGCGCGATCTGTGAGCGCGATGTCGTGCACCGGGTGGGCGTGATCGGCGAACACGGATGGGCCACGGCCATCGAGAGCCTGCACCCGAGCATCGCCTGGCGCGCCGGCGGTATCGAGATCGGCTTCTTCCCCCCAGTCGGAGGCGTCCGCCTCGCCGGCGACGGGCTACTGCTGATCCCGTCGGTCTTCGTCGGGAACATCGCCGCCCACCTGGAAGACCCCTGGCCCAGGACCTTGGTCTATCGTGCCCGCGGCACCGCCGCCCTGTGGGACGAACAGGCGACCGTCCCCCCACCGGACGCGCTGACCGCTCTGGTCGGCCGGGCCCGAGCCCGGCTGCTGTTGGCGCTGGACGCCCCGGCAAGTACCAGCCACCTCGCCCGAAGCCTCGCCATGGCACCCGGCGCGGTGGGAGACCACCTCACCATCCTGCGAGGCGCGGGGCTGCTCGTCCGCGCCCGGTCCGGACGGTCGGTGCTCTACCGGCGCACCCCGCTCGGCGAGGCGCTGGTCGCCGGTTCGGGCTGAGGACTCAGATCAGCAACGACCCGGCGGTTCTTGCCCAGGCCGCTTCCGTGCCCGGTGCCGCGCCGGGCGATGAGCGCCCGGTGCCGCGCCGGGCGAGGGACCTGCTGCAGCCGACGCTCCCACGTGCCGTCGGCTAGTTCGCGCTGCCGCCCCCGCGCAGCGCCCGGGCGCACGCGCCGATGATCAGGGCGTTCACCAGTGCACCAAGCACGACGGCGGCGACCAGCATCGCGCCGTGGTCCGGGAGCATCAGCAGGACCAGGCTCACGGGGGCGGTCGCCAGGAGCGGGATCACCCCCGCCATCGACTCGTCCGAACCGTCGGCCAGCGTCACAACCAGCGCCCATGCCAGCAGGATCGCGCAGACGGCGAGGTAGACGAGAGCGGCGGGGTGGCGCAGGGCGCGGGCCGCCTTGCGGGAGGGCGAGCGGCCGGGAGGTGCAGCAGTCATGGTGGACTCCTCGGTCGGGATGGTCATCGGGGTGGTCAAAGGTGCGTGCCCGGTTGGTTCGGGCGGGCCAGGCCCAGGTCGTACGCGAGGATCGTGGCCTGGACCCGGTCCCGTAGGCCGAGTTTGCGCAGGAGCGCGTTCACGTGGGACTTCACCGTGCCTACGGTGATGCCCAGGGTGTCCGCGATCTCCGCGTTGTTGAGGCCGGCGGCGACCAGGCCCAGGACGTTCCGCTGGCTCGCGGTCAGGGTGTTCAGTTCGTGGGGCCCGCCGGCGTTGCGGGGGCCCGGGCCGGATGCGTAGTGGGAGATCAGGCGGCGGGTCGCCGACGGGGCCAGGACCGACTCGCCCGTGGCCACCACCCTGATGCCCTGGAGGAGTTCGAAGGCGTGCACGTCCTTGAGGAGGAAGCCGGAGGCACCGGCGCGCAGGGCGTCGAAGACGTAGGCGTCGAGGTCGAAGGTGGTCAGGACCAGGACCCGGGGGGCGTTCTCCCGGGCCGTGATGATGCGGGTGGCGGCGATGCCGTCCAGTTCGGGCATGCGTACGTCCATGAGGACGACGTCGGGCGAGAGGTCTTCGGCGAGGCGTACCGCTGCCACACCGTCGGCGGCTTCGCCCACGACCGTCATGTCGTCCTCGGCGTCGATCACCGCCGCGAAGCCCGCCCGTACGATGCCCTGGTCGTCGACGACCAGCACCTTGAGGCTCATTGCTCGGTCTCCTCTACTCCGGACAGCGGCAGGCGGAGGCGGAGCGTGCTGCCTCCCGGGCCGGTGGTGAGAGAGCCGTTGAGTGCCTTGACCCGTGTCTCCAGGCGTCGGCGGACGGCGGGCTCGGCTGCGGCGGTCACCCCTGTGGCCGTGAGCGTCAACGTATCGCCGTCCGCGTCGAGTTCGAGCAGGGCCGGCCGGGTACCGCCGGCCGCCAGCAGTGTCTCGGCCGCGTGGTAGGCGGCCAGGTCCACCGCCGTCGGCAGGCGCTCGGGCACGCGATCCGTCCGGCGTATCTCCACGTCCCTGCCCGTCGCCCGGCACTGGTGGGCCAGCAGGTCGAGGGCCTGGAGGGTGGGCTGCGGTCGCAGGCCGGGGGCCGGATCGCCCTCCCCCACCGTGTCCAGCAGGGCTCGCATCGCGGCCAGGGCCTCGCGCGCGCGGTCCGCTGTCGCGTCGAGGTGCCCCGCCTCCGCCTCGGCGATCATGTCGGCGGTGCGAGCCAGGACGGTGGTCTCCAGGCCGGTGGCGATCCTGCGGCGTTCGGCCCATGCTTCCCGGACGGCCTCTTCGGTCCAGGTCGCCAGGCGTTCGTCCCGTGCACTGCGGCCGGCCGCCTCATGCCGGCCGCGCAGCGTGCCGTACCAGTGGGCCGCGCCGACAGCCACGGCCGCTCCGGCCGCCGTGCTGGCTCCGACCGCCCAGACGGGGAGCGTCGTACCGCGGTCCAGGACGGCGGCCGCCGCCGCTGCCGCGTGCACCGGCACTGCCACCAGAGCACCCGGGAAACGGCCGGGCGACGGGTCGGCGACCCCTCGCGCCGCCTTCACCACGAGCGCCGTACAGGTCGCGATCACGCTCAGCAGCGGCGGAAGGAGCACCGGTCCGGTGTACCCGCCCACCTCCATCGCCGGCGGCCACAGCAACACCAGCCCGAGCAGGACCCCGTAGGCCGCCCTGGGCGCCCGCGCCAGCCACAGCAGTGCCATCGCCTGGGCGGCGGCCAGCAGTGCGAAGAGGACTCCGGC
The DNA here is from genome assembly GCF_044327915.1 of Streptomyces afghaniensis. Lineage (NCBI taxonomy): Bacteria > Bacillati > Actinomycetota > Actinomycetes > Kitasatosporales > Streptomycetaceae > Streptomyces > Streptomyces afghaniensis. The sequence continues at coordinate 550,689 of NZ_JBIRGJ010000008.1, forward strand.
GGACACCTGGGACCCGGGCGTGGTCTCCGAGGACCGGATCACCAGCACCGGGAGCAGTGGCTGCCCGGCCAGACCGGCAGCGGCCGTCAGCTGTGCCAGGCGGTAGGTCCGGGGAACGGTTCGCTCGACCGACCCGGTGTTCCGGCCGGGCAGGACCGCCCTGACCTCCCAGCCCCCCTCCGCCGTCGGGCCACTCGTCAGCGTGCCCCCCGCCTCCTTCGCCCGGGACCGCAGGAAGCCCTGGCCCCGCCCCGAGCCGAGGCCGGTGCCGTGGGCCGGTGAACCGGCCGGTGGCGCGGCACTCCTGACCGCCACCTCCGTGCGCGTGTCGCCGTACCGGCACAGAACCGTCGTGTGCGCGCCGGGCGCGTGCCGTGTCACGTTGGTCAGGGCCTCGCGGACGATGCCGTACACGGCGTCCGCGACGGTGCCGTCCGGGAGTGGGTCGATCTCGCAGTCCACCTGCTGGCCGAGGCTGCGGAACCCGGCGACGAGCGACCGCAACCGTTCGTCCGGGGACGGCAGTTCCTCCTGTGCGGGTGCCGGTGCACGGACCGCTCCGAGCGCCCGGGTGACCTCGCGGCCCGTCTCGACCGCGAACTCAAGGGCCTCGGCGGCCAGTTCCGGGCGGCGGTCGCGCAGGCCGAGGGCCGCCCCGGCCGTGACGACCACGGCGGTCAGGTGATGGGCGCTCACGTCGTGCAGCTCCCGTTCCATACGGCGCCGCTCGGCCTCCGGGAGGCGGTGGCGCTCGGCCTCGGCCCGCTTCAGCAGGTGCTCGGCGGCCTGCCGGGCGCGACGGGTACGCCGTACCAGCAGGCCGGAGCCGCACGCGGCGGCGTAGAGCAGAGCGGTCAGGACCAGGTCCAGGCCGTCCGGGGTGCTCAGGCCGTGCAGGGTGAGGCCGTGCAGTGACTGCCAGGCGGCGAGCGTGACGACGGACAGGACGGCGGTGTACGTGTCGCGCTCGGTCGCCACGCTGAACAGGGCCAGTGCGACACCTGCCGTGCCGAGTACCGCGACCGCGCCCGCGGGCAGCGGGCCGGCGCCCAGTGCGCAGACGGCGGCGATGACGACGAGGGTCGTCACCGGGCGGGTTCGGCGCAGGGCGAGGGCGGCTGTCGTCAGTCCGCCGACCAGGGCCGCCACGAGCAGGTCGGAGGCCGGCGGCACGGTCCCGCGCAGCAGCGCCGCGCCGGGCCAGACCGCGGCCTGGGAGCAGATCAGCGCGACCGGGAGAAGTCGATCGTCGGTTCGATTCATGTCCTGACCAGGCTAGAGCCGCAGGCCAGGGGAGCCTCTCCGGCCGGAGGCGGATTTCGGTCTCTTACCTGGGTTACAGACGTCGCCGGGACGACCGTTCCGCAGCGTGAGGACCGGGCGACGTGCCGTCCATAGGCTCGATCACATCGACATCCCGCATCGGGAAAGGCCGACATCCCGCATCGGGAGACGTCGGTGTCCCCGCATCGGGAAACGTCGCAATTTCCCGACCGATCACGGAGGATCTCCCATGTCCAAGCGCACTCTCGTCGCGTCGCTCGCCGGCATCGTCGCCATCGGCGGAATCACCGCCGGCGGCCTCGCCGTGGCGGCCGCCTCCGCCTCCACCGACCCGTCCCTGGCGAACACTTCGGCCCGCTACACCGATGACAGCACGCTCACCTTCACCACGGACGTGAGCGACGACTCGGGCGTCCGCAGCCTCAAGGTCCTCGCCTGGCCCGCCAGTTCGAAGCTCGACCCGACCGAGGCGGAGCTGCGGTCCGCGGAGCGCGCCACGTGCCGGAGCACCGGCGCCGAGACGTCCCGCTGCACGTACACGGTGCGGGCCACCGAGGAGGAGGCGTCCGAGCTGGCCACCGGGACCTGGTACGTCTCGGCGCTGGCGACGGCCCAGGACGGCGACACGACGTTCGTGCCCCGGGCCGCCACCTTCGAGGTCACCCGCTGACGATCCGCCAGTACTGCCGTTTCTCCTCGTCCCGTACGACCACGCCCAGCCGCAGCAGTTCGCGGCGCAGCTCACGGGCGTCCTCGGCGTCGTCGTCGCTCTTGCGGGCCTGGGCGCGGGCCCGCAGCAGGGCGTCCGCACCCTCGGGGAGACCCGGGGTGCCGGGGACCCAGCGGCGGAACTCCGCGCGATACGGGTCCTCCTCCGCCCAGCGGTAGCCGTGCCCGGCGAGGGTGTCGGCCAGGCGCGGCCAGGACAGGCCGCAGTGCTCCCGGGCCAGTTCCATGCCGTCCGGGGCCAGCACCACGAGTTGCTTGCCGTCCCTGCACAGCACCGCGATCTCCTCGCGGGTGAACTCCCGCGTGCTGTCCCTGATGGTCAGGGCCAGGTGCGTGCCGGAGATGCGGACCGACAGCGACTCGTGCACGGCGGCGAGGCCCAGCAGCAGGCCGCCGAGCGCGCCCACGGCGACCGTGCCGAGGGTGAGCGCGGGCTCCGGGATCGAGGTCAGCAGTTCCGCCGGGCCCTCCAGCGGTGCCCACGGCAGCTTCAGCAGCAGGCGGGCGAGGAGCGGGAGCACGGCGCCGATGCCGGCGCCGCAGGCCACGCAGAAGAGTGTGATCACCCAAGGGGACTCGGACAGTTCGGTGTCCCCGCCCGTGCCCGTGCCCGCTGGCGGAACCCGCTTCTTCCCCGTCCGAACGTTCCTCGCGTCCTCCATGAGGCGAGTCTCGGCGGGCGGGGCACGCGCTGTCGTCAGCCGTTGGTCTACGTGTCCGCGACTTTGGTCGCGGGGCAGGGCCACATCCCGCCTCACGGGTGCATCCGCGCCCCCTTCACCACCTTGTCCACCGCGTTCTTCGGGCCGTAGACCGCGAGGCCGACCAGATCCAGGTCCGCCGTCGGCACCGACCGTACGGCCGCGCGGTTGTCGCGGTCGTTGCCCGTGGCGAACAGGTCCGAGGTGAAGATCGCACGGGGCAGGGAGCGGGACAGGGCGCGGGTGTGGGCCGTGGTCAGGGTCTCCTTGGTGGCTTCGAAGACCAGGACCGGCTGGCGGAACATCGGCAGGTACGGCACGCCGTCCGCGTCCTCGTAGGGCTCGCCGATCACCTCGGGGACCTGCGCGCCCAAGCCGCTGACCAGGAACGACGTCACGTTGAGACGCTGCCAGGGCTCCAGGTCGGCGCGCAGCAGTACGGCGATCTTCGTGTCGAAGCGGATCGGCTCCACAGCCGGTTCGGTGTGCGTGTTCATGATGCGAGCGTGCCCGGCGGCCCTCGCCGGGGTCTTGTACGTTCTTTGCATGGCTTCCCAGCCCGCCCGGATCGTCTCCGCCTGGCGGCCCGCCGTGCCCGGTGTCGTCGAGGTCTTCCACGCCCGCTTCACCGAGTACGCGTACCCGATGCACGTCCACGACGCCTGGACGCTGCTGATCGTCGACACCGGCGCCGTACGGTACGACCTGGACCGGCACGAGCACGGCACCCCGCACGACACCGTGTCGCTGCTGCCGCCGCACGTGCCGCACAACGGCTCCCCCGTCACCCCGGAGGGCTTCCGCAAGCGGGTGCTGTATCTCGACCGGACGTATCTCGGGGACGAGCTCATCGGAGCCGCCGTCGACCGGCCGGACCTGCGCGATCCGCTGCTGCGCAAGCGCGTCGGGCAGGTGCACGGCGCGCTGCTGCGGCCCGGTGAGGAGCTGGAGGCCGAGAGCAGGCTGCTGTTCGTCGGGGAACGGCTGCGCGGGCATCTGCGGGGCGACAGCGACAAGCCCCGGCCGGCGGATCCCGTGCTCGCGCGGCGGCTGCGGGAGTTGCTGGACGAGCGGGTCGTCGAAGGTGTCGGACTTCAGGAGGCGGCCGGGCTCGTCGGGGCCCATCCCGCCCATCTCGTACGGGCGTTCAGCGCCGCTTACGGGATCGCCCCGCACCAGTACCTGACGTCCCTGCGCGTGGGCCGCGCCCGGCGGCTGCTGCTCGAAGGCCGCTCACCGGGAGAGGTGGCGGCCGAGGCCGGGTTCTACGACCAGTCCCACCTCACCCGGCACTTCCGGAAACTGGTGGGCGTCCCGCCCGGGCGTTACCGGGCAGGACAGCCTAGCGGTCAGGGCGTTGGGTGAGGTGGGCGAACGCGTCCAGGTTGCGCGTCGACTCCCCGCGGGACACCCGCCACTCGTACTCCTTGCGGATCGCCGAGGCGAAGCCCAGCTCCAGGAGGGTGTTGAAGCTGCCGTCGGAGGCCTGAAGGACCTGGCCGAGCAGGCGGTCGATCTCGTCGGCGGTGACGGCGGCCAGGGAGAGCCGGCCGGTGACGTAGACGTCGCCGTGCTGGTCGACGGCGTAACTGACGCCGTAGAGCTTGAGGTTGCGTTCCAGGAGCCAGCGGTGGACGCCCTGCTCGTTCTCGTCGGGGTGGCGGATGACGAAGGCGTTCAGCGAGAGGGAGTGGCGGCCGACGATCAGGGAGACCGTCGTCTTGAGCTTGCGGGTGCCGGGGAGCTGGGCCACGTAGGTGCCGGGCTGGGGGCTCTCCCACTCCAGGTCGGCGTCCTTCAGCACTCCCTCGACGACCTGTGCCGCACGCTGTTCCAGATCGGTTTCACCCATGCTGCGAGCGTACGCGACGGCGGTGTGCCTGCATCGCGGCCGTGTACACGTCCGCCGTGGTGGCGGCCGCCGTGTCCCAGCCGAAGGACTGGGCGTGGCGCGCGGCCTGACCGCCCAGCCGGGGCGACAGCTCCGGGTTGTCGGCGAACTCGCGCAGCACGCGCGCGTAGTCGGCGGGATCGTGGCCGCGTACCAGGAAGCCGGTGTGTCCGTCGCGCACGGCGACCGGCAGACCGCCGACCGAGGCCGCCAGCACGGGGGTGCCCGCCGCCTGCGCCTCTATGGCGACCAGGCCGAACGACTCGCTGTAGGAGGGCATGACCAGGACGGAAGCCGCGCGGAACCAGTCCGCCAGCTGCTCCTGCCCGACCGGCGGGTGGAACCGTACGACGTCCGCGATGCCGAGGCGTGCGGCCAGCTTCTGGAGGCCCTCGGGCTTGGCGAGGCCACTGCCGCTGGGGCCGCCGACGACGGGGACGAGGATGCGCGAGCGCAGCTCGGGGCGCTCGTCGAGGAGGACGGCGACGGCGCGCAGCAGCACGTCGGGGGCCTTCAGGGGCTGGATGCGGCCCGCGAAGAGCGGGATCAGCGCGTCCTGGGGCAGGCCGAGTCGGGCCCGGGCGGCGGCGCGGCCGTCGGCGGGCGAGAAGCGGCTGAGGTTCACGCCCGGGTGGACCACGGCGACCTTGTCGGTGTCGGCCGCGTAGTGCCGTACCAGTTCGTCGGCCTCTTCGGTGGTGTTGGCGATGAGGCGGTCGGCGGCGGCGACGATCTGCATCTCGCCGATGACGCGGGCGGCCGGTTCGGGGGTGTCGCCGTCGGCCAGGTTGGCGTTCTTGACCTTGGCCATGGTGTGCATGGCGTGCACGAGGGGCACGCCCCAGCGCTGGGCGGCCAGCCAGCCGACGTGGCCGGAGAGCCAGTAGTGGGAGTGGACCAGGTCGTAGTGGCCGGGGCGGTGGCCGGCCCAGGCCTGCATCACCCCGTGCGTGAAGGCGCACAGCTGGGCGGGGAGGTCCTCCTTGTTGAGGCCCTCGTAGGGACCGGCGTCGACGTGCCGGACGAGGACGCCGGGGGCGAGCTCGACGGTCGGCGGGAGGGCGGCCGAGGTCGCGCGCGTGAAGATCTCGACCTCGATGTTGATCGCGGCGAGGCGCTGCGCCAGCTCCACGATGTAGACGTTCATGCCGCCGGCGTCGCCGGTGCCCGGCTGGTGCAGCGGGGAGGTGTGCACGGAGAGCATGGCCACCCGGCGGGGCCTGCGGTGCAGCCGCAGGCGCGCGGACGGGGACGCCGAGCGCCGCCCGAGCCTGCCGATGTACTGGCTCACGTGGCGTTCCTCCTCGCTCAGGGCATGCCATGGCAGGGCGCACGTGCCCTCCAGCGGTCCAACACCGGAAGGTTGGGCTCCATTTCCTGATTCGCGACCTTTACCGAATCATTACCGCTCCTCGCTCAACCGTTCGAGGAGGTGGGGCGTGGGGGTAAGCCTGAGGGAGAGAGGAACGAGGTGGTGCGCGATGAAGCTGGTGGTGCAGGAGTTTCTGTCGCTCGACGGTGTCTCCCAGGGGCCGGGCGCCCCGGACGAGGACACCAGCGACGGCTTCGAGCGAGGCGGCTGGTTCGTGCCGCATCTGGACGAGGAGTTCGAGCGGCTGGCCGGCAGCTGGCTCGGCGAGGCGGACGCGTTGCTGTTCGGGCGGCGCACGTACCAGAACTTCGCCCGCGACTGGCCGGCGATGACCGGCCATCCCCTCGCCGGGATCATGAACAGCCTGCCGAAGTACGTCGCCTCCCGGACCCTGACCACGGCCGGCTGGGAGCCGACCACGATCCTCTCCGGTGACGTCCCCGCCCAGGTCGCGGAGCTGAAGCGGCGGCCCGGCCGGGAGCTCCAGATCCACGGCAGCGCCCGGCTCGCCCAGTCCCTGCTCGCCGCCGGGCTGATCGACATGCTGCGGCTCGTGATCGCCCCGGTCGTGGTCGGCCAGGGCCGCCGCCTCTTCCCGGACGGCGGCGCACCGGCCGGGCTGCGGCTGGCCGGCCACCGGACGACGCCGGGCGGCCTGTCGGTGCATGTCTTCGAGTCGGCGGGGGTTCCGGGGTTCGGGACGTACGAGGGTGGGGGCGGGGCCGGGGCCTAGGTGTGGCTTTCGACACCGGGGGCGGTGCACGCCGGGGCGCCGCTTAACCTCGTACGCATGACATCCCGCGCCGCCACCCGCCCCGTGGGCACGGTGACGCGCGGGACGACCAACCCCAACCGCCTGCGCCGTATGGACCGCTGGATCGCGGCCACGCACGGCGCAGAGCTGCGCCGTGCCGCCGATCCCGTAGCCGTCGACCTCGGGTACGGCGCCGCGCCCTGGACGGCCGTCGAGCTGCTGCACCGGCTCCGTACGGTCGCGCCACGCGCGCGCGTGGTGGGCGTCGAGATCGAGCCGGCCCGGGTCGCGGCGGCGCTGCCGTACGAGCGGGCGGGGCTGATCTTCCGGCACGGCGGTTTCGAGATCCCGATCCCGCAGCGGCCCCTGCTGGTCCGCGCGGCGAACGTGCTGCGGCAGTACGCGGAGGGCGAGGTCGAGGCCGTCTGGCACCGGCTGTGCGGGCGGCTCGCCCCGGCCGATCCGGCGACCGGGGCGCGCGGCGGGCTGCTGGTCGAGGGGACCTGCGACGAGATCGGACGCCGGCACGTCTGGGTCGCGCTCGGCCCGGAGGGACCGCGCACGGTCACCTTCGCGACCCGGCTCGGCTCCCTGGAACGCCCCTCGGACCTGGCCGAACGCCTGCCGAAGGCGCTCATCCACCGCAACGTCCCGGGCGAGCCGGTGCACGCCTTCCTGCGCGACTTCGACCGCGCCTGGGCCGCCGCCGCACCCTACGCGTCCTACGGCGCCCGCCAGCGCTGGATCCGGGCGGTACGGAACCTGACCGCCGACTGGCCCGTGGCGGACGGGCCGGTGCGATGGCGGCAGGGCGAAGTGACGGTGCGCTGGGAGGCGCTGGCGCCACGGGGCTGAATCCCCCGGCCCGGCACGGACCGACCCGGCCCGCCGGGAACGATCTCTTTGAGTCGTTCGTCACACTGGCGGGGAGATCGTCATGCCGATGGCATATCGGGGAGGGGACCGCGGGAAGTACTACCCCTGTCGCTTCGCGCGCCGACATGGCAGCATCCCCACGCGAACCGTACGTTACTGACGGTTAATCAGTTTGGGGGCTGAAGTATGGGAACGGGCAAGCGTGGCCTGATCGCGACCGCCGTGACCGTGGTCTGCGCGCTCACGGTGCTGGCGGCACCGGGCACGGCGTTCGCGAGCCCAAGTCCCACACCCACCCCGAGCGCGGGCCCGACCCTCGCGCCCGGCAAGGACCTGGAGGCCGTGCGGAAGAAGCTCGACAAGCTCTACCGCGCCGCGGCCCGCGCCACCGACGAGTACAACGCCGCTGAGGAGAAGGTGGACAAGCAGTCCGCCGAGCTCGTCAAGCTGGCCAAGAAGATCGTCAAGGGCCAGGAGAAGCTGGCGAAGCTGAAGGACCGCGCGGGCGCTTCGGCCGCCGCACAGTACCGCGGCGGCGGACTGCCGCCCGAGGCCCATCTGATGCTGAGCGACGATCCGCAGGAGTTCCTCGACGGGGCGGGCCGGGTGCGCCAGGGCCAGCACGCGGCCAAGGGCCTGATGGGCGAACTGACCCGCACCCAGGAAGACTTGGAGCAGTACGCGCAGGACGCCTCCGCCCAGTGGAAGAAACTCGAGGCGGGCCGCAAGGCCAAGGCCGCCGCGCAGAAGAAGATCGAGAAGCAGATCGCGGAGGCGGAGAAGCTGGAGTCCGAGCTCCGCAAGGAGGAGCAGGAGCGCCTCGCCGAGCTGGAGAAGGAGGCCGCCGGCAAGGCGCAGACCGCCTGGCTCGACTCCGGCATCCTCGACGAGATCAGCGGAAAGGCCTCCGAGCAGGGCAAGAAGGCCGTCGCGTACGCCACGGCCCAGATCGGCAAGCCGTACCAGTGGGGCGCCGAGGGCCCTAAGACCTACGACTGCTCCGGGCTGACCTCACAGGCCTGGATCTCCGCCGGACGCGGCATTCCGCGCACCTCGCAGGAGCAGTGGAAGCGGCTGCGGCACATCGACATCCAGGACATGCGGCCCGGTGACCTCATCATCTACTTCGACGACGCCAGCCATGTCGCGATGTACGTCGGCGACGGGGCGATCGTGCACGCGCCGCGGCCCGGGCGGACGGTGACCATCGCGGGGGCCGGCTCGATGCCCATCCTCGGGGTGGTACGACCGGACGCCGACACCGACTGAGCGGGCACCGAGACCGAGCGGGCGGCGAGACGGCGTGGTCGCCGAGACCGAGCGGGCGGCGAGACGGCGTGGTCGCCGAGACCGAGCGGGCGGCGAGACGGCGTGGTCGCCGAGACCGAGCGGGCGGCGAGACCGAGCGGGCGCCGGCCGGACACCGGATACCGGACAACGAGTCGCCGCACGCCCGCCGGTGACCTGCACCACGTGGCCCTGACCACGTGACCCAGCCCACCCCGAACCCACCGCTAAACAGCGTGCTGACGTGACGTTCGTCATCCCCACAGCATCCCGGCGGTGTCCAACTGGGGGGCATATCGCGGCATATGACACTGGCCGATGGCGCAGCGGCGTGGCTCACACCATTCCAATGCGGCGCCGACACCCGCTATGGTCCCGGTCGGTGGGTCGAGGTCCCTCGCCCCCGCCATGCCCTCGGGGGGAGGGAAGGAACCCAAGACGATGCCCGTACCCATACCGCGGCAGAGAGCGATCCCGGCCGTGGAGAGTGGTCAGGCGCAGGCCGAGTCCCGCTGCGACGGCCCCGCCGAGCAGTCCGCCAAGGACGTCTCGGCAGCGGCCCCGCGTACGCCGGACACCGCCGGGAACAACACGGACAAGGTGGAGAACAACACCGCCCACACCAACCTGACCCTGCTGCTGATCGAGGACGATCCGGCCGGTTCGCCGATCGTGCCCGACATGCTCGACCAGGCGGGCAAGCCGATCCGCGTCCGCACGGCCCGCAACCTCACGGAGGCCGGACGGCTGCTGACCGACGACGTCCACTGCATCCTGCTGGACCTCGCGCTGCCCGCTCCGGGCCGCAGCGACTCCGATGACGAGCTCGCCGTGCTCAAGCACGTGCTGGAGCTCGCGCCCCGGCATGCCGTCCTGGCGCTGACCGCCTCGGGCGACGCCGAGCGCGGCGCGGAGGCGGTGCGCGTGGGCGCCCAGGACTACCTCTTCCGCGACGAGCTGGACGGCCGGCTGCTGAGCCGGGCGATCCGCTACGCGGTGGAGCGCAAGCGCTCCGAGTCGGCCGAGCGCCGGCTCGCCGAGGGCCGGCTGCGCGCCCAGGAGAACCGCCGCCTGGAGCGCGGTCTGCTGCCGACCCCGCTGCTGGACGGCTCCCCGCTCCGGTTCGCCGCCCGCTACCGCCCGGGCCGCTCGCGCGCCCTGCTCGGCGGCGACTTCTACGACGTCGTGCGCACGCCGGACGGCACCGTGCACGCCATGATCGGTGACGTCTGCGGTCACGGCCCGGACGAGGCCGCCCTGGGCGTGGAGCTGCGGATCGCGTGGCGCGCGCTGACGCTGGCGGGCCTGTGCGGCGACCAGCTGCTGGGCACGCTCCAGCAGGTGCTGGAGCACGAGCGGGCCGACGACGAGATCTTCGCGACCCTGTGCACGGTGGACATCGCGCCGGACGGCCGCCGCGCCGGACTGTGTCTGGCGGGCCACCCGTCGCCGCTGCTGGCCCGCCCGGGCAAGCCGGCCCGCCTGCTGCCGTACGACAACAACGGACCGGCCCTCGGGCTGCTGCCGGGTGCCCGCTGGCCGCGCATGCAGGTGGAGCTGGGCGCCGAGTGGAGCCTGATGCTCTACACCGACGGCCTGATCGAGGGCCATGTCGGCCAGGGCCGGGAGCGGCTCGGCCAGGACGGCATGACGGAGATGGTGCGCCGCCAGATCGCCGAGGGACTGCGGGGCGAGGAGCTGCTGCGGGCGGCGGTGAACGAGGTGCGCGCCCTCAACGGCGGCGAGCTGACGGACGACGTCGCGGTACTCCTGCTGGACCGGGTGCCGTAGCCCCGGTCGGCTCAGGTGCCGGCCGGGGGCTTACCGGCCGCCGTTCCAGGGGCCGTACGGGCCGTCGCTGCTGGAGCCGCGGCGGCTGCGGCCGCCGCCGGGGAGCGCGCGGATGGCGGGGCGGACATCGACCATGTACACGATCGTCGCGATGAGGCCGATGATCGGCAGGAACGACAGAATCGGGAAGAGCAGGTTCACCACGAAGGCCAGCCCGAGGATGATCATCCAGAACGGCTTGGTCTTCTTGTCGGCCGCTCGGTAGGCGTCCTCCCGCCGCACGGCGGCGTCGAACAACGCGAAGCCGCTGAAAATGATCAGGGCAATGCTCAGAAGCCACATGAACCCTGCGAAGCCCTGCATCAGCACTACGTCCACCACCTGACTCGGCTCGTCCCTACGCGGTCACCGTACCCGTACAACGGGCCGGACACCCCCAGGGTGCCCGGCCCGTTGCGGTCGCTCTGCGCCCTCGGCCGTCCTACTTGGCCGGCGGGGTGCTCTTCTTGGCGGTGGTGGTCTTGCGCGCCGGGGCCTTCTTCGCCGCGGGGGCCTTCTTCGCCGGGGCGGCGGTGGCGGCGGGCTTCGCCGGCTCCTCCTTGACCTCGACCGGCTGGGCCTTCGGCTCGACGGCCACGGCCAGCTCCTCGACGCCCTCGGCGACATCCTCGATGCCCTCGGCGGCCTCGCCGCGCCAGGTGCGCACGGCCTGCTCGCCGTGCTCGGCGACCTTCTCGTAGGTCTCCCGGGCCTTGACGGCGTACTCGGCGGCCACGCCGACGCCGCGCAGCGCGAAGTCCTGGGCGGTCTCGCCGACCTTCTTCAGGTCCGCGTCGATCGTGCTGCCGAGCTTCTTGATGTCGACGTCGATGGAGCCGATGAACTCCGTGACCTTGTTCTGAAGGGTCTCCTGCGTCTCCTTGACGCGGGCGGTGGCCTCCTTGGCCCGGGCGGAGGCCTTCTCCTGGACGGCCTTGGGGTCGGTGTTGCGCACGGCGTCGATCCGCGCGGGGGCCTCGGAGCGCAGCTGCTCCACCAGGGCCGGCACCTTCTTGGCCTGCTGAAGGGCGAGGTCGGCGGTGCCTGCGGCGAAGTAGAGCGGCGTCGGGTCGCTGAGGGTCTTGCGCAGGTCGTCGGTGATGGCCATGGTGATGGTCCTCCCGGATTCTGTTTCGCTTGAGGGTTCGGCTGAGGGTTGTGTGATCCGCAGCGGTACGGCCGGTGCCCTGGTCCGGCTCAGCCGGCCGTCTGCTGCGGGTCGGTGTCACTGCCGCCGGTGGTCTTGCGGGCCCGGCGGGCGGCGGGCGTACCGCCGGTGTTCTTGCGAGCACGGCGGGCGGGCGAGGGTGACGTACCGCCGTCGTCCTCGCGTATGCGGCGGGTCGCCGACGGTGACGCGGACGTACCGCCGTCGCTGCCGTCGCTGTCGCGGGTACGGCGCTCGGCGGGCCGGCCGCCGTCGGCCGTGCGGGTCCGTCGTATCCCGGTGCCGCCGTCCGGAGCGTCCCCGTCACCGTCTCTGTCCGCCGCGTCCTCGGCGACCACGAGGTCGACGACCGCGGAGCCGTCGCCGGTCCCGAACCCGTTCTCCTTGCGGAAGGACTCGTAGATCTGCAACAGCACCTGCTTCTGCCGCTCGTTCAGCGTCGGGTCCGCGAGGATGACGGCACGCGTCTCGACCTCGTCCCGGTCCCGCTCGGCGTCGAGGATGCCGGCCCGGACGTACAGCGTCTCGGCGGAGATCCGCAGGGCCTTGGCGACCTGCTGCAGCACCTCCGCGCTCGGCTTGCGCAGTCCGCGCTCGATCTGGCTCAGATACGGATTGGACACCCCGGCGGCGTCGGCGAGCTGCCGGAGCGACAGCTGCGCGTTGCGCCGCTGTTCGCGCAGGTAGTCACCGAGATTGCCGACGTTGAGCGATGCCATGACTCCACAGTGCCGCACCCCGCTAACTATTGCAAGCACCTGCTTGCAAAAGTGCGCCACGCCACCCTGGGAGCCGCGACATCCTGATCACTGGGCCTACTGTGTCGAGGCATGAACACGGACCAGTGGTTAGCAGACACCCGCACCTCCTACGACACGGTCGCGGTCAGCTATGCCGACCAGCTGCGCGAGGCTCTGGCCGGGGAGCCCTACCTTCGAGCAGCTCTGGCGTTGTTCGCCGACTTGGTGCACGCCACCGGCGGCGGGCCGGTGGCGGACGTGGGCTGCGGGCCTGGACACGTCACCGCTCACCTGCACGAGCTGGGCGTGGACGCGTTCGGCATCGATCTCTCCCCCGCGATGATCGACATCGCTCGGCGCGACCACCCCGGCCTGCGGTTCGAAGTCGGCTCGATGACGGACCTGCACCTCGCCGACGCTTCGCTCGCCGGCCTGCTCGCCTTCTGGTCGTTGATACACGTCCCCGACGATGCCGTGCCCACGGTCTTCAGCCACTTCCACCGGGTGCTACGCCCTGGCGGAGCACTGCTGCTCGGCTTCCACGTCGGTGACGAGTCGAGGCTGAAGACGCAGGGCTACGGCGGTCACCCGATGAACGTTTACGTCCACCGCCGCCGGCCTGACCAAGTGACGGCCTGGCTGCACGATGCCGGCTTCACGGTCGAGGCCCACATGCTCCTCGACCTCGACGAGAGCGTTCCAGGGGCGGTCCTCTTCGCACACCGTCAGCCCACGCCGACCACCTGACGATGCGCAGGGACCAACAGTGGCGCTCCGGGCCCGATGCCACCGCCCCCTCACCCCCCGACGATGCAGAAGGGATGCCCCGCCGGATCCGTCAGCACGCGCCATCGGCCCTCGTTCGGCTGCTGCTCCGGCCGGCCCGCTCCCAGCTCCAGCAGCCGGGCCTCCGCCTCCGCCAGGTCCGCGACCCGGAAGCAGCAGTGCAGTTGCTGGGGCACGTCCTGGCCGGGCCAGTTGGGAGCCCGGTAGTCGTCGACCCGCTGGAAGCCGAGGGAGAGTCCGTCCCCACCGCCCAGAGAGGCGAAGTCGGCGTTCGACCTCGGGTGCGGTTCGAGGCCGGTGGCCGCCTGGTAGAACGCCGAAAGCGCGAGAGGGTCAGGGCAGTCCAGGGTTATGGCGCTCAACTTCATCTGTATCGACATGCCGCCTCCCGGCTGATCATCGGTGGACACTCGCGATCACCCTAGAAGTGCTCCGGCCCAAAATCGTTCGACTGACAGGCCGAACGCGGCCATGCTCCGCACACGTGACGACTTCGCAGCAGTCCCTGGTCCGTGCCGCCGCCCGTAACAACGCCGAGTGGTGTGCGGCGATGTGCCGGGTGCACGGCGTGGCGGGTGAGTTCGGGGGCCAGGCGTGGGCCGCCGCGGGGCGGACGCCGGTCTACTACCCCGACGCGGTGACGCTGGAGCCGGGCGCCGACCCGGACGCGCTCGTGGCACGCGTCGACCGGGGCTCTCCCGGTGCCTCGGTCAAGGACAGCTTCGCCGATCTCGACCTGGCGGAGGCCGGGTTCCGGGTGCTGTTCGAGGCGCAGTGGATTCACCGTCCGGCCACAGCGGCCGTGCCCGCCCGTCCACGGGAACCGGCGGATCTCGCATGGGACGTGGCGAGCGACCCGGAGACGCTGCGCGCCTGGGCACTGGCCTGGGACGGCGGCGCCGGGAACGCCGGCCTCTTCCGGGACGGGCTGCTCGCCGATCCGGAGACGTTCGTGATCGCGGGACGGTCCGGTGACGGGCGGGTCGTCGCCGGCGCGGTGGCCACCCGTAGCGAGCACGTGGTCGGCGTCTCCAACGTCTTCGGGCGGGACGGCGGGCCCGACGCGGCCTGGCCGGTCGTGCTGCGCGCGCTCGACCGGCTCTTTCCCGCCCTGCCCGTGGTCGGGTACGAGAGCGGCGACGACCTGGAGGCCGCCGTCCGGCAGGGCTTCGAGCCGGTCGGCCCGTTGCGGGTGTGGCTGCACGGCGGGTAGCGGAGACGGGGCCCGCCTCCGCTACCGCGGCTTGTACGCGAGGAACGTGCCGGTCTGCCGCTTGGTCCCCTCCTCCGGCTCCTGCACCACACGTGTCGTGACGACCAGCCCGGCCCGGTGCAGCAGTTCGGCGATCCGGTCCGGCGGCAGCAGGTACGACTCGTAGGACACCGGGTGGTCGCCGTAGGCGTGCGACGGGCGCAGGTGCTCGCCGCCGCCCACCGGGCCGGCCAGCATCAGCCGGCCGCCGGGCGCGAGGGTGCGGTGGAACTCGGCGAACACGGTCGGCAGCCACTGCGGCGGGGTGTGGTGGGTGGAGTAGTACGCCAGGATGCCGCCGAGTTCGCCGCTGCCGGTCTCCAGCGCGGTCATCGAGCCGACGGTGAAGCGGAGATCCGGGTACGCCGCCCGGGCCAGCTCGACCATCTCCGGCGACACGTCGACGCCGAACACCGTTACTCCCAGCGCGGCCAGGTGAGCCGTCACCTTGCCCGGCCCACAGCCCAGGTCGGCCACCGGCCCGGGGTGCGGCGGCCGTACGAGCTCGGCGAAGGCGGCCAGCATCGCGCGCGACACCGGGTCCAGCTCCGCCGGCTCCTTGACGAGCCGGGCGTAGTCGGCGGCGACGGTGTCGTAGGACTCTCGGACGGCGGTGAGGTGGGAGGGCTCGGTCATGCCGTGAAGGTAGACGACAGGGCTGGCAGGGCCGGGCTGTCACGCCGGGCGAGTACCTGCTGGTCCCCCGCCCGTACGCCCGGCCCGTACCCCTCAGCCGTACGCCCCGGCCCGTACTCCGACGCCAGTACGCCGCTTTACTCCGCCCGTAAGACGCCACCGCCACCCCCCGCCCGGCACGGTGACAGCGTGAAGCCGAAGCAGAAGCCGCACCCGATTCCGAAACTCGGCCGCCCGGCGCGCCGGGCCGTTCTCGTCGTCCACGTCATCGCCTCCGCCGCCTGGCTCGGGCTCACGCTCGGGCTGCTCGCACTCGGCGCCACCGCGGCCACCACCGGTTCCGCCGTGACCGTGGAGTCGTCCGTCCGGGCCATGAAGCTCTTCGCCGACTGGCTCCTGCTCCCCGTCGCGTTCCTCACGCTGCTCAGCGGACTGGTGCTGTCCCTGGGTACGCCGTGGGGACTCGCCCGGCACCGCTGGGTCTGCACGAAGTTCTGGCTGACCCTGGCCACGACCACCGCCACGGTGTTCGCCCTGCGCCCCGGGGTGAACTCCGCGGTCACCGCAGTCGCCGCGGGCGGGCCCCTGCCCGATGCGGGTGACGTGCTGTTCGGGCCGGTCGTCTCGCTGTCCGCCTACGTCTTCATGACGGTGATCTCCGTCCTGAAGCCCTGGGGGCTGACCAGGCGGGGCAGGAGGCTGCGGGAGCCCGCTCGGCGTGCTCTGCAGAGCGCCTAAGGCGGCAATCAATTTGCCTAATACTATTAGGCAGATGCACACTCCCTTATGGCAGAAGGGAGTGACCGTATGGCACGCGTAGGACTGACACCGGAACGGCTGACTCGGGCAGGTGCCGAGCTGGCCGACGAGGTCGGCTTCGAGCAGGTGACCGTCTCGGCGCTCGCCCGCCGGTTCGACGTCAAGGTCGCGAGCCTGTACTCGCACGTGAAGAACTCCCAGGACCTCAGGACCCGCATCGCCCTGCTCGCGCTCACGGAACTGGCCGACCGGGCCGCCGACGCCCTGGCCGGCCGGGCCGGCAAGGAAGCCCTGGCCGCCCTGGCGAACGTCTACCGCGACTACGCCCGGGAGCACCCCGGCCGCTACGCCGCCGCCCAGCTGCGGCTGGATCCCCAGACGGCGGCGGCGAGCGCCGGTGTCCGGCACGCGCAGATGACCCGGGCGCTGCTGCGCGGCTACGACCTGACGGAACCGGACCAGACCCACGCGGTCCGGCTGCTGGGCAGCGTCTTCCACGGCTACGTCAGCCTGGAGATGGGCGGCGGGTTCAGCCACAGCGCCCCCGACACCGACGCCACCTGGACCCGGATCCTCGACGCCCTCGACACGCTGCTGCGGAACTGGCCCACGCCCCCCACCGACCCCCGAGGCTGACACCATGCACATCGAGCACGACTGGATCACCACCCCCCTCACAGCCGACCTGCTGCGCGGCGCCCTCGACCTGGAGCGCACCGGACACGGGCTGCTCCCGCACCGGCTGCCCGCCCGGGCCCGCGCGCAGAACACCAACGCCCAGCTGGCCATGGCCGAGGCCCAGCCGTCCGGCGTACGGCTGGCGTTCCGTACCGCCGCGACCGCCGTCGAGCTGGACACGCTGCGCACCAAGCGCGACTACGCCGGCTTCCCGCCCCGGCCGGACGGCCTGTACGACCTGCTCGTCGACGGCCGGCCGGCCGGTCAGGCCTCCGGGACGGGCGGCAACGTCCTCACGATCGACATGGCCACCTGGGGCGGCGAGGTCACGCCGGGCCCGGTCGGTACCGTCCGCTTCACCGGCCTGCCCGCGCGCGAGAAGGACGTCGAGATCTGGCTGCCGCACAACGAGACCACCGAGCTCGTCGCCCTGCGCACCGACGCGCCCGTGGAGCCCGTGCCGGACCGGGGCCGCCGGGTGTGGCTGCACCACGGCAGTTCGATCAGTCACGGCTCCGACGCCGCGAGCCCCACCGCCATCTGGCCCGCGATCGCCGCGTCGCTCGGCGGTGTGGAACTGGTCAACCTCGGTCTCGGCGGCAGCGCGATGCTCGACCCGTTCACCGCGCGTGCCATGCGGGACACCCCGGCCGACCTGATCAGCGTGAAGATCGGCATCAACATCGTCAATGGGGACGTGATGCGGCTGCGCGCGTTCGGTCCGGCCGTGCACGGTTTCCTCGACACGATCCGCGACGGGCACCCCGACGCCCCGCTGCTGGTCGTCTCCTCCATCCACTGCGCCATCCACGAGACCACGCCCGGGCCCACGGCCCCGGACGTCGGCGCGCTCGGTGAGGGCAGGCTGCGGTTCGCCGCGATGGGCGACCCGGCGGAGGTGCCGGCCGGGAAGCTGACGCTCGGCGTCATCCGGGAGGAACTTTCCCGCATCGTCCGGCAGCGCGCCGCCGACGACCCCAACATCCACTACCTCGACGGCCTCGATCTCTACGGCCTGTCCGACGCGGCCCGGCTCCCCCTCCCCGACGAGGTCCACCCGGACGCCGCCACCCACCGCCACATCGGCGAACGCTTCCACGCGCTGGCCTTCACCGAGGGCGGCCCCTTCGCGGCGGGTTCATGACGTAGTACGGCAGGTCATCGCCGGGGCGAACACCCACTTTTTTGTGGGTACTTGGCAGCGGGCCGGCTTGGGGCGAACCTGGTGGTGGGCCGTCGGAGAGGCGCCGGACACCGAAGGGACGGAGGTGAACGCGGGCGTCAGGAGGCCGACCGGGTGGCCTGCGTCTCGGCCAGCTTCTCCAGGCGCCGGTAGCCCCAGTCGGACAGCGGGGCCAGTGCCTCCGCGAGTTCGCGGCCGAACGGGGTCAGGGAGTAGACCGTCTTCGGCGGCAGCACGTCGTACACCTCGCGGCGCACCAGCCCGTCCGTCTCCATCTCCCGCATCGCCTGGGTCAGCACCTTCTCGGTGAGGCCCGGCAGCCGCCGGCGCAGTTCCGCCGGGCGGTGCGGGCCCGACTCCAGCAGCCAGAGCAGGGTCGTCTTCCACTTGCCGTCGATCACGGCGATCGCGGCGGTCACTCCGCAGACGTTCGGGTCCTGCCGCCGGCGCGTCATCCTTCAGCCCCATTCATCATCAATTGTGCATGCCTGCAAGGGAGTTCAAGCGTGTCCATGTACAGCACATCCTCATCCCCGGAACATTCCGCCCGGCCCGCCGTCACCGTCCTCGGTCTCGGCCCGATGGGCCGCGCCCTGGCCGGTGCCCTCCTGGACGCGGGACTGCCGACCACGGTCTGGAACCGCACTCCGGGCAGAGACCGGGAACTCGTCGAACGGGGAGCGGTGGGCGCCGGCTCGGCGGCTGAGGCAGCCGCCGCCGGTGAGGTGGTCATCGTCTGCGTGGTGAACTACGACGCCGTCGACGCCGTCCTGCGCCAGGACGACGTCGCCGCCGCCCTCAAGGGCCGCACGGTGGTGAACCTGACCGCCGACACCCCGGCCAGGGCCCGCGACACCGCCGGCTGGGCCGCCGCGCACGGCGTCCGCTACCTGGACGGCGCAATCATGACCCCGACGACGACCATCGGCACGCCCGACTCCGTGTTCCTGCACAGCGGGCCGGCGGACCTCTACGAGGAACTGGCGCCCGTGCGCCGGGCGCTGGGCGGCACCCACACCCACCTCGGCGAGGAGACCGGCCGGGCCGCGGCCTACGACATCGCCCTGCTCGACATCTTCTGGACGGCGATGGCGGGCTACGCGCACGCCCTGGCGGTGGCCCGCGCCGAGGGCGTCACCGCCGGCGAGCTGGCGCCCTTCGCCCAGGGCATCGGCGCGATCCTGCCGCCGCTGTTCGCCGAGACCGCGGCGGACGCCGACGCCGGCACGTACTCCGGCGAGGGCAACCCGCTCACCTCGGCCGTGTCGTCGATGGCCCACGTCGTCCACGTCTCCGAGGCCCACGGCATCGACGCCGGCGTCATGCGCGCGGCCGAGGGCATGGCCCGCCGCACGATCGGGCTCGGCCACGGGACGGACGGTTTCATCCGGATCGCGGAGGTCATCGGGCGGAGGTGAGCCCTCACAAGGGCCGGGCCTGCTCGGCCGGCCCGGCCCGGGCGGCGCCGCGCGCCTAGAACGGCAACGGCCGCCCCCGCACCACATCCAGCCGTGACACCGCCCGTGTCAGCACCACGTAGAGCCGGTGCAGCCCCCGTTCCTCCGCCTCGGCGATCGTCGCCGGCTCGACGGCCACGACATGGTCGTACTCGAGGCCCTTGACGACGCTCGCCGGCACCAGGGAAACCCGCGCGCCGAGTTCCTCCGGACCCGCCGCGTCGAGGCCGGCCGCGTCCAGGGCCGCCCGGATCCGGGGCACGTCCGTGTCCGCCGCGACGACCCCGACGGAGCCCTCCCGCCCGAGTGCGTCCCGTACGGCCTCCACGACCGCGCCGGGCACGCCGTCCGGGGCCGTCTCGCGCATCCGCAGCTCCCCGTCCCCGCGCAGCGAACAGGCGGCCGGCACGTCCACGTCGAGCCGCTCCAGCAGCCGGTTGGCGAGGGCGACGACCGCACGCGGCACGCGGAAGCCGGTGGTCAGCTCGACCACGGCCGCGTCCGGTTTCCCCAGGTGCGCCAGGACCGTCCGCCACGACCGCGCCGCCCACGGTGTCGTCCCCTGCGCCAGGTCGCCCAGTACCGTCAGCGAGCCGAAGCGCGCCCGGCGGGCGATGGCCCGGCACTCCATCGGTGACAGGTCCTGCGCCTCGTCGACGACGACATGCCCGTATCCCTCCGGGTGCTCGATCAGCCCGGCGACCTCGTCCAGGAGCACCAGATCGGCGGCCGACCAGCGCGCCGACTTCCACGACCGGGGCGGCTTGCGCCACAGCAGCGCCCGCTGCTCGCCGGGGTCCAGCAGCCCGTCGGCGGCCTCCGCCAGCACCCCGGGATCGCCGAGCAGTCCGGCCACGACCTCCTCGGGCCGCACCCGGGGCCAGACGGCGTCGACGTACGCGGACACCGGCCGCGCCCGCTCGATCCGGCGCACCCAGGCGCCGGGGGGTGGCCCGGCCCGCCGTTCGGCCTGCTCGCGCAGGCACCGCACGATCCGCGCCCGCACCCGCTCCCGCCCGACCCCGTACGGCGGTTCCTCCTCCCGTACGTCCGCCACGATCCGCTCCAGCGTCTGCGCCGGCACCCGCCAGCGGTACGACCCGTCCGGCACCGCGAGGGACCCGGCCCCTTCCGCGCGCACCCTGGCGTACAGCGCCCGCCGCAGCACCTCGGCCATCCGGGCGTCGTGCTTGACGACGGCGGCCGCCGGCTCGTCACGGCCCCTGGCCGGATGCCGCGCGATCTCCTCGGCCGGCGTCGACTGCCGCACACCGGTCTCGCCGAGGGACGGCAGCACCTCCGCGATGTACGACAGGAAGGTGCGGTTGGGCCCGAGGATCAGCAGGCCGCCGCGCCGGATGCGCTGCGGGTGCGTGTAGAGCAGGTACGCGGCCCGGTGCAGCCCGACGGCGGTCTTGCCGGTGCCGGGCGCCCCTTGCACGCACACCGACACCGCCAGGTCCCCGCGTACGAGGTCGTCCTGCTCGGGCTGGATGGTCGCGGCGATGTCCCGCATGGGCCCGACGCGCGGCCGTTCGATCTCCCGGGCGACGATCTCGCTGGTCCGCGCCTCGCCCTGCCCCAGGTGCTCGTCCTCCAGGCCGGTGAGGTCGGCGGAGTCGCCCCGGCTGCCGGGCGCCCACCCGAACCGCCGGCGCACGGCGACGCCCTGCGGGTCGCGGGCCGAGGCCTGGTAGAAGGCGCGCGAGACGGGCGCACGCCAGTCGACGACGAGGGGCGGTTCGGCCGGATGCTCGGAGATCCGCAGCCGCCCGATGTGCAACTGCCCGTCCTCCGCCTGCAAGGCCCCGAAGAACAAGGGCCCCTCGGGCAGTTCACGCAGCGCCTTGGCCTGGCTGCGCAGCCGGTACCCGAGCACCTCGGCATCGGCGCCGGACGCGGACACGTCCTCCCCGATGACGACCTGCTCCCCGGCCCCCTCGACCATCGCGGCGAGGGCGGCCCGGCAGCGCTCGTGGTGGGCGCGCTCACGGTCGAGGACGTGCTGAAGGGCAGGCTCGGTCGACGTCATTCCATAGAGCGTACAGCGAAAAAGCAACCAAGTTAAATTTATTACTGCGTCTCAAATCACTGGGTGGCACTCCGGATGCCGGGCGGCAGCCCCGCCGCCAGCCACCCGAACGCCCGCTCCGCCGCCGCCACCGCGTCCGCCCGTACGTCCGCCACCCGCTCGCCCGCCGCGATCCGCCGCCAGTTCTCCATCGCGAGGATCCGCCGCACGGCCATGATCTGCCCGGCCGCGAGCCGTGCGTCCAGGTCACCTCCGAGCACCTCGGCGAGCGCGGCCTCGGACCTCTCCTGATGCGTGTGCGCCCGGGCGACCAGGGAGGGTGTCCCGTAGAGCAGCCGGTGGAAGGCGAGCACCCGGGGATCGTCGTTGAGCCCGGTCACGGGATCGCACCGCTCCAGCCCCGCCAGGAAGTGCCGCCGCAGCGCCTCCACGGGATCCCCCTCGGCCTCCGCCACCACCCGCGCGGCCTCGCCCTCGTGGTCGGCGATCCGGTGCAGGACCAGATCCTCCTTCGCCGGGAAGTACCGGAACAGCGTCGGCTTGGAGATCTCGGCCGCCGCCGCCACCTCGGCGACGGACACCGCGTCGAACCCCTTCTCCAGGAAGAGCCGGATCGCGATGTCCGACACGACCTGGTACATCCGCTGCTTCTTGCGCTCCCGCAGCCCGCTCTCACTCATGCGGCGAGCCTACGCAGTACAGCGAGGCGGGAGGCCGCGTCAGGACGTGTGCCAGCGGACCAGCGCGGCCATGATCTGCGCACGGCTCGGCACCTGTGCCAGGCCCAGCGGCTGTGCGGCGGCGGTGAGGATCTTCTGGAGCTTGCCGGCGGCCACGGGCAGGGCCACCCAGTTGAAGGCCGCGTCCTCGCGCAGGGACAGCGACACCCGGATGACATCCGTGAAGACCGACTGCGCCCGCTTGAAGTCGAGGAGCAGCGGCAGGTCCCGCTCCCACCCGGACGAGCTGCCCGGCCGGATCCGCTCGACCAGGTCGCACCACTCGCGGACCATACGGCTCTCCTGGTCGACCGGGTAGCGCATCAGGTAGAGGTGGGTGGCCAGGTCGTAGAGCGGGTCGCCCAGCATCGCCAGCTCCCAGTCGATGGCCCAGAGCCGGCCCTTCGGGTCGAGGACGAAGTTCTCCCGGTGCAGATCCGCGTGCAGGAGACAGAACGGGCGCTCCTGGAGCCCCAGCACGTGCTTCCTCAGGAAGGTGAACGATTCGTCCGAGATACCGAGCGCGTGGAACAGGCCGGCGAACACCGTGTGGTTCTTCCGGTAGACCTGCTCCTCGACGAAGACGATCAGACGTTCCAGGAAGTCGTCGCTGCGCCCGTCCTCGGCGCGGTCCTTGTCCTCACAGCGCCGCTCCACACTCAGCATGTCCGGCGTGACCCGCACCATCTCCCGGAAGAGGTCGACGATCTGGTCGAACACCGCGTCGGGAACCCGCCGCCCGGGCCGCCGTTGCTCGCCGAGCGTCCGCCCCTCGATGAAGCCCTGGAATCCCATGCCGGCGACATCGACGATGCCGGGGACGCGGGTGATGTGCTCCTGGAGGGCGCGCAGCAGCGCCTCCTCCGACTTGAAGCACCTCCGGTCGAACCACAGGATCTCGGAGCGCGGCTCACGGACCTTGACGGTTCGTGTCCCACCGGGCAACGCGAGGACGTAGGTCTCGTGGTGGTACCCCTTGAGCGGCCCCTTGACCAGGCTCGGGTCGCCGCTCATCTCGACTGCTCGCTGCCGAGCACCGGAGACCGATGGGGGTGTCATTGGGTGGTTCAGCCTGCCCCGGTGGTGCGGATGGTGTAAGGGGGAAGGCACGTTACTCCACCGGACGCCGTCATCAGGGGAGAACCGGGCTATCGGTCCGAACTCCCCACTCCCAGGTGAACCGGCGCCCCCGGGCGACAGGCTCGCCCGCCCGGACACCCCCTAGCCGCGCAGCAACGCCAGCACCGGCTCAAGGGACTCGATCACGACGTCGGCTCCCGCCTCCTTGAGGATCTTGGCCTTCCGGGGGTTGCTCGCGTAGCCGAGGAACGGCACCCCGGCACGGGCGGCGGCCTCGCGGTCCGGCGGGGTGTCGCCGATCATCAGGGCATCGGCCGGGGCGGCACCCATGGCGTTCAGCGCCCGGTTGAGGCAGTGGGGGTCCGGCTTCAGGTGGTGCAGTTCCGGGGTGCGGCCGTAGATGTGGGGGGCGAAGCAGCCGACGAGACCCCGGCTTTCGAGGTACTTGCGCACCACCCGCGGGGAGTTGTTGGTGGTGATCGCGAGGCCGGAGCCCACCGCCGACCAGGTGCGTATCAGCGGGTCCGCGTACGGGGTCGGCATCGCCGAGGACGCGGCCCGCAGCTCCTCCTGGGTGAGGCGTTCCTCCAGCTCCGCGACGAGGTCGCTGCCGGGATGCCGGCGGTCCACGGCGCGCAGGACGACCTGCGGGTCGAGCGACTCGCGTTCCGTCTCCGTCAGCAGGCCGTGCAGCCCCCGGCCCTCCAGCCAGGACACCAGGTCGCCCGCCACGCCGTCCGCCGAGTGCCTGGCGAACAGCCGGCAGATGGGCCCGTCGAAGTCCCACAGCACGACACGGGCACCTTTGATCAGATTCGGAAGGTGGTACTGATCGTTCTCGTTCTCGACTGTCGTCGAACCAGTCTGCGTCGTATCAGGAGTCACTAGGAGAGTGTCAGGTCCGTGGTGATGGTTTCCCAGAGGGCGTCGAACCACTTCTGGGATTCCTGCACGAAAGCCGCGTCCCGCAGGCCCGCCCGCTTCACGAAGGAGAAGAGCAGGGACTGCGAGCCGAGGACGTCGTACATGTCCAGCGTCTGGCTGCCCCACTCCTCCGCTCGCCTGGTC
The DNA here is from genome assembly GCF_044327915.1 of Streptomyces afghaniensis. Taxonomy (NCBI): domain Bacteria; kingdom Bacillati; phylum Actinomycetota; class Actinomycetes; order Kitasatosporales; family Streptomycetaceae; genus Streptomyces; species Streptomyces afghaniensis. Next base: position 574,971 of record NZ_JBIRGJ010000008.1, read on the forward strand.
AGCATGTAGTAGCCGATCAGCGCTTCCTCCCCGTTGAGCAGGTACAGCTTCACCGGCGGGGTGAAGGGCAGCGCCCGGAACGTGACGTGCACGTCGATGCCGTGCGTGGAGCGCAGGGCGAGCAGGTTGTGCTGGAGGACCTGACCCTGGGCGTTGCGCATGGCCAGCCAGCGCTTGTGGACCGGATTGTCGTCGCCGTGCGCCTCGACGGGCACCGGGAAGGCCAGCTCGATGTCCCGGGAGGGCACCAGGATGCGGACGTCGATCGACTCGGGGTGGATGCGGCCCTCGTGGATCAGGCGGAGCGGCTCACCGATGGCGACCATCAGGGTCTCCGCGGTGTGGCAGACGACGTCGACGCGGACCCGGCGGGCCGAGAACGCCTCGGTGAGCCGCGGCGCCAGGCCCACCATCGTCGGCTGGGGCTCGCCGCGGGCCGGGGCGGGCGCGGCGATCCGCGGCGGGCTGCCCTTGCTGACGTTGGTGAGGAGACCGTCCTCCTGGAGCGCCCGCAGGGCCTGGCGGACGGCGCCGCGTTCCACGCCGAACTCCTCCGCCAGTTCGGCCTGGGTGGGCAGGCGGTCGCCCGGCCTGAGCTCACCGGCGCGGATACGTTCCCGCAGGTTGTCGGCGATCTTCTGGGGCGACTGCCTGCTGCTGCCGTTCACTGCCACGCTCTCCTGGGTCACGACCAAACGCTACAACTCTGATCCATCTGACGGGAGTTGTTTGAAAGTTGTTTATTACTAGTAGCCAAGTGGGGACAACTTAATCAGAGTTGGTTGCCAACTTACTTGAGTTGGCGGAAGTTTTGCTTCCGAAGGGGGAACCCAGATGCCTGCCCTCGCTCTCCTCTCCGCCGCGTTCGTCGTCGCCTTCGAGCAGCTCGTGCAGTGGAAGTACGGTCCGGCCGGAATCGTCGGGCTGATCCTTCTCACCGTGGGCATCAAGGCCAAGAGCCCGGCCGTCAGCTCCGCGGGAGCGGTCGTGCTCGCGCTGCTGATGACGGGCCCCGTCCGATGACCTCAGCTCGTGAGCACCAGCTCCGAACTGATCGTCTCCCACAGTGCGTTGAACCACAGGTGCGACTGCTCGACGAACGTCGTGTCGCGCAGGCCGGGGCCCTGCTGGAAGGAGAACAGCATCGACTGGGTGCCCTGGGCGTCGTACATCTCCAGGTGCTCGTGGTCGATCTCGGCCTCCCGGCGCATCAGCGTGTAGTACGCGAACAGCGCCTCGGTGTTGTTGAGCAGGTACAGCTTCACCGGCGGGGTGAAGGGCAGCGCCCGGAACGTGACGTGCACGTCGATGCCGTGCGTGGAGCGCAGGGCCAGGAGGTTGTGCTGGAGGACCTGGCCCTGGGCGTTGCGCATCGCCAGCCACCTCTCGTGCACCCAGTCGTCGTCGCGGCCCTCGACCGGCACAGGGAAGGCGAGGTCGATGTCCCGGCTCGGCAGCAGGACCCGGACGTCGACCTTGGCCGGTTTCAGCCGTCCCGCGTGGATCTGCCGCAGCGGCTCACCGATGGCGAGCGTGAGGGAGATGGACGTCAGGCACACGGCGTCTATCTCGACGTGCTCCGCTGCGAAGGCCGCCGCGATCCGGGGCGCGAGGGCCACCGTGGTGGGCAGGGGCGGGGCTTGCGGGCCGGTCAGCGCCCTGGCGGGGTCGGGGGCGACGGTCGCCGGGCTGCCCTTGGACACGTTGGTGAGCAGCCGCTCGGACTGGAGGACGCGCAGGGCCTGGCGTACGGCACCGCGCTCGACGCCGAACTCGTGGGCCAGCTGGGCCTGGGTGGGCATGCGTTCGCCCGGCCGCAGCGCTCCTGACCTGATCCGGGCGCGCAGTTCGTCGGCCACCTCGTGATGTGTCCTCTGTGGCCGTTGCGACCTCTTCCGTCCAGTGACGGGGGCGTGTTCCGGGTCCACAACAAAACAGTACAACTTCCCGCCATCTTCCGGCAGTTCAGCACCAGGTGGTTATGAGCCGCTTCCAAGCGGAGATAAGTACAGTGAAGTTGGTCGCCAACTTGAGCGACATGGTCAGACCTTCAAGGGGTTGGCCATCCACCGTGGGGCTCCCTTCCGGAGGGGAGCCGGGAGCCCCGGCCGGTCGGCGTTCACGCCGGTCGGCCCGACCGCACAACAACCACAACCGAACAGCTCGCTACGGATGCGGGATCCCTGTCGTCGGCGGAAGGAGGGCGGCTCAGAATATGTCCGGGCACCACGGCCGCCTGGACGTACGCAGCAGGGCGTCGGCCTTCCGGGCGGCGCCCGCTCGTTCTTCCCGGACCCGGCCCAGCGCCGCCAGCCGCACCGCCGACTCGTCGCCGAGCCACAGCGCCCCCAACTCGACCAGCCCGAGCGCGAGGTCCGCGCTCTCGGTGGTCGGCGTACAGGACGCCCCGGCGGCCGAGGCCTCCAGCCGGTAGCGCCCGCCGGTCAGACCGTCCACCCCCGCGACCTCCAGCACCAGCGTCCCCTCCCCCTCGTACGTCCGCGCCTCAAGCGCCCGTACGACGTCGAGGATCCGCACCCACAGCCAGTCCGCCAGCGAGGTGATCCTGGCCGCCCGCGGATCCGGCAACAGGAACGGGAGCAGGTCGTCGGGAGCCCGCCAGCCGCTCTTGACCGTCACGACCCAGTCGATGGAGCACAGGTACCGCCACAGGGCGCGCTCCGCGGCCGGGGTCGCGCCGAGCAGCCACTTCACGGTGGCCGTGTTCAACGGCTGCTTGGCGTCACCCCAGTTGTCGTCGACCTCGTAGGCGGCCATGCCCTCGACCTCGCCGGACGCCGAGCGGTACACGGCGAAGAAGGGGAGCTTCCACGACGGGTCGAACCGCAGCGCGCCGGTGTTGAGCCTCCACCACACCTCGTCGCGGGTGATGACACCGGGCTGGGCGCGGCGCAGCCGCTCGTGCAGTTCCGGGCCGAGCTTGCGGACATCCTCGCCGTCCACCAGGTCGACCCGCCCGCCGTCCGCCGGACCCGCCCAGCGGGCGTCGAGACCGGCGCGCGGCACGTCGACCGTCCACTCCGACATCCAGGTCGCCGGCCCGAAGCCGTACCGGCCGTAGATCGGGTACTCGGCGGCGATCAGCGTCGCGACGACGTCCCCGCGCTCCTTCGCGGCCGCCAGGTCCCGCGCCATCATCCGGCTGAGCAGCCCGCGACGGCGGTGCGTGGCGGTGACGGTGACCCCCGTGATGGCATCGGCCCGGACACTCGCCCCGCCCACGGCCGTGAGCTCCTGGTCGAAGGACTTGAAGGTCGCCACACACCGGCCCCCGTCGAAAGCACCGAGGTAACGGCCGGGGACGAACTGCCGGCGTCGCCCCTCGATCTCCTCCTCGGACGGGGCCGGCGCCCGCAGGAAGCCGGTGCTCACGGCACGCAGCCACTCGGTGAACTCGGCTTCGGTGATCGGGCGTACGTCGATGCCGTCGGCACGGGGAGCGGGGGTCATGGCATCACGCTAGGCGGAGGGCCGGTCGGTGTCGCGTAAATATCCGACCGCCGGCCCTCCCGGGCCCGCGGAGCCTCACACGAGCAGGTCGTCGACCTGGGCCTCCCCCTCGCGGTACCGGCGCGCGATCTCCGCGCTGCACTCGTCGGCCGTCCGCTGGAGCCGCTGCCGCCGCCGGGAGACCTGCTGCTCGTAGCGCACGAGCCGCCCCATCGCGGTGTTCAGCTCCAGGTCCGTGCGGGCGTCCAGGTCGGACAGCTCGACCTCGGCGAGCATCTCCGCGGCCAGCCGCCGGTACTCCTCGCCCTGCGGCGTCCCCAGGGTCAGATGGCGGGCGGAGGAGCGATGCCGGGCCGGGGCGTCCCGCAGGATCTCCGCGAGCCGCTCCACGACGGACGCCTCCGCGGGCGCGGCGACGGAGGCCGCGCCCACCGGGGTACGCCGCGTCAGTTCCGCCCGCAGGATGTCGATCCGCCCCTGGAGCAGCCGCCGTACGTAGCTGAGGTCGGCTTCGTCGCGCTGGGCGTCACGGCGCAGCGTGCGCAGCTCGGGCAGGCTCAGCGCGGCCAGCTCGCGCTCGGGAGCGTCCGAGGGCAGCGGCGGGCTGTCGGTGCGCTGTGTGGGCGGCCGGTGGTACTCCGCCGCCCCGGTCCCCGTGTGGCTGGACCAGACAGCCCCCAGCGGATGTCCGGTACTGGATGTGCTCATGTGCCTCAACCGTCCCCTCGACCGGTGTGTGAAAGCATCGTGCCACCCCAAGTGGCCGCTATGGGAACGAGTGCCCCCGATAGACCCCAGATGGGCGGTTAAGCAGCAAAATACGGCCGTGCGCGGCCTGTTGGGGCCCTGAGCAAACCACCCTTTCGGGCCATGCGCGAACCACCCGCGGTCTCATGTTCACCGCCCTGCATGATGGACGTATGCGAGCAGTGGTGCAGAGGGTGGACGGCGCGAGCGTCGTCGTGGACGGCGAGACCGTAGGGGCGATCGAGGGCGAGGGGCTGTGCGTCCTCGTCGGCGTCACGCACGAGGACACCAAGGAGAAGGCGGCCCAGCTGGCCCGCAAGCTCTGGTCGGTCCGCATGCTGCACGACGAGAAGTCGTGCAGCGACATCGACGCCCCGCTCCTGGTGATCAGCCAGTTCACCCTCTACGGCGACGCCCGCAAGGGCCGCCGCCCCACCTGGAACGCCGCAGCCCCCGGCGACGTCGCCGAGCCCCTCGTCGACGAGGTGGTCGCCCAGCTGCGCTCGCTGGGCGCGACGGTGGCCACGGGCCGCTTCGGCGCGGCCATGCGCGTATCACTGACGAACGACGGACCGTTCACCGTGCTGATCGAGATCTGACCCGAAAGAACGACAAGCTCTACGGCTCGACGACGACTTCCTGGGCCGCGGCCGTGTCACCGGCCACCAGCGGCGCGTTCACGGCCACGTTCCGCTTCACCAAGGCGAGGGCGACCGGCCCCAGCTCGTGGTGGCGTGCGGAGGTCGTGATGAAGCCGATCTTCCGGCCGTCGGGACCGTCGTCCGCGAGCCGGACCTCGGTGCCGGCCACCGGCAGGTGGACCTCGCTGCCGTCCAGGTGCAGGAAGACCAGCCGGCGCGGCGGCTTGCCCAGGTTCTGCACCCGGGCGACCGTCTCCTGGCCCCGGTAGCAGCCCTTCTGCAGGTGCACCGCCGAGCCGATCCAGCCCAGCTCGTGCGGGATCGTGCGGTGGTCGGTCTCGAAGCCGAGCCGGGGCCGGTGCTGCTCCACGCGCAGCGCCTCGTAGGCCAGGATCCCGGCGGGCGGCCCGGCCTGCGCGGCGTACGCCTCCAGGTCGGCGCGGGGCAGGAACAGGTCCCGGCCGTACGGCGTCTCCCGGACGACGACGCCCTGCGGCACCTCGGCGATGGAGCCGGCCGGCAGGTGCACCACCGCGATGTCGGCGGTCCGGTCGGCGACCTCGACCCGGTAGAAGAACTTCATGGACTCCAGGTACGCGATCAGCGCTTCCTGGGTGCCCGGCTCCACGTGGGCCCAGGACGTCTCGCCGTCGTCGACGAGGTACAGCGCGTGCTCGATGTGGCCGTTCGCGGAGAGGATCAGCGCCTCGGTGGCCTGGCCCGCCGGGAGCTCGCTGACGTGCTGGGTGAGCAGCAGGTGCAGCCAGGCGAGCCGGTCCTCGCCGGTGACGGCGACGACCCCGCGGTGCGAGAGGTCCACGAAGCCGGTGCCGTCGGCGAGGGCGCGCTGCTCGCGGAACAGGTCGCCGTAGTGGGCGGCGACGCCTTCGTCCACGCCCTCGGCGGGGACGGCGCCGGGCAGGGTCAGCAGGGGGCTCTTCATATCCGTAAGCCTACGACTCGGTAGTTGAAGCCTTGAGGGTGCAGTCCTCGCACCGGCCGAAGATCGCGAAGTGCTTCATGTCGGTGTCGAACCCGAACGTCTGCCGCAGCTTCGCGGTGAACTCGGCGGCCACGGAGACGTCCGCCTCGATGACGTTCTGGCAGTCGCGGCAGACCAGGTGGAGGTGGTGGTGCCGGTCCGCGAGGTGGTACGTCGGCGCCCCGTGCCCCAGATGGGCGTGGCTGACCAGGCCGAGCTCCTCCAGCAGCTCCAGCGTCCGGTACACCGTGGAAATGTTGACCCCCGACGCCGTCTTCCTCACTTCCACGAGGATGTCGTCGGGGGTCGCGTGCTCAAGGGTGTCCACGGCTTCGAGCACGAGTTGCCGCTGCGGGGTCAGCCGGTAACCGCGCTGCCGCAGATCGCTCTTCCAGTCGGTGCTCACCACACCGGCCAGTCTAGGACTACTTGAAGAAAGCGATCCCGTCGTCCGGCATGTCGTCGGGCAGGGCCTTGGCCCAGCGCTCGACCTCCTCCGGCGTGACGACCTTCTTCAGGTGGGCCGACATGTAGGGGCGCAACTCGACCTCGGGGGTCTGCTTCTCGCCCACCCACATCAGGTCGCTCTTGACGTAGCCGTAGAGCCGCTTGCCGCCGGTGTAGGGCTGGGAGGCGGCGGTGCGGGCCACCGCGTCCGTCACGAGGTCGATCTGCGGCTTCTTGTCGGCCAGCTCGCCGTACCAGATCTCGATGACACCGTCGTCGCGGGTCATCGTCACCTCGACCTTGCGCTCGGCGTCGATCCGCCAGAAGCCGTGCTCGGACTCCAGCGGCCGGACCTTGTTGCCGTCCTTGTCCAGCACCCAGCTGTGGGAGCGGTACTCGAGGAAGTCCCGGCCGTCGTGGGTGAAGGCGACCTCCTGCCCGAAGTTGCACTTCTCGGAGCCGGGGAAGTCGTGCACACCGGCCCCGGCCCAGTTGCCGAGCAGGAAGGCGAGCGGGACGAGGTCCTTGTGGAGGTCGGACGGGATCTCGATCATGGGAACTTCCTAGACGGGGATCAGCGCTGGCCCTGGTACAGCTTCTTCACGGTCAGTCCGGCGAAGGCGAGGACGCCGACGGCGACCAGGACCAACAGGATTTCGAAGAAAAGCTCCACGGGGTGCTCCTTGAGCGGGGTGCGGATGTGTGCACGGGGCCGCGCCCAGCTTACGCGGGCCCCTTCGGCACTACGATTCCGGCTATGGCGAAGAAGCTGGTGATCAAGGTGACGGCGGGGGCCGACGCCCCCGAGCGGTGCTCCCAGGCGTTCACGGTCGCGGCGGTGGCCGTGGCGAGCGGGGTGGACGTCTCTCTGTGGCTGACCGGCGAGTCCGCCTGGTTCGCCCTGCCCGGTCGCGCCGCCGAGTTCGAGCTGCCGCACGCGGCCCCGCTCCCCGACCTGCTCGACTCGGTGCTGGCCGCCGGCCGCGTCACGCTGTGCACGCAGTGCGCGGCCCGCCGCGACATCACGGAGCAGGACGTCCTCAAGGGCATCCGCATCGCCGGCGCCCAGGTCTTCGTGCAGGAGGCGATGGCGGAGGAGACCCAGGCGCTCGTCTACTGAGACTCCGTGTACAGGCAGAACGGGTGCCCGGCCGGGTCCAGGAGCACCCGGACGTCGTCCTGCGGCTGGAAGGCGGCGAGACGCGCCCCGGCGGCGACGGCCCGCGCGGTCTCCTTCGCCAGGTCGTCGACCTCGATGTCGAGGTGGATCATCATCTGCTGCCGGTCCGGGCCGCTCGGCCAGACAGGCGGCACGTACGCGGGCTCGGTCTGGAAGGACAGCCCCGTACCGCCGTCCGGTGGCCGGATGTGCACCCAGTCCGGGCCGTCCTCGCCCGGCCGTACCGCCCAGCCGGGCAGCAGCCGCAGGTAGAAGTCCGCCAGCTCACGGGCGTTCGGTGCGTCCAGTGTCGCCGCCGTCAGGCGCATGGGCCCTCCCCCTGGCCGGTTCAGCGTCCGCGCTTCTTGCCGTCCAGTTCGTCCCACCACTCGTCGGACGTGGGGTCGCCGGAGGGATCGTCCCACCAGCGGTCCTCGGGGCCCCGGCGGTTCGCGACCATCGCGGCGGCGGGCGGGATGACCATGGCCACCACGCACATCCCCACGGCCACGGGGATGGACCACAGCCGCACGACGCCCCAGGCCAGGACGAAGAGGCCGATGCAGCCGCCCATCATCGCGAAGTACGTGCGCCGCCGTCGTGCGTACATACACCCAGCGTAGGTCCGGACAGGCCGAAGGGCCGCACCCCAGGCGTCCAACCCGTGGGATGCGGCCCCTCCTGGCACTGCCGCCGTCAGACGGCGATCGCGACCTCCGCCAGGCCGCCCTTCTGGGCGACGACCGTGCGGTCGGCGGTGGCGCCGGGCACGAGGGCGCGGACGGTCCAGGTGCCCTCGGCCGCGTAGAAGCGGAACTGTCCGGTCGCCGAGGTCGGCACCTCGGCCGTGAACTCGCCGGTCGAGTCCAGCAGACGGACGTAGCCCGTCACCGGCTCGCCGTCCTTGGTCACCTGACCCTGGATGGTGGTCTCACCGGGCTTGATCGTCGAGGCGTCCGGGCCGCCGGCCTTCGCTCCACACATGTCGTACTCCTGAAGAGAGGTCTTGAGAGGTCGGTCGGTTTGCTTACTTGTTGGCGCCGAGCTCGATCGGCACGCCCACCAGGGAGCCGTACTCGGTCCAGGAGCCGTCGTAGTTCTTGACGTTCTCCACACCGAGCAGCTCGTGCAGGACGAACCAGGTCAGCGCGGAGCGCTCACCGATACGGCAGTAGGCGATGGTGTCCTTGGCCAGGTCGACGCTCTCCGCGGCGTAGAGCTCCTTGAGCTCCTCGTCCGACTTGAAGGTGCCGTCGTCGTTGGCGTTCTTGGACCACGGGATGTTGCGAGCGCTCGGCACGTGGCCGGGGCGCTGGGACTGCTCCTGCGGCAGGTGGGCCGGGGCGAGAAGCTTGCCGGAGAACTCGTCGGGCGAACGCACGTCGACGAGGTTCTGCGAACCGATGGCCGCCACCACGTCGTCGCGGAAGGCACGGATGGACGTGTCCTGGGCCTTGGCCTTGTAGTCCGTCTTCGGACGCTCCGGCACCTCGTCGCCGGCGACCAGCTCGCGGGCGTCGAGCTCCCACTTCTTGCGGCCGCCGTCGAGGAGCTTGACGTTCTCGTGGCCGTACAGCTTGAAGTACCAGTACGCGTAGGAGGCGAACCAGTTGTTGTTGCCGCCGTAGAGGACCACGGTGTGGTCGTTGGCGATGCCCTTCTCCGACAGGAGCTTCTCGAAGCCCTCCTGGTCGACGAAGTCACGGCGGACCGGGTCCTGCAGGTCCTTGGTCCAGTCGATCCGGATGGCGTTCCGGATGTGGTTCTTCTCGTAGGCGGACGTGTCCTCGTCCACCTCGACGATGGCGATGGTCGGGTCGTCCAGGTGCTCCTGGAGCCAGTCGGCGTCGACCAGGACGTCGCTGCGGCTCATGCTCTTTCTCCTCCGGGGCAGTTGCGGCGGGGCGTGCGAGATCTGCGGGGCGCGCCCATGACGAGGGCGGCGCACAGGTGCCCTTGGTGCGGGGCGGCGGGGATGCGCGCGTCGGCGCATGGGCCGACGCGGTCGCTCAGAAGGTGCGACAGAGCATGGCGGCGACGCGGCACAGGTCTACTGCCCGCCGCTTCGTGAGATCCGCCTGTCGCTTCATGCCGTCGATCGTAGGGACGGTCGGGCACGCGTGTCACCGGTGTGTCGCATACTGAGACGCGAAAATCCACCATGTGGGATCGCGGCCGTTCGCGGAGGTGCGGGACAAGGCTTGTGCCCGAATGTATCCGCCGTCACATCTGCGCTACGGACATCACCGTCTCGCCCACCGGACACGCCGGGTCCGGTCCGTCTGGCGGCTTCCCTACCCGGCCAGGCGGACGTTGGAACCCTTCACCGTGATCTCGACGCCGTTCGGCGCGGCCTGGACCTTGTCCAGCTGGATGCCGCCGGGCAGGCCGTCGATCTTCTGCTGGAAGTCGGTGATGGCCCGGACGCGGGACTCGGCGATGTCGACGCCGCCGAACTTGGGCAGGCCGTCGGCCTTCACCCGCACGGTGCCGTCGGTCACCGTCACCGAGCTGAGCACGGAGACCGGTTCGGGCAGCTTGGTGCCGAGGACGGTGGCCTCCACGGTGACCTTGATCTTGCCGTTGCCGCCGTCGGAGAGGCCGACGACGTTGGCGGTGACGCCCGGGGCGACCTGGGTGGGCTCGGACTTCGCCGTCTTCAGCAGCTCGTCGTAGGCGATGGTCGCGGTGCCGGTGGCGCTGGTGGCGGTGGCGGAGCTGTAGTCGCCGGAGAACTCGACGCCGCGCATGTCGGCCCGGAGGTCGTCGATACGGATCTTCTCGGCGCCGTTGCCCGCGGCGGCCTCGTAGTCGGTGATGCCGACCTCGATGTCGTCCAGGGAGCCGCCGACGACCTGCGTGAGGAACGGGAAGCCCTTGATGGACACGTCCGGGGTGGCGGAGAGGTTCTCGGTGGTCTTCAGGCGGTCGGCGGCCTCGCCCTCGGCGAAGTTCACGGCGACGCGGTCGGCGATCACGAAGAGCCCGCCCAGGATCACGACGACGATCAGCAGTATTCGCAGTGCGCGCATGCGGTGTTTCCCCCACCTAGGCGGTTGGACGGCGGTCCGGTGTTCGACGACCGAGCGGCCGTCCTTGCGTGAGGGTAACTCCGTGGGAGGCGGGGGCTCCGGGTTTGTCGATCATCTGTGACAGGTCAGGCACCCGGCGTGGGTGCCCGGGCCGGGTGGGTCCGCAGCCCGGCGGAACGGGGTGCCTCCCCCAAGCTCTCGGCTTCGCTCGAGCAGGGGGACCCCCATCGCCCACCCGTGCCGCCCTTAGCGGCACGATTGCCCGCAGCTGAGTGCGCCCGCACCCGCCGACGGCGAGAAGGGGACGTGTCGGGGGGTGTCCGCCCGCAGCGGTTGGCGCGTCAACGCCAGTCAGTCGGTGTGTGACCCCATCGCGCCGTTCCGAGGACGGACACCCCCCGGCGCGGCCCCGACCCACCACCCGGCGTCAGGCGCTAGACCAGGGCCCGTCCGAGTACGTAGATCGCCGGGGCCGCTGCGGACAGGGGCAGGGACACGCCCGCCGTGAAGTGGACGAAGCGGGACGGGTAGTCGTAGCCGGCGACTCGGTGGCCGATCAGGGCACAGACCGCCGCGCCCGCGCCCAGGAGGGCGCCCGCCGTGCCCAGGCCCGTCAGCGAGCCGGCCGCGGCACCGCCGCCCGCACCCGCGAGCAGCGCCACCACCACCGACGCCGGGGTCGGCAGCGGCAGGGCACGGGCCAGGACCGTGACCGCCACCGCGATCGCACCCACGGTCACCGCGTCCGCCTCGGCCGCGAGGTACCCGCCCGCCACGATCGCCAGCGCCGACGCCGCGACCGTCGCCATCAGGCCGTACATCCGCTCGTCCGGATCGGCGTGCGACCGCAGCTGCAGCACCAGCGCCAGCACCACCCACACCCCGAGCGTGCCCAGGATCGCCGAGGGCGAGCGGTCCGACGCCAGCAGCGCCGCGTCCGCGGCCAGCGCGCCCGCGAAGCCCAGTGCAATGCCCTGCCGCGCCGGCCACATCCCGTTCAGCCGGAACCAGCCCGCCGCGGTGACGGCCTGGAGGACGACGAGCGGCACCAGCAGCGCATACGTGCCGACCGCCGCCGCGCCCGCCAGCAACAGCCCCAGCAGCGCCGTCAGCGCGGCCGGCTGCATCCCGGGCTCGATGATCGGCGACCGCCCTTCCGCCCGAGCCCGCTGCGCGTCAGTGACACGCGGGTTCCCGCCGACGGTGGCCGGACCGTACTCGGCGGCGGAAGCGGCGGAAGCAGGTGCAGGAGCGGGAGCAGGGGTGGGAGCAGGAGCCCCGTACCCCTGCGGCGGCAGATACGCCGTCTCCTCCGCCGCCGTCACCTGCGCGGACACCGGCGACTGGGTCTGCGTCTCCCAGGTCTGTCCCTGCCACTGCTGCGTGTACTGCTGACCGGCGTACGGGTCGTCGTACCCCTGATGCGCTTGCGGGTACGCCTGGTGCCCTTGCTGGTACCCCTGCTGCCCGTAGGGGTCGTATCCCTCGTAGCCGTCGTACGGCTGGTTGGTCGGCTGGTTGGTCATCGCTCACCCTCCTGCGAACGGCGGGAGCACCTCGACCGTGCCGCCGTCGGCCAGCCGTACCGTCTCATGTCCGCGGGTGCCCACGGGGTCACCGTCCACGAGGAACGAGCATCGCCGCAGCACGCGCTCGAGTTCGCCGGGGTGTCGCGCGCGTACCCCGTCGAGCGCCTCGGCGAGCGTGGCCGCCTCGTACGGCTCCTCGGCCACCCCGGCCGCGGCCTTGGCGGCGGCCCAGTAGCGCACCGTGACCTTTGGCATCTGCTTCCTCGATCTGCTTGTCGGTGAACCCCGCCAGGCTAGCCCGCCCGGCCCACCACCCACTCCCCGATCCGCCCCAGCAGTTCGTCGCTCGCCGCGTTCTCGGCATGCCCCATGCCGGGCTCCAGCCACAGTTCGCCCTGGTCGGCGGCGGCCGCGGCCAGCATGCGGGGATGGTCGACGGGGAAGTAGCCGTCGGCGTCGCCGTGCACGATCAGCAGGGGCGTGGGCGCGATCCTCGGCACCGCCTCCACGGGCGAGAGCGGGACCGGGTCCCAGTCGCGGTGGTGGATGCGCGTGCGGAGGCCGTAGCGGCTCACCACGCGGCCCTCCGGCCGCGTCACCAGCCAGTGCAGCCGGCGCATGGGGGCGGTTCCCCGGTAGTACCAGCGGGCCGGTGCGCTCACCGACACCACCGCGTCCGTCTGCCGTGGGTGCAGCGCCGCGTGCCGCAGCGCCACCGAGCCGCCCATGGAGAACCCCACCGTCCCCACGCGCGCGTGCCCGAGCTCCCGGGCCCAACCCACCGCCGCCGCCAGGTCCAGCACCTCCCGGTCCCCGACGGTCGACCGCCCGCCGGACGCCCCGTGGCCCCGGAAGGAGAACGTGACGACGGCCCCGAACCGGGCGAAGGCCCGCGCAACGCGCCGCACGTGCAGCCGGTCCACAGCACCGGTGAAGCCGTGGGCGACGACGAACACGGGGTGATCGGCAGGTGTCCGGGAGGCGTCGTATACAACCGCACCCGGGTCGTATACGGCATCGATCGTCACACCGTCGGACGTGCGCAGAAACGTCCGCAATTGCGACCGCACAGGTGTTCCCCGGGTCGTCTCGGAGTGCGGACGAACGGTGGAACGCGCCACATGACCTGCCGAACCAGAGCTCATGTGGGCTATTCTGCTGGGCAGAGGACTCGGGCAGCGTAGCCCCCGGGTCCTTTTGTGCTTTCGGAAGCGTTGTATACGACGCGGGAAACCGCAGGTGTACGGGGCCTTCGGGATCGCAGAGCTGTGCTGTGCCAACAAACGTCCTCGCAGGGACCGAGGAGGAACCAGACGTATGAGTTCTCTGCTGCTCCTGACCAACGCCCTCCAGCCGTCGACGGAGGTGCTCCCCGCCCTCGGTCTGCTCCTGCACAACGTGCGAGTGGCCCCCGCGGAGGGCCCCGCCCTCGTCGACACCCCGGGCGCCGACGTCATCCTCGTCGACGGCCGCCGCGATCTGCCGCAGGTCCGCAGCCTGTGCCAGCTGCTTCGCTCGACCGGGCCCGGCTGCCCGCTCGTCCTCGTCGTCACGGAGGGCGGTCTCGCGGCCGTCACCGCCGACTGGGGCATCGACGACGTCCTGCTGGACACCGCCGGACCGGCGGAGGTCGAGGCGCGCCTGCGTCTGGCCATGGGCCGCCAGCAGATCGTCAGCGACGACTCCCCGATGGAGATCCGCAACGGCGACCTGTCGGTCGACGAGGCCACCTACTCCGCCAAACTCAAGGGCCGCGTCCTCGACCTCACCTTCAAGGAGTTCGAGCTCCTGAAGTACCTCGCGCAGCACCCCGGCCGTGTCTTCACGCGCGCCCAGCTGCTCCAGGAGGTCTGGGGCTACGACTACTTCGGCGGTACGCGCACGGTCGACGTGCACGTACGGCGGCTGCGCGCCAAGCTCGGCCCCGAGCACGAGTCGCTCATCGGCACCGTCCGGAACGTCGGTTATCGATTCGTTACGCCGGAGAAGGTGGAGCGCGCCGCCGAGGAGGCGAAGGCCAAGGCGGCCAAGGGAATTCCGGACAGCGCGGACGATTCAGCCGATCTGGACGTCGCCGAGTCGCGCAGCAAGGCGTAAAGAGGCGTATTGCGGTGCCCACCTGGGCATCGCTTTCCGCACGGAACGCGCCGACGGCCGCCGGACGGCGGTCGGGATATCGTACGGAAGCCCCTTTACGCCCTGCCCAGAGCGGGTATATCCGCGTAGACTCCGCGCGTGGCCAAGGTGACTCGGGATGATGTGGCGCGGCTGGCAGGGACTTCCACTGCCGTGGTCAGTTATGTCATCAACAACGGACCCCGGCCGGTCGCCCCGGCCACGCGCGAGCGTGTCCTCGCCGCGATCAAGGAGCTGGGGTACCGGCCGGACCGGGTCGCGCAGGCGATGGCGTCCCGGCGTACGGACCTCATAGGCCTGATCATCCCGGACGCGCGCCAGCCCTTCTTCGGGGAGATGGCGCACGCGGTCGAGCAGGCCGCCTCCGAGCGCGGAAAGATGGTGCTCGTCGGCAACACGGACTACGTGGCCGAGCGCGAGGTCCACTACCTGCGCGCCTTCCTGGGGATGCGGGTCTCCGGCCTGATCCTCGTCAGCCACGCGCTCAACGACCTGGCCGCCGCCGAGATCGACGCCTGGGACGCCCGGGTCGTGCTGCTGCACGAGCGGCCCGAGGCCATCGACGACGTCGCCGTCGTCACGGACGACCTGGGCGGCGCCCAGCTCGCCGTACGGCACCTGCTGGAGCACGGCTACGAGTACGTCGCCTGTATGGGCGGCATAGCCGAGACCCCGGCGGTCGGCGACCCGGTCTCCGACCACGTCGAGGGCTGGCGGCGCGCGATGGACGAGGCCGGGATCTCCACGGAGGGCCGCCTCTTCGAGGCCCTCTACAACCGCTACGACGCCTACCAGGCCGCCCTGAAGATCCTCTCCGGCCCCGAGCGCCCGCCCGCCATCTTCTGCTCCACCGACGACCAGGCGATCGGCCTGCTGCGGGCCGCGCGCGAGCTGCGGATCGACGTGCCCGGCGAGCTGGCGGTGGCCGGCTTCGACGACATCAAGGAAGCGGCGCTGACCGACCCGCCCCTCACCACGATCGCCTCCGACCGTTCGGCGATGGCCCGGGCGGCGGTGGACCTCGTCCTCGACGACGGACTGCGCGTGGCGGGGGCCCGGCGGGAACGGCTGAAGGTGTTCCCGTCGCGACTGGTGGTACGGCACTCCTGCGGCTGCGCCTGACCCTGGCCGAGGCGCCTTTATATCGGGCATACGAGGTTCTGTCGGGCTTCTCAGGGTGCACTCAGGAAGCTCTCATGGTCGGGCTCCAAGCTCTGAGACATGACCGAGAGCTTCCACCGCAGTGGCGAGTACGAGAACCCTTACGAGGGTCAGCAGCAGGCCCCGGTGAACCCCGAGTGGCCGCCTCCGCCGGCGTACGCCCCGGCACCCGCTCCGAAGAAGCGCAACCGTGGCCCGGTCGCCCTGCTCGCCGCCGTGGCGATCGTCGCCGCGGCGATCGGCGGCGGCACCGCCTACGGCATACAGGAGCTGACGGGCAACGACACCGTCGCCTCCAGCTCCACCAGCACCAACGTGGTGCCGTCCGCCCAGAAGGGCACGGTCGCCGGCGTCGCCAAGGCGGTCAGCCCCAGCATCGTCGAGATCAGCGCCGACTCCAACGCCGGTTCCGCCACCGGCTCCGGCGTGATCATCACGAGCGGCGGCGAGGTCGTCACCAACAACCACGTCGTCTCCGGTGCCTCGCAGATCAAGGTGACGACCAGCGACGGCAAGTCGTACTCCGCCAAGATCGTCGGCACCGACAGCAAGAAGGACCTTGCGCTGATCAAGCTGGAGAACGCCTCCGGCCTGAAGGCGGCGACGCTCGGCGACTCCTCGGGCCTGCAGGTCGGCGACCAGGTCGTGGCGATCGGCTCCCCCGAGGGTCTGTCCGGCACCGTCACCAGCGGCATCATCTCCGCCCTCGACCGTGACGTCACGGTCCCGACCGACGAGGACCAGGGCCGGCAGCCCCAGCAGGGCGACGGGTGGCCGTTCGAGTTCGGCGGGCGGCAGTTCAACGGCGACACCGGCTCGGACACCACGACGTACAAGGCGCTCCAGACCGACGCGTCCCTCAACCCGGGCAACTCCGGCGGCGCGCTGATCGACATGAACGGCAACATCATCGGGATCAACTCCGCGATGTACTCGCCGGCGGGCGCCGCCTCCTCGTCGTCCGACGCGGGCAGCGTCGGCCTGGGCTTCGCCATACCGATCAACACCGTCAAGGCCGACCTCGCCAAGCTGCGGGCCGGCTCCACCGACTGAGTTTCCACCGGATCCGAGGAGTACGGCGATGATCCAGCAGGTTCCGCACACGGTGCCGGGGGCCGATCCGGCGGGGTTCGCACTGGCGCTGGCGGTGGCGTACGAACTGCACGCACCGGCGACGGCGTCGCGGGCCGTCGAGGTGGCGCCGGCCGAGGACCGCCCCGCGCGCCGGACCGCCGCCCGCCAGGCCGCCGCCCGCCGAGCCGCCGCCGTCCGGCGCCGCAAGGTACGGGGCTGATCCTGCTCCCGGCCCGCCCCGCCGGCGTGCGAGGCTGAGAGCGTCAGCGACACCCCGCCCCGTCACACCACACCCGAGGACCCCGACCCATGAGCCCCGCAGACGGCGACCGTGACTCCCAGCGCATCCTGATCGTCGACGACGAGCCGGCGGTACGCGAAGCACTCCAGCGCAGCCTCGCCTTCGAGGGGTACGGGACCGAGGTCGCGGTCGACGGCGCGGACGCCCTGGAGAAGGCGGCGGCGTACCGGCCCGACCTGGTGGTCCTGGACATCCAGATGCCCCGCATGGACGGCCTGACGGCGGCGCGCCGCATCCGCGGCACCGGCGACACGACCCCGATCCTCATGCTCACGGCCCGCGACACGGTCGGCGACCGGGTCACGGGCCTCGACGCGGGCGCCGACGACTACCTGGTCAAGCCCTTCGAACTGGACGAACTCTTCGCCCGTATCCGCGCGCTGCTGCGCCGCAGCTCCTACGCGGCGGCCGTCGGCGCGGGCTCGCCGGACGACGAGGACGTCCTCGCCTTCGCCGACCTGCGCATGGACCTCGCGACGCGCGAGGTCACCCGGGGCGGCCGCCAGGTGGAGCTGACCCGTACGGAGTTCACGCTGCTGGAGATGTTCATGGCGCACCCGCGCCAGGTCCTCACCCGGGAGCAGATCCTCAAGGCGGTCTGGGGCTTCGACTTCGAGCCGTCGTCGAACTCCCTGGACGTGTACGTGATGTACCTGCGCCGCAAGACCGAGGCGGGCGGCGAGCCGCGCCTCGTGCACACGGTGCGGGGTGTGGGCTACGTGTTGCGGCAGGGCGGCGCGGAGTGAACAAGGTGGTACGCCGGTTCCGCTCGCTGCCGATCCGGTCCCGGCTGGCGCTGCTGGTGGCGGCGGCGGTGGCGTTCGCGGTGGCGGCGGTCTCGGTGACCTGCTGGTTCATCGTGCAGGGGAAGTTGTACGACCAGGTGGACGGGGACCTGAAGTCGTCGTTCCGGACCCTTCAGGCGGACGATTTCGACGCGCTGACGAAGACGTGCCCCCAGAAGCCGTCGAGCACCCTCGGCGGGGCGCCGCGCCCGCAGACCTACGCGCAGGTGGTCAGGTCCGACGGCAGGGTCTGCCTGTTCAGCAACCTCATGCCCCAGGTGAAGGTCACGGGCGCCGACAAGGAGGTGGCCAAGAACCCCGACCCCACGACCGCCAAGCTGCGCAACGGCACCGACAGCGACGGCAACTCGGTGCGGGTCCTGACCACGGCGGTCGTCGTCAAGGACGGGCCGTTCCAGCAGGGTGTGGCCGCCGACTACGCGCTGGTCATCGCCGTCCCCCTGAAGGGAACGGAGTCGACGCTCAACGAACTGGCGCTGATCCTGCTGCTGGTCTCGGGCGTGGGTGTGGTGGGCGCCGGGGCGGCCGGACTGACGGTGGCCCGGGCGGGCCTGCGCCCGGTCGACAAACTCACCGAGGCCGTCGAGCACGTGGCCCGCACGGAGGACCTGGGCATCCGCATCCCGGTGGACGAGGACAGCGAGGACGAGGTGGCCCGGCTCTCCCACTCGTTCAACTCCATGACCTCGGCCCTGGCCAGCTCCCGCGACCTCCAGCAACAGCTCATCGCGGACGCCGGCCACGAACTCCGTACTCCGCTCACCTCCCTCCGCACCAACATCGAGCTCCTCACCCGCAGCGAGGAGACGGGCCGCCCCATCCCCGAGGCGGACCGCAAGGCGCTCCTCGCGTCGGTGAAGGCGCAGATGACGGAGCTGGCCGCGCTCATCGGCGACCTGCAGGAGCTGTCCCGGCCGGACACGGGCCTGCACTCGGGCCGGACGCAGATCATCGCCTGGCACGACATCGTCGACTCGGCGCTGCGGCGAGCGCGGCTGCGCGGCCCGGAACTGACGATCACGGCGGACGTCCAGCCCTGGTTCGTCCGGGCGGAACCCTCCGCCCTGGAACGGGCGGTGGTCAACATCCTCGACAACGCCGTGAAGTTCAGCCCGGAGGGCGGCACGATCGAGGTACGGCTGTCCGAGGGCACCCTGACGGTCCGCGACCACGGCCCGGGCATCCCCGCCGACGAACTCCCCCACGTCTTCGACCGCTTCTGGCGCTCCCCGAGCGCACGAGCGCTGCCCGGCTCGGGCCTCGGCCTGTCGATCGTGGCACGCACGGTGCAGCAGGCGGGCGGCGAGGTGTCGCTGGCCCCGGCGGAGGGGAGCGGCACGGTGGCTACGGTACGGCTGCCGGGGGCGGCCGTACCACCGCCCGACAGCCTCACCTTCGCCGACGCATAGCGCGGATCCGATATCGATATATCGTGGTGTGTCGCACTGACGGGCGAGGAGGGTGACGCATGGCCGCGACGGCGGAACTGGATCCGGGCGATCTGATCGAGGTGTTCAAGGCCCTCGGCAACCCTGCCCGACTGCAGATCATGCAGTGGCTGAAGGATCCCGAAGCGCACTTCGGTGAGTACGAGCCGATCGCGGACCGCCGGGCGGTCGGCGTGTGCGTCACGCACATCCAGGCGAAGGCGGGACTCGCCCAGTCGACGGTCTCCAGCTACATGAGCACGCTCGAACGGGCGGGACTCGTGCGTCCCACCCGGGTGGGCAAGTGGACCCACTACCGGCGCGACGAAGAGCGGCTGGCACGGCTGGCACGGGCCATCGGCACCACTCTCTAATTGACGAATCGCGATACGTCGATATGATCTCTTCATGTCGACCTTCACTGCTGCGCCCACAGCCCTGATCGTTCACGCCCACCCCGAGCCCCGCTCGTTCAGCACCGCCCAGATGACCGCCGCGGCTGAGTCCCTGCGCGCGGCCGGGTACCGGGTCGACGTCCTGGACCTCTACGCCGACGGCTGGGCGCCGGTGCTCTCCCGTGAGGAGTTCGCACCGGTCAAGGACCCGTTCAAGCCGCAGGCCGAGCAGCTGCGCGCGGTCGAGGAGGGGACGCTCGACGCGGCCGTCCGGGCCCATCTCGACCGGCTGCTCGCCGCCGATCTGCTCGTGCTGTCGTTCCCGATGTGGTGGTTCTCGCTGCCGGCCGTCCTCAAGGGATGGGTGGACCGGGTCTTCGTGATGGGCGGGGTCTTCGGCGGCGGCCACGGGCTCTTCGGCGACGCGGCGCTCGCCGGGAAGCGCGCGATGCTGCTGTTCACGACCGGCGGGCCCAGCGAGTCGTTCCGGCCCGGTGGCGCCTTCGGCCCGATGGACGACTTCCTGTTCCACATCCACCGAGGAATGCTGGAGTTCGTCGGCTTCCAGGTCCTGGAGCCAGTGATCACGTACGGCCCCGCCCGTATGACCGACCAGGAACGAGCCGCGGCGCTGGACGCGGTCAGGGAGTCCGTCGCGCGCGTCGCGGCCGATGCCGGAGCCACCGTGGGCTGATGCCGGCACCGTCCGCGGCCGGCACCGTCACGTCTCCGTCCGGTACATCAGATCCACTTCGTGCGTGACGAACCCCAGCCGCTCGTACACCGACACAGCCGCCGTGTTGTCGGCGTCGACGTACAGCATCGCGGTCGGCAGCCCCCGGTCCGCCAGGTGCCGCAGGCCGATCGTCGTCAGGGACTTGCCGAGGCCGCCGCCCTGGGCGCCGGGGGCGACGCCGAGGACGTACACCTCGCCCAGGCCCTCTTCGGCGTGGACCTTGGTCCAGTGGAAGCCGATGAGTTCGTCGCCGCGGAAGGCCAGGAAGAACCCCGCGGGATCGAACCACGGCTCGGCCTTGCGGTCGTCGAGGTCCCGCTGGGTGAGTGAGCCCTGCTCGGGGTGGTGGGCGAAGGCGGCGGCGTTGACGGCGAGCCAGGCCGCGTCGTCCCGGCCGGGGACGAAGGTGCGGACGGTGACGCCCTCGGGGAGGACCGGTTCGGGCGCGTCGAAGCCGGTCAACGGGCGCCGCATCTGGCGCAGTTCGCGGAACAGGGTCAGGCCGAGGACCTGCGCGAGGTGCCGGGCGGCGGAGTGGCCGCCGTGCGCCCACACCCGCAGCCGCTTGCCGGACGCGGCCAGCAGCGCGGAACCCAGCGCCCGCCCGTGCCCCTGGCCCCGGTGCCCGGGGTGCACGACCAGCTCGGCGGCCGGCGGCTCCACCGGGTCGGTGTCCTCCAACTGGGCGTACCCGACGAGTTCGCCGTCGACAGTGAGCAGCAGATGGGCCACGCCCGCGCGTTCGCCACCGCGCAGCTGCAACCGGCCCTGTTCGGAGACCGCCTGCTGCCCGTCGGTGCGGGCGGCCTCGTCGAGCAGTCCGAGGACGGCCTCGGTCTGCTCCGCGGAGAGTGCGGCATACGTGTCGATCGAGCGGGGGCGTCCGGGCCGTGCGGTGTCGTCGCTGGTCATGCGTACGAGGGTACGGGGGACCAGCGGCAAATCAGCGGCAAGAAGCAATCAGGATGTAACCACGAAAGCTCTGTCGCGCTACGCGCGTTGACTCTAGGCTGCGCCGGACGACATCACTGTCCCAGCAGACCCACAGGGGGGCGTATGCCAGCCACTTCACCGGCACCGGCGCACCAGGAGCGCCGCAGACGTCGTACGAACCGTCTCGTCGCTCTCGCCGCCGGTGTCGCCACCGTCGGCGCACTGGCCGCGGCGACGGTGCCCGGGTCGGCGTCGGCCGGAGAGAACCACGGCGGGGGCGGCCACTGGCCGGGCCGCTACCAGGACGTCCAGTTGCTGTCCTTCAACGACCTGCACGGCAACCTGGAGCCGCCCGCCGGCTCCTCCGGCCGCGTCACCGAACACCAGCACGACGGCACGACGAAGACCATCGACGCGGGCGGTGTCGAGTACCTCGCCACCCATCTGCGCCAGGCCCGCAAGGGCGAGAAGTACTCCATCACCGCGGCCGGCGGCGACATGGTCGGCGCCTCCCCGCTGATCTCCGGCCTCTTCCACGACGAGCCGACCATCGAGGCGCTGAACAAGCTCGACCTCGACGTCACGTCCGTCGGCAACCACGAGTTCGACGAGGGCGCCAAGGAGCTGGCCCGCCTGCAGAACGGCGGCTGCCACCCGAAGGACGGCTGCTACGGGAACCAGAAGTTCACGGGCGCCGACTTCCCCTACCTGGCCGCCAACGTCCTCGACGAGAAGACGAAGAAGCCGATCCTCAAGCCCTACTGGGTGTGGAAGAAGAACGGCGTCAAGGTCGGCTTCATCGGCGTGACGCTGGAGGGCACCCCGGACATCGTCTCCGCCGAGGGCGTCAAGGGCCTGTCCTTCAAGGACGAGACCGAGACGATCAACAAGTACGCCAAGGTGCTCCAGAAGCAGGGCGTGAAGTCGATCGTCGCGCTCATCCACGAGGGCGGCTTCCCGGCGTCGACGTCGTACAACTACGACTGCGACGCCCCGGGCGCGGGCGACGGCGTGTCCGGCCCGATCGTCGACATCGCCAAGAACGTCACGCCGCAGGTGGACGCGCTGGTCACCGGCCACACCCACAGCGCGTACGTGTGCACGATCGACGACCCGGCGGGCAAGCCCCGCATGGTCACCTCGGCCGCGTCCTTCGGCCGCCTCTACACCGACACGACGCTGACGTACGACCGGAAGACCGGCGACATCGCCCGTACGGCCGTGAAGTCCGCGAACCACGTGGTCACCCGGGACGTCCCCAAGGCGCCCGACATGACCGAGCTGATCAGCAAGTGGAACACCCTGGCGGCCCCGATCGGCAACCGCGCGATCGGCCACATCGCCGGCGACATCGGCAACACCGGCACCGAGTCCCCGCTCGGCGACCTCATCGCCGACGCCCAGCTCGCCCACGGCAAGCAGCTCGACCCGGAGACCGACCTGGCGCTGATGAACCCCGGCGGCATCCGGGCACCGCTGACGTACGCGGCCAAGGCCGGTGAGGGCGACGGTGTGGTGACGTACGCCGAGGGCTTCACGGTCCAGCCGTTCGCCAACACCGTGAACCTCCAGGACTTCACGGGCGCGCAGCTGATCCAGGTGCTGAAGGAGCAGGTGACCGGCCCGAACGCGGCGGCGCCCAAGGTCCTCCAGGTGTCGTCCGGCCTCACGTACACGCTGGACCTCACCAAGTCCGGCGCCGACCGGGTCGTCACCGACTCGGTCAAGCTGGACGGCAAGGCCATCGATCCGGCGGCCACCTACCGCGTCGCGACGAACAGCTTCCTCGCGGGCGGCGGCGACGGCTTCCCCACGCTCGGCCAGGGCACGAACGACGTCGTCGGCGCCGACGACCTGACCGCGCTGGAGCAGTACCTCACGGCCAACTCCTCGGCCGCGAACCCGCTGGCCCCGCCGAAGGCGGACCGTATCGCGATCGTCCAGTAGACCGAGAGAGCCTCCCCCGGGGGCTTGGCACGGGGCCGGTGCACACCACCGGCCCCGTTGTCGTTCCGGCCGCGTTACGGCGATCGCCGGGCCCCTCTCCCCACCATTGGCACGCTCTCATCCAGACCGTCCTCACCGAGATAGCCGTCGACCTGGACAGACGGCGGGAGGCCGGTGAGGAGACACGGCAGGAGCGGCTGTCCGCGGCGCTTGGCACGGTCAAGCGGCTCAGTCAGGCGGCGGCCTGGCTGCTCGCCCGCAGGGCGGCCGGCCCGCTGACGGCGGGTTTCCTGGCCCCCGAGGACGTCGACGCCGTCCAGAGCGCGCTCACCGCACCGGGGGCGGAGACGTATCTGCACGTCAACCGCTTCGAGCAGGACTTCCGCGAGGTCGTCGACATCTACGCCGACGGAGGCCGGCTCGTCCTGTTCGTCGACGACCTGGACCGCTGCCACGAGGAAGCGGCGATCACCGTGCTCGACTCCCTGAAGCTCTTCCTGGGAGAGGGCTCCTGCGTCTTCGTGCTCGCCATGGACTACCAGGTCGTCGCCGAGGCCGCCGCCAAGCGGTTCGACCGGGAGGGCACGGACGGCGCGCGCGGGCGGCAGTACCTGGAGAAGCTGATCCACTTCCCGTTCCATCTGCCGGGCATCCCCTTCGAGTTGCTGTACCAGCAGCTCAGCAACGAGGTCACGGATCCGGCGATGGGCGCCTCGCGGGAGCTCTGGGAGCTCATCGAGGTCGCGTTCGCGGCCAATCCGCGGCGGGTGCGCCGCTTCATCAACGGCCTGAACCACACGGTCCTGACACTCCAGCAGCACGACGGCCGGCCCGGCAGCGACCGCCTGCTCCACGCGGGCGTCCTGCTCGCCCTGCAGATCAAGTTCCCGGACTTCTTCTCCGCCCTGCAGAACGATCCCGGGGTCTGGGCACGGTTCGACGACGCCGAGTTCACGAAGTCGGAGCTCGGCGGCCGCGACGGGGAGCTCGCCGCGCGGAACCCGGGGGTGCGGCGGCTGATCGCCACCGTGTCGTCCCGGCGTACGGGGTTCTCCTTCCCGCCCCCTCCGACGGCCAGCGTGCTCAGACTGCTGACCGAGGTGCTCACCGTCACCGGCGGAGCGCTCACCGGCGAGGGCGACGCCCATGTCGGCTGACAGCGAATCCGAGGTCCGGTACGCGGTCGGCCTGGACCTCGGCGACGGGGAGAGCTCCCTGTGCTGGGTGCCCACGCACAGGCGCGGCAAGGCGGAGATCTACACCAGGGGAACCGAGGGCACCGCCATCGTGACGGCCCTGGGGCGCGAACCCCTGGAGCAGGGCGGCCACCGGTATGTCATCGGCGAGGCCGCGGTGCTGGCGAGGAACGCGCTGCACTTCAGCGTCAACTTCAAGACGCGGCCCGATCCGCAGGGGCTCGTCGCCCCGGAGGCCGTGCAGTTCGCGCAGGTCCTCCTCACCGAGTTCTTCGCCGCACACCCGGAGGTCAGGGGCGACTGCGCGGTGTACGTCGGCCACCCCACGGGGTGGGACGCCCCCTCGGTCACGGCGTACCGCGAGCACTTCTCGTCGATGCGGCTGCCCGTCCAGCTCGTCGCGGAGTCCCAGTCCGCCCTCGTCCACGTCAGGGACCGCAGGGCCGGACGGCGTGACCCGCGCGGGCTCGACCGGGTCCTGGTCGTCGACATCGGCTCCTCCACGACCGACTTCACGTTCGTGGCCGACCTCGTCCCGCGGAACCTGCCGGTGGGCTCCGGCCTCGGCTGCGCCCTGATCGACAACGAACTCGTCGAGCGGGTGCGGGCGGCGTTCCGGGCGAACGAGCAGTTCACCGCGGCACTCGGCCAGGACGGCGCGCCGGAGATGCTGCGGCTCGTGTGCCGCCGGGCCAAGGAGGCGCAGTTCGGCGGGGACGACGTACGCCTCCAGGATCTCCAGGCAGGCTGCGACCGCCGGTTCACGCCGTTCCTGGTCCCCGCCATCGGCTGGCTCAGGCAGCAGAACATCCCCGAGCACGTGGTGCGCGACCGGGGCGGCTGGGCGGAGCGGTTCGCGGGCGTCCTGGCGGAGGTGCGCGAGCTGCTCGGCGCGGACGAGCCCGAGCTGGTGGTGCTCACCGGAGGCGGTTCCCGCATGCCCGTGGTGCGCCGGCTGTGTCTCGACGCGTTCCCCGGGGCCACCGTCGAGAACGACAACGACCCCTCGCTGTCGGTGACCCGGGGGCTCGCCAGCGTCGGACGGCACCGGGTCAACGTGGCCCGGTTCCGGCGCGACATCCAGGGGCTGAAGGACCGCCCCGAGTTCGAGGAGAAGATCCGCTCCGGCCTGCTCTCCGCTTTCGACCAGGCCAGGAACACCCTGCTGACCCGCCTTCTGGAGAGGGCCGACAAAGAGTCCGCCGACTTCCAGGACGAACAGGACATCGACGCGCTCATCCGCCGCCTCACCGGCATGGACGAGGTCCTCGCCGGCCTGCGCGTACGGCTCAACACCGAACTCACGCCGATGGCACTCGACATCTGCCGCTCGTACGACATCCGGGACGACCGGTTCACCGTGGACCTCGAACTGCCCGGGATCATCGGGACCGCCATCGGCGCGCGGATCCGCCCGATGTGGCGCACGCTCCGGGCGGCGCAGGCCGTGCTGCGGACGTTCGAGAATATGGGACACGCGCTCCCCTACGCGGTGCGGTTCGTGGCACGCGGCGGACAGCTGTTCATGAAACTCGGTGCCGCGGGAGTCATCGTCGCCGCGGCGCTGGGTCTGCCGAGGGCGACCGAGGCGGGCGCCCGTCGGCTCATCCGCACGACGCTGCAGAACGCGGAGCTGGATCCGGCCGAAGTGACCAGCGTCGTCACGCACGTTGCGGAGCGGATCACCGCACAGATGGACCACCGCGCCCAGGAGGTGGAGCGCTTCGTCTCCGAAGCGCCGGCATCCGTGACATCGATCGCATAGCGGGGGTTCAGGTTGCGGTCAGGGGCGGTGCGCATGGTCGGATGAGACGATGCGCACCCCCCACCGCATGGACACGCATCACCCCTACGACCGCTCCGACCAGCCCCGCAACCCCTACGAGGAACTCGGCGCACTCGACGACGGTCCGCTGGAGGAGACCCCTCTGGAGGACTTCCTCGGCGAGGAGGCCGAGCAGCGGGACGAGGCGGAACCGGAGTGGTCGCCGCCCGACCACCGCCGTGGCGGCCGGCGTCGGCGGAATCGTTTCGCCGGGCTGCCGCTCGCGGTGAAGGCGGTGGTCGGCCTGGTCGTGCTCGCCGCCTTCGTCGCCCTCGGCGACCGCTGGGCCGTGCTGTACGCCGAGCACCGCGCCGCCGACACGCTCAAGGACCGGCTCGACCTCGCGGCGGCGCCCGAGGTGGAGATCGGCGGGTTCCCCTTCCTCAGCCAACTCGCCGACAAGCGGCTGGAGTCGGTGAAGGTGACCGTCCCGGACGTCGCCGCCGACCGGGTCTCCCTGGCGAAGGTGTCGGCCACGGCGCACGACATCCGGCTGGAGGCCGACGGCCTCACGTCCGTGCGCGGCGCCCACGTCCCCCGGTTCGACGGGGACGTCCTGCTGTCCTTCGAGGACCTCAACCGCGAACTGGGCGCCTCCCAGGTGACGTTCACCGGCGAGGGCCGCGACCGCGTCCGGGCCCGCGGCACCCTGCCCGTCGCCGGACACGACCTGCGGCTGCGCGCCGAGGCCCGGATCCAGCGGCAGGGCGAGCGGGGCATCGCCACGGAGATCGGCGGCATGCGGCTCGACATAGGGGACCTGGCCACCTACCGGCCCGGCACCCGCGCCTCCGAGGGCCTGCACCTGACGCCCAAGGGGACCGCCGGCCTCGCCCGGGAAACCCGCAAGGCCAAGGCGCTGCTCTCGGTCCCGGCCATCGTGCAGCGGATGGGCGTCCCCGAGGCGACCGTGCGCGAGGCCCTGGCCGACGACGGCAAGCTCGCCGAGCTCACCGGCTCCCCGAAGTTCGCCCGCCAGGCCGAGCGCCTCAACCTCATCGACCTGGCCCTGGACAACCCCGACGTGCTCCGCCGTATCGGGCTCGACCCCAATCTCCTCGACGAGTTGTCCGGTCTGACCCGCCCGGTCCTGGCCGACCGGCTGGCGCTGGCGTTCGAACTGCCGAAGCCGGAGCAGGGGGACGTACGGCTGGACGACGTACGGGTGGAGGAGGACGGCATCCGGGTGCGGGTGTCCGGTTCGGGGCTGACCGTGGGTTCGTAGCGGCGTGAGCCCGCAGCCTGTGTTCCTGATGAGATTTGGTGTGCAGATGTGTTGACCTCTGTTCGAGTCCTCTTCTAGTTTGCGGGAGCCAACGAGCCGCCGATCTGTACGCGAGGTTCGCTCGAAAGTACTGCTCAGAAGGGGACGTCGTGTCACGAAAGACTCATCGGGGGACAGCCGGTCTGGGGGCGCTGCTCGCCTGCGCCACGGCATTCGGTGGGGCTCTCGCCTCCCCCGCAGCCGCCTCCCCCTCCGCCCCGCCGCCCGTCAGCGACTTCAAGGGCGTCAACTGGGCCGACCCGCGCGACAACTACGCCGACGACGCGGTCGTGCCCTCGGGCCTGTCCACCTCCGACAGCTACGCCACGACCTACGCCAAGTCCAGGGCGATCATCGGCGGATTCTCCAAGCTGGGCGCCAACACCGTCCGCCTCCCGGTCAACCCGACCTCCGTGAACGGCCCGTTCTGGAAGTCGTACCGGGGCGCGATCGACGCCGCCACCGCCAAGGGCTTCAAGGTCATCCTGGGCTACTGGGAAGCCGACAACGCCAAGGACGGCAAGATCGACAACCAGGCCTCCTGGGACCAGATGTGGGCGCGGATCACCTCCGCCTACGGCCGCAACTCCAAGGTGTACTTCGAGCCGATGAACGAGCCGTTCGGCTACACCGCCCAGGAGTGGACCGACATCGCCGCGAAGTGGGTGACCACCCACCGCAACGTGCCCCGCGACCGGATGCTGATCGGCGGGTACAAGTACAGCGAGGACGTCAAGCCGGTCTGCGCCGACCCGCGCCTCAACGGCACCCGGATCGCCCTGCACAACTACGGCTTCTGGCACACCGACTGGACCAGCGTCGACCAGTGGAAGCAGGACTTCAAGGCGCGCATCGGCGACTGCGCCTCGCGCACGATCCTCGACGAGTTCGGCGCGTCCATGACGACCGGCCTGGACTACAACGGCCCGGTCAACGGCTCCAACGAGGTCGCGTACATCCAGGCCGCGACCGACACCATCCGCGAGATGGGACTGGGTTCGGTCTACTGGCCCGGCCTGCGCAACGGTGACACCTACTCCCTCACCACGCTCCAGGGCACGGGCACGAACCTCAGCCTGACGGTGAACAACCAGAGCGGCCTGGACCGGCTGCACTACGCCTGGAAGCAGTAAGGGTGGTGGCCCTTCCGGGTCCGGCGCCGCTCGTCAGCCGGACCCGGAAGGGAGCCTTCAGGACGCCGAGGGCGTCCAGCCCGCGAGCCAGTCCGCGACCTCCTGGTCCGCGGCCTGCGCGTCGGTCAGGTGCGGCCGGTTGGAGCTGGCCGAACCCGCCCCCGCACCGGTGTTCTTGTACTCGGCGAACCGGTCGTCCTTCCACGAGAAGCCGCTCATGTCGGTCCACGGCGTGGACTTGATCGCGGCACTCAGGCTGGTGTTGCGGACCGTGGTCTGGGGGTCGAGCGAGGCGTCACCGCCCGCGTGCCAGGGCCGGCCGAGGTAGAAGCTGCCGCCCGACACATCGCCGTTCACGGTGGAGTTGGCGATCAGGATGCCCTTTCGGTTCGCGGCGGTGCTCGGGGCGGTGACGTAGCCGGCCGAGGTGCCGTCCCAGCGCTTCTTCAGCGTGATGACGGACTTGTCGACGACGGCCGTGGCCCGCCCGAAGATGAAGTCGACGTTGCCGACGACGTAGGAGTTGGCGACGTAGACCCGGCCCAGCCGGTCCTTGGCGGCGGTGTCGAGGAGCAGCGTGTCCTGGTCGCCGCTGACGATGATCCCGTCCAGGAAGACCTTGTCGGCGGCGGTCCGCAGCGCGACGGCCTGGTGCCCGCTCAGGTTCTGGTTGGCCTTCTCGTCGAAGTCGTTGGAGATGGTCAGGTTGCGCGCCTGGAAGTCGTCGGCCTCGACGGCGACGGTGGCGCTGCCGCCCGTGCCGTACGTACCGCCGCCGGGCTTGGGCGTACCGGAGGCGTTGTTGTAGACGATCGTCGTGTCCTTGCGGCTGCCGCCGGTGCCCTGGATGGTGACGTGCGGCTTGTTGGACGGCACCTTGACGAGTTCCCGGTACGTCCCCGGCTTGACGGCGATCACGACGCGGGAGGGGTTGTTCGCCGGCACGGCGTTCACGGCGGCCTGCACGGTCGTGTACTGCCCGCTGCCGTCCTTGGCCACGGTGAGAGTGGTGGCCTTGGCGGCCTTGGTGGAGGCGGCGGCGGTCTTGCCGATGGAAGCGCGGGGCCCGGCGCCGGACTTGAGGATCGACGGCAGGTCGGCGGCCTTGTCGAGGGAGTACGGGTAGTAGGCCTTCGGATCGAAGGCGGTCCCGCCGCTCTCGTTGCGCCCGCTGGTGCCGGAGAAGGAGTTCCCGCGCTGGACGATCGCGGCGCCGCTGTCCTTGATGACGGGGTTCTTGACGCCCTGGAAGAGGGAGTTCTCCAGGACCATCTTGGTGGCGCCGCGCGAGTAGTTGCCGTACGACGACTGGATGTCCGTGCCCGGGGCGTCCTCCAGGAAGTTGTTGTAGAGGTGCGCGTGGGCGGCGTTGTCGGTGGACGGGTTGCGCTGCTCGGTCTCGCGGATCCAGTTGTGGTGGATCGTGATGTCCGTCTTGACGTTCTCGGTCCAGCCGATGCCGAAGGTCTTGTTGTTGTCGCTCAGCTTGTTCCAGGAGACGGTGACGTTCGTGCTGTCCTTGCGGACGTCGATGAGCCCGTCGGCCATGTGCCGCAGATCGTTGTGATCGATCCACACGTGGTGGGCGCCGTCCATCTGGATGGCGTCGAAGTCGTGATCCTTGTCGTTCCAGACGCCCTGGTACGAGTCCCGGATGGTCAGGTTCCGAATGATCACGTTGTGGACCCCGGACCCGAGGAAGAACCCACCGCCGACGATGTGCCCGGAGGTCCCGGACCCGACGATGGTCTTGTCGGACTGCACCTTGATCTCTTTGCCGACCGGGTTCATGTTGATCGTGCCGGCGACGACGATGACGTACGGCTCGGCGGCCGTGGCGTACTTCTCCAGCTCGGCCTGCGTCTTCACGGTGACGGTCTTGCCGTCCCGCCCGCCGTACGTCCCGTTCTGCCCGAGGGAGTTGACGGAGGCGAACCCGTCGGCGGTGTCGGTGGCCCAGGACGGGGCGGCGGCGGAGGCCTCCTGGGCGGTGGACCCGAGGACGCCGAGGTCGGTGCCGTAGGCGAGGGTGCCCGCGGCGGTCAGGGCCAGGGGGACCCCGACCGCCAGGGCTGTGCGGCTTCTGCGGTGACGATGACGGGCCTTGCTGTGCGGCTCACTCATACGGCGATCCGTTCCGTGTGGGGGAATGACCGCTGATCAGTCGCCGCCCCACACGGAAAGGTTGCCGATGGATGTGCCTTACTGGGTGCAGGACTTGGGGTCGAGCTTCTCCTCGATCTTGTCCTCACGGCCGTCGGGCTGGCCGTTGGGGAGGAGCTTGTCGGAGATGCCGTCGATGTAATACCCGTGGGAGTAGATGGTCCGGTATCCCCGGTCACGCCAGCTGTGCACGGTGCGGTCGCCGTCGCCCTTGTTCCACTCGTAGTCCTCGACGTGGAAGACGGGGTTCACGCGCACTACGCGCTGATACGGCGTCCAGGTGACGGCGACCTGCCGGCAGGGCGGAATGGTCTTCTCGCTCCGGGTCTCGAACTTGGACTCCTTCTCCCAGCCCCACTCGTAGCCGGCACTGCCGCCGACGGTGCCGGAGAAAATGCTCTTGGCGAGGGAGAGGCTGATGGTCCCGCCGACGCTCTTCTTGGCGAACGTCTTGGTGCTGTAGCTGCTGACGAAGGTCTCCTTGTCGTCGGCGGAGCCCTGGTTGCCGATCCAACGGGACGTGCGGACGGTGTCGCCCTTGATGGACCAGGTCGAGGCCTCGGCGTACCCGCACCAGCCGCGGAACAGCTCCCACGGCCCGGCGGGCTTCCACAGTCCGAAGACGTCCCGCAGGTATTCGTCCTGGGTCTTGAACTCGCCGGTCTCGACGTTGAGGGCGCCGTAGACGCCCGTCAGGCTCGTCTCCTGGTTGCAGAGCCGCTCGATCATCCGGTCGGTGTCACCGGGGTCGACGCCCCGGATGTTGGTCGCCCCGGCGGGCCCGGCCGTCGCGGTCCCCGCGCCGGCCAGCAGACCGGATACGGCGAGGGCGGTGGCAGCGGCAACGAGGCCGGTTTTCCTGAGAGTTGACTTACGAATGAGACGCATGGGGGTGGCTCACTCCTGTGCGGTTCTGTGACGGCGATGAAGATGCCAGAAGGGGCGCAGGAGTTTCCGCTACTGGTGAGTATGACAGGACATCGACAGCCGGCCGGGCTTCATTTCCTGCTTTGTCGGACGTCTTGTCGGACGTCGTCCTCGCGGCTGCGACTGGCCGCGACACGTAACACGTCTCCCAGTGACTCCACCGCCCTTGTCAGTGCGAAACGCACGGCGCGTTCACCGGCCTTGGGGTCCCCGAGTACCGCCTTGGCGCCCGCGAGGACCTGCTCGGCGGAGGCGAGCTGAGCGGCCTCGATGTCGTCGGCGAGCCGTGAGAGGAGGCTGTGGGGGTTGTCGGTGGAGAGGTAACAGGGCTTGCCGTCGGCGCCGGTCCAGGGGAGCAGCCTCATACGAAGACCTCCACGGTGCGGAGGTACGGCCGTACGAGCGGGGTGTCCATCACGAGGGGCTCTTCCACATCGAGGGGTCGGGGTGTGGATGTCGGCGGGGAGTGGGGGATGGTCCAGGGCCGTTGGGCCGGCGTCGCCCGGTGACGCCCCCGGGCGGGCAGCAGAATCCGCACGAGGAGGAGCAGGACCGACTCGCAGAGTTCAGCGATACGCAGGCGCACGGAAGCGTCCCTTCTCAGGGCAGGGGGCAGGGGTTGACGAGCGGTGATTACCGTTCGTGCCTTCATCGTCACTGCTCGCGCGTACGCTGCGGAAGGGGCCAGGTGTTGCCTGGCGCGCCAGGCAACGGTGAGGGGTGACGTGGAGCAAGTTGTTGACGGAGAGCAGGAGTCGGGGCGGGCTGCACTCGGTCGGACGTTGAGGTTCCTGCGCGAGCAGGCGGGCAAGTCGCTCGGGCAGTTGGCCGAGGACACCGGGTACGACAAGAGCTATTTGAGCCGCCTGGAGAAGGGGGAGCGGCTCTCCAAGCGAGCGGTCATGGAGGACCTGGACAGCTACTACGGGTCCGGTGACCTGCTGGTTCGTGAGTGGCGGGACGCGCGCCGCGAAGTCATCAAGGACAAGTACAAGGCGTTCATGGACCTTGAGGCGACGGCGCAGATCATGTGGATGTTCCAGCTGCGCGTGCCCGGCCTCTTGCAGACCGAGGACTACGCCCGAGCGGTGTTGTCAGGGTTGTCTGGCGCCCAGACAACGGCAGGCAACAGTGAGGAAGTCGAGGAACAGGTGGCTGCGCGGATGGGGCGGCAGGAGTTGCTCTTCCGCGAGTCGGCGCCGGACGTACGCGTGATCCTGGACGAGGCGGCTCTGCGACGGCCCGTTCCTGATGCGAAGGTGTGGGCGGAGCAGTTGTCACACCTCCTGGATGCTGCCGAGTTGCCGAACGTCGCGATCCAGGTACTGCCCTTCGCAGTCGGGGTGCACGACCTCATGGACAGCCACCTCTGGCTCTTCTGGCAGCGTGTCGGCGATCCAGTTGCCTGGACGGAGGGCAACGGTTTCGGTGCGCTGATCCAGGATCCGGACAAGGTTCTGCACTTCCGTTTGTCCTACGATCGCGTCAGGGACGCGGCGCTGACTCCCGTGGAGTCGACGGCGTTCATCAAGCGCCTTCTGGAGGAGTGCAGAGAATGAACCGAGCCCCTGACCTCAACACCGCCGCGTGGCGCAAGTCGTCCTACAGCGACGGGGGCGGCACAAACTGCCTGGAGGTCGCCGACAACCACCCCGGCATAATCCCCGTCCGCGACAGCAAGCAGTCGGACGGCCCGGTGCTCGTGTTCGGCGCAAGCCCCTGGGCGACGTTCTTGGCAGGCGTCAAGGGCGACAGCGTCGTGCGCATCTCCGGGTGACTCGTGTGCCGAGCAAAACGAGGGACACCAGCGCGTCGTCGTGGCGCAAGTCGTCCTACAGCGACGGGGGCGCCAACAACTGCCTCGAAGTCGCCGACAACCACCCCGGCATAATCCCCGTCCGCGACAGCAAGCAGTCGGACGGCCCCGTGCTCGTGTTCGGCGCGAACCCCTGGGCGTCGTTCCTCACGTACGTCACGAAGTAACTGTCAGTCCGCGTCGGGGCACTCCGCCCACGACGGTTTCCAGACCTCCCCCTCGGTCAGCCGGGGGCGCGTCGCCAGCAGGTGGGTGCGGAGTGCCGACAGGCCGGGATGCGGGTTGTCCGTGCGCCACAGGAGGGAGTGCGGGTAGACCGGGGTCGGGTCGCACAGGGGGACGAGACGCAGGTCGTGGTCGGCCGGCCAGACGAGCGGGGTGCGTTCGCTGAGGAAGGTCGCCACGGTCGAGGAGCCGGCGATGGTGTCGAGGAGGGCCTCGATGCCGAAGTTGGGGCCGATCGTGTCGATGACCGGGCCGAAGGTCTCGGCGAGTTCGTCGTAGTAGGCCGACCACTCCGTGCCGGGTGCGTTGCCCGGCATCCAGATCCTCTGCCCGGCCAGTTGCGCGGGTGTCACCGAGGCGGCGCGGGCGAACTCGTGGTCGGGGCCGACGCACAGCCGCAGCGGCTCGTCCAGGACGGGGACGGCCTCGATGCCGTCGGGCAGCCGGCGCCCGGGCATGGTGACCGCACGGAAGGTCGCGTCGACGGCCCCGTCCCGCACGGCGGCCACCGCCGTGTCCGCGTCGAAGAGCGTGACGACGTCCAGGGGGATCTCGGGATGCGCCCGGTGGAAGTCCCGTACCAGCCCCGCTGTGGCGGCCCGGCGGCCCAGGACGTCCACCCGTAGCGCGCGCTCCCCGGGGCGCACGGCCGCCACCGCCCGCTCCTCGGCCTGGAGCAGGGCCCGGGCGTGCGGCAGGAGCACCTGCCCGTCGATGGTGAGCTCCGCTCCCCGCGGCGTACGCACCAGGAGCCGCACCCCCAGGTCCTTCTCCAGCGCGGCGATCCGCTTGGACACCGCCTGCTGGGTGAGCGACAGGTCCACGGCGGCCTTCTGGAACTGCCCGGCATCGGCGATCGCGACGAAGGCGCGCACGGCTTTGAGGTCCACGGCGACACCCTTCCATCTCATGGACCGAGTACGCGGCGCAGGCCCGGCTCGATGTCCGGGGCGCTGATCGAGCCGTAGCCGAAGACGAAGCCCGGGCGGGCGGAGCGGTTCGCGGCGATCTCCGCCAGGGTGTGGACCGCCACGCCGGACGCCCGGGCCCGGCGGGCGCGGTCCGCGAGGGCGTCGGGGTCGGCGAGGCGGCCTCGGGTGAACGTGGTCACGTGCAGGCCCGCGGCGGACGGCACCAGCTCGGCCAGGTCCGCGAAGTGGTCGGTGAGCGCGCGGGTGACGGCTTGGTGCCTGGTCGCGTACGTGTGCTGCATCCTGCGGATGTGCCGGGCGAGCAACCCGTCGTCGACGAAGCGGGCGAGCGCCGCCTGGGTGGGGACCGCCGTGTGCCAGTCGGCGGTGTACTTGGCGGTGCGCAGTGCCGTACGCAGCGGGGCGGGCGCCACCAGGAAGCCGACGCGCAGGGAGGGCAGCATCACCTTGGAGAACGACCCCACATAGATGACGTGCCCGTCCCGGTCCAGACCGTGCAGCGTCTCGACCGGCCGGCCGCCGAACCGGAATTCGCTGTCGTAGTCGTCCTCGATCACTGCCGCGCCGTGCCGCCGCGCCCACCGCAGCAGCTCCGCTCTGCGCCGCAGGGACATCGGCATCCCGAGCGGGAACTGGTGGGCCGGGGTGACGTACACGGCACGGGTGTCCGGCGGGATGGCGTCCACCAGCAGTCCCTCGGCGTCCACCGGTACGCCCGTGACCTCGGCGCCCTGCGCCAGGAACGGCATCCTGGCCGGTGGATAGCCGGGCTCTTCGACGGCCACCCGGTCGCCCGGTTCGAGCAGCACCCGTCCGATGAGGTCCAGGGCCTGCTGCGTGCCGGTGGTCACCAGCACGTCGTCCGGGCCGGTCCGCACGCCGCGGGAGAGTCCGATGTGCCGGGCGAGCGCGGCCCGCAGCCCGGCGTGCCCGGCCGGATCGCCGTAACCGAACGCCCCGTCCGCCGAACGGCGCAGTTCCCGGGCGATCAGGGGACGCCAGGTGTCGTACGGGAAGAGCCGGGCGTCCGGCAGGCCGACCCGGAAGTCGTGGGCCGCCGTGGTCGGTCCCGTGAACTCCGGGCCCGCCCAGGGGGACAGGCCCGCCCACAGGGCACGGGGGCGCAGTCCCGAGCCGGTGGTGTCGGTGGCGGACGCGGCCCCGTGCGTGGGCAGGCCCGTCGTACGCACATAGGTCCCGGAGCCGACCCTGCTGTCCGCGTAGCCCTCGGCGACGAGCCGTTCGTAGGCGACGCCGACGGTGTTGCGGGCCACCTCCAGACGGCGGGCCAACTCCCGGGTCGGGGGCAGCGGGTCGCCGGGCCGCAGCAGTCCGTCGTGGATCGCGGTGCGCAGCCGGCGGTAGATCTGGCCCGACAGGTCGCGCCGCCCGTCGAGCCTGATGTGCACGTCCATCCCGGCCTGCTGCTCCTTCGGCTCGGTCGCTGCCGGCTCTCCGAACGGCGATTGGCTCAATCAGTTGGCAGGTTATTGGCTCTGGGGCTGAACCGCTGCGTGAAATTACGCTCCGGCCATGGACATACGACGAATGGACATACGACGACTTGACCGCCAGGCGCTGTTACTGACCGGGGAGATGGTCTCCCGGGTGAAGACCGACCACTTGAGACTGGCGACGCCGTGCGCGGACTGGACCCTGTACGGCCTGCTTCGCCATCTGGTCTGCCAGAACGAGGGGTTCGCAGCCTCGGCCCGCGGTGCGGGTGAGCCGTGGGCCGTATGGCGCGACGGCGACCTCGGTGGTGAACCGGCCGCAGCGTATGAGGCGTCGGCGGACGAGGTCACCGCGGCGTTCGCGGAGGACGACGTGCTGGAGCGGCGGTTCGCGCTGCCGGAGGTCGGCGAGGGCTTCGCCGTCCCCGGACGGATCGCGATCGGCTTCCACCTGCTCGACTACGTGGTGCACGCCTGGGACATCGCGGTGACCATCGGCGCCCCGTGGGAGCCCGACGCCGAACTCACCGCCGCCGCGCTGCGCGTCGCCGCCCTGGTCCCGGACGAGGGCCGCGGGGCCGGTGCCGCGTTCCGCCGGCGGATCGCCGTCCCCGACGACGCCCCGCCGGGCGAGAGGCTGCTCGCCCTGCTCGGCCGCGACCCGTCCTGGACGCCGGCGCCGTGCTGAGGAGCCGCTGGTGCCTGGGTCCGGCCGGGGGCCGGCTCGGTGACCGCGCCGCGGCGCGTGGCGTCGGCAGCGGCGCACGCGGTCGCCCGAGCGACCCGCTGATCGTCAGCGTCACCGACTTCACCAGCGACGCGTACCGGGACCTGCCCGGCATCGCGCGTCGCGGTTTCGCGCTGCGGCGCCGCTGGCCGCATCTCGACGGAGCCGTCGGCATGTGGTTGTGGACCGTGCCCTCGGCGCGGCGCTGCGGATCGGTCGCGGTGTGGACCGGGCGGCGGGCCCTGGCGGAGTTCGTACGGCTGCCGGAGCATGTCGCGATCATGAACCAGTACCGTCGGCGAGGGACGATCAGGTCGGTGATCCTGGAGTACGAGAGCCTCGACGCGGCGCGGATTTGGCGGGACGCAGAGGCATGGCTGATGTCGGACGGTCACCGCCGTGACGTGCGGGAGACGCCACGGCGGATGACCTGACCACGGCTGCTCAGCTCAGGGGCCGGGATCGGGAGGTGCCTGCGCCACCCGCCGGCCGCAAGTCCCAGGCCCGTCGCCGCAGCGGCTCCACCGATCCCAGCGCCCCCACCAGCACGGCCCCGGCCAACGCCACCGCCCACCGGTCGTGCGCCGCCGCCCACCGGTCGTCCTCCACCGGCACGAACAGCGCCCACCGCCCGGGCCAGAAAACCATGGCCAGTACCGCCGAGGTCAGCAGGCCGGCCGCGACCGGCGGGCCGGGCCGCGTGACCTCGGTGCAGCGCACCGCGACCGCCGCACCGGCCACCGCCAGGGCGAACGCCGCCCCGGCCTCCAGCGTGATGTCGGCGACCGGCGGCCGTAGCTCCGGCGGCACGAGCAGCAGTGCCGCGGTCCACCAGGCGGCCGCGGCCGGGACGACCAGGGCCACCCGCAGGGCGACCCGGACCGGGCGCGGGACCGGCACGGTGGCGGTGGTGTGCCGGGCGGGGTCGTCCAGGAGGAACACCAGGCCCATCGCGAAGGCCAGGACCGCGGCCCGCAGCAGGTGCAGGGAGAGGCGTTCGCCCGTCTCGCCGGTGATCCGGGTGAGCGCGGCGAGCAGCAGGCCCGCGGCGCCGGCCGTGCCGACCACGCCCGACGGCAGGGTCCGGCAGGTCATGACGACCAGCTCCCTGTTCAGTCGAGGCACTTGTCGTCCTCCTCGGGTGCCTTCACGCCCAGCAGCCGCGCCGCACGGGCCGCCGTCAGCTTCGGCTCGGTCAGTTCGGTCCAGTGGGACTTGACGCGCGCGGTGACCTCGCCGCGGGGCCGGTTCAGCAGCTCGCGCAGGACCTCCGTCTGGGCGGCCGTCATGTACATACCGTCCGTCGGCTGGAGCACCAGGGCCGAGCCGGTCACACTGTCGTCGAGGCGGACGCGGCGCAGTGCCGCCATCGGGTCGGACTCCCAGCCCAGGGCCAGCCACATGACGGTGACCATGCGGCCGTCGCACATCGAGGTGGCCGCCTTCTCCGTCCCCGCGACCAGCACGCCGGCCACGGCGGCGGAGAACTCGGGGACGCGGTTTCCGCCCCACCGCGTGCCCACGGTCACCTCGTGCGGCCGCTCCAGGGGCGTCAGCGCGCTGTCGCCGGAGAGGCCGTAACGGGCCTCGATCCGCTGCCGTACGACGAGATCCTGCTCGTGCGCGCTGCCACCGGCGAGGGACCGCACCCGGTCCACGACCCCGGCCCAGTCCGCTACCCGGGGTTCCCACTCGGGGAACGCGCAGTACGTCGACCCGTCCCGCCGGGCGCAGGACTGCACCTGCTCCGGATGCGCGGTGGCCCGCTCCCGGGCGCGGACCAGCTCGGGCGAGTCACCGCCGGCCTGGGCGACTCCGCCCACCAGCGTCATGGCCACCGCCCCGGCGACCCCGGCCGTCACCAGCGGCTTGGGGCCACCGGCGACCAGCACCGCCACCAGGCCCGCGCACAGCGCCAGCCCGGCCAGATACAGCGCGTGCCACGCGGCGGGCCTGCCCAGCAGGTCGGACGGCAGTGTGCCGCTGCTCGGCTCGCCGACCAGCGGCATGAGCCACCGGGTCGCGCCGTCGCTCGGGCCGCCCGTGAAGAACAGGAACAAGAACAGGAAGAACACGACCGTCAGCGGGGCGGCGACCGGCGACCTCACCAGCCCGGCCATGAGCAGTCCGACCAGCCCGGACAGCAACACGATCAGCGGCCCCACGAGCAGTTCGGCCCCCGAACCGTGCCCGATCGCCCCGGGCCTGAGCGCCTCCCGGCCGAACTGCCCGGCCACGCACACGGCGGTGAGCAGGGCCGCAGCCACGACCGACAGCGCATGGGCGACCGTACGCCGCCACGGCGGCAGGACCAGCACCGCGAAGAGCTGCTCCGTCCCGTGCCGACGCGAGCGCAGCGCCGCGTGGTTGACGGACAGCAGGACCGCGAGGCCGACCAGCATCGGCGCGCTCTGGGTGGCGCGGTCGACGTCCTGGAGGGCCGGGTAGCCGCCCCAGTCCTTCCCGTCGCGCCACACGGTCCAGCCGAGGTACACGAGGAAGGCGATGACCACCGGCGGCCTCGTCAGCAGCCGGCGGGTCTCGAACAGGGCCAGGGCCGCCACGGCCGCTCCCGAGGACCCGGGCCGTACATCGGACACGACCGGCCTCTCCACCACCGTCGTCATGCCGCCACCTCCGCGGCGTCACCGTCGAGGGTGAGCAGGTAGCCGTCCTCCAGGGTGGGTTCGAGCAGCTCGGCCCCGTCCGGCGGATCCCCCACGTTCCGGAAGGACCCGGTCCCCGTACGCCACCCCGCCCTGGCGCCCGGATCGCGCTCCGTGCTGCTCCACACCCGCCCGGCGGCCCGGGCCGTCAGCTCGGCCGGAGTGCCCTCGAACCGCACCCGGCCCCCGGCCATGACCAGCACCCGGTGACAGAGCATCGCCACGTCCTCCGTCTGGTGGGTGGACAGCAGCACCGTGCGCCCCTCCCCGGCCCCCGCGATCAGCTCCCGGAACCGCATGCGCTGTTCGGGATCCAGCCCGACGGTGGGCTCGTCCAGCACCAGGAAGCCGGGATCACCGACCAGGGCGGCCCCCAGCGCGACCCGCTGCCGCATGCCGCCGGACAGCTTGCGGATCCGCTTGCCCCGTACGTCGGCGAGCCCCACCT
Organism: Streptomyces afghaniensis; assembly: GCF_044327915.1. Lineage (NCBI taxonomy): Bacteria > Bacillati > Actinomycetota > Actinomycetes > Kitasatosporales > Streptomycetaceae > Streptomyces > Streptomyces afghaniensis. The sequence goes on from NZ_JBIRGJ010000008.1 coordinate 614,671, forward strand.
CGTCGAGCACCCGCCGCACCTCGCGGTGCCGGGCGGCCCGGTCGGTCATCTCCTTGAGGATCGCCACGTAGTCGACGAACTCGAAGGCGGTGAAGTCCGGGTGGAACCCCGGCGTCTGCGGCAGATAGCCCAGCCGGCGCCGCACCTCCTGCCGGCCCCGCGCGGTGCCCGGGTCGTGCCCGAGCACGGTGAAGGCGCCCCGGTCGGCCGGGAGGGCCGTGGCCAGGACCCGCAGCAGGGTGGTCTTTCCGGCGCCGTTGGGCCCGAGCAGCCCGGTGACGCCGCCGGTCAGCCGCAGCGACACGTCGTCGAGGGCCCGGGTGCCGCCGTAGTGGAGGCTGATCCCGGAGGCGGACACGGTCGGAGTCATACGGCACGTCCCTGGAAGAGATCGAAACGGTCACGGAAGAGGAAGAGCAGCCCGGCGGCGAGCGCGGCGACCAGCGCCGCCACGCCCTGCCCGGCGGCGGTGAACGGCGCGAGCGGCGCCTCGGGCCCCGCCCGCAGGGCTTCGGCCAGCACCAGCAGCCCGACCCACGCCCCGCCGGCCAGCGACGGCGCGAGCACCGGACCCAGCCGGGGCGTCAGCGCCAGCCCGGTCGCGGTGAGCGCGAGCGCGGGCAGCAGCCAGGCCAGCGCCCGCAGCCCGTACGCGGGCAGCGCGAGCGTCGCCAGGCCGTTCAGCCCCAGCACCACGCCCAGCACGGCCACCGTCCGGATCATCAGCAACCGGAACCCGTGCATCGGCGCGACGACGGCCATCTCGTACGTCGGATCCAGCGCCGGCCCGTACGACAGCGCCACCCCCGCCAGCGGCAGCAGCGGCGCGAGCGCGAGGAACAGCGTGGGGAACTCCCCGCCCCGCACGGCATGCCCCGCCCCGACGCTCAGCAGCAGCACGAGGACGACGGCCCCCAGCCACGACCGCCGCAGCACCGGCGCCGCCGCCAGCAGCCGCGCGGTGTGCCCGGCCACCCCGGCCCGCACCAGCAACGACTCCAGCAGCCCCGCCCGGGGCGCGTCGAGTTCGGCGTCGAGCCGCTCCCACCCCGCGTCGAGCACGACCGGATCACTCACCTCGGCGAGCACGCCCCGGCACGCGGCACAGGCGCCCAGGTGCGCGTCGGCGGACCACAGAGCCGGTACCGCCAGCTCGCCGCGCGCGTAGGCGCGCAGATCCTCTTCAGGCACGTGCCAGCTCATGCCAACGCCTCCCGCAACTGCTTGCGGGCCCGCATGGCCCGCGTCTTGACCGTCCCCGGCGGAATCCCCAGCAGCACGGCCGCCTCCCGGGTCGACAGCCCGTCGATGACGGTCGCCTGCAACACCGCCCGCAGCTCCGGCGACAGCCGGACCAGCGCGCCGGCGAGGTCCCCGTGCTCCACCCCCGCGAGCACGCGTTCCTCCGCCGACACCTCGTCGCGGTGCCTGAGCCGCGCCAGCGCCTGCCGCAGCCGCCCCCGGGCCCCGTCACCGCGCAGCGCGTCCACCAGCCGCCGCGACCCGATGCGCCACAGCCACCCGGCCACATCGCCCTCCTCCCGGTAGCGGGCCTTGCCCCGCCACACCGCGAGGAACGTCTCCTGCACGACGTCGTCGACGACCCCCAGGTCGGCGCACCGGCCCCGCAGCCGGGCACGGAGCCACGGCGCGTACCGCCGGTACAGCTCCTCGAAGGCCCGCCGGTCGGCGTCCGCGGCAACGGCCCGCAGCAGCTCCCCGTCGCTTCTCGTTTCGCTCACGTCTCCTCATCGGACCGCCCGGCTCGAACGGTTCACGAAAACACGCGTGACTTTCCGCCCCCGTACCGAACCGGCGGAACCGTCCACAGCCTGTGGGTGACCGCGGCAACCGTCCACAGCCCGGTGGTGACCCGCACACCCCCCTCCCGGACCCCCGCGAGCCGCCCCGCGCTATCCCACACGTCATGTCTCCGTAACCATCGATTCAGACGAGCTTGCGAGGCTCGGCCAATGACTCCCGCCGTGCCAGAGCCTTCACCGCCCCAAGAGGGGCCTGGGAGGAACGGGACCACTCATGTGACGCCCCCGCTCCCGCCCGCGCTTTCCGACGCGCCCGTGATGCTCGCGGCGCGGAAGAATGGGGCCATGAGCCAGCCGAACACCCAGGCACAGGTCCAGCACGCGCAGCCCTCCGTGGGCTCCATCGCAGCCCACCGACCGCACACCATCGCGGCGGCCGTCTCCGACCTCGAACCCGACATCGACGCCGACCTCGACGCGTACGAGGAGTCGCAGGTCGACGGCGTCCAGCTGCCACAGGGGCGCTTCCTCGACCGGGAGCGCAGCTGGCTCGCGTTCAACGAGCGCGTGCTCGAACTCGCCGAGGACCCGAACACGCCGCTGCTGGAGCGGGCCAACTTCCTCGCGATCTTCGCCAGCAACCTGGACGAGTTCTTCATGGTCCGGGTGGCCGGCCTGAAGCGCCGTATCGCCACCGGCGTGGCCACCCGCTCCGCCTCCGGCCTCCAGCCCCGCGAGGTGCTGGAGATGATCTGGGCCCGCTCCCGCGAGCTCATGGCCCGGCACGCCGCCTGCTACCACGAGGACGTCGCCCCCGCACTCGCGGAGGAGGGCATCCACCTGGTCCGCTGGAGCGAGCTGCAGGAGAAGGAGCAGGCCCGCCTGTTCACCCTGTTCCGGCACCAGATCTTCCCCGTGCTGACCCCGCTGGCGGTGGACCCGGCGCACCCCTTCCCGTACATCTCCGGCCTCTCCCTGAACCTGGCCGTCGTCGTGCGCAACCCGGTCACGGGCCACAAGCACTTCGCCCGCGTCAAGGTGCCGCCGCTGCTGTCCCGCTTCCTGGAGAGCTCCCCGGGCCGCTACGTCCCCATCGAGGACGTCATCGCCGCCCACCTGGAAGAGCTGTTCCCGGGCATGGAGGTGCTGGAGCACCACGCCTTCCGCCTCACCAGGAACGAGGACCTGGAGGTCGAGGAGGACGACGCGGAGAACCTGCTCCAGGCCCTGGAGAAGGAGCTCATGCGGCGCCGCTTCGGGCCGCCGGTGCGCCTGGAGGTCGAGGAGTCCATCGACCGGGAGGTCCTGGACCTGCTGGTGCGCGAGCTGAAGATCAGCGAGGCCGAGGTGTACCCGCTGCCGGGTCCGCTGGACCTCACCGGCCTGTTCCGGATCGCCTCCCTCGACCGGCCAGAGCTGAAGTACCGCAAGTTCGTCGCCGGCACCCACCGCGACCTCGCCGAGGTCGAGTCGGCCTCCGCGCCGGACATCTTCGCCGCCCTGCGCGAACGGGACGTCCTGCTGCACCACCCGTACGACTCGTTCTCCACCTCCGTCCAGGCCTTCCTGGAGCAGGCGGCCGGCGACCCGGACGTCCTGGCGATCAAGCAGACCCTGTACCGGACCTCGGGCGACTCCCCCATAGTCGACGCCCTCATCGAGGCCGCCGAGACCGGCAAGCAGGTCCTGGTCCTGGTCGAGATCAAGGCCCGCTTCGACGAGCACGCCAACATCAAGTGGGCGCGCAAGCTGGAGGAGGCCGGCTGCCACGTGGTCTACGGCCTGGTCGGCCTGAAGACCCACTGCAAGCTGTCGCTGGTGGTCCGCCAGGAGGGCGAGACGCTCCGCCGCTACAGCCACGTCGGCACCGGCAACTACCACCCGAAGACCGCCCGCCTCTACGAGGACCTCGGCCTGCTCACGGCCGACCCGCAGGTCGGCGCGGACCTCTCGGACCTCTTCAACCGCCTCTCCGGCTACTCCCGCCGCGAGACCTACCGCCGCCTCCTCGTCGCCCCCAAGTCGCTGCGCGACGGCCTGGTCTCCCGGATCACCAAGGAGATCCAGCACCACCGTGCGGGGCGGCCCGCGTACGTCCGTATCAAGGTCAACTCGATGGTCGACGAGGCCGTCATCGACGCCTGCTACCGCGCGGCCCAGGCGGGGGTACCGGTGGACGTGTGGGTGCGCGGCATCTGCGCGCTGCGCCCGGGCGTGACGGGTCTGTCGGAGAACATCCGGGTCCGCTCCATCCTCGGCCGCTTCCTGGAGCACTCGCGCGTGTTCGCCTTCGGCAACGGCGGCGAGCCCGAGGTGTGGTTCGGCAGCGCCGACATGATGCACCGCAACCTCGACCGCCGGATAGAGGCCCTGGTCCGGGTCACCGACCCGGCCCACCGGGCGGCTCTGAGCCGGCTGCTGGAGACCGGCATGTCCGACGCCACCGCCTCCTGGCACCTCGGCCCGGACGGCGACTGGACCCGGCATGCGACCGACGCGGACGGACAGCCCCTGCGCAACGTCCAGGAGATGCTCATAGACGCCCGGAGGCGCCGGCGTGGCACAGCAACACCTTGACCCGACGGAGCCCCTGGCCGGGCCCGCCCCCACCGGGGACACCCTCGCGGGCTACCTGAGGGCCCAGGCCACGGAGTTCCTCCGCGCGCTGCGCCTGCACCGGGAGAACGGATCCGGGGCGAACGGCGCGGAGGGGTCCGTCGAGGCGGCCCGCGCGCTGCGCCGCTCCGCCCGCCGCATCAGCGCCAGCCTGCACACGTTCCAGTCCCTCCTCGACACGGACTGGTGCGAGGGCATGCGCCCCGAGCTGGCCTGGGTCTCGGGCACCCTGGCCCTGGAACACGCGTACACGGCCCGCCTGGAACGCCTGCTGAGCGCCTTGCACCGCTTGTCGGGCTCCACGGCGATGCCTGCCCAGCCGGCAGGCGCGGCCGAAGCCGACGTAGTTGCGGGCAGTCGTGCCGCTGGGGCGGCGCCCGTCCCGACGAGAGCGGCACCCCGCGACGCCGGTCTGCGCACGCCCCCGGCCTCACCCCCGGAACGCGGCAACCTGACAGTCGGAGCGGCAAAAGCAGGCGCCCTGCTCGACCGCCAGCTCACCCTCGCCCGCACCCGAGCCCACTCCACCGCCCTCCAAGCCCTCGGCTCCAGCCGCTTCCACGCCATCGCGGACAAGGTCGCCGTCCTGGCCAGCGAGGTCCCCCTCACCCCGGCCGCGGCCACCGCGGACCTCCGCCCCCTGGCCACCGCCGCGAAGGACCGCCTCACCGACGCCGTAGCCGCCCTCCCCCTGATCACCGCGGGCCACCCGTACAACGCCGCCGCCCTCATCCACGGCCTGTCCCCGGACACGGTCCCGCACCCGCAGGACGCCCCCTGGCACCAGGTCCGCCTGCTCCTGCGCCTGCACCGCTACGCCCGCGAAGCCGTCAGCGGCCCCAAGGGCAACACCGTCGTCGATCTGCGCCTGCTCTCCGCCGGCCAGGCACTCAACCGCCACCGCGACGCCTCGGAGGCGGCGGCAGCGGCGGCCCAGGCGGCCCGTACCCCGCGGATCGCTCCGGCCACGGCCTACGCCCTCGGCGTGCTCCACGCCGACCAGCGGCACGAGGTGGAGGCGGCACGCTTCGCGTTCCAGCAGGCCTGGCAGAAGGAGGCGGTGAGCACCCGGTGAGTTCGAGTTCCGGCTCCCCGGAGGACACCACCGTGCAGGCCGCTGGCTGCGTCCTGTGGCGCCGCTCCCCGGTCACCGGCGGGCTGGAGCTCTGCCTCGTGCACCGGCCGAAATACGACGACTGGTCCTGGCCGAAGGGCAAGCTGAAGCGCGACGAGGAGCCGCTCGCCGGTGCCCTGCGCGAGGTGGCGGAGGAGACGGGCTGCCGGGCCGAGCCGGGCGCCGAGCTGCCCACCCAGCGCTATCTGGCGAACGGCCGCCCCAAGCAGGTCCGCTACTGGGCGGCCGAGGCGATGTCCTGCGCGTTTTCCCCGACCGACGAGGTGGACCGGGTGCTGTGGCTGACACCTTTCGCCGCCCGCGCCCGCCTCACCCGGCCCCACGACCGTCCCTTGATCGACGCGCTGCTCGCCGTGCTGAACCCGTCACGACCCGCCGGAAGAACGGACTGATCCCCTCCGGTACGGGAAGCGGAAGCCGGACACACTCTCCCCGTAAGCATTCCGTGACCTAACCGCACCTTAGGCAGGGGTTCACCCCTCGTTCATTTGTGGCCATCGGCGCCTTCACCTGATCTGTCTAATTTCGGCCGTACCAGATGCGAGCCGCGCCCGCTGCGCGCGGCCTCGTCCAGCGTCACCAGACTTCGCACGCCGCCGATTCAGGACGGCGGCTCCTGGAAGGAACTCAAGTGAAGCTTCAGCGCATGAACCGGCGGGCCCTCGCTCTCGGTGCTCTCGCCGTCTCCGGCGCCCTGGCCCTCACGGCGTGCGGCTCCGACGAGACCGGCAACCCGGACGGAGGCTCCTCGAACGCCGCCGCGCCGAGCAACATCAAGTGTGACGACGCCTCGGGCCAGGTACTGGCCGACGGCTCCTCCGCGCAGAAGAACGCCGTCGACGCGTGGGTGAAGCAGTTCTCGGCGGCCTGCAAGGTGGAGATCAACTACAAGGCCGGCGGTTCCGGTGCCGGTGTCACCGCGTTCACGCAGGGCCAGGTCCCCTGGGCCGGTTCGGACTCGGCGCTGAAGCCCGACGAGGTCGAGGCCTCCAAGAAGATCTGCTCCGGCGGCCAGGGCATCGACCTGCCGATGGTCGGCGGCCCGATCGCCGTCGGCTACAACGTCCCCGGCGTCGACAAGCTCGTCCTGGACTCCGCGACGATCGCCAAGATCTTCGACAGCAAGATCACCAAGTGGAACGACCCGGAGATCGCGAAGCTGAACCCCGACGCGAAGCTGCCCAACCTCAAGATCCAGGCGTTCCACCGCTCTGACGAGTCCGGCACCACGGACAACTTCACCAAGTACCTGATCGCCACCGCCAAGAAGGACTTCCCCTACGAGGGCGGCAAGGCCTGGCAGGCCAAGGGCGGCCAGTCCGCTCCGCAGTCCTCCGGTGTCGCCGCGCAGGTCAAGCAGACCGCGGGCGCGATCGGCTACTTCGAGCTGTCGTACGCCAAGGACGGCATCAAGACCGTCGCCATCGACACCGGCGCCGCCAAGCCGGTCGAGGCGACCGTCGAAAACGCCACCAAGGCGATCGCCGAGGCCAAGGTCGTCGGCACCGGCAAGGACCTCGCGCTGCAGCTGAACTACGGAACCAAGGCCGACGGCGCCTACCCGATGGTCCTGGTGACGTACGAGATCGTCTGCGACAAGGGCAACAAGGCCGACACCCTGCCCGCCGTCAAGGCGTTCCTGCGCTACGCGGCCTCGGAGGACGGCCAGAAGATCCTCGCCGAGAACGACTACGCGCCCATGCCCGACGAGATCATCACCAAGGTTCGTACGACCGTCGAGAGCCTGAGCTGACCTGAGTGCGGTCCGGTCCCCCCAGCGGGACCGGACCGCACCGTCCGGTGCACCGCCGCCAAGGGCCGCACAGCACGTGCGGTTCCGCAGACCGGAGAACCCGATGGACACAACACAGATAGCTGACGCACCTCCTCCCACGCAGCCGCCCACGGCCGAGCAGAAGCGCGCGGCGCGTGGCGCCACCCGACCCGGAGACCGGATCTTCCTCGGTCTGTCCCGTGGCTCGGGCATTCTGCTGCTGGTGATCATGGCCGCGATCGCGGGCTTCCTCACCTACCGCGCCGTCCTCGCCATCAGCAAGGACGACGGCAACTTCCTGACCACCTTCGAGTGGAACACCGGTGTCAACCCGCCGGTCTTCGGCATCGCGGTCCTGGCCTACGGCACGATCGTCTCCTCGATCATCGCCATGGTCATCGCGGTCCCGGTCTCGGTCGCCATCGCGCTGTTCCTCACGCACTACGCCCCGCGCCGGCTGCGCGGCCCCATCGCCTATGTGATCGACCTGCTGGCCGCCGTGCCGTCCATCGTCTACGGCCTGTGGGGCGCCCTGGTCCTCGTTCCGCACATGAACGGCCTCTTCGGCTGGCTGAACGACTACCTCGGCTGGACCGGCATCTTCTCCTGGCAGGGCGGCGCCGCACGCTCCATGCTCACCGTGGGCATCCTGCTCGCGATCATGATCCTGCCGATCATCACCAACGTGAGCCGCGAGGTCTTCCGCCAGGTCCCGCAGATGCACGAGGAGGCAGCCCTGGCGCTCGGCGCCACCCGCTGGGAAGTGATCCGCATGGCGGTCATCCCCTTCGGCCGCTCCGGTGTCATCTCGGCCTCGATGCTCGGCCTCGGCCGCGCCCTCGGCGAGACGATGGCCGTCGCCACCGTGCTCTCGCCCGACTTCCTGATCCACACCAGCCTGCTCGACCCGGGCGGCGGCACGTTCGCCCAGAACATCGCCAGCAAGTTCAGCGAGGCCACCGAGTTCGGCCGTGACGCGCTGATCGCCTCCGGTCTGGTCCTGTTCGTCATCACCCTGCTGGTCAACGGCGCGGCCCGCGCGATCATCGCCCGCCGCAAGGAGTACTCGGGGGCCAACGCATGAGCACCGCAACCATCACCCCGAAGGGCCCCAGCTCCCTGCGCGGCGGCCAGTTGCCCAAGTGGGCCCCGTGGGCCATCGCCGCCGGATCCGTCGCTCTCGGACTCGGCATCAGCGCCGCCGCCGGCCTGCACAGCAGCATCCAGTGGGCCCTGATCGCCGCGATCCTGCACGTCCTCGGTACGTACGTCATCGCGGCCCGGGTCGAGAACCGCCGCCAGGCCAAGGACCGCGTGGTCACCTCGCTGGTGTGGGTCGCGTTCCTGCTCGCCGTGGTGCCGTTGGCCTCGCTGGTGTGGTCGACCGTCCAACGCGGCGTGAAGGTCCTCGACGTCTACTTCCTGACCCACTCGATGGGCGTGGTCGCCGACTCGGAGACGGGCGGCGGCATCTACCACGCCATCCTCGGCACGCTGGAGCAGGTCGGCCTCGCCACGCTGATCGCCGCGCCGGTCGGCGTGCTCACCGCGATCTACCTGGTGGAGTACGGGCGGGGCAACCTCGCCCGGGCCGTCACCTTCTTCGTCGACGTCATGACCGGCATCCCGTCGATCGTCGCCGGCCTGTTCATCCTCAGCCTCATGCTGATGTTCGAGCTGGAGCCCTTCGGCTTCGCCGGGTCACTCGCCCTCGCGATCCTGATGATGCCGGTCGTCGTCCGCTCCACGGAGGAGATGCTCAAGCTCGTCCCGAACGAGCTGCGCGAAGCCTCTCTCGCGCTCGGCGTGCCCAAGTGGCGCACCATCCTGAAGGTGGTCCTGCCGACCTCGCTCGGCGGCATCACCACCGGCATCATGCTGTCCATCGCCCGCATCGCCGGTGAGACCGCGCCCGTGCTGCTGCTGGTGTTCGGCAGCAAGTTCATCAACGCCAACCCCTTCGAGGGTGCTCAGGCATCGCTCCCGCTGTACATCTACCAGCAGTACGGATCGGGCGAGGTCACGGCGTACGACCGCGCCTGGGCGGCGTCGCTCACCCTGATCGCCTTCGTGATGATCCTGAACCTGGTGGCCCGCGGGATCGCCCGCTGGAAGGCCCCGAAGACCGGTCGCTAAACCGTCAATTTGCGGCTACCGCCGCGCGGGGCCACACAGCGACCCCCAGACTTTCGGAAGTGAAGTAGACATGGCCAAGCGAATCGACGTAAGCGGACTGACCGCCTACTACGGCTCCCACAAGGCGATCGAGGACATCTCGATGACCGTCGAGCCGCGTTCGGTGACGGCGTTCATCGGCCCGTCCGGCTGCGGCAAGTCGACGTTCCTGCGCACGCTGAACCGTATGCACGAGGTGACGTCCGGCGGCCGGGTCGAGGGCAAGGTGCTCCTGGACGACGAGGACCTCTACGGCACGGGCATCGACCCGGTGTCGGTCCGCCGCGAGGTCGGCATGGTGTTCCAGCGGCCGAACCCGTTCCCCACGATGTCGATCTTCGACAACGTGGCGGCGGGGCTGCGGCTGAACGGCAACTACAAGAAGAACGAGCTCTCCGACGTCGTCGAGCGCTCCCTCAAGGGCGCGAACCTCTGGAACGAGGTCAAGGACCGCCTGAACAAGCCCGGCGCGGGTCTGTCCGGCGGTCAGCAGCAGCGCCTGTGCATCGCCCGCGCCATCGCGGTGGAGCCGAACGTCCTCCTCATGGACGAGCCCTGCTCGGCCCTGGACCCGATCTCCACCCTCGCCATCGAGGACCTGATCGGCGAACTGAAGGAACGCTTCACGATCGTCATCGTGACGCACAACATGCAGCAGGCGGCGCGCGTCTCCGACCGCACGGCCTTCTTCAACCTCGCGGCGGTCGGCCAGCCCGGCAAGCTCATCGAGATCGACGACACGGAGCGCATCTTCTCCAACCCGTCGGTCCAGGCCACGGAGGACTACATCTCCGGCCGCTTCGGCTGAGCCGCCCTCGCCGAGACCCCTCGCGGTGCTGCATGGCGGTGCCACCGCGAGGCCGAAAAGGGCCCGCCCCTCTCCCAGGGGGCGGGCCCGTTCGCGTACAGCGCCAATGCCGGGCAGTCCTACAGGAACGCCAGATTCACGATCCCGTACGAAGCCGCGGCCACGATCGCCGCAGCCGGCATCGTGATGAACCACCCCAGGATGATGTTCTTGGCGACACCCCACCGCACGGCGTTCACCCGCTTCGTCGCCCCGACCCCCATGATCGCCGAGGTGATGACGTGCGTCGTCGAAATCGGCGCCTTGAACAGGAACGCCGTGGCGAACATGATCGACGCCCCCGTCGTCTCCGCCGCGAACCCCTGCGGCGGATCCAGCTCGATGATCTTCCGCCCCAGCGTCCGCATGATCCGCCACCCGCCGGCATACGTCCCCAGCGACAGCATCACCGCACAGGCGATCTTCACCCAGACCGGAATCGGATCGCCGTAGTCCTCGACATCCGCGATGACGAGCGCCATCACCACGATGCCCATCGTCTTCTGCGCGTCCTGAAGACCGTGCCCCAGCGCCATCCCGGCCGCCGAGACGGTCTGCGCGATGCGGAACCCGCGCTTGGCCTTGTGCGGGTTCGCCTTCCGGAATATCCACATGATCGCGGTCATCACGAGGTAGCCGGCCAGGAGACCGACCACCGGGGAGATGAACATGGGGATGACGACCTTCTCGAGCACCCCGCTCCAGTAGACCGTCGTCCCGCCGGCCAGCGCGGCACCGACCATCCCGCCGAACAGCGCGTGCGAGGAGGAAGAGGGCAACCCGAAGTACCAGGTGATGAGGTTCCAGACGATCGCACCCACCAGCGCGGCGAAGAGGATCCCCATCCCCTTCGATCCCACCGGCGTCTGGATCAGCCCCTCGCTGACCGTCTTGGCGACCCCGGAGCCCATGAACGCACCGGCGAGGTTCATCACCGCGGCCATGGCCAGGGCGGCCCTCGGCGTCAGCGCCCGCGTCGACACGGACGTGGCGATCGCGTTCGCCGAGTCGTGGAAACCGTTGGTGTACGTGAAGAACAGCGCGACCCCGATGGTCACGACCAGAGCAAAGGTGTCCATGAAGGGCTCAGGACTCCTTGACGGCGATGGTCTCCACCGTGTTCGCCACGTGCTCGAACGCGTCCGCCGCTTCCTCCAGCACGTCCACGATCTGCTTGAGCTTGAGCACCTCGATGGCGTCGTACTTGCCGTTGAAGAGGTGCGCGAGCAGCTTGCGGTGGATCTGGTCGGCCTGGTTCTCCAGCCGGTTGACCTCGATCCAGTACTCGGTGAGGTTCTCCATCGTCCGCAGGTGCGGCATCGCTTCGGCCGTCAGTTCGGCAGCGCGCGCCAGCACCTCGATCTGCTGCTCGACGCCCTTGGGCAGTTCCTCGACGTTGTAGAGGACGACCAGGTCGACGGCCTCCTCCATGAAGTCCATGATGTCGTCGAGGGACGAGGCGAGGGAGTAGATGTCCTCGCGGTCGAACGGCGTGATGAACGAGGAGTTCAACTGGTGGAAGATCGCGTGCGTGGCGTCGTCACCTGCGTGTTCCGCTGCCCGCATACGCTCTGCGATCTCGGCCCGGGCGGAAGCGTCCGCCCCGAGCAGTTCCATCAGGAGTTTCGAGCCCGTGACGATGTTGTCCGCGGATGCGGCGAACATGTCGTAGAAGCTCGTCTCCCTGGGGGTCAGACGAAAGCGCACGTGGGGTCCTCGGCTTGCTTCGGTTTCGGTCAGGCTGATGCTAGGCGCATCATTCGGCCACGGCTATCGGGCCGCCCACCAGTGTCGCCCATCAGGCACAGTGATGAGCACGGGGGCGGTCCAAGGGCCGTATACCCCGCAAAGTTCGGTACCATATACCCACTAGGGGTATATGTCAGCGCACAGCCCACCAGGAGGACGCGATGACTGACGTGACCGACGTTACGAATGCCGGGGATGTCACGGATGTCACCGCCGGGGCAGACATCGTGACCGACCACGACCAGGGCGTGCACGGGTACCACAAGCAGAAGGACGAACACCTCAAGCGCCTGCGCCGGATCGAGGGCCAGATCCGCGGCCTGCAGCGCATGGTCGACGAGGACGTCTACTGCATCGACATACTCACGCAGGTCTCCGCCTCCACCAAGGCGCTCCAGTCCTTCGCCCTCCAGCTGCTGGAGGAGCACCTGCGGCACTGCGTCGCCGACGCGGCCGTCAAGGGCGGTGACGAGATCGACGCGAAGGTCAAGGAGGCGACCCAGGCGATCGCCCGCATGCTGCGGACCTGACCCGGGCCTGCCGCTGTTCAGCGCCTGGAGGCGTCCCGCTCCTCGGCCACTTTCAGCACCTCGTCGATGCTCTCCAGGCTGAGCCGCTCCTCGTGGGCGGCCGAGGCCGCGATGATCAGCTCTCCGCACAGCTCGATCTCGGCGAGGGCCACGTGGTCCTGAACTGCCGTACCGCCGACCGGAGCCACGTGCATCACCTCATCTCTGCCGTTCCCCACTTCCTAGAGTAGGGAGCGGCCTACACACCGCGCATGGCACGGACGGGCTAGTTCGCGCCGGTCACTCCTCGGCGATCTTGCCCGCGTAGATGTCGTCGGTGTCCGGCAGCCGTACGCGCACCGAGGCCCCGAAATCGTAGAGCAACGTCGTCGAGGCGACGGCCACGGGGCTCTGCTGCCCGCCCACGAAACTGAACCGGTGCCGGACCTTGCGGATCCGCCCCTCGTCGTCGAGGTAGACGTCGAACGGCACTTCGGCCGTGGCGAACCCTTTCGCCGCCGCGCTCAGGGACTCCTTGTTGCCGTCGGAGGCCTTCTTCGCGGCAGCGCCGAGATCCGCCGTGCCCCGGTAGTGCCGCACCCTGGTGCCCGCGACCTCGGTCCGGCCCACGAACGTCGCCGACCGCGTCCCCCGCAGCACCTCGGCCGCCGCGAACGGATCGGTGGCCCCGCCGGTCACGAGGTTCCCGTCGGACAGGGTCCGCGTGTCCACCCGCACCCACTTGTCCGCGGGCACACCGGCGCCCCGGTTCTTCATGAAGAGCGCTCCCGGCGCGAGCAGTTCGGTGATGGGCCGGCGCTCGGTGGCCCCCGCGGGGTCCTGCGGCAGCAGCACCTTCAGCTGCCCCATCCGCTTCCGGTAGTCGTAGACACCCGCGCCCCGGATGGTCACCCGTGTCCCGCCGGCGGCCATCTCCATCGACGTCCGGGCCTTCGAACTCCCCGCCTGCACCAGCTGGTCCGCGGCCCGGTGCAGCACGACGACCGCGTCCCCGCCCCGGGCATCGCCGGCCACCGCGTCACCGCCCGCGCACCCTCCGGCCCCCAGCCCCACCCCGGCCACGAGACCGGCCGCGACGACCGCCGCACCCGTCCGCCTGTGCCGCCGTTCCCGCTGCCGCCCAGTCATCGCCTGCCTACCCCCAGCCGGTACGTCCGTCACGGGCCCCCTTGTTGTTCCGGTTAACGACCGGTATGTGACCCCGTCACGCGAGCCCGCGGGACTCGGCATACGAAGCCTTTACCCGCGCTGGGTAACGTGGTCGCCGTGGCGCAGCAGGACGGGCTGGAACCTCCCCCCAACCTCCCGGAACACAGCACGACGACGCAGGAGAAGGGCCGCTTCTGCATGGCCCGCTGCACCTGTGGCTGGCACGGACCGGCCAGAAGGGCGAGAAGCCAGGCACGCACGGACGCGGAGAACCACCGGGCCGGCTGACGCGGTCGTGCCACCGGGCGATGGGATCCGCATGGAACCCCCACCGCCACCACCCCGTCTCCCAGGACGGAACCACCGGGAGGCCCCATGGAACGGCGCACATTCCTCGCAGTCGGCACGGCGGGCATCGCCACGGCCGCGACCCCCCTCACCGCGGCCTGCACGACGTCGGACACCCGCTCCAGGACCACGGCCACCGCCAGGACCGCCACCACCACGAAGACCACGGCCGCCAACTGGTCCGCCCTCGCGCGCGACCTGGACGGCCCGCTCATCCGCCCGGGCGACACCGACTGGAAGACGGCCAGGCAGCTCTACAACACCCGCTTCGACACCCTCAAGCCCGCCGCGGTCGCGTACGTGTCCCACCAGGACGACATCCGCACCGCCCTGGCCTACGCCCGCCGCCACGCCCTGCGCGTGGCGATCCGCAACGGCGGCCACTCCTACGCCGGCTGGTCCTCCGGCGACGGCCGTCTGATCATCGACGTCTCGAAACTCAACCGCGTCCGGGCCTCGGGTGACACCGCCGTGATCGGCGCCGGCGCCAAACTCATCGACGTCTACCGCGCCCTGGCCGCGAAGGGCATGACGATCCCCGCCGGCTCCTGCCCCACCGTCGGCGTCTCCGGCCTCACCCTCGGCGGCGGGCACGGAGTGGTCTCCCGGGCCTACGGCCTGACCTGCGACAGCCTCACCCGGGCCACGCTGATCACCGCGGACGGCAAGCAGCTCACCGCCGACGCCCGCGAACACAAGGACCTCTTCTGGGCCCTGCGCGGCGCGGGCAACGGCAACTTCGGCGTCGTGACGGAGCTCCACTTCAAGACCCACCCGGCCCCGCAGGGCGTCTCGGCGTACCTGTCCTGGCCGGCGTCGAAGGCGGCCGCGGTGGTGCGGGCCTGGCAGGAGTGGGGCCCCTCGCAGCCGGACGAGATCTGGTCCTCCCTCCACCTGGCGAACGCCGCCGGCGGCAACCCGACCGTCTCCGTCGCGGCCTTCTCCCTCGGCACCTACGGCGAGCTCCAGAACGCGGTCGACCGCCTCGCCGACCGCGTCGGCGCCTCGGCGAGCAGCGTCTCCCTGCGGCGCCGCTCGTACGAGGAGTCGATGGAGGTGTACGCCGGCTGCTCCTCGTTCCCGACGGACGCCCAGTGCCATCTGCCCGGCTCGACCCCGGGCCGTTCCCCGAAGGGCGCCCTGGGCCGCGAGACGTACGCCGCGGCGTCCGACTTCTTCGACCGCTCCCTCTCGGCGGCCGGTATCCGCACGCTGCTGTCCCAGATCAGGTCGGTACGCGGCGGCACGGGCAGCATCGCCCTCACGGCCCTCGGCGGAGCGGTGAACCGCGTCTCCCCGACGTCCACGGCCTTCGTCCACCGCCGCTCGCGCATGCTGGCCCAGTACATCGCCGCCTGGCGCCCGGGCACGACGGGCACCACGGCCCGCGACTGGCTGGCCTCCGCCCACAAGTCCATGCGCCCGTACGCCTCAGGCGCGGCCTACCAGAACTACACGGACCCGACCCTCACCAACTGGCGCAAGGCGTACTACGGCGACGCGGCACCCCGCCTTGCGAAGCTGAAGAACGAATACGACCCGAACCGCTTCTTCACGTACCCGCAGGCCCTATAAGCACTCAGCTCGCTCAGCTGCGGGCAGTCGTGCCGCTGGGGCGGCACGGGTGGGCGCAGCCGCACCCCGCTACGCCGGGCTGCGCAACGCCCCGCCCTCAGCACCGACGCCGAGCACTACGCGGCAAGGTCCCGCTCGGACGCCCCCGCGGCCTGCTCACTCCGCGCCCCGGGAACCACCGCATCGGCCCCGTCACCACCGGCCCCGCGCCCACGAGCCCGCACGAGCCACCCCACCCGAGGCGACCGCTCGACCGCTCGCGTGACGGGCGTCAACAACGCCATGGCCACCGGCGACAACAGCAACGCCACAGCCGTCCCCAGCGCGAACCCGCCCACGACATCCGTCGGGTAGTGCACGCCCATGTAGACGCGAATGAACCCGCCGAACACGGCCAGCACCAACGCGACCAGCCCGAACTTCCGGTTCGCCACGAACAGCCCGACCGCCATCGCCATGACGATCGTCGCGTGGTCGCTCACGAACGAGTAGTCGTTCTTGCCGGCGACCAGCACCTCGAGCCCCTGATGGTCGAGGAACGGCCGGGGCCGCTCCACGAAACCCCGTATCGGCACGTTGACCAGCACGGCGATACCCGCCGCGAGCGGCGCCCAGACCAGCGCCGCGACGGAGGACGCCGCGTCCTCCTCGCCCCGGCGCCGCACGGACCACCAGCACCAGAGCACGAGCAGGACGATGGCGAGCAACAACCCGTACTCGCCGACGAACTCCATGACCCGGTCGAACCACGGCGGCGCGTCCTTGGCCAGGCCATTGATGTCGTAAAGCAGGTCGACGTCGGGGTTCGACCCGGATTCGGCGAGTCCAGCCATGATGCTGCGGCCCCTTCGTCGTCTCTCCCGGCGCACCTGAGTGTGCGCCGCTCCAGCCACCCCCGTGGTTGTAGATCCGCTTCCGCTGCACGCGTCCGTGACACGTGCCGACTTACGTCTGCTCGGCTACGTCAACAGGAACGCATGGTCCCCGTTGATACGTTCCACACTCCACCGAATGATCACGCAGACGTTATCGAAGAGAGACACGTCTTTGCAGCTCAGGGGGCGGGTTCACACTCGGCTCACACTGTCGTGGGCAGTGCTTTCGCGCCATCTTCGGTGACCCGCGTGGCCCCGAAGTAGTCGGGGGTGTCGATCGGGTCGAACCGGATCACCGCACCCGTTCGCGGCGCGTCGATCATGTACCCGCCTCCGACATAAATGCCGACATGCCGGATGGCACGCGAATTGGTGAGGTCGTCCGAGAAGAACACGAGGTCGCCGGGGAGCAGTTCGTCCCGCGCGGGGTGCGGTCCGGCGTTGTACTGGTCGTTGGCGACGCGCGGCAGCTTGATGCCGACGGTCTCGTAGGCGGCCTGGGTCAGTCCCGAGCAGTCGAAGCGTCCGCCCTGTTCAGCGGTGCCCGTGCCGCCCCACAGGTAGGGCGTGCCGAGTTTCTTCTGCGCGTACTCGATGGCGCCCGCGGCCTGCTCGGAGGGATCGACCCGCCCGACGGGCGCCGCGAAGCTCTCCGAGAGCGTCGTGATCCGCTTCACGTAGTTCCGGGTCTCGGTGTACGGCGGCACGCCCCCGTACTTGATCACCGCGTATGCCCCCGCGTTGTAGGCGGCCAGCATGTTTTCGGTCAGATTCCCGCCCACCTTCTTCACGTACGACGCGAGTTCGCAGTCGTACGAGGCGGCGGAGGGAATCGCGTCCTTCGGGTCCCACACGTCACGGTCGCCGTCGCCGTCGCCGTCGATGCCGTGGGAGGCCCAGGTGCCGGGGATGAACTGCGCTATCCCCTGCGCGGCGGCGTGGCTCTGGGCCTTCGGGTTGAACCCGCTCTCCTGGTAGAGCTGGGCGGCGAGCAGGGCCGGGCTGATGGCGGGGCAGAGGTTGCCCCACTTCTGCACCAGGGCCGAGTACGCGGCGGGCACCGACCCCTTGGCCAGCGCCTTCGCCCCACCGCCGACCCCGTTGACCAGGTTTCCGGCGACGATGTAGACCCCGACGACGAGCAGCATCACGAAGGCCAGGGCGGAGCTGATCGCAACACTCGCCACGATCCATGCCTTACGCACCGTCAACCGCCCCTCGCCGGCCAGGAGTCCGTCGCCTGGTCAGTGTAGAGGCGGCCGCCGTACGCCGGAATGATCACGCGGAGGAGAGTCGGGGCGGAAAGGGGAACAGCCGACAGCAGGGGGCGGCACGCCGGGGGCAACCGGCGCACGGCCCCGTCACGGGTCACCCGCCGCCTCCCGGTACAGCCGCTCCGCCTCCGCGCGGAGCACCACGCTGTAGGACACGTCGGGGGTCGTCCCGCCGTCCTCATGGCCGCCGAGGACCCCCACGACCTGCCCGTCCCCGTTCACCCAGGGGCTTCCGCTGGTGCCGCCGGCGAATCCCGGGCACGCGATGCGCTGCTGGGTGGGACTGTGCGCGGTCGGCTTGTTGGTGCAGCTGACGGGCGTCTCGCGGGAGTCGGGGTATCCGGTGAGGGTCACGGCCGTCGCCCCCGTCGCCGTACCGGTGGTGAACCGGTAACCACCGACGGCGTCCTCCACGCCCTTCCCGCCCCGCGGCGCGACCACGGCGAACGCCACGTCACTGTCCTCCCGCCGCCCCTCGACCCACCCACGGGGCAGGAACCGCCGCTTCACCTTCCACACCCCGTACGGAGCGCGGCCGTTGCGGTACCCGGGCACGAACACGAGCTCTCCGCGCCCGTCCAGGCAGTGCGCCGCGGTGACGACGAGATTCCGGTACGGCGCCCGCACCACGGACGCGGTGCAGAAGTGCGCACCGGCCGGGCGGGTCGCCCGGCCGGCGGGGACGAGCACCCCCACCCGCGCGCTGCCCGCGACCGCTCCCGCGGTGACGGTCACCCCGAAGGGCCCGGCCCCGTCATCGGCCACCGCGGTGGACGCGGAGGTGAGGGCGGCAAGGACCACGGCAAGGGCGAGGACGCGCTTCATCGGAGCCACTGTGTCCGGCGAAGGTGAGAAAAACGCGTGCCGCCGGTCCCAAGCCCCGCTGAACCCGGGCCCCTTGGGTCAAGCCACGCCCATCCCCCGGCCATCGGCCCGTCACCGGCCGGTAAGCCCGGCGCCCGGTTCAGTAAGGCGGAAGTCAGGATTCCGAAACCCGTCTTGTTGTCACGTACTCAACAAGCGATCGTCGTCGCGGGTCGCCGCCCCCGCCGGGAACCGTACCGGCGGATCCCCCACCCGCAGGCCTCTGTCCACCACTGCCAGGAGGCTGTACCTTGCGCACGACACCCCCCAACTCTCCCGCCGGCCGCCGCAGATGGCGCCGCACGGTCGCCGCCGTCACCGCCACCGCCGCGCTCCTCCTCACCGGCCTCACCACCGCCGCCCACGCCGACACCGCCCGGGCGAGCACCTCCCGGGTCACCTGGACCCGCTCCTGCGCCCTCCCCAGCCACAAGGACGAGATGGCCTGCAACGCCCTGCGCGTCACGGGCGGCCGCACCGCCTTCCAGCAGCAGCACGGCATCTCACCCTCAGCCGCCGAGGCCACCTCCCCCTCCGGCTACGGCCCCTCCGACCTCCAGGCCGCCTACGGCCTGACCTCCGCCGCCGCGAGCAACGGCACCGGCCGGACCATCGCCATCGTCGACGCCTACGACGACCCCAACGCCGAGTCCGACCTCGCCGCCTACCGCTCGCACTACGGCCTGCCCGCCTGCACCACCGCCGGCGGCTGCTTCAAGAAGGTGAGCCAGACCGGCTCCACCACCGCCCTCCCCGCCCCCGACAGCGGCTGGTCCGGCGAGATCTCCCTCGACCTCGACATGGCCAGCGCGATCTGCCCCAACTGCCACATCCTCCTCGTCGAGGCCAAGTCCGCCACCATGGCCAACCTGGGCACCGCCGTCAACGAGGCCGTCAGCCTGGGCGCCACGTACGTCTCCAACAGCTACGGCGGCGGCGAGTCCTCCTCCGACGCGACGTACGACTCCACGTACTTCAACCACCCGGGCGTCGCCATCACCGTCAGCGCGGGCGACGCGGGCTACGGCGCCGAGTACCCCGCGGCCTCCAAGTACGTCACGGCCGTCGGCGGCACGAGGCTCACCACCTCTTCCACCACCCGCGGCTGGACCGAGAGCGTCTGGCGGACCAGCAGCACCGAAGGCACCGGCTCCGGCTGCTCCGCCTACGACGCCAAGCCCGCCTGGCAGACCGACACCGGCTGTGCCAAGCGCATGATCGCCGACGTCTCCGCCGTCGCCGACCCCGCGACCGGCGTCTCCGTCTACGACACCTACGGCGCCGACGGCCAGGGCTGGGCCACCTACGGCGGCACCAGCGCCTCCGCCCCGATCATCGCGAGCGTCTACGCCCTGGCGGGCACCCCGTCCGCCGGCTCCTACCCTGCGAAGTTCCCCTACGCGAACACCGCCGCCCTGAACGACGTCACCAGCGGCACCAACGGCACGTGCGCCACCAGCTACTTCTGCACCGCCCGAACGGGCTATGACGGCCCGACCGGCTGGGGCACCCCGAACGGAGTCGGCGCCTTCACCGGCTGACCCTCCCCCTTGTGACGGAACGTCACCGGTCGAACGGGCCGCGGCAACCCAGCCGCGGCCCGTTCGCCGCGCCAGGTAGCCTTCACCCGGAGAACACCGGGACGACCCCTCACCCGACCGGCCGTCAGAAACGGTCCGGAAAGGTGACACAGGACGTAAAAGGGCACAACGACGGGACCACACAACAGGTTCCGCTCAGGCCTCATTGCCCGGCGTGACCTGCCGTGATACACAGAGTGACCATACGATACTTCGCACACCGTCCGTCGCCTCCCTTAGGGCCCGGCCCGGAACGGTGGCAAGGTATTCGTACGAAACCCGCCAATCAATGACGCCAAGTCGACATCCGACAGCGTCATTGTCGGCGAGAATGAGGCCTGACCTCTGCACGACCGCAGAGGGTGCGGAACTACCCAACAGGGGCGGTGACTTACATGCTCTTTGCGGCCGACAAGGGAGACATCAACACGATCATCGGCGGGATCGCTCCGGACTGGGGCCCCTTCGGCAGCCTGGGCAACGAGGCCAAGGTGATGATCGAGGTCGTGATGGCGGTGGCCATCCTGCTCTGCCTCGGCATCGCCATCTGGGGCGCCGCCAAGCAGCGCATCGGTGCCACCGCCCTGCGGGACACCTTCAGCGCGGAGCAGGGCAAGGGCCTCATCATCGCGGGCCTCACGGGAGTCTTCATCATCGGCTCACTCGGCACGCTCTTCACCATCGTGTACGGCATGGCCGTGTAGGCCGGGCCCACCCGCCCCGGCCGGGCACGCCCGGCTCCCCCCTCCATCCCACCCGCCCGTCGTGCCCACCGGCGAAGGTTGCGTTTCCCTGATGTCGAGTCACCACACCGCGCCCGCGCGGGAACCAGCACGGCTACCGTCGTACGAGGAGCACGAGCAGTACGACGTCGAGGGGGCGTACGCGGCATGAGTCTCGGTGACGAGCACGAGGCCTCCGGCGGCTACGCCGGCACGGGCCAGACCCGCACCCGCCTGCCCGACACCGGAGCCGACCCCTACGGCACGCCCCGCCGCCCCCGCTCGTCGCGCAGCCTGGTCACGGTGGTCGGCGTAGTAGTCCTCCTCATCGCAGCCATCGCCTTCGCGAACCGGGGCGGTGGCGACTCCTCCTCATCGGACGACGCCGCCACCAAACCGGACACAACAGCCACGGCCCCCTCCGGCCAACGCCCCGTCCAGTCCAAGTCGGCAGCCGGCATCCCCTCGGGCTTCGCCCAGGACCAGGAGGGGGCGGAGAGCGCGGCGGCGAACTATGCGGTGGCACTCGGCTCCGCCGAGATGTTCTCCAAGGCCAAGCGGGACACCATCCTGCAAGCGATCATCGCCCCCTCGCGGGTGGCGGAGTTCGAGGCCACCCTGGACAGGGCTTACACGCCGGAGTTCAACAAGAACGTCGGGCTGAACGAGGACGGCTCGACACCACGGGGCTACACGTTCGTGTCCCGCACCAGTCCGATCGGCACCAAGGTCACCGAAGCATCCCAGGAGAGCGCAACGGTGGAGGTCTGGTGCAGCGGTCTCCTGGGACTTGCGGGCGAGAACTCCACCACCCCGGTCACGAACAGCTGGTTCACCATCACCATGAAACTCGAGTGGACCGGCGGTGACTGGAAGATCGTGACCCACTCTCAGAAGGACGGTCCGGCGCCCGTTCCCGGCGACGACAGGGCTTCCAGCGCGGACGAGATGGCAAAGGCAGTCGAGGAGTACGGAGGGTTCTCTTATGCCCGTTAACCATCGCGTACTCAAGCTCGTAGGCCTCGTCGCAGCCGGGCAGACCACTGCGGTCCTCTTGGCCACGCGTGCCTTCGCGGCACCCACGCCGTCGCCCACCCCCAGCGACGACCCCTGTGACCTGATCCACGGCCCCGCCAAGGACTACTGCGAACGCGGCAGCGGTGCCAACCGCTCCGGCGGCACCTCCCGCCTGGACCCCACCTCCACCCTCGACCCCCTCTCCTCCCTCGCCAAGGGCTGTGCCGACGCCGCCTCCTGGACCGTCGACAAGCTCAGCGACGCCGTGAAGGAGACGGCGAACGTCGACTTCACGAACCCCAAGTTCCTCCAGCAGTACGCCGTCGTCTTCGCCGCGTCGACCATCCTCACGCTCCTCCTCTGGCTCCTGGCCGTCGCCAAGCGAGCCGTCCGCGGCGTACCCCTGACCACCGCCCTGTCCGAGGCCATCGGATTCCTCTGGCTGACCGTGCTCGCCTCCGCCTTCACCCCCCTGATCCTCTACACCGTCGTCTCCGCGACCGACGGCATCACCGAGGTCCTCGCCAAAGCCACCGGCGACCAGACCGACGCCTTCTTCGGCACGTTCTCCGAGGCCCTCAACAAGGGCGAGGACATCGGCGGCGGCCCGATCATGCTGATCGTCGTCTCCCTGGTCAGCATCCTCGCCGCCGGCGTCCTCTGGCTGGAGCTCGTCATCCGCGCCGCCCTGCTCTACGTCGGCGCCCTCCTCGGCACCGTCGTCTACGCCGGCCTCGTCGACAAGAACCTGTGGGGCCACGTCCGCCGCTGGGCCGGCATCATGATCGCCGTCATCCTCGTGAAGCCCGTGATCGTGATCGTGCTCGGCCTCGCCGGCGCGCTCTCCGCCGACGACGGCCCCGACGCCTTCTCCGCCGTCGTCTCCGGCCTCGCCATCATCCTGCTCGCCATCTTCGCCAGCGCGATGATCTACCGCTTCGTCCCCGGCTTCGGAGACGAGATCGCCGGCTCCCGCAACAACCGCCTCATGCAGGGCGCGGAGAGCAAGGCCGCGGCGGTCATCAGCTCCCCCGCGACCCTGGTCGCGCAGGGCATCAAGACCCACAGCACCCGCGCCGACAACAACGGCGGAGGCAGCCAGTCCTCCGCCCCCCGCCCCAGCAACCCCGCCTCCGGCGGAGTCGCCGCGCACAGCTCGCGCCCCTCGAACGGCGGCGGCGGATCTGTCCCCTCCGCCGCACCCGCACCCCGTTCGAGCAGCCCCGTCAACACTCCCCACGCCAGCAACACCCGCAACAGCAGTACCAATCGCACGGGAGGTGAAGGGCGTTGACGACCGAGTCCCACGTGTCCCATCCGGTCACGCCCCGCCGTACATATCTGATCGGCCGCGCCCGGCCGAACGCGATCATCGGCCGCAACCGCGAGACCGGCGAGATCGCCCTGATCGTCGTGGGCGCGTTCCTCGGCATGATGTGCGGGCTCCTCGTCCCCGTGCTGTCCCTGCGCATCGTGCTGCTCGCCGGGTTCCCGATGCTGGCGCTGGCCGCCGTGTACGTGCCGTACAAGCACCGCACGTTCTACAAGTGGTTCGAGATCAACCGCAGCTACAAGCGGACCCTGAAGCAGGGGACCACCTACCGCTCCGCCGTCATCGAGGCCGGCACCCGGCTCGACGGCCGGGAGGTCGAGATCGGGCCCCCTCCGGGCATCGGCCGCATCACCTGGCTGGCCGCCCCCTTCGGCCCCGACGAGATCGCCGTCCTGCTGCACGCCGACCGCAAGACCGTCACCGCCGCCATCGAGATCGAGGGCCCCGGCGTCGGCCTGCGCGACTCCGAGGACCAGGAGGCCCTCGTCGACCGCTTCGGCACCCTGCTCAAGCACGTGGCCAACGGCGACGGCTTCGTCACCCGCCTCCAGATGCTCGCCCGCACCCTCCCCGCCGACCCGGACGCCCACGCCAAGGACGTCGCCGTCCGCGGCGACGACAAGGCACCGCCGTGGCTCCAGCAGTCGTACGACCAGCTCCAGTCGATGGTGTCCACCAGCAGCGAGCAGCACCGCGCCTACCTCGTCGCCTGCATGCACTACACCCGCGACCTCGCCGCCGAGGCCAACGCCATGGCCCGGGCCGCCCGCGCCCACGGCGGCAAGGTCGACCGGGACGCCGGACTCGCCGTCGTCATGGCCCGCGAGCTCACCGACATCTGCTCGCGCCTCCAGGAGGCCGACATCCGCGTACGGCAGCCGCTCGGCCAGAGCAGACTGTCCTCGCTGATCCACTCCATGTACGACCCGGACCACCCCATCGACCACATCCAGGCGATGACGAAACGCAATGCCTGGCCGGCCGAGCTGGACGCCATGGAGCCCACCTACCTCCAGGCCAAGACCCGCGAGTCCTCCACCCGCGCCCCCTGGTGCCACGCCACGGCCTGGGTGAAGGAGTGGCCGATGACCCCCGTCGGCGTCAACTTCCTCGCCCCGCTGCTCGTCCACACCCCGGACGTCATCCGCACGGTCGCCGTCACCATGGACCTCGAACCCACCGAGGTCGCCATCGAACGCATGCTCACGGAGAAGACCAACGACGAGGCCGAGGCGTCCCGCGCCGCCAAGATGAACCGCACCATCGACCCGCGCGACGTCGCCGCGAACTCCCGGCTCGACCAGCGCGGCGAAGACCTCGCCAGCGGCGCCGCCGGGGTGAACCTCGTCGGCTACATCACCGTCTCCTCGCGTTCCCCCGACGCCCTCGCCCGCGACAAGCGGACGATAAGGGCCTCGGCCGGAAAGTCGTACCTGAAGCTGGAATGGTGCGACCGCGAGCACCACCGCGCCTTCGTGAACACCCTTCCCTTCGCCACCGGCATTCGGAGGTAGGACCTGATGCGGGACCCGCTGTCCGTCCTCACCGACGCCTTCACGTCCTTCCTCTTCGGGAAGGTCGAGACGACCCGGCTCCCGGTGCGCACGTCCACGGGCCAGGCCCAGGCGGTCTACCTCCCGACCGCCGCCCCCGGCCTCGGCGACTCCGGCGTCATCATCGGCCGCGAGGTGTACTCCGGAAAGGGCTACATCTACGACCCCTTCCAGCTCTACGGCCAGCAGCTCCCCGCCCCCCACTGGCTGGTCCTCGGCGAGTCCGGCAACGGCAAGTCGGCGCTGGAGAAGACGTACGTCCTGCGCCAGCTCCGCTTCCGCGACCGCCAGGTCGTCGTCCTGGACGCCCAGGGAGAGGACGGCGTCGGCGAGTGGAACCTCATCGCCCAGGAGCTGGGGATAACTCCCATCCGCCTGGACCCGATGGCCGCCCTGGACATGGGTATCCGCCTCAACCCGCTCGACCCCGCCATCACGACCACGGGGCAGCTCGCCCTGCTCCGCACGATCATCGAGGTCGCGATGGGGCACGGCCTGGACGAACGCTCCGGCTTCGCCCTCAAGGTCGCGCACGCCTACGTCAACGAGACCATCGTCGACCGCCAGCCGGTCCTCACCGACATCGTCGAGCAGCTGCGCCACCCCGAGCCCGAATCGGCCGAGGCGATGAACGTCGCCATAGACGACGTACGGGCCTGGGGCCTGGACGTGGCCCTGGTCCTGGACCGTCTCGTCGACGGTGACCTGCGCGGCATGTTCGACGGCCCGACCACGGTCGGCATCGACCTGGACGCGCCGCTCATCGTCTTCGACCTGTCCCACATCGACCGCAACTCCATCGCCATGCCCATCCTCATGGCGATCGTCGGCGTGTGGCTGGAGCACACCTGGATCCGCCCCGACCGGAAGAAGCGCATCTTCCTGGTCGAGGAGGCCTGGCACATCATCAACAGCCCCTTCGTGGCCCAGCTGTTCCAGCGCCTGCTGAAGTTCGGCCGGCGACTGGGCCTGTCGTTCGTGGCGGTCGTCCACCACCTGTCCGACGTGGTGGACGGCGCGGCGGCGAAGGAGGCGGCAGCGATCCTGAAGATGGCGTCGACGCGGACGATCTACGCCCAGAAGGCCGACGAGGCGAGAGCCACGGGCCGGGTCCTCGGCCTGCCCCGCTGGGCGGTCGAGATCATCCCGACGCTCACGCCCGGTATCGCAGTCTGGGACGTCAACGGCAATGTCCAGGTCGTCAAACACCTGGTCACGGAGACCGAACGCCCACTGGTCTTCACCGACCGCGCGATGACCGAGTCCTCCGCGGACCTCACGGACCACGACGCCCTGCGCGCCGCCGAACTCGAGGCGGAGGAACGGGCGGCGGCCTTCGTGGAGCACCACCTGGGCGACTCCGAATCGACGGTGGCGTAGGGGGAGGACGCGTGAGACCGGACGACCGCCGCAGCCGGCACGACAGCCAGGGAGGCATCCCCGACGGCCTGCTGGTCGGCATACTCGCGTTCCTCCTCGGCATGACCCTGCTGGTGTGGACGGCCACCGGCCTCGCCGCCCTGTTCGCCCACGGCTCCTGGCCGTCCGGCGTCACCTTCACACGCACGCCCCTGGCCATGCGCGGCCTCATCGCCCAGCCCCACGACATCCCCGGCGCCTGGCCCGACACACCCCCGGGCGAACTCTCGGGCTACGGCCTGTTCTGGGGCCTGTTCATCGGCCAGCTGATGATCCTGATCGTCCTGACGGTGTTCGTGATGGGCACGCTGGCCAGGTGGCGGGCGGTCCGCGCGAGGCGCCGGGCGGAGAGGATGGCACCGCCGCACGCGACGGGGGTCGTGTACGGGTCGGGCGGGCCGCCGCAGCACGAGATGCCTACGACGGAGCCGCACCGATCACCGACTTCGCCGCAGCACGGATCACCGACTTCGCCGCAGCACGAGATCCCGACAGCCGGGCAGCACAGAACACCGACTCCGGCACAGCACGAGATCCCGACAGCCGGGCAGCACAGAACACCGACCTCGGCGCAGCACGAACTGCCGACGACCGCGCAGCACAGAACACCGCCCCCGACACCGCACGACGTACCCACGCCGGCGCAGCACGCGGCATCCACACACACGCCGCACGACGTACCGACGCCGACGCCCACGCTCCACGACGCCCACGCGTCGGCGCAGCACGACGTCCCCACCCCCCGCCGCGCCGACCCCGATCCCACGCACCTCCTGGAGCCGACGGCCCCCCTCGCCCCGACCCCGGCGGCCGCGCCCACGAGCCCGGCTTCTCTGTTCGGCCAGGAACGGGTGGGCGGGTGGGCAAAAATCCTCGTAGCCCCAAGGGAAACCCGCCAAACCACCGCCACCCAGGCCGTACGCGACGCCGAGGGCCCGGCCCTCATCGTCACCTCGAACCCCGCCCTCTGGCAGGAGACCAAAGACGCCCGGGCCAAACTGGGCCCCACCCACCTCTACGACCCCACCCACCGCTGCGCCACCCCCGCCCGCCTCCACTGGTCCCCCACAGCCGGCTGCGAGGACAAGGCCACAGCCACGAGAAGAGCAACCGCCCTCCTCACCCCGGTCCGCCCCACCGCCAAACTCGACCAGGCCCTCAGCGACACCGCCGAGACACTCCTGCGGAGCTACCTGCACGCCGCCGCCGTCGACGGCCGCACCATCCGCCACGTCCACCGCTGGTCCCAGGGCACCCAGATCCAGGACGCCGTACGCATCCTCCGTACCAACCCCAAGGCCGCCCCCGGCTCCGCGGGCGAACTCGAAGGCGCCCTCACCGCCCACCCCGAACGCCGGGACATGGCCCAGCAGCTGACGACCCGTGCCCTCGCGGCCCTCTCCACGGTCAATATCCGCGAGGCTTGCACTCCCAACCGAAATGATGCCCTCGCCCTGGATTCCTTCGTCCATGAAGGGGGCACCCTTTATGTGGTGGGTGAATCCATCGAGGACCCCAGGACGAATCCGGGCGCGATGCCCCTCCTGACGGCCCTCGTCTCCAGCGTGGTCGAGCGCGGCCGGCACATGGCCGAACGGTCATCCTCCGGTCGCCTCGACCCACCATTCACGCTCGTCCTGGACGACGTCGCCGCCGTGGCCCCGCTTCCCCAGCTCCCGGAGCTGCTGGCCACCGGAGCGGACCGGGGCATGCCGACCCTGGCCCTGCTCCGCTCCCGCGAACAGGGCCGCGCCCGCTGGCCGCACGACGAACTACCGGTCTGAGTAGGGCACTCCCACGGAGCTCCGCTCAAGCACGAACTCCAGCTCCCGTTCCTCGGAGTCCCCGAGCGGCACGACCAGCCCACTGGGCTCGAACCCCACCCGCCGGTAGAACCGCTGCGCCCGCCCGTTCTCCTCGTGCACGATGAGCCGCACCCGCTCCAGACCCCGCCCCCACGCCCACTCCAGGGCCGCGTCGAACAGCACCTCGGTCAGCCCGCTCCCGCGCTCCTCCGGCCGCACGAACACACCGACGACATGCCCCTGCTTCCGCTCCACCGGAAACCCGGCCCAGTCCGTCGTCCCCGGCTCCTCCACGAGCACGGTCAGCGTCCCCACCCACCGCCCGTCCGGCCCCGCCGCGATGATCTGCTGCCGCGCCTCCGCCCCTTCGGCGGCACCGGCCGTCCGCTCCTGCCAGAAGGAGTCCGGCCTGGCCGCGGCCTCCTCGTACGTCTCCAGGAAGGCCAGGTGCGCCACCGGGTCCCGCAGCGCCGCGAGCCGCAGCTCCTTCGCCGCAGGCCACTCGTCAGCACGGACGGACCGGATCACATAGCTCATGCCGGCAACGGTAGTACCCGGGTACGACACCCCTCACCCCGATTACCACCGCCGTCCGACGCCCGCCGCCCCCGCACGCACGAGCATCGAAGCATGCTGACGGCACACGAACTGACCAAACGCTACGGCGACCGTACGGTCGTCACGGACCTGTCCTTCACCGTCCGCCCCGGAACGGTCACCGGCTTCCTCGGCCCGAACGGCGCCGGAAAGTCCACGACCATGCGGATGATCCTCGGCCTCGACGCCCCCACCCGCGGCCACGCCACCGTGGGCGGACGCTCCTACGCCGCCCACCCCGCCCCCCTCACGGAGGTCGGCGCCCTGCTGGAAGCCCGCTCGGTCCACCCCGGCCGCACGGCCTACCACCACCTGCGCGCCCTCGCCCACACCCACGGCATCCCCCGCACCCGGGTGGAGCAGGTCCTCGCCCTCACCGGCCTGACCGACGTGGCCCACCGCCGCGTCAAGGGCTTCTCCCTCGGCATGGGCCAACGCCTCGGCATCGCCGCCGCCCTGCTCGGCGACCCGGCCGTGCTCATCCTCGACGAGCCGGTCAACGGCCTCGACCCGGAGGGCGTGCTGTGGATCCGCAACCTCCTCAAGTCCCTCGCCGCCGAGGGCCGCACGGTCTTCGTCTCCTCCCACCTGATGAGCGAGATGGCCCTGACCGCCGAGCACCTCGTCATCATCGGCCGCGGCCGTCTCCTCGCCGACACCACGGTCACCGACTTCGTACGGGACTCCGGCGCCGGCACCGTCAAGGTCGTCACCCCGCAGGCCTCCGACCTCGTACCTCTCCTCACCGCCCCCGGCGTCGACATCACCACCGACACCCCCGGCACCCTCCAGGTCCGCGGCACGGACGCCCAGCACATCGGCCGCACGGCAGCCGCCCACGGCATCCCCCTCTACGAACTGACCCCCGGCACCGCCTCCCTGGAAGAGGCCTTCATGGACCTCACCCGCGAAGCGGTGGAGTACACGGCGACCCTCGAAGGAGCGGCAGCATGACCACGGCGACCCTGCCCTACCGCGTGACCCCGGCCCGCGTCCTGCGCTCCGAGTGGCACAAACTCCGGACCCTGCGCTCCACCTGGATCACCCTCATCGTGACCAGCGCCCTCACCGTCGCCATGGGCGCGGGCCTGGCCGCCGCCTACGACGGCACCGGCGAGGGCGGGATGGACACGGTCCTCTTCGTCCTGCTCGGCACCCAGTTCGCCCAGATCAACCTCGGCGTGCTGGGCATCCTCGCCACGGCCGGCGAGTACTCCACGGGCCAGATCCGCGCCACGATGACCGCCGTCCCCCGCCGCCTGCCCGTCCTGTGGTCCAAGGCAGCCGTCCTGGCCGCGATCGCCTTCCCCCTCACCTTGCTGACGAACCTGGTCACCTTCCCCCTCGCCCAGTCCCTCCTCACCGGCACCGACCAGGCGGCCTCCCTCGGCGCCCCCGGCGTCCTGCGCGCCCTCGCCGGCAACGCGGCCGGTCTCACCCTCCTCGCCGTCCTCGCCCTCGGCATCGGCGCCCTGGTCCGCTCGGTCCCGATGGCCATCGGCGTCTTCATCGGCCTCCTCATGATCGTCCCGGAGGTCCTGGCCATGCTCCCGTACGACATCGTCGACGACGCCGTCCGCTACTTCCCCGGCAAGGCCCTGGAAACCCTCACCACGGCTCAGCCCCTGCCCGGCACGGCCTCCCCGGGCACCGCCCTCCTCGCCATGATCCTCTGGACGACGGCGACCCTCGCGCTGGCCGCGGTGGTCCTACGACGCCGAGACGTCTGACAAGCGGCACCGAAATCCCCCACGATGAACCCCGTGACGGAAGACCGGGCGCCGGAGCCCCTCACCGAGTACGCCCACCGCCTCACCCGCCGGGTGCGTGCCTTCGACCGACGCCACCCCCTGCTGTGGGACCTGCACATCACCGGCTTCTGGGTGACAGCGGCCCTGATCGACTACGCCGGTGGCGGCTGGCGCCACAACGCCCACAACCTCGACGTCCCCGGCTGGCTGCTCCTCACCCTGAGCCTCGGCCTGTCGATCCCTCTCCTCTGGCGACGCACCCATCCCCGGGCCGTCCTCGCCGCCATGGCCCTCTTCGCCCTCGTCAACGCGTGGACCGGCGCGGCACTCCAGGCAGCCCTGCTCCAGCTCGCCGTCGTCTACCACATCGCCCTGCGCCGGTCCCTGCGCAATCTGTGGTGGGCGACGGCCCTGGTGACCGCCCCGGTCGTGGTGTCGGTCGCCCGCCACGGGGAGGGCACCTGGGACCAGCAGATCGGCTCCCAGCTGATGTCCATCACCGTGGCCGCCCTCATCGGCATCACGGTCCGCACCCGCCGCAACTACACCGAGGCCCTGGAGGACCGCGCCCGCCGCCTGGAGACCGAACGCGACCAGCAGGCCCAACTCGCCACCGCCGCCGAACGCGCCCGCATCGCCCGCGAGATGCACGACATCATCGGCCACAACCTCTCCGTCATCACCGGCCTCGCCGACGGCGGCAGATACGCCGCCGCCAAGTCCCCGGAACGCGCCGCCCAGGCCCTCGACGCCATCGCCACCACCAGCCGCCAGGCCCTCACCGAACTCCGCCGCCTCCTGGACGTCATGCGCGAGGACGAACAGAACCAGGCAGACCAGAACCAGGCAGACCTGACCCCCCAACCCGGCCTCACCGACCTCGACCAGCTCCTCGACGGCGTCCGCTCCGCAGGCCTCCCCGTCCACACCACCACCCACGGCAGCCCCACCCTCCCCCCAGGCCGCCAACTCACGGTCTACCGCGTCATCCAGGAAGCCCTCACCAACACCCTCAAACACGCCGGCCCCGGCGCCACCGCGCAGATAGAACTGTCCTACGAGGACAAGGGAGCCGTGACAGTGACGGTCACGGACACAGGCAGCGCGGGCCGAGCCGACGCCCGGGCTCCAGGCGGTCGCGGCCTGCCCGGAATGCGCGAGCGAACCGCCCTGTACGGCGGCACACTTGAGGCCGGCCCCCGCCCGCACCCCGAGCAGGGCTGGCGCGTCCGCCTACATCTTCCGGAGGAAAACCCGCAGTGACCACGGTCCTGATCGCCGACGACCAGCCCCTCCAGCGCTTCGGCTCCCGCATGCTCCTGGAGAGCCAGGACGACATGACGGTCGTGGGCGAGGCGGCGAACGGCAGCGAGGCGGTCCGCCTGGCGGCAGAGCTGCACCCCGACGTCGTCCTCATGGACATCCGCATGCCCGGCCTGGACGGCATCGAGGCGACCCGCCGCATCACCGCCGCCGGCGACCGCACCCGCATCCTGATCGTCACCACCTTCGATCTGGACGAGTACGCCTACGCCGGCCTCCGCGCAGGAGCCTCCGGCTTCCTCGTCAAGGACGCCCAGCCCGAGGAACTCCTGGCCGGAATCCGCGCGGTCGCCACAGGCGACGCGGTCGTAGCCCCCAGCCTCACACGCCGCCTCCTCGACGCCTACGTCCATCACCTGCCGACCGACCCGGCCGGGGAAACGCCGCCTGGAGAAGACCCACGCCTCGCTCCCCTCACCGACCGGGAACGCGAAATCCTCACGGTCATCGGCCAGGGCTGGACGAACACGGAGATAGCCACGCGCCTCCACCTGGCCGAGTCGACAGTGAAAACGCACGTGGGCCGCATCCTCGCGAAGACCGGCTCCCGCGACCGCATTCAGGCAGTGATCCTGGCGTACGACACCAAGCTGGTACAGCCGTCGTGAACAGGCTCGTGAAACACAAAAAGGCCCACACCATAAGGTGTGGGCCTTTTTCAAAAATTGTTCGGCGGCGTCCTACTCTCCCACAGGGTCCCCCCTGCAGTACCATCGGCGCTGTAAGGCTTAGCTTCCGGGTTCGGAATGTAACCGGGC